>NZ_DFQV01000015.1:0-182459 GCF_002377945.1 Psychrobacter sp. UBA3480
TTGAGCACTTGGTTGTCTAGAGCCAGTTGAATAAATTGATGAGATGAAAATGTAGGGTCTTGAGGGCGTGTTACATGAGACATTATGACATTCCTATCAGCAAAAAGAGGGGGCAAAAAATTTGCATTATTGTACGCATTATTGATCAGCTTGACCAACCATTGATCTCATAATCCTGCATATTGGCATAGCGAGTCAACAAACCACTACGCGACGAGATATTAAAATAGCTCTGTCCATCTGCTCGGACTTGTATCTCCCAACCCAAATGATAAGCGGCAACAATAATATGACCAGCAAATAGTCGAATCTGACGATATGCGTGGCGCTGCGATGGCTCACAAACGATCTGACTCAGCAAATAGCTACGCACATGCTGACATATTTCTGCGGCGCTATAACTATGATTGATACTCTTACGGGTACTACATTGCTTTAGCACATGGACGGCCACGCTACATGCCATGATATCCGTGGCCAAACTGCCCTCGCCTGTCTCAAACTGCTGCGGCTGTAGTATCACTTGCCAATCGTCGGCATACAGACTGTTGAGTAGCTCATCAGGATTATAGCGTTTGGTCAATGCGCGCATAGATAATGCAGAATTTTGAGCTTTGCTGTCATTATCTGAATCGTTGTTTGACTCAATTCCTGTAGCGCTATGAGTAGGCAAAAACCCATAACGGTTCAGTTTTGGATAAGCGCGAATCGCCTGTTGAATATCTGACATATCTAACAACGTCATATCCGATAATGTCGATATTAGTGGCTGCTCACTATGATTTTGATAAAAGCTATCCGGCAATTCGATAAGCTGTGCCGCATTCAGCAATGATAAATGCTCAGCCAGTGCTTCTGAAGCAATCAGCGACCATTTCGATAAGCTGTCTGCATTGGGCTGATAGAACCGAGTCGAGTTACCGTAGAGCCTGCGCAGTTGACCATTCAGGCGACGAGCAGGCTCAGGAATATCACTCAATGGTCTGGCAGGGTCAAGAGGAGATTGTTTGGGATCAAAGTTAGGATGTACGATCGCAGGTTGCTGTGAATCAGCTAATATAGACGATTGCTCAGCCTTTTTTTGGACATGACCTTCTGCTAGCTGCCCGCTTTCTGTTGCCAGATTAGCATGAGACAAACGGTCATCAGAAGTAGAAGGCTGGGACATGAAATCTCCATAAAATATGAAACAAATAAAAACGATTATACCAAGGGCTATTTTACTCTTTAAGGCTTAACTCTAAAGGCTTACTCTTGATGATTTAAAATATCGCGGTAGCCTGTCTGCCAGTCAGCATAATCAAGCCAAGCTAACGGAATGTTGCTGTGCAAACGTTTTCCTGTCACTGAGGTTTTTGTATTATCAATAGTAGGAGGTGTCTCGCCAACCTGCTCACTGAGCCAAACCCCTAGCTCAAACGTAGTAACAGGTCGATAGTCCGTTGCTAGATAGACAGACTTTGGTGTCTCTATCGTCAACACTTTGGCGATGATATTGACCAAGTCGCAATCCATAATACGGTTGCTCCAATGCTCAGCTGGCACTGGATCTTTATTTGGCTCACGAGCCTTGCGTAGTCGCATTAAGCGCTCGCGACCGTAGATACCACTGGGGCGAATAATAATGGCTTTATCACCAAAGCCTTGTTGCAGCGCTTGTTCTGCTTGCAATATGAATTTCGAGGCTTCACGCGCAGGCGTAACAGGTACAGTATGCTCATCAATCCACTCACCATTGTCCTGACCATAGACACCAGTAGAAGAAATAAATACTACACGCTCAAGTTTGGCGAGCTGTGGAGTAAGCGCTGCCAAATGCTGACTAATCGCTAGATAACTGTTGTGATAACCGCTGGTCGAATACTCATCAGGGGTGACGATAATCGCAATATGAGTAAACGCTTGTAGCTGATCGACCGTCAGCGTCAATGCATCAGCCTGCAAAAAATCTGCGCTATCTACCAAATCATAGTGGTCGCGCTGACTACGAGCAAGCCCAGTCACACAATAGCCATCTTGGGCAAGTTTATTGGTCACTGGCAGGCCGATATCACCTTGTCCGATAATTAGTAAATTTTGCGTACTCATAAAGCATCTTTTCCTTTATACAACTTCCTTTATACAACCATTACAGCACTTAGAAGCCATTTTGTTTAAATTAACGCCTAAATCAGTGTCTAAAAATACCGTCTGTACGATAGCTGTATATTATCATTGGCATCGATACGTTCTTGCCATTCGTAATTGGCATTGATACGTAATGCCTGTTTTTCATCAATGTCGTATTGCAGCCCTAAGCTTGAGATTGGTTGCCAATAATGACCACGGACGTAGGTTTCATCGCTGCTGCCATGATACCAATATGGCAATTGCAATTCAGCTTGCGCGCGTAACTGATTGTTAATCTGATAACGGCAGCCAGCATTGATACCTGCGCCTAGACGAAAGCCTTTATTGATACCGCGTCCTACTTGCCCCGTACCTGCCAAAAACGTATAGCACAGTTGCGGCGGCATCTCACCAGTACCTGCAGCTGGTGTACCAAATGCCCATGACCAGCCTTTTTCGTAACCCACGCTACCGACCAAATGATCCGTACCTGCCTCTTGCGATCCATCGTTTACTCGCGTCGCCTCAATACTGGCGCCCCAAGTATTGCCTTTTTTGACAGCATTAACAGGGTTAAAAGAGCGGCCACGAATCAACGTGACGTTTTGCAAGACCACACTGTCTGGCTGATTGGGCTTACTGTCATCTGTGTCATACAATCGTAATGTCGCAGCCAGCCCTTCTAAATTAAAGAATTGTGGATACCCTGAGGCGTGGTCAAGCGTATCATGAAACCCCGCTCGAAACCCAATATCCATATAGTCATCATCGCCACGCTGCCCTATACCTATCGTACCCAGTTGTAGCGGATGCCTGTCTATCGGATTATTATCCGATACGTCGATTTGACGCTTGAGTAGTGTTTGCCCATCAGCTGACATGCTCGATACAGGATTGAGCTGCGCAGACTTGATCTCATTCACGGTTTGTTTAGCGCTATTATGATAGCCCAACTGCGCGCGCTGTTGTTTTTTCTCATTGAGCTGAGATTGACGTAAGGTATTATCAGCAGGCGTATAAATCGTACTTGCCAGCAACTGCTCATCATTTAATAGTTGAATCACATCAGAAGGCACGACTGCGTAAGACAATTGACTCAGTAGGTTTTGCTGCGGACGGACCACATCAATAAGACGTAGAATCTCAGAAGCACAATTGTCCGTGGTAAAGTAATACGGCATCTTCAATGCTTTGGTTTCCCAAACGTGGCGCATAATCTGCTGAACTTCCTTCGGCGTCAGACCCAACTGATATGTCCACGTATCCCGTTCATCGTCTTGCAGGTATTTCGCTAGCATCTCTGGATAAGGGTCAATTTCGATAGCGCTGTTGTAGCTACCAATCATTGACTTAGTAGCATAGATCGGGAAACTGTCGTTTGGATCACCGTCTACCGTGTAGTTCAGCGCATAAGCCTTATCGATTTGATTTGGGTCGGTGATGCTCGCTTTTGAGTCAATGCGTAACAGCGTATGAGCAAATGCAGAGAGCGGATTGTCCAAATACTCCTGCGCAAACATGATAGATAGCTGCTCAGGTGCAATGGTCTGCATCCATTCATCCAGCTCTGGACACTCAGCAGATAGACTTGCAGCATCGATCGCTAGCACCTCTGTCAACCATGCCACTCGCGCTGGAAAACGGCATAAGACAGAATTGTTATTGGTATCAGTTTTTGCTTGGTCATTATCAGTCGCCGATGATGACACCAACTCTTGTGCAAGTGCCGCGAGCATTGCATCCAACTCTGCACCTGAATCTCGTTGACCATTTTCACTTAAAAAAAAGCTCGGATCATCAACCAAACTCTCGGTTTTCTTTTTACCCAATACACTGTTTTTATCATCGTAAAAATATAATAAACGTCGCCATGTTGTATGCTGTGCCAACTTGTCTGCTTTTACTTGTTGCCGCCATGTTGATAGTAGCTGCTCTGTCGCTAAGCTTGATTCAGATAAAGTACTATTTTGAATATTAGGTTCAGCACTACTGATGCTACCCGACTCAGATAATGCATCTGAATTAGAATAAGTAGGTGCTGTGCTAGTAGGTGCTATGCTAGATGCCTCAGGTGACAATGTATCTGATTCAAGGACAGAGAGCGGCGTTGGTAAAAACGCCTGTGTTTGAGCCGAGAGCAATAACCCTGCTACAGCTAATGGCAGACGTGCTCGCAGGCCAATGGTCATTAGCGTACAATCGATAGGTATGGACGTCAGTTTTATAGACATGAGTTAAAATCTCGCACGTTATTATTCATACGCTATCAGCGTTATTAAAGTTTCTGGGTCAAAAAACCAAACACGTCGCCCACTATCGTTTAGCTATTTAGATAGATTATCTATCACACCATTATCAATACTAGTATAAAAAGAGAGTATTATGCCCGTATTATCACCAAACTCAGCATCTACCTCACCAATGTCCATCAAAGATGGTCTACTATCAGCAGCCACTTGGCTAGCCTCACCCAATTACAATGTAAGGCCAAAAGGTTTAAGTATTGACGCAATCGTCGTACACAATATCAGTCTACCACCGAATGAATTCGGTGCCTGCGACGCTAGTGGCACGCATTATGTAAAAGCATTATTTACCAATCAACTAGACTGGGATGCTCATCCTTATTTTCAAACAATCAAAGGTGCGGAAGTATCAGCGCACTTGTTTATCGAGCGTGATGGCGCTATCACTCAGTTTGTCAATTTCAACGAACGGGCGTGGCATGCTGGGCGGTCTAGCTATTTGGGTCGACCTGAATGTAATGATTATAGCATTGGCATCGAGCTTGAAGGGTCGGATTTTGTGTCCTTCACCTCTGCTCAATATGAGCAGCTAGCCGAAGTAATTGCCGCCATCTATAAGGCCTATCCCAAAACACGTCGCCACTTAACAGGCCATAGCGATATCGCGCCTGGGCGTAAGACTGACCCTGGTGATTATTTTGAATGGGCAAGGTTGCGTGAGAGTATCTCGAACTTATTAAAGCAGGAAGTGGTCTAATATGAATTACTGTATGGAGAATTTATGACTTGAATCGAGGTAGTTGATTCAGCAGTTAAGATTGGCTTGGGTGCATTTATAACAGGCATTATTGCTTTTGTACTGTCTACAACTCAGCATCGTAATGATCGCAAGAAGGCGAAAGTTGCACGTGAATTCGAGATGCTAAAAGAAGTGGCAGAAAAAACAGAGTCTTTCAATAACGTTGCTTTAAGGTATTGGTCATTATATTCTGATTGGCGTAGAAGGTTAATACTAGATAGCTCTGTTCCCAAATCAAACATTTTATTAGATGCTCAACATGATCTATTCAATAGCTTTAGTGAATTGACTACAGCAGAATCCTTATTATTGCTATTTGGTTATAGCGAAGCTTCAGTTTCACTAAGATTATATGGTGAAACAGTGATAGCCTTCAGAAAAAGAGTGGCATCTTTAGATATACCTTTTGATGAAAATGACGCAGCTAGCTACAGAGAATCTATGATTGATAAGCGGGCTCAGTTATTTCAAATACTAAACGAAATTTATAAAACGATCTAAGATAAGAAGTCTCATTTTTCCACATATCATATTCCACACTCAATCCATTTATCTCAATGGTGAAAGTGATATAATTCGTCAGTTTTTTATCCATATCACATCAGCACATAACTCAATCTCAATATACAACTTAGCAAGATAGGTTCTCATGGCAAAAAGTCGGTTATTTCGTTCAACCATGGTGGTCAGTAGTATGACCATGTTATCGCGTATTTTAGGTTTGGTACGTGATGTTGTATTGCTAGGGGTTTTTGGTGCAGGTGGTTTGATGGATGCCTTTTTGGTCGCCTTCAAAATCCCAAACTTCTTAAGACGACTATTTGCAGAAGGTGCGTTTAGCCAAGCGTTCGTGCCAGTACTGTCTGAATACAAAGAAAAGTACAGCTTACAGCAAGTGCAGATTTTGGTCAGTCGTACCTCGGGCGCATTATTGCTAGTATTATCGATGCTGACAGTGGTTGTCATCTTAATCGCACCTTGGGTAGTGACGTTGTTTGCCCCTGGGTTTGCCGATCAACCCAACAAGTTTGCCATTACCGCTGAGTTATTGCGTCTTACCTTTCCATATTTGCTATTCATCTCTATGACAGCCTTTGCCAGTGGTATTCTACAAAGCTACGGTCGTTTTGCAGCACCCGCCTTTGCGCCAGTGCTGTTGAATCTGTGTATGATTGGTGGTGCTCTTATTTTTGCGCCAATGTTTGATACACCCATCATGGCGCTTGGCTATGCCGTTGCTATCGCAGGTTTGCTACAGTTTTTGATTCAACTGCCGCAGCTCTGGCAACAAAAGCTGCTTGTCGCGCCAAAAATCGACTTCCAGCACGAAGGCGTTCGTCGAATTTTAAAATTGATGTTACCTGCTATCTTTGGTGTTTCTGTTACTCAGATTAATTTACTATTAAACACCATCTTTGCCTCGTTAATGATTGGCGGTTCCGTCTCTTGGCTCTACGCAGCTGAACGTATGAGCGAGCTGCCATTAGGTCTGATTGGCGTGGCGATTGGTACCGTCATATTACCAAGTCTGTCAAAAAGTGAAGCTCAAAAAGACGATGTCAGTTTTAAAAAGACCATCGACTGGGCAGCACGTCTTATCATCTTGGTCGGTGTGCCTGCCTCAGCCGCCCTATTTGTACTCGCAGATGTATTGATGCAAGCGCTGTTTTTACGTGGTGAGTTTACCTTACGTGATGCCCAAATGAGCTCACTGGCTCTACGTAGTATGGCAGGTGGTATCTTAGGATTTATGCTTATTAAAATCTTTGCTCCTGCATTCTTTGCGCGTCAAGACACCAGAACCCCTGTCAAAATCGGCATCATCTCTGTCATCGCCAATATGATCTTTAGTGTTATTTTTATCGGGATATTTTATTTCTTAGAGATACCGTTACATGGTGGTCTAGCATTGGCTACGACTGGCGCTGCTTTTGTAAACGCAGGCTTACTATATTACTTCTTACACAAGCGTGATATTTTCCGTTTCGGTCCGCATTGGAAAAAGTTATTTACGCAGTTTGCTATCTCGACTGGCTCTATGATTGGCGTGCTTTATTTTATGCTACCTTACTTTCCTACCGATCAGGCTCAGTGGCAGCGTATCGTCGCGCTGATTATTATGTGTGCTGTCGGAGCGCTGGTTTACGGTGTGGTATTGCTAGCGACAGGGTTCCGTCCGCGTCAGCTAAAGCACGGTTAGGACAAAGTATAAGCAAACTTATGGCAGGCTTACGAAACCAAAACAAGCCTGTTATGAGAAATGACAATGCGCGCTGCTAATAATTGTCATAATAGATCATTAATGAATAAATGACATTTGAGGTTTGATATGACAACGAAACAGCCAATCTTTCAGCGCTTACCAATTTTGCTAGCAACTGGTGTACTAAGCACTGGACTCCTTATTAGCGGTTGTAGCAATAATGAGTCGGCTGAAACTGCTATCGATAATGAAGATGTGGCAGCGACCGTGGATACCTCAGAAGACGTCACATTAGACAATGATACGACTGACCAAGCAATGACCAATGACAGTGCTAGCGAAACAGGTAAAACTACAGATAGCGCTGAAGACAAGACAGCGATTGATAGTGATAATCTTAATCCAGTCACTGAAGCGGCCGAACAAAAAAGCCTAGTGACCAATCCGACTCAAGCCGGTACGCCAGACGATACTGTCAAGCAAGCCCTAAACAGCTTATATTACGGTGACGTGAAGGATGCGGCGTCATATTACCAAGTTGATATGGCAAACTTCGAAGAAGAGCTTGCCAATACCCAGTCTGCGTTTCAGCAAACGGTGGATGGCGTTACGATTACTGATACCAAATACAACGATGATAAAACTCGTGCCACCATCACCGGCGAGCTGATGCTAAAAGGACAGAGCGAACCTGCACCACTGACCTACCAGCTACAGAAGATAGAAGGTCAATGGAAGATTTTGGGTTAGAGCGTTTTAAGTTAAATTGTTTCAGACGCTTTATCTGAGATATCGTCTGATGTCACTGATTTACCAAGCATCACAACATCAGCGATAAACCCTTCCATATCACAAACTTCGGGCATATAACCCCATTGCTCAAAGCCAAGCTTACGGAATAATCCTAAGCTTGGATGGTTGTGAGCAAAGACGAGGGCGATGATATTTCGAATACCTAGGCTTGGTGCTTGCGTCAACATCCAACGAGTCAGCAAACTGCCTAACCCTTTGCCTTGATAATCTTGATTTAGATAAATGCTAATCTCGGTACTAATGTGATAGGCCGTACGTGCGTACAAATCACTAAAACTGCCCCATGCGACTATTGGCGCCTTTGTCTGAGCTCCATCATCTGATGGTAGTACTTTGACCACATATATCGGTCTGGTTGTGCTATCCAAATGTTCATTAAACCAAGCAGCACGCTCCTCTAGCGTAACCAATGCAAGATTGGCTGTTGCTTGTTTGCCCGGTATGCTTTGATTATAAATGGCTAAGACTTCTGCTAAATCTTCTTTACTTGCACGCTGCACAACGAACTGATCGGTGAGCTGATATGTCGATAGTTCGGTTGGTATAGTATTTAAGGCAGCAGCAGACATAAGATCTCCATCGTTGTCGAGATTGTTGTTAGGATTGGTATTAGCATCATTGGCAATAAAGAATAGCCACCCTATGCGCCATAGTTGCATTACACGTAGACTATAGGATGTTAGTGTGGCTATTTTACTTTATAATGGCTGGTTTTAGACACATCAATTTTAAGCATAGATGTGTTTTTTCGTTTTTTATTTGGTCTCATCATAGCTGAAAACTTATGAAAACCTATTTTCTTGAGCAACTGATTTCGTCGCCACACACTTCATCTACGGACACTGTCCCAGTAGAGTTGGCATCTTGCGTGCTCACTATCGGCAATTTCGACGGTGTGCACCTTGGTCACCAAGCCATGCTAGCCCAAGTTCGTGAGATTGCACATACCCAAAACTTGGGTGCGGCGGTCATGATCTTTGAGCCGCAGCCACGCGAATTTTTTGCACCTGCTAAAGCGCCTGCGCGTCTGACGAATCTGGCAGAGAAGCAAGCACTGCTAGCAGAATATGGCGTTGAGGCGTTGATCGTAGCAGGTTTTGATACAGAATTTCGCTCGCTATCAGCACAAGCGTTTGCCGATATATTAGCCAAGCGTTTGAACGTAAAAGCATTGGTGCTGGGCGATGACTTTCGCTTCGGCCATGATCGTACTGGCGACAGTCAGTTTTTGCGTAGTTATGGTTTGGATGTGACCAACCTGCATACGGTTACTGATAGCGACAGTATTGATACGACCGATAACGACGCTGCCCGTATCAGCTCTACTCGTGTTCGTGACTTACTATTGGCAGGTGACCTTCAGGCGGCCAACAGATTACTTGGTCGTGACTATGCAATCACAGGAGTGGTTGTGCGCGGCGACCAGATAGGACGAACAATAGACTTCCCTACCGCAAATATCGATTTGCAACGAATAAAGCCTGCCCTGCATGGTATTTTTGCAGTCGATGTGGTGAGCTTAGATGATAATGGTAATGTAATAGCTGATGGCTTGACTGCGCTTGCCACCGATAGTCATACAGGTATTGCCGGATTGCGTCCGCATAGTTTGTTCGGCACGGCTAATATTGGCAAAAGACCTTCTGTTGATAAAGGTGATGACTGGCGACTAGAAATCCATTTTCCACAGTTACAAGCTGACTTATACGGATTGAACTTACACGTACGTTTCCTACACTTTTTGCATGGTGAGCGTCGCTATGATGGAATAGAAGCATTAAAAGCAGGTATTCATCAAGATGTCGCAGATTTACTTGAGTGGCGCGAAAAGCAAATTTGATGTTTAGTGTTAGTCCAGACATAAAAAACCCCGCGATATTAAGACTATCGCGGGGTTTTTTATAATATCGTTATAAACTTCTATGCGTCAGGATGTAAACGGACATTTAGCTCATCGATGGTTTCTACCCATGCTGCATCTTTTTGCCATTCTTCCTGCAGGAACATACGCTGATTATCCGTCCAAATACTAGCCTCTGTTAGTTTTTCTTCGCTATCTAATTGGTTTGCTGCGATAAAATTATCAATTGCCTCATCAGAGCTGTCGAGGCCTAACTGAGCAAATAACTCATTCATACTGTATTCTGGTTCACCCAACATAATTTTTCTCCTTAAATGGTACGAATATAGTCGTACTTATTGTTTAATGTGCTTATTATTCAAATTGACATATTCATTGTAACAAGCTTTATTTTAATAGCTGTTAATCAACGTTTATCTAACGTTATCAATTGTATTAACGGTAAATCGCTTTTACCAGTTTAAGAAAGAAACATAGGTTATTTTCACTTGCCTACTTCTCATAGACACAAAAAAGCCCTCATATTTCAGAGGGCTTTTTTATACTACTTATCTTTACTACTTAAATCATAGCTTACTGGATAGCAGCTTAGATTTACGGTAGTAAATGTGCTACTGCATCACGCTCTTCACTAAGCTCTTGCTCAGTGGCAGCCATTTTCTCTTTTGAGAAATCTGATGATACATCAACGCCGTCTACGATAGACCAGTCGCCGTTAGTGCATGTGCATGGGAATGAGTAGATCAAACCTTCAGCAATACCATATTCGCCGTTTGAGTAAACGCCCATAGATACCCAATCGTTTTCATCAGTACCTAGCGCCCACGTACGCATGTGTGCGATAGCAGCGTTGGCAGCAGAAGCGGCAGATGATGCACCGCGAGCTTTAATGATCGCAGCACCGCGCTGTTGTACTTCTGGGATATAAGTCGCTTCGTACCATTCACGATCAACTAAATCTAGCGCAGGCTTGCCGTTTACTGTACAAGCGGTTAGATCTGGATACTGAGTTGACGAATGGTTGCCCCAGATGATCATTTTCTTCACGTCATTTACAGTGCTGTCAGTCTTGCCAGCCAACTGTGCCATAGCACGGTTATGGTCTAGACGAGTCATTGCAGTGAAGTTGCGTGGATCAAGATCTGGTGCATTACGCTGAGCGATAAGTGCGTTCGTGTTGGCAGGGTTACCGACTACCAATACTTTTACATCACGGCTAGCGACTTCGTTCAATGCTTTACCTTGTGCTGAGAAAATCGCAGCGTTGGCTTCTAGCAAATCTTTACGCTCCATACCTGGGCCACGAGGACGTGCACCAACCAGTAAAGCATAATCGATATCTTTGAATGCGACGTTAGCATCGTCAGTTTGGACGATACCAGCCAACAATGGGAATGCACAGTCTTCTAGTTCCATGACCACACCCTTTAGGGCGTCAAGAGCTGGCGTAATTTCAAGTAATTGCAAAATAACTGGCTGATCTTTACCTAGCATCTCGCCAGATGCAATACGAAATAGCATCGCGTAGCTGATATTACCAGCGGCACCAGTGACGGCAACACGTAAAGGCTGTTTCATTGACATTGAATACTCCCTAATTAATTATTAGATAATTCTAATGAACGATTATCATTTTAGATATCGACTTGTTTGCCGCATAGCAGCATGTATAAACCGAGAGCTAGTGTAGCACTTCATCGCAGTGACCGTCTAGATACAGTCATAGACCCGTCAGGGATTATATTGTTACATTTTATACGAGAGGATTTTTGTAGAGGCTAAGCGCTTACGAATAAAGTGCTAGAGAGCTTTATCACATGATAACTAAAGCACATTTTCACTATGTTATGCGTAGATATAATGGTCAAAACAGGCAATTTGTACTATTAAATTCGACTAAGTGAAATGAAAAACAGTATCAAAAAAGAAGTTTAAGCAGATAACTAAGTAAAGGCTATCGCCCGCCTGAAATGATAAATTTACTGCCACAGCTGTCTACAACGTCATGACAAGTGCCAAAGTCACTACCTTCATAACACACGTGTATATCAGTGAGTATCGATTGGCGACGGCTGCCTTCTTGACAGATGAGGTCCACGCTATTGGAAGACATACCACTATTAAGACGGGTCATTTGACTGACAAACCGTGATTTGGAAACGGTATAACTATTACCCGTATTTAGCTCATTCGGTAATTTCAATCCACCTGCATAGTTAGTAATCTGCCGAAAGTAACTGCTGGCGCTAAGCGGACTACAGGCTCCGTAACGTTGCCACGTCTGGCTACGTACCGTTGTGTCAGGCATGATGCGGTTAACGACTTTTAGTTGTAGCGGGGTAAGGCGTGGCTCACTACCGCGACCGCAGCGCTCACCATATCCCATGTCCAGACCAGATACGGTCAATGAATACCCTTCTAAACACTGACGCATACGTGCCCGCGTTGGCTGCATATTACATAATGCTGGGGTCATCTCAATCATCAGTACACGCTGACCAGTCTTAACCGTGCTAGCTGCCTGTGCTGGTAGCAGTATAACGCCTTGTATAAGCAGTAAAGCGCCGAAGCTCAATGTCGCTTTGATACTACCTACACGGTGTTTGCTAGCCAACTCTGCACGCAATCGCATCATAGAGTTAGCAGCCTTGTTGCTCAGGTTTGTATCTGTCTTTGTATTTGCCTTCGATAAAAAGCATATCCGATTAGATAACGAATATTTGGTTTTTGACGACGTAGACAGACTAAAATATTTTTTGATCATAGGACTGAAGGCAGTTAGTTAGCAATGATAAGACATAGGCTATAACTTAAATCATTAGACGCGATACATAAAACACGCATTGACCTAAGAACAAGACTGAAAAATAGGGTTTCCCATTAAGGCAATGGTAACAAAACGTTTTTTTTAATCTATAGCAAAAACGTAAACGTTGACGACATCGTCAGGAATCTCGATAAATGTTGATAAAGTACTGAAGGATAAAGACTGTGAAATTTACCTTGGCCAGATTAGTGCTGCCTGAGCAAATTAGCAGATAAAAATAAACCACTAACAATGAATCATTAGTGGTTTATCAAATGCAAGTTCAGTGATCAAAATCCAGCTGGCACCGTACCCATACGCTGAGTAATCGGCTGACCACGACCCAACAGACTGCTATAAATAGTGGCGTTTTCCATTACGTGTTTGACATAGTTACGTGTCTCAGGAAATGCAATCGACTCTACATATTGATCTGCGGCCAGTGAACCATAAACTGGCTGCCAGCGTTTGGCGTTATTAGGACCAGCGTTATAGCCTGCGGTTGCCAGTACTGGCTGATAATTGAGTTTGCCCAAGATATCACCCATATACCACGTACCATAGCGGATATTGGTATCACCACTGTTGGCACGGCTCGCACTATACGTCTCGCCTAGGTTGCGAGCGATATATTTTGCGGTATCAGGCATGACTTGCATTAATCCACTCGCGCCTACGTTTGAGCGCGCAGAAGATACGAAACGGCTTTCTTGACGCATGATACCGTACGCCCATGCTGGATCAATACCTGCTGACTCACTATAACGCACAACTGCGCTTTGATGCGGCATCGGATGCGAAAGTGCTAAGCTATCCACTCTATCAGTATTATCAACGGCATAAATCGCTCGATCGAGCCAACCCATATCATAGGCTTGACGAGCAGCGGCAATAATTAAATTGTCATCACGATTATCACGAGCTTGCTTCACCGCCCAGTTCCACTCGCGATTGGCATAAGCACGACTAGCCTCAGAGTTGTATAGCGCAAACGCACGAGCGAAGTTAGCGTCTTGCATGACACGCGCGCGGTCAGCAGTACTAACATTAGGCAAATTACTACCACCTAAACGGCTGGCATCGAAACGCTGCCCTATTTTATCTTTTGCCATCAAACCATAGTAGTCATTACTCTTTGCTAGGTTCTGATACATTTTTTTGGACGTATTACGCTTGCTACTATCGCTTGACTGCTCATACGCACGAGCTAGCCAATACTGCCACTGGGCTTCTTTTTGCGTTTCGCCATCCATTTTTGAGATAGCTTCTACCACATCATCCCAACGACCGAAGCGAATCGCCGCCATAGCGTAATCTTCAGCTTCTTCAAAATTAAAGTCATTGTCCAAACTATTGCGGAACCAATCGACTGCTTCAGCGTTAAACCCATCGTCAGTGTTGTGATTCATACGCTGTACGCCAAGCGTACGATAAGCATAGCGTCGGGTTTCGTCATTCAACAATCTGACCGCGCGCTGATTGTCTTGTTTGATATCAAAGTCTAACTGTAGCGCCGCCTCACGATAAGACTTATCAGCCATACGGCCGATTGCATACATATATAGGTATTGATTGGTTTGGCTTGCAGGCTCACGACCAAAACGGCTAAAGAAAGAAGACGGATTTAGCTGAATTTCACTGAGCGCCGAATAAGCAATTGGCGTACCAAGACGTGAGGACAATGCCATAATATCACCAGTCTTGCCTTTACGTAGCATACGCTTGAGACGATCCGCACGATCTTGATTACTAATTAGCGCGTTGTTGTTCATCTCCATCGCTAGCTGATCGCACAATGCTGGTTGCTTTTTGGTGGTCAGCCACACATCAGATTTGGCTGCCATAGCACGCATGGTGTCACCACCATTATTGAACCCAAGCGCAACCGCACAGCGCTCACTGGCATCCGCATTGGTAATCAAATTGGCTACCTGTCTAACCGAGGCATAATCATTCGACCCCGCTTTGGTCTCCGCAAAATCAGCCACCAATTTCTCAGCCATAACCGTATCTGGATACTGACGCACAAACTGCGAGACAGCTGCTGAACTCTGTGAATTGAGGTCTATATTCATACGCCAATAAGTGGGATACATCGCAAACAAGCCGCCACTCATGACCTGCTCATAATTATAGAGCGCACTCACATCACCACGATCTGCGGCGATAGCGGCTGCCATAAATGAGTCAATACTACTGTCTTTCTGATAATCTTGTTGATAGTTACTTTCTTGTTGGTAGCTTTCCTCATCGCCCCATGTCAACTCGGCACAAGCGACTTGTGACACACCAAGTGCACTTACCGCTGTTGCCACGCTCAACGCGCTCAACCGTAGCGTACCTACTGTAATTCGCTTTGACGCGTGTTTTTGACTGATAGACTTTTCATCCTTGATGCTATGCGCAACACGCAACTTTGTCATACTGACTCTCTTTATGATATCTCTATAAACATGTGAATAACGGTTCGCTAAGTACCGCCAAGGGTATAGCAATCATCATACTATACTCATTGTGCTTTCAACTATCTCCTTTACCTTTTGTTAATAAATAGGACAGCACGGTGTAACATAGAAGTGATAACGAGCCGCAGTTTTTATGAATAGTAATATGAACGACAGTAAATAATTGATACTGCTATGAATTATTTATCATATTGATACCCCATCGCTCGTGCTAATTTTTCACATTGGCACAGGGTTGTGATAAAATACGCCACCTGTTAATCGGCTACTCCGCTATATTTTTGGTCAATCATGGACTTATCCTTATGAGTGTTACTGTATTCAATCCCCGCATCGATGACGATGCTGTTGCTGAGACGACTGTCACCGCACGTGCTGTCACTGCACTCAAAGAAGCAAGTTCAGCCCAAGCGCCTGTCGAAAAAGTAGCGACAAAAAAGGTCTTTGTCACGACCCAAGGCTGTCAGATGAATGTCTATGACTCTGGCAAAATGCTAGACGTGCTAGGCGATTCACATGGTATGGAAGTGACCCATGATATCGATGAGGCCGACGTACTACTGATGAACACCTGCTCTATCCGCGAAAAAGCACAAGAAAAAGTCTTTTCAGAATTGGGTCGCTGGCGCAAACTAAAGGAAAAACGCCCTGACCTCGTCATTGGCGTCGGTGGTTGTGTGGCCTCACAAGAAGGCGATAACATTCAAAAGCGTGCGCCTTATGTCGACATGGTATTTGGCCCACAAACCTTGCATCGCCTACCAGAGCTATACGATCAATCAAATGAACAACGTGAAATCGCGCCTAAAAACCGTATTGGTACGATTGATGTGTCATTCCCTAGCATTGAGAAGTTTGACTTTTTGCCAGAGCCAAGAGTAGAAGGCTATAAAGCCTTTGTCTCTATCATGGAAGGCTGCTCAAAATATTGCTCATTCTGCGTGGTACCTTATACGCGCGGCGAAGAGTTATCCCGTCCACTTGATGACGTATTGGCAGAGATTGACAGCCTTGCCGCTCAAGGTATCCGTGAAATCAACCTGTTGGGTCAAAACGTAAACGGTTATCGCGGTGAAAAAGACGACGGCAGCATTTGCCGTTTCGCTGAGCTGTTGCACTATGTCTCGCATGTCGATGGTGTCGAGCGTATTCGCTATACGACCAGCCATCCGCTAGAGTTCACTGATGACATCATTGATGCGTATGCACAATTGCCAGAGCTGGTATCGCACTTACATCTACCGGTTCAAAGTGGTTCAAACGCTATCTTGGCAGCGATGAAGCGCAACCATACGATCGACGTTTACATCAATCAAATTAATAAGCTAAAAGCCATTCGTCCAGATATTCACTTGTCGAGCGACTTTATCATTGGCTTCCCTGGTGAAACTGATCAAGACTTCCAAGATACCTTGAACTTGGCAAAAGAGTTGAACTTCGATCACTCTTACAGCTTTATCTACTCTAAGCGCCCAGGCACGCCAGCCGCTGAGTTGCCAGATGATGTAAGTTTCAAAACTAAAAAAGAGCGCTTGGCAGAATTCCAAAAAGTCATCATTGATTCGACACTTGCGAAAACACATGAGATGGTCGGCACTACGACTCGTGTCTTGGTTGAACAAGTTGCCAATCGTCATCCTGACTGCTTAATCGGTACTGCAGATAACACCCGTACCGTCATGTTCCCTCATGATGTCGAAAAAATGGATGAGATGTTGGGTAAACTCGTGAGTGTACGTATTACTGATTTCGTCAGCCCGCACATGGTCAAAGGTGAGCTGATCGAAGTATTGGCATAGTGGTTAAGGTAACAATGGTTAAGTTATAAGTTTGAGTAAGAATAAGAATAAGAATAAGAAAAAGCCGTTCACTATCATAGCGAACGGCTTTTTTGTTGTTTAAATTTAAGATTAAGATGAACGATTGCTACTCCGATAACCAATCTGTCCGTCGCAATTGTTGCTTAGTCTCGCGGCGACGTTTTTTGCGCACGATGTCTATATCTTCCTTTTCGTGAATACCACCTTTCCTTAATAGTGGATCAAGCGCTAGATAATTACGTGGTTTGACAGTGCCTAGCGAGTGTTTCACACCTGTCATATTTTGACGTTCTAACTGCGCTTGCTGTTCTAGCTGCCGTTCAATTTGTTTGGCTTTTTTTAATGTTTGTTTTAAACTCATATTGTTACCTGTTTTTTTATTTCTTTGAGATACCAATGCCGAAAATCATCTTAGCGAGGAAAAGGAGTGCTAATTGTACATTCAGTACATTAAACGAGTTTGACGATACTAAGATGATTTGCAGGCTTGGTATTAGCCTTTAATACACATGACCTGCTTCAGCGTATGCACCACTTCAACCAAATCCGTTTGATTGGCCATCACTTCATCGATGTCTTTATAAGCGCCGGGTATCTCATCGATGACGCCTTTATCTTTGCGACATTCGACACCATCTGTCTGCGCTTTTAGCTCATCAATGGTGAACGCGCGTATCGCTTTACCACGGCTCATTTGTCGCCCTGCCCCATGTGAGCAAGAACAAAACGACTCTGCCGCGCCTAGACCACGTACGATAAAAGACTTTGTGCCCATAGATCCTGGGATAATCCCAAGCTCACCTGCATAGGCACTGATTGCGCCTTTACGGGTCACATAGACTTGCTCACCGAAATGCACCTCTTCATTGACATAATTATGATGACAATTGATGGCTTCTTTGGTCAGCTGAAATCGTGGCAATCCCGCTTGTGGCGACTGCAATGACTTAATGACGAGACGCATCATCTCGCGGCGGTTCTCTAACGCGTAGTCCTGCGCCCAGCCTACTGCTTCGACATAATCGGCAAAGCTATCAGACCCTTCGGCAAAGTAAGACAAATCTCGATCTGGCACATGACCAAAGCGTGATTGACGTTCTTTTTTTGCAAGGTTGATGAAATAGCGACCGATACAGTTGCCAATACCGCGACTGCCAGAATGTAGCATCACCCAGACATCGTTGTTTTCATCCAGGCACAGCTCAATAAAGTGATTACCACCGCCCAATGTCCCCAACTGCTTCGCCCAAGTACGCTCAAAACCTTTGAGCATTTTGAGTAAACCCGGGTGTTTATCAGTAATCGGTTTTAGGCGTTTTCCTAGTGGGTCAATCGTTGAGTCCTTGGCTTGGATTTGCTTGTGCATGTTGAAGCCGACTGGCACTTGTTGTTCAACGATCGAACGCAACGACTTTAAACTGTCAGGCAAATCACTCGCCGTCAGTGACAAACGCACCGCGTTCATACCGCAGCCAATATCCACACCGACTGCGGCAGGAATGATGGCTGACTTGGTCGGTATCACACTGCCGACCGTCGCACCTTTACCAACGTGCACATCGGGCATCACTGCAATGTGCGAATGTACAAACTCTAGCTGAGCTAGATTGCGTAGTTGCTGCATCGCACCTTGTTCAACATCTGAGGTGTAAATTTTGACTGGTACGCCGTGTTTTCGATTTTCATTTAATACTAATTGAATGCTCATAATTTGTTATTTCCATTTATTATTTTATAACCATGCATTTTTTATAATTACCAGTTTTTATAATTTTTAGATATTACTTATCTATCTCAATTAAACGAAAAGCTTAATAAGAAATGAAATTAATAAATTATAAAATTTAGGCAATAAAAAACCGTATTCTTATCAATTAAAAAATCAATAAAAATTCATGGTTAATTTATTATGGACATTTTAAAGAAATATAATATAGATCAAAACCGTCGGCCACAGCGTAAATAGTATACGCATAGAAAAGCTTTAGCTAAATCATAGCCTGAGTCGCTTTATTAGCAATAACGGTAAAGAAAAATGTTAGGTAAACAGATAACAGCAGGCGCAATATGGCTTAGCACAATCGCAGAGCAAATTTGGCACAGTAGACTTAGAAAAGAGATAGCGCAAGTAGATACAGAAAGCTATTCGCTGATATCGATGAATGGGATATCACTCAATAGCTTATATAAAAATTTAGCCAAACCTTTTCGAAGGTGTCATTGCTGTCATGTGGTTTACACATTCAATCTTTAAAAACGTCTTGGTAGTTATATAGGACACGATGATTCCTCCATAGGTTGTGGCTAATGTCAGGGCGACAATAGCAGATTAATTGAAACGATTTATCGCTTATGAAAGATAAGCGATATAAATCAATGAGCCAATAATAACGATTTAAAAATTAAAGTCAATAATTAATTTGGTTTGTATAGAAAATAATTTAATAAACGTGTGTTTAATTAATCACTTTAATTTGAAATCTTATCGGTAGTTTTTATACCATAAAACTATTTAACACTTCAGCCAATAAAGCAGCAGCGATAATTATAAATATCACCCCACAACCACGATTGAGCCACGCTAAACGATTACCCACATCGAGCCAACTTGCCAGCTTTTTGCCACCTAGCGTATATACGATTTGCCAAATCGTTTCGCTCAAAAACAAGCCGATGGTCAATAGGACATATTGTGGCCATAGTGGCGCACTGAAATTGATAAATTTAGGGAAAAAGGCCGCAAAGAACAAGATAGCTTTCGGATTAGATAGTGACACCCAAACACCAGTACGAAACAAGGTCGTGTTGCTCGGCGCTATTTTAGTAGCAGCACTAGAGAGTGAGCGCGGCTGTGGTGTAGGCAATCCATCAGTAGCAGCATAGTCTGCTGCTACCTCTGCACTCAACTCTTTAGCATCACTCATCAAGCTACTGTCACCAGCATCGCGCCAAGAGCTGATACCCAAATAGATTAAGTATACTGCACCCACGGCTTTAATGATTGTCAGTAGCCACGGTGACTGGCGACTGATTACGTCTAATCCAAGCAGTGTCGATAGCAGTAATACAAACAAGCCAAGGCTCAGACCTGCCAGTGTCCATAAGGTTCGTTTGACGCCATAGTTCATGCCATACTGAAATGCCAGTAGCATATTAGGACCAGGGGTCGCTGAAATAAAAAACGTACTTGCGAAAAACACTGCAAACAGATGCCAAGACATCAACCCACCCCTACTTTGTCATGTGTAAATGGTTCTAATACGAACGGCTATACGACTTAAATATGCGACTAAAAAATAAACACCGCCATTCAGACGGTGTTACTTATACCTATATGTCAAAAAAGTCTCGCAAAAATTCTTAAAGGAACGACACGCATTCTTCTAAATAACTATGACTGCATAAACGGCTGAGTCGTACAGCTATCTAACAGCTTCTTTAAGAATGCATCACAGCGTTCAATTTCGCTAAGCTCCACATACTCATCCGCTTTATGCGCCTGTTCAATACTACCAGGGCCACAGATAATCGTTGGGATACCTGCATTGGTAAACTGACCGCCTTCAGTCGCGTAAGCCACTTTATGACGCTCATCATCTCCTGTCAGTGCAGCGATTAGTGATTGCAACTCAGCACTATCGTCATCAGTCATTGCTGGTACGCTTTCTTCTTGCATCAGCTCAATGCCAGTCTCTGGCGCGCGTGCTTGCATTTGGGCATTTAGCTCAGCAACTTTGGCTCGAATGGGCGCTAGTATATCGTCTTGCGTCATGTGCGGCAGGTTACGATAGTCAAAAGTAAACTCGCACAAGTTGGGTACAATATTGGTCGCTGTACCACCATGTATGGTACCTACAGACAATGTCGAGTATGGCACTGTAAATAACGCATCGTTATCATCACGAGCGCTCAGCTCTTCAGCAAGCGTATCTACATAGCCAACCAATCTGCTAGCGTAGCTAATCGCATTGACACCTTGTGCAATCAATGACGAATGCGCCGACTTGCCATGTACACGGCAACGATAAACTGCGATGCCTTTGTGTGCAACTACCATAGCCATGTTAGTTGGCTCACCGACGATACAATAATCAGGCGTAATACCGCGTGCTTTTAGGTCTGCCAAAATCAATGGCGCACCCAAGCAGCCAACCTCTTCATCGAACGACAATGCTAAATGTAATGGACGACGTAGCTGACCGCTGTTCGATAACTGCACGGCTTGCGGCAATATCGTTAGCGCACAAGCGATAAAGCCCTTCATATCACACGCACCGCGACCATATAGCTTATCACCACGTATCGTCGCGGTAAATGGCTCTGAAGACCACGCTTGCCCATCAACTGGCACAACGTCGGTATGACCTGATAAGACCAGACCGTTATTGATAATATCAGCGTTTTCACCAGCTGGTACAGTCAAAAACAAGTTAGCTTTGGTCTTAGCTTCATTAAAGGTCAAATCTACCGTCAAACCCAACTGCTCACAGTACGACTTTACATCATTAATCAAAGCCAAATTAGAATGACGACTGACCGTATCAAAGGCGATGAGACGTGTTAACCAATCGAGGCTTTGAGTAGGATGCTCAGCATTTTTCAGCTGGACATCGCTGCTACTATCAACATTATCGCTATTACTGACATTGTCGCTATTACTACTGTTATTTTGGATCATAAAATATCCTTACTACAATTTTCAGAACTATGATGTGTCAGAGCTGCTTACGATGGATTGTTATGATTCATCACATCCACCACTGGCGGCATTGGTTTTGGTAACTTACCTTCTGCCTGTAGCTCTTTGGTTGTTTTGGCATCGATAGACAAACCAGCGATGAGCGCGATATCTTTGACAGCCTTACGCTTACGCGTAGCAAAGCTTACGGGTACCATACGAGCAAATTCATAGATATAAAGATAAGACTCTTCGCCACCTTCAAAATCTTCATCATCTTCGAGACGAATTGCGCCAATCTTAGCCAAATCAGATAGCATCTCGTTTTCTTCACTGGTCAAACCACAATCGGTAATACCAAAACCGGTCATAAAACCGTTTGCCCACTGTTTCAACGCCATCACGCGCTCGTATAAATCATGTTCATCATCTGGGATGAGCGGCATGTACGCGTAGGCATCATCTTTGTCTTTTAGCTGAAAAACGATGTCTTCCGCTTCTTCTGTCAGCAAGGTCAATGCAGGCTCTGGTAATGGGGCAAAGCTGAGCTCTTCAAACACCTTGGCCCAAGTTGCTTCGTCAGGCGCATTACAAGCCGTCATAAGCCCTGTCATCATGCCATGCACTTCGCTGATAGACACGTCCGTCCAATCATCAAACGCAGTCAGCCAAGTATTCCAGCCAGAGATATTATCATTCATAATAGATGTCCTAGTAATTGATTACTGCTCATAAAATAAAAATAGTCGCGATAAAATGTCATAGACAAATCATCGATAAATAAAAGTGAAAAGACAAAGCCTGATGCTTGTAATTACTTTGTTGATATAGATATTATGCGGTCACCTATGGCATTATTAAATGCAGCGAACAAAATTCATTCACGCTTACTTGTTAAGGATAAAAACTGACTATGTATGATCAACTTAGAATATTAGAAAAAATGGTACTCGACATCAAAAAACAGTATCAGCTTGTCAGTGCTGAACTTAGCAGCTTAAAACAACACCCTGTTACTGATTCAAAAGAATTTGCCGCACTAAAAACCAAATTAGACAACAGCCATAACGAACGTGACGGTGCCAAAAAACAACTGAACGATCTCGACAAGCGCTATCAGAGTCTTGCAGAAGCGCACCATATGATCGGTGAAGAACAAGACAAACTGCAAAAACAGATCAGCCAATTACAACAACAAAACAGCGAGCTGCAACAACACAATAATGAGCTAAAGCAGCAGTATAGCGATATCAAACAACAAAACAGTGAGCTGCAAAAGAAGAACCAATTGGCAGCCGAGCGTACGCAAGTCGTATTACAGCGCCTAACCCGTATCGATCAAGCAGAAGGCTAACGTTTTCTTGTAGCAGATAGTAGACGTACTGCTTATTAAACTGCCCAACGCTATTTGTAAAATCTGATATCACTCATTTCACTGACCAGACATTGTAGGATTTATCATGACCGATGACCAAAGCAAATCGATAGAAAAACAACCAAAAAATACTCAAGCGCCAAGTGCGCCAGCAACAAGTGTGCCAATACCAGCGCAAAAAATGACACCAGCAGCGTCAAATATAACAAGCGCCATGGCACAATCTAATACCAAAACACCTAAAGCGCCTGAACCACAAATCAAAAAAGTTGATATCGCGATTGCTGGGGTCACTTATCCAATCTTTTGTCCAGTACATGAGCAAGAAGAGCTACTGTCAGCGGTTTCGTATATCAACAACTATGCGCTCGATTTAAAAAGAGATGCGCCAAGCCTTAGCCAAGAAAGCATACTGGTACTGTGCTGCTTGAACCTATATGAAAAAATTCATGCCAATCAAAGAAGTGATGAAGATCGCTTGCAGAAAGACAAACAGTCCGAAGCATTGCTGAATAAAATTATGAAAGATGCTCATTCTATTCTATAGATGCATCGTACTGTACTAAACTCATAAGCGCCTAGCCAATGAAGTTAGGCGCTTTTTTATGGTCAATCATTTATCTATTTATGCATAAGGCGTGTAGGTCTTGCCTGCGTGAAAGTCTGCCTGATGCTCATAATTGCAAAAGAATAACTCTTGGTTCGCTTCAACATTGCCATCGGTAGCTATACTTGGTTTGGTCTCGAGTACGCCGCGATATTCAGCCAAGCTGTTGCCACAGAAATTACACTGACGCGGAGTGGTCACATCCCCTTCTTTTGGCATCATGCTTTTAGGCGCACGTGGGTACATAAACTTATAAAAAGCCCACATTGAAGCCCAAATAATAAGGATGACAATAATA
Organism: Psychrobacter sp. UBA3480; assembly: GCF_002377945.1. Lineage (GTDB taxonomy): Bacteria > Pseudomonadota > Gammaproteobacteria > Pseudomonadales > Moraxellaceae > Psychrobacter. The sequence continues at coordinate 24,081 of NZ_DFQV01000015.1, forward strand.
ACAGCAAACACGGCAGTGCTCCTTCGATTACGGGTAAACGTGAGAAATAATAAAATCTACTAAATAAGATTATTTAAGACGTTTTGATAGCATAAATTTTACCGTCAATAATAGCGATAATACAATGCCTTTACCGTTTAATTGCTAATTGCACTAACGGATTTATATCCAACGTATAGCTGTATGAGTAAACCAGTCAACTGTACAACAAAAAAACCTGGCCACGATAAGCCAGGTTTTTTATCAAAAGTAACCGTCAAGTTAAAACAACAATCAGGTTAAAGTAACAATCAGCTTTTAGCAGGGTTACAGCTGTAGCTCACTGATATCAGCTACCGTCAAGAACAAGGCGCGAACCTGTTTGAGCAATGCCAAGCGATTGTTTTTAAGCGCAGCATCTTCGCTGTTGACCATTACTTGATCAAAGAACTGTGTCAACGGCTCATCTAAGCTAGCCAGCGTTTGCAATACTTGCGTATAGTCCGCTTGCTCCAGCAATGGCTGTACCACTGTCTGTGCTTGCTGCACATTTGCATATAAATTTTGCTCAGCTGGTTCAGACAGTAGAGTTTCATCGACTGTATCAGCAACGCTCACTTCTGACTTGGCCAATATATTAGCAACACGTTTGTTTGAGTCAGCCAACATCGACGCCTGTGACAGCTCGCTAAATGCTTGAACTGCACGGATACGCTGATCAAAATCTAGCGGCATATGCGGGTTAATCGCTTGTACGGCTTGAATCGTATCGACACTAACGCCCTGCTCCGTATACATCGCACGGTAGCGCGAGTTTAGGAATGCCATGACTTGGGTAAAAGTATCACCCATTTTGGCAATCTTGCTACCTTCAGCATCGCTATAGCCTTTAATCGCTTGCTCAACGAGCGCTACCAGATTAATCGGCAACTGCTTTTCGATCAAAATACGTAAGATACCAATAGCAGAACGACGTAAGCTAAACGGATCCTTTGAACCCGTCGGTGCTTGGTCAATCGCAAAAATACCAACCAATGTGTCCAAACGATCCGCCAATGCTAGGCAAATACCAATCGGTGTTTGTGGTAATACATCACCGCTGAATTTCGGCAGATACTGCTCTTCTAAACTGGCAGCGACCGCTTCTGGCTCATCATTCAAACGTGCATAATAAGTACCTGCGATACCTTGTAATTCAGGGTACTCGCCGACGAGCGAGCTGGCTAAATCTGCTTTAGACAAAATGCCCGCACGTACGGTTTCATCGACATTGATATCGTGACCCTGCTGCTGCATCAACGTGGCGATAAACGCAGCAAGCTTAGCAATACGCTCAGACTTCTCCCAAATCGTCCCCAATTTATCTTGGAATACGCGATTTTTTAGGCTCTCTGTGAGCGCGAATAATGGCTGCTTTTGATCTTGTAAGAAGAAAAACTCTGCATCAGCCAAACGTGGACGCACAACTTTTTCATTACCTTCGATAATCTGGTTAGGATCTTTTGATTCAATATTGGTAATAAAAATGAAATACGGCTGCAATTTGCCAGTTTTATCAGTTAAACAGAAATACTTTTGATCCGCTTGCATAGTCGAGATAAGCGCTTCTTGCGGTACTTGTAAAAAGCGTGCTTCAAAGCTTGCTCGTAGCGCAATTGGAAAATCGACCAATGCGGTGACTTCGTCCAACAAATCTTGCGGTACGATGGCGTCAGAATTGACTTCATCTGCCAAAGCTTTGACTTGGTTTTTGATCAGCATTTGACGCTTATCGAAATCTGCCACCACTTTTAGACCGTCTAGCAATTTCTCATAATCATTGGCATGAGCAATATTGTGATAATCAGGGCTGTGGAAGCGATGACCACGCGTTTGCGTACCAGTCTGATGACCCTGGATAGTGGCATCAATGACAGTATCATCCTGCATCAATACTGCCCACTGTACTGGACGTACAAACTCGTTGCGGCTAGCACCTGAGCGCATACGCTTAGCAATTGGCAAATTATCTAGCGCGGTTTGGAAAATAGCAGGCAGTAGCTCAGTTGTCGCTTGACCACGGATAGTCTGCTCAAAACCGACATAGTCACCTTTATCGGTATTAATCGTTGTAAGCTCGCTAGCTTCAATACCCAAACCTTTGGCAAAACCCATGGCCGCACGTGTTGGATTACCCTCTGCATCGAACGCCGCTTTAATCGCTGGTCCGCGTTTTTGCTCTGTGCGATCAGGCTGCTTATCGCTAATACCTTGAATCTGAATGGCCAAACGTCGCGGAGCAGCAAAAGCTTTGATACTATCAAAGGTGATATCTGCTGCAGTTAATTGCTCAGTGATACTGGCTTGTAGCGCATCACGTAGTGGTTTTAGGCTCTTTGGAGGTAGCTCTTCACACCCCAGTTCAAATAGAATAGTACTCATGGGATGCTCCTATTTATGGTTAGTAGATTGGTTAGTGTCGGTAGTTTCTTTTGTTATGCCGTCTGCTGCTAAGTTGTCTGCTGCCACGTCTTCTTTTGGCAAATACTTATCAAGCGCGGCTTGGCGATGTTCTTCATCAGCCAATGGGAAGCCCAATTTGGCACGAGCTTCGACATAACCAAAAGCAACCTTACGAGCAAGTGTACGCACACGTAGGATAAAACGCTGACGCTCAGTCACTGAAATAGCGCCACGTGCATCAAGCAAGTTAAACGCATGAGATGCTTTTAATACCATCTCATAAGCTGGCAATGGCAATCCTGCATCGACCAATTTGTCGGCTTGTTGCTCATAAAAATCAAACATCTCGCCCATCATTGGCACATCAGCGTGCTCAAAGTTGTAGGTAGACTGCTCGACTTCGTTTTGATGAAAGACATCGCCATACGTGACACGGCCAAACTCACCGTCTGCCCAGACCAAATCATAAACGCTATCAACGCCTTGTACATACATGGCCAAACGCTCAAGCCCGTAAGTGATTTCGCCAGTGACTGGGAAGCACTCGATACCGCCGACTTGCTGGAAGTACGTGAACTGCGTGACTTCCATACCGTTTAGCCAAATCTCCCAACCAAGTCCCCACGCACCAAGCGTTGGCGATTCCCAGTTGTCTTCTACAAAACGCACATCATGCACCAATGGATCAATACCAATGGCTCGTAGTGAGTCCAAATACAACTCTTGGATGTTCGGTGGATTCGGCTTTAGCACGACTTGGAACTGATAATAATGTTGCAGGCGGTTAGGGTTATCACCATAGCGCCCGTCAGTAGGACGACGTGATGGCTGTACATACGCTGCATTCCAACGCTCAGGACCTAACGAGCGCAAAAACGTCGCGGTATGAAAAGTACCTGCACCGACTTCCATGTCGTAAGGCTGCAATACAACGCAGCCTTTATCGGCCCAATAATTTTGCAAAGTTAAGATTAAATCTTGAAAAGTCATCGGTTGAGAGTCTTTATCTTGTGTCATCGGGGTTATCGCTTGGGATGTCATAGTTTCGGTTTTCATAGTAAAGCCACTGTGAAATGAGTATTATTAAATAAATCTCTGATAGCGCACGCGCGACCTATTCGGCAACGACTCTATCTGCCTGCTCACCTTACTAAAAATTGACTATTTTATCCATATTTACATCAACTAAATTTGCATAGTGAGCATAAAACCTCGGTTGTATAGCGTATTTTCAGGCAAATCATCATGGAAGTCGCACTAATATAATAAATAAAAAAATACCCAAATGCGCTAGCATTCGGGCAGGAGGAAAATTGTATCTTGGGCATCCTGATTGATCAGGCTTTTTATTTTTTGGAGGTCTACTGTTTTTAGCAACTACGTCTAACTTAAACTTGATTCTTTAACTGGTTCAGAAAACCTAATTTTAAAAATGCCTATCAGGCTTCTATTATTGATAAGACTGACTATTGGCTTTTGGCATAATTATCCATAGGATGATATAAATTAAAATGCCTGGTACTGCTGCGCTTAACGATGAGATAATGACGAATAATACTCTCACCCATGTTGGCGACCAACCAGCATATTCTGCAATGCCACCCATCACACCTGCTATCATGCGATTATTTGGTGAGCGATGTAATTTTGCTAACTTAGCCAAATCAAATACCCCTCTATTTTCTATTCTTGTTTATTTTTTATTCTATTTTTCTGATTGTCTTACGTATTTAACTAAAACATTATCTTGCTTTGCTAACTTACGAATCAGTATATCAATAATTCAGGATTTATCTGTTGAAGGTATAGCAGTACTTTGTGAGTTTATGCTACTCAAGCTTACCCTAATCTGTCATAGCACCATGCAAGCCCCTGATTTTAAATAGTTATTTCAAAATGTTTCAGAATCATCTTTGTTGCTATAACCTTGCAATCTAGCTTTACATATCTTGTTATTTTTAATTTAATCAAAGAGATAAGCTCGCTTTATAACGCTAAAATCGAGTCAAACTTTTGATAGTCTGAATAATCTTTTAGCTGACCAATTTTACTCGATTAAAAGAACTCTCAATTAAAAAAACTGCGATTCCGTGTACGTCCGATATACCTTATTTTTACAATAACCCACCTGCAAATCATCTAAAACCTTTATACCATGCTGATAAGTATACTGTGCTGATAAGCAACTTAGGTTTTTAGACGTTCTACTATGAAAGCTAGGACACTGCTCAACTATTAGATAAAAGTACCTTTACGAAGAATATTAGAAGTAAGGAACGTGTTTGGTATTACGATTCTTAATAGATTTCTGCTTTGGATTATCTAACTTAGACAGCATCGACCGTATTTTTTGGAATAGACATGCAACGCTGAGATTAGAATAAAAAAATAATAAGGATAACTATGTACGATACTGGATTAATGATTGGACATTTCGAGCCCCTACATTTAGGACAGATGCGCAGCATATTGGATGCAGCAGGACAAGCCAAAACCTTACATATCGTCATTATGGCGCATCCATTGCCGCATCCAGATTTTACCATCACCTTACAAGACAAAGCGCGTTGGCTACAGATGGCCTGTGCCGACTTGCCATTTATTCATATTCATACTACTCATGAGATAGAGCTACCGCTGCACGAACATCTGTATAGTGCCAGTGATGATGTCAGTATCGATGTCGCTGCTAGTAATGCCAAATTGCAACGTTTGATAGACGCCTTATCACTATCAGCAGAGACTGTATTATTTATGGCGGAAAACCATCCGCTCACCCGCAATGACCTACAGAAGCAGCTGCTTTTGCCAGTGGTCACTACGCCGCTACAGTCTGAGTTTGACTCTTATGCCATCGCTCATAATCCAGTCGCCCATTGGTCAGCACTTCATCCGCAAGCACGCGCCGACTATACCAAGACTGTCGCTATCGTCGGCGGTGAAAGCTCAGGTAAGACGACGCTAGTCCATAAGCTTGCCAATTATTATGGTGCTAGCTTTGCCCTAGAAATGGGACGCCTATATGTCGGCACCGATTTGGGTGGTAGCGAGGTTGGATTACAGTACAGTGATTATGGCCCTATTTGTCTGGATCATGCTGAGGCAATCCGAGAAGCTAAAGCCCGTGCGACGGCCCCTATCACCATCGTTGATACTGACTTTGTCACTACGCAAGCATTTTGTGAAGAGTACGAGGGTCGCACGCATCCTTTCGTGACTGCTTGTATTGATGAGTTTCGTTTAGACCACACCATTATGTTAGATAACAATACGCCATGGGTTGATGATGGTATGCGATCTTTGGGTACGCCTGAAGCGCGTGGACGCTTTGAGCAGCGTTTGATAGATATTTTTGCGCGTCACGATATTACGCCGCATATGATTGATCAGCCCGACTATGACGCTCGCTATCAACAAGCACTACTATTGATTAATCAATATATCTATGGCAAAAAATCATAAACTGTACTGAGCATATTTATAATAATTTATTCAATTAGCACATGTTATTTAACTAGCACACTTTATTTAACTAATACATGACAGTTAGCACTATATTGATATCAGTATTTACTTTAGGGGAAAAGCGATGCGTATTCAGCTATTGGACAACATCACCGGAAAATGGGCGATGCAATGGATTATCATTTGGTTTATTTGCGGTGTTATTGCTTTGTCCGCAGGTTTTTGGCTCACGACAGACCATACCACGCTTGATTGGTTTTATTTAGTGGTCTCGTTCATTGGTTTGGTTTGCGTGGTCTCGCTATCATTCCGCAAAAACGTCATGGGCAATGGCTTTGGTATGGGGGCAACGGCTGGCGAAGTCATCGTACAGGCAACGTCTGGCGCAGTTGGTTTGATGCTTGCTCCACTATTTAACTTTTTTACCCATGTTTACGGTATTTTTTATTGGTCAAAACATACTGATCCTGATGGCGATATGATACCTAAATCAGCAAGCAAAGCTGTCTGGTTAATCACTGCTGCATTCATTATTATTGGACTTGCACTGTTCCCTACGGTAAATGACTTATTAGCAAGCTATGGTTATGCGGTCGTACAAGATGATAGTAGTCTGTTTTTGGGATTTATCTCTTTCTTTTGGATTAATGTGATTGCCTTTGTGCTTTCTATTACCGCTCAGGCAGCTATGATTCTGCGTTATTCATTTAATTGGTGGTTGTGGATTATCGTCAACTTTGTCTGGCTCATTGTGAATCTGATGTCTGGCAACTATATCTTTGCTATTCAAACTATGGTGTATCAAGTAAACGCCTTTATCGGCCTTTATGAGTGGCATCGTAGCGAGCAAGGATAATGCGTCTCTTATAGAAAAACCCCTTGGGAATTTGAATAAAATCTTGCTGATATAGCACCCATAGTACGAATGAACTTGACTGTGCCGTCTATCAGATAACATGGTAGACAGGCGCAATTAGTGCTACAACTGATATTAACAATTGTCTTCATACTGAGATTAGTAGCGAGTCCATTAGCTAGTATGAGTTACTCATCTTATTTACTAACAGGGAGGTTAGTATGTCTCGTCAACCAAAAGTGTCCAAACGTACGCTAGAGCAATGGCTTAGTGAGTACTCGGTCAGTCACCAAAACTTGGTCAATAAAAAAATCCATTGGCTATGTGTGCCAACCATTTTTGTTAGTCTGCTAGGTATGGGTATGTCACTATCCGTATGGTTTACCTTAGTACTAAGCGCACTGGTATTACTGTTTTATATTCGCTTATCTACGCCACTGTTTTTAGCGATGGGGATGTTTATTCTTATCTGTCTATCAGTGATGGCAGCGATGCCATGGGGCTTTAAAGCGTGGGCAGCGGTATTTGTCGTTGCATGGATTGGCCAATTCATTGGTCATAAAATCGAAGGCAAAAAACCTTCTTTCTTTAAGGATCTACAGTTTTTATTAATCGGTCCAGCATGGGTGGCTAATAGTTTGATGCAGCGTAAATAGTTGTCAATTTATGCGTAATTTTTGCAGGAATTCATCTTAGCTGTAGGCTATTGATAACATCTACAACTGTTACCCTTAACAAAATAATATCACCAATAAAAAAGCGCCACTCAGAGATTACTGAGTGGCGCTTTGTTTACGTAAGCTTTTGGGGCTATTAAGATTTTAGGGCTATATAAAATAGACTCCCCTATCTTACGCACCAAACACTTTCATACGCTCTTCGACTGGCTTAAATGCTTTTTCACCCGCTGGCTGCTCAATCGTTCCAAATACCAATTGTGCATTTAGCGTCCAGTCTTTATCGATATCCCAAGCGCTAGCTACTTTTTGATCGATTACTGGATTGTAGTGCTGTAAGTTTGCGCCAACATCGATACTGGCTAGTGCCGTCCAGATAACATATTGATGCATGGCGCTGGTTTGACTTGCCCAGATTGGGAAGTTGTCAGCATATAGTGGCGCGGCTTCTTGCATACCTCTGACGACTGCTTGATCTTCAAAAAACAATACAGTACCAGCACCGTTACGGAAACCATTGACACGCTCTTTGGTCGATTTGAACTTCTCTTCGTCACCAACGATTTCGCGTAATGTATCTTCGGTCATATCCCACAACTTACGATGGTCATCGCCAAACAATACAACGATACGCGTTGATTGCGAGTTAAACGATGATGGCGTGTGCAAAATAGCATGTTCAACTATTTTCACGATTTCGTCATTAGCTACTGGTAGCTGGTTGCTTAGCGCATAGATAGAACGACGTTTTTCTGCTAGCTGCTGTAATGTTGTTAAATCTGACATAGTGTTTCTCCATGTGGTTAGTAAAATAGTTGTTAATAAAAATAATGTTTAGCGTCAATATTTACTGGTATGAGTACTTTAATTGATAAATCGCTTTGCTTCTCAATGACTACGTAAATAGCGGTACTTCCATCACTAGCACACGGCTAGCTACTGTTGCGTCCATCATAAAGCTCTGAGTATCCCAAATGCAAAGGCCGTCACGAGTAGACAGGACTTGGCCATTTATTACGACTTCACCGCTGAGGACAAATACGTAGACACCGTTGTTAGGATTATTTAACTGATAAGTTTGCGATATGCCTTCGTCAAAACCACCCATGCTAAACCAAGCATCTTGATGAATCCAAACCCCTGCATCATCAGCATTAGGTGATAGCACTTGGCTAAACTCGTTAGGTCGCATGATATCGCCCATATGCACCTGCTGATAACGCGGTGCGACATCCATTTTGTTTGGTATCACCCAAATTTGCAAAAACCTCACAGCCTCTGTATCGTCACCGTTCATTTCACTATGGGTAATGCCTGTACCCGCTGACATCACTTGAATTTCACCAGTTTCTATGACGCCCTCGTTGCCGATACTATCGCCGTGAGCGAGCTTGCCGGATAGAGGAATACTGATAATCTCCATGTTACGGTGCGAGTGATTGCCAAACCCTTGACCGCCAATGACAAAATCATCATTAATAACGCGTAAGGCCCCAAATCCCATACGTTCGGGATTATGATAATTGGCAAAGCTAAAAGTATGTCTGCTTTTAAGCCAGCCATGATTGGCATCGCCACGTGAGTCTGCTGCGTGATAGATTGTTTTCATAATTCGTCCTTAGCTATCAACAGATTAATCCTCTATATACTTATTATCGATTAATCTATTTAAACAATGGGATTATTATAATTATTAATTCTACATAGATAAACAACGCTAAATGCAATTAACTATTCTTTTTTATAGAACAATCAGAGCGGTTTTAACGTAATATATATTTTTTACATATATTAGCACAGCTAACTTTATATAAATTACTTTAAGTTATGCTTATATAAAAACTGTCTGCTGTTGAGGTTTTCTGTGAAAATTTCATGACGCTCTTTATTTGAAAGTACCCCTTTATGATTGTTCTTCGTAAACGTATAAAAGGTAACTCAGCCACTTACTGTTTATCGCTTATTGTCTATTGAGTAAGCACCCGCACCATGAGCAAAAATCATCAAAAACCCACCTGCGATCGAAATATTTTTCATAAATGAGATCATCTGTGATTCGTCAGTCCAGAACTGATGAAAAATAATAGCTGACACGATGCTAAACCCAGCAAACAAGAAAGCGATTGGCCGAGCTTTATAACCTAGCAAGATAGCGATACCACCTAGTACCTCAAACGCGATTACCAATGGTAGTAACATACCAGGCACACCTACTGACTCCATATAGCCTTGAGTAGTCACATAATCTGTGATTTTACCAACGCCTGCAAAGATGAAAATGATTGATAACAATAGAAGACCGAGCGTTGCGCTAAATTACTGTAATTTGTCCATAATGATACTCTAAAAGTGTGTTTAATCATGTCTCTAAGTAGAGAATAGCGCGATTATAGGCGTTGACTAGCATGGGATAAATAGCAATAATCACAAATATAAGTTCTTGGTGTAAGAACAATCATGAGGCATCGATAATGGGTCAATTAGAAGATATGGCGATGTTTGTACGCATTGTTGAGGCAGGTAGTATTACGAAGGCTGCTGAGCAGTTAAATATTGCAAAATCAGCCGTCAGTCGCCGACTTAAAGAATTGGAAGAGCGTTTAGGCAGTCAATTAATCAACCGTACTACCCGCCAATCTAAATTGACGCAAGCTGGTGAGCAATATTATCAGCAAGTGAACAATATCTTGCGCGCGGTTGACGCTGTCAATGAGCATGCTACTGACGCTCCCATGCGTATTGAAGGTACATTGAAAATGACAGCGCCGTTGTCCTTTGGACTCATGCATCTGAACGATGTGATTGATAAATACGCCAATCAGCATCCCAATCTGAGATTCGATCTGGATTTTTCTGATCGGCGTATCGATTTGATTGAAGAAGGCTATGAGTTGGCCATTCGAATCGGAGAGCTACAAGATTCTAGCTATCAAGCAAAAAAGTTGGCATTGATTCGTTGTGTGATTTGCGCCAGTCCCGATTATTTGGCAAGAATGGGCACTCCTGAAACGCTAGACGACTTAGACAACCATGCGCTGTTGCAATACAGTCTCGGTCAAACCAATATTTTAAACTTGGTGGATACTGAAGGCAGAAGTCATCATCGTACGATAGATGCCAAAATCAAAGCCACCAATGGTGAGTTTTTAGTGGATTTGGCAGTCAAAGGGCATGGGATTACCTTTGTACCGACTTTTATTGCTTATAAAAAACTGGCGCTGGGCGAGCTTGTACCTGTCTTCCAACACTATCAATTGCCAACCCTAACCGCTTATGCTGTTTATCCAAAGAATCGTTTTTTGTCGCAGCGTTGTCGTTACTTGATTGATTTTATTGCCGAGCAATTCGGTGATAATCCGTACTGGGATCAGTATTAATCAACACTCTTATTATCCTTAACGATATCAATTGCTATTGATTTTGGGGCGCCGTCCCTTCTTTCACTTTACTAATCGTCAGCCCCGTGAACCCGAATAGCAGTGTCAGCAGTAATGACAAATAACAGAAAAACGCATAAGGCAAATACTCTAATACTGGCACCCCTAGCGCCTGACTAATAAATACCCCGCACACACTCCAAGGCACTAATGGATTAATCACCGTTCCTGCATCCTCAATCGTCCGAGACAAATTCTTCGGATGTAAATTCAAGCGCTCAAACGTTGATCGAAATGCTGTACCTGACAACAAGATACTCAAGTACTGCTCACCGATCAGCACGTTAATGCTCAGTGCCGACATCGCTGCGGCGAATATCGCTCGGCCTGATGTCGTCAATGTGTCCTTAATACCAGATAGCAGTGCTGGCAGAATACCCAGTGCCGTTAATAGACCACCTAAGCTTAATGCCAGTATCACAATCGCCTGGGTAAAGAACATACTCTGTACACCGCCACGTGACAGCATACCACCTACCTCACCTAGCTCCAATGACTCAGCAGGAGCGTAGCCTGCAAATAGATAGCCACCTAATTGACCAAAGCTTGGTGAACTGTGTACATAAGTAATGATTAGTGCCGCAGCAATAGTACAGATAATCGTATAGATCGCATTGACCCGAAACAGGGCTAACCCCACCAATACCACAAAGGGTAATACCGAATACCCATGTACCAAACCACTATCTATCAATTGTCCTTGTAGCATGGTTACTTGACTTAGATCAGCGCTAGTCGTCTGTCCTGAGAACATCCAAAACAAGATCACCGTCAATATCCACGCAGGTACTGTCGTATACATCATATTACGAATGTGCTCAAACAGATCGATACCGACTACTGAAGACGCAATCGTACAAGTATCAGACAAGGGCGACATCTTATCACCAAAGAACGCCCCTGAAACCACTGCCCCTGCTGCTATCGCCACATTGGCATCGAAAGCATTACTCATACCAATAAACGCCACGCCCAAAGTAGCTGCAGTCGTCAAACTACTGCCTAGAGCAATACCGATAATAGAGGTTAAGATAAAGGCAGAGATATAGTAGTACTCAGGTGAGATCAGCTGAAAGCCTACATACATCAGTGTGGGAATCGCACCCGACATCATCAAAGCCGCAACCATCAGTCCAATAAAGAAGAATAGGTAGATGGCACCGATACCACGCATGACACCTGAGGCCATTTGCGCTTGCATGTCATCAAAGCTGAGTCCTTTATACATACCGATAGCCAGTAGCACACAGATAGCCAATATAAGAGACAGATGCGGCACCCAGCCAAAGCCAATCATGGTGATGCCCATGATACCGATGACGATGGCGGATATAATAAAGGCGAGCTTGGCACTGATTAATGTGAGGGGTTTTGGTGGCATTGGATGCCCTTATGTTGCTATAGGTTTAGTTTGCTCAGGTATTCGGGGGTGCGCATCTGTTTTTCAATAGTGATAATCTCTGTCTTGCTGATAGTTAGCTTTAGTTTTTGATTTCTATGTTTTCGCTATTAGCTGACTTAGGACAGATTTTACACATAAAAAAAAGCCTCACTGTGAAGTGAGGCTTTTTGCGCTTTTTCAAGCCATATTTGGAGCGGGAAAAGAGATTCGAACTCTCGACCCCAACCTTGGCAAGGTTATGCTCTACCACTGAGCTATTCCCGCTTAGTATCAATCCGTAGCGTTGTTAACAACTACTCCGTCTCGATAGGCTGGCTATTTTAGCAAATATTCTGTGGGTGTCAACACCTTTTTTAGAATTTATTTCTAATATTTTTAGCTAAATACCCTTTTTATCGGATAAACCAACATAAGCAATTGATTTAAAAACAGGAATTAATTTTAGCTAAATAAAAAATATTTCACATTAATTATAGAAATTTAAGTCTGAGCTTTACTTCCCTTAGCTTTATAACGGTCATAAGACAATCGATAAAGGAAAAACGCACTATTTTCACTCTAATAAAAACATATCACACTTACAATCATACGCTTTATTGTTACTTTTCCTATCTTGGTTTTAGGTGGTTAACATTATTATACTTATGTCCAATGGCAGTTAAGGTAAACTTTTACTGTTTAAGCGGATCAATGAGCACTACTAAAAGATCAATAAACACGGCTCCCACATCTGCTGCACTATTTTTCAACTTGTTTGACTTTACGTTTTTCCATCTTATAGAGAGGATATTTTTATGAAGAAGTTATTAACCACGACAGTGATGGCCGCTTCGTTGTCAGCACTGACTTTAACTGGTTGTACCAGTACTACCAATTCTGGCGCAGTTGGTGTTGATCGTCAGCAGTTGCTATTGGTGTCTAGTGAGCAAGTATTGGCGCTATCTGCCCAAAGCTATGCCAAAACAATACAAGACGCAAAATCAAAAGGTGTGTTAGATACCAATACCGCTCAGCTAAACCGCTTAAAAAATATTGCGAATCGGTTGGTTGGTCAAGTTGGCGTCTACCGCGCTGATGCAGCCAAATGGCAATGGGAAGTACACACCATCAAGTCTAACGATTTAAATGCATTTGTGGTGCCGGGTGGTAAGATTATGTTTTATTCAGGCATCATCGATCGTTTGAACCTTACTGATGATGAGATTGCTGCCATTATGGGTCATGAAATCTCTCATGCATTGCGTGAGCATTCACGTGAGCGTCTATCACGCGAGTATGCAACCCAAACTGGTATCGGTCTGGCTGCCAGTATATTTGGCCTATCACAAGGACAGGCTGAGTTAGCTGGTACTGCTGGTAATTTAGGCTTAAGCCTACCCCACAGTCGCACTCAAGAAAGCGAAGCCGATCAGATCGGTCTTGAGCTGATGGCACGTGCAGGTTATAACCCTCAGGCGGCTGTTACGCTTTGGCAAAAAATGCAAAAAGCAAGCCAAGGTGAGCCGCCACAATTCCTTAGCACTCACCCAACGAGCAGCAGCCGTATCGCAGAGTTACAGTCATTGATGCCAAAAGTTACGCCTCTATATCAACAGTCGCGCCGCTAATAAGTAGCTAATTAGCTACCTTTACGCTTTAACAGTGCGAGTTTAGATATCATAGAAGCAAAGTACAGCCAAAGCGTTGTGCTTTGCTTTTTTAGTTATAGCCATACATGGCAGGTTTTATAATTGACAAGCATTGCAGTTGATAAGCATTGTAATCGACAGGGTTTGCAATTGTTCGATTTGGCAATCGCACGCTATCCCGCTTATCGTGTCTGTTATAATGCCGATAAATATTATTTGCAGATTGCTCAATCAAATTGCGCAAAACACACTGAAGGATTGTTATGAGTACCACACCTACTGCCGACGCACTTCATACCGAATTACAGGCACTAGAGCCGCAGCATATCGAACTGATCAATGAGTCGATGTCGCATGCTGGTTACTTTGAAGGTAAAGAAAGCCACTTTAAACTTACTATTGTTAGCAATGCTTTTGAAGGCAAACGACTGGTCGGGCGTCATCAGCTGATATATGGCCTAGTCACGCCTTTACTCACTTCGCAAGGCGGCCAAGTGCATGCCCTCGCTATCCATGCCTATACTCCGACAGAATGGCAAGGTCAAAGCCCTGAGAGTCCATTATGTGCTGGTCAAAACAAATAGGCGACTGGATTTGAATCGCAACTACATATTTTAAATTAGCCTATATACTGCAGTTTTAGAGGGAGCAATATTCAATGAAACATCTACATATGCTGATGGCAGCGCTGACTGTTGTGCTATTTTTATATCAAAGCTACTTAGTACTCAGCGCGGATAGACGCGCACCACGTGTGGTCAAAATAGCCACGCATGTTATCTATGCCCTACTTATCCTGTCAGGGGCAATGATGCTAATGCAATTGATGGGTGCCAACGCTCCTGTACAGTGGGTATTTGCCAAAATCATCTTACTTATCGCGGCTATTAGCTCAAGTATCAAAGCGTTTAAAGTTGATGCGACACCTGTGCAAAGAAAAACAGGTATTCTTATCGCTGCCGTTGCTTATATCGGGATCGTAATACTTGCCTTTGCCAAACCAGCAAACTTATTTTAATAAGCGATTTTCTGTTTTAATAAGCAACCGTTTTAGAAAGCTGTCGATATGTTGATGACATGATACGAAAATTTTTCATCATCGATGGATTTTCAATATCTTAATCGCGCTATTTTTGCTATCTTAAATAGATATAAATACAATCACTTAGCCACTGGAGCCATTATGAAAACGTTTACGACAGCGACACTACTAGCTGGCATTTTTGCGCTCTCAGGCTGTGCCTCTACTGGTAACATCACCCCGCAATATGTACCGCCAAGTACTTATCAAAACTACAATTGCCAAGCCCTTAGCCAAGAGTACACTCGCGTCAACCGCTATGTCGAAGCGGCTCGCAACGAGCAATCTACGCTATCGGCATCAGGCGTCGGTGTAGGCGTCTCTGCAGGACGCTGGGGTATTTCGCCGAATATCAGCTTTGGTCTAGGCAAGAGCAACAATACCAAAGCACGCGATGCAAAATTATCGCGTCTCTACGGTGAGCGTGATGCAATTGTCCAGTCGGCGCGCATTCAGCGTTGTAGCTTTGCCAATGGCATCAAGATTTATGGTGAATAAGCTTAAGCAAGTGCAAAGCTATCTACACGGCTAAAACAGTGTATGACACCGTAAAATAGTACATGAAATAGCAAAAAGCCAATATGCAGATCGCATATTGGCTTTTTTATTGCTACGGTTTTTTATAAGAAAACATGATTGCTTGGATAGATAGCTTGGAGAAAAAGTAATCTAGCCTGACTAATACTACGACTGTAAGCTTTGCACCCATTGGATGATTTGATGACTTGGTAACGCGCCTGATTGACGTGCGACTTCTTTACCATTTCTAAAAGCAACCATCGTTGGCAAGCTGCGAATATTGTAAGGAGCGGCTGCCTGCTCGTATCTATCCGTTTGTACCTTGGCAAAGAACACTTGTGGCAATTGACTAGCAGCGCTCTTGAACTCTGGCGCCATCATAATGCAAGGCTGACACCAACTCGCCCAAAAATCCACGATAGTCAGTACATCGTTCTTTTGGATAACCTTATTGGCTGTTTGCGCATTTAGCTCATGCGGACTAGCAGTCAATAATGGTTGACCACATTTACCGCATTTTGGCGCAGCGCTTAATCGTGCAGCAGGTACACGGTTGGTTGCTTGGCAATGTGGGCATACTAGATGAAAACTTTGCTCACTCATTATTTAATTCCTATTCTAATTATTTTGTTATTTCAAATACTCTTCATGAACGCTCTTATCTAAAAAATAGTTACGTTGCTTGCTGTAGTTATAGTCGTCGTCGCGTTGATTGGTAAATAATTTTAGCATAGTTAATTGGGCTTATCCTTTATGCCAGTTGCTGTGCCACACCGCTATATACATAGCTCATTGGTCTTGGGCCGGGCAAATACGCTTCGCTCAACTCGTCAATGACAAACCCACTTTCTCTGATAAGCGCTGGAATATCGCGATCTAAATGACATCCTCCCGCTATAGGTTTCCAAAAAGGCGTCAATCGATGCTGCCAACGCTCAACAGAAGAGTCTGGTGCCAGTCCATGCTCACAAAATAATAAGCGTCCGCTAGGTTTTAACACGCGCGCCATTTCCCGAAGCGCCGCTATTGGATCATCAATACTGCACAAGGTAAAAGTCATCACAATCGTATCAAATTGATCCGTATCGGCATGGATACCTTGTACATCGACGGCTATCACTTCAACTGGAATGCCAATGTTAGCCGCACGCTCACGTGCAAGCGACTGCATTTGAGCCGCTGGATCCACACCGATGATAGAGGAGACTTTGTTAGCATCATAAAACTGTAAGTTCAGACCGCTACCAATGCCGATCTCTAACACCTTACCGAGCGCTTGCGGAACAATTTTGGAACGTGCTTTCATCACATTGCCTGTACTACAGGCAATATCTATCATCTTTGGCAACACATAGCGCTCGTAAGGGTTCATTGCTCTCTCCAGTTATTGCCGCACTTAGCGCTTGCAGGTGGTCATACATAGCATCTAAAAATGAACAGTCTATAGGTTAGCATTCTTATAGATATTGATCATACGATACTTACGTAGAGCTGCATCAGGTAATGATCTTCAGTTATTAAACTGTTTAACCTATCCACCGAGGACATTGATCGGAACTTTTAGATAACGTGTACCGTTGTCTTCTGGCTCTGGAAAATGTCCTGCATCGATATTGATTTGTACAGCAGGAATGATAAGGCGAGGCATATCTAGAGTCGCATCACGGCGCTCACGCATCTGCACAAACTCTGCTTCGTTTATACTGTCCTTAACATGGATATTTTCTAGTTTTTGCGCGGCTACTGTCGTCGTTGGGCAATGCTGACGACCTTTGCTTGGATAATCATGACACAGATACATGACGGTATCTTCAGGAAGTGCTAGCAGCTTCTGAATAGACTGATAAAGCGTTTTGGCATCGCCACCAGGAAAATCACAGCGCGCTGTACCGACATCAGGTGCGAACAATGTATCTCCAACGAATACCACTGTTTTCTCATTATCAGCGGCTAGATAAGCCATATCGGCACGTGTGTGACCGGGTACATACATCGCAGTGATAGTAATATTGCCAAGCTCTAAGGTCTCGCCTTCGTCTGTCAAGATATCAAACTGGCTGGCATCAGTGCGGAAACTCGTGTCAAAGTTAAAAATTTGCTTAAAGATTTTTTGTACTTCGGCGATATGCTGACCGATGACTAATTGTCCGCCAAGGCTTTCTTTTACATGAATGGCCGCCGATAAATGATCTGCATGCGCATGGGTTTCAATAATGTACTTGAGCGCCCAACCCTGCTCACGTACAAACTCAATCACTTCATCGACACTGCTGGTATTGGTTCTGCCTGACTTAGCATCGAAGTTCAATACAGGATCGACAATGGCGCATAATTTTTGCTCAGTATCAGCAAGTACATGGGTATAGGTTTCTGTATCGCTATCTAAAAAAGAATGAACTTGCATGGCGGCCTCTTTAGTTATTTATACATAAGTTATTTATACATATTTTGGACATAGGGATTTTTATCTTTAATTAACCCTTAAGTATGATATTCAGTCGTATATAATGCGTTCCTACGATTTACCTGATGCCACCAATATAACAACCACTATACAATTTATCAATTTATATAATGTAATTAATGATAACTTGCTATGTGGCGTGATATCATTGATAATCAACTATATATTGTTCAAAACATCATGGCACTTGTTACCATCTAATGTAAGGAATTTGTTCTGACTATTTCTATTTCAGCCGAAGGTACACCTACTCGCAGTACCACTGACGATGGGTCATCTGATACTGCAGATTTAGTACCTGCCGATCTTGCTAAGCAAATGCAGCAAGCATCGCTACAAGCCAGCCAACTATTAAAGTCGCTATCGCACCCTGATCGCCTACTTCTTCTGTGCCAATTGACCCAAGGTGAATATTGCGTCGGTGAGCTTGAAGACTTGGTTGGGGTTGGACAGCCGAGCTTATCGCAGCAATTGGGTATATTGCGTAAAGACGAGCTGGTCGCCACACGCCGCGAAGGTAAGCAAATTTACTATAGTATCGCAAGCGAGGATGCGCTAGCTGTACTCGATCTACTGTATCAACGTTTTTGTGCCAAAGCAGAATAAATCTGCCCTCGCCTAATTATTTGTACTATCTACTGTGGTGATTGATATGTCCTCTATCGTCGCTCGTCTGATTCCAGCTTGGCTGCGTCAATACCAGCTCTCAGCGTTGCCGACTGATCTCGTCGCAGGCATAGTGGTGGGCGTGTTGGTCATACCGCAGAGCCTAGGTTACGCCGTATTGGCAGGACTGCCGCCTGTCTATGGCCTATATGCAGCGATCGTACCTGTCCTCGTTTATGCTTGGCTCGGCTCTAGCAACGTGCAAGCCGTAGGACCGGTTGCCATTACCGCCATCATGACAGCCAGTGGCCTACTGCCTTATGCTGAGCAAGGCACTGAACAGTATGCACTGATGGCCAGCCTATTGGCACTGATGGTAGGTGCACTGCTATGGATAGCAGGACGGTTAAAACTTGGCTGGATCATGCAGTTTATCAGCCGCGGCGTGTCCGCAGGGTTTGTAAGCGGCGCAGCGGTACTTATATTTGTCAGTCAGCTCAAATATCTGACCGACATTCCGGTCACTGGCAATAGTTTGATTGGGTATCTATCTACCATGCAACGCTATGCCAGCCAGCTGCATCCATTAACCTTAGCTATCGGTATTACCGCATTTGCGCTATTGGTTGCCAATCGCTATGCAAGTGAGTGGATATGGCAGACGTGGCTATCATCGTCATATGCCAAATGGGCAGAGCGCTTATTCCCGCTTATTTTACTTGGCATCGCTATCCTACTCAGTATGGCACTGCATTGGAGCACACATGGTGTGGCGACCATCGGTCGTATTCCACAAGGGCTGCCAAGCTTTACGTTACCGCATATCTCAGACCTGCAAGAAGCACTGAAGCTTTTACCAACCGCAGGATTGATGGCACTGATCGTATTTGTATCGAGCAGTTCAGTTGCCAGTACTTATGCGCGCTTGCGTGGTGAAAGCTTTGATGCCAATCGTGAGTTAACTGGACTTGGGCTGGCCAATCTGTCTGGTGGACTGTTCCAAAGTTTTGCGGTTGCAGGAGGTTTTTCGCGTACGGCTATCAATGCCGACTCAGGCGCGAAGACACCACTAGCTAGTCTCGTTACCGTACTGGTAATGATTGCCGCGCTCATAGCCTTTAGCAATGCGCTTGCTCCACTACCCTATGCACTACTGGGCGCAACTATCATGGCCTCTATCATTGGCCTGATAGATATTGCGACGTTGAAATCTGCATGGCAGCGTGATCGCTTAGATGGTGCTAGCTTTTTGGCTGCGTTCGTCGGTGTGCTTATATTTGGACTAAACACGGGGCTGGTCATTGGTCTCATGGTGTCATTCGCCAGTCTCATCTGGCAGTCGAGTAAGCCGCACGTGGCTGTCGTTGGACAGTTGGGCGGCACAGGGCATTTTCGTAATATTAATCGCCATGATGTAGTGACTTTTAGCAATTTATTGATGTTACGTATCGATGAGAGTCTGTTCTTTGGTAATAGTGAATCCGTACACCGACACATCCTAAATGCCATGCAGCAATATCCCAATGCCAATGAAATCATATTGATTATGGCTGCTGTCAATCATATAGATCTGACTGCTCAAGAAATGCTTTGTACCTTAAACCACGAGTTGGCGTTACAGAATAAGCGCTTACATTTTAGCTTTATCAAAGGTCCTGTGATGGACATTATCGGTCACACCCCATTGATTAGTGAGCTATCAGGGCAGGTCTATCTGAGTACTTTAGATGCTGTCGATGCATTAAAATAATCTATAGTTTGACCACAACAAAGTCGCTGCGACATTAACTTCTCTCAACCTCAATTACTATTGTCGTCTACAACACAATATCGCTATGATAGCGCCTGTGTTATGCTAGACGCACTAAATAGGGAATCAATTAACCTATAAATCCGCCTAAAGAATGCTGGTGTATAGTCCTTTGATATTCTTAGCCCAACCCTCAATAATAAATATACTTTAACAAATATAACTGAACCTATTTTATGACCGATGATTTAACGATTTATAAGCAAATATACCCAAGCCAATGCGTTAAGATTGCTGAGCTTGGTTATCGCTCAGTGCTTAATATTCGCCCAGATGCCGAAATTGAAACACAGCCTAATAGCTGCGATTTGGCGACTGCTACCGAACAGGCAAACCTAGCGTATCAGCATCTGCCATTTGATGATGAGCGTTTAAGTATGCTGACGGTCGAGCAGTTTGCCGATTTCTATCACTCAATGCCCAAGCCTATATTAATGTTTTGCGGTACTGGGGCACGCGCCAAGCTACTGTACCAAAGTGCATTGATGCAAGGTCTGTTATAACGATAACCGTCGCACGAACTCACACGTTTTATAAACCCAACAACACCAATAAAAACAAGGAGCTCTTATGAGCCATGAAGTTAGCTTTACCGGACAAATCACGCCTGACCAAGTGCCTATGATTGCCGAAAATGGTTTCAAAACCATTATCAACAACCGTCCTGATGGTGAAGAGCCAAATCAGCCAACCAGTGCCGAAATCGAAGCAGCAGCCAAAGAAGCTGGACTTGCTTATAAAGAGATTTCTTTTGCAGGTAATGAGCTGAATCAAACTCACGTCGAAACGTTTGCAGATTTCTTTAATCAAGCTGAGCAGCCAATGCTGATTTTTTGCCGCACGGGTAACCGCTCAAACGGTATCTATGAAGCAGCTAAGCAAATGGATTTACTAGATGACTAGTGCAGCATGAACAGACTAGACAGTTAGAGTATTTAGCCCACAGAATCTTGTGGGCTTTTTACTGCGCTTATCATTATGCTCGAAGTGTCATTAGCCACAAGCAGCCCAATCACTACCTAGTCACAGCCCAATCACTTCCCGTTAGCTGCACAGCAACCTCAATAGTCACGACAAGTGGGTTACTATACGAGCGTAATACCGCTATTATCATTTGATATGCTTGATCTAGCTTAGTGGTTAAGACACCTCATTAGCTAGACGATTAAATACCTAAACACATGGAATGTGAGCAGCTGTATGGTGACAAGGTTGCCCCGCTGCTATTTACTTTCAAAACGCCATCTTGATATGGCATTTTAGTTTTACAAGGAATGTTTGATGAATAATACCGCGCTAGCATTACTGCCACTAGCCCTTGCCTACATTATGTTCACTCTAGGAGCAGGGCTAAAACTTAGTGATTTTAAGGTCATTGCCAAATATCCAAAAGCGTTCTTTGTTGGCTTAATCAATCAAGTTGTGTTGGTACCGTTGGTTGCGCTAGCAGTCGTGTTAGTAACGGCTCCGCCACCAGCGATTGCTTTTGGGATTATGCTGATTAGTTTTTGTCCCGGTGGCGTCACTAGCAACATGCTGACCTACTATGCCAAAGGAAATGTCGCTCTCTCTATCGCGTTGACCGGTGTAGTCAGCATATTGTCGGTCATTACATTGCCCATTTTAATTACGTTGGCTTTTGATCATTTTATGAAAGATCAGGCGAACTCTATTAGCGCCATAAAGATTGGCCTAGTCATGTTCTTATTGACCACATTGCCCGTATCTCTTGGTATGCTTGCTCGCCACAAATTTACTGACTTTATGGTACGTCGTAGCAGTCTGCTTAACGGCTTGGCCAGCGTGTTTTTTGTCTTAATTGTCTTTGCTGCTATTGCCTCTAACTGGCAACTACTACAATCACAGTTCACTCAAATTGGTTTAGAACTTATCTTTATCATTGCTATTTTATTTGCTATTAGCATCTTAATTTCTAGAGTCCTAAAGCTTAGCTGGTTTGATACCAAAACCATCTCGATAGAAACCAGTATCCAAAATAGTACAACGGCTATTACCTTAGCTCCTATCATCATGGGTGTGAGCACACTGCCAGTTATAGCACTGCCTGCTGCTTTGTACGGTGTGCTGATGTATGTCGTTGCGCTGCCCGTTATTTTCCTAATCAAAAACAAAAACTGATTGTAGTAAGTACGAGAAATAAAAAGCGCACTTCTAAATATTAGATGGGCGTTTTTTTGTAATATGATTTAAATGATAGAAATATAGCTCGGGTTATAGACTGGTCAATACTCAACATTGAGTACATAATAAAATGCTACTGTTATCGCTTAATAGGACTCTATGATGCAAAAACCGCTATTAATTATTGGGAATAAAAACTATTCATCTTGGTCGCTACGAGCGTGGCTGTTGCTCAAAGCATTCAATGTTGATTTTGATGAGCAGCTTGTTGAGTTGTTTCATCCATCAGCACGTCCAACGCTCGAAACGCATTCACCAACGGGTAAAGTACCTATTTTAGTCTATGGTGAAAAAGATAATAAAGTAACCGTTTGGGACACCTTAGCGATTGCGATGCATGTTAATGAGTACTTTACGGATATTGATATTTGGACAGGCATTGATAAATCTAACGCTGAAAAACGAAATAATAATCAAAGTAGAATAAATAACGCCTATTGCCAAAGCATCGTGGCGGAGATGCACTCAGGATTGACAGGTATTCGTAATGAAATGCCGATGAATATACGAGCAACGGCTAAGATACAGCCAAGTAGTGCTTGCTTAGCAGATATCACTCGTATCGAAGACATCTTTGACGATTGTTTAAAAGGTCGCTCAGCAGACAGTTTCTTATTCGGAGATTTCACAGCAGCCGATGTGTTTTTTGCTCCAGTGGTGCTGCGATTACAGACTTATGCTGATGCGTCCAATATTGCTTTGCAGCCAATGACCAAGCAGTATTGCCAAACTATGCTAAATCATCCACACATACAGGCGTGGCAACAATCAGCACTGACAGAAACTCGAATTATTGAAGAAGACGAAGCAGGAGAGATACTGTCTGTCGTTGGCGTATTGGCGAATAACCATTCATTTTAGGCATAAATAATATCTTGCATAAAAAAACCACTTCAGCTTAGCTAAAGTGGTTTTTTGTTTGATAAGACTTCGAGCATAACGTTTTACTGCTTTTGCTCTAATGCCTCTTTTACTGCTTTTTTACCCCATGCGCTCAAATCGAGATCCAACTTTTCATACTCTTGCGCATCGAATAAAGGCTCTTTGACCCCAGCTTTTAATTGTCTTGCAAAGTCATTGAGCAAACGCTTGGCTCGCGGGAATAACATAATCAATGCCAATAAGTTGGCTAGCGCCAGTACACCCATGAGAGGATCAGCGAAGAAGAACACAGTGGTTGCCGCTGGCGCAACTGCACCGATGAATAATATCGCAATAACCACAACGCGTAAGACCAAAGTCGCCATTTTGATATTCTTTTTGACCAAAAAGTTAATCGCATTTTCGCCCATATAATAATTATACATAATAGAGCTGAGGGCGAATAACAATAACGATATGGTCAAGATATACTGTGACCAATCGCCAAGCTGATTACTCAATGCTTGCTGCGCCAGTACAATGCCATCAACTTCAGCGCCTGGCTGATATACTCCGCTCAGTAAAATCATAAATGCGGTGGCACTACATACGATTATCGTATCAATAAACACAGACAGTGACTGTGAGATACCTTGACTCACAGGATGAGTGGCGTAAGCGGTGGCGGCAATATTAGGCGCAGAACCTAGACCTGCCTCATTAGAGAATAAACCACGCTTCATACCCTGCTCAATCGCCACACCAATACCACCGCCCACGACAGACTCGATACCAAAAGCATTTTTTACAATCAAAACCAACAATGCCGGTAATTCTGTAAAGTTCAGCCCTATGATAATAAGCGCCATAGCGATATAGATGAGCGCCATCACCGGAATGACCACATCGGCGACTTTAGCAATACGCTGGATGCCGCCAAAGACAATAAAGCCACCTGTAATCACCAATACTACGCCCGATATCCAACGCTCAATCCCAAAGCTTTCAAGCGCTGAGCCTGCTACCGTGTTGCCCTGAAACGCCACAAACCCGATAGAAAAAGACAGTAGTAGCGAGATCGCATAGATGACAGCGAGCCAGCGATAGTCTTTACCTAACCCATGTAAAATATAGGTCGCAGGGCCACCGCGAAAGTTACCATCATTGTCTCTACGCTTGTAAAGCTGGGCTAAGCTACACTCGACAATGCTGGTCATCATGCCAATTAAGGCCACAACCCACATCCAGAATACCGCTCCCGGTCCTCCTAAAGAGATGGCAACAGCAACGCCAGCAATGTTACCGCCGCCCACACGTCCACCGATAGAAACGAGCAACGCCTGACGGGCAGAGATTCCGTCGTCTCCTACTTCATCCGTTTTGAACACACGGAACATACGTTTAAAATATCTAAACTGGGCAAACCTACCTACGATGGTGAATAGTAAACCAAAGATAATTAGCATAGGCACGAGCGCCCAGCCCCACGTTAGATCCCCGACTAGGGCAAAAAAAGCTTCAATGTATTCCATGCCTATTTTCCTTATAGTTCATGACGCTATGATAGGTTTTATTGCATACATTATTGCATCAACAACACGAGTTTGTAATGCAAATGTCGAATTTGTAACGTAAATACTGATATTTTCTGAGTGAAAACGCGTTATTTGTTTACTTAAGAGTCCATTTTCTAAATATCAGGATTTTTTATATAGACGTATTTATGCAATAGCACAAAAAAACCACCTCAACCGAGGTGGCCTTTTATACTGAAACTAAACTGAACAGCTTACTGCATGACTAGGTATTCAAAGGCTGACAATGCTGCTTTACTACCTTCACCCATCGCAATGTTAATCTGCTTAAATGGTACGGTGGTTACGTCACCACAAGCAAAGATACCTTTACGATCTGTACGGCAGCGCTCATCGATTTCGATCTCACCAAAGCGGTTTAGATCAACGAAGCCTTTGATGAATCCAGTGTTTGGAACTAAACCAATCTGTACAAACACCCCTGATAAATCACGCTCATGAGTCTCACCTGTGCTGCGATCTTGGTAGACGATAGACGATACTTTGCCATCAGTCGCTTTGATCTCTTGCGTCGCTGCACCGGTAATGAACTCAATATTGGTTTTCTCTTTGGCTTTGTTGATCAGTACTTGGTCAGCTTTTAATTCATCAGCGAACTCGAGTACAGTAACGTGATTGACGATACCTGCCAAATCTAGTGCTGCCTCAACGCCTGAGTTACCACCGCCGATCACTGAGATGTCTTTACCTTTAAAGAATGGACCATCACAATGCGCACAGAAAGCCACACCTTTACCGATATTTTCTTCTTCACCCGGTACGCCAAGCTTTCTCCACTGAGCACCTGTCGCCAAGATAATACTACGAGTCTCGAACGTCTCACCAGTATTTAGATGGATACTGTAGTTCTCTTCTTCAGTCTCGCCGATTTCTTTAACGCTC
Organism: Psychrobacter sp. UBA3480; assembly: GCF_002377945.1. Taxonomy (GTDB): domain Bacteria; phylum Pseudomonadota; class Gammaproteobacteria; order Pseudomonadales; family Moraxellaceae; genus Psychrobacter. Next base: position 49,987 of record NZ_DFQV01000015.1, read on the forward strand.
ACATGCTCTTTTAGCGTGATATTATATTCGGCCAAGTGCTTAACAAAGTTGGTCGATAAATCTGTACCATTGGTTAGCGGCACTGAAATCAAGTTCTCAATGTCTTGCGTGTCTTTTACCTGTCCACCGATACGGTCAGCGACCATCGTAACTTTTAAGCCTTTACGCGCTGTATAAATGGCAGCGGCCACACCTGCAGGGCCAGCACCGATGATAGTGACGTCTTGCTGCTCTAATTGCTCAGCATCATCTTCTACTTCTGACAATAAATCAGGGAACTGCTCTTGCAATTTTCCGATCAATTTAGCGGTGTCGATTAGGCCATTAGCAAATGGTTTACCGTTCAAAAATACAGCTGGTACGCCTTGGATTTTGTTCGCTTCTACTTGCTCTTGAAACAATGCACCATCGATCATCTCATTGCTGATACCATCGTTTAGTAGCGCAAACTGGTTCAATGCCTGAACGACTTCTGGGCAGCTATGGCATGACAATGACACGTAGGTCTGGAACTGTAATGGCTTATTAAAGCGCTTAACTAACTTTTGGATACCTTCATCCAACTTTAGCGTATGACCACCGGCTTGCAGAATCGCCAAAATCAACGACGTAAACTCATGACCACCTGGGATACCGCTGAATACGATACCAGTATCGTTTGATGCGCCATCAATGTGACTGACTACTTTAAAACTAATCGCACTAGGCAAACTATCGTCAGTTGCTTCTGCATCGAAGTTGATTTTGTCTGTTGTTCCAGCAATCTTGGTCAAAAAATCTACCAATTCTGCACGTTTTGCATGCGTACCATTACCTAATACAAAAGTAATTGGGCGTGTCATGTTTTCGCTATAGCTCTTAACGGCATCTAATAAATTCTGATCTATCATGTTTGTTCCTCATTATGACTGAATATGTAACGGCAGCTATCAAGCCACGCGTCTAAATATGAAATAGTTGGTGTTAATAATTTTGTATAAAAGGTTATATATAGTGGGCTCTTGCCCTTTGATGTGTCTATTATCAAGCGTTTAGCGAGTTTCGGCAAGCTGAGAAACTCAAACTTTATGTTTTATAAAACCAATCGTTTATTGCTTTAAATAATTAAATACAAATACACAAACAAATGATAGTGATGGTACATGGTCTATTTTTTCGCTACAATCGAATGGTATTGATAGCAATATGCATTATCAATATCGTGAAGTAGCTATCTTTATTACCATTAAACTTTCACCCCTTCCAAACAAAGTCTCACCATCATAAGCGTCTTAACCATAACGTGCTTACGCTTATTCTAAGCTTGCACTAAATAACAAGGATGACAACATGACAATGACAGACACATGGCAAGATCACAGTGATATTATCGATGAGCTCAAGCAAAAGGACACGCATTTTGCGAGTATCTTTGACGAGCATACGACTCTAGATAGGCAAATTAATAAGCTTGAAAACGATGTAGTCAAGCATGCCAGTCGCGACGAAGAAATCGAACAGATGAAACGACGAAAGCTACAGCTCAAAGACGAGATTTATAAAACCATTGATAAAAATAAAGCACAGTCTCGCGCTTAATATTGCGCCTATACTTAGAGATATGCTGAAAAAATAGTACTAACAATATCTATGCTTAAGACGTAAAAAGACCCCATCAACTTATGTTAATGGGGTCTTTATTTGTAGCACTGACTTAAATCAGATGTTTAAGATACAGCACTACTTTTATCTAAGTATGAAATACCTACTTAGATTTTACCAACTAGGTCAAGACTTGGCTTTAATGTGTCGCCGCCTTGTTCCCAAGCTGCTGGGCAAACTTCGCCATCGTTTTCACGAACATACTGTGCTGCTTTTACTTTACGTAGCATGTCTTTTGCACTACGGCCGATACCGCCAGCATGGATTTCAGCGACTTGGATCAAGCCATCAGGATCTACTAAGAATGTACCGCGCTCAGCCAAACCTGCTTCTTCAATCATGACGTTGAAACCACGAGTGATTTTACCAGTAGGATCGCCGATCATTGGGTATTGTACTTTACCGATAGCTTCTGAAGAATCATGCCATGCTTTGTGCGTGAAATGCGTGTCAGTAGATACTGAGTATACTTCAACACCAAGACCTTTTAGCTCGTCATAATGAGCGGCCATGTCTTCTAGCTCAGTTGGGCAAACGAACGTGAAATCAGCTGGGTAAAATAGGAAAATCGCCCAGTTGCCTTTTACGTCTTCTGAAGTAATGGTTTTGAACTCACCGTTTACGTATGCATCTGCTGAAAATTCTGGGATTTCTTGATTGATGATAGACGCCATGGTTGGCTCCTCTATAGTTAAGTAAATTGGAAATTAATTATGTGGTTTTTTCAATTAGCCCTCCAGCTCTCTGGGCTACCTGACAAACTATACGCGAATTCTACGGTTAATCCAGTTAAAAGTTTTTAATGTGATGTTTTGTTTTATTAAACTTGTTAAACTATTATCTCTACATTTTATCATTGGTGCTTAATTGGTAATTTGCTACCTTGTAAAGGTTGACCAAACATAATAAATTGCATTAAAAACCCACTAACAGAGAGGTTTTATGATTACTTTACGACAACTTGAGTTTGCCCTAGCCGTCGCCAAACATCGTCATTTTAAACGTGCGGCTGAAGATTGCAATATCTCGCAATCTGCACTGAGTTTGGGTATCGCAGAATTAGAAAAACAGTTAGATACTCAGATTTTTGAGCGCAATAATAAGCAGGTATTGATTACCCCTATCGGTCAAGACATTCTCACGCGGGCGCAGCGAGTGTTTTCTGAAGTCAGCGATTTGACCACGCGTGCTCATAGCCATCAGACGCCGCTTGCCTATCCCATGACTGTCGGTATCATTCCAACGATTGCGCCTTATTTGCTGCCAAAAGTACTGCCTGCGCTGCGTGCACAATATCCAGAGTTCCGTATGACCATCGTCGAACAACAGACAGAGCGTTTGCTTGAACAGGTACGCTACGGTCATATCGACACCGCTATTATTGCGCTACCTTATGCGGTAGATGGGCTACACAGTTTTGAGTTTTGGAGTGAAGACTTCTTTGCTGTATTTCCAAAAGATGACATACATGCCAAGCTTGAGACCATCAATGCTGATGAACTGGCGACTGCCAACCTGATGTTACTTGGTGAAGGTCATTGCCTAACCGACCAGACGCTGTCTGTCTGTCATTTTGACCGTGCACAAATGAAATCAAGCTTCTCAGATGCCAGTCTAAATACTTTGATTCAAATGGCGCTTGCCAATATGGGCACGACGCTAGTACCTGAAATGGCGCTCGATCAGCTACACCTGCAAAACCAAAATGCCGTCGCCATACCATTGGCTGAAGACGGGCCGCATCGCCATATTGCCTTTGTCACCCGTCTGAACTATGCGCGTGTCGATGATGTTAGCTTGCTTGGTGAGGTGTTTAATAAAGCATTTAAAGATGCGGTAGCTAACAAAGAATAATCAAACCATCTTTACCACGGTCATATTGAAAAATGACATATGAAAACTGTCTCAAATAAGCATGATGAGCTTGGCAAGTGCTTTGCACAACATTTATCAACTATGACTAGCGATATTTCGCCAAAGCAAATAGATAGACTTTGGCAAAATATCGTGACGCGCTATGGTGAACCACAACGTGCCTATCATACACTCAATCATATTGAACAGCTCTTGGTACAGTTTGAGAGTATTAAGCACATTCTGTCTGAGCAACATATCATTGCATTGGCACTGTACTATCATGATGTGATATATGACCCAACACGCTCCGATAACGAGCTAAAAAGTGCAGAATTTGCAACAGATGCCCTGAGCTCGTATCTCAGTCAAGAGCAATGCCAACAGACTCATGCTCTCATTATGATGACGGCTAATCATCAGCTAGATACGTTGGTAGACAGTGACAAATATAACGATGCTGCGTATCTATTAGATATGGATTTGAGTATGTTGGGTGCGCCTTGGCCTACCTACAAGCAGTATGCAAAGGCGATACGCCAAGAATATAAGCATATCGCAGATGACAACTACCGTGATGGGCGCACTGCAGTGTTACAAGGATTACTAGCACATCCCAAACTTTATCTGACTGACCATTACTACAATCAGTTAGAAACGCAAGCTCGAGATAATATCAAGCGCGAGCTTACTTTGCTCGCAGCTTTATAAACAGCTCACTACCCTGCCGCGCTGGATGTGAATTATAGCTAGGCTCCATAATATCGATATCAAAATGACTTTGAAAGCGCTGTTGGTACTCTTCCTTGCTGCCGCCGAATGGTGGCTCTTCCCGTCCAAAATCTGTGTCGAATAACAACCCAACTAATTTGCCTTGTGGCTTTAACAGCCTTGCCATCTGTTGCACATATTCATCACGGCGAGATGGATTAATCGCACAAAAAAACGTCTGCTCAAGTATCCAATCAAATTGATACTGCTCAGCTGACAAGCTAAAAAAATCCGCACAGATCAAGTGCTCAGAGGGGAAAGTAGGATAGCGCTCTGCAAACGTCTCAATCGGTGCAGGGGCAAAGTCAACTAGCGTAATATTGGTAAAACCTTGCTCATATAAGTAGCCCACTTCATAAGCATTACCTGCACCTGGCACTAGTATCGCCTGATTTTTTGCACTCTCAGGTAACTGGTCGATATAAGCTTTGAGCGGTGGCGATACCTGCCCCATATCCCAACCGATGCTGTTCTTCTCATAACGCTGCTGCCAAAACTCCGCTTGGTTGACGTTTTCCATATGACATCCCTGTATATAAAACCATTGTTTAAACGACACGATTTGTACCGTTATTCCTTATCATATCAGGCTTATTCAGGTGTGTCCCTATTTTAAAAATGATGATAAAAATAGGACTTAATGCTCTGCATAATGAAAGTTACACAGATGATATCGAGGTGCTTACGAGAACTATTTAGCTGATTAGATGGTTAAATAGTTAGATGATACGTTTAGTCCAGCTGTCCTGTCTTGCCCGCTAGGATATTATGCCATTGCTGGTAATCTGGCATCGCTGTCGCAACCGTTTGCCAAAACACACGGCTATGGTTGGCATGATGCAAGTGGCACAGCTCATGAACGATTACGTATTCGGTGCATTCGATAGGATAGGCAGGAAGATAAACCGATAGCCAAATTCGTTTTGCGCGCGTGTTGCAGCTGCCCCAACGTGTGTGCATTTTTTTTAACCGTATTTCATTGGCGTAAGCGCCAACGATTGGCTGCCACTTTTCAAATAGTGCAGGTGCGACTTCGGAGAGTTGTTGCCGATAGTAGGTGATTTTTTCATCAGGACTGAGCGTAAATGATTGCTCTGTACCCCATAATAACACTGAATTATTAGCAGTTGAAAAGTCTGATGACGTATTCTGTCTACGTTTGTATTGCTCTAATACTTGTTGGTGATTTGCAATAGCCCACGGCACCCGCTTAGCCACAGCATGCAACATTTGTGATGCGCTGACATGCATCGGTGCAGAGACCATCAACGTATAAGGCTTTAAGCGAAAATTAATATTTTTAACACGCTTTTTACTGATATGTAGCTCGATGCCTGCCTGTGCAAGCTGCTGTCTGACAGTATCTAAATTGGTGTTTAAGCTAATGCTCTACCTCCTTGGCTGACTATTACTGCCATTCTAGTAATAGTCATTATTAATCGCCGTGCCTATTCAGCTGTCGCTCTTGCTGAACGTCATGGATCACAGTGCTTGTAAGTGGTTGTCAAACGACATCATATGCAGTTGACTGTCTTTGATAATCCGCTCATGAGGTTCAACATCGTCTACGTTCGATTTTACTTCTGGTAAAACAGTTACTTTTAGCGCTGTTAACTGCCCTTGACCATCACTAACGATAAATCCTGTCGGCTCGGTATGTTTATCAATTGTACTCATTGAAGCACTAGAACTAGCTAACACCGAAGCCCCTGCACAATCTGGCAGATTTACATCATCAATCAGCTCTCGGGTATGTAAATCATAAATTGCTGCACAGCCGCCAATCGGTGTAGTCACACACAGTAGGTTACGCTCACTATCTACCGCCACGCTAGCGATATATTGGTGAAAGCGTTGCCATTGATTGTTTGGCATGGTCAGTGGGGTAAAGCTAGCATCACCACGTTTATGGGTTAATACCAATGGAACATTGATATGTTTTTCACCTTGAAACTGAATACCAATCATCACTGTGCCATCATCGTGCATGGCTAAATGACGCACACTCATCTGATTATGTTCGGGAGTCACTTGCTCAAGCAGTGTGCCATCGTGACGATTCAAATAAACCAGTGAGGGTCGCATGGTATCTAGATTTAGCTCTTCGCGTGAGGCCTGCTCGGTTTTGATACCACCGTTTGCAATGACGAGCGTTTCGCTATCAGGATGCATAATCAGCTCATGCGGCCCAATACCATATGAATCAAACTCTGCTACTTTTTGATAAGCATCATTGGCATCATAGATACCAATTTTGCCTGCCAAACTCACCGTGTCATTCTCAGTTACGTAGAGCAAGCTGCCATCTAAGCTATAGCAAGCATGACCATAAAAGTGACGGTCTACATCAGCTGTAATCGCATGTTGTACTTGCCCATTTGATGTATTAAGCACCCAGAATCTTTCGCTTGGACGACGACCCATCACAACAACATCACGTCTTTGATCCACAGTGCTATGCTGAGTTTGAGCTTCAGATACATTGATAGGTAGAGGCTGAACAACGATGTCGTGGACACGCTCAGGCATAGTTGTCTGCCAAACGATTTGTCTGTCAGCATCAATACCTACCACGCCAAAGTCGTGCTCACTCTGGCCTGATGTAGCCTGATCTTTTGGCAGTGATGCAACGCCACTGACCCAGCTGACTGGGCGCGCTAGCATCGTTGTCGTATGTACAGCAGCAAAGTCAGGCGTGTTACTTTTATCATCACCTACAGCATGATAAGCCTGCTTCCAGGTTACCGCTGCTTGCTCACAAGCATAACGTAAGCGCGAAAGCTTCGGCGTTGAAACAGGTGCCGCACTTAATGCTTGCAACTGCGTACGAATACCATCTACATAATCTTGTAGACTGGCATCTGGATGCTGCTGCTTACGATAACGATGGTGAATACCGACCAGCGCCGCCGTACCAACTGCTGTCAGCACTGAAGTCGTCAAAAGCTCATGAGTTGACGAAGTTCTCCCAGACCGATTAGACCTATTCATCTGGTCATGAGTCTGGGCTGCTGACATTGCTGTACTCGCTTCGATAGTAGACATTGTCTAATCGCCATCAGTGCTGTTAAAGCCCACGCGAATACCAAGTGCTGGGATTAACTGGCGTTTAATCAGACGAGTGACATCAGTCAGATGATCGTATAACGCTTGTTGATCGTCCTTACTAGCCTCTGATAAATCTTCTGGCATTTGTGCTAATAATGCGGTTGTATCAGCCAATGCAGTTGATAGATTATCCGAAACTTTGTTTTCATCATTGCTACCAAGAATAGCTATCAGTACTGGGTCAGTCATGGCTTTATTAATCGTATCTAACTTAGCATTGATGATAGCGCGGCTTTGACCAGCAGTAGCAGCAGGCAAATGACCTTTTGCCTTACCTGTCAGACCGAGTGGCTGATCAATAGCATTAGACTTCATGGTCTCAATCAATGACAGTAGAGAGTTAATCCACTGATTTAGGCCTCTATCGCTCTCTGCTGTTTTGTCTATCGCCAATAAATCAGTCGCGTTTTGCTGCCAGTTTTTCTCGATGTCTTTTAGACGCGTGCTCAACGCACTACTAGCGCTAATCACGTAAGCACACTGACCAGCGTCTAAACTATCATTGGCGAACAAAGCCTCTTCTAATCCAGGAACGCCCTGTACGATCGCGCTCTCGCCAGCAAGCTGCTCTGGCGTTAGTTTTGGATTGGCAGCGATTAAATCAGCCACGCCACTATGTACGAGTCCGCGCTCGTCAGGATAATAGTTAATGTATAGATTGCTCATGCTAGCAGTCGCAGGACCGAAGTTGACCATCTCAGCACTCGACCATGCTTGTGCCAACACTAGCCACTGTGCACGTAATGCTTGTAGCTCATCGCCACTTACTGGAGCTTGGGTACAATGCTTCTGCGCCAATTCGTTCAACAGATCGCTTTGCTTGGCCGCATCAGCATACGCAGGAATCACGATATCGTCTGCCACATGCGTCAAATACGTTTTTGCAGTCTCAGGGCTGATATCTACTGCAACGATTTGCTCAGTACTTGCTTTGCTGTTCTCTACTGAGCTGTCAGTAGCTGCACTGTCTTGCACAACTTTTTGGCTGTCTACATTTGCAGTTTTGTTGTCATCGGCAGGTTTGACACAACTGATCAACAGTCCAGCACTTAATGCAGATAGCGCCATTGCCAAAGCGTGGTTTATTTTCATAGGTTTCTCGGTAATGTTATAGGTAGTAATTTATAGCGTTTTTATACTAATTTTATAATAGCAACTTTATTACAGCGACTTTAGGAACGCATTAAGCTCTGCGCGACCTTGTTTGTCTAACTTCAATACTTGTTGCTTTTGCTTTTCGGCTTCTCCGCCATGCCATAAAACAGCTTCCATCAACGTACGGGCACGGCCATCATGCAAAAACGTCGCTTGAGGATCAACTGTCTGCGCAAGCCCTACGCCCCAAAGTGCTGGCGTACGCCATTCATAAGAGTTGGCTAAAAATTCAACTTGGGCATCTTTTGGTGGTAGTTTGCCAGCAATCGTACGATCAGCGAGATCATCGCCCATATCGTGCAATAGCAAATCTGTGTAAGGATAAATCACTTGTCCATGCTGCTCAAGGTGATCATCGTCGGTTTTTGGCAACTGATATCTTGGCGTATGACAGCTTTGACAACCCATGTCATAAAAACGCTTTTTGCCAGCCAGCACAAGCTTATCATCTGCATTACGGCGATGCGGTACTGCTAGATTGCGAGTATAAAATTCTACAAACTTAGCGACCTCATCGTTTACTTCCACAGGTGATTTACCATTGCCCTGCTCATCAGCACCTGTCGCTGCATTTAGGCAAGCGGTCTGCGTTGGCATACATGACTCGTTAGGACGGATGTTCGACGTCAGACCCATGTCTTCGTTAAAGGCACTTTGGTTCTGAGTAATAAGTTTGGTTTGACCCGCTTTCCAGCCAAATCGTCCAAGCGCACGCTTGCCGGTTTGTGGATCCATGACCCAGTTAAATTTACCACTGATATCACCATTACTACTGTCGCTGGCTTGTTTTTTAATGTCATCGTCAGGTATTTGCTCTAGTAGCCCAAGCCCAATCATCGGTAGCGCCACACGCGGTGATACCATCATGTCATCGTCAAAAGCACCGTAACCAGGTTTGGTCAAATTAAACATTGGCGCACGCAGCGTCTCGACATATCCGTCAGCAAAGGTAACTGGTTTGTCCGTCCACTGCACTGCGATTCTCGCTTCAGCAGGCACGCCCTGAATACCGCGATCTTGTAGCTGGCCACCATACATAGGATGAGCTACCTTTTCAATCAGCGAATCCTGTAGCTGTTGGCGCTGCTCATCAGTCGTCGCTGGCATAGACAGACGAATCAATAAACTATCAGCATCGTCATCGGCAGTCATCGGCGCATGGCCTCGCCCATCTTTGACATGACAAGACTGACAAGCTGCCACATTGAATAATGCGCCCAGCCCATCGCGACTATCAGTACTAGCAGGTGCAACGACCCATGGCTGCTTGAAAAATGCATTACCAATAAAGAACGATCCTTTTCGAGAAGCTGCTAGGTTTGATGAGGGCTTCGAGTAGCTCTCAGCACTGCTAATGCTAATACCAGAGTCACCGCCCTGCTTGATCTCTTGAGGGTCAAAGCTCACCAGTTGCTGCATCGGCACGCCTGCCAGTGTTTCTATATTTTTGACGTGTTCGGACGACAGCGATTGGCTTTTTTCACTGCTGCTTTCATTACTTGAGGCCTGCTCTGAAGTAACATCAGAAACATCGTCAGAAGTGTCGTCAGAAACGCTATCAGATGGTTGACACGCACTGATAGCCATTGCACTGGCGATAATTAGCGCAATCTTAGAGGGTATATGTCGTAGGATTTGAGTAGCAAGAGGAGAATCAGAGGGGTTAACATAATTGGCGTTCATAGAAATTAATTGCCTTAGCGCTAGAGTAGAACCATGAAAATTTTGTCATACCATTTCATTATATGTCGTCACAATCATTGCTTATCGACATATAATGAGACGGTACACCAGCCAATTGGCTCATTTAATGCTCGTAAAAATGCGTTGCCAACGGTGGCTGACAACGCACGTATTATATCTAATCTAAGTATCTAATAAACAGCGGCTACTGACCTATAACGACTAATAAAACGTCGCAAAGCCAATGAAAGGCTTTTAAATAAGGGCCGCTAGCTTAAATTTTTCTTAAAACTGTGACCCGGCATCTGCATCTAGATTATCGATTCCAACTGCTTTTGCAGCGTTTTCAATACTGGCCGTCAGCTCTTGTAAGCTAGTGATGCCCGCTTCAACCCATCCACGACGGACGTTTTGTTCTTCGGCAGAGATACCTTCTTGGCTGGCTTGACCGACAGTTGCAATCATCTGGTCAATCTTGATGCCGTCTTTTTCGCCTTTTTCAACGATAACGTTGAACGCGCCTTCTACTTTGTTGAACTCAGCAGCCAATTTATCAGCGGCTTCTGTATGTCCATTATCCGTTAGATAGTCTTTGATACCGTAGCCGCCCACTGTCTTACCAGCGACTGTTGTATAGCTACCATTAAAGACGTTTTGGATACCGCGCGCATTATTGGCATAGCTTAAATGAGTCAAATCACTAAAGCATTCGTGCTCATCTTCAGTAGAGCCAGTAACAAAAGCGACCTGCATACGCTCAGAAGCAAGCTCACCTAATGCTAGGCTACCCATTTGATACATAATTTGGCGCAGACCATTGTCATATTTGCGCGCTATCAAATCACTGCGCAAGGTATTCTCAGTATCAGGCTGCCACTGGGCTTTCATCGCGGTCAAATCATCAACCAATAGTTGAGTTGCAGCGGTTAAGAATTCACCACGGCGCTCACAGATACCGGCATCTTCGTTGACGGTCTCACCACTAGTACACTGTCCAGCTTCAGTCGCATAGTCAGTGACTGGGCGATTACCTGCGCCTTCTTTCACGCCATTGTTGTCCTGACCCCACAGCATAAATTCAATCGCATGATAGCCAGTCGTTACATTGGCTTCACTACCGCCGATTTCATTCATTTCTGCTAGTAGCTCAGGTGTAATCGTACTGGTATCTTGCTTGATACTACCAACAGTAATGCTGTCGCTATTGATGATGTTTTCTTGGCTGTTGTATTCGCCTTCGTAGTCGTCACCAACATAATCAATCAATGCTTCATCAAGTGGCCAAGCATTGATCTGCCCTTCCCAGCTATCGATGCTGTTGATCGCACGTTTGTCATTGGCAGTCACAAAGCCTTCATCAAAACGGAAAATCTCAGTTTGTGAGTATGGCTGGCGTGCCGCTTTATAGGCAGCCTTTGCAGCATCAAGGTTTTCTTGTGTTGGAGTGGCTACGTATGTCTCTACCGCAGTTTGCAGCGCTTTGGCCGTGTCCAACGAATCTTCATAAGCGGCGTGTGCCATATTTGCATAACTGATAATCAATCTATCAATATGTGCTTTTTCGGCAGCAGTCATCTCTGTATTATCAGCCGTCTCTGTGTTTGCTACTTCTGTTTGCGTCTCTGTCGCAGCATTGGTGTCTTCATCGGCTTGCTTTGTACAGCCCGACACCATTAACAATCCTGCAAGTGCAACAGCTAAAGTAGTTGGTAAAAGCTTACGGCTCGTTACTGTGGTAATCGTCATACATATCCTCAAGAAATATAGCAAAAAATTCGTTTTGGTTAAGTAGCCTCAATTATTTTGATAATCAAGCCATGTTACAGCAGGCTATCCTAGCCATGCACATTGACTCTCAGTGCGCACGATAAGACGTTTAATATTGCATTGATAGCAAACACTGACAAATTATAGTGTTATTGATAATCATTATCAATATTTAATTTAATATTAACTATATCTATCAATCATCACTGTTTTATTCAAACTTAAAACACAAAAAAAGAGCCAGCATATTGCTGACTCTTTTTGAAATATATGTGCTCAAATATCCAGCACATACTTAATAGCTATATAGCTATTTATTAGTTATAGCTATTGATTAGTTTACGCTCTGTGGTGCGTTAACTGTTAGCTCAACACGGCGGTTTTGACCACGGCCATATTCAGTGTTGTTGTCTGCGATTGGACGTGACTCACCGTAAGCAACAACATTTACACGGTTTGAAGCAACACCGCGAGCTGTTAAGTAGTTAGCAACTGAGTAAGCACGATCACGTGACAGACCCATGTTATAAGATGCTGAACCTTTGCTATCAGTGTGACCAGCGATAGTAATTGTGTTTTGGTTGTACTGGTTCATCGTTGAAGCAAGCTTATCAAGCGTTGGCTTGAATGATGAGCTAAGGGTTGCATCATCAAATGAGAACGTAATGCTACCTGGCATAACCAAATCAATGTTACCAGTGGTTGGGTTCTGCTCAACAGTTACGCCTGTACCAGCCATTTGCTGCTCAAGCTGACGAGCTTGACGCTCCATGTAGTAACCAACGCCTGCACCTAGTGCTGCGCCGATAGCTGCATCACGACCAGTTTTGTCGCCGCCTGTTGCTTTTGAAATAGTTGCACCACCTGCTGCACCAACTAGACCACCTAGAGCAGCTTTATTTAGACGCTGTTGTCCAGTGTTTGGATCTGTTGTACAACCGCTAAGTGCTAGACCTGATGCTACTGCTGCAATCATTAAAGTATTACGCATAATATTTCCTCTTAAGTTTAAAAAATCGTGCTTTTTATAAAGATTGTCCGTTAATCTTTTTTAAGTACTTATCTACATTCCCCATTATTATGGCAACTACAATCTATCTCTGTGTAATATTTTGTCATACCTATGTATGAGAAGTGCAGGTTATATTTCAATGATTTTATAGGTCAAATCTTCGCGCCTTGCTACCACTAGTCACGTTTACAACCGTACACTACAACACGTTTCTGCTAAAATTATATCGCTGAATTTGTCGGCTTTAAATAGTCATGATTTAAAGCTTTACGTTCATAATATTCCTGACTTGACTAGGACAGATTCAGCGACATACGGCTTATTATTAATCAGATAGACTGAAAAGGATTGAGCATGCGATTGACATCTACCATTCGAAAAATGCATAAACGTTCGCCTAAATTGGGTAAAGCTGTGTCGCTTGCAACAGCTACTGGTGTCATCGCCGCCAATAGCTTCGGTGGTAGTATTCCTTTATGGCTAATGGGCGTCGGTAAAGTCATTACTGGCGCCTCTATTGCAGACAAAGCCGTCATAAAAATTGCTACTCACTGGATCAGTAGCAACAGTGCCTTGATCGATAACATGTTGCCTCGCAAAGATTGGCGTATCAACCTACCGGACGATATCCATACCAATGGTAAATACCTGCTAGTGAGCAACCACCAATCATGGGTCGATACTAGCATCGTGCAGTATATTGGCGAAAAACGTTTGCCACTTACGCGATTTTTTACCAAGTTTGAGCTGATTTACATTCCTATCGTTGGTCAAGCTTTTTACTTTTTAGACTTTCCAATGATGCGCCGACACTCAAAAGAAGCCATCGCCAAAAATCCTGCGTTAAAAGGCAAGGACATCGAAGAAGCCAAACGTGCCTGCGCCCTACTAAAAGACAAACCGTTTACCTTATTAAATTATTTGGAAGGTACTCGTTTCACCAAAGCCAAACAAGCTCAGCAAAAATCGCCTTATAAGCACTTATTGAAACCTCGTGCAGGCGGATTATCATTGGCTATCAGCGCGCTAGGTGAAGATATCGATGGCATATTAGACATGACCATCGTATATCCTGATGGTGTGCCAAGCTATGGAGATCTTTGGAAAGGTAATATCAAACGCTTGGGCGTTGACTTGCGCTACATCGACATACCGGATACGTTGTTCGAAAGTATCAAGCAAGGTGGCTACGAAAATGACGAAGAGACAAAAGCTCAAATGTTCGACTGGGTTGAGCAAGTGTGGCGTCAAAAAGATGAACGTATTAGCACTATGTTGACAGATTTTGAAACCAACCCAAAAACGCAAGATACCTAACAATCATGAGCAGCCATATTAAACTGGCTGACTGTTAGACCTTATCAAATACCAAGCACAGTCTATGCAAGCGCACTAAGTAGTAAGTATCGATAACGAGATAAAAAGTTATTGGGCAACAAAGTTACGGGTACAGGTGTCACAATAGTCATATCTTACTTATGATGTTTACTGTTAAAACAGCCATGCATCATAAGTAAATTTTAATCAAAGATGGGTTGTTTTTTAACCTTATTCATTGATAATGTGACTAATCATGAACCCATAGATTTTCGATGTCTACTTTCATAGTAAATGGTAGTAAATATCGAATTCTTACCTATTTTTTGTGCCATTTATTACTTATAAGGTATGACTGTGCCCACCTCTACTACTAGCTCGCCGTTAGCTACCGAATCTGTTTTGAGTCAGCCTCATTATCCAATAAGTGATGAGCCACCAAAACCGAACCATCCAAAGCCGAGTCGCTTTAAGCTCACTTACGATATCGTCATGATTATTGCCATCAGTATTGATCTGCTATTGATCAGTATCGATGCTATTTTGATGAGCAATTTTAGTAGCAATGCTGCAGAATGGCTAACCATTAGTGAAGCGCTCAATTGGTATCAAACAACCCTACATGATCCTCTACGCACTGCTGGAGGTTTTTTTACTATCTTTTTGGTCGTTGAGTTGCTGTTGCGTTGGGCGATTGCCATCAAACAAAAAGTCTATTATCGCTGGTTCTTTTTCCCATTCGTTCATTGGTACGAAGTATTAGGCTGTTTTCCGCAGCTACGTGCTTTGCGACTACTGCGAGCGGTCGTTATTGGACGACGTCTATATCAGCTTGGCTACCAAGTACTGCCCCAGACGTGGATCAATCGAATCAAATTCTACATTGACCTACTGTTAGAAGAGCTCTCCGATCGCGTTATTTTGACAGCGATACAAAACTTTCGACAAGAGCTAACCAGTTCAGACACGCATAAATCATTCATCGAGTCGACGATTGCAAAAAATCGAAATGAGATTGAAGCGGCCGTATTGTCCGTGCTACGTACAGAGCTTGCACCGAAGCTGCAGGAACTGACTGCCTCATCAGGTGGTGGCAGTATATTGGCGAGCGAAATGGGCAATGCTATTGAAGAAGGATTGGCCAACACACCTGAGTTGCGCCGCTATCTACGCATGATACCTATCGCGGGCAGTCTGATTGAATCACAGCTACATCACGTCGGGCACAATATCGGTGAGAACGTCGTAAATGCATTAAACAAGCGACTTTTAGACCCTAAGCGCTTGGATATATTAATGATGGAAATTGCTAGCGGTATTGCGCAAATAGATACCAATAATACAGCGCTAGATACTTTGATTTCTAGTATCATTGATGACAGTTTGACTGCGTTTGAAGCGCAAGTAAAAGTGCAGCAATGGAAGCACCAAGATATGCTAAATCTATAGTTTAGCTATCTAATAGCATGATGTAATAAGAGACATAATACCGTGACAGAATTATTTTTAAGGGTTTGTATATGACAGTTTCAGCTAACGATAACCAGACTGCACCAGCGCTAGCTTTCTATGGCAAGATGCTGACGTTTTCACGCGTACAGTTTAGTACAAGCGATCTAGCAGCTATAGAAGCTCAGCTAACTGAAACGCTCAGTAATAAATCGAGCAATATCCCTATCCTTATTGATAGTGACGTTGAGCAGGATTTATCAGCATTGGTAGAGCTGTTATGGGCATGGGGATTGCAGCCTATTGGCGTGGTGACAGGTATGCTTGATGCGCAAGCACGTGAGCAGCGCTTAGCGATATTTCCAGCAGATGGTAAGCGTATTGAGCGTATATTACCAAGTAAAAAAGCCCCCGTTCCTACCCAACTATCAGCAGAGAATGACAACGCTGAAGCAGTTAGTGCTAACAAAGTCGATAATGCTTCTACCACGAGCGAACCTGCCACTGAAACCACACTATCTAATATGCCCACCGAGACGTTGGTAAGTACTCAGCATATTACTAGCTTAATCTATGATCAAATGCTGCGTTCAGGACAAAGCCTCAATCACGTTGGCGGCGACTTGATTTTGACCAGTAGTATTAATAGCGGCGCTGAAGCGATTACTGACAATAGCTTGCATGTATATGGCCGTGCACAAGGGCGTTTGGTGGCAGGCGCAACAGGTGATAAAGATGCCCGTATATTCTGCCAAGTCTTTAATCCGTCATTGGTGTCAGTAGCAGGGACATATTGCTTACGAGACAATTTACCTGAGCATGTTATCGACAAGTCCGTGCAAGTAAAATTTGTAGAAGGCGAAGGCTTAGTGTTTACCGTGATGGATGAAGCTTAAGACACCATTAAAAATAATACACCGTGAAGTGACTTTATAGAAAACTAAGGTAGTTAAGCTGCTCTATTCGACAAGCCAAAAAGCATAGTTATAACCCTACTAATACCACGCAGAGAGGCTAATTGAGCGATACATAGGTTGTTTTTCTGCTTTAGTATCGAGCTGCTATAAATTTTTGTTTATTTATGCTAGGCTAGCTTCGAAGATAGTATATATATGTTAGGTAAATAACATGTAATTTTGCTATTTATATAAAAGATATCCCATTGATTCATAGGAGTGTGCCATTGTGGCGAAGATAGTTGTAATCACTTCAGGTAAAGGCGGTGTGGGTAAAACCACGACAAGTGCTTCTTTTGCCGCTGGTTTGGCGTTACGTGGCTATAAAACAGTTGTTATCGACTTTGATGTAGGTCTACGTAATCTAGACTTAATCATGGGTTGCGAAAACAGAATTGTTTATGACTTCGTAGATGTCATCACTGGAAACGCGCGCTTGTCGCAAGCACTTGTCAAAGACAAACAGCTTGAAAACCTGTATATCCTGCCCGCCAGTCAAACGCGTGATAAAGACGCATTGACAGACGAAGGGGTATCAGAGGTAATGGCTGAACTCTCAAAGCAGTTTGACTATATTATTTGTGACTCACCTGCCGGTATCGAGCGCGGTGCACAGTTAGCGATGTATCATGCGGATGAAGCTATTATTGTTACTAACCCTGAGATCTCTTCAGTGCGTGACTCAGATAGAATCATCGGTATTCTGCAAAGTCAGACGAAAAAGGTAGAAGAGAACCAAGGTACTGTTCGTGAGCATTTGATTATTACTCGTTATAATCCTGAACGTGCGGCTGCCAATGAAATGATGGATATTGACACTATCTCGAACGATATCCTAAAAGTTCCACTACTTGGTGTTGTGCCTGAGAGCCATTCCGTGCTTGAAGCGTCCAACCATGGCGAACCAGTTATTCATTATACCGACTCTGTTGCTGGTCAATGTTATGAGGACATTGTCGCCCGTTTCTTGGGTGAAGAGCGCCCACTACGTCATATTGACGTGAAGAAAAAGAGTCTATTACAGCGCTGGTTTGGAGGATAATGATGACTAAGAAAAAAGGATTTTGGAGTAGCCTATTCGGTACTGACGACAACAGTAACGCAGGTAGCGCAAATTTAGCAACTGAGCGTTTAAAAGTTATCGTTGCTAGCGAAAACAGATTGAACAATCGCTTAACGGTTGATCGTATCGAGAAAATGAAACGTGAAATCTTAGAAGTTGTGAACAAATACGTTAACGGTGTGCAGATTGATGATGTCAATATTAACCATCGTTCTGAAGACAGCTTAGATGTGTTAGAGATGAATATTAATTTGCCTGAGCATAAGAAATAGCGTTCTAACAGTACGTATTTCTACAATAAATAAAAAAAGCCCCAAGTTTGATACTTGGGGCTTTTTAATGTTTATCGATTACAGATTATTTCATACGGGCAATGAGATTGTCTTTTTTGACAAACTGATGATATAACGCGGCTGCTATATGCAAGACCGTAAAACCAATAATCATTGGCCAGATAATCTCAGTATGCAAATTATTATAAAAACGAGCCAAGCTTCTATCTGGGGTCACGAATACAGGGATCTGAAAAATACCGAAAATATCAACCGGTCGACCGCCATATACTGCCATCAGTAAGCCAACCATTGGCATAGCAATCAGTATGGCATAGAGAGCAAAATGTGACAGCTGAGATATGAGCATTTGCCATTTTGGCATGGCTAACGGTGGTGGTGCCTTAGTAAAAATGCGGTTGATGACTCGGGCAATCATCCAAAATAATAGGCTCACGCCGAACGCTTTATGGTATCCAATAAACATATTGCTATCTAAATTTTCATATAGCAGGATCATTATCCATGTGGCTAACAGTAAAGCTGCACTAATCCAATGAAAAATACGGCTACTAACCGACCACTTTGATACATTCGAGTTGGCATTATTCATGAGTGACTCTACTACCTTTATCAGGAATTATCTCTAATCAGTTTTATAAGCCAGTTAATAACTCTTCAACAGATGAAGTCATTAACATTACTGGCTCACTATTTATAGAATGGAGAATACCTTAAATACAGGTGAGAATCTAGCCATCTAAGTCAACCAGGTGATAGGCAATTTTATCCAAATCTGGCACTAAATAGATTTCGTCATCAATCATCACTGTTTGATATAGGTAGGATGAGACGTCATTTTTATCGAAATACTCTTCCCTATCTTTGCCATTGGTAGTACTAAACTGTTCCGGTGTCTCTACATCTTTCACTTCAGAAATTCGTGCTTGCAGCTGACGCAGATCACCTGCCGTCTGTAAGGCAAAACGGTGATCAGTCGTATTACCTTCCAAAACAATCATTTTTTCTGGAGCTTGATCTTGCAGTAGCAAATGAAATACAGCCAAATCTTGCTGTTGCCAGTCGTATCTAGAAACCTGCTGCTGGGAATCATCCACACTCAAAATTAGGCTGCTTGGAATGATCCAGTCCGGCTGGTTAACGGCTGGAACAATGGTGACGTCAAGCATACCGTTGTTGGTAGTCAACAGACTCACAGCCTCAAACGAATGTTTCAAAATTTGTGTCATACGTCACTCGCAATAAGTTAATGTGAACGGCTAGCTGCCCTTTCACCAATGTAATCGGTTAGTTTTTTTGCTAAATCGGTAGGGCTACCAACAAAATTGCAATACCCTGAGTCAATGATAGCCTGAGGTTGACTTGGACATGCACTCAAGCTCGGATCTTGTGCCCATAATTGACTGTTATTGTCTTGGATTAGGTCCAAGTACTGAGAGCCATCATTACCCATACCTGAAAATATAATATTAATAAGCTCGCTACCATGAACATCACTGGTATTTTTGAGCAGCTGCCCGATTGCAGGCTTATATTCACCATGCCAATCTTGATCCAATAGTATCACGCGACCTGTTGAATCACAGACAACCTGCTTATCAATAGGTACTATCAGACACTCTCCTGCTCGTAATCGCTGTGAAGAAGCGATAATCTTACAGCGCCAGTCATTATGACGATTAAGTATGCGGGGCAACGTACCAATCATAGCCTGATTAAAATGATGTGCCAATAAAATACAGATTGGCAGTGTGGCTGGTACGTTATCTAAGAATTCTTTAACCGCACTAGGGCCACCCATAGAAGCACCCAAAAATACGACATAATGCCAGTCAGTATCAGCACTCTTGTAAACTGGAGCATCTATCAGTGTTGGCAAGTCAAGCAGTTGGGCAAATTTACGCTTTAACTTACGTTGCCACTTTGCATATTCTTGTGATTCGTTTAGGTACGGAGCCTGACTGAAGCCCACCAGTACTGCTGCTGGTTTTGATGCCACCGTCGCTATTGCCACACTGTCATCATAATCACTGTCTATCAGCCAAATATCGATAGCTGAGTTAAAAAGCTCACCTGTTTCCTGCCACTGTGCTCGTGACACACAGCCGACTAGCATAAAGCCGAACCCACGTACCGTATCTGAAAAAGCCATGCGCTGGCGGTGGTCTTCTGCCACCACCATCACTTTAATATCGTTTCTATTTTTTTTTCGCAGCGCTAAAACACGTGCATTATCCTTCATTAGTCAGGCTGACCCCTTCACCTAGTAATTTTTGCATTTTATCAAGCAGCTCTTTTTCTTGGAATGGTTTACCCATATAGTCATTCACACCAATCTCCAAGGCACGCTCACGATGCTTTTCGCCAGTACGTGACGTTATCATAATAATCGGAATTTGCTTTAGACGACTATTATGTCGGACTTGAGTGGCGACCTCGAAGCCGTCCATACGAGGCATTTCGATATCAAGCAATATCATGTCTGGTGTCATATCTTGCAATATCTCAATTGCATCAATACCATCTTTAGCGACTGCCACATTGAACCCTTGGCGTTCTAAGAAGCGTGAGGTTACTTTACGCACTGTCACTGAATCATCGACGACTAGAATGGTAGATTTAGACTCTATACGTCCTCTTTTAGCATCAGCAGCTTTCGTAATATTCTTGACCAATTGCGCATTACGCATAAGAGCAATCAGATCTAAAATGAGCATGACCGAGCCATCACCCATGATAGTAGCAGCTGAAACCCCTGGAATATTTGATAACTGTTGGCCTAAAGGTTTGACAACAACTTCTATGCGCGAACCTGCAATCTGATCCACTTGCAAAGCAATATTCTGTCCGGTACGGTTTTTAATAATGATAAGCGGTAAGCTGGTATTGGTATTTACGACCAACTCATTTAACTTATTGCCTGATAAAATCTCATTTAGATAACGTACTCGATACTCAGTGTCTTCAAAATTCAATGTGGCATCATTTGATTGATAATAGTCATAAAGCTTCTCTGGATTCACTCGAACCACGCGCTCAATCTGTACCAATGGAATCGCATAGTAGCGATCTGCAGCACGAACAACCAACGCGTCAGACACGGCTACCGTCAGTGGTAGACGCATTGTGAAACTTGAGCCTTTACCCAACTCTGAGACGACGGATACCGCCCCACCTAGTTGGCGAATCTCACTAATAACAACGTCCATACCAACGCCACGTCCAGAAATCTGAGTTACTTGCTTACTCGTACTCAATCCAGCGTTGAAAATATATTGCATAATATCAAGGTCTGACAGACTATCATCGTCTGCATCAATTAGACCCTGAGAGATGGCTTTACTACGTACTGCTTCAACATCAATACCTCGCCCATCATCTGTTAATTGAATAACAATTTCACTACCTTCACGACGGACCTCAAGGGTGATACGGCCACTACGCTCTTTGCCTGACTTCAGACGGGTTGACGTAGTTTCAATACCATGGTCGACAGCATTACGTAACATGTGCTCAAGCGGTGACGTAATGCGCTCTAGGATGGTTCTATCCATCTCGTCATCAGCATTGATGATGGTCAGTTCAACAGACTTATTAAGCTCGTTAGCTGTTTGACGTACGATACGTTCCAAACGTGGCGTCAAGCGTGTAAATGGCACCATACGTGAATTCATCAAACCATCTTGCAGTTCAGTCTGGGTACGAGACAACTGTAGCAGTAGGCTTTCACTATCACGTGTCTTTTCTAATAATGTATGGTTAATATCAACCAAATCTGAGGCCGACTCTGTTAAAGATTTAGACAGCTGATTTAAAGATGAGTATTGATCCATCTCTAGAGGGTCAAAGTCTTCATTATCGATGAGCTCCTCATCTATCTGAGACAAAATCTGTGCTTCTAGCTCGATCTCCATACGACGTAGCTGATCTGCCAAACGTTGTACTGTCGTACCCATCTCTTCAATACTGTTTGTTAAACTACTGATACCCATATCGATACGAGCACGGTTAATCGCTGACTCACCAGATAAATTAATCATGTGCTCAATCAAACCACCTGAGATACGAATCATCTCATTACTACTAGCGCTCTGATCTTCCTCATGAGTATCTCTAAGCATAGACGGCATTTCACTGATATCTTTTGCAAGATACTGTGAATCTTGGTTTTCTTTGGCAATTAAAATGGCTTCACGCTGGGCTTGTAAAGACTCTTTGGGTATCGTTTTTAGGCTATCAGGGTTTCTACCAAACTGCTCCAATGCTTCAATCAACAGCGTAGGCGTTGGTGGATTAACATGTTGTTGAAGAATAAATACTGCATCAGCTAGCCAGTCATGACTTGCAACCAGCAACTCTAATACTTTTTTGGTGGCTGGACGTCGATTACTGACAAAATCCGTATAAACTGACTCCATTTCATGAGCCAAATCAGCAATACCAGAGGCAGTGACCATTCGTGCGCCACCTTTTATGGTATGCAAGTCACGTTGGAGCGCTTGTAACGCTGTGGTATTATTCGTGTCTTTTAAGAACAAGTGCAGATACTTATTACGATTGGTAAGCTCTTCTGCCTCTTCCAAAAATACTGCTAATATATCAGGATCAGGGAGTCCGTTAGCCCATGATTGTTTAATCATGCTATCCAGACTTAGGGTACTCAATACCTCATTATCACTGTCAACAACATTGGCAGCAATGCTACGCTCTGTAGGTTCAAAATAATTTTTTGGTACTGGTATAACTAGATCGACTACCTCTGGTAACGTTTTTGCTTTTTCAAGCTGGCGCAACTGTTCAATCAGCTCTGGGGTAAAGAAAGATTTCTTATGACTCACAATATGCATCACTTGCAGTGACATCGTGTCTTGCACCATTTGCATAATTTCAAGCCACTGCGCTGTTGGCGCTCTTCGGTTCTCTACAAATGACTCGTAGACGCTTTCTGCTTCATGGGTCAAATCACCAATACTACGGATACCAGCCATCCGTGCACCGCCTTTGATCGTGTGCAAATGGCGCTGTAGAACCTTTAGAGCATTGGTATTTGTGATATCGGCACGCCACTTATTAAAGCTTTCATCTAGTGCAGTATCAAGCTCTTGTGCTTCTTCTAAAAATATTTCTAACAGCTCGATATCAGTATCAATAGTCTCAAACTGTAGCTCAGGTGCTGGAACGGCTCTAACGATAAAACCAACGTCTTCGTTTTCATCCCTTTCTTGATAAATACTTCGTAGCTCATCAATGACTTGTTTATCTATTTTTAAGGAGGTACTTCCGGCTAAAGCATCGAACAAGCCTATCAGTTGAGCGTGACCTGCATGTAATACTGCTTGAATGTCTTTATCTTGAGCCTTATCGATATAATTACTCAAATAACGGTATGTGTTGCCAAGTTCATCAAGGATTGTGACAAATTTTGGAAATGCTTGCGCCTTTTCCATGAGAGCAGCTATTTGTGAAACTTGCTGCTCTACATAGCTCTGGACATGCTCTATTTCAGTATGGTTAAGTGCATCTTCCAATTCCCATTCAGCATCTAACAAGGCATCAATATTACTATCTAATAGCTCTTCTATCGACGGCTTCCTATCTGTCATCACGGTAGTATCACTGACAACATATTGTTCGTCTAGCATTGCTTGTAATGATGCTATATCTTGTTGACTTTGCGAATCCTTGTTCTCTACTGATACATCATGCTGTTCTGTATTTTGTTTATAATTATTTAAATAGCCATCTATTAGTTTCGCTGACTGAGCCAACGCCTCTAGGTGTTGAGCATTCATCCCAGTATCCTGCTGCTGTAATAACTCTAGGCTATGTTCAATAGTTGCACTGACTTCGCTGATAGCGGCCAAAGCACTAGAACCAGAGGCGCCACGCAAAGTATGGAATGCGCGTACGATTTCATCTGTGATTTCTATACAATGTTGCTCTCTGTTGTCTTTGACAAACTGTTCGATACGATCAAGCAACTCTTCTGCTTCATCAATAAATATCTTACAAAATACTTTCTCTTCCTCGCTTTGAGGAGTAAGAACAACCGCTGCCTCAGCCATTCTTTCGTTAACTGAATGAAAGGTCTGTAAGGTAGAATCTATTGCTTCATTACTGTTGTCATCGTAAGCATTGCCAGTATTAGCCGTATCAGGCCATGGCTTCGTTTCTTCCATCTCATCTATAGAACTATCTACTGATTGTGCAAACAAAGTAGAATAGCTAAATCCATTACCCTGCTGTTTGCTATATGCATCAGCACACGCAATCCACACTGGAACTACAGCTGGATAGTCTTGAGTACCCTGTTCAAATGCTACAAGCATCTTGGGGTAAGCTGCCAGTACATCTATAATCAACTGACGCATATCAGCTGAGATAGCGACACTGTTATCCAAAACACGGTTAAGCATGTTTTCTATAGACCATGCTAGTTCAGCTGTATAGTTAGCGCCTACCATGCGACCCGAACCTTTTAAGGTATGGAAACCACGGCGAATATCCTTTAAGCCCTCTAGATCGCTCGGTGTTTTCTGCCAGCTTTCATACAATGGCACAATTTCTGCCAATACTTCACTGGCTTCCTCTATAAATATCTCTTTGATATCAAGATCTGCATCGTTGGCATCAGCTGGTAGTTGATTGGTTTCTTTAATAAAAGGTGTAAGAACTTCTGGAATTTCCAATGTAGATAGATGCTCGTTGATATTCGCTTCTTTGTTATTCGAGTCGGTAACCAACTCGGTAATATCGTTATTAGAATCGCTATCAGCATCATCGATCTCTAGTAATGCCTTTTCTAATTCTGCATCATCCGACATAATCTCTTTAGGAGCAAGTTCAGCTATCACCAGTCCAGTATTAAGAGGCTGTTGGCGCATTAGATTGCTACTTTGTAAGATAGTAATCGCAGGATCAAAGCTTGGTAAGCGCTGCGCTTCAAAATCTGTTACCAGTGTTGGTAAGCTTTTTGTCGTATCAATCACTAGGCTCACAATTTCATCTGTTACAGGCAGCGTCTTATCCAATAACCGATTGAGTAAATTTTCGATTGACCATGCTATTTCACTGATACTAAAAGCACCAACCATACGACCTGAGCCTTTTAGAGTATGAAACCCTCTTCGCACTTCGGTCAGTGGTGTCAAATCTTGTGAGTCTTGCTGCCAAATTGGTAAAAAGTCTCTGAGATCCGCAATTACTTCTGTCACTTCTTCAATGAAAATATTATGAATTTCTACATCAGTCTCAAAACTGTCAGGTTTGACTTGCTGACGAGCCTGTTTCAACAAATCACTTTCGATATTATTAGATAAATGCACACTATTTTGACTAGCCACCTGCTCCGCATCTCCATTGACAATAGGTTCAACCTCACCACTATCGTCATAACGCACAACATCGTTCGCTGACAGTTTTTGAGTAGGCACTGTCTGATCAAGCATCTCTGGTGTTTCAATATAAGTATTTAGAAGCTGTGTTGCTTTGGCTGTATGTTCATTTGCCAGTGTAAGTAACTGCTGATCGAAAACCTGCTGTGCGAGGTAATCAAGTAATAGCTCAATAGAGGTTAAGCTCTCAGCCAATGCTTGAACCAAACTCCAACTTGGTGTCGTAATTTGATGAGTGTTCAATCGTTCAAATATGCTACCTATGTCTTCTATTGTTTTACGAATTACTGGCAGCCCCATATCATCAAAAGCTTGACCAATACTAATAAAATCATTATTAGCTGGTATTAATAGAATGTCTTGACGCTGTATATACTCATTAAAACTTTGCTTTATTTCTTCTACTGCGATTCGCAGCTCACGTATGCCATCATCGGTTGGAATAATTTCACTCTTACCTATCGAATTGCTCTCTTCGCCATCCGTTATATCTGGCAAAGTAGTAAAAGAAGTCGCCCCCCCAATTTTGAGTGAAATTGTTTTTTCAGTACTATAAATAGCGTTATATAACTCTTGCAGCTTGCGTTCAATTTGCCATTGCTCTTGCGCAAAGCCCATTTCGGATGAAAAAGCCTGTTCTAAATCTGCAAGAATTGATTCCACTTGAGACACGTAATAAGTCCAGCCTCGGTTTTTAAGTTGGCTCTTGATGCGTTCTAGAGGTATTACCAAAGTATCTGGCTCATCTAGCTTGAAGATAAGTTCTTCAAGTTCATTCAATAATCTTGGTAAAAAACGTGGGGCTGTCGTTGCATTTCGTGTTACTTCATCCAAAATAGATTGAGTGCGTTTGCTACTATAAGTTAGATAGCTTAGTTCTATATATATTTCCGTAGTCAATCTGAAAATCGTACCTGAAGGCAACACATCTGAATAGATATAGGACTCTATAATTTGATCAAGCTGACTCAATAATGGTGAGTAATGCTCAGGTATCGGTGTTTCATTGTGAGTAAGATCACTTAGCAACAGTTCAGTTAAGTACCAAAGTCTCTGTAGTCCCTTATCATGTGTAGTCTGCCATAAGTATTGACTAACTTTTTCTAGAGTACTTAGTAAAGATGATTGGTTTGTATTAGTGATCAATAACTCTTGTACTTGTTGACGCCATACGAGTAGCAACTGCTGATACTGTTCATTGGTTAAAGTAGAAGTAGCTGGACCCGTTGGTACGACCACTTCAATACTATTGATAATATTTTCGTTATTAGCATATTCATGCTCAATATCATTAACTTTTATAGATAAGTTAGTTTCTATATCTCGTTGAGACAAAGCTCGAGTCAGTTCATGAGTAGCTTTAGTGACTAAGCCAGTATGGTAACTTCCTGTACGTGCATATTGGTTGATCTCACGTTGCAATAACCGGTGAGAAAACTGGCCTACACGACGCTCTTTGATAGAAAAGTCATCGTTACTTGCTAGTGTTGCAAGTTGACTCAAATTGCTAGCGATACTTGCCAACAAAGGAAGGTTAAGTATGATTAGCGCACCACTAATCTGGTGATAATGTGATGTCAGTTGCTTATGATCAATATTGGACTCACCCAATTGCCAACCATCAGATACCTGTGATAATTGCTGATTAAATAATGGTAGTAACCATTCAAGTGTCACTATGTCATTGGGCTGTTTCTTCATAGGGTTATCCTAACTCGTCTATGCACTAATTTAGGCACTAATTTTTTGCCACACATTAACCTGTGGGTGCGCAATACGGCGCATATTTGAAGGACGCCAGAACAACGCCTCACCTGGAGCCAATATAATATATCCCCCTAACGTACACTGCTCTGCTAGCCGAGTCAAAATATCACGCTGATCGAATTTTCGAAAATATAGCAGCATATTTTGACAAATAATCACATGTTGAGGGTGAGCGGTAGGTGGGGTTTTTTCAATAATATTATGTACAGAAAAACTGACGTGTGGGCGTAATTTAGGCTCTACTTGCCAGTTTGGCTGTATACTATCATTCACTTCTGGCGTAGGAGACAAACTATCATTCGTATTATTTGTCTCACTTTTAGTTAGAAGCGGTTGAATAAATTGCTGACACAGTTGCGGAATTAAGCACTGTTGGCGTTTGTCATACTGTCCAAGACGTGCATTTTTAATTGCCTCTTCACTAACGTCCGTTCCTAGTATTGAATAATTTGAAAATTGCTGTGCTGATAGACTCATAGCTAATGACCAAGCTTCCTGTCCACTTGCACAACCCACACTCCAAATACGGAACAAGGCTTTATTATTGTCTACTGTTCGATACTGCGATGCACATTTTATGACAAAATCTATAGAAGGCTTATGACGAAAAAAACGACTTTCATGAATCAGTACCTTATCTAATAGTCGCTGACGTAACTCATTGTCCTTCGGTAGGTTATACCATAGCTGCTCAGCAGTTGATCCATTCGATTTTGCCACACACTCAATTGCATTAATGAACCACTGTAGCTGTATATCTGGAAGCACAAAACCGATTTCTTTCTCTATGTACTTTTGCCACTTTTGTACGTCAAAATGATCGTATTGCATTAAGGCATTGCTCGATGCAAATTCGACTGTACTCAGTGGCTTTTTATCTGCTTTAGTAAGTTTATTCACGTTACCTACTATAATTTGTGCTGCACATAATTAAACTTCTCACAGCATTACTTTATGGTAAAAGCTAGCATTAGACACTTTCTGATAACTCATGCTCAGTATTTAGCATTTCATCATCTAACAGCTCGTCATCATTCGTTACTTTAAAACCAGTCACTGACTCCTGTAGCGCTGCTGCCATTTCACTTAGCTCACCAATAGAGCGGGCTGTCGCCATGGTACCAGATGAGGTTTGTGAAGTAATATCTTGAATGATATTCATGGTGTGAGAAATATGACCAGCAGACTCAGCTTGTTGTAATGCAGCGTTTGAGATGTTTTGAATCAAGTCAGCCAAAGTATTAGAAACGCTCTGTACTTCTTCTAGTGCTTCACCCGCATCTTTCGCTAAGCGTGCACCGCGCACAACTTCAGAAGTTGTTGATTCCATTGACATAACTGCTTCATTGGTATCGGCCTGAATGGTTTTTACCAATGTTTCAATCTGCTTAGTAGCGTTCGCTGAACGCTCAGCCAGACGCTGAACCTCATCAGCAACAACCGCGAAGCCTCGGCCCGCTTCCCCTGCCATCGATGCCTGAATAGCGGCGTTCAATGCCAAAACGTTAGTCTGATCGGCAATATCATTAATTAGTCCAACGATATCACCAATTTCTTGCGAAGACTCACCGAGACGTTTGATACGTTTTGACGTTTCTTGAATCTGATCACGAATAACGTTCATACCTTCAATAGAGCGCTGTACAACTTCTGCTCCATTATGGGAGATAGCAACTGAGCGCTGGGCAACCGTTGCAGATTCTGCAGCATTGTTCGAAACCTGATCAATTGAAACAGTCATCTCATTAATAGCAGCCGATACACCAGCAATTTCTTGTGCTTGGTGTTCAGAAGCTTCAGCCAATTCAACAGCATTCATCTGCGTTTGATCTGAAGATTGCGA
Organism: Psychrobacter sp. UBA3480; assembly: GCF_002377945.1. GTDB lineage: Bacteria > Pseudomonadota > Gammaproteobacteria > Pseudomonadales > Moraxellaceae > Psychrobacter. Next base: position 79,060 of record NZ_DFQV01000015.1, read on the forward strand.
TACGCGATCAGCAGTGCTGTTAATAACCAAAACCAACTGACGTAATTGGTCAATTGCAAAGTTGACCGAGTCGGCAATCGCCCCTGTAAAGTCTTCTGATACAGTTGCATTAACGGTCAAATCACCTTCTGCCAAATCACCCAACTCATCAAGCAGACGTAGAATAGCGATCTGATTACGTTCGTTCTCTTCTTGAATTTGGCGAGCTCGTTCAGACTCAGCTTCTGCTTCTTGACGACGACGCAGCGTTTCTTTCTCAATAAGCAATCGCTCTGAACCACCTCGCTGCTTCAATAGCTGATACGAAGCAAATAAAATACCTAACGCCCCAAGGGCAAATATAGCCGCTGGTATGATAACCGACTGATTAAAGCTACTAAAATACTGACTTACTGATGATAGAGAGTTAATCAACCAAATCAGACAGGCCAAACTTAATAAAACAAAAAATCCTAATAATAGTTTCCACGTACCATCAGCATCTTTGCTGTCTGCTGTTGTGTTAGCCATACCAGCTACAGGTTTCTTTATAACATCACTCATCTTGCATATTCCTTTCAAACAATCGTCAAAGTCTAATCGTGACCGACTTTGAAAATCTTGTTGTTATCTAAACAATGATTAGCAAAGCCTGTATAAATGCTGACATCAAACTGTATCTTGTCAGTTGCTATTATTCTGTCGTTACTTAAAAGACAGGTATTCTATTATCGACAATTATATTGCAGCATCTGAATACTGAGTATCCTGCGCAAGCAAGCTTGGCATAAAAACATACCAGTCTTGGTCATTTTTAAAAAACTTACCATGATTATAAGGCGCAAATGGCGAGTCATGATCGATGGCTTCTGGACGGTATTGGTCATGAGTAAACTGTTCAATACCAAGTACTTGATCAACCAGCAGTCCTGAAAAAATATTGTCATAATCGATAACAATAACCTTTCGTTGGCTCATTTGTGTCAAGCGACTAGGTACTTGCAAAAAATGTGATAAGTCCGTTAGAGGCAGTAGGCGTCCACGAATATTAGCTATACCTAGCATCCATGGCTTGACTAGAGGTAAGCTAGTATATTCTGGCATAGTTAATACCTCTGATACTTGACCCATAGGAGCAACTAAGCGCTGACCCCCTATTTCAAATACCACACCTTGCCAGTCAAACTCTTGTCCACCACGGCGGCCACTTTTACGTGCACGTGCCAAGTCTGCTAGACGCAGAAGCTCAATAAACCCTCTAGAAGCCACAAGTTACTCCATCACTTTGCGAATCATATTGACCAATCCACTTTCATCAACTGGCTTGTTCATATACTCTTTAGCGCCTTGACGCTTGCCCCAAACTCTATCTGTCTCTTGATTTTTGGTGCTAATCATAATGACAGGAATATGAGCAGTAGTTTTACCACGAGTAATCTTACGTGTGGCTTGAAAACCATTCATTTCAGGCATTACCACGTCCATCAAAATAACATCTGGTAAATGATCAGCTGCCATTTGGCAGCCTTGCTCACCGTTTGTCGCTTCCAGTACTTGGAAGTTATTTTTGGCAAGCATATCGCGAAATTTCGCCATTTCTGATGGCGAGTCGTCAATGACTAAAACGGTAGCCATAGGAGTTTCCTTTATTTTCTAAGATACCACGAGGATATATTGTTCAATTAAAACGATTAAAACGATTACCTAAAATTTTATTGTTAGCAATTTCTTAATCATGATTCCTCAGTATTGAGCAATCTATGTCAATAATAACAACCAACGTATTTAAGTCTATATTTAATCGATTAGCGGTATTGATTAATGGCATCAAAAAGCTCATCTTTGCTGAACGGCTTAGTTAAGTATTCATCAGAGCCAACAATACGGCCACGTGCTTTGTCAAACAATCCATCTTTGGATGAAAGCATAATCACTGGCTTATTTGCGTAATCAGGGTTGTTTTTTATTAGTGCACAAGTCTGATAACCATCTAAACGTGGCATCATGATGTCAACAAAAATGATATCTGGATTGTTATCTACAATCTTTGCTAATGCATCGAAACCATCTATAGCGGTTACTACTTCACAGCCCGCTTTTTGTAATAAGGTTTCTGCAGTACGGCGGATGGTTTTTGAATCATCAATCACCATTACTTTCAAACCATCAAAATTATTTTCCATTCTCATTGTCCTATAAACGGCTATTTATTCGTAACGCTATCTACTAATATAAATTTTAAATAACTATCCTAAACTGCTATATCACATATTATTAGACAAATATGAGTGATTGGATTTACATTAAAATTCACCACAACAGCGAGTATTTGCTTTTAGTATCTGCCTACTAAGCACAGTGTAAACATGAGCTACTATACGCACTTTATTATTTGTAAACTCAAAAAATCAGGTTTTGAGCTTATAGTTTTGGACATAATACTCTACATTCATAAACCTCAAGTGAAATAATATTGACGTTAAGCATATACAAAGTACTTTCAAAACAACCTTCGTTAAAGATAAAAGGTTCAATTAACGAGACAAACAACTATATGATATTTCTGCATTATATATAAACGATGAAAACATTGCAGGATAATTTTCATTTGTAATAAAAATGTATCAAGATATTCTATAGTGTTTGTTTTAGCACAGTTACTTTCACTTTGCCAGTGATTAGTGAAATTATGTTCGAACTCGCTAGTATCATAAATAGCTATTCTTATTTATAAAGGTGTAACTGCAACTCTGCCTATTGTTTGGATCATCAACTTTCTTAAGTTTAGTAAATATTTTACAGTCGTTCCACCACATTGCAATTCACTATATAATGATATGACGATTATAATGGTGACTGCTATGACAGCTTCTAGATATTTAAGAAAAAGCCTCTATTTATTCAGCGTGCTATTTATCGCTGCTTGTCAGCCGTCACCTATAAATGAATCAGCTGTTACTGACACTGAAGAAGAGACCGCAGACACGCCACTTATCATCACAAGCGACAGTGTCACAATGACACCAGAACATATCTTGAGTATTAAACCTTCAAGGTATCAGCCGAGTCTCGGATTACAAGGTAATATCGAACCTATCAAGCAGACCACATTTGTTGCGGTACATCCGATTCGTATAGAAAAGACACTGGTTAGTGAAGGTCAATGGGTTGAAAAAGGCACGCCATTGCTTGTCTTTAGGCGTGTGGGTACGGCTAGCAAAGCTGAAGATTTGAAAAAGCCTGAACAAGGTAATGTAGAATCAAACGATGTTAACAAAGCCAATCCAGAAGATACGCAAAACTCTGATGCTAAATCTGCACAAGCTGCGCCAGACACAGATATCGCTGTTGTAAGAAAAACTGACAGTAATAAAACGTTAGAAGCAAACTCTGCGATAGATGCTGATAGCAAGAACTCTATTAATCAAGATGCAGACATTAATACTGCCAAACAAGATGCACCGTATAATTCGATTACCATTCATGCCAGCTTTTCGGGGCGGGTAGAAAACTTATCTGCTAGTGCAGGACAACAGCTAGCGGCGCGCGCGTCTCTACTACAGATCAGTGACGAAACCAAGCTACATTTTATGGCTACCCTGCCCATACAAGCAAAACCGCAGCTTTCAGTGGGACAAACGGTCAATTTTACCGCCGAAGGTATCTCAGACAAGTTTACGGGACAGGTCAGCAAACTGGTATCGACCAGTCAGCCCAAAAAGCTCTTGGTCTATGTTAATGTCATCGACAACGAAGTAAGTCGTGATAAGTTACTGCCAAATATGAAAGTCACAGGGCGCGTCAATTATGGTCAAATAGATGTTGGCACTATCGTACCTAAGCGCGCGCTACACGATGTCGACCTAACAGAGTTGCAAACTCCTCCTTATATGCCGCTACAACCATTGACTGCGAATGTTTGGATTATAGGCCAAGATCAGCGTCTAACGCGTCAACCTATTGAGGTAGTGGAATACGATCCTACTACGCAGCAGTATTTGATAGCAGGTGTGAGCAATGATAGCTTGATTTGTTTGGCGGACTTACCTGTTGATTCTAAAGGTAAAAAAGTCATTGTGTCATAATAGCTTATGCTGACAGTTACATTGCGTAGAAACATTAACAAAGCTTCTCTTGTTTTGTAACAGCATAATTAGGCAATATGGCCCTATTATATATAGCATTATCCGAGTATTAAAATACGATTACATTTAATTATGCGCTATTCTGTATATTTGAAAACATAGAGGCTTAATAGTTTAATTATTTATTATTTCCAACAGCTCATCATTACCGAAAACGTTATATTTTTATAAATCACAATAACAATTAGAGGACATCCCATGAGTAAGCAGATTTTATTGATTGAAGACGATCCAGATTTGGCTGAGCTGATCAGCGATTATTTGACCATGAACTATTATGACGTGCATCATGCTGGTCTTGGTCAAGAAGGTCTCGACTTATTAGACACCAAAGAGCGCGATATTGACTTGGTTGTATTGGATCTTATGCTACCTGATATGGACGGTATGCAAGTATGTCAAAAGATTCGTGGCAACAAGAACAACATGACCAATAAAGTGCCTATTATTATGCTAACCGCAAAAGGCGATACAACCGATCGCGTATTGGGGCTGGAGATGGGTGCTGACGATTATATCGCCAAGCCTTTTGAGCCACGTGAGCTTTTAGCTCGTATTCGTGCGGTTATTCGTCGTCATGAGCAACCAAATCAAGCCGATAGCCAATCAGACAGCTTAACCTTTGGCCGTTTGAGTGTGTTCCCTGATAGTCATGAAGTCACTATCGATGACCAACCGGTACGTCTAACCACGCATCAGTTTCAGTTGTTACATTACTTCGCCACTCATTCTGGCAAGGTCTTAAATCGTGAACAGCTCTGGCAAGCGATGCCAAATGATGACAGTTCAGACAACATTGACCGTGCAATTGATGTACATATTTCGCGTCTACGTGCTTTAATTGAAGACAATCCACGCCAACCAAAACGTATTATTACCGTACGTGGCGTCGGCTATCAATTTGCCACTGATCAAGTGTAATCACAAAGGATGCCTAATTAGCTGACTCATGGTGTAAACTCTATATCATGAGTCGGTACAAGCGTTTAATAATAGAGATCGTTTAATGCAGCAATTGGGTTTTCGTTCCGTATTTGCCAAACTATTTGCCAGCGTTATGCTGGCACTTACTTTATTTGCTGTGGCAATGGTGCTGTTGACCCAACTTGTTCATGACAAAGACGCTGGTATTCGCTCAGAGATATTAGCCACGCAGATTTTGGGGCAAATCGATCCATTCTTGCACGAATTGAATATTTCCATCAGCAAAGACAATCGTTTGCAGTCGCGTTTCATGCTGGCTGTCGTTAAGAAAAGCTTTGATATTTTTGATGAATCACTGCAAGCAAAAATGGGATTGTATGACAGTGAAGGTCGACTGCTCATGCAAACTGACAACAGTGACTTACCCCTAGAGCTTCCCCCTACTCCGTCTTTATTTTCACGCGTTTTTCCGTCACTTGCAGATACATCACCTATCAAACAAGCCCAAGTGTATAGCAGTACGGGTTATACCTTATTATACGAATCACGTCTAACGCCTAAAAAACCTGTCCTTTCTGCAGCCTTGAACTTGTTCACTGGTACGCTACTACTCTTGCTCATTATGGCAGGTGTACTATGGTTGATTGCACGGACGATGACATGGCGTATTGACCAGTTAAGCCAGCAAATGACTCAATTGGGTGATGGTGATTTTACGGTGCGAGTGAATGCGCGTGGTAATGATGAAATCGCTGCACTAGCACGCGGATTCAACCAAGCGGCGCAAAAAATTGAACACTTAATTGATGCCAATAATTTGCTGCTGGCACATGCCTCTCATGAGCTGCGTACACCGATTACACGTATTCGTCTACAGATTGAGATGATGGATATGTTGGCTGGTGCGCTGCCAACTGATACCAAAGCAAAGTTCGATAAACGTGCACAAGCAATCAATAGAGACTTGTCAGGTCTTAATGACTTAGTAGAAAGCATATTATTGGTTAGCCGTTTGGATGCAGGTCATGCCTTACAGCAAGTTGAAAACTTAGATTTATACGATTTGGTAAATCAAGAACGTCAGCACTATCCTGAAGCCACGCTCATTGGTGAGCACATCGTGATAGATGGTCAATCATCAATGTTGACTCATTTGATTCGTAATTTACTTACCAACGCTATGCTACATGGCAAGCCACCTGTTACGGTATTGTTATATGGTGTTCAGAGCATAGAAGAAGCTGGAACTGTGCCTGACTATCTATTACAAACCGTGCTATGCAGTAGCTTTGTCGATTACAACAGTTTAGATTTTGACGATTATGAAGAAAACGCTGATGCCAAGGTAATTGAAAACCATACTACTAAACATGAAGCTACTAGTTCGGTTGATAAAAATAAATCCGAAACGACTGACTCAATAGCAGAGCTACCGACGCCTATCATCTACAAAAACGGTGAAGACATAGCTGCTCGCAACGAAAACAACGAGAGCAACGATGACGCTAGTATTGATAACGACCTTTCAGATGGCAGCTTAATAGACAGTGCTAGCAAACCCCAACCTACTACTGGCGAAACATCACTACTTGCTGACTATTACAGCTTTACCAGTGAGTTGACTGACAGAATTAAGAAAGTTATTTGGAGAGCTGTTCCAGATTCTACTGAACCTACTAACGACGCCGATAATACCAACAATGCTAATGTGACTGAAGTAACACCAATAAGCTCTATAAGCAACGTAGAAAGCGAGAATACTGGCACTCTTGTCGATAATAGCGCTCAAAAATCAGATAAATCTATTACTGATACCGCTATTAAAAACAACGGCTCAAATAATACGAAAGATGACGCTAAATCTAATAGCTCAAATAATGAGAACTCAGGCGCAATCGTGCGTAAAGAAGGCTTATTTGCTAAGCATATGAAGAAAGCCAAAACTGAACCTGAACGTCCTTTGCCAAAATATGCCGTGCTGGCTGTAATCGATGAAGGCACTGGTATCCCTGAAGGTAAGCGAGAAGAAGTCTTTAGCCCATTTGTACGTTTGCAGCAGAAAAACAAAGGCTCTGGATTAGGGTTATCGTTAGTCTCACAAATCGTTACCGCTCATCAAGGACGAATTATTACAGATACGTTAAATGGTCATACTAGATTTTTGGTGACCATCCCCATTCATCATGACCCTCATTACAACTATCACGAGTAATCAATCCCTATCGTTATATAGATAGCTATCACGCTGTCACCTTCACACTTGCCATTTTAACTGCTTATTCTTAATAGCTATTAATCATAAGCCGGACACGTATGTGCATATCCAAAGTGCCTGATAATATGCTATATTACCGCCCCTTATTATACGGTTATTGACTGTTGTCGTTTTGACGAGCTTCTTACATATTGAAAGAGGCCTGATGACGCGTTTTTAACCATTAAAAAATTTATTAAATTTTGAGCCCTCCATGAATGACATGATTGTCTTAAACGATGTGACCAAAAGTTTTTTAAGCGACCGATCAATCAAAGACAAAGACGGCAAACCACATTGGTTTACCGCTGTTGAGCCGACATCTCTGACTATCAAACAAGGCGAAATCTTTGGTCTAATGGGTTATTCAGGTGCAGGTAAATCTACCTTATTGCGCCTAATCAACATGCTTGAACGTCCAGATTCGGGTCAAGTCGTGATAGACGGTACTGACCTAACCACGCTGTCTGCCAGTGAGCTACGCATTGCCCGTCATAATATCGGTATGATTTTTCAGCAGTTTAATCTGATGTCTAATCAAACGGTTTTTGACAACGTGGCATTTAACTTAAAAATCTCTGGTTATCCAAGTCGTGACATTCATAAACGCGTCATGGATTGTCTTGCGATTGTTGATTTGACCGATCGTGCTGGCCACTACCCTGCGCAGTTATCAGGTGGACAAAAACAGCGTGTGGGTATTGCTCGCGCGATTGCCCCTAGCCCAAAAGTATTGTTGGCCGATGAGCCAACCAGTGCGCTTGACCCTGCCACGACCCGTAGTTTGCTGACTTGTCTGCGCGATATTAATGAGCAACTTGGCGTGACTATCGTCATCGTGACCCATGAGATGAGTGTTATTCGTAGACTTTGTGATCGCGCAGCGTTATTGCATCAAGGACAACTATTAGAAGTTGCGGATGTGCGAGACGGTCTGATTCAAGCAACCACCCCGATTGGCAAAGGCCTAGTCGTCGAGGACTAATGAGGCAGGAGAAATAGATATGTTAACTGGTACTGAATTATCCGCCTCTATAGACAAGCTACTTGTGTTACGCAAAGAGATCGTGAGCGCGTTTATTGATACATTTGTGATGCTTGGTATTTCGACCACGGTCGCAATCGTCATCGGTGGACTGTTTGGCGTATTCTTGTTTTTGTCTAGTGATCGACAGTTTTTGCAAAACAAGACGTTGTACGGCGTGCTTGGCGGTATTACCAACTTTATGCGTGCTTTCCCTTTCGTGATTTTGATGATTGCGATGAGTCCGTTTACCAAGGCCATCGTTGGTACGGGTATCGGACCGATCGCTGCATCACTGGTACTTGCTATCGCTGGTTCGTTTTATTTTGCGCGTTTGGTCGAGCAAAATTTGCGTGAAGTGCCGCGCGGTATTATCGAAGCAACTGAATCGATGGGGGCACGACCTTTTACCATTATTAAAGTACTACTTAATGAAGCGCGCTCAGGTTTAGTATTGTCAGTCACTATTCTTTGTATCAGCTTGCTCTCTTATTCAGCAGCCGCTGGTATGATCGGTGGTGGCGGTTTGGGTGATCTAGCCATTCGTTATGGCTATTATCGCTATCAAACCGAGGTAATGATTTTTATCGTGATTGTATTATCAATCATGGTCATCTCGATTCAAGCCTCTGGTAACTGGCTCGCTAATCGTTTAGACAAACGTTAAACCGCTTTAGAGAATACTTGACTTTACGAGCGACTAGGTTTATTTTTGGCAACACTCAACCCTTATCTCAGCTCTTACAACAAAAGCAGCATTACTATTTATAATGTTGCTTTTTTAATGTTCAGACGATAAACGCTTTACTCAACCCCATTCATTATTAAGGACATATTATGAAATTAACAGATATCAGCCGTCAGTTAGCTACCGCATTTGCCGCTGTTGGTGTATCAGGTCTAGTCTTAGTTGGTTGCAGCAATTCATCAGCGCCAGAAGCGACTAAAGAGCCAGTAACCGAAGGTGCCACTGCAGAAACTGCCGCTAGCGATATCGATCCTGATCATACCAAAATCGTTATTGGTACGACTGAAGGCGATTTTGCTGATATGGTTCGTAACCAAGTAAAGAGCACGCTTGAAGCTCAAGGTTATGAAGTTGAGTTGATTGCTTTTACTGACTATGTCCGTCCTAACCTTGCATTGGCTGAAGGCGATTTGGATATCAACATCTTCCAGCACAAACCTTATCTTGATAATTTCAAAAAAGAAAACAATCTTGATCTAGTAGAAGCATTCCAAGTACCAACGGCTCCGCTTGGTATCTACTCAGGTAAAAAGACTAGCCTTGATGATGCATTTAAAGGTATGAGTGTCTCTGCACCAAACGATCCAAGTAACTTTGCACGTGCTTTGGTTATGATGAACGATCTTGGCTGGATCAAATTGAAAGACAACATCGATCCATTGACAGCATCAAAAGCAGATATCGCTGATAACAGCAAATACGATATCGAAATCGTTGAACTAGAAGCTGCTCAATTACCACGCGCGCGTGATGAAGTTGACTTTGCAGTTATCAACGGTAACTATGCTACTGACTCTGGTATCAAATTGACCGAAGCATTGTTCCAAGAGCCAAGCTTTGCTTATGTAAACTGGTCAGCAATCAAATCTGCTGATACTGGTAAAAAATGGGTTGAAGATGTGACCAACGCTTATAACTCAGAAGCTTTCAAAAAGTATGCTCATGAAACGTTCCCTGGCTACAAGTACCCAAAAATCTGGGGTACTGATCATAGCGCACATACGGACACTGCTGCTAAAACTGAAAGCGCTGACGCTCCAGAAACTGCAGAAGCAGCTGCTCAATAAGACTTTAAATCAAAAGTACCTAGTTTTTTAGGTGTTATGATTAATAGAAACGCCCATTGCTTAGAGTGATGGGCGTTTTTTTGTCTTTAATTTTGGGAGTGCTGTCTTCCAATACCGTTATCAAAAGACTAACTGTGCATTAAATAACTATCAAAAATCACGTTACAGCCTGTTTGCCCTTTGTAGGAAACCGTCACTCACTCTTCCACTTGTCTTTGGTTTTTCTTATAGTGGACATGCTTAATAGTAATTTACTCGTTAAACCATACTATTGATGACATTTAAAACTAATGAAAATTATAAGATACATATAACAAGGATAATAATATGAGCGCTGAAAACTATAATATTCGTACCGCTGGACAAGCAAATATCCCTATCCTAGGGCTAGGTACTTGGCAGTCAACTGGCCAAGATTGCGTAGATGTGGTCAAAAAAGCATTAGAAATGGGTTATGAGCATATCGATACCGCTCAAGCTTATGGTAACGAAAAAGAAGTTGGCGAAGGCATCAGACAATCAGGCGTGGCTCGTGATAAGTTCTTTTTGACTACCAAGATTTTTCCAGATGATATGAAGTTTGAACCGGAAAAACTGGTCGCAGCAGCCAAGCGTTCTTTGGAAGATTTGGGTACAGATTATGTCGATCTGTTGCTGTTGCACTGGCCTGATGACCGCGTGCCGTTATCTGAGACCATTCCTGCGCTGTGTGAACTCCAAAAGCAAGGTTTGACGCGTCATATTGGTGTTTCAAACTTCAATATTGCTAATATCATTGAAGCCAAGAAATATGCTGATGTGCCTATCGTCGTCAACCAAGTAGAGTTTCATCCGTTCATTAAACAAAACACATTGCAGACCTTCTTAAATAATCATCATATTCTACTAGAAGCCTACTCGCCATTAGCGCGTGGTGATGTATTTGATAACGCAGTAATTAAAGAGATTGCAGATAAGCACAACGTAACGCCAGCACAAATCTCACTAGCATGGATCTTATCAGACAAGCATCGTGTGGCTATTCCGAAAACGTCTAACCCTGATCACTTGCAAGGCAATCTAGATGCCATTAAAGTTGAGTTAAGTGCAGATGAGTTAGAAAAAATCGGTAACCTAGCCAGCTCTGACGGTCGTAAAATTGAACATCCTGACTATAGTCCAGTATGGGATGACTAACAGGGTTAATAATTACGATTAGCTGATTAGCTAAACAAAGCTCAATAAAAAGCCACCGATTATCGGTGGCTTTTTTATGTGGTATAAAAACTCACAATCATTACTGTTGCAGCGTTTCAGTCTCATGTATTTTTTCAGCAGGATTATACTGTTCAGAAGTAGGTATCGCTCCACTGCGATTGTTTTCTTTCATAGATTTGGCGACTTCTGGTGGCATATAGTTTTCGTCATGTTTAGCCAGTACTTCACCAGCGACGAAAGTATCGCCCTGCATTTTACCCGTAGCCACGACACCTGAATTTTCAGCAAATAAGTCTGGCAGGATACCTTGGTAAGTTACTGGCACGGTTGACTGAAAATCAGTAATCGCAAACTCAACATTTAATGGATTGTCTGCTGCACGCTGCACACTACCTGCAACCACCATACCTCCAGCACGAATACGTTTGTCTTGAGGCGCTTCACCTTGGGCAATAGCGGTTGCATCAAAGTAGTAGTCAGTTTGCTGTCCAATAGCATAGATAACCAACATAACTGCTACTGCCGCACCTACCAGCGTAAACATAACCCACGTCAGTTTTTTCCGACGAACTGCATTCATACCACTACCCCATTAATGAGTCACTGTTTTATAAACCATAATCAATCTATAAAACAGAAAAATTTGAAGAAACTACCATTAGAAAAACGTTCTGAAAATGTCTTTCTAATCGTACTCTTCTAATCGCTATATGGTAGCATTTTTCGGCCGAATCAATAAGCCTCATCACTGCCTATAAGGTCATATTTTTGTCAGTGTAAAGATACGGTTTCTTACGCTAAAACCCTGATATTAAGATGATTTTTATTCAGCTTGTTTGGTTACAGGCGTTGAGGTTTTGGTGGTTCGTTGTGCTTGACGCGCTTGCTGAATAGTCAGCTGTTTGATAAGTGACTGTCGTTGTTTGCGGCTATAGATAATAAACGCCAGCATCACGCCGATCGTTATCGCCCAGCACGACCACACAAAAACCCCATGCTTACCCATGGCGAAAAACTCAGATACGCTATAAAAGTAAGGCTGCATAGTATTTTCCTAGCCGTTATTTGTGTTGACCACGAATGTATTCTTTGACCCACGCTTTGCCTTGATCACGGTATAAAATCAGCGTGTTGGTACGATAAATCGCTAATGTCGCAACCAGTAAATAGCTGCCGATAATCATCAGTAGCAAGGGCATCCACATATCTGCCGACATCTTCGGTGCGGCGGTCAAACTAAAGGTCGCGCCTTGATGCAAGGTATTCCACCACTCTACTGAGTACTTGATAATAGGCAGGTTCACTGCGCCCACAATAGATAAAATAGCGGCCGCTTTACCACGATTGGCCGTATGCTCAAAAGCGGCAAACAGTGCCATCACGCCAGCGTATAAAAACGCCAATATCAACATTGACGTAAGGCGTGCATCCCATACCCAGTAAGTACCCCACGTTGGTTTCGCCCAGATAGAGCCTGTAAGCAAACTGATGACACACAGCAAAAACCCCATCGGGGCAAGTGCCTGCGCGACCAAACTGGCCGTCTTAATCTTCCACACCAAATAAATCACCCCTAGAACTGCAAGGGAAAAATAGATAGAAATGGCAAGACTGGCCGCTGGAACATGGATAAATATAATGCGATAGCTATTGCCCTGAAGATAATCAGGCGGCGCAAAAGCAAGGCCCCATACGCTACCTATGAGCAAACAGAGACTGGCTAATATCGCTAACCACTTAACCCAAGGGCTAAAGATACGAAAAAACTGCTTGGTACCCACAGTGGTCAAGAAACCCTGCCAAATGCGCTGCCACAAGCTAGGGGATGAGACGTTATTCAGGTTGGGCATGGGAAGAAACCTATTACACAGCTTACTGGCGATAAAGGATGCGGTCTATAAAGGCACCACTATCAACTCACCTGCTGGCGTTAAACACTGGATAGAATCTACAAAGAGCTGTTTACGTATTCAATTGACTATTATAGCAAAATTGCCAGTTTTCACCACGATGTTAATACATGTGATGCAGATAACTAGATTTCGATGACTGGATTTAGATGGCCAGGTTTAGATAACTGGGCTTAAATAATCAAATTTCGACAACTGGACTTTAGGATTGCAACAAGCAAATCGTTTAATTGAGCCATGACATTTTTAAAGTTGTAGCAATCACCCATGGCATAACTAGGACAGAAACAATACTTCCTGCTAGTAATAAGGCTAGAATAGGCAAACCGTTCAGCCCAGAGGCAAATAAATCAACCGCACCTGTAGCAAAAATCAATACTGGCAACTGCATCGGTAAAGCAATCAAAGGCACTAATACTGCCCCATTCTTTAACGATAGCGTCAAGCTACTGGCAATCGCGGATAGCATCAAAAGCATTGGGCTACCTGTCACGATAGACGCCATCAATATCCACGCTTCAAACCAACTGAGCTGAAATAATGGCACGGCAAGCAAGCTAAGCGCTGCCACAATACCACTGCTAAAAATCCAATGAATGACCAGTCTAATCAATACCCATAGCGGTAATGACGCTTTGGCCACGACCAATTGCGCAAGCGTACCATTATCAAGCGCAGGCTTGAATAATCCATCAACGCCCATTACCAGTGACAGCAACGCAGCAATCCATACTGCTGATACGCCCAGACGCTGCAATAGCGCAGGCTCACTACCGACTGCCAACGGAAACAAAGTAATAATCACTAAGAACAGTACTAACGGATACAACCATTGTACCGCTCCTTGCTGCTTGACTTGCCATTCACGGCGCCACAGCTGCATAAACCCAATACTGCGAGGCGCTGCAACAATAGCATTTGGACTTTTATTCATGGCTGCTACTGATCCTACTTGTATTGGACGGTCTGTCATTATTTGTCCTTTCACATATGCTGATGGTACTGATAGCAATCGAACTTATACCATGTAATCTGACAAATCGAGCACTTGATTGGCGACACCGACTGCCTGATGACTGGTCATTAGTATCGACCCGCCAGCCTGTGCAAATTCGCATAACCGCTCTTCCATACGTGCCACCATATCAACATCCAGCGCCGTGAAAGGCTCATCAAGTAACCAGAGCGGTGTCACATCAGGAGTTAACAAGTACAATCTGGCCAGTGTGATGCGGCGCGTTTGCCCAGCGGACAGGTGACTTGAGCTGATCGTTTCAAACCCTTGTAGACCAACCCATGTGAGCGCATGATCAATATCAGTAGCGCTTGGCGTAATGCCATATAAGTTCAGTAGAAACGTTAGGTTTTGTGCCACTGTCAAATTCGGATGAATGCCCAACTGGTGCGAGACATATAAAGGCTGGATGGGCAGGCACGATTGGCCTTGATAAGTAACTTCACCTGACAAAACAGGTAACAATCCAGCCAACTGCATGAGTAACGTGGTCTTGCCCGTCCCGTTTGCCCCGATGAGATGGCAAATACTACCCGCAGATAGCTGCAACGCAACTCCTTCGCACAGCGGTATCTCACCGCGCTGAACTGTCAGCTCCTCAAGTGCAAGCAAAGGCGTATCCAAAACCGTCATCAAAACCCCTGGTTATTTATCAAGCAGCAATCAATATTCATCACAAACAAAGGCAATGTTCATGGCATAATACCCTATGCTCGCTACAAACACACAGTATAACAAATTGTCGATTACTCTGACTTCAAAAAGTACGACCTCAAAAAAATATGACTTTAAAATATGACTTCAAAACCTATGCCGACTTCACAAGATAGCCAAACACAAATGCCTGATACAGAGACTGACAACGCAGACACTAACTTGTCAAAAGAGCAATCAGTCAGCCACTTGACAGTAGATAGCTTGATCGATGCTCAAGTCAACTTTATGCAACGGTGGTTGCACAATCAAGCTGAGCCACTAGCGATAGAAGCTTGGCAATGGTTTGGTGCGCAGCCTTTAAGCAAATATATTACCTGTGACCATTTACAGCAGCTGATGAAAGACTGGCTGTTAAATCAGCCGATGACTGAGGTGATGCGTACCGATATCCGTGATATTTTACACACCATTATTTATCACCCAGTCAATGACAACGTGCCTTTGTCTGAGCTGATCGATGATGCCCAAGTTGAAACGCTGGCCAACTATATCGGTAGCCATGAGCAGCAGCGCAACATATTGATTCATACGCTGGTCGGTAACGAAACCTTCGCAGATTTATTGACCCAAACACTTTATCACGCTATCAATGACTTTATGGAAAGCACGCTCGATAAAGCAGGTGGCGTTGGTAAATTGATGAAGCTTGGGCGTAGCTCTTTTGAAAAGGCGACCAACAGAAACCTCGATGAAAAACTGCAAACCTACCTGCATCGCAATATCAAAGATTTGACGCGCAAAGCCGAAGCCAATGCGCAGGAACACTTATCAAATGAAGAAGTGGCGCGTCTGATGGTTATGGGCTGGGATCGTATCAAAGACCAACCCATTAGTGAGCTACAAACCTATTTAAGCGATGAGCCCGGTAATAGTAGCATTGACCATATCGAAGCCAGTATCCAACAAAGCTATGACCGCCTGCGACTGTCACCATATCTGCACAGCTTAGTTTCGGCAAGCATCGATACTTGGTATGCCAATCATCAGACTGACACGATGGCGACCATTGCAGCGAGTTTGCATATTGACGAAGCGGCCATGAAGCAATGTAGTACGGCTCTACTGCCTATCGTGTACGATGCTCTTGAGACGCCTTGGTTGACGGCTCATATTCGTGAAATGCTAGAAGCGTTCTATGCACAGCCTGCTATCAAAGAAGGTTTGGCATTTAATCACGATTAATTTATAACTCTTACTTGTCAGCATACTATTATGAGTCAACGCAATAAACTCAGCTTGTGGCAAAAAATCAAACGGTTACTGACTGCTTCCGCACCGCAGTCAGTCGTCGATGCTGCAAGCGAGCAAGGGCGTGCATCACTTGCTGACAGCGAGATTAATAATACAAAAAATATATCGGCTGATATCTCTCTTGAATTAGAGGCGAATCAAGGCAGCGAACAGGATAACCCTCAAGCACAAGCACAAGCACAAGCAAATACATCTCAACTCAAAACCGATAACTTAAAAACCGATAGCGCAAATACAGAACCTCAAAACCAAAGTGACACGCCTATCGTCGACTGCTTAAAGCAATATTTCAATGACAAACAATGGCACTACACGCATTATCGACCCAAAACCAACGACAGCCAAAAATCGCATCATTTATCCTTGAGAATGCGTCATAAGCAAATAAACTGTGGCTATCTGTTTCGGGTGCAAGAAAAAAACAAACTACTGGCCATCTACGGCATCTTGCCATTTTTGATACCAGAAACTCATCAAAGTGCCGCGATGCTACTCATCACCCAAATCAACTATGACATGCTAGTCGGTAATCTAGAGATGGATGTCAACGATGGTGAGATACGCTACAAAAATGCTATCGATGTCGAAGCGGTTGGTCTAGATAATGAGATCATTGAGCATTTACTACAAAGCGTGGTTGCGATGACCACGGTCGCTAACGAGCTATTTGGCAACTTGGTTAATAATCAAAACCCTACCGAAGACATGCAAACGCTACTTGTCGAGCTACGTCAACAGTCAGACGCGCGTACGTTCTTTTTGCCGACTCAGTTTGTTCAATAGTTCAGTCCGTTCGATAGTTAAGTTCATTCGATAGTTAAATTCATTCGATAAACTGGTTGTTCAGTCAAGCCATCATCGACGATAGCTGATACTTATCTCTTTATTTTTCTATCCAAAAAACCATCAATATTAAGCTAGAAATCTTATGCTAAAAATTGCCTACTCTGACATCTTTCGCTATTCCGTGCCCGAAAAGCACCGCTTCCCCATGCAAAAGTACATTATGATTCCTGAACGTCTACTGGCAGAAGGAACGATCAGCCAAGATAACTTCTTTGCCCCTGCTCGCTTAAGCGAAGATGAGATTTTGACCACACATACCGCAGAGTACTGGTATCAGCTTAAAACCCAAACACTGCCGCGCAAGGCTGCTCGTGCTATCGGATTTGAGATGACCCCGCAGTTGGTAGAGCGTGGTCGTTATATTGCCCATGCAACGTATGAGTGCGCTCTATATGCTCAGCAATATGGCGTGGCTATGAATGTTGCAGGCGGCACCCATCACTCTTTTGCTGGTCATGGAGAAGGCTTTTGCGTATTTAATGATGTTTGTATCGCTAGCAACTTACTACTAAATCGTGGACAGGCAAAGAAGATTTTAGTTATCGATTTGGACGTTCATCAAGGCAATGGCAATGCCAGTATCATGACAAATGAACCACGCGTTTTTGTCTTTAGCATGCATGGCGCAAAGAACTACCCGTTTCGTAAGCAAGTATCAGACTTAGATATTGAGCTAGACAATGATACCGGTGATGCTGAGTATTTACAGATATTAGAAGATACGCTGCCACGCTTAATCACTGAGGTTGCGCCAGATATGATTTTTTATCAGTCTGCTGTCGACGTGCTCGCTACCGATAAGCTCGGCAAACTTGGTTTGACACAAGCAGGATGCAAGGCGCGTGACGAATATGTTCTGCAGCAAGCAAAAGCCGCCAATATCCCTGTCGCTATCGTGATGGGTGGCGGCTACTCAGAAGATATCGAAGATGTGGTTGAAGCGCACTGCAATACCTTTCGTTTGGCACAGCAGATATTTTTTGAGGAATTGGTCTAATAACATATCGCTGAAAGGTGGAGACGATTCCAGAGTTGGAATGGCTCATATGCTCTAGCTATAACAATGCCGTAATGCCTTGCCAGCCAACGCGTATTCCAAGCACGATTAAGATTAGTAAAATAAGCTGACGAAAACGCGCTTGCGGTAAATAGCGACGCAAACGGATTCCAACTAGAAGTGTCACTATAGACAGCACACTCAAAAAAGTAATTAGCTGCCACTCACCACTGCTCAGTGCCATGATAGGCTCACGCAACACGATAATTTGAGCAATCTTTCCTAAGAAATAGCACATGTTACCGACTTTGGCGATGGTGTTTTTATCGTCACTGGCAGACAATAAATACATCATCAGTATGGTCGACATCGCATTGGTCGAGCCGCCGATGACGCCTGCACCAAAGCCAACGGTAATTAACATAGGCTTGGTGTTTGGGAGACGGATTTGTTTGCCGAGTAAGCTACTCACAACGTAGAAAGCAATGACCGCGGCCAACAATAAAAGAATATAAGCGCTATCGACCCATAGCAAGAGTTTCGCACCTAAAATACTACCTAGTAAGCTGGTAAGCGCAAGCAACCAATAGCGTCTGCCGTAGTAGATAAAGTTTTGCCAAATGGTGCGCTCACCGCCTACTAGCCAGGTCATCACATTAACGACTAGCGAGGGGAAAATCACTAACACAATGGCGTGTTGCAATGGGTACATACTAGCAAGCGCAGTGGTCGTCACTAGCGTTGCGCCAAGTCCGCTAATACCATGCAGTAGTGAGGCAAGCGCAAAAATGACCGTCAGCACTAGCATCTGAGTGCTATCGTTACCAGCTATATTCATCATATCGGTCACACCATTTGAGGCTCAGCATCTATATCTATATCTATATGCTTTGAGCCTGTAGCTCTAACTATCTTTACGTTGACCAACTGCTTGACCGATGATGCTAGCTAGTTGCTCAGCAATTTTATCTTTACTGGTCTTCTCAAGTGTTACCGCGTCACGCTCATAGCGCTCAGAGAAAAACACCTGCATCGCATTGTCATCACTGGCAAAACCGATATCTGCACGTGAGACATCATTACAAGCAATCATATCCAAATCTTTTGCGACCAACTTACCACGGGCATAACGCTCAACATCTTGCGTCTCTGCTGCAAAACCAACGACAAATAGCTCTGGATGCGCAAGAGAAATCGTCGCTAGAATGTCAGGGTTTTTAACCAGACTGAGCGTCATGGCATCTTGTGTCTTTTTGATTTTTTGCGGTGCGGCTTCTTCCGTACGATAATCCGCCACTGCTGCGGTCGCGATAAAGATATCTGCTTTTACCAATTGGTTGTCATCATGAGAATGTAGCAAGTCATGATTGTCGTTATGGTCGCTTAAATCATCATCACCGCAACCACAGTCGCCATGATGATGCTCGTGAGAATGGTTATGAGAGTGATCGTGCTCATGAGAATGGTCATGCTCATCTTCAAAATCTAGTTGAAACTCGCTATGCGTACCTTCCACACATTGCTGCGCGGCTATCAGCATATCTTCGGCAGACAGCACATCGATTCGTGTGACATTAAGCGGCGTGGGCAATGCCACTTTACCACCAGCAATTAAGACAACGTCTGCACCAGCAGCCACACAGGCACGGGCCAATGCAAAGCCCATTTTTCCTGAAGAGTGATTAGACAAATAACGCACAGGGTCAATCGCCTCTACCGTTGGACCTGCGGTAATGACTACTCTTTTTCCTGCCAGTAATTGCGGCGTTGTATTCATCGCTATAAACAGTAACACCTCATCCAATAACTGCTCAGGCTCAGGCAATCGCCCTGCTCCGACATCACCGCACGCTTGCTCACCGCTAGCTGGCTGGATAATTTGATAATTCATATCGCGCAATGTTTGCACATTTAGATTGACTACTGGATGCGCCCACATCTGCTGATTCATGGCAGGAGCAATAATGACAGGCGCTGTAGTAGCAAGGCACACTGTGGTCAATAGATCATCAGCCATACCCATGGCCAAACGCGCGAGCGTATTGGCTGAAGCAGGTGCAATCACGATTAAGTCGGCCCACTTAGCCAGCTCAATATGCCCCATGCCTGCCTCTGCTTGCTCATCGAGCAACGAGACATGCACTTCGTTACCCGTCAACGCTTGTAGCGTCAGCGGTGTGATAAATGCTTGTGCGCCTGTCGTCATGATAACGCGCACATCAAAGCCTGCCTTAACTAATAAGCGGGCAAATATAGCAGATTTATAAGCGGCGATACCGCCAGTAATAGCAAGCACAATATTGGACATAAGCGTGGCATCAACAAAAAAGTGAAAAGATAAAATTGCGCTTATAGTAACAATTATGAGATAAATTGGGTAAGATTTTCCGTATCTATCTCAGATAACGAGTATCAACCCATTTTCAAGGAGTGACAATGGCGATCAAAGACTGGCATGAGGATGACAGGCCACGCGAAAAACTTTTAAAATTTGGTGCAGCTCATTTGTCTGATGCCGAGATACTGGCCATATTTTTGCGTACGGGTACTCAGTCTCAATCAGCGATTGAATTAGCGCGGCATTTGATTGATCAGTTTGGTAGCTTAGCCGAGCTATTGGCCGCCCCTCAGAAGACGGTTCTTGCTTGTCATGGTATGGGTCCTGCAAAGTACGCCCAAATATTAGCTTCACTTGAGATGGGTACGCGCTATCTGGACAGCCAACTCAAAACTGGGCAAGCACTCGACCGCTCACAAGCAGTCAAAGACTATATCAGCACCCAGTTGCGCGGCGAGCACCGTGAAGTCTTTGCGGTACTCTGTCTGGATAATGCCCTCAACCTTTTAAACTTTGAGATATTATTCACTGGTGGTATCTCATCATGCTCGGTCTGTATCAAGCACGTACTGCGACATGCACTAAGCCATGCTGCTAGCCAACTTATCATCGCGCACAACCATCCTCATACCGATGCCAAGCCATCGACGGCAGATAACTTACTGACCTATGAGCTAAAAAAAGCCTGCGACCTATTAGATATCTCGCTTGTCGATCACATTATAGTTGGACGAAACGATACTTTGTCTTATGCCGAGAGCTGCCTTGCCCCTTTTAGTTAGCCCTTTGGCTAGTTCTCGATAATAGCTAGCTACGTGTTTCGACTAGACATATGACTAACCTGCAAACAATTATGTTTGATACATATCATCGACAGAGCGTAGCATTTTGGCTCTTGATAGTTATCGACAACTGTTTCATATTAGTAGCCATTCTTGTCATTTATTTGTCAATTACTTACTAGACCGTTAATACTAGTACTTAAGAGACATAGAACCAAGGATTTAGTAATTAAAGAATCATTCGACATATTTATAAGACAGTAAGTGGCAAGACGAAAAATAATTATAGTTAGCTCTTTCATTTACGTACTTTTCGCATTTTTTATTCAGCGCTTTAAAGGAGATAGTCATGGCAATTGGCTTGTTTATTTTGGCAGTCATCATTCAGTCAGCCGTGGTCTTGGCCATCTTTTTGTTGTCCTTATCGCGGGTCACCGGTAGCATCGTCGCCCTGATTACGGTTATCGTCACCGCAATTATCAGCCCATGGTCGCTCATTTTGGGTATACCAATGGCACTACTGTGCTTGGTCTTACTCGTTGCACCGCTTCGCCAATCGTTAATCACTAAGCCTGTCTATAAGGCGTTGGGCGGTGCGATGCCGAGTATGAGTGATACGGAACGTGAGGCGCTTGATGCGGGTACTAGTTGGTGGGAAAAAGAGTTGTTTATGGGTGCGCCGAACTGGGATACCTTTGCCAATTATCCTTATCCGCAGCTTTCAGAAGAAGAGCAGAGTTTCATCGATAATGAAGTAGAAACCTTATGTGCCATGCTTGATGAATGGCAAATTCAGCATAAAGATAAAGATTTATCACCTGAGGCATGGCAATTTATCAAAAGTAATGGCTTCTTAGGTTTAATCATTCCAAGAGAATTTGGCGGCTTAGAATTTAGCTCTTATGCGCAAAGTCGTGTAATGAGCAAGATTGCGTCGCGCTCGCCGACTGCTGCTGTGACCTGTATGGTTCCCAACTCGCTCGGTCCTGGTGAGCTATTGATGCACTATGGTACGGACGAGCAAAAGCAACGCTGGTTGCCAGGTCTTGCCAAAGGTGATGAAGTGCCTTGCTTTGGTTTAACTGGGCCCGAAGCAGGATCTGATGCAGGTGCCATTCCTGATACAGGTGTGGTCTGTTACGGTATGCATGAAGGCGACCAAGTGCTTGGCTTACGCATGAACTTCTCTAAACGTTGGATTACCCTAGCACCTGTCGCCACTGTCGTTGGTTTAGCATTTAAAATGCATGATCCAGAAGGTCTGCTTGGCAATCCTAAAAAGACCGATTACGGTATTACTTGTGCCCTCGTTCCAGCTAATCACGAAGGTGTCGTAACAGGGCCACGTCACAATCCAATCGGCTCGCCATTTATGAATGGTACGGTCGATGGCAAAGATGTTTTTATCCCATTAGATTATATCATCGGTGGCGTCGAGAACGCTGGTCGCGGCTGGCGTATGCTGATGGAATGCTTGGGTGTTGGTCGAGGTATTTCTCTACCAGCTCTATCGACATCAGCCAGTGAAATGACTTACCTATCTGTCGGCGCGTTCGCAAAAGTTCGCGAACAGTTCAAGATATCAGTAGGTAAGTTTGAAGGTGTACAAGACGCTACTAGCCGTATGGCGAGTAACACTTATATGTTAGAAGCATTCCGTCACTTAGTTACTTGCGGATTAAACCAAGGTGGCACGCCATCAGTCATGACTGCCATGGCCAAATACTATGCGACTGAAACCATGCGTAGCGTCGTCAACGACGGTATGGATGTGGTCGGTGGTCGTGCTGTACAGATGGGTCCGCGCAACTTCTTAGCGACACCTTATCAGGCGATTCCTGTCTCTATCACTGTCGAAGGCGCCAACATTTTGACCCGCTCGCTCATGATCTTTGGTCAAGGTGCGATGCGTTGTCATCCTTATTTATTTGATGAGCTTCAGTTACTACAAAGCGAAGACAAAGCGGCTGCCACTGAAAAATTTGATACCCTTTTCTTCAAACATTTAGGCTACACGTTTAACCGTGGCGCAAAAGCCTTTGTCGCAGGTTACATCGGTGGTAGCGATAAGGCCCCGAGTTTCGCCGATAGCTTTACCCGTCCCTACTACAAACATATCAACCGTTTAAGTGCGAGCTTTGCCCTAACTGCTGATATGGCATTAGGACTACTAGCAGGGGATTTAAAGCGTAAAGAGATGCTCTCTGGTCGTTTAGCAGATATCCATAGTCATCTATTTATTGCGACTGCTATTTTGCAATTCTATGAGCATGGTAGTAAGTCAGAGTCTGAGCGCTTACATGCTGAAGTTGCGCTACAAAACAGCTTGTACACGATTCAAGAAGCCTTTGTGTCATTCTTTGCCAACTCCCCGAATCGTATGGCAGCCAATGTGGTTAGTTTTGTGACTTTCCCAAGTGGACGTATTTTTACCCCAGCAAGCGATGAGCTAAAACGCCAGTTGGGCGATACTTTCATGGATGATTTTGCAGCCAACCCGTTCCGCGATTATCTGAAAACCATGGTTTATTACAATACCGATGCAGACGATGTAACTGGTCGTATGGAGCATGCTTATCAGACCTTAGTCGAAATCGAACCATTATGGCAGAAGTTCAAAAAGGCAGAGCATCAAGACAGCTTTGAAGGTCTAACCTTTGAAGACCATGTGGTACACGCCAGTCAAAATGGCGGCATTACTGAAGAAGAGGCAGAAGTTCTGATTCAATATAACGCCATGCGTTTTGATTCATTATTGACTGATACGTTTGACGAGCATCTATCGGAAGCGCTAGAACGTGACAATCCGCATGCCCTTGAAAATGCAGTTCATCAACTGACTGATTATGCACAGCTAAAAAGACAAGCTCAGAGTAAAAACGGTATCGCTGTGGATACCGATGCATCTGCCATTGATGAGCTAGCCACTAACGAACCAACTATTAACGATCTAGACAGTCCTGCAAACACAGACAATCATACTGGTGATGCTAATCCTAATCATGGTTATGAAAGTGATGGCGATGTAGAGTTGGTCAGTGAGCAAGATACTGTCAAAGAAGTAAATTCGCAGACAGATTTTGAAGAGTCAGAGCCTGAGATAGAGGCACTCGATCATCGACATCGTGATGCTGAATCACATCTTAACGAGCGTATGGGCAATAATCACAATCGTCATATTGCACCACCTGATGAGATAAACACGGAAGCAAGTGATAATGATATCAAACCTTTAGAACGCCAATCACCCTCATCACGCGAAGAAGACGATAAGGCTTAATAGTCTATTCTGTTTTTAATATTGCTATTAGAAACTGAGTATTATTAGATTTTATAGTAAAACTTTTACTTTTATTAGCCAGACTATCTATAAACGATAGTCTGGCTTTTTTAGGTATATTGAAAATTTTAAGCTTAATTAATCATATTCTTTCCTTTGCATTTGAATAATTTAAAATCAATGGTTCAATATCAATAGTTTGACATATTTGCTTACCCTAAAAACTCTTTCATGAATATTTTGTTTCATATGGGAAACAAACCGTTTAGAATAAATATTGACTATATTATGGGCACATAGTTGTAACGAGGAATGTACATTTAGAATAAAATCAGAAAAAAATCTTGCAGTGCCCTTAGCTATTCTTTTATATTGTCCACGAAAATGTGACATCGAGCGACAATCACGGGAACTTAATAGTCATAACAAGCTTTGTAGTAAGGCTGATAAGTACAATCATGTTGGCTAATGAACACTTACTATAAAGCTGTTATGCACACAAAGGATATGAATTATGTGGAAGAATTTGGGACTGACGGGCAAGATTATTGTTGCCATGGTGCTCGGTATTGGACTGGGCCTATTTCTAAACTACTCAGGATTGAACGGCGAAGGTAGCTTTGTTAACACTTACATCACCAATGGCTTCCTTGCCATTGTTGGTAAACTATTTGTCAACTCGCTAAAAATGTTGGTCGTACCTTTGGTGCTTATCTCACTGATTTGCGGTGTATGCGGTATCGGTGATATTCGCCTACTTGGACGTATTGGTACCAAAACGTTCATTATTTATATGATAACCACTGCACTCGCTATTGCGACTGCGATTGGTCTTGGCTCGCTATTCGGTATCGGTAAAGGCATGAATATCGGAACGGAAGCCGAGTTTGAAGCTGCGTCAGCGCCGCCTCTACTTGATGTATTCTCTAACATTATCCCATCGAACCCCATCAGCGCGATGGCAAATGGCGATATGTTATCGATCATCTTCTTTGCTATTTTGATCGGTGTCAGTATCTTGATGGTAGGTAAACCTGCCAAAGGCTTAGTGCAGAGCCTAGAGCTGATCAACGAAGTTATCTTAAAGATGGTCACGATCATCATGAACCTTGCACCATATGGTGTATTTGCGCTATTGACCAAAGCAATGGCAGAGCTAGGTTTAGACTTGATTTGGTCACTACTGGGTTATGTCGCGGTATTGGTCGGTTCATTGGCCTTCCACTTCTTTGTCACCATGATGATTGTACTTAAAGTATCTTCAGGCTTATCTATCAAGACGTTCTTGGCAAAAATGCGTGAAGTACAAATCTTTGCTTTTAGTACCTCAAGCTCGAACGCGACGATTCCTATTACCTTGCGTACGGTTACCAAACGTATGGGTGTAAACAACTCAGTTGCGTCGTTCACTGTTCCTTTTGGTGCTACTATCAATATGGATGGTACGGCTATCATGCAGGGTACTGCGACCATCTTTATTGCCAACATTTACGGCATTGATTTGGGCGTGACTGAATACTTAACCGTCATCTTGATGTCAGTACTGGCGTCTGTTGGTACGGCTGGCGTGCCTGGTGTTGGTTTGATCATGCTGTCGATGGTATTTGCTCAAGTGGGTCTACCAATCGAAGGCATCGGCCTAATCTTGGGTGTGGATCGTATCCTTGATATGCTACGTACTGCTGTAAACGTTGGTGGCGATGCTGCTGTTACTACTATCGTGGCAAAATCAGAAGGCAAAATGGATCTGGCTATTTACAACGATCCTAACGCTGGTGCAAAAGATGTATTTGATGGTCATATCGATGAAGACAATGAGCGTGAGTTCTCTGAAGTCTTTAGCGATGGCATCATGGGTAGTGAATACGATGATGTTGATCGTCGCCGCTAACCCACGCTTGCTAGATAGAAGTGCATAAAATAAAAAACCTCAGTCAAATTGGCTGAGGTTTTTTTATGATCAATAATCAGTAAATAATAATGGTTGATACGGTTCTATCAACAACTAATTAGCCAAACACGTACTTGGTCAACATTGCCAGACAGACCAATACAATTACTGGACGAATCAATTTGCTACCGCCTTTAACCACCATATGCGAGCCAAAATAGGCACCGATGGTTTGTCCAACCATCATCGCTAGCCCCACTTTCCACAGTACGTTACCACCCAAAATAAAGAAAATTAACGAACCAATATTGGTCGATAAGTTCAATACTTTTGCCGCGCCTGTTGCTTCGATAATTTGACGACCACGTAATGCCACATTGCCAAGCGCAAAAAACATACCCGTACCTGGACCGATATAACCATCATAAAAACCGATCAACGGTGCCACGACTTTTTGCCATTTGCCCTCTGAGATACGCGGTGCAGCCTCTACTTCGCCAAGCCTAGGGGCAAATAATGTATAGATACCGATAGCCGCGATCAAAAATGGAATGATCTTTTCAAGCAAGTCAGGTGGTGACATCTGTACAGCAATGGTGCCGATAACGGAACCAATAAAAGCGGCGATGATAGCTACTTTGATACGTTGCGGTTTGACGACTCCTTTCCTAATCATAGTAATAGACGCCGCTAGTGCGCCTGATGCCGCTTGCAGTTTATTGGTACCGAGCGTTAATACTGGTGGGATGTTGGCCAGTAAC
This sequence comes from Psychrobacter sp. UBA3480, assembly GCF_002377945.1. Classification (GTDB taxonomy): domain Bacteria; phylum Pseudomonadota; class Gammaproteobacteria; order Pseudomonadales; family Moraxellaceae; genus Psychrobacter. The sequence continues at coordinate 106,186 of NZ_DFQV01000015.1, forward strand.
ATGGCAGGGATGGTCAACAACCCGCCACCGCCAGCGATAGCATCAATAAATCCTGCCAATGCGGCCACCGCAGTAAGCATTAAAATAATCTCTAACGAGAAAGTTAAGTCCATGACACTGACCTGCAAAATATGATAAGAAGAGAAAAGGAGTTCTGAGATAAGGCTAAAATATCGTTATCGATAAGCTGATAGCTTACCAGTGCTAGCAAAAGAAATAATGACATGTTGCCCAGCGCTGCTCATTATAAAGATAAAACCGTAAAAAAAGCCAAAAACGTAACAAAGTCTGCTAAATTTGTCTAATAACATTCCGAATATGCTCAACCGAATAGCGACTTATTAAAAAGATGTAACGACTTACAACTATTGTGCTCGTCAAATCCTCTTTATAATATTGCTATTGTGAATATAAAAAAGTAGACCGTTGGCACTGGCTCAACGTATTTTGTTGTCTATATTGATAAGAGTATGAGAAACTGTTTCTGTCTATTTGCTACCTCAAAATTATAGGTAGCGCAGACATTGATGGATATTTGAGGTTATTTAGTAAATTGTATTTAGCGAATGAGGATGATATGGCAATACGAAGGATTAAAGCATTTTTTGAATTTGAGGCAGCAGGCGGTATCGTCTTAGCATTGGCTGCCATTGCTGCAATGATCATTGCCAACTCCCCTCTTAATGTTTGGTATGAAGGTTTTATTCATGCACCAGTCGCCATTCAGATTGGTGAGTTTGCGATTGCAAAAGATGCTCATCACTGGATCAACGATGGTCTGATGGCAGTTTTCTTTTTCTTAGTTGGATTAGAGCTTAAGCGTGAAGTACTCATCGGTGAGCTGTCCAACGTCAAGCAGATAATACTGCCAGCAGGTGCCGCATTGGGTGGCATGATTATGCCAGCGATTGTCTATCTGCTCTTTAACTACAATGAGCCTGAGTTTTGGAAAGGCTGGGCCATTCCTGCTGCGACAGATATTGCCTTTGCACTCGGTATTTTGAGTCTCTTAGGTAATCGTGTACCTAACTCCCTAAAGGTCTTTTTGGTCTCTATTGCTATCTTTGATGACATTGGTGCAATTCTGATTATCGCTTTGTTTTATACCAGTGAGTTGTCATTAGAGTCATTGGCAGTAGCTGGTTTATGTTTGCCGTTCTTATATGTTCTTAATCGCCGTAACGTCACCAATATCACACCATATCTACTCATTGGTCTGATCATGTGGATTGCCGTACTCAAGTCTGGTATCCATGCAACATTGGCAGGTGTGGTATTAGCCCTGTTTATCCCGATGTTCGACCGCACTGATCCTGAGCACTCTCCGCTTGAAGAGCTAGAGCATGATCTGCACAATACCGTCGCCTTTGGTATTTTGCCAATCTTTGCTTTTGCCAACTCAGGCATCTCGCTCGAAGGCGCAGGTTTTGCTGAGCTATTCCACTCAGTGCCGCTAGGTATTGCCGCTGGTTTGTTTATTGGTAAGCAGTTAGGCGTCATGTTCATGTGCTGGTTAATCTTTAAACTTGGTATCTCAACCATGCCAAAAGGTATGGACTATAAGCAAATCTACGGCGCAGCCCTATTGTGCGGTGTTGGTTTTACCATGAGTTTGTTCATCGGTGGCTTGGCGTTTGCTGGCGACACCACTATGTTTGATGAGCGTTTGGGTATTATCATGGGTTCAATCGTCTCTGGTATCGCAGGTTACATCATGCTGAAAATGAGCTTGAAAGATAATGCTAGCGGTACATCGGTCGATTTGACTCGCCCGCATTAATGAAACGTAGAGTAGCTTATAGTGGTACTGATTAATATTGATGCCACTTATAAGCTGCTCTATTTTATTTATATATGCGTTATTAAGATATTTACAAATGATTTAGCAATCAACGCCAAAGCTGCATAATGTAGTTGATTGCTAAATCATTTATTTGTGTTCATAGTTATTATCGTTATCACAGCTATCGGAGCTAACCATGTACCGACCTATACACCGCGTTGTACGTCAACTGGCATTAGGGTTGTCTGTGTTCGGTAGTATCTATCTGCTAGCAGGCTGTGCAACACTCTCCAAGCAAGAATGTCTCGTCGGTGACTGGCAAGCTATCGGCTATAACGATGGCGTGGCAGGTTATCATTCAGACCGCTTAGCATCTCATACTAAAGCCTGTGCCAAAGCCAGCGTCGCCCCTGACTATCAAGCATGGGAGCGCGGTCGTAAACTTGGTCTGCAACAATACTGCACCATCAATAATGCCTATAACATTGGCAGACGTGGTCGTCAGTTGAACAATGTTTGCCCGATCACTATGGCCAACACATTGCAAGCGGCTAATCAAAAAGGGCTAGATTATTACGCCTTAGACAGTCAGTTAGACAAAGACAATCGCCTCCTAGATACTTATCAATCAGAATTCAATAAGCTAGAAAACGGTGAAATGCTAGATTTTGCTAATGAAAAAAAAGCCCGTGCACGGCTACTATCTCTATCTGATGAGATTCGCGATACCAAACGCCGTATCCGAACAACACAGCAGCAATTAGATTCATTGAACCAATCCAGTAATTTTTACGAATGATTGTGATGCGAAGCTATCGCAATGCAAGTTTTACGTTCTAAGGCATGTCCTCACTCTGAAAATGGTACTTGATAACTATGGATAAGAAAATCATCAATACGGCAAGTACTCCAACTGACAAACCTGACTTTCAGTCATCGAATGCTCAATCATCGAACGCTTATCAGCGTCATGGACGTACCACTGCTATCGATGACCATAGCGATTTGCAGGTTCTAAAACGCATTAAACGTTATTTATTACCAAAAGACTTTACGATCTCGCCTGCTCTACTTGATGAGATCGTGGCAGGTTACGATATTGGCGATCCACTCGCAGACGCGTTAGCTGCACAGAGCATAAAGTTTGCAAAGCCTTTACAGCATACTATTCTTAGCAATAGTCCAAACAATAATCCTGCAAGCAATTATCTTGTAAACAAGGACCTTGTAAAAAATCCATCATTTAACGCGCTCACTGAGCAATTTAGCAGCCATCCTGACTGGTTCGACCCAAAGCTTGCCCAAATAGGTGCGATTGCCTATCGGCGATATCCGTTGATGCTCATTTGGCTATTGCGTAACGTTGCTCTAATGGCAGGCTATAGCATTCCTGCCCTCTCGCTACCACTCATTCAGACGGGCGCACTGATGCACGATGCGCTACCGCGATTGATGCGTACTTATGCCTATATCTTGGCTGTGTCTGAACATCCCTCATCTAATATGAGTGCAGTTAATCAAAATAAACCCATCGAGCAAGTACTAGCTATTGGCTCTGAGGGCTGGCGACAATCGAGCCAAGTACGTCAGATACATACCTTGGTACGGCAAAACTTACTCAAAGGGAAAGGCAATGCTGCTACAGGCGTGGTACCAAACGCCGAGCAACATCATAACCCTGATGGTAGTTGGAATACTGACTATTGGGGCATCCCTATCAATCAAACCGATATGATTGCCACCCACTTACAGTTCTCGTTACTGATTATGCGCGGTCTAAGATTACTAGGCGCACGTATTAGTACAGAAGAAGCTGAAGGTATCTTACATCTATGGAACCTTGCCAGTTATTGGATGGGTGTTGATTTAGATCGTCTGCCAAAAGATGAGGCCGCATGTTGGGAATGGCTCTATACCTATCTATCGATACAGCAGCTAGACTTTAAGATGGGTCAGCCATTGGCAAAAGCATTGCATGATTTACCGCGTCAGCTCATGGGTGAAGACAATCGCCGTGGACGTTTTGTGGAAATGGTCAACGCAAGTGTCACTCGCACTTTGGTCGGTGATGATATTGGTGATGGGCTAGACTTACCAAAATCAAAGATACGCTTTGGCGTGTTGTCTTCAGTACCGATTCTTTTTGCGCTCGATACTGCACGGCAGCATAATGCTTCCGTAGCCCACAAGCTAGAAGCATTCCGTGCCAAGCGCCAAGACAATATGAACTGGTGGCTGAAAAAGAACGATGATTATTATAAGTAGATGACATTTATCAGCGTTTGTTTTCTACGCGGTAATACCATTCTAGCTGTCGATCAAACCCTGTTTCTAATAGGTTAGCAATTACCCGTCCTGTTAGTCCCCATACTGTCTCACCATCGACCTGCCAGCTCGGCGTCAGTATGGTAGCCATTTGCTCCTGCATCTTATACTCAATTTCATACTCTACCGTTGGTTGAGTGACTAATGACTCTAAATCTGCCCAAAAGATACGTGATATTTCTCCCGCTTCAGGTACGAGTACCAGGCCTGGGGCGATGAGTGCCACGATTGGACGTACGCTCATACCACTTTTTGAAGTTTGGATCGGTAGCTGACCAAGTAATTGGACTTTATTGGGCGGTAGCGCTGTTTCTTCACAGGCTTCACGCAATGCGGTAACGACATTATTGCCATCGCCTCGATCATGTTTACCACCCACACAAGACACCTCACCCGCATGACTGTTCATATGGGCGGCGCGGCGTGTTAATAATAATTTAGGCCTGCGCTCATGAGTAATAGCGACCAGTATTGATGCATCGGCAATCGGTGTCTGATATAAGCTGTCTAACACACGGCTACTATGAGAGGCGTTATGTGCCTCGTACATTGCCGGACTTGTCAGCGCATTTAAAGTCTCATGTTGCACTCGTTCGGCTAATTGACGAAGCGTCGGATGACGAATAAAAGTAGGTACAGCAACTGACAGGTTATCGAAGCTTACAGCCTCCGGTGGGAATAACATTATAATTGCCCTATATTTTTATCGTTATTAAGCGGTATCACCAGCATCTTTCTTGTTTTCTATTATTAAAATCGCGACTAGTAAATAAAACCAACAATCTATTTATTGTTCTCGGCCACGCGACTTGTCAGCGGCTTTGATATCAATAATTACTGAATACTCACTAGACTAGCGCAATATAATAGTGGCTGCATGCTATTTATGTGACTGATTCATTGCTTATCAATGCTCAATAACGGCCCTGTTAACCGATAATAGTCAGCCTATCTGCGAAATGATGCGTTACTGTTATCGTGATTCTGTCCGTCGATAATATGTGCTATCTTAAGACGATAGCTGCTCTTTAGAATAATATCTTATATAAGTCAGGTACGTTTAAGTTAGGTTTATCGTCAGGTTCACTCAGTTTACTGCTTGTGGTACTTGTCTCACCGTCCTTGTATCTAAATTATCTCGAAACGATGACAGCAGCACTTCAGAATATAGGTCTTATAACCTATAAAAAACATCATACACAATAACTTTTATAACAAGGTAGTTGATATGCGCTATTGCCTCCAATGCGGTCATGAAGCAGAACGAAAAATCCCACCTACGGACAATATGCCGCGTTTGGTATGCCCCAATTGCCACTATATCCACTACGAAAACCCAAAAGTTATCTGTGGCTCGCTGGTGGTACATGAAGATAGAGTACTACTCTGCCGCCGAGCCATTGAGCCACAATATGGCCTATGGACGATACCTGCAGGTTTTATGGAAAATGGCGAGACCATGGCTGAAGGCGCAGCACGCGAGAGCTACGAAGAAGCTGATGCCATCGTACTGAATCCGCATCTATACTGCATTTATGACTTACCAGATATTGGGCAGATCTACTCTATCTATCTAGCCGATCTAAAAGATGGCGCGTATGGTATTGGCTCAGAAAGTCTCGACTGTGCACTGTTTAGCGAAGAAGACATCCCATGGGATACACTGGCGTTTGAAGCCATTCGCCGTACTTTAAAAAGCTACTTTGCTGATCGTAAGCAGTTCAGTGAATTGTCAGAATTTCCGATTCATCAAGACAAAATTGGCAAAGATTTGAGTATCAAACGATATTAGTCAATTACCTAACCGCAAAAAGCCAAGCATGATGCTTGGCTTTTTTGTGCTTAACTTTTAATCAAGAACAAACCTAATTGTCTTAGCTCTTTATTCTACAAACCTCGAAACCAAGACCTTTTACCGTCTCTTCTTTGTCGTAAGGCGCTAGTACTGCACGTACATGCTTTTGACCTTGTAGATATTGCTTGGCAACGCGCTGCAAATCAGCGACCGTGACGGCCAATATTGACGCACGCATTTTACGCTGCCAGTCGACACCGCGATGATGTAGATCTGCAAAACACGCTTTGATTGCTTCGCCTGCAGGAGAGCCCGGCTTATCCATGCCTGAAATAATACCCAAAATGGCTTCTTCTAATTGCTCATCGGTTTGTGGCTCGTTTAAGATCCACTCGATACTGGCCTCAAAATGCTCAAAGGTTTCAGCGCACTGCGGGTCGCGGTAACTAAAGAACTTAAAGGCACAAGCGTTGGCATCGTAACCTGCACCGCCACCATAGGCACCGCCGCGCTCACGAATCGCACTGTGCAAATAGCCGTTACGTAAGTAAGGCGCTAATACCATGAGTGCAGCGGTATCAGGATGGTCAGCAGCAGGTACAGTATAGGCACTGGCGTTATGATAGACATTGGTTGGTACTAGCCATGCTAGATCTGCAACATCAAGCGCTACCCCGTTTTCTAATGCTTTGACTTTATCAGTCGCACCATTTAACGCAGTATCTAATTGCAGGTTTGCAAACTCGCTTGGGATATTTGCTGCTTCGTTCGTTAGATCATTAGAAGCGGTCGTCGCTTGGCTGTCTTTCCAGCTATCAACGATTAAGCTACTCAAGCGTTCGGTTTGCTCTGCTTCACAGATAATAACGGCATGCTTAGGCAAGCTGATCAGACGTTGATGTAAATCCATCAAGCTCGTAGCCAATTGATCCCACTGGGTATCATCTGTACTAGCATGTGCCAAGAAGTCTTTAAGTGCGTTCAATGCTGGTAAGCCGCTGCGCACATATTCCAACTGCGCTTGGCGACTCATACCGCGACTGGCTGTTTGCATTGCATAAGAGTGCCCTGAGCCCGCTAAGTTTGACTGCCAACCTGCTTGACGCTGCTGCAAAATTTCTTTGATACGGTCATGCTCAGAAAAGATACTGTGCTCCATGACTTCTTTAAGCAAATCAATCGCTTCAGGCTTACGATTTAGCGCACGCGTTGCCACGACAAAATAGCTGCTAATCGCTTGGCTGTCATCGACGTTGGTACGTTGGCTAATACGAGCGGTCACACCAGAAGAATGCGCTGCTTGCTTGGCTTGCATCTCATGAGCGCTAAGCGTATCCGTACCTAGCTCAGACAGTAGGCTTAAATAAATAGGCAACAGTGGATGATTAATCACATCATTGACTGGTAGCTCATCTGCGCTCGCATTACCAATTGCTTCAGTGAGTGGGACAATCACTTGATAGTAGTAAATGCCATTAGTGCCAGCTTCATACTCAAATAGCGTGCTGTCTTGCCCGCTCAAACGCACCTGCTTTTGCGTGCCTTCTTTAAAGCTGATATCCGTTGGTACGTCTTCTAGACCCACTTTTGGTAATAAGCTTAAATCATCTGGCGCAGCTTGACGTGCAGCCAAATCTAAGGCTTGTTGCTTCAAGATAGTCTTATCATCAGCAGTCAAATCCATCGCGATAGTATCTAAACGTGTCTGCTCAGCTGCTGCCAAACGGGCTGTTTTTTCACTATCAGGGGTCATCGTTACGCGTACGCGATGCTGATTGTCCAATAAATGCGTTTTAATCAAGTTCGGTAGCCACTGTGGATCGACGACTTGCTCACGTAGCCACTGTAGATGCTCATCTACTTCCCAAACGTCGATAGGATTACCATCATGAATGGCGGTACTAAAGCCCTCTAGCATAAGGTTTAGACCATAAGGAATGCTATCGCCGCCGATGTGACGCTGATCAATTTCAATCTGATGCAGAATGGTTTCGATTGTCTCATCATCAACTGGTGAATTGGCTACTTCGGTCAGTAAGTCAATAATGCCCTGCTCGACCGCTTCGGCATGTTCAGGGTTAGAGCCGCGCAGACCCGTATAAAAGACCATCTCATAATGGCTGTCATCAAGACCCAATAGCGGACTTGGCGCTTTGCCTAGTGGATGACTGTCAAGATAAGCACGCAATGGCGAGCCTGCATGCTCAATCAATACGCCCTCTAATAGACGCAATGCTAAGCGCTGCTTAGGATCGGTGATCGATGGTAGCAACCAAGCAACCACATGATGCGTCTGATCTGGGCCCGCTTCGTCAGCAGTATAAGTATCCATCGCACTGATTGGTGCAGACAAACGTTGTTCTGGACGCGATACATGCTTTTTGCCTGCTTCAAACTGAATCAAGGCATCTTCGTGTATTTTCGCTTGCGTCTCAGCAACAGGAATATTACCGAAGCTCATGATGACACTGTTTGACGGATGATAATGGCTTTGATGGAACTCGGTCAGCTCAGTGTGCGTCAAGTCAGGAATATCGGCAGGATCGCCGCCTGAATTATAATGATAGGTCGTCGTTGGGAACAGATGATGAGCAACCGTATGATATAGCTGATCAATCTCGCCACTCATCGCGCCTTTCATTTCATTAAAAACGATACCCTTAAACTGCGGCTTATCATTTTCATCAAGCTCCACACGGATGCCTTCTTGGGCAAAATCGAGCGGATGTATATTGGGGAAAAACGACGAGTCTAGATAGACAGCGAGCAAGTTAAAATAGTCATTTTTGTTTTGCGTTGCATACGGATAGGCAGTCCAATCAGCGGCGGTCATCGCATTCATAAACGTATTTAACGAGCGTTTAATCATTGAAAAGAACGGATCACGTACTGGGAACTTATTCGAACCACACAATGCCACGTGCTCTAAGATATGCGCCTCGCCTTTTGAATCCATCGGCTGGGTGCGAAAACCGACCAAAAACGCATTTTCATCACTTGGGTGTGCCAGATGATAATGCATCGCTCCTGTTTTTACATGCTGACTGATCAGCACATCCATCGATAGCGCCTCAATATGGCGATGCTCAATCAGCTCAAATGCTGGATGCAAGGTTAAATCAGCAGTAAATGGCGTGTCCGTCATAGTTATCCTTATCGCTTATCATGCGTATAGTGCCCTGAATGCCAGGGAAAATAGAGTAATAAATTGGCTAAAAAAGAGTTGGCTTAGCGCTATTAGTGGGGCTGCGACATGGATAAGTCAAGGTATCAGTCACGCAATAATCCACCACATAACCTACGCGGCTAGCAACTTTAGCTATTAAAGCCTTATAGTTACAAACTTATCAATATCCACAATTTTATTATGGATTTATTACTTAACAAAGGTGATTTGCACTGCTACTATAAAGTTAATGACTAACTAGGAGTACCTTATGAGCTACCAACATGTTTTACTGGTCACTGACTTACTATCCGATGCGGACAAAGTGGCGCTAAAAGCCAAGCGTATTCTCGCAGGCTCTCCTGAAGCCAGACTGTCTGTCTTGCATATAGTCAAAGATGATATGGTGCGCTTCGGTTATGAGCTTGTGCCTGCCTCTAGCCTTTCGGGTGATGTCGATAGTGAAAAATGGCAAGAAGCACGGGCTAAGCTGGCGCAATTTTTGGCACGTAACGGGCTAGAAGCAATCAACTCTGAGGTCACCGCTGCCATCTCTAATAGCAAAGGTATCATTAATTACTGCCGTGAAAAAGACGTCGACTTACTTATCATTGGACGCCATGAGCGCCATGGTATCGCTGCTTGGTTGGTTGGAGCCACTGCCGATAGTATCTTGCCAAATGTCCCTTGCGACAGCTTAGTGGTTAAACTTGATCAGCCTGTCTTAGAATAATTGGCATCGCTCCCATCCGCTGCTAAAGACGACAAGCTTTACTTAACAGCGCCCTAGAGTAGTGCTATAGTAAATACTATCTGACATGAGGAAGACGCTATGAGTTACGAACATATTTTACTGGTCACCGACTTACTCTCTGATGCAGATATAGTCGCCCAAAAGGCCAAGCGCATCGTCGAAAACCGTCCAGGCTCTAAGCTATCTGTTTTGCATATTGTCAAAGACACTATGGTTGGCTTCGGCTATGAGCTGGTGCCTGCCTCTAGCCTATACGATGAGATTGATGATGAACGCTGCCAAGAAGCGCGTGCAAAGCTGGCGCAATTCCTTGAACGCAATCAGCTAAATGCAGCAACGTCAGAAGTCACGACTGCCATCTCTAGCAGTGAAGGTATCGTCAGCTACTGTCATAAACACGATGTCGATCTATTGGTCATCGGACGTCATAAGCGTACCGGTATCGCTGCATGGATCAGTGGCGCGACAGCAGATAATATCTTGCCTAATGTACCTTGCGATAGCTTTGTAGTGAGATTGGACAAGCCTGTTTCAGCATAACAATATGCTTTGATTGTCTTATATTATCTAGAGCATGTCTCAAAAAAAGCGCAGCGTAACTTTTAACGCTGCGCTTTTTTATGGCTAATAATTTAAAAATTATTTCAATCAGTCCTGTTGAATGATATCTATAAAGGTTTGCCAAATGGGGCTTTGGTGACGGGCTTTATGCCAGACTAGCCACCATGTCCTTGATAAATCAATTCCCGCCACGTTCACTTGTACCAACGTCCCTGTCGAGAGTTCCGTCTCAATCACATGCTGTGATAGACAACCAAGACCAATATCTGCACTTACCATATGCTTAATGGCCTCAGATTGATGTATCGCCTTCACCACTTCTGCATTAGGTAGATACTTTAGTAATTGCTCATCGATAATTTGCCGTGTGCCTGACCCTGCCTCACGTACCAATAGTGGTAACTGCGCTAGCTGATGAATGGTCAGCTGATAGCAGTCCTTATCTTGGCTATAAATAGCCACATTCTTTAACCATTTGCTATCACGCTTGGCAAATACTACTAGCGTATCGGTACGCCATTCACGCTGCTCAATAACTTTCATATCTATCGGACGTGGCATCCCTTCTACCAGCGCGATATCGATATTTAGTTGCTCAACCTCATTTACCACTTCTTGCGTATTGGCAATATACATATCGACATTGGCATCGGGTAGCGCCTCATAGAGCTTGCCAAGCAATGATGGCAGTACGTAATTGCCAATTGTGGTACTAGCACCGATGTGAATCTGTCCTGCTTGATATTGATGATAATGCTCAAGCGTGAGCGACTGACCCAAGATAGCCTGTGCCTGTATATAAATGGGATGAGCATTGGGGTGCTGATTAAGCCGACGACCAACGCGCTCAAATAGCGGCATCTGTAGTCTAGACTCTAACTCTGTCAGTGCGCTGCTAACTGCTGATTGTGATAAATGCAGCTCTTCACTGGCGCGACTGGTGCTGCCTGTCTGATAAATGCTGACAAAAACAGCAAGCTGCTTAAGCGTAATCTTTGGCATTGTCTGCACAGATTTTTTCATAATATTAATAATGCCCTATGTTGCTTTATGTCAGTTTTTAGCCTGTCTTATTTGCTATACGTATCTTTTTTTACGCTTATGCGCGGTATACCTATTTTTATTGTAGATATTAACCTAAAAAATCGATAGTTTATATCTTATTAATCTGTTTTTATTATAAATGTAGCGAGCATATACTGTCTATTCATAAGCTTATGCTTATCTTAATATAAGTAATAGGATGCCGCGTTATGCACACATTCGTCCAATCAGTCAGCAACTCCGTTCACAACTATACCCCTAATCACCGTCACTTGGCGGGATTGGTAGTCGTTCTGATTGGTAGTTTATTTTGCTTATGGTTGGACAGCAGTTTGGATGTATGGTCAAACGGACGTATCGTTGGCTTGTCCTCTTTAACGCTAGCGATTTTGCTAGGCATGATCTTGGGCAATACTATCTATCCCAAATTCACTGAACGTTTAAACGGCGGCGTTTGCTTTGCAAAGGGTCAGATACTGCGACTTGCGATTATGTTTTATGGGTTTAAGCTAACCATGACACAAGTTGCGAGCGTCGGTATGCCAGCGATTATGACTGACGCACTGGTACTGACGTCGACCTTTACGCTGACCTATTGGTTAGGTACTAGATGGTTAAAAGTCGATAAAGAAACGGTTATCTTGATTGGCTCAGGAGCAAGTATTTGCGGTGCTGCTGCCGTTATTGCTGCAGAGCCAGTCGTCAACGCGCAAGCTCACAAGGTCACTATCGCCGTGGCAACTGTGGTGGTGTTTGGTACTATCGCGATGCTGCTCTATCCTTTTTTATATCATCTCGGTTGGTTACAACCGTGGCTCAGCGCTCAGCAATATGGCATGTACACTGGCTCAACCGTCCATGAGGTCGCACAAGTTGTGGTCGCAGGTAATGCAATCAATACTGAGATTGGTGATACCGCTGTTGTGACCAAGATGATACGCGTCATGATGCTTGCACCTTTCCTGCTTGTATTATCGTTTGCGCTAACCAAAGAGCGCACCGTAGATAATACCGCTATAGAAGATAAAAGCAGTAAAAACGAGATAACGTCATTTATGACTCGTGTCAAACAAGTCAAAGTGCCATGGTTCGCGTTTATCTTTATCGGTATTGTGTTGATACATACTTGGGTGCCGATGTCTGAGAGTATCGTACGCAGTATGGTGATGCTAGATGATGTGCTACTTACGATGGCTATGTTTGCATTAGGTTTGACCACTCATCTAAGTGCGATCAAACAAGCTGGCGTTAGACCGCTTATTTTGGGTGCCATTATGTTTGGTTGGTTGATACTGGGCGGTGGTCTGATCAATATCGGCATTAGCTTTATATAATAAGCTAAATGTCCATTCTTAACTGCTGATGTCATTGCACAATATAAAAGGCCTCCAACTATTTATAGTCGGAGACCTTTTTGCATCTGTTATTTGATCTAATATAATTGGCTAAAACCTTTAATCTTGGACTAGTACTAACTTTAATACCAGTGTCTTAGATACCAATCTCTTAAGTACTAATACTTTAAACACTAATACTGTAAATACCAAGTCTCTAAATACTAAATAGCAGACGAAAAAAAACGAACCCGAAGGTTCGCTTTTCTACATCTATTCATCTATCTGTCTATAAAGACAAATTAGATAGCAACGATGTTATGTGCTTGTGGGCCTTTTTGGCCTTGAGTTACAGTGAACTCAACTTCTTGGCCTTCAGCCAAAGTTTTGAAACCTGAACCAGTGATTTCGCTGTAATGAGCAAAAACGTCTGCGCCAGTTTCTGGAGCGATAAAACCAAAGCCTTTAGCTTCGTTGAACCACTTAACTGTACCTTTTTGAACGTCTGACATAGTATAATCCTACTTTTAAATTTATTAATGGTCTAGTGACCGGTAACGCTTGCAAATAGCTACTGAACGATAAATATTAAAACGAAGGATTATAACTAATACTACGAGGTAATGATTTGGTGCAGAACTGCTCTTAAGCTTGGGCGTATTATAAGGGGTACATCCCAGTATCGCAAGTCTTATCTCATGTTTCGTGTAACCAGAGCCGTTTATTGGCTGATTTTGGCGCAAATTGCAACGGATTTAGGCATTTGGTAAACGGAACAAATATATCGCTACCCCACTACAGACAGCGGCTACCGCCCATGCCATCCACATCATATCGGCAGGTAAACGATAAAATAACATAATTGTCGATGCTGTCATCATAACCGTCGCTAAACACTTGGCATAAAGCGGAACGGCATGACTCTCTTCCCAATCACGGACAAATTTACCAAAGTATTTATGATTAATCAGCCAAAAGTGAAAACGTCGAGAACTACGTGCCCAGCAACCTGCTGCTAGCAAGATAAAAGGCGCAGTAGGCATCACTGGCAACAATATACCGATAATACCTAAGATAAAAAACAGCCAACCAAGCGTCACAAAGGTCCAACGCAGCATTGGGCTGTTGGACTGATCGGTCTTGGGTCGGTAATAGAACGCTTTTTTATTATCGGTCATATAAGTTGTCGGTCGTGTAAGTTATCAGTTATGCCAAATGTCAATTGTTTAGAGTAGCGCCTATTATATAAGCAGCGGCATAGAAGGCTAATCATGCAATATCACCTGTCTATGCACAAGACTATTTATATAAGGTTTTTGCTATTGATAGGTATGTTTGGTTAGTAATTGGGTAAGTACCAATAATAAATGCTGCACTCTTTTATTAATCCGTCGCTAAAAATAACTATCAGTAGCCGTGATAAGCAACATCTATCATAAAGAGCGGTTAACGAACACCACTCATCACCTGCCATCGTCTTTCCCGATACGCTTGCATCACGTCTCGTAAGTCGTCTATGATGACGCAGTAGCTATCGATAATAGCCATTAGCAGTACTGATCAAAAACAGCAGTACTACTCAAAAATAATATAATACCAATCAATCTTGTCGGGGTGCTTTGATTTAACGCTGTAGATACAGCCCACATCATCGCTGAGACATACCCGTGAACCTGAAGCAGTTAGCACTGACGTAGGAAACAAGCGTGACACGCCCTCAGAGGTCTATAAATAAGAGCAGTCTATAGATGATGTACTGATAGTGATAACCATATCAAACGCAGAGCATCTGACAGTTAGCATCGAGACTTTACCTTTCTTATTTGGCCTTTCTTGTTTTACTTAATCGTATCAGTCTGATTGTTTTCTATACTTAAAAAGGAAACAACCATGCAACCGACCACCAAACTTACTCTGACCCTCGAATGGTTTTTAAACCCTGATCATCTACCCTTTATCGCTGGTGTGACCACGGGCGCATATGAGCAGGCAGGGCTTGATATCACTATTATCGAACCAGATGACCATTATGATGGCTTTGCCGAATTACAGAACCAAAGTATCGATCTGCATGTCAATGAGCCTATCCATCTGTTTGAGCATTACGCGCCTAATCTACGTGCGCTGGGCTGCTTTTTTGAGACCGATGGCGGCATATTGATGCAGCGCGCTAGCATGGATAAGTTCAAAAACAATCAGCCTATCCGCATCTGTACCCCTGCTGCTGAGGAAAAAACCAATCGTATTGGCTTTGAGATATTGGCTCGCTATGCAAAGAAAAACGGCTTTAGTATCAGCCGTGATAATGTGAGCTTTGTACAAAAAGACTTTTATCATATAAAAAATCTGCAAGAAGACCCAAGCCTAGATGCTGCATGGCTATGCTTTTATAACTTTGAGGGCGTTGAGGCAACTCATGAAGGGTTGGACTTTGAATTTATCGATCAGCACCTATCACCTTATCCTAATTTTTCGGCGTTAGAAATCCTCACGACGGATGAGATCTATAGCGCGAAAAAGGACGCGATAGATACCTTTATCGACGTGACCAACCAGATGACAGAATTGTGCAAAAACGAGCCAGCTACCGCTCACCGTATGTATTACGACTATAGTAAAACTGAAGCCGATACGCTGATGGATGCCATCATTGATAATACGCTAGGCAGATTGATCACACCTATCAAACCAAGTGCAAGTAAGTGGGAAGCACTGCGCGAGATGCTAGCTGAAATCGATATCGTGACCTTGACTGATGAGCAATATCAATCGCTTTGGTCGCTGTAGACACTTTAGAAGTTACAATATTTTGAATAATAAAAAACCGCCATGGCATTTGCTATGGCGGTTTTTTATTTAGCTGTAATTGAATCATAAAATTATTGCTGCACGATACCAAGTTGCTTGGCTTCTTTTAGCCACATTGGAAACTCTTCTAGCATGTTTTCATACAGTGCTTCTTCGCTGATATCAGCCAAGTCATCGAGTTCAAAAAAGTCGCAATTATCAATCACGCGCCCTGTCATGTCGTCTAGTTTTTTGAGAATGCCATAGCCACGACCACCCAAGCCTACAAACTGCCAAAATATCGGCAGTTTCGCCGCTTCCGTCATGACTCTGGTGATACCGCGATTGTCATTCACCCCGCCATCACTGATAAATAGCACGTATACAGGCACATCCAAGCCGTCCTTTTGG
Source organism: Psychrobacter sp. UBA3480 (assembly GCF_002377945.1). Taxonomy (GTDB): domain Bacteria; phylum Pseudomonadota; class Gammaproteobacteria; order Pseudomonadales; family Moraxellaceae; genus Psychrobacter. The sequence continues at coordinate 122,146 of NZ_DFQV01000015.1, forward strand.
TAAAACTCCGTCACGGCTTTCATGACCTCTGCTTCGTTGTTAATGCGCGGGCCAAGTGCCCATTTGCGCCAGCCACCATGAGCGTTATTGATAAAACCGTCATAGTTGCTCAGTCCAATCTCACCCAAATACTGCGGATCTCGGGCAAACGCCCAGCAGTCTAGTGCTTGGTCGTCATCGAAGCTCACTGCCAATGGTAATATGCGATTGACCACCTCTTGCACGCGGCCTTTTTTGTACTGTCTGTTCATTGAACCTGAGGCATCTAACACCAACGCTACCTTTGCGGTTAATTGCTGCAATTGGCGTTTCTCAAGCGATATCGTGGCTTTTTTGGCGAGATTGACGAGTTTTGGGGCTTTGTCTAGCATGACCTTCTCGAGCGACGGTTTTGTTTGAACTGGCGTAGCGGTCTCTTCTACTGTAGAGCTACTCTCTTCTACGTCACCACCGAAATGTTGCACGATGGCGGCAAGTCCTCCATTAAAGCCTTGCGCGACGTTAGATACTCGCCAAACGCCACTCTTACGATAAAGCTGCATTAGCATACTGGCTTGCTGCTGGGCAAAGTCTGCTGCTTGATACTCTGCCTGCGCCTTTTGTGATTGTTGCCAAATGCCAATATCTAACGATTGTATTTGATTAAGCGGCGTGTCAGCTGATAACACAAAAAACAAGCTGTCTATATCAGTCGCCAGTTTGGATAAATTCACTTCAAACTCGGCTTGGATGCCTTTATTCGCTGTTGGCTGCGACTCGTAATGGGTAAGCTTGATTTGCCCGCAAGGCGAGATTGGCTGATTATAAAACACCATGTAATCATCGTTTATCAGTTTGCCCGCTGCGTCTAAGACAAAGCAGCTGATGTCCATCTCTATTGGGCTTTGGCGAGTGAATTTGAGCGTGATGGGTGCGGTATCGTCAATAGCAAGTTTGCTTAAAGGCGCGCGTTGTCCGACGGTGAGATGGTTCATGGTGTTCCTTACGTTAAAGTGTTATTCCTTTAAAGATAATAGACTAATTACTGATGTAGAAAAACCGCTACAGTCATAGTTGAAGCGGTGATTCATATAGAATGTATTTTTTGTAGCACACAATTACATAGTCAATTATCTTCTACTTATATTACAACACTATTTTCTAGATAACTAACTAGGCTTTCGATAGAGTTTTTATGATGCGAATGCAAACAATCAGACTTACTATCTTGGATACATTTAGCTACTGTATACTTTATACTCGACTCAAGTTTATTATCCCATGCTTTCCCTTGATCAACTGCCGCTCTTTTTATTCTTTCCGACCATTTTTTATTACCTTTAAATTTTGGATTATCTAAACTAAATCCGAATTCATCTTCAACAGCTTTCTTATAAACTTCAGGGTTAATACAGTCTTCAAACTCCGATTCATTAAAACCCTGACAATTCGTAAGAGTATAGTTATTTGTAGCAATCAAGCCATCTTCCAATGCTTTTCTAACTGCTTTATTCCCAGCTTCATCATTATCCAAAAAGCAATGATACTTGCAAAGAGAGTTTCTCAATAGAGAAGCTTTATAAGATAAATTACCTGCTCCCCCAATCTCTTCTATCACAAATAAATTGTTAGCAATCGCTTTTCCTAACTTTCTACTTAGCCTTGGTAACATAGCTTTGAAAGCAATCACATCTTCTGCACCTTCTACAATTAGTACATAGTTTGCATTAACTAAATTATCAGAAGCCTTAATACCCATTACGTTTCTTATAGATTCAATATTTTTAGCGGAAACAGCTTTCCCCATATCGACTATTATGTTGGACTTAACGTCATTTCTATCAACAAATAGTGGATTATGTGTTGTGATAATAACTTGATGGTTTTCACCTAAAGCACAGATCACATCATTCAGCTGATGTATAGCTCCTGGATGAAGATGTGACTCAGGCTCTTCTATTGCTATAATTGAAGCTCCTGATGGACCTGTTCGACTTTTCAGCATGCTTAAAGCAGCTAAATTTTTTACGCCATCACCCTTATAAGCAAGTTCTGTAGCTGTTCCATCATCTATTATAACTTCAAAGTCATTACGTAATGCTACACGTCTTTCGGTTTCAGGAATAGAGATTTTCACTTCTACTAAGTTAGGTAAAAACTCTTTAAGCGGCTCCATTAATTGATTCTCTAAATCTCTCAGCAAAGGCTCTTGAAGAATTCGGATTGTATCTATAGCTTTTAAATAATCGTCGTTATCTTCAAGTTGTTTCAGTTGTCTTGAAAGCATCGTCCTCACTACATCAAGTGTGTCGCTATCAGTTCGAATGGTAGGAATATAATTAAATTCAATATTACCTGCAATAAAAGAAGTTATTTTATTTATTTTCTTATTTAGAATTGTTGCTCCTGCACCTCTTTTATTTTTAATCTTAATAATTGGCTGATTGTCTCTACCTATTCTTATTTCCATAGGCAAAAAACCGTTTATCTTAGAGCCTACAACTTCTTGAAAACTTAATATCTCTTCCGGTTCAAGCTCAAAATCTAGCGCAAAAATGGTCTGAGTTCCAGAACTTCTACCTCTCAATGAAACTGGGAAATCTCTCTCCCAGTAGTAGTACCTATCATCTATATTCCTATATCTTGAGTTTCTTAAATTTCTATTTGACGGCCCTAATCCTCTTCGATCTAACACATGCATTGCTGTATTCAAACCTTTTAATATATTAGATTTCCCTTCATTATTTTTCCCAATCAAAATAGTTGTACTATGCAACGAAATTTTATGGGCAGTTGTAATACTTCTATAGTTAGTGATAGAAAAGTGAGTAAGCTTCATCCTATTATCCTTATCTATATTATTTTCGGCTATTTTTCGGAAGGTTATTAACTAATTGATATAAAGAAAAACTTACTCAGGATATCTCTTAAATAACTCATCGTTAATTTTCAATATCTTTTGTAGGTATCACCATGTTTATTTTACTTAATAGTGTGCACCCCGTAAGACAATGGATAATAGCACACAAATATTCAGTTATTTATCAGAACCAAGCGTTGGTTAGAGAACTAACCAGTAGACAATAAAAAACGCCATCACAAATGTGACAGCGTTTTTTATTCATACAGCTATTGTCATAGCAGTTACAGGTTCTTTAACTCTTCCATCTGCGCTGTTATCGCCGTCAACTGCCCTTCTAACTCAGCCAGTTTTGCCTTCTCAGCATTGACCACTTCCGCAGGTGCTTTACTGACAAAGCCTTCATTGCCTAGCTTACGAGCGATGCCGTCAGCTTGCTTTTGTAGTTTTTCATGCGCTTTGCCTAGGCGTGCCAGCTCAGCCGTAGGATCGATCAGACCTTTCATCGGTACGAGGACACGTAGCTGACCGACCATACTTGATGACGATAGTGGCACCTCATCGCCTTCTTTGACGATCTCTAAGCTCTCGACTTTGGCAAGCGCTTTAAACTGGTTTTTGATACGTGATAGACGAGCATCTTCATCGCTAGAGACGTTTTGTAGTAGCACTGGCAGACGTACCGCGTTACCCAGTTTCATCTCACCACGGATGTTACGGACGCTCGCGATTAGCTCTTGTAGCCATGCCATATCTGCTTCGGTCTGCTCACTGATTTGGCTGGCATCGGTCTGTGGATAGTCAGCGACCACGATGCTGTCGGTGTTTTTGCGACCCAGTAGCGGCGCGATGGTCTGCCAGATTTGCTCAGTCAGATACGGCATGATTGGATGGGTGAAACGTAGCGCAGTCTCTAGTACGTGCAGCAGCACATAGCGGATTTGCGCTTTACGCTCGCCAGATACCGAGTCATCATTTAGGCTGGCTTTGGCAAGCTCAACGTACCAATCACAGTACTCATTCCAGATAAACTCATAGATATCTTGGCTGACCATATCGAGACGATACTGAGCGAAATGTTGATGGATATCAGTAATGGTAGAGTTCAGACGACTCATGATCCACTTTTCTGGTAATTCCCAAACGTCAGGGTTGGCCGTTTGGTCGATAGGCTTGGCACTGCCTTCGCCATCGACACAGTTCATGAGGACAAAACGGCTGGCGTTCCAGATTTTATTACAGAAGTTACGATAGCCCTCGACACGCTTTAGATCAAAGTTGATATCGCGACCAGTACTGGCTAGTGAGGTAAAGGTAAAGCGCAGTGCATCCGTACCATACGCTGGGATACCTTCTGGGAACTCTTTACGCGTTTGCTTTTCGATTTTGGCCGCGTCTTTCGGGTTCATCATATTGCTGGTGCGTTTTTCTACCAGCGCTTCTAGCTCAATACCGTCAATTAGATCGATCGGATCTAAGACGTTACCTTTTGATTTTGACATTTTTTGACCATTGCCATCACGTACCAGGCCATGCACATAGACGGTCTTAAACGGTACTTGCGGCGTGCCATCTTCGTTTTTCACAAAGTGCATGGTCATCATGATCATGCGGGCAACCCAAAAGAAGATAATGTCAAAACCTGTCACGAGCACGCTGGTTGGGTGGAAAGTGTCCATCACGCGTGGATCAGCGTTGACGTCTGCCCAGTCAAGCGTACTAAATGTCCATAGACCCGAGCTGAACCACGTATCGAGCACGTCATCATCTTGGCGCAGTTTTACATCATCACTTAGGTTGTACTTACTACGTACTTCCGCTTCATCACGGGCGACATAGATTTCACCTGTCGCATCGTCATACCATGCAGGGATACGATGACCCCACCATAATTGACGGCTGATACACCAGTCTTGTAGATCGGTCATCCACGCCATATACATGTTTTTGTACTGCGCAGGGACGAACTCAATGCTGCCGTCTTCTACTGCGTCAATTGCAGGCTTAGCCAATTCTTTAACAGCGACATACCATTGATCGGTCAACCACGGCTCAACGATCGTGCCGCCACGCTCAGCACGCGGAGCCTTAAGTGCGTAGTCTTCGATATCTTCTAGCCAGCCTTGCTCGCCTGCTTGCTCTACAAGGAACTTACGTGCAGCAAAACGCTCAAGTCCTGCATACTCGCTCGGCGTAGTCTCTAGCTCTGGCTCACGTGTTTGCAAATCAGGATAAACTTCCATCGCTGGCAAAATATTGGCGCGCTCATCTAGGATATTAATCAATGGCAAGCTGTGACGACGACCCAATTCATAATCGTTGAAATCATGCGCTGGGGTGATTTTGACACAGCCCGTACCGAAGTCTTTTTCGACATAGTCATCAGCGACGATAGGCACGATACGACCCGTGATTGGCAAGGTAATGGTTTTGCCGACTAAATGCGCATAACGCTCGTCGCTAGGATTGACGGCGACAGCGGTATCACCAAGAAGCGTTTCAGGACGCGTAGTAGCAACCACTAGATAGTTTTTACCATCTTGGGTCGTTAAGTCTTTATCCGTGAAATGATAGCGAAAATGCCACAAGCTGCCTTTTTCATCGTGGTTTTCTACTTCTAAATCAGATAATGCGGTTTGGAACTTAGGATCCCAGTTGACCAAACGCTTACCACGATAAATTAAACCATCATCAAACAGACGAACGAACACTTCTTTTACCGCATTAGACAGACCGTCATCCATGGTAAAACGCTCACGCGACCAGTCAACCGAGCTGCCCAAACGGCGAATTTGGCTGGTGATATTGCCGCCCGACTCTTCTTTCCATTCCCAGACTTTATCGATGAAATCTGCACGCGTCATGTCACGGCGCTTGAGTCCTTGCGCTTCTAATCGACGCTCAACGACCATCTGGGTGGCGATACCCGCATGATCCGTACCTGGTTGCCACAGCGTATTATCGCCATCCATGCGGTGATAACGGGTGAGCGCATCCATAATAGCGTTGTTAAAACCATGCCCCATATGTAGCGAGCCGGTGACGTTTGGCGGTGGCAGCGCAATAGAAAATGACTCGTCTTTATCAAAAGTCGGCTGAAAATAGCCGCTTTCTTCCCAGCCTTGATACATACCTGCTTCAACTTCCGCAGGATTGTAGGCGCTCTCTAATTGGCTTAGCGCCGCTTGGATCGACTGGGTCAGATTGGTTTTCGCATTGCTATCAATGCTGGTATCGGTATTAGGATTGCTCATAATAGGGTGATCTTATTGTTGATAATGAATGTGGTCAAAATGAGATAGCGCAAAACGCTATAAAAACAGGAAAAATAGTTGATAGTGTGATTTTAACGCAGATAGGCAGATTTTGTTAGATGGTAAGGCAATTTATAAAGCCTGAAGGCTATTTATTACTCAAATTGTTAATCAATTAACAACAGCAATCAGAAGAATGGGAAATATAATAGAGATTACTTATGCAGCAAAATCATTAGCCTATAACCAGCGAGCCAACCGTGTCCCAAGATACCGAGCATGACCATGATTCTCAGGCTAATCGACCAAACGATGAGCGTACAAATGCGAGTACCACCCCTCCTGTGCCTGAAGATAATCATACGCTAGAAGAAAACAGCGATTCTTCTAAAGACATTGAGGTAGATAAGGACGCAGACGACACTACAGACAGTCATGCAAACGAAACTTCAGATGGCGACGTAGACGAACCTATCAAAGCCACTGAAGACTTAGAAAATGACGACCTACCAGAAGAAATCAGCGACGAAGACAAAGAAACCATCAAAAAGGTCGCCAGTGACGACAATTTAAGCCAAGCGAAAAGCTACGCCAGTATTTTAGTCGAGCAAGTTATCCACGCAAAAGAAACCTTTGAGCGTTCACTTGGCTCGCTATTTACCAGTGCTTTTACGGCTGGGCTAGAGATTGGCATCAGCTTTTTTATGATTTTATCAGCGTTTGCCTTACTTAATGACGTGATGCCAAGTCGCTATGCCATGGTGCTGTCGTCACTGTTGTATCCGATCGGCTTTATTATCGTGGTGATTGGTCAATCGCTATTATTCACAGAACAGACGTCCCTCTTGAGCTTGCCTGTCTTAAATAAAATTGAGCCGCTACATAAACTGCTGCGGCTATGGGGAATTGTCATCGCTGGTAATATCGTTGGCGGTTGTATATTTGCAGCATTAATGATCGGTCTGGGGCTGCATATGCATCTGTTTACAGACCATGCTATTGATGTTTATGCCGAGCATATCTTAGGTTTTGAGTGGTGGGTTATCTTTGGTAGCGCCGTGCTGGCAGGCTGGATGATGGGCGTGGCCGCATGGCTGGTGACCTCTGCACGAGATACGCTTAGCCGTATCGTACTGGTGACGCTTATCACTGGTAGCATTGGGTTTTTAGGCTTGCATCATAGTATCGTGGGCAATATCGAGGTATTTTCAGCATTACTATATGGCAATACCGTCAGTCTTTGGCGCTACTTGGTATTTTTAGTCGTAGTACTGGTGGGCAATACAGTGGGCGGTGTGGTATTCGTCGCGGTGCTTAAAAACCGCACATTCTTATTTGAAATTGAAAAAGTCAAAGAGCAAGCTGCCGAGGCAAGAGCGAAAATGGACAGACGAAGATTCTAGACTTGAGATAAAACTGGTTTGAGCTAAACTGATTTGGGTTAAAACGAGCGCTAAACGCAAAAGCCCATAACCAGCTTCATTATACAAAGCGGATTATGGGCTTTTTTTACTAAACCATACACTGTTGATTTTTGCCAAGTACTGTCTCAACTGGCGCAACAATGCGTTACTACGGTTATCTTAAAACTCTTACATTCTACGTGCTGCCAATACACTGTTTTCTATCTCGGTTCTTTTGGCTTTATTGTGCTGGGCAGTAAATACTCTGACCATGATACCCGCGGTCAAGAACATGATTAGCGTATAAATGGCTGGCGTCATCGACATTTTATAGTTAGCCAATAGCGTCAGTGCCATAAACATTGAAAGCGTACTGTTTTGTAGGCCGACTTCCATAGTAATCGAGCGTCTTTGTGCAGGATTCAGGCCGAACCATTTACTGGTGTAATAACCAAGCGCCATCGTCGATACGTTCAGTATCAATGCCACAGGGCCAGTAGCGATTAACGCTTCAACGATAATGTCTCGTTGCACATAGCTTAAGAAAAGTACCAAGAAGCTCAAAAATATCACGCCAAAACGAGACACCATCACCTGTCCCTTGTCTGCAGCATTAGGGGCGTAGCGTTTGATCAACATACCAATACTGACGGGTAAGATAGTCAGAGCAATTAGGCTAATCATGGTCTTGACCACTGGCAACTGAAACTCACTACCAGCACCCATGAAGTATACGAGCGAAAAACTGAGGACGATAGGAATGGTAAATACGGTAATGACACTAGCAATAGCGGTCATGGTGACCGAAAGTGCGACATCACCTTTGGCTAAATAGGTAAATAGATTCGATGTCGTGCCACCAGGACACAATACCAGCAACATGACCCCAACGGCATACTCTGGCTCGAGAGACATAGTGGTTGCCAAAGCAAAACCTACGAGCGGTAAGAATATTAGCTGATTGGTCAAGCCTATAGCGACTGCTTTAGGGTATTTGACGACTCTCTTAAAATCATTGGTAACTAAGGACAATCCCATCCCCATCATAATCAAAAAGATACTAATGGGAATGACTTTTGCATTTATAAATGTGACTAACTCAACACCTTCCATAACTACATCCTTGTAGATAGAGCCCTTACACGGGCAGGTTTATGACAACCTCGTCATGCTCAATCAGCCAATCCTGCTGATATCTTGGGTAAAAGCTACCGACGTTGTCAGCTCTTTATATGACACTTTTCCATACAGTCGTGTTTTTAAACCGACAATTTTTGATAAAACTGGTTACTACGAACTGAAATAATAACGGAACGGTAAAATTCAGTATATCGTTGTAAAAGTGTATGGTTTTGATTTTTTTGACTACTCGTCAGTCAATTATAGGTTTTCACACTTGAAAATAACGTAGAAATGATTTAAGCGGAGGTTTTGTGATTTATAGCAGATGTAGAGTGAATATGGTCGATACTGATAACAGCTGTACCGTAGGCGATGGCTTCGACCATACTGCCTAATTGGTTGACATTGGTTACCTCAAGACGTAACCCGTAAATATGCGTGTAGCCTTTGGCTTTTGCCTCAGTCCGCATACGAACAATGGCTTCGCGGCGTGCACGATCTAGTAAAGTCTCATAGGTGGTTAAGTTTTTGCCAAAGACGCTTAGTACGCGAGCGATGATCATTTTGAAGTAATCTTGAGCGATGACGACACTACCAAGCACCAGCTCGCCTTCACTACCCGCTGCTAACTTGGGACGGTATAGACGTTCGCTTGAGACAGTGATATCGCCCAATGCTTGCTCTGCTACTGTTAGCTGTGCCAAATGCTGACGCTCATGACGCGATCCGAAGAACCAGCCAGCTGCGAATAAGAAGACAAACGGCCCATAGTTGATGAGCACTTGCGTGAGTGAATCATTCATAGCACGTTTCTCATCATAAAAAGCATCGGTGCTTTTAGCATTGTAGGATTTGGTATTGTAGCTTTTAGTATTATAGAATCAACCAAAAGGATTGAAGCGCGGTAAATCATCGGGTGCGACTTGGGTCTGAGTACTCACATTTTGATTAGAATGGTTGTAACCATCGCTTGGCGGGTTTTGATATTGCTGCTGTGATATCGGCGCGACCTTGACCGCCGTACCATAGACAAACAGCTCTGAGGCACCTTGGGCGATACTAGAAGTCGAAAAACGTAGACCGACCACCGCATCAGCACCGAGCGCCTCTGCTTTGACAATCATGCGATCGATTGCTTCTTGGCGTGACTCTTCTAATAGCTCGGTATAAGCCGTCAGCTCACCGCCAACGATGTTTTTTAACCCAGCAAACAAGTCTTTACCGACGTGCTTTGAACGCACGGTACTACCGTACACCACGTCTAGGCGTTCAGTAATTTGATAGTTAGGTAAGTGTTCAAGGTTAGAGAGTTGCACAGTCATAGGATGACCTTATCGGTGACTTATAAAATACATGGTAAACCAAAGCGCTGCGATACAGCATAGATAAGACAAAAACAGCACTGCTAGTAGCAACGCTGCTTCTTAGCTTTATTAATCGTTGGTATGAAACAACAAAAACAATTCAGTCAAATTGCCTTCGATGCTATTGGCCATCTGTACCATTTTGTCTTCGTCTTTACGCATCTCAGACAGCTCTGGATCTTCATCATCGATACCGCTTAGTACGATCATTGGCAAAGTTAACACAGCCACGTCTTCTGCCGTTTCTTGATCTTCAAACCAATCGCTTGCTTCATCACCATACATGGCATCGACAAAACCGATTGACCAAGCAACGATGTCAGACTCATCAGAGAAATCAACCGCCACTTCTTCGTTACCGGCATCTTCACCAAACGGTAATTCGATCGGCGTCTCGTTTTTTAGCTCAGCCATGATCGAATCGCGCCAGCGTTTGATGCCATCGATGACGTTGTCTGGAATCTCACTCACGTGACCTTCAAAGAGGGCATCCATCCAGTTAGGCAATGGACGACCGATGACTGTCGCCGTCAAAAAACCATGCGCTGCGACACTATCTAGCACGAACTGGCTTTCTTGATTGTCCAAATAGTCTAGTAATTCATCAAAACTTAGTTGGTTACTCATAATTTGGTTTTCCTTAGCAGATAGATGTCATCAATCGCAGTGGGCGATCGGTTAAATAAAAGAGGACGAGTACTTATTTTAAGACTAAAGGCTGCTTAATTAATCAAACTCAAGCAACCTCTATCAGGTAAGTATTATCGAGATGAACTGGTTGCGAGCAACCTAGAAAATTAGCAAACAACAGGCAACCAGTTTGATGGGATGAATAATTTTAGTCATTAAAATAGCCACTGCCGTTAAAGTAGCCACTAGAGCACTTTAGTCCACTGAAACGACGGATGCCGACAAATTAAAAATCGTCATCATCCCAATCATCGCCGTCTTCATCGAAGTTGTCTATGTCGTCTAGATCGTCTTTTAACTCTTTAGCCAAACGCTTTTCTTCTAGCAAATTATCGATTAGCCGACGTTTTTCAAGACTACTTAAACGTGTACGTACGCTCGTCTCAGCTTCTTCAACCATCTTTGCATCATCATCGTCGACAAAATCATCATCAAAATCGTCGTCAATATCAGCGTCACTCATGACAAACTCCTATCATTTTTAGGCAAGGGTATTAAGAATACATCAATATATATATGCCTTATAAAGTCTCTATTGAATGTTGTCAATCCTTTTTCGCAATATGGTACATTTCAACTCTACGATTAAGATAGTCCAGTAGGCTATATAACAGACAATTGTAATATAAATGACCAAATACAGTCGGCATTAAATGTCTAGCTCGTCCTCATCTTCAATCATCAGAACTGCGTTGCGCACATCGGCCAAACGCTGAATCAATGAGTCGTTGGCCCCATCAAATATCGCACACTCGCGCTCATAGACAGTGGTTGGACGCATGATGTTATGTACTTGTACATGATTGCTGATTTGCTTGAGACCTGCATTTGGCAATAATATCAATAGCTGCTCTTTTTTGCCGATACTCTGGAGCAAATGAGTCATTGGCTCTGACTGCGCATCATCACTGACACCCGCTTTTGCTGGTAAGGCAAAACGTGACAGCTCAATATGCTTATCATGGATAATTTTGTTGAGCATTAAATATAGCTTGGCAAGCATCACGCCTGCGAGTGCCACTTTTGCATGGCTATTATCAGCCTTTAGTACCACACTTGCGCTATTATCTTCGAAGTGCGCTTCATTCATCGCACTCACACCTAGTAGCAATGGTTGTCTTAGCAACTCAGTCACGGCTTGATTGAGCAGCTGGGTGCAGAGTGCTAGATACGGAAGACGCTGCGCAGGTGCAAGGCGTTCAAGCATATTGAACTCATCATGGAATACGACTTGAACTTTGACGCTATCAACGGATCGGGTGGCAGATAGCTTAGACGTATGGCTAGTAGCTTGAGGAGCAACACCGTCTGTATCTACTATTTCACTTTCGCTACCTTCACCCGCACTCGCTAGATTGTCAGTATCGCTACCTGTCTCTTGGTTTTGCTGGGTTCTAAGGTACTCGTTCACTTCATTATGTACATTAAACTTGCGGGCATTAGTCACTTCGTCATCTGCTGCGTTTGCCGTATTATCAATCGCCACTTGACTGTCTGCTAAATGAGACGCTGATTGACCCGTTGACTGGCGCTCAAGTTCACGGTCATAGCCGCGTTGATCGACTGGTCTATATTGGTCACGATACAGCTCTTGGATATCTCGACTCAATGCATTGATTTGCTCTTTGGTCGGACGAGCGAGGTAACCATAAATCAACCACAGCAGTAAATGTAGCAGCATGGTGCCGATAACAAACGGCCATTGCATGGCGATAATTTCGCCTTTGCTAACGTCTTTTAGAGTCAGTGCAACGCTACCGATGACTGCATCGCCATTGGTAGCGATTTGACGAATGGTGTCGCCTTGCTGCATCGGCGCATTGCCTACTGGCACCAAGATATCATCGTTGTTGTCCTTAATCAGTATCCGTGTGACGTCTTGCTCGCTGGTATAGCGGTTGGCAATAACGCTTAAACTCACACGGTCTTTATTTTCTAAAGACAATCTTGCTTCATCAATCAGCTGGGCGACCATCTGCTCGCCTTTTAACGCACGACTATTGCTCAGCTGTTGGTCAGTACTAATGACCAATAACAGCGTCTGCAAACAAAAACTAACCAGAAGAATAATGGCAAACAACCCTTGCCGCGGCGCTAAATACGTCATGATATGTTAAACTTTTTTGGAGAGAAGAAATTAAAAAACGAGGCTACTGCTCATTTTTTGGCTAATTTTTAAACAATTGTGATGCGCACCAATTGTAGTGCGCACATAGTGATAAAGCAGTACTGCTTATTAATGACTATCAACACCATCAATATTGTTGCCAGCTTCGCTATCTTTTGCATTGCTATCTTTTGCGAATGCATCGTTAGTAAGAAAGCATCGTCAATCAACAGCCAGCTTATCTCATCTACTATATCACCATAATAAGCCTTATAGCGTGAGCGCTTTATAAATTTATCATAATAACTTTATCGCGTTTTCTATGGCTTCTTACGCCATAAAATCTGTTTTTTAGCATCATTGTTACTTTGCGCGTCATCTATAGGCGCTGCCCAGTAAAACTGTTATTATTCCTAATCTTATATGAGCATACAAGGGACAATTGAGCCATGCCAAAAAATACATCTTATTCGTTACCAAAAGACAGCAAAGCATGGCAACAAGCCGTCGATTCTATTGCGGCATTATTACCCGAAGATACCAATTTGCAAGACTTTGATGCGCTACAGTCGCTACCTGTCTTTGCGCTCATCGTAGTACTACCTACTCAGGTATCCGCGTTAGATATTCATCAGTACGTTCAGTCGTGGGTCGACGAACAGCCAAGCTGGCATCTAGTGACCGTTGCCGAAGATACTGACGCTAGCTTCGTCAATATCATGGTATCTGATACAGAGCCTACAGCAGCAGACGCACAGCGCCTACCCTTTACCCATACTCAGGTCTACCGTTATCTGCTAGTACCAGTCACTGACACACTAATGCACCCTGGTAAAAAAACCGCAGCCGCTCACATCATTGATGATCAGCTGACCACTCGCCTGCGTCGTGACCTAACTGAAGAATATAACAATACACGCAGTGCAGATAGCACAGGCAACATAAACGTCGTAGACTGTCATATCTTGTCTGTTGGTCATATGCTACGGACGCACAAACTTGCCTGCTTTGATATGGACTCGACCTTGATTGAGCAAGAAGTCATCGTAGAGCTAGCAAAAACGGCTGGAATTGGTGAAGAAGTTGAAGCCATCACTGAAGCCGCAATGCGCGGTGAGATTGATTTTGATGAATCGTTTGCTCAGCGTGTGGCCTTGCTAAAAGGCACTTCTACTGATGTGCTGGATGATATCTGTAGTCGCTTAACGTTATCGACTGGTGCGCGCACGACGATTAGTGCGCTAAAAGCATTGGGGTATCATACGGTGCTGGTCTCGGGCGGCTTTACTTATTTTGCCCGTTATATCGCTGAGCAGTTGGGTATCGATGAAGTGCATGCCAACGCTCTAGATATCGAGGAAGGTGAAGTTACTGGTCATGTACAGTGGCCTATTGTCAATGGTGCCAAAAAAGCCGCTATCGTTGAGCATACTGCTGAGCGCTTAGGCATTGAGATGTCACAAGTGGTCTGTGTCGGTGATGGGGCCAATGACTTACCGATGATGGCGCTTGCCGATCTTGGTGTGGCATATCATGCCAAACCAATCGTTCAAGCACGTGCTGATGCCGCTATCAACGTGACAGGGCTTGAAGGTACTTTGTACGCTCTTGGCTATCCAGCCCTCGCTCCTACTGAGTAATCGCTAAGTATTCTAGATTATCCGCTAAGCTAGGTTAATGTTTTGTCATTAATCTGGCTTTTATGCTTTAGGGCGTGGCTTAAACAAGGAAAGTAGCGTAAATAGTATCGGTAATTAGCTAGCTATTTGACGATGTCTGACAAGATTTATCCATTTTTAGTTCAGTTAGATGCCTATTAAGTGAATGGAAGACACGCCCTAGTACGTTACGATAATTAATACAATCTGCTATGCACACTGATGTTTAGCTATCGCTCACTTTTAGATAATACTTATTTTTAAATGATAAAGGAATGCCCATGACGGCACCACAATCTCCACGGCCAACTCAGCCGTCAGCGTCAACGCCATTACAGCAAGATACGGTACCTGTACGTACCGATAGCCCAAAGCAGCTGGTAGGTATCTATGTCAGAGGTATGGCCATGGGAGCAGCTGATATTGTGCCTGGTGTCTCTGGCGGCACCATTGCGCTAATTGCAGGGATCTACGAGCGCTTGATTAACGCGCTTGGCAGTATCGGCCCCAATCTTTGGACGATATTTCGTCAGGAAGGTGGCATCAAAGGATTCGCTGCGATTTGGCGACAAGTAGATGCGACATTTCTATTGTGTTTGCTACTGGGTATTGCCACTAGCTTTGCGACCTTAGCCGGTATCATTAAGCACTTATTGGACAACCAACCATTGCTTATTTGGTCATTCTTTTTTGGACTGGTCGTTGCAACGGTGTTTATCTTACTCAGTGAGATAAAGCGCTGGAATATAGGACGTGTTGCACTGTTTGCGACTGGACTTATTGCCGCCGTAGTCATCAGTAGTATGCCGTTGCTTACGACCACGCCTAGCTTACCGTATCTGTTTTTTGCAGGGGCAATTGCTATTTGTGCCATGATCCTACCGGGCATATCAGGGTCGTTTATTTTGCTATTGCTAGGCGCCTACGATGCAGTATTAGAAGCGGTCGATACGATGAATTTGAGTGCCATTTTCACAGTCATTGCGGGTATGGCGACTGGGCTATTGCTATTCACGCGCGCACTTAAGTGGCTACTCTCGCATTATTACCAAGCTACCTTGGCATTACTGACAGGCTTTATCGCAGGCTCTCTAATAAAAGTCTGGCCATGGAAAGTAGATGCGCTAGGCTCACTAAATACTGAAGCTGTCCATAATGTCATGCCGTGGCAATACCCTACTGGCGCACAGTGGTCAACGACAGTAGGACTTATGCTACTCGGTGCTATTCTAGTTTCGCTATTATCTTGGTGGGGTAACCGTACCAATCGAGTCTAAGTATTTAGCAAACTGTTAGTCCTGTTTTCTATTTTACTTTGCTAGCTAACAAACACCCTCCCGAGCAAACAAAACCATTTCCATATTCCTCAAAATAAGCGCCACTCCTCACGGCGCTTAGCCTAACATCTAGCCATCAAATATCGCAAAACAAGCCAAAAAACCAAACGTCAACGGTTGTCGCAAAGTCGCCTGTACCCTCTTCAGCTTTACTCAATAACCTCTCATAATAGTCTCATTGGAATTCACCTTATGAATAGCGAGATGAATGATGTTAATGACTATATTTTCTTTTATCGGTGTAGAGGCATGGAGCGGCGCGGCATGGCTGGGTTATGGACTGCTAGCCAGTTTAGTAGTGGTGCTCGCCTTGTCGTCATATCGTTGGCTACTGCTATATCTGTTTGGCGGTATGGCTTACTGGTTCACCGTTGAGTTGATTCAAAATATATTAGCCGGTCGTCCTATGTTGATGGAGCTATCATCATGGCATCGCTATATCATCGCTATGAGCATCAGTTGGTTACCGTTAGCAGCATGGGTACTGTATCGGGCATTACGCTATGATGATGTGAGCCAAACAGTTAGTCAGCAACGTGAGCTAGAAGCCGCACGCTATATTGAACACACTCCTGTCTACGATGATAACTATCAGCCACGTTTCCGTTAAAATTGTCCTATTTATACCTCTGCTCGTCTATAGCAACACCTTACTTACGTCAGTGACATCGAATGTTACAAGATACTTAACGCTCTCTACTTAACTCCTAAAGAGTTGACACCCGGTGATAGTTTATAATCCAGTTATATATTTGTCATAAAAACTGGTATAAAGTACGCTTTATTTTTATGCCTCATTTCTTTAGGAGTTCTGCTATGTTTACTGTTCCTGTATTAGATATCAAATCTGATCCATTAGATGCTTTATTGGCTGTTGTTGGCTATCGTTTGTCTATGTTAGCTGATAGCGATAACGAAGACGTCAAAGCGTTGTTCGCTGATCGTCAAGTTACGATTGAGTTTGCTAGTACTGAGTCAGATATCGCCCGTTCTTTTAGCTTTGACAACGGACAGTTCAATCAACAAAGCGGGCATGCAAAAGAAGCCGATTTGACCATCACCTTTAAAGATTCTATGACTGGCGTTAGACTGCTAACCAAAGGTAGCTTGCCTGCCTTTATGACTGCTGTGCAAGAAGGTAACTTGAGCATCGAAGGCGACTATAGCCTAATGATGTGGTTCAATAAACTTGCTAAGCATATCGTTCCAGCTATCCCAGAAGAGTGCAAACCATATATCCAAAAAGCCAAACCTTACGCTTATAAAGCACAGAAATTTGCTGAGCATTGGGTTGGTATCGCTAAGCATAAACTTGGTAAATAAAAAGAATGGTGCACTGAGCGGTAGTCATTGGTAGAATGGATGATATAGAACTAGATAGCCAAACGTATAGTTACTATTTATGTGCGCTACTGTGACAATTATACATACTGTCTAGCAGTGTTCTGATTTTCTAAAAAGGTTGCGGTATACTATACGGCAACCTTTTTTGTTACCTTATAAATGACAATAGATAAAAACATTGGTTTTATTTAATACCCTCTAATTCTTATAAAAGGACTTACCTTATGGCAGGATTGCTTAGCATCTCCGAACCTGACGCCACCCAGCCAACTGATCTAGCCACTCAGCCAGATGTGACCAACAGTGATTTTTTGGCCAATCTAGCCACAGACGCGACTCAAACTGATAGTAAAGTTGCCACCACATATAGCCGTGAAGAAATCGCGCAACTGTTTGACTTACCTCTAATGGACTTGTTATTACAAGCACAGACCATCCATAGAAAGCATTTTACTGCCAATGAAGTACAAATCAGCACGCTACTCTCTATCAAAACGGGCAACTGCCCTGAAGATTGCGGCTATTGCTCGCAGTCAGGTCATCATCGCGACACCACCAAACTACAAGCAGAAAAACGCATAGAAGTTGATAAAGTCATCGCAGCCGCCAAACGCGCCAAAAATAGTGGCTCATCGCGTTTCTGCATGGGTGCCGCGTGGAAACATCCAAGTGCCAAAGACATGCCTTATGTGGTTGAGCTGATCAAAGAAGTGAAAGCACTGGGACTTGAAACTTGTATGACGCTGGGTATGCTCGATACCAATCAAGCGACACAGTTGGCTGATGCAGGGTTAGATTACTACAACCATAACCTAGATACTTCGCGCAGCTACTATGAACAAGTCGTCAGCACGCGTAGCTATGATGAGCGCTTAGACACGATAGAAAACGTGCGTAACTCTGGCATCAACGTCTGTAGTGGTAATATCGTTGGTATGGGCGAAAGCCGTGATGACCGCATCGATTGGGTACTTGAGCTGCTAAAAATGCCAAAAGCGCCTGAATCAATTCCAGTCAACTTACTGGTGCCTATTGCAGGTACACCGATTGGTGACAAAGTATTGGCCGAGGGTCAGCTATCTGTACTTGAGTGGATTCGTACTATTGCGGTCGCCCGTATTTGCTGCCCGACTAGCTATGTGCGTCTATCTGCTGGCCGCGAAAGTCTATCTGACTCTGAGCAAGCATTGGCCTTTATGGCAGGTGCTAACTCATTCTTTTATGGTGACAAACTTCTTACCACTGGTAACGCGAGCCAGTCAGGCGATGACAGACTCATGCGTGAGCTTGGCCTAACCAAACAGTTTGCCGCACCAAGAGCGCCTAAAGTACTGCCTGTAATGGATGCGATGAATGGTCATCAAACACAAGTTGTATTGGCAGATTAAGCCCACGCTAAAAAATACAAGCTAAGCAAGAGAAACTATGATGGCAGATTATTTTAACTGGATTAAAGCGGCGCACATTATCTCGATGGTCTGCTGGTTTGCGGCGATATTTTATTTGCCGCGCCTGTTCGTCTATCATGCGATGAGCGACGATAGCATCAGTCATGAGCGCTTTGCCATTATGGAGCGCAAGCTATATCGCGGTATCATGACCCCATCGATGATAGCGACATGGATCTTTGGTCTATGGATGTTAGGACTAGGCTGGGATGTCTATAAAACCCAAGGCTGGCTCCACGTCAAATTACTATTAGTAGTGCTGCTGTCAGGCTATCATGGTGCTTGCGGCTTTTATCGTAAAAAGCTGATAGATAATCCACACTATAAAACGCATAAATTCTGGCGCTGGTTTAACGAAGTGCCTGTCTTTGCCTTAGTGATTATCGTGATTCTAGTCGTGGTAAAACCGTTTTAGGTTCAGAAAAACCATTCAACATGCAAAATAAAAGCGTCCGTAACTTCAATGAGTTACGGACGCTTTTTTATTCACTTATAGAACATGGTGTCAAACTGGAAATATCAAACACTAAACACTAGGGCGCATAATTTGATAAACATTGCTTAAGTCATAAACGCGATAACGAGCTGGTTCACGGCGATTTTCGCCAGCATAGCTCAGTATTAAAGCCTGCTTGGCACGCTCATCGACCCAACCGACAAACAGTCCACTATGCTCAACGCCATTGTAACCATGATTGATATAATAGAGCCAGTCGCCTGCTTCAATCTCGCTGCTACTAGCATAGGGCCCTTGCGCATAAGTGCCTTTATGTATGGTATTACGCGATACCCCTGCCCGATTAAATACCGCATTTAAATAGTCCCAACAGCCACCTTGAATAATTGTACGCTCGTTAAGTGCCATTTTTCGTGCGGTACTGACCACTTCGCGTGCTGCCATACTACTCTGCGTCTCTGCATTACTCAGCAGAGGTAGATACTCGCTATCGACATTGTCATAGTTGCCTGATAAAAACGCTGGTAAGACTGTAGGTGCTGAACGCTGTACCTCAGGATAACGATAGGACGTATTCATCGTTGGTTGAATAGATTTTTGGGCGATAAGCATACTCATACTATCTGCATGGGCTTGTCCTACCATGCCGCAGGTAAATAGTAAAAAACCGCACGACGCGGCGACTGACGGTATAGACAAACGCAGCATGACTAACTCCTTGTCAACTAAATCTCAATGACAGTATCAATAATAAGAAGGATAAATTTTATAATCCTACTTATAAACCATTTGCGCACAAATCTGCAAGCACTATTCGCCTGCGATAGGTGATAGACGGTATAAATATACTGATAGATGACAATATTGGAGAGATACGTCGAGTGAGATTTAAAATGATATTTGAGTTAGAAAGTTAGATAACACGAAGATAATAGCTATACTTTGGTAAAGTATGAAATTAAGAAAAGATACTAATTACTCTTCATTCTGATATTTACATGGCGTTTCGTTAGCGCTTGCCCTTCTAAGATAGCTTTCGCAGCTTTTGCTTCTTGAGCACTCTCGAAACCAGTAATATGATATTTGCGAACGTCACTGCTATCGACAATCTGTAATTGCTCGCCAATCAGCGTTATCTTATCACCATCCGTTAAATGAATATGCTCACGCTTACCTAGATTGTCATGGACCAACTCGCCAGCCCTTACCCATAATGTGCCACTGCTAATCATACCGCTCATGGCTTTTTTATGCTGTTGGCGCTTTTTATTAAAAATGAAGCTACCAATGATAAGCAGTGCAAGCGCACCGATAGCTAGACGCTCAGGCAATAGGCTCATCGCCATGGCGACTGCGACGGCCCCGACCAATAATGCAGAACCAAACCAAAACATGCCATTATCAGCAGCATTTGATTGCCCTTGTAAGGTGATTTTGGCGCCATCATCAGTCAGCTTTAGCATGTGTTGTTACCTATTACGTAATGTACGAATATTTTCTATTAAAAAACTGCCTATTAGCAGCTAACAGGCAGTTATTGACACTAAAAACAAAGACAGTGTGTTGTATTTAAACGCTAGTCTACCAACCAAGCGCCGTCTGTTGCATTTTAATCAATTCAGCAATGCCTTTTTCAGCTAACGACAGCATAGCATCTGCTTGAGCACGAGTGAATGGCTTTTCTTCAGCAGTACCTTGTAGCTCAATGTACTCGCCTTTTTGAGTCATTACGACGTTCAAGTCGGTATCGCAGCTAGAGTCTTCTTCATAGTTCAGATCAAGATATGCTTCGCCATCTTTCATACCAACGGAAACCGCAGCAACCAATCCGATTAGCGGATCTGCTTTTAGTTTCTTAGCCTTTTGGATACTCTCTAGCGCATCGATAAGCGCAATCGCAGCACCAGTGATACTCGCCGTACGAGTACCACCATCCGCTTGCAACACATCGCAATCAAGATAGATAGTGTTTTCACCAAGTTTGCTCAGATCAATCATGGCACGTAAGCTACGACCGATCAAACGCTGAATCTCTTGCGTACGACCTGACTGCTTACCGCGGGCCGCTTCACGCTGATTACGCGTGTTGGTCGCACGTGGCAACATACCATACTCGGCTGTGATCCAACCTTTGCCTTTACCTTTGAGCCAACGCGGCACACCAGATTCTACACTGGCAGTACATAGTACTTTGGTATCGCCAAAACTTACCAATACTGACCCTTCAGCATGCTTCGTATAATGGCGCTCAAAGCTGATCGAGCGAAGTTGGTCAAGCTCACGATTGTCAATACGCATAAAAATTCCTAGTACAATGTTATAAAAGCAGTGTCATAAAAATACCTATCAGTTGTCAGCAAACACATTGATAGGTATGTAGTCGACTAAAATCTTAAGATATCCTAACGTGACAACGGCGCAATAGCAAGATTCGCTCCTGCCATTACGCCACCATTATCAATAGAATGTCAGATATAAACTATTCTAACCCTTCCATCTTACGCAATTCCTTACGTAGGATTTTGCCAACGTTCGACTTTGGTAATTCGTCAACGAACTGTATATGACGTGGGCGCTTATAGCCAGTCAGTTGTTTTTTGCCATATTCTAGTAGCTCTTTTTCAGTCACGTCGCCTTTTTTGACCACAAACAGTTTTGGTTCTTCGCCGCGATCATCGTTCGGTACACCAATAGCACCGCATTCTACGACTGCTGGATGCTCACTCATCGCCTCTTCAATTTCGTTTGGATAGACGTTAAAACCAGACACCAAAATCATGTCTTTTTTGCGATCGACAATTTTGATAAAGCCTTTTTCGTCCATGATGCCGATATCGCCCGTTTTTAAGTAACCGCTAGCCGTAAAGGATTCAGCAGTTTCTTTCGGACGATTCTGGTAACCAATCATGACCTGTGGACCTTTTACACAGATTTCACCGCGATCGCCCATGGCTACTATATTTTCGTCATCATCAATGAGTACGATATCGGTGCTAGGCGCAGGAATACCGATTTTTCCAGTAAATTCCGCAATGGTCATCGGATTAAAAGCCACCACAGGTGAGGTCTCAGACAAGCCATAACCTTCAACGATAGGCAGACCAGTGATTTTATGCCATTCTTTGGCTACACTTGGTAATACTGACATACCGCCGCCGATAGACGCTTTTAGATTAGAAAAGTCCAAATCAGCAAAGTTATCTTTGTGTACTAAGCCATTAAACAAGGTATTTACAGCAGGAATAAACGCTGGCTTGTACTTGGCCATCTCTTTGATAAGCCCATCAAGATCGCGCGGATTCGGAATGAGTAGCGAGGCATAACCTTGGTACATGCTACACATACCGCAGACCATAAATGAGAATACGTGATATAGCGGCAGTGCGGTCAAAATCACGTCTCTACCATCTATATCATCATCAAATGCACTGTTCATCAGCGCACTGACCTGTAGCATATTGGCAACTAGATTTCCGTGAGACAGCATCGCCCCTTTCGCGACTCCCGTCGTACCACCAGTATATTGCAGCAAGGCCACATCGCTTAAGTTCAACTCAGGGCGCTGGTATTTGCTGGCTGACTCAGCATTTAAGGCATGCTTGAAGCTCACACTATTCGGTATGCTATAAGCAGGAATCATCTTTTTGACATGACGAGCCACGAGGTTGACCACGGCTCCTTTAATCGTACCTAGCATATCGCCAATGGTACACACGACTACATGCTCTACCTGACCTTTGTCTTCGGCATCTTGATACGTCTTAGCAAAGTTTTCAACGATAAATAGCGCTTTCGCACCACTGTCATGCAATTGATGTGACAGCTCACGACTGGTGTATAGAGGATTTACATTGACCAACACCATCCCTGCGCGAATGATACCCAAAGCGACTACTGGATACTGCAAGACGTTGGGCATCATGACCCCAACTTTATCGCCTGCGACCAGTCCTATTGACTGCAAATAGCTAGCAATCTGGCGACTATATAGATCTAATTGCTTAAAAGTAATCGATGAGCCCATGCAGATATAGGCAGGTTTTTGGCCATAACGGCTAAAATTACGCTCGAACACATCAAGTAGAGAGGTACTGTCTTCTGGCATCTCGATAGTAGCATCGATGCTATAGCGCTCATAAGCGCTCAGCCACGGACTATCGCTGTCGATGGTCGGCATAGTAGGAAACGCATTGCTTTGATAGGCGTCGTTAGTAGTATTAGCTTTATCATCAGTTATAGCGCTATTATCTGTCGTTTTTTTATTAATATTATCCGTCATAATTTTCCCTAAATGTTACTGTTAAAAACATTGAATATGCTAATGGAAACACCATTTTTTATGATTATTGCTGACAGCAGAAGCTTATGAATAAGAAACAGATAAGTATGATCGGGTTTGTCATTCATAAGCTTTGCAAATTAAAGGACGACACTAAGTCTATGATAAATAATACTACCACTCAGCACGACCAAGTCGAAAACGATATTTACTACCATGATTTCGCCTATTGTTTTGAGTAAAACCAGTACGATTTTTTGGATAAAAACAAAAATACGTCGATGGGCACTATAGCAGTTTTAATAGATATTCTCTATTAATAGTAGCTGTCATCCGCAAATATCAAAAGCGATAAAGACAAAAAAATGATAAGACAGCATGGTTGCAGCCTTATCATTTTTGGTTACTACTTTAGTTACTACAGTATCTAATCGAGCGATACTTTCACATGTGCCCTTAGTTAATACACGCAGCTATCAAACAACTCTCTAGGTACGTGTATCAGCAAATTAACCGTGGTTCTTTTCTTCAAGTACGCGTAGATCTTTACGTAAAATCTTACCAACGTTCGATTTTGGTAGCTCGTCAATAAACTCAACACGACGAGGACGCTTATAACCTGTTAAGTTCTCTTTACCGTACTCAAGAACTTCTTCGGTAGTCAGACTTGGATCGTTACGGACAACATAGATCTTAGGAATCTCACCGCTTTTCTCGTCTTCGATACCGATGACACCACATTCTAAAATCTTAGGATGGCCAGCCATGACTTCTTCAACTTCGTTCGGATAGACGTTGAAACCAGAAACCAAAATCATGTCTTTTTTGCGGTCAACGATCGTCACGTAGCCATTGTCAGCCATGATACCGATATCGCCAGTACGGAAGAATCCGTCTGCGGTCATCACTTCGGCGGTAGCATCTTCACGATTCCAGTAGCCTTTCATAACCTGTGGGCCACGAACACTAATCTCGCCGCGCTCACCAAGCTCTACTTCGTTACCAGCATCATCTAAGATAGCAACATCAGTCGCTGGCATCGGCACACCAATAGTACCTGTGAATGTTTTGCTATTGCTAGGATTAGAAGTCGCAACCGGTGCTGTTTCAGACAATCCATAACCTTGGATAATGATATTACCCGTTACTTGACGCCATTTTTCAGCAGTTGGACTCAGTACTGCCATGCCGCCGCCCATTGATTGACGCAGCTTGCTATGATCCATCGCGATAAATTCTTCGTTATTGGCAAGCGCGTTAAACAACGTGTTAACCGCTGGGAAGAATGCTGGTGGATTGGCTTTATATGCTTTTAATAAGCTGTCAAGATCGCGTGGGTTTGGTACTAATAGCACCACACAACCGCGATATAAACCAAACATGCCGCACACAGTAAATGAGAAAATATGATACATCGGCAATGCTGTCATAATGACAGGCTGCTCACCCCTTTGATCGAAATCATCAAAAGCGGTGCCCAAAAAGGTATTAGATTGAATTAAATTTGCGACTAAGTTTTTGTGCGTCAGCATTGCGCCTTTTGCCACACCTGTCGTACCACCGGTATATTGTAGGACGGCGATGTCATCGAGCGTGATATTGCTTGGGCGTTTATATTTACTCGCAGCGCTATGACTCAGCGCACTTTTGAAGGTAATGCTATTGCTAATACTATAGGCAGGCACCATTTTTTTGACATGGCGGACGACCGTATTGACCATAAAGCCCTTCAGCGTACCCATCAAATCGCCCATACCCGTAATCACGACTTTATCGACCACATTGCGACCGATGTCTTGATAGGTTTTGGCAAAGTTTTCGACCATGATTAGCACTTTGGCGTCTGAATCGGTCAATTGATGCTCAAGCTCTCTGGTAGTGTACAGAGGGTTGACGTTGACTAAGGTAAAGCCTGCACGTAGTACAGCGATGACAGAGATTGGTAACTGCAAAATGTTGGGCATCATGACGGCAACTTTATCGCCTTTGACCAATCCTAATGACTGTAGATAAGCGGCCATTTGACGGCTGTATAAATCTACTTCTTGGAAGCTTAACGATGAACCCATGCAGATATAGGCAGTTTTATCAGCATTTTCAGCGAAGCTTTTTTCGAAAATATCGATAAGTGACGTATTGTCGGCTGGCAACTCAATGTCATACTCCAAACCAAGTTCTTCATACGTTTTCAGCCAAACTTTATCGTCACGACGGGTTAAGTTTCCTTGATTTTCCATAATCTTTTCTCTCCTAGTAATAATACATTACCGTCAACTCACGCCAATCACAGTGTGATAAATATACAAAACGTCAGAGTCTTGCCTATCGTTATGATAAAAAGCAAGGCTGCGACATATTTGTATAGTGCTGAGCGAACAATATAGCGGTAAATAGCCCTTTGTTCATTAACATACACACTTTATACATAGTACTCAATACAAAAGATTGCTACACCAGTTCTCAAATAGGCTTGACGCTCAATATCCCTATAAATATCAATATATTAGATTAAAAATCTCAGTCAAGCTATTAGAAGATATGACCCTTGACTTTTGCTCCCTAATGACCATCCCGACACGATATCTGTTCACTATCGGCTACTTTTTAGCGCACTCGCCAGCTCAGTCAACGTCACAAAGTTGCGACGAGTACCATCAGTAACGCTACTTGGTCTATCTGCGATACTACTTTTGGCAAGCTTAGTGCTATCACTGTATTGCCAGTCATTAATATAATCGCTTTGAGTCAAGCGTTGACCGAATCCTGCTACTGCCATCGCAAACTGGGTATCGATACTGGCTTTATTTAAAGCGTGGCTGGCTTTATTAATCGGTTGACTAATCAGTTTGGAGCTACCTCCTGTCGGTGCTTTATAACGAATTTTTAGATAGCCAAGCTCATTAGAGTTTTGTTTGTTATTCGAACTAATACTGGCATTGCTATTAGCATAACGGCGATCGCTATATAACCCTTTTTGACCTTTTGGTGTCACTTCAAACAAGGCGATAACTGCCTTGCCTGCCCCGAGCTCCCCTGCATCAATTTTGTCATTATTGAAGTCTTCTTCAGCCAGTACGCGATTTTCATAACCAATCAAGCGCCACTCACTCACCACATCAGGATTAAACTCAACTTGGACTTTTACGTCTTTAGCGACGGTGTTAAATGTCGCTGCTAACTCATCCCCAAAGACTTTTTTTGCTTCAGTTAAGCTGTCAATATAGCTGTAATTACCATTGCCGTTGTCCGCCATCTGTTCCATCATGTGATCATTCAGATTACCACGACCAAAGCCAACGGTAGACAAAGAGATACCGCGATCGCGATTGGCTTTGACCAAATCAAGCATCTCATCGACATCACTAATACCAACGTTAAAATCGCCATCCGTTAGCATCATTATTCGATTGATACCGTTCTTTTTTAGTCCTTGTTCAGCTTGTCTGTAGGCCAATTTCAGAGCATCTTCCCCATTGGTTGAGCCTGAGGCGTTTAACCCATCGATCGCAGCCAATATTTTTGCTTTTTGGTCACCACTGGTCGCAGGCAATGCCACACTAGTACTACCTGAATAGGTCACGATACTGATGCTGTCTTGGGCGCGCATTTGCTCTGTCAACAGCTTAAGCGAAGACTGTGCCAATGGCAGCTTATCGCGTGACGACATAGAGCCTGACACGTCTACCAAAAATACGAGATTGGCAGGTGGCATAGATTGCTTATCTGTTTTTTGCGACCAGCTATTATCAACGGCCTTGATACCGACTTTGACGATTTTATTATCCTGATCTGCTCTATCCCAAGGTGAATCCACTACTTCAGTTGATACAACAAACGGGGCACTACCTAAACGTTTGCTATCATCAAATTGATAGTTAAAATAATTAATCAATTCCTCTACCCGTACGGCATCAACAGGTGGTAGTTGACCCTCGTTTAAATAGCGGCGCACATTGGCGTAGCTGCCCGTATCGGTATCGATAGACAAGGTTGATACCGCCATATCCGTAGTTCGATGTACAGGATTGGCTGCGTTTTTTTGATAGTTGTCTTTTGCCTCTGGCGTGACTATGATGCTCGGTAATGGGCGTACGATACCTGTCTGCGCCGCAGAACGTATCATCATCTGTTGGCTGATGACTGAGGGCTTAACACTGGGTGACGCCATGATAGACTCTGACACCACTGCTGCACCTTGATTGACTGTGCTGCTTGTCTCGGCTGGTAGCGTTTTGCTCATTTGTGAAGGGCTACAGGCTGTCAATCCTAGACTGGTTATAGCAGTAATCAATAGTACATTTCTAGTAGTGTTTTTCCCTATGTGCTTACTTTCGTTTTTCAGCATTGTAGAGGCGGAAATTTTAGATAAAGGGTCAAATGACATAACAGAAATTCCTTATTGTAAGATAATTCAGTAGCGACTTGTCCGTGTCAATACATGGTTAACGCTATTTAAATAGGCAAAGCAGCCGCCTTATTCAGTCTATTAGCTGTCATACTTTCAGTTGTTAATTTTGCATTAAAACTATTCTGTACCTACTGTTTTTGGATTGATGATAGACAAAATATCTTAAATAGAAAGGATTCAACCTTAAGACATCTATTAACCATATAAAAAACAAATATTAGATTTACTATACTTAACTTGATCTATAAAAGCTATGAA
This sequence comes from Psychrobacter sp. UBA3480, assembly GCF_002377945.1. Lineage (GTDB taxonomy): Bacteria > Pseudomonadota > Gammaproteobacteria > Pseudomonadales > Moraxellaceae > Psychrobacter. The sequence continues at coordinate 150,114 of NZ_DFQV01000015.1, forward strand.
TCACCACACTATAAAAGACCCTTATAAGCGCTTGTTTTAAGCACGTCACGAGATGTCGTATATTCTGATATACGTCTTTTTAATTGGTGCAATATCCTTTACGATAGCACTATCCTATTTGTATGCTTGAACCAATTATCTATACCTATTAAAACTGATAAGTGAATCCTATTTTATGTCTGATGTTATTGATCATACGATCGCCCCAATTATTCCCAATGAGCCGATGGATACTCGTTCAGTCGCAGAATTCACTGAGCAGGCCTACCTCAACTATGCCATGTACGTCATTATGGATCGGGCGTTGCCAAATATCGCTGACGGTCTAAAACCTGTCCAGCGTCGCATCGTCTATGCTATGAGCGAGCTTGGGCTAAAGTCCTCTGCCAAGGCGAAAAAGTCTGCGCGTACGGTCGGTGACGTATTGGGTAAATACCATCCGCATGGTGATAGCGCTTGTTATGAAGCCATGGTACTAATGGCTCAGCCGTTCAGCTATCGCTATCCGCTTATCTCTGGTCAAGGTAACTGGGGTAGCCCAGATGATCCGAAATCCTTTGCAGCGATGCGTTATACCGAAGCCAAAATGTCGGCTTATGCCAATACGTTGCTGGCAGAACTCGGACAAGGCACGGTCGATTGGCAAGATAACTTCGATGGCACGATGCAAGAGCCAACTACCCTACCTGCCCGCCTGCCTAATATCTTATTAAATGGTACAACGGGTATCGCAGTCGGTATGGCAACAGACATTCCGCCGCATAACCTTAATGAAGTGGTACGCGCGGCCATTCGTTTGCTCAAAAACCCAGAGCTTTCGATCAAGCAGCTTACCCAATCAATACCAGCACCTGATCTGCCGACACCTGCTGAAATCATCACTAGCAAAAAAGATTTGCAAGCGATGTACGAGACTGGACGCGGCAGTTATAAGATGCGCGCCACCTTTCATGTTGACCCTAAAGAAAAAAATCTCGTCATTATTGACGCGCTTCCTTACCAAGTTTCAGGCAACAAAATCCAAGAGCAAATTGCTAAGCTTATGACTGATAAGAAGCTGCCTTGGGTGACCGACATTCACGATGAATCAGATCACGAAAATGCCTGCCGTATCGTCCTTGAGTTGCGCTCAACGCGGGTCGATGTCGATCGTGTCATGAGTCATCTATTTGCTAGTACTGACCTAGAAAGCAATTACCGCGTCAATATGAATATGATTGGCTTAAATGGTAAGCCTCAGGTGAAAAACCTAAAGGAAGTCTTGGAAGAATGGTTAATCTGTCGCCGCTCGGTGGTCACGCGCCGCCTGCAATATCGCCTCGATAAAATTGATAAACGCTTGCATATCTTGGCGGGCTTGCTGATTGCTTATCTGAATATTGATGAAGTGATTCGCATCATTCGTGAAGAGGACGATCCAAAAGCGACCTTGATGCAGGACTATGACCTGACTGACATTCAAGCCAATGCTATCTTGGATATTCGTTTGCGTCAGTTGGCAAAATTAGAGGAAATTGAGCTGCGCCGCGAGCAAGATGAACTCGCTGCCGAACGTGCCATCATTCAAGAGTACTTAGACAATCCAGACAGTCTAACCAATCTGATGATCGATGAGCTTACCGCCGATATGAAAGAACATGGCAATGAGCGTGTATCACCATTGGCAGAGCGCGAAGAAGCACAAGCATTAAAAGAGTCAGATCTCGTACCAAGTGAGCCGGTCACTGCCATCCTATCAAAAGCGGGTTGGATTCGAGCCGCTAAAGGTCATGATGTCGATGCTGCTGGTATGAGTTACCGCTCAGGTGACAGCTATCAAGCACACGTGCGCGGCAAATCTAACGAGCGAATCTACGTGCTCGACAGCACTGGACGCAGTTACAGTATCGATGCGCATAATTTAGCGTCTGCGCGTGGTCAAGGTGATCCGCTAACCAGTGTGTTAAAGCCGCCAGCAGGCGCTAGCTTTGAGCAGCTATTAACGGGTGATAACGAGCAACGTATTATCCTTGCTAGTTCAGCAGGTTATGGTTTTATCAATACCATTGGCAACCTCGATAGCAATCAAAAAGCTGGTAAAAACGTCATTAACCTAGCAACTGACAGTCGACTGCTCCCTGTTGCACGTATCGATGCGCCAGTAGAGACGGCCGCTAATACCGAAGGTGAAAATAGCAATGTGCGTGTGACACCTGATCATGTTGCTGTCGCGACCAATGCAGGGTATCTACTGATATTTGCCCTTGATGATTTGCCTGAACAAGCTCGCGGTAAAGGGAACAAACTTATTAAATTAAAAGATGGTGAAGAAGTGCTCGCTATCACACCACTTAGTCAGCAAGACAGTCTTGTCATCACTGCTGGCAAACGCCATGTGACACTCAAGCCAAATGATTTGGCTAACTATACGGGTGTTCGCGGTAATCGTGGTGGACAGTTGCCAAGAGGCTTTCAGAACGTAACGAGTGTTGAAGTTGGGTAGTTTGACTATTTAAATTTTGGAAATCCTAGTTCAAAATCTAGCTAATAAAATTAAACAGCTCCTATTAAAAAGCCGCCTACACAAACGTATAGGCGGCTTTTCTACGCTACTCAAAATAAAGAAATTATTTAAGACTTATTAGATACAGCATCCTCAAAGATCGCTTTCAGGAAGCTTGTAATCTGAGTGCTTTTCATTAGATACGGATTAAAGTCAGCACCTGCCGAGAAGCTTTTTAGGGTATATGCTTCGTCTTCTGCACTTGATGTTAAATATTTTATTAAAAACCCATCCCACCTACGTTCTTCTATTTCCTCAATCTCACTGAGGTGGGGTACTAGGTAAGAGTACTCACTAATTAATTTTACTAGTATTTCATTGATAAGAGGTCTTGGACCTTCAATATTTTGAATAAAGTAATTGTCATTCACGACAAGCGCTGAGGTTACACCACTTTTTTCATTATTTCTTCGCCATTGCTCAAGCAGACGAGCCAACCCTATCCCATTATTACTGTCACTATTTCTGCCAATATACGTTAGGCTTAGAGTAATATGCTCACCATGTCTTTTTCTATCTTCTAAAGGTTGGCTGGTAGTGATATGCATAAGAAACCTTATTTATAAAAAATTATCTAAATCAAAAGACACTTTATAGACGGCTTTTTTATGCCAATTAAAATAGATGACTCTTATGATATGTAAATGCTACTCATCTAAAACCTATCGGATTCAGCCCCTTCAAATATCGCTGTCAAAAAGCTTTCAATCTGAGTACTTTGCATTAGATAAGGATTGAAATCAAAACCTGCTGAGAAACTTTTTAAGGCATACTCCTCATCTTCGGCACTTTCCGTCAGGTGTTTGGTTACGAATCCATCCCATCGAAGCGCTTCTATCTCTTCCACCTTGACAACATTAGGAATAATCTTGAAATGCTCATCAATTATCTTCGCTAGAGCAGCGTTGACCGCCGGTCTTGAGCCTTGAATGTTTTGAACAAAGTAACCGTCATTGATCACAAGCGCTGCAACTAACCCGCTTTCCTCAAAGTATCTTCGCCACTGTTCAAGAGCACGAGTCAACTCTATACCTGTTTTCATTTCGATGTTTTTACCGATATACGTTAGGCTAATCAGCAGATGCTCGCCATGTCTTTTCCTATTTTCTGAAGTTTGACTGGTCGTTATTTGCATAAGAAAATCCATTTATATAATAGGTATATAAATTAATATACACTTTATCATAAAGTATAATCAATAAAACTCTTAGGAATTGACCAACTTCTTATCATCTATACCTTAAAATAATATGACAAAAACAGGTATCACCAAGGCGTCTTTAGTAGTTAAGTTCTGCAAGAGTCAGGTATGAATAGTCACTTATGAACATCCGCCAATATTTTATCCAGTTGCTAAGAAAACATCCTGTACCGCTACTGCTAACTTGCTTTCAACAAAAAGCCGCCTATACAAAGGTATAGACGGCTTTTATATTCTATCTAGGACAAGTATCTATTAACTATTTTAAGAGGCAAATGCTTAAGAAATAAATGCTACTCATTAAAAATTAATTAGATTCAGCATTTTCAAAAACCGCCTTCAAGAAGCTTTCAATCTGAGAGCTTTTCATTAGATAAGGATTATAGTCAGAGCCTGCTGAAAAGTTCTTTAGGGCATGCTCTTCGTCTTCAACACTTGAGGTTAGATGTTTAACTAAAAACCCATTCCATTGGCGCGATTCTATTTCCTCTATATTCACAATATTAGGGACAATAGTGGAATGCTCGTCAAGTATCTTTTCCAAGGCAGTATTGATAGCAGGTCTTGTTCCTTGGAAACTTTGAACGAAATAACCTTCGCTAATGACTAAAGCTGAAACGATATCGTTTTCTTCAAAATATCTGCGCCAGTACTCAAGTGCGCGAGTCAGCTCAATCCCCGAATCTAGATCGACATTTTTGGCGATATATGTCATGTGGATAAGAATATGTTCGCCATGCCTTTTTCTATCTTCTGAAGGTTGGCTTGCCGTTATGTTCATAAGAAACCTTATTTATAAAAAATTCATTCAAATCAAGGTATACTTTAAGATAAAGTATAATTAATAACGTTTTTTACCATTTGCTATGATTTTTTTAGATTTATAACATAGAAGTTTCAATGATATAGTATACCGATATCCATAGTAGTAAAATTATACTACAAAGTTGTCACGTTCAGTATCTTGGCATTATTCCAATAGTTAACAAGCCTAATCTATATTCTCCTATAGCCCTGCCTCAACGCACTTATATGACTAAGTCATGTTTACTTATAGACTAAACTCTACAAGCATTTATCAGGGTCTTTAATGTCTGTTGAGTTAACGCATTTATAGGTATGTAAAACACAACCCACCCTCAATAAACAGCCGTCTATGCTATGTATAAATAGTGTTGTATAGACGACTTTGTTGCATACTAATTGCTGCATATTAATTGAATAGCTAACGTATCAATACCGACCCATCTCAACGGTTGTTTCAGCAAGTACCGAATCGCCTTGCCATGCTTGTACATCTACCGTATACAGATGGTTCTTGCCGCCAGAGCAAGGCGGCTTATATGCACCGCCCACCTCACCTTTGCGGTTACGGTATTCTGCGACCATCTCAATACCGACTGGTACTTCGTAAGTATGACCAAATACTCTTGGCACTTCTGCGCTCGTAGCACCCTCTGGTAGCGCGAACTCGACGATACCATGCCCACCATGCTGCATACGTTTGTTGCTTACATCGTTATAGACGAATACCAAGCTTTCCGCGCCTGTAGGAATGTTTGAAACAGTCATACTAGGCGTGGCTGGACTTTTGCCATCATAATTCAGACATTGCTGCCCCTCAGGTATTTTTTTGCCATCCCAAGCAGCATCATTAAATTCAACATCCATTGCAAGAGCATTGGCAGATAAAGCCAAGGTTGCCCAAACTGTAACCGATTTTAAGGTAAAGAATTTCATACTTGTTCCTTTAGGTAACTGATGCATTAATAACGATAGTCCATCTTATTTCGTAGATTATTTTTGATAATTGAATATAACTTTATAATAAATAGACACGGTTAAGTTAATCATATCGTTTAGCATTTTTGTTAATCCTCTGGACAAGCTATGAGCAATTTCACAGATCACTATGCTAATGCTGACTCAATAAGCATACTTGTAGCATCATAGGTTACTCGATAGGTATTTATCTGATTGGGTATGTTGTAGTAGTATCTGAATCATTGTATCTACACGACTAAAAATAATAGGATCATCATGTTTATCGAAGATAAGATTGCCAAAGAAAGTATGACTACTAAGATTTCGACCCCCAAAATCATCTTTTTTGACATCGATGATACCTTGAGCCGTAACGGCATTATCGCTGAACACAATAAAGCGACGCTTGAGCAGCTTGCAGATACCGATATTAAACTAGTGATTTCGACTGGTCGTTCTAAAGCCATATTGCCTGAAGACATTCTAACGTTGCTTGATGCAGATATATTGGACGCCATTATTTGTATGAATGGACAATATAGTTTTGATAAAAGCGGCCGAATCAGCCACTACCCGTTAACTGCTGAACAGACAGATAAAATCGTACGCCTGTGTCAACAGAGTGATTTGATTCATAAGTTTGACTCTGCCACTCATATCGCGTGGTCAGGTGAAAATGAACGTTTACGCGAATTCAATGCGGTCACGCCCAACTCGATCCTTGACCCTGAGTACTACAAAACAAATACCGTCTATCAGTGCTCGGTATTTTTTAATAATCAGCAAGAAAAAATGCAGGATATCGACTTTGCTCAGTATGATTTAAAGCTAGTACATTGGCATCAGATTGGTGCCGATATCTTGCCAGCAGATGCGTCAAAAGCTCGCGGTATCAAAGATATGTGCGAGTACTATGCGGTAGATGCAAGCGAATGTATGGCATTTGGTGATGGTATGAATGACTTAGAAATGTTCGACTTGGTTGGGTTTGCTGTGGCAATGGGAGATGCACAGCCAGCTTTAATAGAACGCGCTGACTTTGTCACTGGGACGATCGAAGAGTATGGTATTCAAACCGTGCTTAATCAGTTAGCAATGAAGTCGTAAGACTCTTCAGGTACATAAAGCCATTAACTTTTATTTAAAAAAAGCCCTTACTAGGTCGCTAGTAAGGGCTTCTTATTATGGACTAGTTTTATATAGAAAATACAAATGAAAGCTGGAGCGGTGATGATTTCATTACGTCGACGATCGTTTCTTTTCTTCTACAAATCCAATAGAGCGTTGAGGCATTAGCTAAGGCATCAGTTAAGGCATAGTCAAGCCACCATCAACAGCGATAGACTGTCCAGTAATAGCCATGCTCAAATCAGATGCCATGAGCAATACTGAATTGGCAAAGTCAGCTACCGAAGTCGCTTGGCGCAGCGGCGTTGTAGTCGCGATATAGTCAAATACCTCTTCAGTGGTTAAGCTGCTTGCATCGGTAGTTTTTAATAATCCACCTGCCAGCAAATTAACCCGAATACCATATTGACCAAGCTCGCTCGCGAGATTGCGTGTTAGCCCAATCAATGCTGATTTAGCCGTGGTGTAATCATAATAGGTAACCACTGGGTTGTAGATAAGATTGGTCGATATATTAATGATTTTGCCTACTTGCTGCGCTTTCATTTGCGGCAGCACCGCTTGCACCGTGTTGACTGCGCCTTTGACGATACCGTCCATTTGCTGCGAAAAATGCGACCACTTTACTGTTTCAATACTGGTGTACGCAGCGCTTGGATTGAACTGATAACTTGGTAAAGCATTATTGACCAATATATCGATACGACCATGACGAGTGATGACTTCAGCTGCCATGGCTTGTACTTGCTCAAGCTCGGTGACATCCGCCTGATAAGCAAATGCTTGACCGCCTGTCGCGATGATATCAGCCACTATCGTCTCAGCAGCCTGTTTACTATTGAGGTAGTTGACGCAAACGATAGCACCTGCTGCCGCCATTTGCTGTGCAATCTGTGCACCAAGCCCACGACTGGCTCCGGTGACTATGGCAACTTTATCCGTAAGCAATGCTGGTATAACTGAGTGGCTCTTATTCAAGGCGTTTTGAGTTGAGGTACTTTCGGTCATTGTGCTGTATCCTTTATTATTATGGTATGGTTGGTGTCTTAAAGCCAAAGGCTTACATCTGCTTAGATGATGTTCGTCATACTTCAGTCTGCGCCAATCATAGCATGGTTATATACTATGTTTTTTCGATTCGACATTAGCAGCTCGCTAGCAGTTCTACTCACAATTAGCTGTCATTAAGTTAGTTTTGCTACTCATCTCATTAGCCCAACTGGCTATTTTTATTAGTATTGTTAAGCATTGCCTTAATAATAACCCTTTAAATTGTATAAATGAATGACCATAATAGTTTTATTGGCCATATCAGGCTTTTATCTTTTTGGCTTTTTTATTGAATTTTTCTGATTTGCATTATCTTTATTTAGGAGAGATATTTTGACCCATTTATCATCGTCCCATCCAACTACTCACACCTCGGCTAGTGTCGGTCGTATAGTGCCAAAAGCATTGTTAGCAATGGCTGTCGGCTTGGTGCTTGCCAGCTGTAGCAACTCTGATAATGCAGCGGATGGCAGTGCTGCGTCGAGCAATGAGACGCTGAACCTTTACAACTGGTCAGAATATATGCCGCAAGAGATTTTAGATGGTTTTGAAGAAGAAACTGGCATCTCAGTTAATTACACCACATTTGACTCTAACGAAGCGATGTATGCCAAGCTCAAACTACTCGATGATTCTAGTCAGTATGACTTAGCGATTCCATCGACTTATTATGTCGAAAAAATGGCGAAAGAAGGACTACTGCAAGAACTAGATAAATCTAAATTGAGCAATTTCAAAAACCTTGATACCTCATTTACCAATACCAAAGTCGATCCTGATAACAAATACTCTATCCCTTATATGTGGGGCAGCACCGGTCTAGCCATTAACGGTGACAGTGTCGATCCGAAAACTGTCAATAGCTGGAATGACCTATGGGATCCTAAGTATAAGGGTCAGGTGATGCTGACTAATGATGTGCGTGAAGTCTTTGGTATGGCACTGCTAACTCTTGGCTACTCAGGTAATAGTAGTAATCCTGACGAAATCGAAGCCGCTTACGATAAGCTCACCACGTTGATGCCAAACGTCAAAACTTTTAACTCTGATGCGACACGTATGCCATATATCGAAGGTGAGACGGCACTTGGTATGACATGGAATGGTGAAGCAGTCATGGCCAATGACGAAGGTTTGACCAGCTTGGTTTATAAATATCCAACCGAAGGCGCTATCTTATGGATGGACAATTTTGTCATTCCAAAAAATGCCAAGCAAGTTGATGCAGCACATAAATTTATTGATTACTTATTGCGTCCTGAAAATGCAAAAATCGTCAGCGAAGAGATTGGCTACGCATCACCAAACATAGCAGCGCGAGAATTGATGGATGAGAGCGTCCAAAACAATCCAACGATTTATCCTTCCAAAGAAGTATTAGCAAAAGCTGAGTTCCAAGAAGATGTAGGCGATGAAGCGTTGCAAGTGTATCAACAGTACTGGGATAAGCTAAAGACTGGTCGTTAATAGTTTTAATTTAGCGTTTTAGAATAAAGTAATCTTTTAAAATAAAAACGCTGATCCTAAATGGTCAGCGTTTTTTTGCGCTATAAATGTAAATCTGTCTCGCCGCCCTGCTCTTTCATCCGGCGCTGCTCGCGGCGTTGATAGCCCAGACCAGATGCAGCAAACCAATGCGGTTTCGATGTTTGTAATAAATCACTCAGCTGCTGCAACTGAGTTTGCAAGGTTTGGGTCAGCCAAAAATAGCCCTGCCACTCAAACGCTAGGTGCTGTACGCTTGGATACTCTGAAACAGCAATACGAGTAATGGGTCGAAATACTTCATCGCTTGGACTACGTAATACCGCTGCCATATGCTGCATTGCTTGGGTTAGCTCATGCTGATAATGTACCAATAAAACATGGTTTTCTTCATCAATCTCGATATTTGCCAAGCGCGGTGCCGCACTTAGTAGTAAATCAATCGTCCCGATAATATTGCGGTGGGTACGCTGAATCGTCTCTAGCGTTTCTTTTTCGATTCCTGACTCACTGGCTGTCGCCGCGATATGTGGTCGCACAGCCAGCAGACGTTTATTAATCTGCTGTAACGCTGTGACCAATGCCCTATCAACGGGTACTTCCTTAACAGGAAAGGCTGCTGGGTTTAACTTTTGAACAGAGTCGTCCACCACTCCATCCGTTGCGTCGATATGATGACCTACGCCTGCATAGAGACTACTACAAGCGTCAAGGTTACTACTCAATAAGAATCGCCACATCAACGTTGATTTGAGCGGCAAAATCAGCGTCACTGCTACCGAAACGCCTGTCCCAAGTAAAATATTTAAGGCGCGGTAGATACCATCTTGACCAATGCTATTATTGCCTAAATCAGAGACAATCATCAACATTGTGATGCCCGTTAGCAGCCCTGTATACCCAAGCTGTCTGACGGCTAGATAGCCAATGATACCACTAAGCAGACCAATGAGCGCATAGTCTACCCACAGCCATGCACCCGCATTCTGATTAAACCATAGCACCCCAAGCGCAGTACCAATACCTAATAAAGTACCGATCACGCGCTCTTTTGCCTTGGTATAAATAGCGCCTTGGTATTGCAATAACCCTAGAATAATAAATACTGTAATGGTCGTCCATTCACCGTGCGGAAGATTGGTGATTTTATTGACCAATAGGGCTAGTATCACAGCCGTACCTAGGCGTGTGGCATGTAGGATATCTGCATGTTGGTAGCGAACATAGGGTTCGACAAATGGAGCAGTGATACGCTGATAAAGGGTGGGTTTCACGCAAGGCTACTCTTTTTGAGTGGAATATTTAAGTGAGACATTTTAATAAAGGCTTATTAGAAAATCTCACTAACTAGCGGTAAGTATAAGTTAATATTCTATCAGCAAAATGACGGGCAAAAAATAACGCCTTCTACCTATTATTCACAGGTAAAAGGCGTTATAAAAAATATCCTAGCACACTATATTGAAATCTACGCTATTGAAGATTACTTATCAAATGACTCATCAAATTATTCATTGAGAACTGCGTCAGTGTTAATGAATAATAGTCTATTGCGCTAGCGTATTACACTTCTAGGTAGTCTAGAATACCTTCCGCAGCTTCGCGGCCTTCCCAAATCGCTGTCACAACCAAGTCAGAACCACGCACCATATCGCCACCAGCGAAGATTTTAGGATTTTGGGTCTGGAATTTGAAGGTTTGCTTTTCGGCTGCTAGTACGCGACCAGAGCTGTCCATCCCCACTTGCTGAGACTCGAACCAATCAGCAGGACTTGGTCTAAAACCAAATGCCATGATGACTGCATCACATGGAATGATCTCTTCAGAATTAGGAATTGGCTCAGGGCGTTGACGACCACGGTTGTCTGGTGCACCTAGCTGAGTAGTAACAACTTTTACGCCGTTAACTTTACCGTTTAAGCCAATGATTTCGGTTGGCTGACGATTGAATAAGAACTCGACGCCTTCCTCGCGAGCATTGACCACTTCACGGCGTGAACCTGGCATATTTTCCTCATCACGGCGATAAGCACAAACTACTTTTTCGGCGCCTTGACGGATACTGGTACGGTTACAGTCCATTGCAGTATCACCGCCACCGAGTACCACCACCTTTTTACCTTTAAAGTCGATGTACTCTTCAGCGTCTTTTTCCCAGTCATTGCAACGGTTCACGTTGGCAATCAGGTAATCTAGTGCATCATAGACGCCCGTCAGCTCTTCACCAGCAAAGCCGCCACGCATATAGGTGTATGTGCCCATACCCATAAACACTGCGTCATACTCAGCCAATAGCTCATCAATGGTGACGTCTGTGCCAATCTCTGTCTCTAAACGGAATTCGATACCCATGTCTTCAAAGATCACGCGGCGATTGCGCATGACGTCTTTTTCCATTTTGAACTCAGGAATACCAAAGGTCAGTAAGCCGCCAATCTCAGGACGCTTATCAAAGACGACTGGTTTGACACCATTTCTGACCAAGATATCCGCGCAACCCAGACCTGCTGGTCCTGCACCAATGATAGCGACTTTTTTATCTGTCCAAACGACTTCAGACATATCTGGACGCCAACCAAGTGCAAACGCAGTATCGTTGATATATTTTTCAACATTACCAATGGTCACTGCACCAAAACCATCATTTAACGTACAAGCGCCTTCACATAGACGATCTTGTGGGCAAACTCGTCCGCACACTTCAGGCAAGGTATTGGTACGGTGGCACAGTTCAGCTGCCTGAAATATCTGACCTTCTGTCGCCAACTTTAGCCAGTTAGGGATATAGTTGTGTACTGGACATTTCCACTCGCAGTACGGGTTACCACACTCAAGACAACGATGCGCTTGCTGAGCAACAGCTTCGTTTTCGAAAGGTTTATAAATTTCAACAAACTCTGTTGAACGCGTTGCAATGTCTTTTTTGGTTGGATCAAATCTCGGTACATCTAAAAACTGGAAGTTATTTTCTAAGCGTTTTGCCATGGTGCTATCTCTTTTATATAAGGCTCTTTTGCAGTGGGTGGCAACAGTCAGCGATGTTTGGTTTGCCTAAAATTTAAGACATATATCGCTGCTGTCACGTACCTGCTGAAAACCTGTGAGTTAAAACGTCTCTAAAAACGGAACGCTGGCTAACCTGATTAAAGCGACTGCCGATCCATCAATACAATCCATCAATGCATTCCATTGATACAATAGGCAGTTACGTATCGGCTATTGTGGGTCGGCCATGGTAGTTTTAAGAAGGCTTGCAATGTTCGCCGCTTTTGGCTTAACCAAATAGAACTTACGAACATAGTGCTCAAAGTCGTTCAGAATTGTCTGACCCCATGCACTGCCTGTTTTATCTACATGAGCTTCTATCACTTGTTGCAAATGAATGCGATGCTCTTCTGTTTGCTCGCTTGAAATACGGTTTAGATCGATTAGCTCATGGTTGCAACGGTCAAAGAAGTCGCCTTCCATATCGAGTACATACGCAAAACCACCCGTCATACCAGCCCCGAAGTTGAGTCCAGTACGACCAAGAATCGTAACGATACCGCCCGTCATATATTCACAGCAATGGTCGCCTGTGCCTTCGATGACTGCATGTGCGCCAGAGTTACGGACGCCAAAACGCTCACCTGCAGTACCAGCAGCATATAACTTACCGCCAGTTGCACCATAGAGACAGGTATTACCAATGATGGCCGTCTCTTGTGCTACAAAGTTTGAGTCTTTTGGCGGATAAATAACAATCTCACCGCCTGCCATGCCTTTACCTACATAGTCGTTGGCATCGCCTTCAAGCTCGATATTTAGGCCGCCAGCATTCCATACGCCTAGGCTTTGCCCTGCCGTACCAGTTAGACGAAGCTTAATTGGCATATCGCTCATGCCAAGGTTGCCCCAGACTTGCGCAATCTCACCAGAAATACGAGCACCGATAGAGCGGTCACAGTTACCAACGAAATAGCTATAGTCGCCGCCCGCCCCTTTGCGAATGTTCACAAGCATATCGCTAATCATCTGCTCAGCAAGCAAACCTTTATCAAACGGTTCATTACGCTCAACCTGACAAGTTTGTGCTTTGCCCACACTAGCTGGGTGACTAAATAGCAATGGTGTTAAATCAAGATGACGCTGCTTATCAGTATTGCCTTCTAGAATGTCAAGCAAGTCAGTACGACCGACCAGCTCTTCCATACTACGAACACCTAGCGCTGCCAACCATTCACGTGTTTCGGTCGCGACAAACTTAAAGAAGTTGATCAGCATTTCTGCTTCGCCAATGAAATGCTCGTCACGCAGCTTGGCTTTTTGAGTAGCAACACCTGTCGGACAGTTGTTTAAATGGCAAATACGTAGGTACTTACAACCAACTGCAATCATCGGCGTGGTACCAAAGCCAAAGCTCTCTGCACCCAAGATAGCAGCTTTTACTACATCCAGTCCTGTTTTTAGACCACCGTCAGTCTGGACACGTACCTTATCACGTAACCCATTCACTCGTAGGGACTGATGAGTCTCAGCCAAACCTAGCTCCCATGGCGAACCTGCATGATGGATAGACGATAGCGGAGACGCTGCTGTACCACCGTCATAGCCCGAGATAGTAATCAAATCGGCATAGGCTTTTGCAACGCCTGTCGCGATCGTGCCAACACCTGGACGTGAGACCAATTTAACCGATACCAATGCATCTGGATTGACTTGCTTCAAATCAAAAATCAGCTGTGCCAAATCTTCGATAGAATAAATATCATGATGCGGCGGCGGTGAAATCAAGGTCACACCTGGCACTGAATAACGCAAACGTGCAATCAGCGCGTTGACTTTACCACCAGGTAGCTGTCCACCTTCACCAGGCTTGGCACCCTGAGCTACTTTAATCTGCATGACTTCAGCGGAGCGAAGATAAGCAGGCGTTACCCCAAAACGACCAGAAGCAACTTGCTTGATCTTTGAGTTGCGCAATGTGCCATAACGCGCAGGATCTTCACCGCCTTCACCAGAGTTTGAGCGACCACCGATGGTATTCATAGCCATCGCAATCGACTCATGCGCTTCGGGAGATAGCGCGCCTAGTGACATGCCAGCTGAGTCAAAACGCGTCAAGATTTCAGAGATATCTTCTACTTCATTGACATCGATACTGTTGTCAGTTTTCAGTTGCAACAAATCACGTAAGGTCGCGACCGGACGGCTATTAACTAGATCAGCATAATTACGGTAATTATCGTAATCACCAGTACGTACCGCGGTATGCAGGCTGTTAATCACATCAGGGTTAAAGGCATGGTACTCTTTGTTGAAGACAAACTTGAGCAGACCGCCCTGATCTAGAGGAGCGCGTCGCTTAAACGCATTGGCAGCCAATTGTGCTTGATCAGCTGCAAGGTCGGCAAAGGTAGCACCTTTAATACGACTTTGTACGCCCTTAAAGCATAAATTGACGACTTCTTCTGATAGGCCAACCGCTTCAAACAACTGCGCGCCGCGATAAGAAACAATGGTAGAGATACCCATTTTTGATAAGATTTTTAGCAAACCTTTATCCAAGCCTTTGCGGAAATTAACACGGGCTTGAATTGGGTCACCAAGTAGCTCACCAGTCGCGACCAAATCATCAATGACATCATATGCCAGATATGGATATACACAAGTTGCACCAAAGCCAATCAATACTGCTATTTGATGCGAGTCACGGGCCAGACCTGTTTCAATGATTAAGTTAGCATCGGTACGAATACCTTGCGCGATTAGATAATGATGCACAGCACCAGTCACCATAATGGCATTGGCGGGTACTTTGTCTGTATCGATATCTTTATCAGACAAGACAATCAACGTATTACCCGAGCGAATGTTATCTGCCACCTGCTCACAAATAGCCACGATAGCATCAGATAGCTCTAAAGTACGGTCATAGTTCAGATCAATGCGAGCCATCTTGAACGCTGGATCATCCAAAGTTTCAAGCTGCTGCATCTTGCTGGCTGACAATACTGGCGATGACAAAATAATACGATGAGCATCTCTCGCAGATGGCGCAAATACGTTAGTCTCAGCGCCTAAACAAGTCTGCAACGACATCACGATTGATTCACGTAATGGATCAATTGGCGGATTAGTCACCTGTGCAAACTGTTGGCGGAAGAAATCACCGACATGGCGGATTTGCTGCGACAGTACAGCCATTGGCGTATCGTCACCCATTGAGCCGACTGGTTCTTGACCATTTTCAGCATTAGGGCGAATAATTTCTGTGCGCTCTTCATTGGTGATGTGATACATCTTTTGTAGCGCTTTTAGCTTATCACCGCGGCACGCTTGCGTTGCCAACGCCTCTTCTAGACGTTCATCATCACGAACACGCGTTGCTTCTTCACGCAACCATTTACGATATGGATGCGCCGTTTTTAGTAAAGTTGCAATAGCGGTCGTATCTAGAATTTGACCAGTCAACGTATCAATGACCAGCATTTGACCAGGTCCAACGCGACCTTTTGCTAATACATCTTGTGGCTCGTAATCCCAAACACCCACTTCTGATGCAACAGTGATATAGCCGTTCTTAGTGGTTACCCAACGTGATGGGCGCAGACCGTTTCTATCGAGCATACAGACCGCATAGCGTCCATCTTGAATGACTAGACCTGCTGGACCGTCCCACGCTTCCATATGCTGTGAGTAAAACTCATAAAACGCGCGCAGATCCATGTCCATGCTATCAACATTCTGCCACGCTGGCGGTACCAAAATAGACATCGCATGGAACAGATTCATACCACCAGACATAAGCACTTCAAGCATGTTATCTAGGCTAGATGAATCAGAGCCGGTACTATTTACAAGTGGTGTCAGCTCATTCAAGTTAGGCAGTTTGTCTGATTTTAGCTTTGGCGTACGGGCTTTAGACCAGTTGCGGTTTCCTGTAATGGTATTTAACTCACCGTTGTGCGCAAGATAACGGAATGGCTGTGCCAGTGGCCAGCGCGGTAACGTATTGGTTGAGAAACGCTGATGGAATACTACGATATGTGAGGCCAAACGCTCATCTTGCAAATCCAAGAAAAACGCTGGTAAATCTGAAGGCATTACCAAGCCTTTATAAATAATGGTCTGACAACTCAATGAACAGACGTAAAATAGCTCATCATCCGTCAAACGCTGCTCTGCTTTTTTACGTGCAACAAACAGCTTACGGTTGAAATCATCAGCAGCTAGATCATCTGGCGCATTAACGAACACTTGCTTAAAGTCTGGCAATGTCTCACGACCAATCTCACCAACAATACTCAAGTCAAGTGGTACATCACGCCAGCCAGCCACTTCTAATCCTTGGGCTGTAATCTCATCACTTAATACTTGCTGGCTATGCTTGGCTTTATCGCTATCTAAATTCACGAACACCATACCGACAGCAAAGTTGTCCGTAATGGCAAATTGCTGCTCGTCAGCAATCTGTTTAAAGAAATCGGTAGGCGTCGCTAATAGTAAGCCACAACCATCACCAGTTCTACCGTCAGCAGCAACACCGCCGCGATGTGTCATACAACTTAAACTATGAATGGCAGTTTTCACCAAATCATGGCTCGCTTCACCCTCAATATGGGCAATTAGGCCAAAACCGCAATTATCAGAAAAATCATCTGGCGTGGCCAGGTGTGTTTGTGAGGAAATCATTGACATAGCTTGTCCTTTTAAGTAGACGGGCAACTTACATTTCCAATGCGGAGTATAAGTTGGTACCCGTAAGCAGAACGGGCTGATAGTGGATATTCGTGTGTTCGAATTGGCAAATAGTGCAATGCTCGATAGACATCATACTCTAAGAGAAAGTAAAACCCTTGACCCTCCTGGTCATTAGCTGATGTCTTGACATGTGGTCCGTGTATCAAAAGATAGTAAGTAGCAGCCCTTGGCAACGGGAGAATCTACGCCCTTAAATGCCAGTTACTCAATCAGTGATATCTAATGCCATTCATTTAAGCATCATTTGTTATGTTGTCATGTCTAGCATTTAGCGCTAAGCATACAATAACTTAATAACGGTGCACTTGTTTATCTTGAATATCTGACGCTCTGTATTCAAGCACTTTGTTTACCCTAAAAAGAGTGACAATAAGAGAGGTTGCGTCACTTACGATAACCTTATTATAGATAGTAAGTAACCGCGCTTGAGACAATAATATTTAGTAAAGAACTCTAAAAACTAAGAAAAAACCACTAAATAGTTGTTAAATAGACATTTTTTACGATAACTATACAGAACGTCGCCCACAGTTATATTAGTTAATGATTGTCGAAAAATCTAGTCTTTTCTATCGATTCATCAGCCATAAATTGTAAGAGGACTTATTACTATTGGTTATGAGACAAATAAAACTACTATTAAGATTTTAATGCAAACCATATAAGTGACAGTTAGTAAAAGGCTTTGATAATACTTAACAGTAGTAGCTTGCCGTTTATCATGAAGATAAAATTATTTTGTATAGTGCTAAAAAAACCCACTAACTAAATCGCTAGTGGGTTTAATTAATCAGGCAAAAATTAATTACTCTTGTCTTCTATTAGCGCTTTTATACTATCGCTATTATTTTTGGGAGGGTTAGCGTTAGCACTTTTACCATTAGCATTTGAATTATTGTTCGTGCTGCTAGGGGGCTTAGGTGTTGGCACGACTGGTGGCTTTTTACTAGTAGCGTTCTCCGCCGGTGCCGCAGGCTTTTTATTTTCTGATGCCGCGGGCTTACTTGCGTTGTTTTCATCTTTTGGCGATGCTTCAGATATTGTTTGTGTCTCACCACCAACTGTACGCTCTTCGCTAACAGATAACGTGGCAGAGGTATCTACCGACTGACGAATACTCTCTTGAGTGCTGCTACTATTAGCGCTTTCTTGGTTACCTCGATTACTATTAGCACTAACAGCTTGAGCAGCAGCGTCATCAGCTTCTTCTTGCAAACGAGCAGGCACTTCGCGCTTAGTAGGTTTTAAATCGACGGCACGTGTACGTTTCATACTTAGATCTTTTACTGGATCAGGACGCTCATAATTATCAATAATACTGACATACCGATTAATCTCTTCTGGCAATACACGTACGTTTGTAGGTAACTTAAAGTCTATTAACTTTGCTGCCCCTACCGCTTCTTGCGGACTGCTCATAATCCCATAAGTCAGCATATAACGGACTTGTTTTTCATCATCAAGATAACGGAAATAAGCAAATTTATCACGATCTTGACGACCTTCTAGGTAACTAACAATCACATCGTTTTCAGCGACATTCATTACTTGAACAGTCCACTTGCCTTTGTTAGCCAGCAGATAACGCTTGTCTTTGAACTCATCAGGATAATCGCGCAAATCTCGAATCGTTGCATCAAAGTTAATCGGTTGTACATCCGTATCTAATTCATGTAGCGATTCGACTTTTAGTGGTTGCTCAAACTCTTCATTCAAAATCTCTGGCGCTGATATCGGTGCATTCTCAATTTTGGCACCCATGGCTGGCGTTTGACTAAACATCCATACTAACGCTGTGACCACCCCTAAAAGTAGGGTCACTATTAGCCAAATCAGTGCTTGACGACTGTATGATTGGCTAGCAGTACGCGTTTTTGTTTTTGATGTTGCCATGAGGCGGTCCTTGGTAAACACATGTTTTACAGCATGGTATAAATGCTTATTCAAACAGAGGTACAGCTAACCAGTTGGCTATAAGTACGAGATTTTAGTATAAATATATAAACGATAAATTCTTGAGACGTTATGCGCTATGTTTTGACAAAACTTCATGTAATAACTGGCTGTCAAACTCATTAGTCATTACCGCATCGCCTATTGATTTTAACAAAATTAGGCGGATTTGTCCGTGTTTCACTTTTTTATCGTGTCCCATTACATCTAGAGCAGTGTCTACACCAATAGCTGGTGGCGTAATAGGTAAGTTTGCCAATTCTAAAACACGCTTAATACGTACAACTTCATCATCAGTTAACCAGCCAATCTTTTGCGATAGCTCAGCTGCTTGTACCATACCAGCCGCTACTGCTTCGCCATGCAACCAATTACCATAGCCTTCATGTGTTTCAATTACATGACCAAAAGTATGACCAAAGTTCAATAGCGCGCGCACACCGGACTCTCTTTCGTCTTGTGCCACTACATCGGCTTTGTACTGACAGCAGCGCTTTACAGCTTCACCAAGTACTGCCAAGTCAAGCGCCATCATTGCAGGCAAGTTTGCCTCAAGCCACGTTAGAAATGCCTCATCCATGATAAGGGCATATTTAATAATCTCGGCCACTCCAGCCGACAACTCACGCGCAGGCAGTGTCTTAAGCGTACTCATATCAGCAAGCACCATTTGCGGCTGCCAAAAAGCACCAATCATATTTTTACCTTGCGGATGATTGATACCCGTTTTACCACCAACACTAGAATCTACTTGTGACAATAGCGTCGTTGGAATTTGAATGAAGTTTACACCACGCATAAAGCTAGCAGCAGCAAAGCCAGTCATATCTCCGACCACACCACCGCCAAGGGCAATAAGTGTCACATCGCGATTGAAGTGTTCTGTCATCAGCGCATCATAAATCTGATCAATACTTGCCTGATTTTTGTATTGTTCTCCATCTGGCAGTACGCACACCTTTACCACAAACTGCTCTGCTAGCTCATCTTCTAATGCTTTTAAGTATAAAGGTGCCACAGTGTCATTAGTGACGATCAAAACCTGACGACCACTGACATAAGGTGCGATTTGCTTCGCCATACTGCTATGTTCAGTCGCAGATTGTTCAGTAATGACAATAGGATAATCATGACTTTGCGTATGAACTATTAGGCCATCATGAAACGGCATTACCATGTGATACTCCTAAAGCATTTTCGATGAGGTAAAAGTAATTGAGTCTGCATATCAATATCGTAGTTGCCAGTCTATTACTAGTCTTCTTGGTGCGCTGATGCGTCGGTAGTGCAGTCGACGAATGATTCTAGCTGTTGCATCAATTGATTGACCATGTGGCGTGGGTACGTGTGACCAGTAGGCATAATAATATGGGCGACTTGGCGATAGAGTGGATCGCGAGCACTGTATAACTCTTGCAGTATTTTTCTAGGATTAGGCTGCTGCAATAATGGTCGAGACTTGTCTTTAGAGGTGCGTGCCAGCTGCACCTCAACAGGTGCATTAAGATAAACGACGATGCCACGCTGTTTTAGGAATTCTCGGTTTTCAGCACACATAACTGCACCGCCACCGGTCGCTAATACGATTTGAGAGTTTTGGGTCAATTCATCAATGGCACGCGTTTCACGTTCACGGAAACCTGCCTCACCTTCTTTGGCAAATATCCAAGCAATATCGGCACCTGTCTGCGATTCAATATACCAATCACTGTCTACAAAAGTGCGACCTAACTGCTTGGCAAGCAGTTTTCCGATTGTGGTCTTCCCTGCTCCCATCGGACCCACTAAAAACACCGACGGTAATTCCTGCCCCATAATACTTACTCAGCTAAATTAGGTATGATACAACGTCATTGTTATTCTGGCTAGTAATGAGCCGTGATTATTGTGAGTAAAATTTAGAGCACACCACTCATCAGTGCCTACATAAATATTGCAACGCTAAAACCACTAATTTCGCGCATAAAAAAAGCAAGCACTATGGCTTACTTTTTCAATGAAAGATTAAAAAAACTAAATCAGTTAATACGGCTAGTACCATCATTAATAAGCTTTGGAGTCACAAAGATAAGTAGCTCTTCTTTAGTGTTGCTTCGTACATCTTTACGGAAGGCACGACCGATATAAGGCAAATCACCTAAGAAAGGGACCTTAGTTACTTCGTTATTGGTACGGTTCTTGAAAACTCCACCTAACACGACAGTTTGACCATCTTCAATAATGACGTTGGTTGAAATAGAATCCTGAGAAATTGCAACCTGACTATTAATAATAGTCGGAGTACCATTTGTGATTACCAACTTTAAACCAATTTTACCATCTGGCGTTATATTTGGTGTAGCCTCTAAACTTAACGCAGCCTCTTTGAAGCTAGTCGTTGTTGCACCACTTGCTGAGGCTTCTTGATAAGCAATCTGAGTACCAGAAGAAACCTTCGCTGTCTGCTTATCCGCGGTCAGAATCTTTGGTGTAGAAATAACTTCACCACGGTTATCCGCTTGTAGCGCTGACAACTCAAGATCAAGCATTACATCAGACATACTGAGCAAACCAAAAGCGATACTACCTGCTGGGTTGGAAACGCCTAAGTCGACGTTTAAGTTATCAGGACGACTAATGTCATACGAAGGATAAGAAACTGTTTGACCATTGACCGTCGTTGTTTCTACATCGAAATCTTTTAGATCCCATAGGGTTTGATCGCTACCACCAACCAATAAACTACGGTTGTTGGCTGCACCGTTTGATAATATACCCCAACGTACACCAATTTCTTTACTAAAGGTATCAGACGCGCTAACGATACGTGCTTCGATCATAACTTGGCGAACAGGAATATCAATTTTACTGATTAGTTTGTGGATATTTTCAATGCTGTCAGCCACGTCTTTAATAATCAAAGTATTGGTGCGTTCATCAATCGTTACCGTACCACGATTAGATAATAACGTATTGTTATCGTCAGCACTGTTGGAGTTATTGCCGCTATTACTAGATGATCCACTGCCTTGAGAAATAAGAGTCAATACATCTTGTGCTTTCGCGTAGTTCAGACGAATATATTCATTGCGTAAAGGCGCATACGAATCAACAGCTTGCTGCGCTTCAAGCTCGCGAGCCTCTTGCTCAGCAAGTTCAGTAGAAGGCGCAACCAAAATCACATTACCATTTTCACGTTTGCCAAGATTTTTACTTTTCAAGATAATATCAAGCGCTTGATCCCAAGGAACATTGATCAAACGCAAAGTGATGTTGCCAGCAACAGAATCACTCGCAACGATATTCATCTCAGTAAACTGTGCCAAAATATCTAAGACACTACGGATCTCAACATCTTGGAACTCCATCGATAAGGGTTCGCCACTATAGACTCTTTCTTCAAGCGTTGGCTCACGTAACAATTCAGGTTTCTTGATACTGATATTTAACTGGTTACCTGATTGATAAGCCTGATACTCGTAGTCATCCGTCATATTGATGGTGACGACACCGTTTTGACCCTGATTCTTAGTATCAACACTATCAACAAGACCACTATTAATATTCAAACGACGTAATAAATTTCTCGGAACTGTGCTACCAGTCAAACGTATGACAAGCTTTTTACCTTGGCGCTGTACATCTACTGGGATGGCTTCGTTAGCAAGTACAACACTTACATTGCCACCTCCATCACTACCTGCCGAAAAATTGACTGCACTTAGTCCATCATAGCTATACTGTTTGCTTACCTGTGAAGCAGCGAGTTGCGGATTTAATAGTGGGTTTACTCTCACTACCATCGTATCAGCTGGCACTTCATTTTTTACTACTGCCTTGCTCGTAGTACGTACAGGTGCCACTGGTACAGTAGAGGTCTCAACAATAGGCGTAACGACTGCGGTCGTTGTCATACTATTATTGTTATTAAGTACATCTTGAATCGGGTCGCTAGTAATAACTGGACGATTAGGATCAGTAATTGTCAGTAATAAATCATTGCCTTCAATCGCTGTCGTATAGTTTCCTGACTCTTTTAAACCGACAATGAGACGTGTGGTACTATCGCTACTTAGCGTAGTCACATCATTGATTGCACCGACGTTATATTCGTTGAAGCGGCTAGCAAGCCCATTCTGTACTTGTTCGAAATCTAGGACTAAGCGACTAGGATCATCAAGCTGATAGGCTGCAGGCAATACTGGCAATCCTGTAAATCCCAAACGCATTTGAGTCACTGCAGGTGCAGTCTGTACTACAGAAACACTATCAATGCGCTGTGCAGCATAAGCACTATTAGTCACAGCCACCATACTGACTGCCAGTGCTGAAATAGCAAAAGCAGAAGAAACGCGGTTGCTCATCATCATTACCTTGTTATTGCGTACTGTCATTATTTATTCCTCAAAAAATCTGCCGACTTAGCTTATAGGGGATACCAGCGACTGGGGTTTTTCTACAAACCCTGCGCGGCTATCTGGCACAATTTCAATCAAGTTAATCTGGGTCGGCGTGATTTCAACAATACGGCCGTCGTTCATTCCAAGATAATCGCCTACTTTAACACTGGCAACTGAACCGTCGGGACGTTGTACTAACGCATATCGCTGACCTTCAGGCGAAATTACTACACCTCGAAAAATCAGTTGCGACAGTTCGTACTGCTCAAGTGGTTCTTTTATTCTGTTAATATCAGGACGTACACCTTCAATAGAGGTTCTAGCCCCTTGCACACTGACCAAGCTTGGCGGTAAAAAAGGACTACGCTGCGAACTAGCGCTATAAACAAAATCCTCTACTAGTTCAGCTTTGGGTGGCGGCTCAATAGGCTGTGCAGGCTGATTGCGGATATCAGTCATTGACTGCTCTGCCATACCTATACGGTCACTACACCCTGTCATAGATAAAACAGCAATACTTAAAGCCAATAGCATGGGCATTTTTTGAATACTCATTAGTTGCCTCCTGCGTTTGCATCAGTAGCAACGGCTTCATCACCTTCAGGAGCCGCTTCTTTAGAGCGATAAGTCTTAGTTTGCAAGACTAAGTTAAGCTCTGGTAAAACATCCAAAGTAGGCTGCGGGTTACTGACTTCAAAATCATGCATCGTAATAATTCGAGGAAGTGCGGCAAGACCACTAATAAAGCTGCCAAACTGATGATATTCACCTAACGCAGCAATACGTATTGGTTGCTCAATAAAGAATTCATTTTCAATCTCAGGCTCTACTGAAATATCTTGAAAACGGATATTACTACCAACGCCTGTCATGTTTATGCCTTCTACCAATTCTGACACACGAGTATCTTTTGGCAACTGATCTAATAAAGTATTAAACTCAGTTTCCATTTGAACCACTTGCGCCTGATAAGCTTTTAAATGACGAGCGCGCGACTCTTTTTCACGATAGCTATCAAGTAAGGTTCGTTGTTGAGCCTCAGCAGCATTAATTGCATCAATTTTGCTGCTAATCGGTAAGGCCCATGACAAAGCTGCGATAAAGATAATAATAAGGCCAATTACTGTCACCTTGACTGGTAATGGCCAACTGCCATAATTTTCTGAATCTAACGACTCAAAGCTACGGCGAAACTCATTTAAATCAAATTGCTTTTTCGGTTTTAAAGCAGATTTTTTAGTTTTAGTGAGGCTTTTTTTACGGATAAGCTTCATAACTCACCTCCAAGACTAGCACTAGTATCAGCGTCATCAGGGTTAGGTGTCTCTGACTGGACTTTAGTCGTCACTATAAACTGTACGTAACTGTCTTCAGGATACACAGGACGTGGCTGTTCACCTGTCTCAACTGTATTATTGAGAGCTGGTGCAGCTTGATAAGCGGTAATATTCTGTTGAATGTTACTTACTGCTGAGTTACCCATCCATTTGCTACTATCAAGGTTGCGGATTAAGCTTGATACAATATTTGGATTATCTGCTAAACCTGTTAAAGTTAAGACATCGCCTTCACGTTTAAGGTTATTTAGATATAGCGCTGGTGGAATAGCTTTAGCAAGATCATCCCATAGGCGTACAGGGACAGGACGTCGACCTTGTAAATCTTGAATAACTTGCATGCGTGAAATAATATCGTCACGACGCTGTTCTAAACTATCAATTTCAGTCAATGCTGTGTCTAAGCGAGTATTTTCTTGTTCGATCAAAGCGTTGGCATCAAGCTGTTCATCAAGCTCATTGTTAAAATAACTCCATGAAGCAAAGGCTGCCAATAAAGTTAGCAACGTAACTGCAACTACTAAAGTGATGAACTCTTTGTTTCGACGTTCACGTTCTTCTTGTCGCCAAGGTAAAAGGTTAATACGAGCCATTAGTCAAAGCTCCTCAACGCAAGACCGCATGCAGCCATTAAACTTGGAGCATCAATAGCCAATTGCTCATTATCAATATTTGGTGCAATAGTCATATTAGTAAATGGATTAGCAACACTGACAGTTACACCTAGCTTTTGTTGTGCCATACCAGCGAGACCTGCAATGGAACTACTTCCCCCTGCGAGCACCACATGATCGATGCTGCTATATTGGCTTGATGAGAAGTAAAACTGTAGAGAGCGAGTGATTTGCTGAATAGTGTTTTCTATAAAGGGTGTCAAAACTTCAGGATAATAATCATCAGGTAAGGTACGTTCGCGCTTACTCAGCGTCGCCTCTTCTGCCGATAAGCCATAGCGGTTTTGTATGGCTTCTGTTAATTGAACACCTCCAAATAGTTGTTCCCGACTATAGATAAACTCACCATTTTTGGCGATATATAAAGTAGTTTGATTATGACCTATGTCTATCAAAGCCACCAGTTCTGGTACATTTGGGAGACTATCTACCATCAATCCAAATGCACGTTCAATTGCATGCGATTCGATATCCATGACTTTTGTTTGCATCCCACCGAACGCTAAAGCATCTACACGTTGGTCAACATTTTCCGAGCGAGAAGCAGCAAGCAATACCTGAACCATATCTTCGCTGACCAAAGATGGTCCTAATACTTCAAAGTCTAAGTTGACATCTTCTAATGGATAAGGCACATATTGGTCAGCATCTAGACGTATCTGAGCCTCACGCTCAACATCGCTAAGTGCCATATCCATATCTATGATTTTAGTGATCACTGCAGACCCTGAGACCGCAGTTGCAGCACTACTACCCGATACCTGGCAACGTTTTGCCAGACTCGTTATAATGTTGCCAACTGCCTCTGTATCTGCTAGAAGCTTATCAATGACGACACCTTCTGGTAGCCTTTCAATACCATAAGATTTTAGGTGGAACATGCCTTGTTGGCGCTGTATGTCAACCAACTTTACTGAGGTGGCACAAATATCCACACCAATCAAATGTCGACTTTTCGAAGTAAATAGCCTCACAAACTCTATACCTTATATTAAGTGTACAATCTGATAGTTATTTGTAATAATTGAATACAATACTTTACTTAATTGATAGATTCAAGCATTTAAAAATATATTAAGGCTAACTTACACATTTATTATTACCTGCTCATTTTGTTCAAGGTATAATAATATTGTCTGCTACAAATTCTAACTAATAAGTCTTATTATGGCCAAGAAAAATGCTACTGCTCGTCTCATTCGTTTTTTAGTGGGACTTTTTATCGCTTGCCTAGCATTGGCAGTTGTTCTAGCACTTGCTGTACCTATTGGTTTCTATGGAATGGCAATGTATTTGTCACCAACCCTACCTAGTACGCAAGAAATTAAAACAGCCAAACTAGAAATGCCATTACAGATTTATAGTAGTGATGATAAATTAATCGGCCAATATGGCAATCGTTTATCGTTACCAGTTAGTTTTGATGAGATTCCTGAAGATTTAACTCATGCCTTTTTAGCAGCCGAAGATGCTTCTTTCTTTCAGCATAGCGGAATTAGTATTAAAGGTCTTGGTCGCGCTGTCACCGAAGCAGTCACTGATGACGATGGTCAAACCGGTGGCTCTACCATTACGATGCAGGTCGCTAAAAACTATTTCTTAAGTCCAGAACGTACTTTAAACCGCAAACTAACAGAGTTGTTTTTGGCGCGGAAGATCGAAGACGAACTGAGCAAAAATGACATCTTGACACTATATGTCAATAAGATCTATCTAGGTGAAGGCGCCTATGGCATCCGCGCTGCAGCCAAAAAATATTATAGTAAGTCATTAGACAATCTAACTATTGCTGAAATGGCGATGTTAGCAGGTCTACCAAAAGCCCCTTCTAAGTATAACCCTGTTGCCAATCCTAGCCGCGCATTGACTCGCCGTAACTGGATTATTGGACGCATGCATGAGCTTGGCTATATTACCAAAGCTCAGTACGATGAAGCGGTCAACTCTCCTATAGGTATCAACCTATATAAAGAAAAGCTCGATGTAAATATGCCTTATTTAGCAGAAATGACACGCGCTGCTTTAGTCGAACGTTATGGCGATCAAGTTATGCACGGTGGATGGCGCGTACGTCTCACAGTAGATAGTAAAGCACAAACAGATGCAGAAGCAGCAGTAGTAACAGGATTGATTGCCTATGAGCATCGCCATGGTTGGCGCGGGGCTGAAGCAAATGATGAGCCTCTCGAGAACTTCCGACGCTACAGCAATATGTCTCCTGCCAAAGTGACTAAAGTCAATTCTCGTAGTTTTGACGCAGTCCTACAATCCGGTGAAGAAGTGACCGTTAATTGGTCTGGTATGAAATGGGCACGTAAATATATTTCTGCTGACCGTATTGGTTATTACCCTAGCAATGCCAGTCAAGTTGTTAGGAAAAACGATATCATTCGTGTGATACCTACTTCGAATGGCAACTGGCAATTAGGTCAAATACCTAAAATTCAAGGAAGTTTGGTCTCGTTGAATCCAGAGACTGGTGCTGTAAATGCATTGGTCGGTGGCTTTGATTTTAACCACAGTAAGTTCAACCGCGCTCTACAAGGCTGGCGTCAACCCGGCTCAACCATCAAACCGCTTGTTTATACCGCTGCTTTAGAGAAAGGTTATCGCCCAGATACCATAGTGTCTGATAAAGCTATCCAAGTAGGTGACTGGAAACCTAAAAACTCTGATGAACGTTTCTTAGGTGATATCACTTTACGTCGCGGTTTATATTTGTCGCGTAACCTCGTATCTATTCGCTTGTTACAAGCTATCGGTATCTCAAGTACGCGCAACCTATTAGATGAATTTGGTCTTGATAAAGAAAAGCTGCCGACAACATTATCATTAGCACTCGGAGCAGGGCAAGCCACACCTTTACAAATGGCTACGGCTTACTCAACTTTCGCGAATGGTGGTCATCGTGTCCAACCTTACTTTATTGAACAAATTTACAATTATAAAAACGAGCTGTTGTTTCAGGCAAATCCACGTCAAGCATGTGCACTATGCTTTAACGAAAAACTTGAAAAGGTTAATAGCAGCTTAGTTGAAGAGTATGAGAAGTCAATTGAAGCGCTTGATGATAGTACTAATGAAATAACTACCGATAATTCATCATTAGAAGGTAATGATGATAGCGAAACAACAGATAAAGAGCTTGATTTAACGGTATATAACGCAGGTCCACAATCAGACCGTCTAAAAGCGCCTGCCGTACAATATGTGAGAGCCAAACAAGCACCTCGTATACTGCAACCGAGAGTCGCTTTTGAGATGGCAGATATACTACGCGATGTAGTCCAACGCGGTACAGCGGTAAGAGCAAAAGCATTAGGACGTGATGATATCGGTGGCAAAACTGGTACCACCAATCAGGCCAAAGATGCGTGGTTTGCAGGATTTCATCCTACCAATGCGACAGTAGTATGGATGGGATTCGATCAACCATCTACTATGGGCCGCCGTGAATATGGTGGTGTGGCAGCGCTACCAGTATGGATGGACTTTATGAAAGCCCAGCTCAAAGACACGCCAAGCCAATGGGTATCTATCAATAACCGCTCAAAATCCAGAAAGCAACAGCAAAGTATCATAGAGATGACTGATGATGGCATCCTAGTTGATGATGACGCCAAGAAATCAGCCAAGCCAGTTAAGACTCAAACTCAGCAGCGTAAGCCTTCGGCTCCAGAGCCTACTGAAAATACCCGTACTCCACCATCAACGAAACCAAGCAACAATCGTAGTGATGATAGCGTACCGGAAAATCCATTGACAGTGACGCCCGTTGAAAGTATGCCACCGATGCCAGAGTAACAAACAAGACAATTCTTAATCAATAGAAAAAGGCTTATTCAGTAATGACTGAATAAGCCTTTTTTATGCGCTGTAGACTATGGCCTACCCTACTTAATCATACTTTCAAATTGTTCAATAAATAGCTATCAGAGACTAAATCTTCTGGTTTACTTCCTATTAGAATTCAACCATACCTGCACGCAGTTGTTCAATCAACTCTAAAAGCTGATTACGCCATTCTCGTATTGTGGTCTCATCAGGCAGCCATTGGTTAGATAAAGTGACGACATTGACAATCAAGTCTGGCGACGCTAAATGGCTGCTTGGCGCTTCATCGACGATAGTATCTGGCGGTACTGCATAAAGACAACGCTGATAAGCACGTTCTATATTGGCAATAAAACCTTGCTGCTGTAATTGCTGCAAACGCTGAATCTCAGGAGATACTTGGGTACGCTCGCTCAGTGCTTGCTCAATATCGAGCAAAGTTGGCGCCGTCATATTTAGGCTATAGAAATGACCGAGCTCCTGAATAAATGCTAGCAAAGCACCATGCAAGTGAAAAATAGCAGTCTCACAGTGTGCTTGGTATAACTGCTTATCATTGGTACTTCCTGCAGATTGGCAAGATAAACGACAAAAATATAACTTTTGATTGGTCCGATCTGCTTGATATTTGGCGACGCGAGTTTTACCTGCCATTTGCTAATTATCCTTTTATGAATAGTGAATTAGAGCATATTTCCAGTGTACTATTTTTTTAGATAATAGCACCATGCCTTTCTCAGTTTTTTATACGCACAAAAAAGCCAGCAACTTAGGCTGGCTTTTTTATCAAATTAAGAATGAATCAAAATACTTAATACGATTAATTATCTTGATTTAACTCTTGAGCAAATGCTTCGTCGAAGCTTGCAAAGTCTTTGCTATCAGTGCTTGCAGTCATATCAAACGCTGCATTCAAATCTTTATCTTGTAGTTTCTGATCTGCTTTTTCTTTACGTGCTTTATGATAAGCAAGACCAGTACCTGCAGGAATCAAGCGACCAACAACCACGTTTTCTTTCAGACCACGTAGCTCATCTACTTTACCAGTCACAGCAGCCGCAGTTAGTACACGGGTTGTTTCCTGGAAAGAAGCCGCTGAAATAAAGCTTTCAGTTGCTAGACTTGCTTTGGTGATACCTAGTAATTGACGCTCAAACTGTACTGGGAATTTATCTTCCGCTTCTAGCTTAGCATTCAATGCTTTGATATCTGCATACTCGACCTGATCACCTTTGAAGTGACTTGAATCGCCGCCGTCAGTGATTTCAACTTTACGCAACATCTGACGAATGATAACTTCGATGTGCTTGTCGTTGATTTTTACACCCTGCAAGCGATAAACGTCCTGTACTTCGTTGACGATATAATCAGCAAGTGCAGTCTGACCTTTCAAACGTAAGATATCATGTGGGTTCTGTGGACCATCAGCGATCACTTCACCACGTGCTACCGTCTCGTTTTCAAAGACGTTGATTTGACGCCATTTCGGGATTAGCTCTTCATGTACTTCACCATCTTCATTAGTAATAATGAAGCGGTTCTTACCTTTAGTCTCTTTACCAAAGCTAACCACACCAGTCATTTCTGCCATAATGGCGTGATCTTTTGGACGACGTGCTTCGAACAAGTCAGCAACACGTGGTAGACCACCGGTAATATCTTTTGTACCAGAAGACGCTTGTGGTACACGGCCTAGAATCGAACCTGCTGCTACTTTTTCACCATCGCTCACGCGGATGATAGTTTCAGCTGGTAAGAAGTAAACCACTTCTTTGCCTTCGTCAGTGTTCAAGATAATCGCAGGACGTAAGTCTTTTGCTGAACTTGAACGGTCACGAGTAGCTAGAATCTCAAATGAGCTCATACCAGTCGCATCATCAACTTTTACTGTTGCAGTCATACCGTCAGTGATGTCACTGAAGCGTGCTGTACCAGCAAATTCTGTGATGATTGGATGCGTATGCGGATCCCATTTAGCGATAGTTTGACCGCCTTCAACCTGCTCTTCGTCTTTCACAAGTACGCTTGAACCGTACGGTACTTTATAGCGCTCACGCTCACGGCCAAGCTCATCGGTCAATGCGATTTCAGCTGAACGCGATACAATGACTAAGTGACCATCGGTATGCTGTACTGTTTTCATGTTTTCAAAGTGCGCTTGACCAGCATTACGTACAGAGATGCTGTTGTCTACAGAGGCTGAGCTCGCGGCCCCGCCCACGTGGAACGTACGCATGGTTAACTGAGTACCTGGCTCACCAATAGACTGAGCTGCCATAACACCGACTGATTCGCCGATATTCACTTTATGACCACGTGCAAGGTCACGACCATAACACTGTGAACATACGCCATGTTCGATATCACAAGTAATTACTGAACGTACCCAGATATCATCGATTGCGTTGTTATCAAGGACGTTAACCCAGTACTCATCGATCAATGTACCAGCTGGAATCAATACTTTATCAGCATCGTCATTATAAGTAACGTCACGAGCAGTCACACGACCCAGTACTAGCTCACCTAGCTTCTCAATGATTTCACCACCTTGAATATGTGGTTTCATGAGTAGGCCTTCTTCAGTACCACAATCATCGCTAGTGATAACCAAATCTTGTGCCACATCAACTAGACGACGAGTTAGGTAACCTGAGTTAGCTGTTTTCAGTGCTGTATCTGCTAGACCTTTACGTGCACCGTGAGTTGAGATGAAGTACTGTAGTACCGTCAAACCTTCACGGAAGTTAGCTTTAATCGGCGTCTCAATGATTGAGCCATCTGGTTTCGCCATCAAACCACGCATACCAGCCAACTGACGAATCTGTGCCGCACTACCACGAGCACCAGAATCTGACATGATAAAGATAGAGTTGAATGACTTCTGCTCGTCTTCTTCACCTTTTGCGTTGATAACTTTATCTGTTGCCAAGTTGTCCATCATCGCTTTAGCGACTTTGTCATTGGTACGTGACCAGATATCAACTACTTTGTTATAGCGCTCACCAGCAGTTACAAAGCCTTGCTCGAACTGATCTTCGATTTCGCGAACTTCGCCTTCTGCCACTTCGATGATTTGCTTCTTAAGTGGTGGAATGACCATGTCGTCGATACCGATAGACACGCCAGATAGTGTTGCTTGAGCAAAACCAAGATACATCAATTGGTCAGCAAACATAACACTTTCTTTTACGCCAACTTTACGGTAGCAAGAGTTGATCAAACGAGAGATGTTTTTCTTCGTCATCTCTTGGTT
>NZ_DFQV01000015.1:182620-193738 GCF_002377945.1 Psychrobacter sp. UBA3480
ATCGCACGCAATGCTTCATTAACGGTAGCAAAAATCATGCTCTCGCCTTTGGCATTGATAGACGAGCGACTGATGTAATATAGACCTAGCACAACATCCTGAGATGGTACGATGATCGGATCACCGTTCGCAGGTGACAAGATGTTGTTGGTAGACATCATCAAGGCACGTGATTCAAGCTGTGCTTCTAGCGTCAATGGCACGTGAACGGCCATTTGGTCACCATCGAAATCGGCGTTGAATGCAGTACAAACAAGCGGATGCAACTGGATGGCTTTACCTTCGATCAATACTGGCTCAAATGCCTGTAGACCCAAACGGTGAAGTGTTGGCGCACGGTTAAGAAGTACTGGATGCTCACGGATAACCATGGCCAGCATATCCCATACTTGTGGCTCTTCACGCTCTACCATCTTTTTGGCAGCTTTAATCGTAGTCGCTAAACCATGAGACAATAGTTTGTTATAAGTAAATGGCTTGAATAATTCTAGTGCCATTTTCTTAGGTAGACCACACTGATGTAGACGTAGTGTTGGACCTACAACGATAACCGAACGACCAGAGTAATCGACACGCTTACCAAGTAAGTTCTGACGGAAACGACCTTGCTTACCTTTTATCATATCTGCCAAAGATTTCAATGGACGCTTGTTACTACCAGTGATGGCACGACCGCGACGACCGTTATCAAGCAACGCATCTACTGACTCTTGCAACATACGTTTTTCGTTACGCACGATGATGTCAGGTGCGCTTAGCTCAAGCAGACGCTTAAGACGGTTGTTACGGTTGATCACACGGCGATATAGATCGTTTAGATCTGACGTCGCAAAACGGCCGCCTTCTAGCGGTACTAGAGGACGCAAATCTGGTGGTAGTACTGGCAAGATGTTCATTACCATCCACTCAGGCTTGTTATTAGAATCACGGAATGCTTCTAATAATTTGAGACGCTTAGACATCTTCTTAAGCTTAGTTTCAGAACCAGTTTGTGGAATCGCTTCACGTAGCTCATCAATTTCAAGATCGATATCGATGTCTTTTAATAGGTCTTGAACTGCTTCAGCACCCATCTTGGCTGTGAATTCGTCACCAAACTCTTCAAGCGCTTTGTAATAATCTTCGTCATCAAGCAACTGGTATTTTTCTAAGCTAGTTAGACCAGGCTCAGTAACGATATAGCTTTCAAAATATAGAACACGCTCGATATCACGTAGCGTCATGTCTAGCAATAGACCGATGCGGCTTGGTAATGATTTTAGGAACCAAATATGCGCAACTGGACTGGCTAGGTCGATATGGCCCATGCGATCACGACGAACTTTAGCAGTGGTAACTTCGACACCACATTTTTCACAGATAACGCCTTGGAACTTACGGCGCTTATATTTACCACATAAACATTCGAAGTCTTTTACTGGGCCAAAGATTTTGGCACAAAAAAGACCATCACGCTCAGGCTTAAACGTGCGATAGTTGATGGTTTCAGGCTTTTTCACTTCGCCGTGCGACCATGACTTGATGACGTCAGGTGAGGCTAAAGTAATTTGAATGCTATCAAACTCTTGGTTACCGTTGCCGGTAGGGCTTTGCATGATATCGAGTAAATCTTTCAAGTTGCTTCTCCGTTATCTTTATAATCATCTGACAGCGTACCATTGACGCAGATAAGATGAATGAAGGCAATGAATAGGGTTGAGACAAATCACTAAAAGCAGCAGCAATAAAGCAGACTGCCTTTAGTGGACAACTAAGTTAAACAACGGGCTAGTTGCTTTGTTTTAACTCAATATTAATACCCAGTGATTTGATTTCTTTGGTCAGTACGTTAAACGACTCAGGCATGCCTGGATCCATATACTGCTCACCATCAACGATGTTTTTGTACATACGAGTACGGCCTTCAACGTCATCCGACTTCACCGTTAGCATTTCTTGCAACGTGTAAGTCGCGCCGTATGCTTCTAGTGCCCATACTTCCATCTCACCGAAGCGCTGACCACCAAACTGAGCTTTACCACCCAATGGCTGCTGCGTCACTAGAGAATAAGAACCTGTTGAACGCGCATGCATTTTGTCATCAACCAAATGGTTAAGCTTGAGCATGTACATGTAACCGACAGTTACTTTACGGTCAAACTTCTGACCTGTACGACCATCATATAACGTCTGCTGACCATCGCGATCCATACCAGCAAGCTCGAGCAAGTCTTTAACTTGGCTTTCTCTTGCGCCGTCAAATACTGCTGTGCCCATCGGTACACCGCCACGTAAGTTGTCTGCTAGCGCCATGATGTCATCATCACTCAAGCTATCAAGATCAACTTGCTCACCGCCTACTTGGTTATAGATTTTGTCCAAGAAGTCACGTAGCTCTTTGATCGCTGCTTGCGATTTGAGCATACCGTCAATCTTCTCGCCCAATCCTTTCGCTGCCATACCCAAATGCGTCTCTAGAACCTGACCGATGTTCATACGAGATGGTACACCAAGTGGATTCAATACGATGTCAACGGTATTACCATTTTCATCATAAGGCATGTCTTCAACTGGCATGATGCGCGATACAACACCTTTGTTACCATGACGACCAGCCATCTTATCACCAGGCTGAATACGACGCTTAACCGCTAGATATACTTTAACGATTTTTTGTACGCCATGTTGCAGGTCATCACCAGCAGTCAATTTGCGTTTTTTCTCAGCAAACTTCACATCGATGTCCTTTTGCTTATCAACCAAATAATCAGCGATTTGCGTTAGACGCTCAGAGATTTCTTCTTCTACTGGCTGAATATCAAGCAAGGTCTCAAGGCTCATATCTTTCATATCAGCCAATGCCATAACCGTACCAGCTTTTAGACCAGCACCGCCGCTGACTTTTTGGCCATCTAATAGATTACCAATACGGCCACGTGCTGCTTCTTCAAAGATACGTAGCTCTTCTTTCAAATCTTTGCGATAGCTATCAAGCTGCGATTTTTCAATCGCTCTTGCGCGTGCGTCTTTTTCAACGCCATCACGGGTGAAGACCTGTACATCAATAACCGTACCTTTACTTGAAGTTGGTACGCGTAGTGAAGTGTCTTTCACATCAGCCGCTTTTTCGCCAAAGATAGCCCGTAGTAGTTTCTCTTCTGGCGTTAGTTGCGTCTCACCTTTTGGTGTGACTTTACCAACTAGAATATCACCAGCGTCAACTTCAGCACCGATATAGACGATACCTGCTTCATCAAGACTTGATAATGCTGCTTCACCAACGTTTGGAATATCAGCCGTGATCTCTTCTGTACCTAGCTTGGTATCACGAGCCACACAAGTCAATTCTTGGATATGAATAGTAGTGAAACGATCTTCTTTAACTACTTTTTCAGATAACAAGATTGAATCTTCGAAGTTGTAACCATTCCACGGCATAAATGCGATGCGGATGTTCTGACCTAGTGCTAGCTCACCAAGATCCGTTGATGGACCATCAGCCAAGATATCACCCAAAGCAATCTCGTCACCTTGGTTAACGATGATACGTTGGTTGATACAAGTGTTCTGGTTAGAGCGCGTGTATTTGATCAAGTTATAGATATCGATACCCGCTTCACCAGCAGTCATCTCGTCTTCGTTTACACGAACAACGATACGTGATGCATCAACATCTTCAATCACACCGCCACGCTTAGCGATAACACAAACACCAGAGTCACGAGCAACGTGACGCTCCATACCAGTACCTACTAACGGCTTATCAGCACGTAGCGTAGGAACAGCCTGACGCTGCATGTTCGAGCCCATCAAGGCACGGTTAGCATCATCATGCTCTAGGAACGGAATCAGACCTGCTGCAACCGATACTACCTGACTTGGTGATACATCCATATGCGTCACTTTTTCTGGCGGCATACGAACAAATTCACCATAGCTACGTACACTGACCATCTCGTCAGATAACGCGCCATCTTCAGTCATCGGAGAATCAGCCTGTGCAATGACAGTACCTACTTCTTCGATTGCTGATAGATACTCAATAACGTCAGTCACTTTACCATCAACCACACGGCGATATGGCGTTTCTAAGAAGCCAAAGCTGTTGGTTTTAGCAAAAGTCGCTAGTGAGTTGATCAGACCAATGTTTGGACCTTCAGGAGTCTCAATAGGACATACACGGCCATAATGCGTATCATGTACGTCACGTACTTCAAAGCCTGCACGTTCACGAGTTAGACCACCAGGTCCTAACGCTGATACACGGCGCTTATGGGTAACTTCAGACAACGGATTGTTCTGATCCATAAACTGTGACAACTGGCTTGAACCAAAGAATTCTTTAACCGCAGCCGCTACTGGCTTAGAGTTAATCAAGTCTTGTGGTGACAAGTTGTCTGATTCTGCTGAGCTTAAACGCTCTTTTACGGCACGCTCAACACGTACTAGACCAACACGGAATTGGTTTTCTGCCATTTCGCCTACTGAGCGAATACGACGGTTACCAAGATGGTCAATATCATCGACATCGCCGCGGCCATTACGAATCTCGATAAGTTCTTTTAGCACATTAACGATATCATCGTTGGTCAATACACTGCGTTCGCGCTGAATATCAGGATCATCAGTGTTATCAAATTCTAAACCAAGACGACGGTTGAACTTCATACGACCGACATTTGATAAGTCATAACGATCTGCGTTAAAGAACATGCTCTCAAACAGTTTCTCAGCAGTTTCGACCGTTGGTGGCTCACCCGGACGCATTACTTTGTAGATTTCGATCAACGCTTCTTCACGGCTTGAGGTGCTATCAGCACGTAGCGTATCGGCAATATAACTACCTTGGTCGATATCGTTCGTGAACAGAATGCTGAACTCTTTGATGGCACCACTGGCTTCAAATGAGTTCAATTTTACCAATAACTCGTGGTCAATTGGCGTATTTGCTTTAGCGATGATTTCATCATTAACAACGATGTCTTCTGCTAAGATACGCTCGTATAAATACTCATCAGGCACAGCAATTTTCGTCATACCGGCTTCTTCAAGCTGACGGATACGGCGTGCGTTAATGCGTTTGCC
Organism: Psychrobacter sp. UBA3480; assembly: GCF_002377945.1. Lineage (GTDB taxonomy): Bacteria > Pseudomonadota > Gammaproteobacteria > Pseudomonadales > Moraxellaceae > Psychrobacter. The sequence continues at coordinate 187,685 of NZ_DFQV01000015.1, forward strand.
CTGCTCTACGATAACGTCACCTTCAGGTGATACGATATCGAACTGAGCCATTTCGCCACGTAGACGATCGGCAACTAGATCAATTTCAAACGTCTCTTCAGCTTTATAAACAGCGACTTTATCAAAGAATAAATCTAGAATTTCAGAAGTTGTTAGACCAAGTGCGCGTAGAATGATTGACGCAAGTAGTTTACGGCGACGGTCAATACGAGCAAATACTAAATCTTTTGCATCAAATTCAAAGTCTAACCATGAACCACGGTAAGGGATAATACGTGCGTTATAAAGCACTTTACCACTTGAATGTGACTTACCTTTATCATGGTCAAAGAACACACCAGGTGAACGATGTAGCTGAGATACGATAACACGCTCAGTACCATTGATAATGAAAGTACCGTTAGCCGTCATCAAAGGCATCTCGCCCATGTAAACGCTTTGCTCACGGATATCTTTGATAGCAGCTTTGCTATCTTTGTCTTTGCTGTCTTTATCTTTGATGATCAAACGGATTTTGACACGCATAGGCGCAGCAAACGTTGAACCACGTAAGATACACTCACGCTCATCAAATTCAGGCGTGCCTAAATAGTACTCAACAAATTGTAGCTCTGCGTTACCAGAGTGACTCTCAATTGGGAAAATAGAGGAATACGCAGCTTGCAAACCAGTATTCTCACGAGCTTTCGGCTTTTTGTGCTCTTGCAAAAATTGCTCGTAAGAATCTACTTGAATAGACAGTAAATAGGGAATGTCCATTACAGTGGGCAATTCAGCAAAACTTTTGCGAATACGCTTTTTTTCAGTATAAGAATATGCCATCGAGAGTCCTTACAGTAAACGTGGAAACAAATTAAAAGCGTGGCCAGTATGCATAAATACGATGCAAACGTGGCGACGTAAACGATAATATAAAACGGGTCTTCGTGTTCAGTTCATGTCTTTTCTGTCAATTACTACTTTACTCTTCAGTGCTTACCTAGCACACTTCACTTAATCTCGTCGTTGCTTGCTAGATTCATGGTAAGTGAATCAGTCTATATGACTGTTGCAACCAAAAAATTCAATATTATATAATCTATAACACATTGCATATCAGGCTTACTTTACAAATACCTTGCTGGGGAATAATGTCTATTAAGATTGCATCCATACCACTTGCCATCTAGACTACTTATTACCGAACTATGTTCCCTACACATACAAACTGTCTATAAGACTAAATATCGACAGTCATGCCAAACCAAGTAGGCAACTTATGATCAACAGCTTTTTTAAGAATACCGCTTTTTTCAGGATTAATAATCGGGGTAACTATAACTTTTAGAATCAGTATAAACTATAGTGTTGATAGGAAAGCATGCAGACACAAAAAAATGCCAAACATCTACAGACGTTTAGCTCATATTAACTGATTTCAAAAACTGGCATGTGTGCTTGCATGTATATCGTCTGTCCTTTTGATGGGTATCCACCGTGATGTTGCATACGTATGTTGGCAGACACAAAAGGTCAAGCTACGAATTATAGTAAAAAAAAGCTGGCAATGCAAGGCATTACCAGCTTTTTTTCGTACAGTGTTAAACTTATTTTAGTTCAACAGTTGCACCAGCTTCTTCAAGTTTCTTTTTCAACTCTTCAGCTTCAGCTTTAGATGCGCCTTCTTTGATTGGAGCTGGAGCGCTTTCAACCAAATCTTTCGCTTCTTTTAGGCCAAGACCAGTAGCTTCACGTACGGCTTTAATTACGCCAACTTTCTTCTCGCCAAAGCTGGCAAGAACTACGTCAAACTCGTCTTTTTCTTCAGCAGCAGCAGCAGCAGGACCAGCAGCAGCAGGTGCAGCAGCAACAGCAGCTGTTACGCCGAATTTTTCTTCCATGTCGCTGATTAACTCAACGATATCCATTACTGACATTTCAGCGATTGCATTTAACACGTCATCTTTAGATAGTGCCATGAGAACTCTCCGTTATCTGATAAAAATTAATTGATTCTAATATCGCCTTGATTGCTTGCCTAATGTGACAATAAAATGCAACCAAAATTAGCGATGTTAAAGTTACGTTAAAACAAGCAATTAAGCAGCTTCTTTTGCGTCTTTGATTGCCGCTACAGTGCGAACGAACTTGCCAGGAACAGCGTTCATAGTCTGGACAAGCTTGGTCACTGGTGCATTCATAGTAGCCATCAAGATAGAGATTGCTTCGTCGCGAGTTGGTAGCTTCGATACGCGCTCTAGCTCTTCTGGACCATAAACTTCACCACCGACTGATACTAATTTGGTCTCTAAAGCTTTGTTATCTTTGCTGAAGTCGAAAACGACTCGAGCAGCAGATCCCAAATCTTCCATAGAGAAAGCCAAAAGTAGTGGACCAGTCATACGGTCTGACATGCTCTCAAACTTAGTGCCTTCAAAAGCGCGTTTTGCTAGTGTATTTTTTACCACTTTTAAAACAACACCTTTATCACGAGCTTGTTCGCGCAGCTTAGTAAGCTGTGCAACACCAATACCGTGATATTCGGCAGCTACTGCTGAGTAAGCATTAGCAGCAACTTCAGACACTTCAGCCACAACTTGTTGTTTTTGTTCTAGCGTTAATGCCATAAGTTGACTCCTTTAATCTTATCAATCGACTTATAATAAAAGTGCTAAAAACAATGTTTTTATGCACTCAAACTGTAAGCTAAGACTGACTTGATACGACACATTACCAGTGGATTCAATTACTAATAAAAGCATCTACTGGTAACGACTGATTACGGCACCGTTATCAGAATGACGTTGAGTAATAGTTTGAAGATTATAAATAACCCTATCGCCCTATTCGCTCGTGTCTTAAACTGTGTGGGCCACCGTCTGCGTAGGACAACTAAGATTTTCATCTGTCGTCGATTAACAAAAGTGACTTATCATCATAAACAACTATCCGAAGATCGCTAACTATGACTCTAAACTACTCTCTACCTACGGTCTTAGACAGCGTAGCAAATACTACGCTGACCTAATTCTTTAAAAACTATTTGTATTTATCACTCAAAATATTTGAAGATAAAAACTTTAATTATTTAGCAGTACGATAAGGAACAGCGTCGATCGTTAGACCTGGACCCATCGTGCTAGACAAGGTAATTTTCTTAATGAAAGTACCTTTAGAAGTAGCAGGCTTAGCACGCTTTAGATCAGAAAGAATCGCTTGCGCGTTTTGCTCGATTTGATCAGCAGTGAAACCAACTTGGCCGATAGTTGCATGGATGATACCAGCTTTATCAACACGGTACTGAGCCTGACCAGCTTTCGCATTTGTCACAGCTTCAGCAACGTTTGGCGTTACCGTACCAACTTTAGGGTTAGGCATTAGACCACGTGGACCTAGGATAGTACCTAACTGACCAACAACACGCATTGCATCTGGAGCTGCGATAACAACATCAAAGTCCATGTTACCGGCTTTGATTTGTTCTGCTAGGTCTTCAAAACCAACGATGTCTGCACCAGCTTCTTTAGCGGCTTCAGCAGCAGCGCCTTGAGCGAATACAGCAACGCGTTTGGTTTTACCAGTACCAGCAGGTAGGTTGGTTGCACCACGAACTACTTGATCAGATTTACGTGGGTCAACGCCCAAGTTTACTGCGATATCGATAGACTCTTTGAATTTTAGCGCTGGCAAATCGTTTAGGATTTGAACCGCTTCTTCAATAGTGTACTGTTTTTCGTTATCAATACGGCTTTGAATTTCTTTTTGACGTTTGGTTAGCTTAGACATTATACACCCTCCACGGTAATACCCATTGAACGTGCAGTACCAGCGATGGTACGGACAGCAGCGTCAAGATCAGCTGCAGTTAAATCTGCATTCTTAGTCTTAACGATGTCTTCTAGTTGTGCACGGTCAACTTTACCAACTTTAGCAGTGTTCGGTGTACCTGAACCTTTAGCAATACCAGCAGCCTTACGTAGTAAGTATGCAGCTGGTGGTGACTTCATGATGAAGGTAAAAGATTTGTCGCTGTATACTGTGATCTCAGTTGGGATCGGTAGACCTGGCTCTTGGCCTGAGGTCGCAGCGTTAAATTCTTTACAGAACGCCATGATGTTCACGCCTTTTTGACCCAAAGCTGGACCAATAGGTGGTGAAGGATTTGCTTTGCCTGCAGGCACTTGCAGTTTGATGTAACCATCAATCTTCTTAGCCATGATACTCTCCTAAATGGGTAATAGCGCCAAATCAACGTGGTATATGCCTAGTTGACTAACAGCTCCCCGGTTGATGAATTTTTTGCTAATTTAGTCTAGTTTTTCAACTTTACTAAATTCAAGCTCAACCTGCGTAGGTCGATTAAATACGTTTACCGTTAGATGTAGTTTAGACTTCTCGTAATCCACTTTTTCTACCAACCCTTTAAAGTCAGTAAATGGACCATCGATAACTAACAACTCTTCGCCCGGCTCAAATAGAGTCTTAGGACGTGGGTCAGTTTCAGTCTGGTTCAAACGGTTTAAAATGCGATCAGCTTCTACTTGCGTAATCGGTGCAGGCATCTCAGGCGTACCACCGATGAAGCCCATAATACGAGGACAGTCTTTTACGATGTGCCAAGTATTATCGTTCATTTCCATTTGGATCAATACATATCCAGGAAAGAACTTACGCTCACTCTTACGTTTTTTGCCGTCTTTCATTTCAACGACTTCTTCAGTAGGAACTAATACATCACCGAATGACTCAGCAAAGTCACTACGATTAATACGATCAGTTAATGAACGTTGTACTTGTTTTTCATATCCTGAAAACGCTTGGACAATATACCAACGCATATCACGCTCCTGATCATTATAAATAAGTCGTTATGAGTAAATGTCTCGCTAATAGTCACTAATACGTGCTATTAACCGATAAAGATACCAACGAACCAATTAAAAAAGTTATCCAATAACCAAATAAAGAAACCAGCAATCGCAATTACGACAATCACTTGCCATGTATATTGAAAGGTTTCGTCTTTACCTGGCCACGTCACTCGGCGAAGCTCAACGGCAGCGTCTTTTAACAATATTTTAAAAGCACGGCCTTGATGCGTTAACGCCAAACAGACTAATGCAAATACAACAAGTGCGACAATAATACCAATACGTACCCAGACATCGTTGGCAGGTTGCCAATAGCCTGGTAAATATTGATTTACTAGAGTCGCACCGATTAATACAGCTGCGGCAAGTAGCCACAAAATCAAATCTTTTATTGAGCCAGTCTTAGCCACTTCAACAGCAGTAGTACCGCTAGCTGAAACATGCTTATTTTTAGACAGCATTCCACCAGCAACCGCCTTGGCATCAGATAACTTAGTCTCGAGGTTATCTTGATCATTGCTCATAAAGAACTCGCTTCGGAGATGGTGGGGTACAACAAAGATGTGATAAGAAGATGGCAGGCGATGTAGGACTCGAACCTACAACCCTCGGTTTTGGAGACCGATGCTCTACCAATTGAGCCAATCGCCTATGGGTGTAAAGGACAGCATTATACAATATTTAGCATAGAATGCAAGCCCTTGACGGTAAAATTATTAATTTTACCTGATTTTGCACTACCGTAGTCTAAAATAACTGCTAGCGTCAAGTGCAGCGATAATATAACAAGCTATGCTGCAGATTACAATATGCTATCTAACAAATAATTGTCTCTGTCACACATACAGCTAATTCATTAATACACACTAGGCATAATTCTATTTTCGATCATGCTTCAACTTTCTCCAATAAAAAAAGGCCACCCTAGACAGGATGGCCTTTTTTATGTCTAATTCATAAGCTCTTTACTGAGACTTAAGTCTTAGTTCCATACGTTAGACCTGGATCGTGGACGCGTAGGTTGACGGGCGGCCAATGCCTAATTCTTCAAGCCGCTTAACCAGCGTTGCTTCGGAAAAACGGGGCGGCGGCTGCGTGAAATGCTGCGTCTTTTCTACAGCATGTTTGGCAGGGGCGTCGCCCGCCATCATTGGCGGCAGGACCGCGCCGTATTCGACTTCGCTGTCGTCGAGGCCCTCGTCCT
>NZ_DFQV01000022.1 GCF_002377945.1 Psychrobacter sp. UBA3480
GCCACTGGCATGAAACCTTTAACTGTGAAGGCTTGGCGTGAGCAAGGAACAGGGATTGTAGCTCAATTTGAGCAGATTCCTGATCGTAATGTTGCTGAGACTATGAACGGTGTTACCGTTTGGGTCGAACAAAACGTCCTGCCTGAAACCGCTGAAGACGAATATTATTGGTCGGATTTGGTCAGTCTGCGCGTGATGAACGAGCAGGATGAGTATCTAGGTAATATCACTGAAATGTTTGAAACCGGTGCCCATGACATCATGCGTGTAACGGCAAATTCAGACAGTTTAGACAATGAAGAACGCCTGATTCCATGGCATAAGCAAACTGTAATAGAAGTCAATATGACTGAAAAAACAGTGCTTGTGGCATGGCCGAGTGATTACTGATAGCGTTTCTGGCTTTTTAGTCAGACGTTGTTAGTACTTACACCGATTGTTTTAGCCTTAACGCAAGTAGACATCAGATGTATTTTGCCGTAATTAGTATTTTTCCTGAGATGTTTGCCACGATTCGTGAGTTTGGAATCACGGGCCGAGCAGTGACTCAAGAGCAAGTTACGATTGAATGCATTAATCCACGTGATTATACCACCGATAACTATCGCCGTATTGATGAGCGCCCTTATGGGGGTGGTCCTGGGATGGTGATGATGGCTGAGCCATTATCGAAAGCCATTGAGGATGCACGATTGCGTGCCAGTCAGCATGGTTGCCGTGTCGATAGTGAGCACTGTCCGGTGATTTATATGTCGCCGCAAGGACAGACGCTTAGTGAGAGTAGCGTAGTCAATATGACTGATTACGATGGCATGATTTTATTATGCGGTCGTTATGAAGGTATTGACGAGCGTTTACTATCACAATATGTCGATATGGAAGTATCGTTAGGTGATTACGTGTTGACTGGTGGCGAGTTGCCAGCAATGGTGCTAATGGATAGTGTGATACGTCGTCTGCCCGATATCATGGGTGATGACAAGTCAGCGGAGCAAGACTCTTTTGTCGATGGCTTGCTTGACTGTCCACACTATACTAAGCCGCATGAGTTTGCGGGTATGGCGGTTCCTGAGGTATTACTTTCAGGTCACCATGCCAATATCGCTAAGTGGCGTTTTAGTCAGCAAGTCAGTCGTACGCAAACGCGTCGTCCAGACTTATGGCAAGCGTTTACCCCAACGGTAGAGCAAGCGAAGTGGTTGAAAGCATTGGCCAAAGCAGATAAAAAGTAGGTTTTTAAAATCTAATTTTATCGTTACGAAGTTTGATAAACAGTTAAGAAACAGAATTTTGAGCAATAATAAAACGAGTCATAGCATAGTGGCCGTTGGTTATAACCCATTTACGTTGTGTCTCACTATAAAGAGATGCGATTAATTATTACAAACAGGTGATATGCGTCAAGCCTCTATTATCTAATGTGAGGAGATAACTCTCATGAGCAACAAGCATCCATTGGTTCAGGTCATCGAAAACGCTCAATTGCTTGAGCGCCCAAGCTTTGCACCCGGCGATACCGTTGTGGTACAAGTAAAAGTACGTGAAGGTGAGCGTGAGCGTTTACAGGCTTTTGAAGGCGTTGTAATTGCTAAGCGTAACCGCGGTTTAAACTCAGCGTTTACCGTACGTAAAATCTCAAGCGGCGTTGGCGTTGAGCGTGCATTCCAATTGCATTCACCAATCATCGAGAGCATCGAAGTGAAACGTCGCGGTGCTGTTCGCCGTGCGAAACTATACTACTTACGTGAGCGCTCTGGTAAATCAGCACGTATCCGCGAAAAACTTGGTGCTCGTCCAGTTGCTAAGAAAAAAACTGACGCTGGCGTACCTGATGCAGTTGATACTGCACCTGGTATCTAAGCACAAGTTTGCCGTTTTGAGTTAGTCCTATAATTTTAGGATTGGCTCAAGACAAGGTAATAGTAGATACAAGCCCTTATTCATAGGTTTATTTATAAATAAGCGGGCCATACCAAAAAAGACGAAACCCCAATCTATGCGAAAGCTAGATTGGGGTTTTTGTATGTGTAGCATTAATAATCTGAGTTTTATCAGCTCTAATACTATCAGCTCTAATAGTGCCAGTTATAAGCTAAAGCTTATTGAGCATCAAATGTATCGATGCGATTTACTTGCTCTTTGGACTTACTGTATTTGCGCAGTCTAATGTATAAAGTCTTGGTGACGGTTGCGATTAGCTTTTGCTGTTCATCAACGATGTCGACTTTATACTCACGGAAGACCGCTTCGCCCTCTTTTGCCAGCTCTTGAATAGTGATGATTTCAGAACTAGGTATTTTCATACGTGCAGTGACTTTACTATTGCCAGGCGCAATAAAATCAATATGTGAGCTTTTGTCCCACACCACGTAATTGCTACCCAGTTGATGCATCAGCATGAGCATATAAAAAGGGTCAACCATTGAATATAAGCTACCACCGAACTGAGTACCGACGATATTTTTGTTCAGAGTGTTTAGTCCCATGCTGACTACGCACAAACCCTGATCGAGACTGATATGATCGATTTTGATACCTGCACCAATGTATGGTGCATAAGTATTAAGGCGCAGCTTTAATAAATGCGGTGTAAGCAATGGCATGATGCTTTGCTTGGCTCGACGTTTCAAAGTCTCAAGGTTGGTAGGTAATACGCTCATAAACTTGTCCTGTTGCCTTTTTTCTCAATTTTTTGATTGTATCAATAATGCGGTTTTACACAGTATCACTGAGAAATAAATCGATAAAAAGTATTTATCATAATTAAAAAGTACTCAGCCTGCTAGCTCTAAAGCGTAACCAAAATGACATATTTATGCCCACTTATAAGTAACGATCGTTATTTATTATAACTATCTTTGCTATTCATCTATGTGATAAAAATCCACCTAGATGTAAATCATTATCAATAAAACGGTCGTTTATTCTAATTCAAAGTCTATAATAGAAAGATTTTTTCCTCATGGTTTTCTATTAAGGTTAATTTTGTCTCAAATAGAAACTTTAGTTTATATATTATAATGAGATACATAGTATCTTTAAATGGTTTTAGGTTCGCATTTCATCAAGTCTTGGCATACAATAGTTCGCAGTTTGTAATAGGCGCTTTGGTCTATGACATTAGAGCAGAGCGTGTGTAGTCAATTAAAGACGTAATCGACACAAGGAAATGTGATGAGTAACCCTCAGACCCCCTCTTCAGGGTCTAATACGCCGACCTCGAACGTAAACCACGACAGTCAAGTACAAGGCAGTTATGTAGATTTGCATAAGCCCAGTTCTAGTTTCGACAGTCGTGATGCTTATTTAAACCATGAACTACAAATCATGCAGCCGAAACGCTGGCGTCCTAATTTACCATTCCGTGATTACCGTTTTGAATACGAAGATACTATTCCAGCAATGGCCGCGACCATCGGTAAAGTTGTCATGGTGGGCGCCATTGCAGCAACCTTTGCAGGTCCACTCGGCTTAGGTGATGCATTTGTTCTAGAAAACGTGCGCTATGAGCTATTGATCGTCTCCTTCTTTATTATCTTATTTTCGGGCTTTCTATTGCCGACGGCCAACCTTGCTGGTACTCACGGCCCACTTATTCCTCTGATTCCTATTGTGGTAGCAGCTGGTGGGCACCCGATGGCCTTTGGTTTGCTTATCGGTGCTTTTGGTCTGCTCCTCGCAATTAGTAAAGGGGGGAGTCTGCTTGCTAACTTGACCAGTAAAGGTGTGTGCGGTGGCCTCTTGATTTACTTGGGCTTTATCGGTACCACGTCACAGGTCAAAAATCTCTTTGCTTGGGCAGAAGGGATTGGCATGTCGCATATCGCTTTCTTTATTATTCTGGCGACTATCCTGCTATATGCATTGCTTGAGCATTGGCAAAAACGCTGGCTCGCGGTTCCGCTAAGCTGTGTGTTAGGTGGTGGCCTTGCATTTGCATTGGGCGCACCTTTTGCGTTCAAAACAGCACCAGGTCTACCAAACATGAATCCAATGTATTGGTGGGGCGAGAACACAGGTTGGATGTTAGGTCTGCCGACGATTGAAAGTTTCATTGTAGTATTACCGTTTGCTATTTTGGCCGTGGCAATGTGGTCGCCAGATTTCTTGGGCCATCAAGTATTCCAAAAAATCAGCTATCCTAAGCGTACTGAAAAAGTACTTATGGATATCGATGACACGATGACCAGTGCTTCATTTCGTCAGGTAGTCGGCTCTGTATTGGGCGGCGCCAACTTTGCGTCATCGTGGGGAACGTATATTGTTCCTGCAGCGATTGCTAAACGTCCTATTCCTGCTGGCGCTTTATTGACAGCTCTATTCTGTATTATCGCAGGTGTCTGGGGCTATCCAATGGATTTGGCCATTTGGCAACCAGTGATGTGTGTGGCTTTGATCGTTGGGGTGTTTATTCCATTACTAGAAGCTGGTATGGAAATGACGCGCGAAGGTAAAACCACGCAGTCTGCTGCAATTGTGGTATTTGCGTCGGCATTGGTTAACCCAGCCTTTGGTTGGTCGCTCACGTTGTTGCTTGATAACTTGGGCTTGATTGGCTCTAAAGAGCGTAGTGCCAATTTGACTAAGATGAGCCGCTGGATCATACCAGGCATTATGTTTGTGGTACTGACAGGCGTCATGGCTATCGTCGGTATGCTGCCGGGTATCCCAGCATTGATGGCAAACTTCCGTCATTAGTAGTATGTTGTTACATACACGATAATAGAACAAACTAAGCCGGCGAAAGCTGGCTTTTTTATGGGTAGCGCTGCGATAATAATTGGCTTGTAAAACAATGACTCCCGCCCCATAACTAGCAGTATTACTAAGATTTTTAAGAGCAATAAATTCTATGGTTAATGTCTCAGAATCGAGTCCTGTCGATGATAAAAAAGCCCGTCTTAAGCATTTGATTAAACGCCTACCTAACTTGCCAGGGGTGTATAAGATGCTGGGTAAGAACGGCGACATCTTATACGTTGGTAAAGCTAAGTCGCTAAAAAGCCGAGTAAATAGCTATTTTGCCAAGACGATAGATCATCCAAAGACGCGGGCGCTAGTGGCGCGGATTCATAATATTGAGACTATTATCACGCGTAGTGAAACCGAAGCGCTGTTGCTTGAACAGAATCTAATCAAAGAACATCGACCGCCCTATAACGTGCTGCTGCGTGATGATAAATCCTATCTTTATGTGTTTATCTCAGCCGATAAGCCTTATCCACGTTTGGCTTACGGCCGCGGCAAAGGCAATCACCAAAAGGGTCGATTCTTTGGCCCGTTTCCCTCTGCACATGCGGCAAAAGAAACGCTAGTATTGATGCAAAAAATGTTTCAAATGCGTCAATGTACCAATACCTTTTTTAAGCAGCGTCAGCGTCCTTGCCTTGAGTATCAGATCAAACGTTGCCGTGCGCCCTGTGTTGGCTTGGTATCGCCAGAAGAGTACGCAGAAGATGTGAATAATACGATTCGTTTTCTAAAGGGCGACTCTAGCGATATTCATAGTACGCTGATTGAAAAGATGGAAGCGTCAGCTGAAGCGTTAGATTTCGAAAAGGCGGTATTTTATCGCGATCAGCTGTCTATGCTACGTGAAGTACAAGCAAGGCAAGCGGTCTATACCGTACAAGGTGAGGCAGATGTGATTGCCATTGCTAGTCAGGCTGGCATGACCTGTGTGAACGTGCTGACGGTACGTGGTGGCCGTGTATTGGGTGGAAAAAATTATTTCCCAGATGTGGATAGTAGTGAGTCGTTAGCAGACAATTTATCGGCTTTTATTACGTCATTTTATTTCCAAGTGACCGATGATTTGCCTGCCGAAATCATATTGAGCCATCAGATACCAGATCAAGTGGCAGTGAGTGAAGCATTGGCAACGCACTTTGGCAATAAAGTAGTTATCAAGACCAACGTGCGTGAGCACCGTTCAGAGTGGCTAGACTTAGCCACACTGAATACCAGTAATGCATTAAAAACCAAACTTGGCGATTATTTAGAGCTGCATGCGCGCTTTGGCGCGCTAAAAGACGTATTGGCGACTGTCGCTGATCGGACGATTGATCGTATTGAATGCTTCGATATCTCACATACGATGGGTGAGGCGACCATTGGTAGCTGCGTGGTATTTGATCAAGGTGGCTCGCGTCGTCGCGATTACCGTCAGTATGCTATCCATGATATCCAAGGTGGCGATGACTATGCAGCGATGAAACAAGTACTGACTCGACGTTATAAAAAGCAGCCGTTACCGGATTTGCTATTGGTTGATGGTGGTAAAGGTCAGCTTGGTATTGCCAAAGAAGTATTAATTGAATTGGGTATTCTTGGCGACACCTTGCTCATCAGTGTGGCAAAAGGGGAAGGGCGCAAGGCTGGGCTTGAGGTATTGCACTTTATCGATCACGAACCGTTAGATTTACCGATGGATAGCAAAGCATTGCACTTGCTGATGCATATTCGTGATGAGGCGCATCGTTTTGCGATTACCGCTCACCGTAAAAAACGCGATAAGCGTCGCTCGTCATCAGTACTAGAGGTAATACCGGGACTGGGTGAAAAACGTCGTCGTGACTTACTCAATCACTTTGGTGGTATGCAGCAGCTGCTTGGCGCTTCACAGCAGGAGTTGGCAGGCGTACAAGGCATCGGACCAGTACTCGCAAAAACGGTTTATAAAGTATTGCATGAGTAATGGATTAGATATTATCAAGCAGCAGTTTTTATTGATTGTCTACAAATAAAACTGTGTGAAGATTAAATAAAAAAAGGGGCAGTCTTAGATAATTCTACTTATCCAAGATTGCCCCTTTTTTAATAGGCTTTTACTACTTATCAGTTGTTACTTTATAAGTGGTAAATTTAAAGTTTAAATCACTTTTTTCATCGTGCATCTGCTCAGATTCGTCTGCTACTTTAAAGCGTTCTGGCAGCTCAGGATAAAATGCATCGCCGTCAGCAATATCAGTACCTACATGAGTCAGCTCAATACGGTCGGTGTACATCAGAGCGTCACTAAATACTCGCTCACCGCCTATCACCCAAATCGTATCGAGATGCGCGCCATGTGCTAGGCTAGCTGCTTGTGTCAGAGCATCGTCTAGGTTGTGTACCACATAGGCGTTGCTGCTATCTGCGAGACCTTTTGTCTCAGCATAATCCATCTGTGTCGTGACAATAAAGCTCACACGCTTGGGTAATGGTTTGCTACCCATCGACTCAAATGTCTTACGACCCATAATCACGATACCTTGAATCTTGCTATCATTTTCTTTGGTCGTCATGCTTTTGAAATGTTGCAAATCTGCTGAGATATGCCACGGTAGCTCATTGTTTTTGCCGATACAGCGATTGCTACTAATAGCAGCGATTTGGGCAACTTCGGTATGGGCATAGCTCATAATATATCCTTTTTATTGTATTTTTAAATCTTGCTTTTATTTAGCGTAGTTAACCAGACTAACTTTATACGGCAACTTTGGCTTTGATAGCAGGGTGCGACTCATAGTCATTGACACTAATGTCTTCGTATTCAAACGCAAATATGTCTTTTACTTCAGGGTTCAAAGACAATGTCGGCAGTTTATATAGCGAGCGCGTCAACTGTAGCTCAGCCTGCTCACGGTGGTTTTGGTAAATATGACAATCACCACCTGTCCAAACAAACTCTCCAACTTCTAAACCACACACCTGCGCGATCATATGAGTCAATAGCGCATAGCTCGCAATGTTAAAAGGCACGCCTAGGAATAAGTCAGCCGAACGTTGATACAGCTGGCATGACAGCTTATTGTCTGCGACAAAGAACTGAAATAACGTATGACATGGTGGTAGGGCTACTTGCTCTGCTTCACCTGGATTCCAGCCAGAGACAATCAAACGGCGTGAATTCGGATTGGTCTTTATCTGTTCAACGACTTGTGCGATTTGATCGACGCCATCAGCGTTATAACTGGCATCTTCATTTTTGGTCGCACCATAGTTACGCCATTGATGACCATAGATAGGACCCAGATCACCAGCAGGTCTGTTAAAGCGCGCGGTCTGTTCTGCTGTTGCCCACTCATTCCAGATACGAACGTTATTCTGTTGTAGATAGTCAACATGAGTGCTGCCACTTAAAAACCATAATAGTTCATAAGCGATAGATTTAAAGTGAACTTTTTTGGTCGTTAGCAGTGGAAAGCCTTCTGCTAAGTCAAAGCGTAGCTGTGCGCCAAAATGGCTAAGCGTACCAGTACCAGTACGATCACCTTTTTCAGTGCCATTGTCGAGAACGTGGCGTAGCAAATCTAAATAGCCTTGCTCGTTATTACTTTGGGTGCCATTGATCATAAAATGCTCTTTAGTTACTGCTGACAGTGCATACAGGCTAGATGGGTAGTTGATATATACACTGTCATTATTGAAAGTATTGCTAGGGTAGGCGTGTTGACAGCATACCCTATTTTAAGTCCTCAACCTTTATCATAAAAGTGTAAGCTTAATAAGCAGCTTGCTTACCCCAGTCGTAGATGCCGCGTTTGTAAGCGTAACCGATCAAGAACAGACCGATAATTATCATTGGGGCGCTTAGTATCTGACCTTTGGTCATCCAACCTAGCAAGATGAATCCTTGGTCGATGTCTGGCTGGCGGAAGAACTCAATGATAAATCGGCTAAAGCCATAACCAAGCATAAAGACACCAGTCACTGCCATACGAAGACGGGGCTTTGATGAGTACCACCACAAGAATAGAAACAACAGTAGACCTTCTGCAAAGGCTTCATACAATTGAGACGGGTGACGAGGCAACAGGTACTGACCATTGACTTCAGTCATAAGGTTTTGTAGCGCAGGATTGGCTTGTAGCTGCTGCATATCAACACTAGCGGCCTGCGGGAAGTAGGTCAACCAGTTATAGCCACCGTCAGAGACACGGCCCCATAGTTCGGCATTGATATAGTTACCAATACGTCCGAACAATAAACCAGTTGGTACACAAGGAACGACAAAATCGAGCACTTGGAAAGGTGTCTTCTTATATTTACGGGCAAAATACAGCATACCCAACATGACACCAATCAGGCCGCCATGAAATGACATACCGCCTTCCCAGACTTTGAACAGATAGGCAGGGTTTTGAAGCAGTTCACCGAACTGATAAAACAATACATAGCCGACACGGCCACCTAATATCACACCAAGTGCGCCAAAAAACACTAGGTCGGAGACCATATCTGTCGTCCAGCCTTCACGCTTGGTACTGCGATACCATGCTAGTCCGTAGGCGGCGGCAAATGCCAACAAATACATCAGCCCATACCAATGGACTTCGACAGGTCCAACTGCTAATGCTACAGGATCGTACTGAGGATGAATCATCATAAGGGCATCATAATATTGATAATAAAATGCTGACTATAATAGCAAATTTCGTTCGCTGGGCATACATAATTGCTCTAGTGCTAATCAGAGTGTATGAGTGATTTGAGTTTTTGAGATGGTACAGAATGTATAGGCTAAGAGTCAAAAAGGATAAGAAGTGAGGTGAAAAAAGTGACTTTAATCAAGGAGTGTTTTCGTGATGATATGTAATCTTGGTAGCTAGCAGCTTAGGATAAGAACGCTATTTTTAGCATTATCGAGCGTTCACTACCAATTTGTATTATTACATTTATTATTAAAAGAAATTAGATGGCGACTAAATCTTGTACTTTGTTTTCGACCATCGTGTCGCCTGCACCTTGTGAGACTACCTTGCCGCGTGATAGTACCGTGTAATTGTCAGCAAGCTCTTCAGCGAATTCATAGAATTGCTCAACCAGTACAATGGCCATGTCACCTTTGTCAGCCAAGTCACGTAGGACGCGGCCAATGTCTTTAATGATAGAGGGCTGAATACCTTCAGTTGGCTCGTCTAAAATTAACACAGTCGGCTCGGAGGCTAGGGCACGGGCGATAGCAAGCTGCTGCTGCTGACCACCAGACAGATCACCACCGCGGCGATGTTTCATCTCATCTAGTACTGGAAAAATATCGTATAAATGTTTGGGAACGTGTTTTGCCTTACTGCGTGAAAACTTGGCCATACCAATTAATATGTTCTCTTCTACAGTCAGTGTCGAAAAAATATCGCGTCCTTGTGGTACATAAGCTAGACCTGCTCGGACACGTTGCTCTGGGGACATCTTGCTGATATCTTTATCATTGAGCAAAATCTCTCCTGATTTAATCGGTAGTATCCCCATCAAGCATTTAAGCAGAGTAGTTTTGCCCACGCCGTTACGTCCAAGTACCACGCTGCATGCGCCTACAGGCGCTGTAAACGAGACGTCTCGTAAAATATGACTGCCGCCGTAATACTGGTTGATATCGTTCACTTGTAACATGGCTGTCTCCTAAACTCTAAAACTTTTCTAATATTTTAAAGGGAATGTTCGTTTGGCTCGTCTAGATGATTCGTTCTGTTATCGACCTAAGTAGGACTCAATCACTGCTTCATTGGCTTGTACTTCAGCTAACGTACCTTCGGCCAAAATCGCCCCTTGTGCCAATACCGTGACTTTTTCACTGATGGCATCGATAAAGGTCATGTCATGTTCGACTACTACTAATGTATGGTTCTTTTTGAGCCGTAGACACAGCTCAGCGGTATGTTCTGTTTCGGCATCGGTCATGCCTGCTACAGGTTCATCAAGCAAAATGAGCTTGGGGCTTTGCATCAGTAGCATGCCAATCTCTAACCACTGTTTCTGCCCATGTGAAAGCAAACCAGCTGGCTTGTTGATCTTATCGGTCAGGCGGATTTGCTGTAGAGTCGCGTCGAGGGTATCGCGAGTATCAGCATTGAGTTTGTTAAATAAGCTTTTGACCACACGTTTGTCTTTCGGTGCAGCAAGTAACAGATTATCCATTACGGTAAAATTTTCAAAGACAGTAGGTTTTTGAAACTTACGGCCGATACCAGCTTCAGCGATTTGTTCGGTAGATAAGCTGGCAAGGTTATGAGTCTGACCAAAAAACACGCTGCCTTCGGTAGGGCGGGTTTTACCCGTAATGACATCCATTAGCGTGGTTTTGCCAGCGCCGTTTGGGCCGATGATACAGCGTAGCTCGCCTTCTTCGATATATAGAGACAGATTATTGAGTGCGCGAAACGAATCAAACCAGACGCTCACGTCTTCTAAGTACAGAGCAATACCATGGCTAAAATCGACGCCTGATTTTTTGGGATGACTGAGACCGTCACGTCCATCAGTATGATCATATTCAGACAGCGCTTTGGTCGATTGTTCAGTCGATGAGGACTTATCGTTTAGCATTATTGTTTCTCCTTTTTGAATCGATCGAACAAGCCCATAATGCCATTGGGTAAAAACAACGTCACGACGACGAACAATCCACCTAATATCAATAGCCAAAACTCAGGGTAGGCGACGGTAAAGTAGGTTTTCACAGCATTTACCACACCAGTTCCTAAAATCGCGCCAATTAAGCTTCCTCTACCACCAGTCGCTACCCAGACGGCTATCTCAATTGAGTTCACAGGGTTCATCTCACTCGGATTGATAATGCCTACTTGCGGTACGTATAGCGCACCTGCGATACCAGCGATGACGGCGGACAGCACCCAAGCGGATAGCTTGTACCACAGCGTACGGTAGCCCAAATACTGCAAGCGGTTTTCGCTGTCACGAATCGCACCAAGTACGCGCCCATAAGGTTGGTTCATTAAATGACGCAAACCCATATAAGAGACTAACAATGCTAAGACAGTGACAAAACACAGCATTGAACGAGTAGAGGCAGCGGTAATGTCGTAGCCGAGTAAGGTGGTAAAACCAGTAAAGCCATTGTTACCGCCGAAGCCCGTCTCATTACGGAAGAACAGCAAGGCTGCTGCATAGACCATAGCTTGGGTGATGATAGAAAAATAAACGCCTTTGATTTTGGAGCGAAAAGCAAAGAAACCAAAGATAAAAGCAACCAAGCCAGGCACTAATACGACCAGTGCGACTGCCCACCAAAAGTGCTGCGTGCCAGCCCAATACCATGGCATCTCAGTCCAGCTCAAAAATCGCATAAAATCAGGAAGCGCGTCGCCCGCTGTCTCACGTGTTAGGTACATGCCGAATGCATAACCACCCAAGGCAAAGTACAAGCCATGTCCCAAGCTCAAAATACCGGCATAGCCCCAGACGAGATCTAGCGCCAAAGCGACCATGGCTAGCGCCATAATCTTGCCAATCAGGGTAATCCAGTAGGCTGAAAGGTGAAAAGCTGAGGTCTCTGGCATAAGATGTAGCCAAGGCAGTATCAGTAGTACGGCAAAACATAAGCCAATTAAAACAGCACTACGCGGCGTATCAGACAGTAATTTGGTCAGTATCATAGAAGTCTCCTTATTCGACAAAGCGGCCTTTGAGTGCAAATAAACCTTGTGGCCGTTTCTGAATAAACAGAATCACAAGAACCAACAACACAATCTTAGCCAATACCGCACCGATACCAATCTCAAGTACCGTACCGCTGACTCCAAGTCCCAAGGCGGCCAATACTGCGCCCCATACTTGACCGACACCGCCGACGACGACGACCAAAAACGTATCAATGATATAGGTTTGGCCCAAGTCAGGACCCACGTTGCCTACTTGGGCAAGTGCACAGCCAGCCATACCAGCCAGCCCAGAGCCCAAACCAAATGCCATCATATCGATACGTGCAGAGGGGATACCGACAGCATGTGCCATCTGGCGATTTTGAGTGACAGCTCGTATAAATAAACCAAAGCGGGTTTTGTTGAGCAAGTACACCAGTAGCGCCACGACAATGACGGTAAAGCCAATAATGGCGATACGGTTATAAGGCAGTACGAGGCTTGATGACACTTGGTACGCGCCGCTTAACCATGCCACGTTACTGACTTCAACGTTCTGAGCACCAAAAATCATCCGTACCAACTGCATCAAAATCAGACTGACGCCAAAGGTCGCCAGCAAGGTCTCTAGCTCGCGGCCATATAGCGGACGAATCACGATACGTTCAATAATCATGCCGATGATGGCACTGACTAAAAAAGCAGCTGGAATAGCAGCAAGCAAATACCAACCAGCCATATCTGGCATGTAAGCTTGAAAGAAGTTTTGCACCATATAAGTGGTATAAGCACCAATCATAATTAGCTCACCGTGCGCCATATTGATAACGCCAAGTAAGCCAAAGGTAATGGCAAGACCAAGCGCCGCTAGCAGTAAAATACTAGCGGTACTCATGCCAGTGAAAATATGCCCCGTCCATGTGCTGATTTCGATACGCCGTGACACGCTAGATTCAGCATCGATAAGCGCTGCTTCAAGTGCAGAATCTAAATTATCAGCGGCAAGGGCAGACTCGATATCGACCAATACTTGTGGGTTATCACTATCTGCAAGTAGATTGACCGCTGCAATCTGAGTGGGTAGGTCGCCGTTTTTGAAATCAATACGAGCTTGTAGTGCCGTTAGTGCTTTTTGAACTTTAGCGCTGTCTTCATTTGCCGCTGCTGTCGTAATAATGGCTGGATCTACTTGGTCAATATTATCGGCTAAAATCTCTACAGCTTGTAGGCGCTGTGCTGGTTTGTCAGATTCCAGCTTTACCTTGGCTTGACCAAAGATGAGCGCTGAGCGTAGGGCATTGGTCAGGGTGATTTGTGATAAATCACTAGGCCAGTCCGCCGTTTCTTTTTTATCAGGATAAGTAAACAGCTGGTCATCTTTATTAAGTAGATACGTTTGCCCACCGTTGCCTTGATATAGCTCATCATTGGCAATAAATTCAACCAAACTATCTAAACTCTCAGCGGATCCTGGCCAATCACTTAGCATGGCTTGACGCTTACTAAAATCACCCGCCACAAATTGTTGAATGGCATCACCTGAATTTGTAGTTGCTGTCGAAATATTTGAGATGCTGGCTTGAGTAGAAGTGGCTACGTTGACAGGTGTGACCAAGGATTGCTCACTATGAGCGGTATCCGTATCGTGGTCATGTACTTGACCATCATGATCGGCATACGCCATGGTTGTAAAAGTTGTTATACATAATGCCATCAATGCAAGTAATCGCAGAGGCGCATAAATTGAAAAACGAGCCGCATACTGCATGACTTCACTGGCTGATGCTTGTGGGTTATTTCCATTTTTGGACGATGTTGGCCCTACAAACGGGCGTAAAGTATGGTGCTGCATGTGCGGCTCCCTGTTTTTCACAGACAACAAACCCTTAGCCACTACTACTTAACGGATTAAGCGATAGAAGAGTTGATAAGGTTTGGTGTTATTTAAAAGTTAAGAATAAGTGTTGAAAATAAATGTGAAAAGTAGGCGTTAGGATTGTTATTGGTATCGTTTATCCATCCGCCTACTATTCAATTACTATCCATGTTTTTTTTCAGAACTGTCTTATTTAGGGAGTAGCCTATTTAGGAATGTACTCGCTCCATGGCTGTGCTTGGATGACTTCTGGTGTTTTGAAAATCGTATCAAACTGTCCGTCGGCACGAATTTGACCAATCATGACAGGCTTCCATAGGTGATGGTTTTCTTCATCCATTTTTAGCGTGTAGCCAGAAGGTGCATCGAACGTTTGTCCCGCCATGCTAATACGTACTTTATCGACATCAGTCGTACCTGCTTTTTCGACAGCTTGCTTCCACATGTTGATACCGACATAAGTAGCTTCCATTGGATCATTGGTCACGACTTTTTCAGCATTCGGTAGTTTTTGGTCCAATGCATACTGCTTATAGCGTTTGGTAAAGGCGCTATTGGTTGGGTTTTTGATCGACATGAAGTAGTTCCACGCCGCCAAATGCCCTTGTAGCAGACTGGTATCGATACCGCGTAGCTCTTCTTCACCGACTGAGAATGCCATGACTGGAATATCTGACGCTTTGATACCTTGGTTGGCAAGCTCACGATAGAACGGAACGTTTGAGTCGCCATTGATGGTCGAGATAACCGTGGTCTTTTTGCCCGTTGAGAATTTTTTGACGTTAGATACGATGGTTTGATAATTGCTGAAACCAAATGGTGTGTACTCTTCCATGATGTCTGCATCAGCCACACCTTTTGATTTCAAAAATGCCTTTAAAATCTGGTTGGTGGTGCGTGGATAGACGTAATCCGTACCCAATAATACAAAGCGCTCTGCACCGCCGCCTTCTTCACTCATCAAGTACTCTACTGCTGGAATGGCTTGCTGGTTTGGTGCCGCACCAGTATAAAAGATATTTTCTGATTGCTCTTGTCCTTCGTACTGCACTGGATAGAACATCAATCCGTTTAACTCTTCAACCACAGGTAATACGGATTTGCGTGATACCGATGTCCAACCGCCAAAGATAACATCTACTTTGTCTTGAGTGAGTAGCTGACGTGCTTTTTCAGCAAACAATGGCCAATCAGAAGCAGGGTCGACGACGACTGGTTCTAGCTGCTTACCCAGTACGCCGCCACTGGCATTGATTTCATCAATCGTCATCAACGCGGTGTCTTTTAGAGAGGTTTCAGAGATGGCCATGGTGCCAGACAGCGAATGTAATATGCCGACTTTGATGGTGTCGCCATCAGCAGAAGGCTCGGTGGTTGTTTCTGTGCTGGTTTCAGCGGTTGTCTCTGTCGATGCTGCAGTTTCGGCAGGTTTTTGACAACCAATAAGACTTAAGCTGCCAACGACGGCCACCGCTAGTAACGAAAAACGTGATTTGATTTTTTCGTGTGATTGAGGGTCTACTACTTGAGTGTTGGCTAAAATTGGTAACGAAAACATGGACATCTCCTAATAAATACAAAAGGTAAAATAATGTTCCTGAACAACTATTAGGAGTTCAAGTTCCGTGCCAAGTTAAAAAAGCCAATAATAGAGTAATAATTGAGCAATAATTAAGTTCTGATTAATATATTCATTAATTTAGTGCAGGATGGTAAATAAATTGCACCATAAAGGGGAGATGAACAAAAAAATGGTGCAATGTTAAAAACCAAATTTTTAAAATTGAATCGCTATCATATGAAGAGATTTATCGATAAAGGCGCTGTTTACTAAAAATGCTGTCTGTCAAAAGCATTTATTGCCAAAGACCTGCAAAACGGCTACGGTAATATCTCTAAGATAGTTACTATTTTGCGCTTTGAGCCAATGCGTGGCTGCCATGATGGATTTTACTGCTAAGGAATGATGTATGAACGCACAATTAACGGATTCGCCTGTCTCAACAGACCATGGCAGCGTATTATCACCACTTAACCAAATGACTAGATTTGCTATCCTGCCATTTGTACTTGGTAGTAGTGGCATCTTGGGATTGTCTTCGGCGCAAGCGGCCACCAGTAGCGTCGAGCAAGTGACCATTTATCAGGGGCTGGCGAGCGTGACGCGCGCATTGCCTATCACAGGTAGCGGTGAGCAAACGGTTGTGTTTTCGTGCCTGTCACCTTATATGGATAAAGAAAGCCTAAGCGTACAGGCGACAGGTAGTGTCAACGTTGGGGAAGTCAGTATCGAAGAGTTGACAGGTGAGCAGGCAGCCCAGTGCCAATATCAAGGTGACGCCAAGGTACAGACGCAGCAAAATACCTTAGCCAATATCAATGCTGAGTTAGAAGCTGCACGATTAGCAAAGGCCTACTTGCAAAATCTGACCAAAGCCACGCAAGTCAATACAGATAGCACGATTGCCAATAATGCCCGCGATATAGAAACTCAAGCGACTAGTATTAACCAAAGAATTTTAGAGATTCAACAGCGACAAGTGCGTGCCCAAGACGCACTGAACCAACTCATGGCAGGCAGCGCGACATCGACCTTTAACAAGGTGACACAGGTGAGTGTACGTACGGCAAGCCGCTCGCCAACTAGTATTAAGTTGCATTATCAAGTGCAAGGTGCAGGTTGGGAGCCTGCGTATCAAGCTCGTCTAAACACAAATAGTGACCAATTAAGTATCACAGCCTCTGCGATTATTGCTCAGCAAACTGGCGAGAACTGGACAAACGTACCACTAACACTTAGTACCGTTAATCCCAATCAAAGTACGACGGGGCAACTGCCGTATGTGCAGCGTCTGTCATTGTATGAAGAGAGCGAAGATGCTCGAGTAAGACGTGAGCTACCTATGATGGATGCGTCCCCTGTTATGATGGAAGAGCCTGCTTATAACAAAGGAGCAGGGGCAGCTATGGCGCCGCTACCTAATTTTGCGGTCAGTAGCCAAAACAAGAATGGCATCATCGAGTATCGTTTACCGCAGTTGGTCAGTATTCCGAGTGACGGGAGACGGGTACGAACCGTGATTGGGGAGCAGGCAGGTAATAGTAAGCTCTGGATTCGCAGTACGCCAAGTGTTGAGACTGCTGCCTACTGGTATGCATCAGCGCCGTTTTTGACACCGGACTGGGTCGATGGTTCGCTACAGTTGTACCGTGATGACAATTATGTGGGTCAGTCGCGTTATAATTATCAAGTGCTAAAAGAGCAGGGGATTGGATTTGGTCGTGACTCAAATATGCTCGTAAAAGAGCTGACCAATGAAGATAAGCAAGGTGAAAAAGGTGTGCTAAACCGTACGCAAACACTGACGACCACCAAAGCATATCAGTTTACCAATCAGCACAATCGTAGCGTACACTTGCAAGTACTGGGCAGTGAACCTATCAGTCGTGACGATAGTTTAAAAGTTGCGGTGACGCATACGCCGCCTGTAACTGAGCGAGATTGGAATGACAATCAAGGCATGGTAGCGTGGGAATTTGGCTTACCAAGTAAGCAATCACAAGTAATACGTTCAACCTCTCAAATTAGTTATCCTGCCAATAAATTGCTAACTGGCAATTAATAATTAATATCTATAAAGGCTACCTTATTAATAGGTAAAGTCTGAAATAATATCTTTGCCTCTATTAAGAATTACCCGCATATCAAAAATGATTATATAAAGGAAAGCTATGTGTATTGTCGCTATTGCTTGGCAATTATTTGATGAGTTACCGCTGGTACTACTGTCTAACCGTGATGAGTTTTTGCAGCGCCCAACTGAGCCGCTCCACCAGTGGTCTGACCAACCTATTTATGCTGGACGTGATAAACAAAGCAGTGGTACGTGGTTAGGCATTCATCAGCAAGCATCGCCAGCGCAGAGTCCAGAGTATTATGAACAAAATGGTCGTTGGGCTGCGGTGTTGAATTTTCGTGATGGAGTGCAAGCAAGCAGTGATGAGCGCTCACGTGGTGCACTGGTCACTGAATTCTTGACAGGGACTCTAAGTCCAATGGATTTTGCACGGCAGATTGATTTGCAAGATTATGCGGGTTTTAATCTGATTATTGGTGATGCTGTGCAAGCTGTGATCGTCAATAATCGTGGTCATGCACCCACGCCATTATATGCAGGTCTACATGTTATCTCTAACGGACAACCAGAGGACAGCTGGTTTAAGACAGAGCGGTTGCGCGGGCGACTACGTCAAGAAGTGCTGCCATTGATTGCGGAGGATAGTTCGCCTGCGTACTGGCAAGCGGCGGCTTTTAATGTCTTGTCAGATAGTATCAAAGCACCAGAAGACAAACTGCCTATTACTGGCGTGGCATTTGAAGTGGAGCAGATGTTATCGTCTATTTATATTGAACCCGTCGCTTTTGGCGATACCAAAACCAGCAAACCTACTTATGGTACCCGCACTCAAAGCATCTTAACGTTGCGCAAAGAGAGCGATGCAGATTGTATTGCTAATATTATTAGCCGAGAGTTTGACAGTCATTCAAAGTGACCGTTAATAGATAATAAAAAAACACCCACGGTAATTGCTAACATTCTAGCTACTATCGTGGGTGTTTTGAATTGTACTATTGAGTGATTCATTACATCAGCAGGTGGTTATTTTGCTCAGGAATGATCAGCTCTTGCTTTAGCGGGAGTTCGCGTACCAATTCTTGCAAGGCACGACGATAAACGCCTCGTTTAAAGTGAATCACTTGTCCGAGTGGATACCAGTAGCTGACCCATTGCCAATGGTCAAATTCAGGTTTCCCTTCATCAAAGCGGATATGTTGAGTATTTGGCTCATCTAAGCGTAGCAAAAACCATTTTTGTTTTTGCCCAATACATAAGGGATGCTGACCATGACGTACATAACGTTTTGGCAAACGATAGCGCAACCAGTCTTGCGTGACTGCCAATAAGTCTACGTGACGCGGATGTAAGCCGACCTCTTCCCAGAGCTCACGATACATTGCATCCATCGGCGTCTCCCCGCGGTCGATACCACCCTGCGGAAATTGCCAAGCGTTGTGACCAATACGTTTTGCCCACAGAACCTGCCCTTGTGTATTTGCCAAGATGATGCCGACGTTGGCGCGAAAGCCGTCTGCATCTATCATGACTAAACCTTTTAATTTGTTTAAAAATAGCTTGTTTTGACTTGAAACCGTGACAGCAATCGTAATTATTATAAGGTGATTGTTATCGATATTCGCTCAAAACAAGATTCATTACCGTTATTAAACCAAGAAACAAGCAAAATGTGTAACAGTATTTTGCTATAAAATGTTTCACGAGTTTTACCTTTTAAAATCAACTATTTATAAGCAAACTTTTGTAGGTTTTTATATGGCATTTTTAGGCAAGTGTTGAAGAGGAGTAATAGGCGGATGGACATACGATTATTCAGTAAACTATCGAACTTCAATATTCTGATATATATAAAGTGGTAAAAGCATAGATTTCACTGGCGAGCTAACAGCAAAACAATGAGCCTATAAAATCTTGCTTTGGCTTATGCTACACTAGCTGGGCAATATACCATTCACACAATAATAATAGGCAATACGCCATTTAAAATAAGGAACATCTACAATGTCAGAATCAAAAGCAAGCGTCATATGGCAAGAGAATAAAGCCTTTATGGGTGTGTCACCATCAGGACATAATGTACAAATCGATGCTGATAAAGAAAAAGGCTCAAGCCCGATGGAGCTGATTTTGCTAGGACTAGGTGGTTGCGCCAGTTATGATGTCGTAGAGATTTTACAGAAATCACGCCAAGCAGTGACGGATGTACGTTGTGAGCTAACCGCCCAGCGCGCTGAAACCGTACCAGCGGTCTATACCGATATTCATATGCATTTCATTGTCACTGGTCAAGAGGTCAAAGAAAAACAAGTCGAAAAAGCCATCCAGTTATCAGCAGAAAAATACTGTTCTGCCAGCCGTATGTTAGTAGCAGGTGGGGTCAATATCACCCATGACTTTGAAGTGGTTGCAGGCTAGGGACTTATATAATGATAAGTGCATTCTTTGAGTTGGTAACTGATAAAGTGGCGTCTGCCATTTTAGCCATGGTGGTAGCAAGTCTACTGCCATGGGCGGTGTCAGTCGTTGCAAAAGTATCTGGTGGCTTTAGAATCAGAAATAATGCACATCCTCGCGAATTTTTTCAAAATGCGACAGGCATGGCAGCACGTGCTAATGCAGCACAGCAAAACAGCTATGAAACCTTGCCAGTGTTTTTGGCGGCGGTGATAGTCGCTATGCTGTTCTTTGTGCCGCAGTCGATTATTAACGTATTGGCTTGGTTGTATGTGATGATACGAATTGGTTTTTGTGTGGCGTATATTACTAATTTGGCAATGTTCCGCTCTATCCTCTGGGTACTATCAATGGCATGTTGTCTAATGCTATTTTATTTAGCGATACGAGTCAGTGTATAGTAAAAATACCCGTAACTACCGAAACGCTCAAATACAAGCAGGTGATTAATCTCGTACGCTTGCTTGTAGGGCGCTAATAATCACCGCTTTATTTTTCTCTCGTTTGATACCTTCCCACATTGTTTGCGCCTCAACATAGCCTTTGGTGAGCATACCTAGCCATTGCTTATAGCGTCCGACTAACACCACGTCGTTCTTTGCCTCACCTTCCAAAAACTTAATCTGATGGGCAATCAAATCTTGCCATGACAATGTAGCCATATTCTCTACGCTGTCAGTACTGTTTTCAGTATCATTATCAACCTGTGCCACTAAATCAGGACGCGTTACTGCGCCGCGACCTAACATCAAATGCGATGTACCTGCTTGTGTCATACAGTTTTGCGCATGCTCAAAGTTCCAAATTTCTCCATTGGCAATGACTGGAATATCGAGCGCATTAAAACTTTGAATTTTGTCCCAATAGGCGGGCGGCTTATAGCCTTGGGTCTTAGTGCGTGCATGGATGGTTAGCCAATCAGCACCGCTAGAAGCAATCGCGCCGCGAATATCATCCATTCGGCTAGTGTCGGTATAGCCCAGACGAATCTTAGCTGATACTGGTATATGGGCGGGAACGGCTTGGCGTACGGCACTGATAATCTGATACATTGTTTCAGGTTCATCTAATAATACAGAACCACCGCGATGACTATTGACCGTTTTTGCAGGACAGCCAAAGTTGATGTCGATAGCAGGCGCGCCAAGCTCACAAGCGTACGCGGCGTTTTCGGCCATAAGCTGTGCTTCGCTACCCAGAATTTGTACATGAATAGGCGTACTAGAGGCCGTTTTGGCATCATGATGTAGCTCAGGCACATATTTATAAAACACGTGTGCAGGCAAGACGTGCTGAGTGATACGAATAAACTCACTAACCGACCAATCATAAGGACGACCCAAGTCAGACGCAATTTGAGTTAAGATTTGACGCATTAATGGATCGGTTAAGCCCTCCATAGGCGCGAGCAAACGCACGGGAGCTGCAAATAACTGGTTAATAGTATTTTGACGCGTTTGAAGTTGCTGGCTATTATTCATGCTGGTGATTCACTGCTAAAGGGTCGTTATAAGAGAGATTGAATAAAACTTGAAGCTGACCGAGGTGTAGGGTAATTAAGTATTACCAAAAATCACTTTTTTGCCCGTCTGTAATCCTGATATCAAGTCTTTAATATTGTGAATATCCAAATTGCTTTGCGCGCGAGTACAAGCGACATAGAGCAAACGCAGCTCTTCTGGACTGATCTTGACCGCATTGGTGGTCACATCGTAGTAAAAATCATCATCTAACTGCACTTTTCCCCATTCAAGCCCTTTGGCTTTATGCGCGGTAGAGATGACGTAATCCGCATTTTCGATACTGGTGAGACTATTGACCGCTTGGCTCAAGACGTTGGTACCGTGGTCATCGACGAGCTTGACCAGTGTTTTGAGATCACTACCCTCATTGGTTTCGGCGTACTCTTGCACATCACCCCAGTTATAAAAATAAGCCAGCTCAGGTACACCGTAAGCTGATTTACCGTTTTTTAAGTTTTCGGCTGCTTGACAGAATTTGAGCATACGATCGGTATCCGCTTGTAGCGCCACGCGATGCCCGTGCTTTAGCCCTGTCAACAGTTGTGACATGGCAGCAGCATTGGTACGGCACAAAATAGCATCTTTCTTACTATGTACCATACCCTTATCGGTAGAGGACTGCTTATTCGGATTGCCTTTTAGCGGTACGTCCTCTTGTAGTGCTTTTAATAGAGTATTGGCCACTTCTGCAATCGGCTCGCCAAAGCGAAAAGACTGCGTCAATAATGTCTGCGGTAATGGCAACTTTTTCATGGCATTGACTGCGCCGCGCCATTCATAAATCTGCTGATGCGCGTCGCCCACATAGATGACTTGTCTCGACTGCTGCGTCAAGATACCCATCATCAATGGGTCGGCATCCTGTGCTTCATCAAATAAGATAAAGTCCGCTGGAATACTAGGCTTAGATAGTGCCCACAGCTTGAGATAAATATCATGGCCAATACCAGCAGGGTGACGCGCATCAATCGACTGTAACCAACGCTGCTCAACAGCAGGGTAGAGCATCTCGCGTAGCTGTTCCGCATCTGAGTCATCGAGCCAGCTTGGGAAAAGTATGTGCCTTGGCGCAGGGTAGCTAGCATGCGTACTACAGAAATTACTGACCGCGTCGCTGACGAACCGAGACAATCGTGCGGGTGTCAGCGTGATGTATTTATTGATCCCATCCATTTGTCGACGTACTTGCACAGGCTGTAGTCCCAAATCATCACCGAGGCGCTTGGGTGAAAAGCGTGGCAAAGATAGCTTGGCGGTAATATCACGAGCGACATGACGATAAGCTAATGAGTGAAAAGTACGGCATTCTACATGCGGTGGAAACTTTGAACGAGCATCATTGGCAATCGCTTTGTTAAAGGCCAGATATAGTCCGCGGCCACGTAAGCGCTCACCGATTAGCTTGAGCGTCGTTGTCTTACCGGCACCCGCATAAGCGACCACTTTAAACGACTTGTGATCCATCGCCATATTCAGCGCGCTCAGCTGCTCGTCAGTGGGATCGCTCATATAAGCTGGCATAGATGCGGACATAATAAAGCTACCTAAATACAAAAATTGAATTAAAAACAAAAGGGGCAAAAAAAGCCACTGGGTAAACAATGGCTTATAGATGAGGGTGATGCTAAAGCGTGATAGTAAGCAATCAGCTTACTAATGAGGCAAGAATAAAACGGTGTAATGGTAGTTTAACGCATAGCTATATGTAATCAATAACTTTATTTTAGTCTGGATTAGACTGGTAAGTGTTTTATTCTTTATTTGTCGACACGAGAGTAGGACTGGGCTCTTCTTTGATTAAAATCTTTGCCAAAAACAAACCAAGCTCAAACAACAACCACATCGGAATCGCTAGCATGAGCATCGATACGCCATCGGGCGGCGTGACAACGGCAGCCACAGCAAAACAGCCCACAATGATATAACGACGTTTTTCTTCTAAGCTCTGAATGGAGACAATACCTGCCAATATCAATAGCAAAGTAACGACTGGAATTTCAAACGTTAAGCCGAATACCATAAATAATTTTAAGGCAAAACTAAGATAGCTGTCGATATCCGTCATGGGTAGTACGTTTTGCGGGGCAAACATAATGAAGAACTTTAAGACCCCTTTGAGCACAATAAAGTAAGAAAAAGCCACACCAGCATAAAACAGAAATATAGAGGATAGCAGCACTGGAATGGCGATTTTCTTTTCTTTTTTATACAGACCGGGCGCTACAAATGACCAAATTTGATAAAGGATATAGGGCATCGCCAAAAACGCGGCTACGAATACGGTCAGACGTATCGGTGCCATAAAGTTTGACGTGATATCGGTGGCAATCATGGTCGAATTGGCGGGTAACTGCGCAACCAGTGGGTCAGATAAAAAGTTGTATAGCTCGCGCGAATATCCAACTAAACCTAAAAATATTATCAGTACTGCCACACATATTTTGATCAAATGCCGACGCAGCTCAATCAAATGCTCGGTAATAGGCATATCAGCCAAAGGGCTTAAAACATCATCTGATTTTTTATCTTGAGTGGTATTGGTCGTTGCTGAAGTATCTTGATTAAGAGTGTCTTTATTAAAGGTGGTTTGATCAATAGCTTCTTGAGCAATAACATCTTGGTCAGTAATGGCAGAAACAGCGATTTTCTCTTGACGACTTTTTTTGCGCTTGAATAATGACATCAATCAGTCTCCTGTTTATGGTCAGAAGTCTGCATGTTGGTAGGACTGTTGAGTAAGGCATCCGCTTTATAGTTTGGCACATATGGTGGCATTGGGAGCCGACGTGCTTTGTCATAAGCACCAAGTCGAAACCACATATTTTCCCACGGTCGGGTAGTGATGGTCTGAACAACTGGCGCTGCCTTGGCATTATCGCTCACATTTGCATCATCTATATTGTCACCGCTGTGACCACGCTTCGATAATTGACCGTTTTCTAATGTATCTGGCTGCTCGTCAGTGGTATAAGCATAGTCGAACGCTTTTGGCGTGGCTGACGGCTGTTTTTGTATGTGGCTATTTTTATGAGCTTCGTCACCCTTGCTGTTTTCAGCATTCGTAGATGCTTCAGAAGCTATCGAAGCAGGACTATGTGAGCTTTCAAAAGCTTTCATATTGCCGCGCATTTCAGCCATCTCACGCCTCATTTCCGCTTCGGTCTGGCGAATTTTGGCGAGCTCTTTTTGCATTTGCTGACGCGTCTCAGCCAAGTCAAGCTCAGCCTCTATTTCAGACTGCAATGTTGAGACTGTGCGGCGAATTTTGGCGTACCATTGCCCAGCTGTGCGCGCTGCCTGCGGCAGTTTTTCTGGGCCCAGTACGATTAGGGCGATAACGCCAAAGAGGAGTAGTTCAGAAAACCCGATATCAAACATAATGGTCCGATGTCACTGTTTAGATGCTATACGTTATGCTTATCATCAACCTTGGTGGTTGAGCGCTCTTCAGTGTGTGCCGTTGCATCGTGGTCAAGAACCGCGTGTTTTTTGGCATGCTCTGTATTTTCATCTTTAACAGCTTCTTTAAAGCCTTTGACAGCACCGCCCAAATCTTTACCAGCATTTCTGAGTTTTGAGGTGCCAAACACGACAACGACAACGACCAATAGTATCAGCCAATGTGTAATAGAAAAACTACCCATAATGGTATCCTTGTGACTTGGTTTTGTGACTTGGTTTTCAGTCTTTATATGCCTGCTTTTAGTTTGCAAAAAGGTCTATCTAGCAAACAAAAAGCATCGACATATAATGCGAGATAAAACAGAGCTATATTATAACCTGCACTTATTACAAATAGGTGAAAGCAACAATAATCTAATAAAATAGACGTTTATTTTTTATTTAGGCTTATCTAGCGGCTTTTTCATCGATACCGGATAACCCAAAACGTCTGCCTAGCTCGTTTAACACAGCATCCGACTCTATATCAAACCATGCTAGCCCAACCAAGGTATGGAACCAGACATCGGCGACTTCATAGATCAGCTCATGACGCGCTTCATCGTAGCTTGCTTTGTCTGTACTCTCATCGCAGTTAGCAAAATCTTTGGCAGCGATGATACTCTCTGTGCTCTCTTCACCAACTTTTTCTAATATCTTATTTAATCCTTTAGCATATAGACTGGCCACATAAGAGCTGTCGGCATCGGCTTGTTTGCGCTCTGCTAATACGCTATCAAGCTGCTGTAGTACAGAGGCTTTATCGACTTGTGCTTGAGCAATATCAGGTTGTGCCTGGATAGTATCCGAGTCAGTATTCGCGCCAGTGTTTTCAGTTTCATGAGTGTCGCTAGTAGATTCATGAAACTGATAAATATCCGCAGGGTCTTTTAATACTTTATCGACGGTCTGCCATTCAGGCGTTTGACCTGATAAATCCAGACGTTGATAAAAGCAAGACTCACGTCCTGTATGGCAAGCAATGCCACCAGCCTGAGTGACACTAAGCACAATCACATCTGCATCACAGTCTAGACGAATATCATGCACAGTTTGTGTATGGCCTGATGACTCACCTTTATGCCACAGCTTGGCACGTGAGCGTGAAAAATAAACCGCTGTCTGTGTTTGTGCAGTGAGCTGTAATGCTTCTGCATTCATCCACGCCATCATCAAAATACGACCTGTCTGATGATCTTGAGTAATTGCAGGAATCAAACCATCATCATTAAAAGTTACGGCAGTCAGCCAAGCAGGTAAAGTCATAATGTATTTGTCGTCTTATAGGTAGAAAGTGAAAAAGAGTGATAAGCAATTATACTACTTATGATTAAAGCGGGGAGATTATCTGAAATGCTCTGCAATATGATGTCAACTAAATGTGCTATAGAGTGCAACTATGCTAAATGACAGCATACTATTTATAACAAGCGATTCTACAGTCTAAATAAATGCGGATACAGCGCTTCTTTGATCGTGTTATCAAGCTTAGTCACTTTATTGAGGTTAAAGTCGTAACCTCTAAAATGCTGGCGCGCTTTTGCTACTATCTCGCCCGTGTGCATCCGTGTGACTTTTAGGATTATATTACCGCCATTATCATATATTGGCTCAACACCAACTTCAAATAACAACTCTTCTCGTACGCGGATACGGCTCACAATATCTAGCTGCAATTTATCAATAATCAAGCCTTGATGGTCTGCGTTGATTTCTTTGACACCTTTAGCGTATAGAAACCTTAGCCGTGCTTCGGACAATAGCGCTGTCAGAGATTCGACCGTCATGTGTTGTCCTGCGTCGGCTTCCGTATGACGCACACGCATCACTGTCTCAAAAACAAACAAGTCGTCGTCGAATACTAACTCTTGTTTTGACACACTATCTCCTAGAGTGATGGCCAAATATGGTTCTATTTATCATGCCGTAGGTTAGCAGCACTGTTATCGTTATAGCTATACATTACAGCCTAAGTATTCATGGTGAAAAAGCGGGTTTTAATAGTATTTATATAAAGATATAGCTCAGTCTCTACTTAAGCACAGCTTAGGCTGACATTCAATCTATTTGGATAAAAATCAGCCGTTTTATTAAGGCTTTTAAGAGAGCTGCTATCGCTTATTTGATGCTGATTACTTGTCTATATTGTCTACTAAAACCTCGCCAAAACTTTACTTGGCAAAACAAGGCACTATCTGCTAAAATAGCGCCTCCCACCTCGAGGCAAATAGAGTTTTAGTGGTTATTTATATAACGATTATTCAGTATGACTATTTGACGACCAGGTTCTAAAACAGAAAAAGAGGCAAATCATCATGAAAGTTAAGATGAAAACCAGAAGCGGCGCAGCTAAACGCTTCAAAAAAACAGCGAATGGCTTCAAGCGTAAGCAAGCATTCAAAAGCCATATTTTGACCAAGAAATCAGCTAAGCGTATTCGCCAATTGCGTGGTCTTAAGTTGGTACATAAATCTGACGAAGCAGCAGTTCGTCGTATGTGCCCATACATCTAATAGCCTACTGTCATCTATCTTTGATTGAAAACTATCTGATGAAATGATATTTGACTTTGCAATCTGACAATGATGTTTGTTATTTAACGGCATCATCACTCGCTTAACAGTGATTAAAAAATCTTGGAGTAAATTATGGCCCGTGTAAAACGTGGTGTACAGGCAAATCGCCGTCACAAAAAAATCTTAAAGCGCGCAAAAGGCTACTACGGTGCCCGTTCACGTGTTTACCGCGTAGCGGTACAGGCAGTGACCAAAGCTGGTCAATATGCTTATCGTGACCGTCGCAACAAGAAACGTACTTTCCGTCGTCTTTGGATCGCACGTATCAATGCTGGTGCACGCTTAAACGGCTTAAGCTATAGCCGCTTTATCAATGGCATGAAAAAAGCAAACATCGCAATCGATCGTCGCGTTCTAGCAGACATCGCTATGCATGATGCAGCGACTTTCACAGCATTGGTCGAAAAAGCAAAAGCGGAATTGGCCTAAATATTAACCGTCCTTTAGGTATGATGCTTTTAAATAATTATTTATAAGCAATTGTCTAAATGGATAGGACTAATATTGATTAATAGTATGATATTAATAAAAGCTACCGCTGGTCGGTGGCTTTTTTTATATTAAATTATTTTAAGCGTGCTCTATATTGAACTTTGTAGAGCAAAAATACGCTTATCATCGTCTAAATATTCAAGCCATTCTTATAACCAGCCTTTATATTAATCTTTTATATAAACATAACTGGATAAATGGTTTGCAATATTTAGTCAAATCCCTACAATTAATAGTCCGTTCAAATCAGGAATAATGCGTCTTATGACTAACCCTGCTGCCACCAACGACTTGTCGGCGCTACCGACCTTGTCTTCAGAGCTCAATGAGCTCAACGAAGCTCAGCTTACCGAATTTTCGAGTGCTGCTGAAGCTCTAATCCTACAAGTAACTGATGCGCGTACACTGCAAGATTTGCGTGTGCAATTGACTGGTAAAAAGAGTCCATTAACGGGCTGGTCAAAGCAGATGGGCAAGCTCGATGCTGATGATAAAAAAACTTATGGCGGCTGGTTACATCAAGTGCGTAGTCGCATTCAGCAAGCATTAACCGATAAACAGCAACAACTAGAAGTCGCAGCGCTCAATGCCAAGTTGGAGGCCGAGAGCATTGATATTACTTTGCCTGCTCGCGGTGGTCAAAAAGGTCATCTGCATCCAGTAACTATGATTACTCAGCGTATGCAGCAGTACTTTATTCAAGCGGGTTTCAATGTCGCAACCGGTCCTGAAGTCGAGAGCGACTACTATAATTTTGAAGCGTTGAATATCCCGTCGCACCATCCTGCGCGCGCGATGCACGATACCTTTTATTTTGATGCGCATTATCTACTGCGTACGCATACCAGTCCTGTCCAGATTCGTACCATGGAAAAAAATGAGCCGCCGATTCGCATCATTTGCCCAGGCCGTGTTTATCGTAATGATTCAGACCAAACTCATTCGCCGATGTTCCATCAGCTAGAAGGCCTTATGGTCACCGAGTCGAGCACTTTTGCTGAGCTAAAAGGTTTAATCAGTGAGTTTCTAGAAGCGTTTTTTGCCAAAGAGCTGACCGTACGTTTCCGTCCTTCGTTCTTCCCGTTCACTGAGCCGTCTGCAGAAGTGGATATCTTAGATGACAATGGCAAGTGGCTTGAAGTGATGGGCTGCGGCATGGTACATCCACAGGTATTGACCAATTGCGGTATCGATAGCGACAAATACACTGGCTTTGCTTTTGGTATGGGTATCGAGCGCTTTGCGATGCTGTATTACGGTATTGATGACTTGCGTTTGTTTTTCCAAAATGACGTGCGCTTCTTAAAGCAATTTGGCTAGAGTTTTCCTTATAACTATTATAGTCAGTTTAATTTATTTTAGATGCACGGAAGGCGAGTGAAAGTGCTACAAATCGTAGACTGAACGAGCCTGACGCTGTATCTAATTTATATAGGATTGACTATAGCAAGTGAATTCGCCAAGCTTTACTCCAACATCTTTATTATAAAATTCTGATCCGAGATATTTATGAAAATTAGCGAACAGTGGCTACGTCAGTGGGTAAACCCTACAAATACTAGCGAACAGTTAGCCGAACAGTTGACTATGGCAGGTCTTGAGATTGATGATCGCTATGCGGTTGCCCGTGCTTTTAGCGGTGTGGTTGTCGGTGAAGTCATCAGCGTTGAGCAGCATCCTGATGCAGATAAATTACGTGTCACTCAGGTAAATACCGGTGATGCTGAGCCGCTACAAATTGTCTGCGGCGCGCCCAATGTGACCGTCGGTATGAAAGCACCGGTTGCTACCGTTGGTGCGGTATTACCAAGCGATGACGCTAGTAATGGTAAAGCGGGCTTTAAAATTAAAAAAAGCAAACTACGCGGTGTTGCCTCAAACGGCATGCTATGCGGCGCTTCTGAAATTGATTTAGTCGATGATATAGATGGCTTGCTTGAGCTGCCTGAAGATGCACCAGTTGGTACAGATATTCGCGAATATCTAGGTTTAGATAATCAAATATTGGATATCTCTATCACCCCAAACCGTGGTGATTGCTTTAGCGTACGTGGTATCGCTCGTGAAATATCTGTCATCAACGACTTACCTGTACAAATGCCAGAAATCTCGGCCAATACAGCTGGCACTGCTGCAACGCCAGCTGTGACAGTCGATGCAAAGGAAGCGTGTCCTCGCTATCTGTTGCAATCGATTCGCAATATTGATCGTAGCATTGATACTCCGAAATGGATGCAAGATGCGCTGGTACAGTCAGGACTACGTTCACACAACTTCTTGGTCGATGTGACCAACTATGTATTGATGGAATTGGGTCAACCGTTACATGCGTTTGACGCAGACACGATCGAAGGTGATATCGTTGTACGTTTGGCACAGCCTGATGAAACCATTACTTTGCTGAATGAGCAAACCGTTACCTTGACGGGTGATGAGCTTGTGATTGCTGATGATAAAGGTGCCTTGGCACTGGCTGGTATTATGGGTGGTCAGCGTAGCAGTGTCACTGATAGCACTACCAATATCGTTGTAGAAAGTGCTTTCTTTAATCAGCTCGCTATCGCTGCGCGCGCACGCCGTTTTGGGCTACATACGGACGCATCACAGCGTTTTGAGCGCGGCGTCGACTTTGAATTGCCAGCATTGGCGTTGGCACGAGCTTGTGATTTAATCACCAGTATTACTGGCGGGGAAGCAGGTCAAATAGTCACGGCCGAAAACCTTGAGCATTTGCCAGCACGCGCACCGATTACATTGCCAATCGCGAAAGTTCGTGATGTCATTGGGATTGATATTGAGCCATCTGAGATGGTACGTATCTTGACCCAACTGGGTTTTGACGTAGAGCAGCAGAGCGATTCACTGATTTGTAAGCCACCATCTTATCGTTTTGATATGAGTATCAAAGAAGACTTAATCGAAGAGATTGCTCGTATCTATGGCTACGACAATATTCCAAGCGTCCTGCCACATTTGCAAGTCAGTATGGATTATGATGATACTGCAGATTTGACGCATGAGATGAAGCTATCATTAGTCGACAACGGCTATATGGAAGCGATTAGCTTTAGCTTTAGTGATGCAAAACTAGAAGCATTGCTTGACGACGAAGCGCTAGGGGAGGTGTTGGCACTGGCAAACCCTATCTCTAGTGATTTAGCCGTTATGCGTCGTACCTTGCTATCGAGCCTACTGCCTTGCGTTCAATATAACTTGAATCGTCAGCAGCCGCGCGTACGTTTTTTTGAAACGGGTCTTAGCTTTGTTGGACAAAGTATTAGTGACTTAGTACAAACGCCAAGTATTGCTTTAGTCGCAGTTGGTGATATATGGAGCGAGCAAGCTTATCAAAACCGCGCCTTAGATTTTTATGACCTAAAGCATGATATTGAGCAGCTATTACCAGCACAAATCGATAGCGCACGTATCCGCTATGAGCGTAGTACGCTGAGTTTCCTGCATCCAGGACAAAGCGCTGAGTTATACATCGATGATATATACGTTGGTTGGTTGGGTCAGTTGCACCCAAATACTGCTAAGCAGTTAGATCTGCCGACTACATGGGTCGCTCAATTGTCACTGGCACCGCTATTGACGATTGCACGTGAGCAGCATGCTATCACGACACCAAGCAAATTCCCGCAAGTACGCCGCGATATTGCTATCTTGGTAGACAGTGACATCAGTTTGCAAACACTAGAGACAACGGTGCGAACTGCGGCAGGTGATTTGTTAACTGATTTTTGGTTATTTGATGTTTATCAAGGTGACAAAGTACCAGCAGGTCAGCGCTCACTAGCGTTTGCACTGATATGGCAAGATAGTACGCAAACATTGTCTGACGAAGCCGTCAAGACTGTCACAGATAAAGTGGTACAAGCGCTAACTGACCAGCATTCTGTACAGCTGCGCGACAGCTAACATTTAGTAAGTATTATACCCAATGCTCTGTAGTCTTTTTACCATGAGGCTACGGAGCATTGCTATTCATAGAATAAGTTAAGTGGTTATTAATAAAGGATTTTAATGAAGACTTTGTTAAAAAATGGTCAAAAAACCTTTATAATAGCTAGCCTTAACCCTCATACCGCTAAACCATGATATTCGACATCACGACATAGCATAGGAGTCGTACTGTGAGCACCTTAACCAAATCTGACATGATTGAGCATTTAATGAGTCACCTAAACCTAACACGCCAAGAAGGCCGCTGTCTGGTGGAGAACTTTTTTGATGAGCTGTCAGAGAGTTTGATTGATGGCAAAGAGGTCAAGCTTTCAGGCTTTGGCAACTTTGAGCTTAAAGATAAAAACAGCCGTCCAGGCCGTAACCCGAAAACAGGGGAGCCTGTTGCAGTATCCGCGCGCCGTGTGGTTACTTTTAAGACAGGGCAGAAATTTCGTCAGAAGGTTGACGAGCGTTTGTTTGATAGCTAATACCTAGTTTGGCACTGCGCTGAACGATAGTGTGTCTGTTTTATCGTGAGTTTATAAGAATGCTAGTGCGTATTTGCACTTAGTTATTTTTGCGTACATCTATGTATTTCGATATTGCAGCACGCATCGCATATTAGAGTTATCTATAAAGTAGAAACCTACTAAAATCATAAATAATAGACATAAAAAAAGAGAGCATAGGCTCTCTTTTTTTTACTACAGTTTATCTATTGTATGAACAATAAATTACTGAGCTTCTTCAACTACTACTTCGTCAGAAGCTTCAACAGCAGCAGTATCAGTTTCGCTAGCTACGTCTACGCTAGTGGTGTCGCCGTCTACAGGAACTTCAGCGTCCATTTCGTCAGTAGCAGTTGCTTCTTGAGCATCAGCGATGTCAGCTTCAGCGCCAGCAACAGCAGCGTCAGCATCAGCAGTCATTTCGCCTTCAGCAGCAGCTTCGTTTAGCTCTTCAGAAGCGTCTTGCACTTCTTCTTGCGCGTCAGATAAATCTTCAGCAGCGTTTTCTTTGCTGCTATCACAGGCAGTAAGGCCCATAGTTGCAGTCATGATACCAGCTAGAGCAAGTAATTTAAGTTTCATATGGTTTTCTCCGGAAAAATGAAATGAGCAGTAGCAGCAACAAAGGTCGAAATCCGAGATTTCCCAGAATTCAACTAGTCTTAGTCACAGCTACTCAGCTTCCACGCATTCTATAGGTTTTCTAAGTAAATAGAAATAGCCTGTACAATTAAGTAACAATAAAATTTAAAATAATATTTTACTTTCTCTATTCGATATACTTTTTAATACAAGAGGCTAGATTAATCGACGTATAATCAATGACATCAGAGGGATTAAGACCTCTTTTAGTTCTCATTTTTTGTCTCGAATTTTCGATATTAGCCCCGTTTTTATGGGTAA
Source organism: Psychrobacter sp. UBA3480 (assembly GCF_002377945.1). Classification (GTDB taxonomy): domain Bacteria; phylum Pseudomonadota; class Gammaproteobacteria; order Pseudomonadales; family Moraxellaceae; genus Psychrobacter. Next base: position 33,723 of record NZ_DFQV01000022.1, read on the forward strand.
GAATTGAATTAAATAGTCCGATTATGGTCCTATATTACATAAATCCTAGTTAAGTTAGCAATTTTATAGGTTTCTACTTGCTTTTAGGATAGTAGACTAGGTCATAGCGTAAATTAACTGGCCAAATAATATATAACATCAGTAATGATTAATAGAAGTAGTGGTTAATAGAGATAGTGGTTAGTAGAAATAACGAATCAATCTATATTTGAGGAATAGAATTATGAAATGGCAAGGTAGACGAGGTAGTTCGAATGTGCGCTCTAGCACAGGTGGCGGTAAGATGATTGGCGGTGGTATTGGTGGCATTATCATCGCAGGTATTTTATGGTTGGTATTTGGGGTAAACCCAATGACCGCATTACAGACAGGACAGGCGGTCACAGGTAGTGGTAGTGAGTCATCTACTGAGCTGGCAACCAGCACAGACCGAGACACGCAGTTTGTGAAAGTTGTATTGGCAGATACAGAAGAAGTCTGGCATCAAATCTTTAATGAAGCTGGTAGCACTTATCAAGAGCCGTCATTGATTTTGTTTAATGGTCAAGTCAGCTCAGCATGTGGTAGTGCTAGCTCTGCAACGGGGCCATTTTATTGCCCAGGGGATCAGACTGTTTATTTGGATACATCATTCTTTGTAGAGATGCGTCAGAATCTTGGTATTTCAGGCGATCAGCAAGGCTCTGGTGGTCAAGAGAACCAAGGCAAGGCTGGCGATTTCGCACAGGCCTACGTGATAGCACATGAAGTAGGTCATCATGTTCAGACGCTACTAGGCATTAGCCAACAGGTCAATGAAGCTCGTCAGCAAGTGACTCAAGCACAGTCCAATAAGCTGTCAGTATTGCAAGAGTTACAGGCGGATTGTTTTGCTGGTGTATGGGCACAGCGCAATCAAGAGCGCGTACAGTTTTTAGAGGCTGGTGATCTTGATGAAGCGGTGAATGCAGCTAGTCAAATCGGTGATGATCGTCTGGCAAAAGCGAGTGGTGGTGCAGTAGTACCTGATAACTTTACTCATGGTACCAGTCAACAACGTGTCGAATGGTTCACCCGTGGTCTAGAAAGCGGTAACGTACAATCTTGCGATACGTTCAGCGGTGCACTTTAATGGCCATAGATATTAATAACTGTGTATTTGACTAACGATGTTTTTTAATACTAATGTTTTTGATTATAAGTCTAGCGCATGGACTTATAATCAAAATTAAGACATAAAAAAGCCTGCAACGAATTGCAGGCTTTTTATCATACCTTATCTTATATTACTCAATCAATTATCAAGTAACATCAGCGTAGAAAGACTTAGTTGTTGTCAAGAACATAACCACCAGCACCGCCGATCGCTGCACCAGCCAATGCGCCACGAGCGATATCTTTGCTGTCGCCTTTGCTTTTAATAAGAGCACCAGCTGCTGCGCCAGCAGTAGCACCTTTAGCTGTGTTGCTCATACCGCTATAAGAGTTACAACCAGTCATGATTAGGGCTGAGCTAGTAATTGCAGTCATTGCGATCGTTTTAGCAAATTTCATATTATCACCTATTAAGTCATCAAGTTTAAAATACAATACCTTCAAAATACTGTGCCCATGATATTTTCAAGTATATTCCTACTGTCTGTCATAATAGTCGGTTACTAATAATATAGTCGTAGTAAAAACGCTAAACTTTGCAAACAAGATGTAAGCGATGTTGCCGTACTGTATCATCAGCAATGCCTATGAACGACAGTGCAGATTACGTCCTAATGGGTCTAACTATTAATATCTTGATACTGCCATAAAAAAGACTACCCATAGGTAGTCTTAATATTAAAGCAAAGCTGAATATGGCTAGCAAACTAATCAATAATTAGTTTTGTGATTTACGCTTCATTTGCTCGAAGAATTCATCATTGGTTTTCGCTTCTTTTAAGCGATCCAACAAGAACTCAGTGGCTTGTACGCCATCCATCGGTTGAAGTAGTTTGCGTAAAATCCATACTTTACGCAGCTTGTCTTCGTCCAATAAACGCTCTTCGCGGCGTGTACCAGATTTTTTGATATTAATCGCAGGGAATACACGTTTTTCAGCCAAGTCACGCTCAAGCGTAATTTCTTGGTTACCCGTTCCCTTAAATTCTTCAAAAATAACGCTATCCATCTTACTACCAGTATCAATCAATGCACTGGCAATAATGGTCAAACTACCACCTTCTTCCACGTTACGCGCAGCACCAAAGAAACGTTTTGGACGCTCTAGGGCGTTGGCATCCAGACCACCCGTCAATACTTTACCTGACGATGGGATGACCGTATTATAAGCACGTGCTAGACGCGTAATTGAATCAAGTAAAATCACCACGTCTTGCTTGTGTTCAACCAAACGTTTGGCCTTTTCGATGACCATTTCAGCCACTTGTACGTGACGCTGTGGCGGCTCATCAAAAGTAGAAGCAACCACTTCACCGCGTACCGTACGTACCATTTCGGTCACTTCTTCTGGACGCTCATCAATCAATAGTACGATTAAATAACATTCAGGGTTGTTACGAGTGATTGATTGCGCGATGGTCTGTAGCAACATCGTTTTACCCGCTTTTGGCGGTGCGACGATGATAGAACGCTGACCTTTACCAATCGGAGCGATTAGATCGATGATACGGCCAGTCAAATCTTCAGTGGTTCCGTTACCAAGCTCAAGTTTTAAATGCTCAGTTGGGAATAGGGGTGTCAGGTTCTCAAAGATAAGCTTATGACGTGAGCGATCTGGCGTATCAAAGTTGATTTCGCCAACTTTTAATAATGCAAAATAACGCTCAGAATCCTTTGGTGGACGAATCGTACCAGCGATACTGTCACCAGTTTTTAGACTGAAACGGCGAATCTGGCTTGGGCTGACATAAATATCATCAGGACCGGCTAAATATGAGCCTTCTGATGAGCGCAAAAATCCAAAACCATCAGGAAGAACCTCAAGTACGCCGTCACCATAGATGGCTTCACCGTTACGCGCATGGGTTTTTAGAATAGCAAAGATAATGTCCTGTTTACGGCTACGCGCCATATTATCAAGACCCATTTCTTTGGCGATAGCCAATAGCTCAGCGATTGATTTTTTCTTTAATTCAGTAAGATTCATAGATAGGTCATTAGCAATTGATCAGATGAGAGATGCCATTAGCAGCACAAGTCACGACAGTGATTAAAATAACGGTAATATGATGATATGGGTGTGTGCACAGCGCTGTAGTTTATGTAGTTTTGGTTTTATATGTCTGCTTATGTACGCATTGCCATCATTGGAGGCAAGGTAATAAGAAATAAGGATAAAAAAGGCTACATAAGAGTCTGCGTCAAAAACTCAATATCAGTAATTGCGTTTAGTCATTTTGTTCAGCAATGGTGTTTATAATGACGATTGTGTTTTTGTTGATAAACACGAGGAGAATAGCGACAAGATACTTAGGAAAACAGTTGGTTTTCTCTTGTCAGCAGACTATACGGTCTTCACAATAGCGTTGTCAATAAATTTTGCCAAAAAAGTCATATTATCGAGTTTTTTGCACAAAAAACAAGCAAAAAAGCCACTATCTTGGTTAGATAATGGCTTTCTCGGTTATTCTATTTTACCCGATCAAGGTAATCTAGAGCTGGCAAATGTAACTTATAAATGCTTGTCTAATACTTTAGCCAATTCAGCTTTTGGCTGTAGGCCCATTACTGAATCAACTTTTTCGCCATCTTTAAATACAAATAGCGTTGGGATGTTACGAATACCAAAACGGCTGGCCGCTTGTGGGTTGTTGTCTACGTCTACTTTAACGATTTTAACTTTACCTTGGTACTCAGTCGCTAGATCTTCTAAAATAGGAGCGATGGCTTTACAAGGACCACACCATGGTGCCCAGAAGTCTACTAGTACAGGTACGTCTGATTGTAGAACGTCTTGATCAAAGTCTGTGTCGGTAGTATGTACAATAAGGTCTGACATAATTTTATCTCTCTTGTTTTATTACTTCTATCACCACTCATCAACCTATATATTGGTTTAATAATAAATCAGTTGGTGGTCAAAGAATTGTTTAGAAGGGGTGAAAATGTGCCATTATATTAACATGTTTGCCCTAATTTGACAGATACAGGCTGGTTAAATTGTTTAACAACTAGTATTAGCACAATAAATCGAAACGGTGCAGCACAAGAGTGTCTAATCTGTTATTTAATACGATTATCCTTATCAAAGTATGTATCTCAGCACTATAGAAGTCGTATTTTATACTTTGTTTATATAGTAGTTAGTGATTAGTAGCTAGCGATATTAATAACGTTAAAAATCAATCAAAGTTTTGCCTTTTTATCCAAATAACCGTTGTTCATAAAATGGCTATCGTGCCAAATATAGCTGTCGTGTCCAAAAGATTAGTCACCAAAAATCCTTATCTTAAAACCAATTTACATAAGTAGTTAAATTTATGCCTTTTACCGATGAAGAAGTTAATGCCCTCAATGCCCAAGAAAGTGCTTATCCGCTTGAGTTTTTTAAAAATTTTGCGCAAGAAATTACGGTTTACGAAGACGATGACATTTGGGTGGTTGATAAACCTGCAGGCCTATTGAGCGTCGATGGTAAAACACTCAAAGTCAGTCTGCTTGCTCGTCTTGAGCGTGCCAATCCAGCTGTCAAATTGATTCATCGTTTAGATATGGACACCTCAGGACTGCTTATTTTTGCAAAAAATGCAGCAGCGCAAACCAATATCAGTAAGCAATTCATCGAACGTTTACCGCAAAAAAAATACCAAGCACGTGTCTTTGGTGAGTGGGGGCAAGTCGGCGCAACTGGTGAGATATCGGTGCCAGTGCGCTATGAGCCAAGTACCAAACCGCGCCATATCGTCGATCACGACTGGTCAAAGCATGCGCTAACCTTATATGAAGTTGTGGCTCACGAAACCTGTAATGGCGAGGCAGTCACTCGGGTCATGCTAAAGCCAGTCACGGGACGCAGTCATCAGCTACGCGTACATATGGTGCACGTCGATCATGTGATGATTGGCGATCCGATTTATGCTGAAGGTGCTGCATTAGAGATAGCCCCAAGGCTCAACTTACATGCACAGCAATTACGTTTAAAGCATCCAGTACTGGGTGCTTGGATGGACTGGGAGAGTCCCTGCCCATTTTAAAACGTTAGATTTTACCGCTTACTGTTAATAGATGCGATAAACGGCTCTAAAGCCAGCTATAAAATGCCAGTCATGCAAATACAAGGATGAAAGTATGCTTGATATCACCACTACCAAACAGGCCATTAAAAATCGCTTTAAAGGTAAAAAGTCAAAGACGGACAAAGTAGCCGATTATGAAGTATTGATTATCGGTGCGGGTATCGCAGGTATTGGTATGGCTTGCCGTTTACAGCAACAGCAGCATAAAGGCCTATTCGGTCATAAAGCTTCAAAAAAGCAAAAGCAGGCAAAACCGACTAATAAGCAAAAACCTCCACAGCGCTTTGCTATCTTAGAAAAGCGTGCTGATTTGGGTGGTACATGGGATTTATTTACCTATCCGGGGATTCGCTCTGACTCTGACGCCTTGACCTTTGGTTATAACTTTAGGCCGTGGCTTGATTATAGAATGCTTGCAGCAGGCGATGATATCAAACGCTATATCGCTGATACGGCACGCGAGTTTGGGGTGACCGAACATATCCATTATCAGCATGAAGTTCAGCAGATATCATGGTCTAGTGAGAATCAACAGTGGTCAGCAACCATCAAAAATCATGCAAGCGGTGAGAGGTTTGTTAAGACTGCCAAGTTTATCGTAGGTGCCACTGGTTATTATGATTATGAGCAAGGCTATCGTCCTCATTTTGAAGGAGAGGAGGATTTTCACGGTCAAATCGTCCATCCACAGCACTGGAATAATCTAGACTATAATGATAAAAAAGTCGTCGTTATTGGTAGTGGTGCCACGGCGATGACGTTGCTACCTGCGCTAGTAGATAAAGACAATAATCAGTGTGCGCGTCATGTCACGATGCTGCAGCGTACGCCGACCTATGTGGCAAGCGTGCCGGGTGATGACCATGCTATTGACTGGTTATCAGGCAAGTTTTCACCATTATCAAAGGAGCAAGCTTATACGGTACTGCGCGCGCGTAACGTGTTGAGACAGCAAGGCCTGTACAAAGTTGCGACTCATGCACCCAAGGTGATGAAGGCAGTCTTAAGAAGTGGGGTGAAAAAAGAGCTGAAAGGTAGCGGCGTCGATAGCAAGCATTTTATGCCTGACTATAATCCGTGGGATCAACGAGTATGTGCGGTACCTGACGGTGATTTATTCAAAGCCCTGCAGGACAAACGCGCAACAGTAGTGACCGATCAAATCAGTCACTTTACGGCAACGGGAATTATGCTGCAATCTGGCCAGCATCTCGACGCTGATATCATCGTTACCGCGACTGGCTTAAAGCTACAGATGTTGGGCGGGGCAGCGGTATATATCGATGGTCAAGCTGTCGATATTGGCACGCGTATGACCTACAAAGCGGTTATGATAGAAGGCATACCTAATCTGGCGGCACTGTTTGGCTATACCAATGCCTCATGGACACTTAAAATTGACTTGGCTTGTCAGTATGTAGTGAGGCTGCTGGGGTATATGCATAAAAACCGCTATCAAGTTGCATTACCACAAGCACAGACTGCAGATATGACAGCCTATGCTCAAGCATATACTGTGATGGGTTCGCTATCGTCTGGATATGTCAACCGCGGCAAAGACGAGCTGCCTAAACAAGGAGATCGCTATCCTTGGTTCGTGACCAACAACTATCTAAGCGATCGAATCATGCTTAAGTATCGCAAGATAAAAGACGATTGGTTACGATTTAGTCGTTAGTATCTTGATAATTATTGTTGATGGTTATTGATGAAGTCAGCGACTTGCTTGCTCAACATCTGCCACAAGGTCTCCTGGGCACTTTTGCTACCCCATGCATTGTGCGGACTAAAGATAACACGCGGATGGTCGCTGATACTGAGCAGTGGGTCATTGTCAGCGATCGGTTCTTGTTCAAACACATCGCTAGCATAGCCGATGATCTGCTCATTGTTAATCGCGTCAGTTAATGCTTGGCTATCAACGATGCCGCCACGTGCGACGTTGACGATGAGCGGTTGTTTAACCATTTTTGCTAGAGTATCTTTATTAATAAGATGCTCAGTTTTTTCATTCAATGGACAGTGTAGACTGATCACATCCGCACGCGCTAGCACTTCATCAAACGCGGTATAGTCGTCGCTGCGTGGTTCACGTCCTTGGTGCTCTGCCCATAGTACGGTCATACCAAAGGCACGAGCAATCTCGGTCACGCGCTTGCCGATGGTGCCAATACCGATAATACCTAACGTCTTATCTTCCAAATCAATCAGCGGAATATCCAACAGGCAAAAATTGCCATTTGCCAGCCACGTGCCATCAGCGACTTTCTGATGGTAGTGGATGCCTGCGCGCATTGCATTTAACATAAGCATAAAGGTATGCTCGGGCACGCTTTTGACCGCATAACCAGCGACATTAAAAAGCGCGACACCGTGCTTATCGCAAGCCTTTTGATCGACGTTGTTCATACCAGTGGCAGTCAGTTGGATTAGCTTAAGCTTCGGTAGTTGCTCTATTACTTCTGCACCAATTTGGACTTTATTGGTGATAATAATGTCAGCATCTTTGCAGCGCTCAATGATAACAGCCGTGTCTTTTGGCGTGTCGTTATAAGTGATGTAATCGCTCACACCTATTGGCGCTGGCAGGTCAATACCTTCAGAAAACGTACCTTTATCTAAAAAAACGGCTTGCATGGCTAGTCCTTACTCATTGTTGTCTTATAGATAGTTAGCGAATAAATTACTATCGCATGATTTCTTATCGGCTTAATGTAGCACGTTGGTATTTTTAGTCAAAAAGAAGCAAGCAGTAAAAAGGAATTTTCACTTTATTTTTAGCGTGAAAGCAGTATCTATAAAATGGATGTTATTTTAAACAAAGAAAAGACCTCTATTCTAATATCGAAGTAGAGGTCTTTTAGTTAGATAGTGAGCTTTTTCGTTGATGCAGCTTGTATCACAAATGCTATCAAGCCAACTTTGCAAACACTGCTAATAACAAATGCTAAAAAGAAAAACGCTTGCGCAATTTACCAATAAAACTGCGTACGCGATTACTCAAATCAATGCGAACATCATTTTCAGGGTCGTGCTCTACTTCATAACGTTTCACCAAATCAGGGCTGGCTTTGAGTTTGGTATGATGCTGAAAAGCACGGTTGACGCTAATTTCTAGTAAGCTGGCACGCATCGGTTTCGGTAAGCAGCGATAGACCTGACCCTTATTAATCAAATCAATCAGCAAGCCTGCATCTTGAAATTCAGTTTGCACCAAAACGACCAAATGCGGTGCATCTTGCTTTAAAGTGAAGATTATTGGTGCGATGTTTTCGCCACTAACATTGATGTCAGTAATACATACACCAATGTCGTAGTTTGCCAGATAGTCATAAGCCTCTTCTAAGCCTTCAGCATGCAGTACCTTATAGTTATTGGAGAACTGCTTGCGAATTTGTTCGATTAGCTCATTTGTTTCATCGATAACCAACAGGGTTTGCTTATTGTCTGAGCTATCAATCTGATCGGCATCTTCATCTGGATTGTAAGTCAACGCGATTTCAGTGGCACGCCCAACCACAGCGATGAGTTCTTCAGACTTGCAGGGCTTGGTCAAATAACGATAAATCTCTCCATCGTTGATAGAACCAATAATAGCATTCAAATCGGCATAGCCCGTTAATAAAATACGCATGGTAGACGGTGATATGTCTTTTACTTCACGTAAGATATCGACACCGACACGCTCAGGCATACGTTGGTCACTGACTGCTACGTATACATGGTTGTTTTTAATATAGTCGATATATTCAGTGGGATCCGTCGTGATAAAAACGTCATGAGTTTTACGAAAGAGGAGTTTCATAGAACGTAAAATGCGTTGTTCATCGTCAATAAACGCAATTTTCGGTTTAGGTCCAGTACTTAGAGCAGAGGGTTGTATGTTGTCTTTAACTTCATTCATGATCGTATCCTTACGATGAATAATAGAGGCTAGATTGTAAGTATTATGTCTGTTGTCAGCACAACGCATAACTGAGCTGCGCCGACAATATAATAAGCGTGTTGCTTATGCCGACATACTTTGTTCCGTTAAATTATTGTTGATGGGTAGGGTTAAGGTAAACACCGTGCCAACACCTTCAGTAGATGTGGCAGTAATCGTACCATTGTGTTGTTCCATGATTTGCTGACTGATTGCCATGCCGAGGCCAGTGCCTTCACCTGCCGCTTTCGTAGTAAAGAAGGGCTCAAATATCTGATCCAATACTGCTTGGCTCATGCCTTTACCATTATCAGTTACTTCAATGTAGACGTTGGTTTCATCAGCGTAGGTACGCACCTCAATCTTGTCATCAGGATTGCCCTCCATTGCTTGCGAAGCATTGTTCAATAGGTTAACTAATACCTGATTGATTTGCGATGGTGAGCATTTGATTTCAGGCGTTGACCCAAAGTTGGTGACAATATCTTGATGTCTGATAGAGTTCCCAGCGATTTTGAGAGAAGATTCTATACATTCTCGTACATCAATAGTCTTCACTTTTGACTCATCAAGGCGTGCAAAGTTACGTAAGTTGAGTACCATCTCGGTAATTTGTTCCACCCCAAACAAAGAGTCTTTAATCAGCTCTTTTAGCTCAGATGATAAGTCATCTTCTTCGATTTCATCCGAAGCACGGACAATATCTGCTAACAGTTTATCTATTTTGTCATCAGCAGCAGCCGTTTCAGATTGAACGCCTTTCAACCCTTGTACCAACTCAATCAGCTCTTCGTATTGCTCAGTCAATTGACCGATGATTTCGAGGTTGTTTTGTACATAAGATAATGGCGTATTTACTTCATGAGCAACGCCTGCAACCATTTGACCAAGTGTGGCCATTTTTTCAGAACGGATCAGCTGTAGCTGAGAGTTTTTAAGCTCTTTTAGTGTGTCTTGTAGTTCAGCGGTGCGTTCTTCGACTTTAACCTCTAGCTGTTGATTGATATTGGCAAGCTTACCTTCATTAGATTGGATACGATGGAGTAGCTCACTAATAGAGTGGTTTACTAGGCCAATTTCATTACGTCCACCTGAAAATTTGACGTCACTAAGCTTATTATATTGCTTATCATCGATGAGTTTTTCTGCGAGAGAGATTTTGTCCGTGGTCTTTTTCAATGGTTTGAATGCTAAGAATGTCAGCATGAAATAGATCAGTGCAGCGGTTATAAATAGCGCTAGCATGATTAAATTGATTAGGTTTTTGCTCAAGTTATCTGCGATAGCATTAACGGCAGCATCTGGTTGAACTACGATTAGTTTCCAGTAGGTCTCAGGAATCTGGAAAACATATGCCTGACTACCATTGTAGTAGCTGTCATTGGTTAGATCGAAACTTTGTAGCAAGCGACTGTCCATCGTGCTTGTATTGCTTGCATTAGCATTCAAATAAGCGGCGTAGTTGATAAGCTCAGAACTACTAACAGCAGTGGCCTCATTTTTATCAAGTGTTGCAATGACTTGTTGTATTTCAGGAGGCATTTTTGAGGCAATTTGTTTGATAATCTCATTATGCTGAGCATCTAAAAAATCTAAGATAGGTTGCCACGCAGGGTCTGAATCAATGACTTGTTTGATATCCAGTGGGACACCAGTCTCTTCGTCAATATAGTTCAAGCGCTCAGGGTTAGATGAAGCGATAACCTTATTACTGTTGTCAATCAATAAAATATAACCTGAGCCAGAGCTTTCACTCAGCTTAACGATGTTTTCTTGTAGCTGGTTGAGCGTAAAGTTAACGGTACTTGCACCCCAAAACTGATTGTCACGTTCAATAGCGACACCGCAGCTCATTGCCAATTCACCTTTGGTTTGAGTGGGGCTTACATCAGCCCATATACAGCCATTAGGTCTGAGTACTTTTACTTTGTTAAACCAGTTTTCAGTGTAATAAGGATTAGCAGGGTTTGGATCCGTTAATATTGCTCGGTAATCGCCATCTTGGCGCACCATCAAAAATGGATGAGTCGCTGTACTGTCTCCGAGCGCACCATTATCAGGCCAAATACCACCACTACCTAATAAGCTATAATCCCGCTTATCAAAAGCGTTAGCCGTGCTAGTCTGCAAAATATTTTCTTCGATTGGCAATGTTTGAGCGCTTTGCTGTAGTTGCAACGCGCTACGCATGACGCGATTGACATCAGCCGAGATGCTGTTGACGGCGGTATTCCCTCGTTGAGCCACTAGTTTTCCTGACTCAAGTCTGATTTTTTCATAGCCTTCTTTTTCGACAATGTAAACCACAACGGCAACAACAACGGCAAAAGCAAGAAACAAGATAATGGTAACTTGGGTACTGACTTGGTTAAATAAGCCAACTTTTTTGGAGGCACTCATAAATGTATTCATCCTTGAATTATATAAAGTACAAAAAATACGATTAGCAGTATTTTTAGTATAAAAAGAGCTGCGATTATTAATGCTGAATAATTTGATGTCCAAATATCTGAATAAGTAGCACAACGATGTGAAGCCGTTACTTCTAAGGAAGGGCGCAACCCATAAACCTATATGTTTATCTACAAACTAAGTCCCTATAACAAATAGTAAATCCATCTACCTGTGAACATTGATAGCGGTCGATAAGTAGAAGGAAAGTGCTAAATACTATTTTTTTAGTTATAAACATGAACAATTGACATAACGAAAAACACATCTATTTTCATAAAGTAACAGTATAGAAACAATTTTCTGATGTAAATGTTTTTTCTATACTTGCGAGTCGTTATCTTATTGTTTTATATGACCAACTTATGCTTAGCATTCGCGTCATCTTGTATGAATCTGCTCTTGAAAAGTCAACTTAACGCACTCATCTACCCGCTAACGTTATATAATGGTTGGGCTGAACGATTGGCTTGATTGGTGTTGTGGCACTTCTTCTATGTCTTTTTGACATTTTATGGTGTGAACAACCTTATTTAGCTATTGTTAGCCGCCATTGCTGTTTTTCTAAGCTATCTATCTAATTTCTTACTACCTGAGTACAAAAGACATCGCCTTATGACTATCTCTATTGCTTCATTGCACAGTACTGAATTCGCCGTTGGTCAACGTTATTTATCTGATACGGAGTCTGAGCTTGGCTTAGGTGTGGTCATCGATGTTGACGACCGATGTGTGCATATTTTATTTCCGCAAAGTGAAGAGACACGCGTCTACGCAAAAAACTCTGCGCCATTATCGCGCGTGGTGTTTAAAGTGGGCGATAGCATCTACGACCAAGATGGCAAAAGCTATACGGTCAATGCCGTTGATGAAGTGATGGGCGTACTTAAATATGGCGTCGATGAGCACGAGCGCGGCATCATGGAAACCCGCCTTGCTGCCAATATCACATTGGCCAAGCCGCTTGAGCGTTTGCTTGCTGGCCGTATTGAGCGCGGTGATTGGTATGAGCTGCGTCAAGACATCTTGCGCATGCAGTCAGCGCTAGCAGGCCACCCACTAAAAGGGTTGATGGGTGCACGTGTCGATATCATCGAGCATCAGCTATATATTGCACATGAAGTCGGTAAGCGTATCGCACCGCGTGTACTACTGGCTGATGAAGTTGGCCTTGGTAAGACCATCGAAGCGGGCATGATTATTCATCAGCAGTTGCTAACAGGTAAAGCTGAGCGTGTGTTGATTTTAGTGCCCGATAGCTTGCAGTATCAATGGATGATTGAGCTGCGTCGTCGCTTTAATCTAAACTTTGCCTTGTTTGATCTAGTGCGTACTGCGGCTATTAAAGAACACGACCCTGAACAAAACGTCTTTGCCACTGAGCAATGTATCATCGGTGGTATGGATCTATTGCTCGATCACCCAGACTTATATGATCAAGCGATGGATGCAGGGTTTGATTTATTAGTCGTCGATGAGGCGCATCATCTGCATTGGGATGAAGCACAGGGCGGCAATGATAAGTATGACTTGATTGCGGATTTCGCCGAAGAAACACCGGGTGTGATGCTATTGACAGCAACGCCGGAGCAGCTTGGTGCGCAAAGTCACTTTGCCCGTCTGCGTTTGCTTGATCCAGATCGTTTTGATGATTTGGATGAATTTATCGATGGTCAGGAAGCCTTCGCAGAGACAGCAGCAGTTGCTGGCGTCTTGATAGAAGAAAAGCCATTGAATGAAGGTCAAATTGCTGCTTTAAGCAGCTTGCTAGATATTAGTATTGAAGAGCTATCCTCAATCAATGAAGATGAAAAACTACGAACGCATGCGCTAAACGAGCTATTAGATCGTCATGGTACAGGTCGTATCTTGTTCCGTAATACGCGTGAGAGTGTCAAAGGTTTCTATGGCCGTAGTAGTCAGCCATATCCATTGCCACTACCTGAGGCATGGAAAAACAGCTATCAAACCAATGGTAAGTTGCGTGAGCAGCTATGGGGCGAAGAAAACCAACCAGATGGTGGCTGGCTAGAAGATGACCCACGCGTTTCTTGGTTGATTGATATCTTACGTGGTGAGCTGAAGCATCAAAAAGTCCTATTAATCGCTCGTAGTGGGGCGACGGTAGAGAGTTTAGAAGCGGTATTGCGTCTGCATGCAGGTATCAAAACAGCTATCTTTACTGAGCAGATGACTTTGCTTGAGCGTGACCAAGCGGCCGCATTCTTTGCTGATAGTGAAGGCGCGCAGATATTACTGTGTTCAGAGATTGGTTCAGAGGGTCGTAACTTCCAGTTTGCAAGCCAATTAATACTATGGGATCTACCTGCTAATCCAGATACGTTAGAGCAGCGTATCGGCCGTCTAGATCGTATCGGTCAGACACAGCAAATCATGCTACATGTGCCTTATGTGCAAGGTACAGCGCAAGAGCGTCTGTATCAGTGGTATAACGATGCGCTGAACATGTTCAATCAGATATCGCCTACGGCACAAAGCGTGCAAGAGCAATATATCCAAGAGCTTAAGCCTATGCTTGAGGGTGCTGATACCGCTGAAAATAATGTCATCTTGCAAGACATCATTGACGAGGCGCTACAGACACGTTTAGGACTAGAAGCACAGCTACAAGCTGGTCGTGACCGTCTGCTAGAGTACAACTCATGCCGTCCGCGTGTCGCTGGTCGTATCGCCGATGCTATGCGTGACTTCGATGGTAATAATTTGCTGCCGCACTTTATTGAGCGTTTCTTTGCGTCTGCCAATATCGATCACAACATCCAACGTGATGGCTCGTGGGTTATCGCGCCTATCGATAGCACTGAGATCAGTGACTATATTGATGGTTTGCCACTTGGTGATGAAGACGGTATGACGTTGACCTTTGAGCGTGAGCAAGCGCTTCAACGTGAAGATATCGAGTTCATCACTCATGAGCATCCATTGATGCGTGCGATTTATGAGCTAGCGAGCACTAGCACTTTTGGTAACACGACAGTTGCTATGCTAAAAAGTGCCGCTGTCCCGCAAGGTATGGTACTGCTAGAGGTGAACTTCCGTGTTGAAGCAATCGCGCCAAAAGTGCTTAATCTGCCAGCGACTTTGTCCACGCAAAATATCCGTGTCTTTATCAGTGAGCAGGGCAGTGACTTATCGGCTCGTATCAGTGCTGAGATGATTATGCCGCACGTTGAGCGATTAGACAAAAACCGTGCCCGCCAAGTTATTAAAGTACGCGGCGATGTGATCGAGCAGCGTTATTACGAAGCTGAAGACATTGCTCGTCAGCAGATTGCTGAGATTGGTAAGCAAGCAAGTAGCCGCTTTAGCCAGCAGTGGTCACGCGAAATTAAACGTTTAAAACATCTACAGACGATCAATCCAAACGTACGTCCTGAAGAGATTGAGCGTTTAGAGCAGCTCAAAGCTCAAGGTGAGCAGGCACTTGGTAACTTGTCATTAGTGCCGGATTCTATTCGCGTACTCGTAGCAGTTAAGCCATAAATATCGGCGTATTTGTCAAAAACGAGGTGTTGTTATGCATCTCGTTTTTTTATGGTTGAGATTGCTTGTTTTGCTCTTTAGTTGCGACTTGTCTGGCAAAAACAGACAAGCAATACTTATGAGTAAGCCGACAGTAACTAGTCAAAGCTACCAATATTGGGTAAGATGTTTACCTTTTCTATAGAAAATAAATATTCGGTGATAACATCGCTAACGATGTCTGTATGTTTATTTTAAGGTCTCCTTCGACAGATCTTAACAAGTGATCTCGCATTATTTTACATTCAAATATGATGGCTATATGGCATCAATATCATCAGATGCTGAGCGTTTTTGATAAAAATAAGGAAACATATCGTCATGTCCGATAATCTACAACTGATTGATGAGCTGCTGGCTACTATCGCGCTTATTGAAGTTACCCCTGATGTGTTTGAGGGTAAAAGCCATGACTATGTGGGCAGTCGTATATTTGGTGGGCAAGTGCTCGCTCAAGCGATTATGGCAGCGGCGCATACATTAGATAAAGACAAACCTTGTCACTCACTGCATGGATATTTTTTGCGTGGTGGCGATATCAACCAACCGGTGATATATCAAGTCCGTCGTTTGCGTGATGGTCGTAGCCTGTCTGCACGTGAAGTCACCGCTATTCAGTACAAAGAAGTACGTGGTAAGCCGCCTGTTGAGCAAGTAATATTTTCAATGATTGCTTCGTTTTCACCGATGGAAGATGGGCTTGAGTATCAAGAAGATATGCCTGTCTATCCACCGCCAGAAGACTTGCTGACAGAGCAAGATTTAAAAGAAGAGAATGTCGGAAAAGTGCCAGAAGCGCTAAAAGCAAGATTTATGCGCCGCCGTCATGTCGAGATTAAGCCAGTTAAGCCGCGTAATCCGATTAGCCCAGAACCAATGAAACCTAAGCAAGCAAACTGGCTACGCATTCGTGAATTGGGCAATCAGCCAGTGGCTGTTCAGCAGGCACTATTGGCATTTTCGTCGGATTTTTATTTGGTTGGCACAGGGCTGATGTCACATGGTGTGAGTTTTATGACCAGTGGTCTACAAGCTGCCAGTATCGATCACTCAATGCATTTCCATCGTGATTTTGATTTGAATAAATGGATGCTGTATGACATGTGGAGTGATACCACGTCTAATGCGAAAGGATTGAATCATGGTCAGTTTTGGCAAGATGGCAAACTGGTCGCTACCGTGCAACAAGAAGGACTCATGCGTTTACGTGTGCCAAAGTCTTAGAGTGCTGTAGGCTCAGCTGCCTTTAGATTGTCATCATAAAAAAGCGACTCGTTATTAATAGTGAGTCGCTTTTTTTTATTCCAATTTTTATTCTAAGATTTTAACCATCGCGCGAGGTAGCCCTAGGCTGTCTTGCGCTTTTTGTTCGGTTAGCCACTTAAATTCCATTTCAGCCGCTGCTAACTTCTGATTTAACTCAGTTACCTGCGTCGCGTCAATCGTCAATTTACGCGGGGTTAGATACCAGTGAAAGTGCGTCAGTGAATGCTTGATAGGGGCGTCATCGAGTAAAGTATTGCTAACTGATTTTGCCACCAGTTTATTTTTTATCAGCCATTCATTAATGATTTGCTCAGCGGTAGTAAACTCTGCTTCGTATACTTTTTCATTACTACGTACGTCATTTGGCATATTCGATAGTTTGTCATCGTTAGCTAGTGTCTTTTTAACGGTAGCCTTGTTATTAGTTTTACCGTCAACTTTTTCCACGAACTGTAACGGCAAACTCCATAATCCACCCCAGATGCCGTTGTCAGGGCGTTGTAGCCATAGAATGTTGCCATTCGTGTCTGTAATCAATAAGGCATTACTAAACTTACTGGGTTTGGGCTGCTTTTTTGCTTTGACGGGATAGTCAGTTTCGCGTCCTTGCGCATGGGCTAGGCAGTCTTCTTTTAATGGACATAATAGACACGCAGGCTTGCTACGGGTACATAATGTCGCGCCCATATCCATCATAGCTTGCGCAAATAGTCCTGAGCTTTCTGTCGGTGTCAGTCGCTCTGCCAATACCCATAAATCTTTGGTGGTAGCAGATTTAGTGATATCGCCGTCGATAGCGGCCCAACGTGTCAGCACTCGTTTGACGTTACCATCGCAAATGACGCCATAATGATGTAATCCCATCGCCATAATCGCGCCAGCGGTCGATGGCCCAACGCCAGAAATCGCTTCCCATCCTGCTAGTGTCTGCGGAAACTCGCCTGTCTCATCGATTACCTCAACCAACTGCTTAGCTCCTTTATGCAAATTACGCGCGCGCGCATAGTAGCCAAGTCCTGCCCAATGCTCCGCTACGGTATCCCATTCTGCTGCGGCCAAGTCCTGCACGGTCGGAAACGACGTCATAAAACGTGCAAAGTAGGGCAGTACAGTGGTCACTTGCGTTTGCTGAAGCATGACTTCTGATAACCAAACGATATAAGGATTGGGTGTATCGGTTTGATGCTGTTGCCAAGGTAAATCATGGCGACCATTTTCGGCAAACCAATCGAGTAGGCGTGGGGCGAAGGAGTTTAGAGAGGACTCAGGTTGAGAGAATAAAGTAGGCAAGAATAATCCTTGTCAATTAATAAAAAATATTAGACCATAAAAGGTTAACTAATTTATGGGGTGGGCTGACTCGCTATGCAATGGTTTGTTATTTTTAAAGAAGAGTATTAGTTAGTTATTATGTGTTTTGCACTTTCGGTTTGATAATAAGTAGAACCAGTGTTTCCATTAATAGTTTAGGAGATAGTATCTTGTCAGCACAAACCTTTTTTGTCTGGGATATCCAGCAAGTTACTTGTATACCAAGTAAAGACAGCTCATGGGAACAAGCAACGCACGACTTTGAAGCTTTGCGCCAGCAGCCAGTGGATACTATCAGCCCAAATATCATTGAGCTGGCAGATCGTCTCGTGGACGAAGCCAGAACCTCGGATTATTCAGAAGTCTTTTATGAAGCCTACGTAAATACAAATTTAGAGATGAAAACACATCCTAAGACCGCTTGCGTCGCCATACCCACACCTGAAGCACTGCACGGTGAAGCGCTAGATGTTATCGCCCCTTTATGTGAAGAATTAGGGCTAGTGTTTTATGACACGCGGGGTATGGTCGCCTATCCAGATGGTACGATCTATCCGCCTAACATCGCACGAGGGATGACACTGCTAAAAGAAAAGCGGGCGCTTGCAAAACAGTCTGCCGACATCTATAAGCCAGAGGCAGACGTTCCCAGAGATAGAGAAGATTTTGAAAAAATACTGCACCCATTCATGCATGATTGCTTAGAACGCTATGGTTATCAAACCAGCCAAATATCAAGCGCTAACGTTAATGACTCTCTTAAAGTCGATGGTTGTACTAAAGCCATGCCTTATGGTCATGTGCGTCTAACCGGAGGAGCGGAAGGTAAGAACGGCTATTTTAGATTAAAAATTCATACGTATTTTGTATCATCAGCGTTTGAAGAGATTTATGACAAAGTATCGCCGCCAACTGAGCTTAGACAGCAGTTTCCTTATTTAAAGCTACATTACATTAATGTATGCGATAGAAACTTTGCAGATAAGCAAAAACAGATTCCTGAGTTTATCAATACTGAGTTTGCCAGTAAACTGGATGAAGTAGATAAAATAGCCAGCTATAATCAACTTTTTTTGTTACTGCACAACAGGATTGCAAGAGGGCACAGCTATGGTGAGTGTGTGGATAAACACCTTATTTTAGCCAAACTTGCAGGTCGAGAGGACTTCGATAATTTGGTTATACAGTATCGTGATCTGATAGATAACTCACCAAACGAGTATGCTAAGAATAGAATGAATGAGCGTTGGGATAGGCTTTTAGAGATTTTATCTACCGTAGAGCCATTAGAGTAGCTGATTATGACTGAATATGCTTTGTTTTATGTTTGGGATGCGAGTTTGGGTGATGGCGATGAGTATCTGCCTATCTCTTACGATAGTGCAGGTGTATTACTACCGCAGCTGCTAGAGGTAGAGGTCAGCGCTCATAGTGAAAACATATTAAAATTCGCCACTGAGCTACAGCAATTTGCCCATGAAGGTGATTTATCATTCGAGCTATCATTAGCATTTGGAGCAACGGTCGCTCATGTACAGCTACAGGATACCTTTGCTGTCTCTCTGCCGCTGCCAGATAGTAATATGCAAGAAGCTGCTAGAGTAATTGCACCATTGGCAAAGAAACATGGGTTGGTGTTTTATTATTTGCTAGGGTTGGTTTCTTTGCCTGACGGGAAAATTTTCACTTCTACATGATTGGTCTTACGTTTATTAAACCTACTTCCTATTCTTCCGTGTTTTCAAACGACGCAAGCGCTTTTCTTCCTCTTTCGCCTTTTTCTTCTCTTCAGCAGCGATGCGCTGTTCTGCGACGACGATTTCTTCAGCTTCAGTCATTGCTGGTGTTTCTAGCGTGATGCGACCAATCTTCGCGCTACGCAATTCGTTAATGAGAATCTCAGACATACGATAAGTATCGACTTGGTTGCCCGCGCGTACACAGCCGCGATTACGTCCAGCCACTTCAAAAAACTCCCAATCAGTCTTTGGCAGCTCTTCAATTTTATAGCGGGTTTTTAGCAGCTCAGGATAGGCTTGCATTAGGTACTCAGCGGTATAGCTTGCCACATCAGCGAAGTCAAAAGCCGTATCACGAATACCGCCTGTCGCTGCTAAACGATAGCCTGAGTTTTCGTTTTCGACTTTTGGCCATAGCATACCGGGCGTGTCATAGAGCATGATGTCATCGTCTAGTTTAATCAGCTGCTGTGACTTGGTCACGGCCGGCTCGTCACCTGTCTTTGCTACAGCGCGACCTGCTAGCGTATTGATCAGCGTTGATTTACCAACGTTTGGGATACCCATGATCATTGCTTTGATTTGACGACCAGTCCCGACTTTATTAGGTACGAGATGCTTACAGATGGCGATGATGCGTTTTACATCATTGGCTTTTTCAGTATCGCAAGCGATGGCTTTGACCCCATCTTGCTGCTCGAGATAATCCATCCATGCTTGAGTCAACTCAGGATCGGCAAGGTCAGCTTTGTTTAGGATTTTGATAACAGGTTTTTCGCCGCGTAGTGCTGCGACCATTGGGTTTTCACTACTATACGGAATACGCGCATCGATGACCTCGATGACCAAATCCATCTGCGGCATGACTTCTTTGATTTCGTTACGGGCTTTGTTCATATGCCCAGGGAACCACTGAATACTTGCTCTCTTATCCATCTGCTTTCATAACCTTTTATAAAAAATGCTAAAAGTAAAACAATCAACGTTTACTTTCTAATGGTGTCCAGTTTACTACAGAACCACCTTGCTCACGGCACAATTTCACCCAACCAGCTTTGTCATGACGCCTGATTTTGGTTTTCTGTTTCCTCATGCGTGGGTGGTAGTGGGGCAAGGTAACCAATTAATAGTATTAAACTGCCTGCGCCAAGGAAGGATATCACTCGCCAAATTGCTTCAGTCTGTGACAAATCTACCAAGACTAGCTTAAGTACGACGATACCTAACAACCCAATACCCATAAACCAAAGCGCACGTTGCCAATAGCGACTCGCCATGATGGTGGCGACCAATGCCAAGAGCGTCCATAGGATCGTCAGTCCTGTTTGTACTTGTTCGCTCTGCCATGCACCGCCTTGATAGTCATTCCAAAGTGGCGTGCCAATAAAGGCGTGTAGCGTTCTGACCAACATGCTGGAGATTAACCAAAAGCTGATCAGCCCCAATACAATTAACAGACTTTCAGCGTTGAATACGTGCTTAGATTTGGCAGTTGCACCCGATTCTATAACGATTTCACTGTGACGGCGTTGGCTGATGTAATACAGACTAAAACCAACCGATAGCGTCAGCCATGATGTGATGTCATATAGGTTGAATAATGGAAAATAAGACAGTCCCCAAATCACACCGTCATAAGACCAATTAGTAAGCACAACCCACAGTAAAGCAATGGGAGTAAAGATGGCAGCGCATCCTAATAGTGCCTGTTGCCAATCAAACCAGTACAGTAGACCTTGTTCCGAAACTTTATTAGTTGATGTATTTTCTGCATTTTGATTGATATAACGATGGTTGAACCATAACCCAAATAATATGAGTACTGCTGAAAACAAGAAAGCCATCACGCCATCAGAGTCTGGTAGGCCATAATGCGCCGCGGCAGCGATAAGTAAGATGCCTGTACCTAGCCAACTTGCAGCATTATAACGTGAGGTATTGTTGTTATCGGACAATGTATCAGATAATGTATCAGACCATGTTTTTAGCCATAGCTGCCCCATGACTAACCAACCGATTATTAAGCCTACAAACACCAACCATTCTGCTGTTGCCCATGTTAAATTTCGCTCAAATTTTTGTGGCAGTTGCAGTATTAGCATGAAGTAGAACAGGGCTAGTAATCCATGACTAAGCTGTCTAATTTCCGCCCACGGACGATAGCGATTGATGACCCAATAGGCGATCAAGCTGATGAGTGCTGCCAGTGCAATTACCGTCGTGCTTGATTGCCAGATATCAAACCAATGATGCAAATCAAGCATCAGTACTTGTAGCATCCAAGCCATCGCGGTCAATGTTAAAAATTTGGTTAATCTAGGGCTATGCCAAACAAATTTGAATACGCGGCTCTGATTATTGATTGAGGTCAGCCATTGATGCGCAGCTTGGTCACTGACACCCAGTGCATGCGCGTAGCTGGTTAACGCATCTGATGTGCCGTCCAGTGATTGTATGACTGAGGATTGAGATTGTAGGACCGAGGATTTTGTAGTGCCTTTATTGTTAAGGCTATTAAGTTTGTTACTACTATCTAAGCTATTAAGCAGCACAGCAGGGGAGTTGCTAGCGCGTAATATAAAGACGGTCGCTAAATAACTGAGCGCTGAAATACTAAAGGCTAAAACAGGATAGTCTTTGCTGGAGAATATCGCTGTCGTCACTAGCATACCAATGCTGACGAGCTGTAATAGTAATCCGAATAACACCGACCAAGACCGCAGCGAACGCCTGCCAAACCATACTAGCGCCAACCCTTGTACGGACCAACCAAAAGCAATCCATTTAGCATCTAGCGCTAGCGGAATAACGAGCGCAAAAAATCCTAATCCCAACGCCAGCATCCCTTCGGTGATTAAAGCATAGCGTCTACTGCGCTGGATGAACAGCCAACCCACCCCAAGATAAACCGCAGCCAAAATGGCACTGGTAATCGTAAGGGCGTTAGAGATGTCGTTTAATAAGGCAGAAAATAAGCCAAAGGCCAGTAGTGGTACTGAAAACAGTAAACCCGTATCAATAGGGAATACATAGGAGCTGCCTATATGGGCTTTGTCTAAGTGCTTTGTATCATCTGTATTATCAGCATGACTGAGTTTTTTCTCGTTTAGCGCATTATAGGTGATGATTTGCTGGGCATAATGAATGACGACAAACAAGTAAAGCAGCCAGTGTAAGGTTACTAATGCTACCAATGCCCAGCGCTGCGTTTCAATGACGGCGCTCAGGTTTTCGCTGATACCCCAATAGTATGCCAAGCCAAATGTCACAGTCACACCGAATAGATTCAATATTTTCCATGGTCGATAGTGAGCGATGACGGCAATGGTGACGTTTAATAGTAGGTAGTAGCTGAATAAGGTGACTAAGCTGCCAGTATCTTCACTGGTCAAAATCGGTGCAAAAAATCCACCCGATAATGCCAACAATGCTAATGGGAAGGCGTTTTGACGTACGGCGAGGGCAATGGTAATGGCAGACAATAACCCAAGCCCGATAAAGCTCGGGATACTAGGAATGATTTCATAAACGCTGTATGCAAAAAAGGTGCTCAAATATGCAATGGCTAAACCTGCACCTTGTAAAGTAATACCATAAGAAAAGCGTTTTGCCGTCAGCTTTAACCCAAGCGCTGCTAATGCTAACCCTATAACGCCAACTGCTATCAACTTCGTGGCAATCGAAATCTCGATATATTCGCTTAATAAGCGAAGCAAAAGCACTACGCCTACCAGCAGCACCAGTACGCCGACTCGCACGACCAAATTGCCACCGAAAAACCAGTTTTCGATTGAATGAATGAGCGAGGTCACAATAGGCAATGAGCGTTCATCAGGCTCAATCGGTGCGGTAGGCGCTGTGTTTTCCGTATTTATCGAGGCGTTATCGTCTATAGATTTATCGTCATAGATGTTTGATGCTGCATGTATAGTTGAGTTTGAAGCAACGGTATGAAGCGGTGGAGGTGATACAGGTAGCCGATTATCCGGAGAAGAGTGTTGTGAATCTAAAGCTATTTCTTTAGCATCATGGTCTTTAGTGTTACTGTCTTTAGGAATATTGTCTTTAAAATCGTGATCGTTAGTAGCAGTGTTGCGCGCATAATTGCTTCCATCGACGAAAGGTGTAGATGGAGGCGACATACTACGCTGTCTTTGCTGCTCAAGCTCAGCTTGCAGCGTCGTCACATCACGGCGTAAATGTTCGATTTTTCGAGCTATCCTAGTAAATAACGCGACCACTACGATCAATAAAATCGTAAAAGCCAGCCAGCCCAACTGGGTCACCATTAGATACAACATCTTCGTCACTCAATCCAGTTTATAGTAAAGTGATAATGACGTGATTTGATAAGAAGCACAAGACTACTCTGATTACTGGGCTAAAAGACAGGTGCTAAAACGCTGCTCAAAATAAAAGGGTAGCTTAATAATTAAGCTACCCTTCTTGATGAGTTTTATACCAGATCTTTTTTATGCCAAATTGGCTTTCATAAACTCAATCATATTTTCCCAGCTTTGTTTAGCAGCGGCTTCATTGTAACCAAGATCTACTTCATTTTTGGCTGCACGCTCATCGGCATGCGGATTGGTAAAGCCATGTTTGGCATTGTCATAAACGTCGATAGTGTAATCAACATCAGCTGCATCTAGCTCTGATTTTAGACCTTCGATAGCATCCATTGATACCATTGAGTCGTCACGACCATGAGCAACCAACACTTTTGCCGCAAAGTTTTTATCTGCTGGCTGTTTTGGGGTTGGGTTACCATGGAACGTAGCAACCGCTTTTAGTGGCATGCCTTCGCGAGCCATATCTAGTACAACTTTACCACCGAAGCAGTAACCGATTGCACCTAGGTTGTCACCATCGACTGATAACTGATCGCTGAAATCATTCAAAATTAAGCGGCAGCGTGCCATTAGCATGTCTTGATCGGCCAGTACTTGCTCCATCCACATGTTTGCCATTGCGGCATCGGTGGTTAGTTTGCCTTCGCCGTAAACGTCCATAGCGACTGCTGCATAACCTGCTTCTGCCAAACGCTCAACCACTGATTTTGGATGATCGACTACGCCCCACCATTCTGGTGCAACCAAAATACCTGCTGCTGGATTTTCATCTGAAGCGTTCTCTGGTAGTGCTACATAACTGATAAGCTCTACACTGTTTTCGGTAGTACTGATTAATTCAAACGTCTTAATTGACATATTATTGTCCTTTTTTATGTTGTGAGTTTTAATTATTCGTCATTGTGATGGTTCGTTTTTCTAACTCGTACTACCTTAACGCCCATGTCTAGCAAAAACAGCTATAATACTGTAACGCTCTTTATCAAAATGCTACTGCGACTTTATGACTATAAATTTGTTAAACAAAAATAATGACCAATCTGACTTGAACTTAGATCTCGATGCAGCGGCCAAGCCTGCGCAATCGGTGAGTTTGTTCCCTGATAGTACCGTTGTCGATTCTGCTGACTCTAAATCTGAACCACTACGCCCGCAGTTTTGGTCGCGATTTGCGTTAACAGAACTAAACCATAGCGAGTGGGAAGCGTTGTGCGATGGTTGCGGCAGTTGCTGCTTGATTAAGTACATCGATGAAGATGAAAGCGGCAATGTGGATGAGGAGCTGGTCGAATATACCGATGTCACCTGCCAGTTGATGGACTGCGCGACAGGATATTGCAGTCACTATGCGACGCGTCAGGAGCACGTGCCAGACTGTATTCAGCTGACTATGGATAACTTACCCAAGATGATGTGGCTACCATCGCACTGCGCTTATAAGCGTTTGTATAAAGGGCAGGGCTTACCAAGTTGGCATTTATTATTGACTGGGGATGCTGTGGTGACACAACAACAGATGCGAGCGGCCAACGTGGGCGTCGCCGGTCGCTGTGTCACGGAAATCGGTATGTCTGATGAAGAGATGGAAACGCGGGTGATTAACTGGGTTAACCCTTAGTCGACATTTAGTTAGATGCTTGGGCAGTAGATTTGGCTTTTGCTTCGGCACTGGCTTGCGAGTTAGCCAATGCTGGTATCGGAATATCTTGACGAATCTGCTGTGAGAATTTACGGCTGTTTTTATCTCTATCGACATTAGACTGTGAGTTGACTTGATTATCAAAGCCTTTTGCCTTTGGGTTGATGTGAGTGCGCTCATACCACGTACTCATTGACCAAGGCTGGTTGTCCTTTTCGGGTACCGCATCCAACATGCCTACATCATATAGATAGTTCGGTAACCAACCAGAAACCCAAATCCGATAATCCCATGGCAAACGATCGCCACTAACAATACGCGCCATATAAAAGATAATATTGGTACAGTTGCTGATTAATGTATTGTACCAAGCAGGTTTAGCGTTCAAATCATCAGCCGCAGTCAGATAAGATTCAAACAGTGACCTCACTTCATGTTGTTGCAAATTGCTAATAGGAAACAGATAAACCTGCTCGCCGCGCGCATTGCTACGGGTATAGATAATATCGCGCTCTTCTGCGGCAATCAGGCTCAGCTCATAACGTCGAAAAAACCCAGCCAGCGCTGAAAAAGACTCGCCATCTTCTTTACGTATCTCAAATGAGAAGGCAAGTGGTCTATCATCTTCAAATCGAAAGCTAACTAAGGTATGAGCAATTAGCGGCCCCATCCAATAAGAGTTAGTCACATCAACGCCAGAGAGTTTAGACAAATCAATCGTACGGGTATCCCAATGCTCGGTAGCGTCTTCTTCCGTTTGCCAATCAAAGTTACGAACATTGGTTAAGGTAATCAAGTCAGGATTGGTCGCATCGCGTTCATAAGAGACCCGTTGGTCGACCTCAGCCATCCATTCTCGATCTTGTTTCGGTTCGATAGAAAAGAACCAACCTAGACCTACCAGCCAAATAGCGCCATATACGCCGATAAGCAGCTTGGTTGCTGTGCCTTTACCAATTGATTTTTTATTAGACAATGAGTCACTTTGCAATATTTTTGTGACAGCATCCCAATAACGCGTACTTAGCAGCGCAGCTAATATACTTACAATCGCTATTGTCGCAAGCCAAGTCAATACTGAGCTGACGCCGTATTGATACCAAATCGCGAGTAACAACCATACTACTGATAACAATAACGTAACGGCAATTAAAAAAGTCACAAGACGCTGGCGCCATGTAGGCTTTGGCTGTTTACGTTCTAATGTTTTGCGTTTTAAGTCCAGACTCTCTAAACCACGGTTCTCTAAACCACGACTGTCTGTCTGTCGACTGGGTGAACGCGACGAGAGTAAGCGAGAAAAAACGGAACGTAGCGACATAGGGTTTGCTTTGATGAATAAAGGCTTTGACCATAGCAAAGTTTATAACACGCTGACAATACAATTTGAGTGAATTTGTCGTTGAATGTCGGTGAGCCTTGCGATAAAGTGAAGCTAATTTGTACTAGCAAATTTGTTATTCATGCAGTAATTAATAACAAACCAGCTGTTTTATTTGCTACTTTTATCCCCATCTAGGCTCTACTTGTTTTTTTATTGAGTATTGTTCGTTTTTCTATTGAATACTATTCTAATTTTTGTTAACTAAAGAGGTTAAATCACACCACCATGTCTGACGACACTCCCAGCCCGAGTAGTTGGTCGATGCGCGGCTTAAAACGCTGGCTATCGACCGCCCCCGAAACCCGTGATGAATTGATTCGTCTGGTACAAGACTCGCGCCAGTTTTTAGAGCCTGATACGGTCGATATGTTAGAAGGCGTGCTAGATTTGCCTGCGACACAAGTCCGCGAAATCATGACGCCGCGTCCGCAAGTGATTGGTCTGCACGAGAGCACCAGTCTTGCCGAAGTGATGGATATTATTCTTGAGACCACTCACTCGCGCTATCCTGTTTTTGACAGTCAAGATGATGATGCCGTCATCGGTATCTTATTGGCAAAAGACTTGATTCCGATTCTGGTACATATGGTTCGCAACCAAGAAGACAAAATTGACAGTAAGCGTCTTAGAGACTTGGTGCGCCAACCGTTATATATCAGTGAGACGGCTCGTTCTGATACCTTGCTACGCTCATTGCAGCGTACCCAAGTACATATGGCGATTGTCGTTGATGAGTTTGGTAACTTTGGTGGTGTGGTCACCATGGAAGACTTGTTGGAAGAAATCGTTGGCGACATCGTCGATGAGCATGATGACTTTGATGAAGATAGCGATATCAACAATATCGTCCCTGATCCAGAAAAGCCAAATACATGGCGTGTCCAAGCGTCTACAGTAATTGAAGACTGTAATGATGAGCTGGGTAGTCGTTTTGACGATACCGATGTCGATACGATGGGCGGTCTGGTCATGCAAGCACTTGGCTTCGTTGGTGATTTAGAAGGCGAGAGCGTCGTGATAGATGATTGGAAAATTACCATTACCGATGTAGAAGGGCGATTTATCCAAAATCTAGAGCTGACCAAAACCAATGCTGAGCAACAGATATTGATAGGCAGCCACTAGCTTGCTTATAGTGTCACGATAGTTGGTCAATGAAAAAAACTTGTTAGCAAATTCAATAAAAAACACGATGAAAAATCGTGTTTTTTGCTTTCTGCCTTTTGGTCTTTAGAATGAGGTTTTAGCTACGCAAATTTACCCACTTGTAGGTTTTGACTGGTATCATGGGTGGGTTTTATTTGTGGCCCTGCATAAAGCATTATGCAGTCAGGTTTTGCGTGAGTGTTATCTCATCGCTTAGCTGAGAAATTTTAGAAAATATGGTTTTGGATAACTGCTATGCGTCTGTCTACTGTTGATTTGCAAAAACGTCTGAACCCCGATAAACCAAAAGGTTTACACATGGGGTTGACGGTACTAATAGCTTGGCTGGCAGGGGCAGCTTTTATACTTGCGCTCGCGCCTTATGGTATTTGGCCAGTTGCCTTGGTATCGCCTGCTATTTTGTACGCGTTATTGGTACCAGCGATGACAGGTCGCCGCGCCTTTCTAATCGGTCAGGCCTACGGTACGGGACTGTGGTGTGTTGGTGCGTTTTGGCTATATACCTCGATACATGTTTATGGCGATACGCCCGCATGGCTTGCTTTGATTATGATTGCGCTCATGGGTCTAGGCATGGGTTTGTTCCATGGATTTTTGGCGCTCATCTTTAATCGTGTGGTCGGCAAGCAGCCTTTATCTTTTGCTGCCCTGTGGATACTCCAAGAATGGATGAAAACTTGGTTGTTTACTGGTTTTCCTTGGCTATTTGTCGGTTATGCATTTACTGAGCAGTATTGGCTGTCTTCGCTCGCGCCTGTAGCAGGCGTCTTTGCGGTTTCTTTTGTAGCGGTATTATTGGCTGCCAGTATCGTTGAGCTATTGCGTCGCCGCGGTGGCTATATGATTCCATCGATAGCATTGCTAATCATTAGTAGCGCGCTATGGTTGATCAATCCGCAGTGGACCAAACCAAAAGGAACCCCTGATCTATCGGTATCTTTGATTCAGGGTAATATCCCACAAGACCTAAAATGGCTCACCGAGTATCAAATTGAGACGCTAAAAATCTATGCAACGTTGACTCGTGACGAGTGGGGACGTGATATCGTGCTGTGGCCTGAATCGTCGATTCCTATGTTTCAGACAGAAGCTGTTGGTTTTATCAGTGAAATGGTCGCGATGGCCAAAGAGACTGACACGACATGGGTGACTGGTATTCCTTATAAGGACGAAGCGGCGTTTGATGCCAGTACAGATAAATATCCGCCGTTCTACAATAGCGTGGTAGCGCTAGGGGCACAGGCAGAAGGGCTGTATAAAAAGCAACGTCTGGTGCCATTTGGGGAATACATTCCATTCCAAGGCGTGCTCGATATTCTACCTAATCTAGCAGGTAGCCAAGACATTATGAGCTATAGTCGCGGTAGCGATCAGCAGTCGCCGCTACGTGTGCGAGGGCATAATTTAGGTGCAGCCATCTGTTACGAAGTGGCGTATCCAGATACCACGCGCAAAAACGCGATTGGCACGGACTTCTTATTAACCATCTCAAACGATGCTTGGTTTGGTACGTCGGCAGGCCCATTACAGCATCTACAGATGGTACAGATGCGTGCGTTAGAAAACGGTCGCTGGTTTATGCGTGCGACCAACACAGGGGTGACGGCTATCATTGATCACAAAGGTCGTATCGTAGAGCGTGCACCGCAGTTTGAACGTACTGTATTGCGCGGTGATATTCAGGCACGAGTTGGCAATACGCCATTTATGCGCTTTGGTCAATATCCTATCTTGTTTATCATGACACTCTTGCTGATACTTAGCTATTTGGGTAAACGTCCGAAGACTCCAGTACGTTTGGTTAAGTAGTATTGTTAAGTAAGATGTGTCGATAGCGAATAATAGATAACTGATTAAGTAGTTAGCTGTCACAAGTGCCAAAAACGGATATTTAAATTGTGGATAATAAACCCTTTAAATACTTAAGGGTTTTCACAAATCAGTATAAATTGCGATATAATAGGTCAATATTTCAAATATTTTGTGCAAGGTGGATAAGGTATGTCAGAAGGTATCGTTAATAACAATCCAAAAAAAGAGCTGTTATTCGCTTTAGGTGGCATTGCCATGTTCTTAGGTATTGTCTTACTTATTGGTGTTTCTGCATTTTTGCGTCCAGCAGGCGAGCATATCACTGCTGAGACAACTGAAGCATCAGCCGCGGCAGATGAAGCAGAAGCCACTGCTACTGAAGAAGCGGCTCCAGCTGATGCAGAAGCTGCAGCAACAGAAGAAGCGTCAGATGCTACAGCGCCTGATACTGCAGCAGATGCAACCGTAACACCAGCGGCAGACGCAGATAGTGCAGTTGTCACTGCAGAAGCTGGTACCGCAACTGCTTCTGGTACTGTAAGCCAAGCCGCTGTTGCTGATGCTGATTTGACAGCTGAGCAAGCGGATGGTGACTTAGATGCTGGGAATGCTGGCGACGCTACTGATGAGACCGCAGCACAGTAAGCTGTAGTATGACTATGTAACTGATCTAAAATAGTGTAAATGATCCAAAATGGTGCTACTCGATTGTCAAATGAGCTGCATTATGAAGTCTGTATCAACAGTGCTATAAGCATAATATTACTGTCCTAGATACCCATAAAAAGAGTCCGTTCTCAACCATTGAGAGCGGGCTTTTTTTATAGGTATTTGTGTAATTTTTGACCAGTTCTTTCTTTACTTGATTATAGCCAAGTGAAACAATGTTCCGCCTATATGACCGTCCATCTGGATAATCAGGGGTTTGGTCATTACAAATATGATCTTTAAAGGAATAAAGTTATGGGCACAGAAACAAAATCGGGGGCTAGTGCAGCAGAGCTAGAAGCACTAGACAATGGCTTTATGGGACATCCTGCGCCCTTACGCTCATTGTTTTTTACCGAAATGTGGGAGCGATTCTCCTATTATAGTATCCGTCCACTATTAGTTCTATTTATGGTGGCAACAGTGAGCAGTGGCGGTTTTGGCTTCGATGAAGTCACCGCTTCTGCTATTTACGGTATTTTTGCGGGTTCGTTATACTTAGCAGCAGTACCAGGTGGTTGGTTAGCAGATAACTGGCTAGGTCAAGAGCGTGCGTTATGGTGGGGCAGTATTATTATTGCCCTTGGTCACTTGTGTATCGCGCTTTCAGCGATGTTTGGTATGGCGCTGTTCTTTGTTGGTTTAATCTGTATTGTCTTAGGCTCAGGGTTATTTAAGACCTGTATCTCAGTGATGGTTGGTGCTTTGTATCCCAAAGGCGACTCTCGCCGTGATGGCGGCTTTACCTTGTTTTATATGGGTATTAATATCGGTGCGTTACTAGCGGCACTTATCGTTGGCGTATTCAAAGAAAAAGGCATGTGGCATGTCGGCTTTGGCGTTGGTGGTCTGGGTATGCTGGTTTCATTATTGATTTATCGTTTTTTCGCGCAAAAGAACTTAACGCGTTATGCACGCGCTAAAGGTATTTCTGCTGAGTGGGAAAAATCTAATGACCATTATAAAAACATCGGTCGCTGGGTTGGTGGTTTTGTCGCCTTGCTAGTAGCCGCAGTGCTATTAGTGTCTACCGGTATGATATCGTTCAATCCTGAGATGGTTGCAGAGTATATGACGTATATCATTGCCGCGGTCGTCATCTTGTATTTCGCGATTATGTTTATCTCTCCGCGATTGGATAAGACTGACAAACTACGCTTGTTAATTTGCTTTGTCTTAATCATTGGCTCGACGCTGTTTTGGTCAAGTTTTGAGCAGCAGCCCACGTCTTTTAACTTATTTGCCGATCGTTATACTGATCTGAATGTTTTAGGATTTGAGATACCAAGTATTTGGTTCCAGTCATTAAACCCACTATTTATTTTAATATTGGCACCTATCGTTAGTATTATTTGGGTCAAGCTTGGTAACCGCGGTCTTGAGCCTAGCAGTATGGCTAAGTTTGCACTCGGTATGCTACTGGCAGCCGCAGGTTTTGCCTTGATGATTTTTGCTTCAAAAAGCATTTTAGCGCCTGGTGCTGGCTTGGCATCACCACTATGGTTGGTTGGTAGTTTATTATTATTGACGCTAGGTGAGTTAGCATTAAGCCCAGTTGGTTTGTCTGCCATGACTAAGCTAGCGCCAGAGGGTATGCAGGGTCAAATGATGGGGCTGTTCTTCGCTTCTATCGCTATGGGTAACTTGGTTGCCGCCTTCTTCGGTGGGCATGTATCTGCTGACAAAATCGAAGGGTTACCAGGTCTATTTACCACCATGACCATCTTCTTGGTAGTTACCGCTGTACTATTATTGATACTAGCAAAACCTATTAATAAGATGCTTAAAGAAAGCGAGCGAGAGAAACAATTGGCCAAGCAATAAGATAATCTGATGTACATTTGTGATTAACAACAGCACAAGTGACATATGATGAGACGTGTTACCATTACTGGTAGCACGTTTTATTGTTTTAGTTAGTGAGATATTTGGCACAAGCCATTGAAAGCTTACTATCTGCCCAAACATCTAATGATAGCTCACGATAAACAGCAGTACAGCGTTTTAGAAGCTTATATTAATTCAATTTTTTATGCTCGATAAGCAGAAGCAGTTATCAACGCAAACACAGTTAGATAGCTAAATAAGTAGACTGTTTGCTTGAACAGTTGCTATCAATGATAAATATCTTATTAAAACTAAAGCGGTATCAACAACTCAAACAAGACGACTATTAGAAAAAGACGATTGTAAATAATCGCTCCGTCATCATATTTTTATAACTTCTATAAGGACACCTTCAATGAATAAACAAGCCATTCACGAACGTATTGCTAATTTACGTAGCACCTTAGCAGCGCAAGACCTGACCGCAATCATCGTACCCTCTGCTGATCCACATTTATCTGAATATCTACCAGAGTACTGGCAAGCACGCTTATGGTTGTCAGGGTTTACCGGTTCTGTCGGCACACTTGTCGTGACTGCTGACTTTGCAGGTCTATGGACGGATAGCCGTTATTGGGTACATGCTGCCGACCAGTTAGAAGGTACTGGTATTACTTTAGAAAAGCTTGCGCCAGGTCAGCCAAATCATATCGATTGGCTAGCCGAGCATTTGCAAGAAGGGGATAGCGTATCAGTAGACGGTAATGTGTTATCTATCGCTGAGCAAGATCGCCTGTTAAATGCTTTTGATGCTAGTGACATTACTTTGATTACTGAGCGTGATGTGCTGACAGAGATTTGGACAGATCGCCCAGCACTACCAGCGGCCAAATTATACGCGCATGATGAGCAGTTCCTTGCTCAGTCTGCCACCTCAAAACTTGCTGCAGTGCGTGCAGGCATGGCGGACGCAGGTGCGACCCATCATTTACTCTCAAGTCTAGACGATATCGCTTGGTTGACGAACTTGCGCGGCGCTGATGTTGATTATAATCCGGTATTCTTGTCACATATGTTGATTGACGCAGACAAAGCAACGTTGTTTGTTGATACTGATAAAGTAAGCGAAGATATTGCACAGAGCCTAAAAGACAGCGGTATCACATTGGCTGACTATTCTGCTGTGCAAGAGGCATTGAGCGTATTAACGCCAGACGATTTACTATTGTTAGATCCGAGCAAAGTCGCAGTAGGTACTCTCTCAAAAATGGCAGATGATGTTGGTTTTATTGAGCAAATGGCACCTAGTACATTACTCAAATCTGTAAAATCTGATGCAGATATCGATCATGTGCGTGAAGCGATGCGTCAAGATGGCGCTGCTTTGGCTGAGT
Source organism: Psychrobacter sp. UBA3480 (assembly GCF_002377945.1). Taxonomy (GTDB): domain Bacteria; phylum Pseudomonadota; class Gammaproteobacteria; order Pseudomonadales; family Moraxellaceae; genus Psychrobacter. The sequence goes on from NZ_DFQV01000022.1 coordinate 67,451, forward strand.
TTTTTGCCACATTTGAGCAGCGTCTAGCAAACGGCGAGCGTTTAAGTGAGCTAGATGTTGATAGTATGCTGATAGACGTGCGCAGTCGTCAGCCGCATTATGTTTCGCCAAGTTTTCCGACCATCGCAGGCTTTAACGAAAATGGCGCACTGCCACATTACCGTGCGACACCAGAAAAATTCAGCTACCTTGATGTGGCCGAGGGCGAAGGCGGATTGCTACTGATTGACTCAGGCGCACAATATCAAAATGGTACGACTGATATCACCCGCGTAGTCGGTATTGGACAAGTCACTGCTGAGCATAAACGTGACTTTACTATTGTGTTAAAAGCTCACATTGCGCTGGCTCGTGCCCATTTCCCTGATGGTATCGCCTCACCGTTGATCGATGCTATTTGCCGTGCACCATTGTGGCAAGCACAGATGGACTATGGTCATGGTACAGGTCACGGTGTTGGGTATTTCTTGAATGTACACGAAGGCCCACAAGTCATCGCCTATAGCGCAAGCACGCCAAAAGAGCGCGCGATGAAAGTCGGTATGATTTCAAGTAACGAGCCAGGTCTATACCGTGAAGGTAAATGGGGTATCCGTATTGAGAACTTGGTGGTGAATACGCCAGTTGCTAAGCCTACTGAGACAGAGTTTGGTGATTTCTTGAACTTTGAGACCATCACTTACTGCCCAATTGATACGCGTCTGATTGAGCCATCACTGTTGGATCAAACTGAGATAGATTGGCTAAATAACTATCATAGCCAAGTCTTCGCAGAGCTAAAAGATCGTGTTGAAGGGTCAGCGCTTGAATGGTTGACTAAACGTACCAAAGCCATTTAATACCAAGCTCAAAAAATTAAACAAAAGTACTAAAAAGCCCCGTAAATTATTTACGGGGCTTTTTAGTGTTCGTTATTTAGTACTTACCACTGAGCGACTGTTTTAACTGTAGGTTTAATACTGAAAAATACGCACTGTTAGTGGATGCTTTTCTTAGCAGCTTCGTTATTAGTAGTTGAATCACTCTGCTCGCTAAAGTATTGGGTTACCTCAGCACGTAGCCAAGACTTTAGGTTTTCAGACATTAGCATCATTTGCTCACTTAAATAGTCATCAACCTGTGTTTCTAGCTCACGGATTAGCTGTTGATGTGTTGCATCTAGCTTCGCGTCTTTTAAGGCCAGATTAATCGCTGCACTGGCTTTATTATTAATATCTTTAATATGGTTATCACTAAGCGCATGTGCCTGTTCGCTAATGGTTTTGTTGTCAGCATTTTTACTATCGCTAACATTGTTTTCAGTATTTACGACTTCTGATGCCGCTTTTTCAGTCTTTGCACTAGAATTATCAGTAACAAAATCCTCAGTAACAGCGCTATCTACCACGACTTTATCTGTGTTTACTTTAGCTACGTCGGTAGCAGCCAGTTCTTTGTCATTGTCTGTCTTTAACGCTGACTGCTCATTTTTTTCTTGTTCTTTTTGAGTCGCTTCTGCCTTGCGTGTGGCTTCTTCTGCTTCTTTTTGCTTCTGTTCGGCTTCTAGCTTTTGTTTTGCAGCGGCCGCGTCTTCTTGCTCTTGTTTGTCCGTGATTGCTTTCGCAATAGCTTGCTCTGCATTGTAGTTGTCATATAGCTCGTCTACATGCGCATCTAAATCATGAGTATTAAAAGTAAAGTCTTCAAATGAGGTGTCAGATTGCAGTAGAGTAGTGATGTCTTTTAGTTCTTGGGTAATCGCTGCGCGTACTGGCTCAGGTGCACACGTCCAGCGTTGATAAAACTGATGGGAAAATGAGTAGCTTGACATGGTATCTTCCATAAATGTTCCAAAAATTACCCCTTATCATACGCAAGTACGATAAGGGGCTGCAAGTGGACAAACGTAGCAAATCTGACACCAACGTTACAACGCACTCATTACCATGCGCTGCAATTTAGTTGGGTGGCTGTTATTGATTGACAGGCCAGCGAGCAAATACCAATGAGCCATTGGTACCACCAAAGCCAAAGCTGTTGGATACTGCATACTGCAGGTTATCAACTTTGCGTGATTGATTAGCCACATAATCAAGGTTACAGTTGTCCTCGACATCATCTAGATTGATCGTAGGTGGTACATGCTGATGTTGTAGCGCAAGTACTGTAAAGATGGCTTCAACTCCGCCAGCGGCACCAAGTAAGTGACCGGTCATCGATTTGGTTGAGCTGACTAAAATGCTATCTTTCACAGGAGAGAACACAGTTTCGATAGCAATAGACTCAGCCACGTCACCAGCAGGGGTACTAGTACCATGAGCGTTGACATAACCGACGCTTGATGACTCGATACCAGCATCGTTTAGTGCATTTTGCATCGCTCTTGCCGCACCGCTACCGTCTTCTGGTGGTGCAGTAATATGACTGGCGTCATCGCTCATACCGAAACCGACTAGCTCTGCCAATATCGTTGCACCGCGTGCTTTGGCATGAGCAAGGCTTTCTAATACCACCACACCAGCACCATCACCAAGGACAAACCCGTCACGACCTTTATCAAACGGACGTGAGGCTTTGGTTGGCTCGTCGTTGCGCGTAGAGAGTGCATGCATAGCACTAAAGCCAGCTATACCAAGTGGGCTAGAACCTTTTTCACTACCGCCTGCCAACATAACGTCAGCATCACCGTAAGCAATCAAACGAGCAGCAAGACCCATAGCATGAGTCGCCGTGGTACAAGCCGTTGAGGTCGCAAGGTTTGGGCCTTTTAACTTATGTTTAATCGCTACCAGTCCAGCGGCCATATTAACGATAGAGCCTGGGATAATAAAAGGTGAGACTTTGCCCGCGCCTTTTTCGTGTAGGGTATCACGACTGTTTTCAATCGTTTGGATACCGCCAATACCTGAACCTAAAATAATACCAAAGCGATCTTGGTCAACGCCTTGCACAGGTGCATCAGCAGCACTGACTTCATCGATAAAACCAGCGTGCTTTAGGGCCATGGCAGAAGCCGCAACCCCATAATGCATAAACTCATCATAGCGACGCGCATCTTTGGCATTCATATATTGCTTAGCATCAAAGTCTTTGATCACGCCTGCGATTTGCGCACGGTAGCCGGTGGCATCGAAATGCGTAATCGGTGAGATACCACTCTCGCCATTGAGCAATTTGGTCCATGAGCTATCGACGTCTAGACCGAGCGGCGTAATGGCGCCCATACCTGTGACTACCACACGCGTATCATCAGAACGCTCGTAGTGAGGTGGTTTTTGACGCGATTTATGTACAGGTGCTGCAGTCATATTATTTGTGTCATCAGTGGTGGCTTGGTCGATAGGTGAACTACTATTCTGGCTCATGCGATATATCCTATACTTACAGGTCCTAAGAGGATGGCGTTTCAAAAGTCATTATAAAACACATAGGTGCACGTATGTAAACTAAAATTTAACTGGTCAGGCAAAACATACTTGACCCAATACCACGCCTTTATTTGCACCGGTTACCGCTGGTAAATTACCAGTTTCACCCATCAATGTTTGTCTGGCTAACCATGCAAAAGCAACGGCCTCGACCCACGTTGGCGCAAGCCCTAAATGTTCAGTGGTTTTTACTGTGCAATGGAGTAGATGAGCTTGCAGGCGAGTTATTAAATAGTCATTCAATGCACCGCCACCGCAAACATAGACCGAGCTGTTTTTTGAAGTGCTGACAAACATATTGATTTGCGTACTGGCACTGATAGCCGTTAGCTCAGTTAAGGTTGCCTGCACATCGGCTGCTGAATAACTGATATTAGCATTGGCTTGCTCAAAAGCCTGTAGCTCATCTTGCAACCAAGTTAAATTAAAGTCCTCACGGCCTGTGCTTTTTGGATGAGATTGAGCAAAAAATGGATGTGCCAAAAGTCGCTGTAATAATGGCTCAATGAGTGTTCCAGACTGAGCCCAAGCGCCACCTGCATCATAAGCATTGTCGGTATGCAAAGATATCCACGCATCCAATAATAAGTTGGCAGGACCCGTATCGTAGCCAACAACTTGAGTTTCTTCACTGGCTGGCAAGACGGTTATATTGGCAATACCACCTAAGTTTAATAGCACACGGGTACTATCGGGATTGGCAAATAATGCCTGATGAAACGCAGGTACTAAAGGCGCACCTTGACCACCAACTGCCATGTCACGACGTCGAAAATCACTGACTACGCTGATACCTGTGCGCTCAGCGATAATATTGGAATCGACCAGTTGCAAGCTAAAACCCATTTGCGGGCGATGGCGTACGGTTTGTCCATGACAGCCAATCGCTAGCACTGACTCAGGATCGGTATTTGATTGCTGCAATAAAGTATTGACCACTTCGCTGGCGAACTCAGCGTACGCGCGACTTGCCCAGCCGAACCAATCCAGCTCACTGTTTGGTTCATCGGCCTCTGGTACGAGTTGATTCACACCATTCGGCTGACATAATGCCAATAATACTTCACGCAGACGTGACGGAAAGTCTTGGCTATAGGTCGCCAGTAGTTGCATCGGCGGTTGAGTGTTGTCTTCGTTGCTCATCGCAGGATTAAATTGACAAAGAACCGCATCCATACCGTCCAAACTGGTGCCAGACATCATGCCGATATATAAACCATCATCAAAACTTTCAAATACCGTTTGCTCAAGGGCATCGGTTAGGGTGGCATAGTTCGAATTATCAGAGGTCAAATCATCAATATCGTCGGAGCTGTTATCCAAACCACTATTCATAAGCAAGTCTGCGAGAGCATTATGGTCAGTATCAGCAATCGATGCGGGGTTGGTCATGGCAATTTACCTTAAAAAACGCTAGTATATCCGTCAAATTCTAGCATTTTTTCTGACCTTTTGAGGTTCTAAACTTCCTAAGGTGTTGAGCCAGTAACCGTCATTCATAAAAATCCCAATTAAAGTGATATATAGAGAGCATCATGACCAATCAAACTTACACCCTAGAAGAACAACTGGCCCTTATTCAGCGCGGTACGCAAGAGATATTATCTGAAGATGACTTAGTGGCTAAGCTAAAGCTCAATCGTCCGCTACGTATCAAGGCTGGCTTTGATCCTACCGCACCTGATCTGCATTTGGGTCACACAGTATTGATCAATAAGCTTAAGCATTTTCAAGATTTGGGTCATGAGATTTATTTTCTAATCGGTGACTATACGGCCAAGATTGGTGACCCTTCTGGCAAAAACAGCACACGTCCACCGTTGACTGATGAGCAAATCAAAGCCAACGCCACGACTTATGCTGAGCAAGTATTTAAAATCTTGGACAAAGAAAAGACTCGCGTGGTCTTTAACTCTGAGTGGTTCAATGACATGAGTGCCGCTGATATGATTCAGCTAGCAAGTCAGCAAACCGTCTCGCGTATGCTTGAGCGTGATGATTTTTCAAAACGCTATGCATCACAAACGCCTATCTCTATCCATGAGTTTCTTTATCCGTTAGTACAAGGCTACGATTCTATCGCTCTAAAAGCCGACGTTGAGCTTGGTGGTACCGATCAAACTTTTAACTTGCTAATGGGTCGCACGTTGCAAGGACGCTACGGCCAAGAGCCGCAAGTTTGTATCACTGTGCCAATTTTAGAAGGGCTGGATGGTGTCAATAAAATGTCCAAATCACTGGGCAACTATGTCGCTATCTATGATGCACCGGGCACCATGTACCAAAAAATCCTGTCGATGCCGGACACACTGATCCATCGTTACTTTGAATTTTTAAGCTTTAAGCCAATGGAAGAAGTGGCAAGCTTGATGCGTGAAATGGAAGACGGACGCAACCCACAAGAAATCAAACGTATCCTTGCCGAAGAATTAATCGAGCGTTTCCATGATGCTGATGCCGCTGCCAATGCGCACAAATCTGCGGGTAACGTTTTAGCAGATGGCGAGCTACCAGTTGACTTGCCAGAAATTATGTTGGATCTAGAAGGGCAAGATGCGTTATTTATCACTCAGATCTTGAATCAAGCTAAGCTCGCCAAAAACAATTCAGCTGCCAAAGACATGGTAAAACGTGGCGCGGTCAAAGTAGATGGCGAAGTCGTTGATGGCGGCTTTAGTCTAACCTCAGGTCAGACGGTCGTGATTCAAGCAGGTAAAAAAGCTTATGCGAAAGTGACGGTTGGTTAGATAATCTATAAAAATAATTAAAAGTGAGGTCGGCAGTAATTGTCGACCTTTTTTATGAAGCGATTGGCAACCATTTTTAATAGTAGGAGTTTGCTATGACTAAAACTATTCCCCAAGGCATTTACCGCCATTATAAAGGCAGCTTGTATCAAGTATTGCATACGGCGCAGCATTCAGAAACCGAAGAGTCGCTAGTGGTATATCGTTCTCTGTACGGTGAGTATGGCGTGTGGGTCAGACCGCTTGCGATGTTTGCTGAAACGGTCACGGTCGATGGTAAGGAAATTCCGCGATTTGAATTGATTAAACCATTAAATGATTAATACTTAGCCACTAATTTAGATTGAATTTAGCACATAAAAAACGACCCGTTGAGGTCGTTTTTTATGTGCATTATCGCAAACTTACAATTAAGCGTTCAGAAACTCTTTCAATACTTTATAAAAACTAACTGGTGCATCCATCGGTACAGCATGTCCTGATGTCGGCAAAATAATACTGTGCGCATTGGGCAGCAGAGTGGTCAAACGCTGTTGCCACTCTGCATTATATAACTGCGAGCGCGCACCAATCAGTAAGGTAGTCGGAATATTGACTGTTGGCAAAACCTCGCGGTAATCGTAGGGCAGTGCAACATACGCAGATAGGCAGCGCAGTTTGTGTTGCCATGTCGCGTGCTGCATTAGTGAGATTTTGTGTGGTGCCCGATAACTGAGGGCTTTTACCAATAATTGCGAAGGTTTACTACTGACAGAGAGTAGAGAAAAAGAGCGTTCCATGTCTAACAAATTCACTTTTAATCGATAGGGCAGGTGACGGAAGTCAACCATTTGCTCGGCTTGTAGATAAGGAGCAGTGTCGGTAATTAACTGTGTAAATTGCGCAAACAATTCGGTTTGTCGTGTACCAAATACACCGCCACCTTGCCAGTCTGGCTGATTATGAATAATCGGTGCTTGATCAATGTTCAGATAGTGACTGACGCGCTGAGTACCAAAGCGCTGAAAATACGCCCACATGACTAATGCTCCCATCGATATCGCGGCAACAGGAAAAGCCTCAAAGCCAGTCTCTTTACTCACGTATTCAAACACATCTTGGGTATCCTGTGCATATTGCTCAATAAAATCAAACGTTGGCAACGTTAGATGACTGGCCAAACCAAACCCTCTAAAATGCGGTAAGTAAAAACAGTAGTGCTGAATGAGCGGTAAAATAAATGGCAAAAATTGCCTCGCATCCATACCAAAAGCATGCATTAATAGGACAGGCTTACCTTCGCCAATGACAGAGACGGGCAGCAACGTTCCATCAGCTGTTTGGACAGTAATGGTCTTTAGCTGGTAGGGAGTAGGAAAGGGTATGAGGTCTTTTTTCATAGAGTGATATCTCTTTGATTTTTTAAGCTGTCTCGGTCAATTTAGCTAAAAGAGTATTGCGGTAGAGTACACCGCTACAAAATAGTTATACCGCGAATAAAAGACTGCTATATTAAAGCTGTCGCCTGACCATAGCATAGAATTTGGCTAGCGGTAAAAGCAGTAGCGTTAACTGACAAGGATATAAGTGCATGAGCAGATCAACATTGCCATTACTCGATAGTAGCCTGTATCCACAAGTATGGCAGCAGCAGACATTTACTAGTCCGCAGGCGCTTTTGCTATCGATGTTATCTGCTACTTTGAGTAGAGAGGTCACAATTGATGCCAGTGCTTTTACCAAGCAGTTATTGGCAGACGATGTCTATCAAGAATGGATTAATACTAAGGTGTTCGGGCGTTATTTGCATCGTAACTTTACCGCATTTTATCAGCAGACAGAAGACAGTTTTAATACAGACATGCCTGCATTGTTCCGACAAGAATTAGTACGCCATGCGCAGTATTTACCATTAGGTCAGGTATTGTTTTTTGCAGGAGATATGCCCAAAAGTGTAAGACAGACGAAGACGTTAACCACTACGGTGAATCCAGCAACGGCAATAATAAATGCTCAAAATCTGGCACAAAAGCTGACCGTGAATACTTCAAAGTTAATCATTAATCAGATAACTATTACAGGTAAGCAAGTATTGGGGTTTGCGATACGTCATAATAAACGTACTAGCGAACGTCTGCGCAACGAAGTACTGATTTTGGACTTTCAGGATTTGCGTTTGGTCAATGAGCAAGCTATTGAAGACATAAAAAAAAGCAATATAGATGACTCTATATTGCTTCGGTCTTATGAGATGCGCTAACAAGGTTCGATGTTGATAAGTGATACATCGATAATCAACGCCAATACGTTAACTAATAAGGCAAATAGTATTAATTTTGCTTGGCAATCGTTAATCCATTATAGGTCTGGGCAACTGGCATTACTTCGAGGCGATTAACGTTGATATGAGCAGGTGACTCAATCAACCATAATAAAATATCACCGATATCTTCACCTGTCATAGTTTTAAAGCCATCATACACCTTGGCAGCTTTGTCATCGTCGCCGTGATAGCGCACGTTTGAAAACTCAGTGCCAGCCACATTACCAGGCTCAAGATTGGTCACACGCACTTGAGTACCAATCAGATCCGCTCGCAAGTTTAAGCTGAACTGTTTTACAAACGCTTTAGTTGCGCCGTAAACGTTGCCACCAAAGTAAGGCCAGCTACCAGCTATCGAACCGACATTAATGATATAACCGCTATCGCGAGCTACCATTGCTGGTAAGACCGCATGGGTCAACGCCATCAAGCCTTTAATATTGGTATCAGTCATACGCATCCAGTCATCAAGACTGGCCTTGTGCGCAGGCTCTGTACCCAGTGCCAATCCTGCATTATTAACCAAGACATCGATTTGTTTAAAATCATCAGGCAAGTCAGCAATGATTTGCGGGATAGAAGCTGTATCACTCACATCCATAACCACGGGCAAAAAAGCCTCACCTAAAGTTTCTGAAAAAGCATTCAGTTTATCAAGGCGTCTGGCGCAACCAATCACGCGATGGCCGTTAGCAATCAAGCGCTCTGCCAACGCTTTACCAAAACCTGCGCTCGCTCCTGTAATCAATACGTTCATGATCTATCCTTATTATTGATGTTGTCTGCTATTGCCATAATTTTGATGACGGCTTTATTTGCCCTAATGCAACTTATCTATTCGATAACTGCTTACCAAAAATCTTATCACCAGCATCGCCTAGACCTGGGATGATGTAACCGTGCTCATCCAAATGGCTATCTAGCGCAGCGGTGTAGATAGTCACGTCAGGATGCGCTTCATTTACCAAGCGTACGCCTTCAGGTGCAGCCACTAATACTAATGCTTTAATGTTAGTACAGCCATTTTTCTTTAGCATCTCGATGGTGGCAACCATTGAGCCGCCTGTGGCTAGCATTGGATCAATGATCAGTGCAGGACGTTTGTCCATGTGGCTCACGAATTTTTCAAAGAACGGTACTGGCTGCAATGTTTCTTCATCACGTTGTAGACCGACCACAGAAATCTTAGCAGTAGGAATCAAGTCGAGCACCCCATCAAGCATGCCAATACCTGCGCGTAAAATCGGTACGATCGTCGCCGTCTTGCCGATGATTTGCTCACCAGTAATTTCGCCACACCAGCCTTCCATTGGGAAAGTTTCGATTTCAAAGTCACGGCTCGCTTCATACGCCATCAAGCGCGCAAGCTCTTTGGTCAATGTACGAAATTTATAAGTACTACAGTCTTTTTCGCGCATAAGGCTGAGTTTATGACGGACTAGTGGATGATCGATTACCGTAATTTTTAAATCGCTGTTTAAGTCACTCATAAGTACTCTCTTGGTTTCTTGTCTGATGCTTGCGCAGTTACTGCGGTTGCTATTAGTATAAAAGATACAAACACTTACCGCACTTTAACCATATCTTCAGCTTATAAATAGTAAAGTGAAACCCTTTACAATCAAGCTAATAAACTACTTTACGACAGTGCTCATTTATCACAATGACAATATTTGCGTTCACAGCTGCCATCAAAGCCTAAGCAATTCAGGCTAAGTAAAATGATATCGCGCTATTTGAGTCAACTGATTGAACCGACTAAGTTTGACTATATAACGTGATTATAAGTGAGGTAGTGTTTAGACTTGCTATGATACCAAAAAAACCGCTTTTCTGATGAAGAATATCATGACTATAAAAACACCAAGCACTCAAAAAACCACTGACACTGAATCGAAATCACCTGATAACAAAGCCACAGAGCTTGAAACCCATCCTTTTGAGCCTGTCTTACCGCCCAATGCCACGGTCATGATGATGGGTACTTTTCCACCGACTGCTGATAAATGGGCCATGAGCTTTCATTATCCCAATTTTTATAATGATATGTGGCGGATATATGGTCGAGTATTTTTTGATGATGCTGACTACTTTAGAGTAGGCGATGAAAAACGCTTTGACCCTGAGCGCATTCGAGGTTTCATGTTTGAACGTGGCATTGCGTCTTGTCCGACAGTAAAGCAAGCCATCCGTGAGACGGGTAATGCTTCTGATAAAAATTTAACGGTGGTCACTCCTGTTGATCTAGAGGTTATCTTGCCGCAAGTGCCAAAGGTAGAGTCATTGTTTACGACAGGAGGCAAGGCGACCGAAGTACTGCTTGGTTTATTAGACGAGCCAATTGCCAAATCAAAGCATCCAAAAACCAATCAAAGTATGGATTACCCTTATCAATGGCAGAGTACAGATAACCAGAAAGCTGATGTGAACAACCTAACCTTATATAGATTACCGTCGACTTCACGTGCTTATCCATTATCGTTGGATAAGAAAGTAGCGGCGTATAAAGCATTTTTTGAAAAGATGGGTAAGTTATAAAGTGACAATAGAGAGATGGTTGCACTAATAGAAGATAAAGCTTAAAGATAGTAAAAGGATTTATTTAATAAAGCTGAACATTTTTGATATTAGAAAGTATAGTAAAGAGCACATCTACAGCCAGTCTCTAAACCTATTGAAATTGATTAAATCATAACCCATTGAAAAAAATACAGATTTATTGCTCGTTAAGACCGAACATTTTTTCCAAGCGCTTACTTACAGTTGACTCTTTTCACTGATTGTCTTTAAGTATTTATTATTGCGGAATATAACCATAATAAGCTCGCAATACACTCTGACAGAGATTGCACCGAACACCATAACCATTAACCCTGCAAAAAATCCTGCTGCACCCATACCTGAGAACATCACACTAATACCGCC
>NZ_DFQV01000005.1 GCF_002377945.1 Psychrobacter sp. UBA3480
CGATCAATCTGCTCAACTAAAATAACATCGCCCTTATGAGCATCTTCAATCAGCTGCATAAGCTTGGGTCGCACCAAGATAGCTCCTGATTCGTTTTCGACATAGAAGGCGGCAATCTTGTGGCCATGATCGTTGGCAAATGCTATGAGTTCGCTTTTGGCACGCTTAGCATCTTGTTCTTTGGTAGACGCTCGTAGATACGCTCTGATAAACATAAACACCTAAAATAGTCTGTTATAAGTGGTTCCATTATAGCAGTCTGTTTTAAGTGGTCTGTTAATAGGTTTGAGGGGCGAAATAACTGGTTCCCTTGGGGTATACCCTAATTTACAATGCTCACTTGAAGTTAATAAGTCCAAAAAAGATTTGTTGGTAATTTTCATATCATTCAAAGTAGTTAGCTAACTCTCCCAAGCATAAGATACTTATCCAGTAGAATTAAGCTGCCTAGTTTAGTTTTTGCATTGGCGTAAACATACAAACAATCAAATGGAAAAATTATTATGATGTCTAAGCTAATCATTGTGGTGCTCATACTGTTATTTTTATCTGGTTTGTCAGGGCTACTGGAAATTGTATTTTACAACGGTATTAATGCCGATGGTATATTGCAAGAAAGTTTCTTTTTGCCGTTATCCTTCATATTGGCAACACTAGCGGTCGTACTTTATATATGCTCAATAGCAACTAAACTAATATCTGCAAAGCTCAAATGCTGATGATGGAAGCCTTATTTATGATTCATAATTTCAGAGCCACTTTTTATTTTTAGAATGTTCATATAACAGTCGTTTAACTAACGTCAATGACGAACACCCAACCTTATTTTATACTCTGCAATTATCTTCTATTATTACTAACATGTAAAAGTCATTTTATTCTAATGCTGGTTATTATTTCTCATAAACAATGTAAAGTAGGCGTTATAGATCAGATAGTAAGTAATGAGCTGAATCTATAGTGCTAAAAAAACATATGATTTACAGATACTGATCTTTCAGTCAACCTTATTAGGATTAAAATAATGACTCTTTCCGTAAATAAAAACAATGTAGCCTCACTTGCTCAAGAGTCTGGTATCCAACTTATTAAAGCAGGTACTTATAAGCTAAACCAACTCGCTGGCTTACTTGAAGTTAACAACCTAAAAAGTCAGATGGCAGAAGTTAGCGTCACCAATAATACTAATGGTTTAACGGTTGGTTTTTTTGCCATGCAACCTGGTGTTGAGTTTGAGTACACTTATGAATTTGTAGAATACAAAGTAATCACTAAGGGTAAAATTGTGATGCGGGATTTACAAGGCAACAAATACGTGGCAGAAGTAGGTGATATCTTACTATTTACACCTAACGTGACGGTTATATTTGATGGCGAAAGTGATGGTGAGGCAGTTTATACCGCACATCGCAGTGCTGATAACATGTTTGCACCTAAGTAAAATTTCAGGCTTATTATGAAAAATACATGATGAGCCTGTTAGCTGATTTCATGGTTGTTAATAACGATTTGAACAAGTCATCTGCCTTCGATCTATTGAGGAGGGTAGATACATCAAGTACTCACGATTAAGCTTCTAATATTCATGATTGTGATGGCCATAAGCTCACCATTTCCTGCCACGTAAAAGCCTGATTTATGATTTTAGCTTTCATGAATCTCACCTCATAATGACAGCAGTCTATTAGTTACTCTGGTTTTCATAACCTACCTTGCGAATAGATTGTCAGTTATTTGAATATGTTATTGTCTAGGACAACGTTATGAATATAATCACACCTAAAATTGTCGTTATTGGCGGCGGTGCTGGTGGTTTAGAGCTTGTAACCCAATTAGGACACAAGTTAGGAAAGAAAAAGCAAGCCGATATATTATTAATAGATAAAAACCGTACTCATATTTGGAAACCGTTACTGCATGAAGTCGCGACAGGCTCTATTGATTCTGATTTAGATGGTGTGGTGTACTCGGCGCATGCTGCTCAGCATCATTACCACTTTCAGCTGGGGGAATTTGATAATATTGATCAAAAAACTAAAACCATCACTCTTGCTGCACTGTATGATGAATCAGGCCATACTATCTTGCCGGAACGCCACGTGCACTACGATCATCTTGTTATTGCCATTGGCAGCATAAGTAACGACTTCAATACCCCTGGGGTGAAGGAAAACTGCTACTTTTTGGACTCAACTCAGCAAGCTCAACGTTTTCAGCATTCATTGCTTGATGGTTTTACGCGTCTTCATCAAGATGATAACCAGCAGCAAGCACTTAATATCGCCATTGTTGGTGGAGGTGCAACGGGAGTAGAACTTTCAGCTGAGCTGTACCATGTGTCTAATCTATTAAAGCTATACGGCTTGACAAATATGTCGCCGAAACGTTTACACATCCATTTAATTGAAGCGGGACCACGCATTTTACCTGCCTTGCCTGAGCGTATTGCATCAAGTGCTAAGCGCGAATTATTGAAACTAGGCGTTCATGTACGTGAACATACACAGGTGAAAGAGGCGACGAAGTACGGCTTTATTACGAAAGATGATGAGCAGATTGAGGCTGATATCATGGTATGGGCGGCAGGCGTAAAAGCCCCTGATTTTATTAAAGATTTGGGGGTTTTTGAGCTTACTTCTAATAATCAAATTCGGGTAAATAAATTTTTACAAAGCACGGTTGATGACCGTATCTTTGTATTAGGCGATTGCTGCGCCTTCACCCAAACCGATGGCAAACAAGTGCCACCGCGCGCGCAATCTGCACATCAAATGGCAAAATGTGTTGAAAAAAATATAATTGCAACGTTAAGAAAGCAGCCACTACGAGGTTTTACCTATAACGATTATGGGTCACTGGTTAATCTATCACGTTACGGTACTGTGGGAAACTTAATGGGTAATCTCACCAATAACAGCTTTTTCATTGAAGGAAAGATTGCCCGTTTTATGTACATATCGCTCTATCGCATGCATCAGATGTCTATTCATGGTGCCTTCAAGACATTTGCTTTATGGATTAGCGAAAAGATACTACGCATAGGTCGTCCAAAGATCAAATTACATTAAGTAAAACGACAGCGATAAACTGATTATCGCTGTCGTTTTTTTACACTATCATAAGAGGTTTGCGACGGGCACTAGAGGCGCATGAAAGGTGCGGTTCGGCTGATCTTCGACTCAGCGACTGTTTCAGGTAATCCTTGCGCCACGATATGGCCACCTTCACCACCTGCACCAGGGCCGATATCAATCACCCAATCACTACTACTAGCAACCTGCATGTCGTGTTCGACCATGATAACGCTGTTACCGGCATCAACAAGTCCATTCAATTGCGCCATCAACATCGAGACATCTTTTGGGTGCAAACCCGTTGTTGGCTCATCTAGGATATACAGCGTATCGCCGCGCTGCGTTCGCTGCAATTCAGTGGCAAGTTTAATACGTTGGGCTTCACCGCCAGATAGCTCAGTTGCTGGTTGGCCAAGTCGTAAGTAGCCAAGCCCGACTTGTAGCAAGGCACTTAATGCTCGCAAGATAGCAGGGTCGTCTGCAAAGAATTCATAAGCTGATTCAACCGTGAGCGCCAGCACATCGGCGATGTTTTTGTCACGATACGTGACCTCTAGCGTGTCCTCATTGTAGCGCTGTCCGTGACAGACTTGGCAAGGCGAATAGACGCTAGGAAGAAACAGTAGCTCGACACTCACAAAGCCTAAGCCTTCACAATTAGGACAACGACCTTTAGTCGTGTTGAATGAAAAACGCCCTGCGTTGTAACGACGAGATTTTGCCTCGCTCGTTGACGCGAATAGCTTACGGACATGATCAAACAGTCCGGTATAGGTAGCAAGGTTTGAGCGCGGCGTACGCCCAATAGCTTTTTGATCGACGGTTACCAGTCGTTTGACATCATCCATACCCTCAATGATTTGTCCACCGGTTGGCGTCTCCAACTCTTGCTCAAGTAAATCGGCTTCGCCAGTTGGAGCTTCAACCGTTTGTTTTTGTCCTAGAGCCTCATAAACGAGCTCTACCAAAGCTTGACTCACTAGACTCGACTTTCCTGAACCTGATACACCCGTGACAGTAGTCATCACACCCAATGGAAAACCGACATCCAGCTCTTGTAAGTTATTACGCGTAATCCCTGTAAGTTTAAGCCACGCTGTCGGCTCTCTTGGTGTGCGTTTTACGATAGCGTCAGTGCTGAACAGATAGCGGCTGGTATGCGAGTGAGTCACGTCGCGCAATCCCTCTACAGGACCACTATAAATCACCTCGCCGCCATGAGTACCCGCATTGGGGCCAACGTCTACGATCCAATCAGCGTGTCTGATGACGCTCACATCATGCTCGACGACAAACACTGAGTTACCAGCGGCAATGAGCTCATCTAAGGCACTTAGTAATGCTTGGGTATCTGCTGGATGAAGACCAGCGGATGGTTCATCTAGTACATAAACCACCCCAAAAAGTTGTGAGCGAATTTGAGTGGCTAGGCGTAAGCGTTGTAGCTCACCAGGAGATAGTGTAGGTGTGGTGCGCTCAAGTGATAAGTACCCCAAACCCAATAGGGTCAGTGCTTTTACCCGAGATAACATATCACTGGCAATGCGCTGAGCGACGATAGCCTTTTCACGATTTGCCATATTGTCAGTTGGGACTTTATTGGCCGCAGTCTCAAGCTTGCGCGCCAGTTCGATAAAGGTCAGTTGCGACAGCTCCCCAATATCAAGTCCTGCGAACGTAACGGATAGTGATTCTTTTTTCAGTTTTTTACCATCACATTCTGGACATACAGAGATTTGCATAAACTGAGAAACGCGCTTTTTTGTCAATGAGCTCTGAGTAGTGGCAAAAGAATGCAGTATGAAGCGCTTTGCACTCGAAAACGTGCCCATATAGTTGGGCTTTTCGCCGCTCTCAATCGCTTTTCTTACTTGCTCAAGGCTGTATTCAGGGTAGACAGGAACGGTTGGGGTTTCATCTGTAAACAAGATCCAATCGCGGGTTTCTTTTGGCAGTTTATGCCAAGGCGTGTCAATATCGTAGCCGAGTGACACCAGTATGCGGCTTAGGTTTTTGCCTTGCCACGCTGGTGGCCATGCTGCGATAGCACGCTCTCGAATGGTTTTGGTGTTATCAGGTACTAGTAACTCTTCGGTGACTTCAAACACGCGGCCAATACCAGAGCAAGTAGGACAGGCACCCTCAGGTGTATTTGGCGAAAACGCATCGGCATACAATATCTCTTGACCAGTAGGATAATCTCCAGCTCGTGAATAGAGCATGCGTAGCCCGTTTGAGATAGAGGTAACACTGCCCACTGATGAACGCACTGAGGGCGTACCTCGTTGTTGTTGTAGAGCAACTGCTGGCGGCAGACCTTCTATCATATCAACATCAGGCTCATCAACTTGATCTATCAATCGACGCGCATAAGGGGATACTGAATCTAAATAACGACGTTGTGACTCAGCAAATAAAGTGCCAAAAGCAAGTGATGACTTACCTGATCCTGATATACCGGTAAAAACGACCAGTGCATCACGAGGTAAATCTACATCTATATTCTTTAAGTTATGAACGCGAGCTCCCCTGACTCGAACACTGTGGTCAGTGTCACAGAGAATGTCTTTATTGATATGTTTATTGTTATTGGTGGCCATAAACAGGCGACTCCTATTGAATTGTATTTCTTGATTTTAAATATATTTGGATTTTGCTCATTGACGTTTGCAGTCATGGATAAGTGTTATTTATCTATTGATATTCTTTATAAAAGGTTGAATGTAATAAGAAGAATTTTAACATTTTGTTGCTATTACAGAGTCTGTGCGTTACTTACATAGTACGCGGACTCACATAAATAGACAGGGTATCAAGTGTTATAAAGCTGATTTCAATGACGAAAAAGGGTCCTGCAAAATTTGCAGGACCCTTTTTCGGTAGTATTGATACTAATATTAGCGGTTACGAACGAGCGGTCCGTAAGACTGCTGTTATGCTTCTTTGAAGCAATAAACGGCAAGCTTATTACCATCTAGATCACGAACATAGGCCGCGTAAGCGTTAGGCGCCCAATCGCGTGTACCAGGCTGGCCTTCATCTTGAGCACCAGCGCTCAATGCTGCTGCATGAAATGCGTCAATAGCAGCGCGGCTTGGTGCTTCAAAGCTCACCATATTACCATTACCAACACTAGCTGGTTGACCATTATTAGGTTTCATAACAAATAAAGATGGTGCATCTACGCCCCATATTGAACCATTATCACCTAGGTCAGCAATACGTTTAAGCCCTAGAATCTCTAAAACGTTGTCATAGAATGTACGTGCTTGATTAACATCGTTAGTGCCAAGGGTAACGTGAGTAAAAATGCTCATGTGTTGTTCTCCGGTTGTGGATGATTTTTTATCAATAGTTTTTCTATCGAGTTGCAGCAAGTTTGCCGCGTCGTCTGTCGATAGAAACCATCATACGTTATTTCATATAAAAGATAATAGGTCTAAAAAGAAAATGACTTTTACCATAAGGTAATAATAATTTTTATTAATAGAGGCTCGTATATCTACTCATGTTTGAACAATGCCATTATTTGTTCCGTCACCATCAAGACTGTTTATATAACTACTCAGCCAGAGACTTAAGGCTAACTGCTTACGCAAAATAATTTACTGTAAGTAGCCATTTTTAGATTTTATATCGGGCGGCAGATCGGTTTCTCCCAGTGCCTCTAGTAAGTTAATTTCGATGGTACGCGACAGAGCACTCAGTGGTAGATTGTTAGCGGCCAAGCCAAAAGGCGATTCCAACTCCTCACTAAGAGCATCTAAACCAAAAAAAGTATAGGCGATCACTGCACAGACAAACGGAGTAGCCCATCCCAGAGATGACACCAAACCAAAAGGCAACATAAAGCAATATAAGTAGGTGGTGCGATGTACTAACAGCGTATAAGCAAATGGTAGTGGCGTATAATGAATGCGCTCGCAGGCGGCCAAAACTACAGTCATAGAGGTCAGCCGTTCATCCATGTTCTGTACTAGAAATTCCTATAATAATCGCTCACGTCGGCTATAACCGACCTTTTTCCCCATCAGCCGCAGCAGGTACTCGGGCAGATTTTGCGCTTGGCGCATGCTGAGGTGATGCTCGGGTTCTACAAAACGATCAACGTCCTGCCAAGGTTCAGTGTCACGTAGTCGATGGCGCAGAGCATGAGTAAAGGCGATGGTTAGGTGAATCATACGGCGCTGGGTTTGCCGTCCAGTCTCCGTTTCTTCATCCATAAATGAGAGCACTTGGCGGGCCAAGCTACGAGCATCCACTACTAGCTGACCCCATTGACCCCTAGCTTCCCACCAGCGTTGATAGCTGGCATTGTTACGAAAGCCGAGGAACAATGATAAAGCAACCCCTAGAAAAGTGAAGGGAGCCGTACTATAAGAGGAGAAGAAGCCTGGAAACCAGTACTGGATGCCTGCTATTAGAGTGCTAAGCAAGATGGTGAGAAAAATCTGAGGATAAATTTTTGGTAGGATAGAGCCGCGCAAGGTAAAAAACAGCTTGAGTGCGTTCGGTTTTTGCTTGACGATCATGTCAGCCTCCTAACGATCGAGTTGGTTAGAGTAGTGTGCAAGACCTCCAAGTAATTAGATGATTTATCTTTCGAGGTGCGAGGCCTTAAAGTATGGGTAGTTCTTACTATCACCCAGTTAGGGTTTAGATAAATGTGCTGCTAAATAATCTAGTAGCAGCCTAATTTTTGGCGACAAATGGCGATTATGAGGATATAGAGCCCAAATAGCTTCCTCAGGTTCCCTAAGATTATCCAATAAGCTGACCAGCTCCCCCGATTCTAAATGCTTTTGTACGTAGTAATCAGGTAGCTGCACAATACCCAATCCCTTTATAGCCGCATCGACTAAACTATAACCGCTGTTATAACGCACGCTACCTGTCACTCGAATGTTTTTCTCTTTACCAGACTCTTTAAAGTGCCAGTAGTCTAGCGTCCCCAGCAGACAGTTATGTTGACCAAGTTCGGTCAGAGAATGCGGTATGCCGTATTTCTCAATATAGGAGGGCGCCGCACAGACAAAATTAGTACGACTACTGAGTTTTTTTGCCATCATAGTCGAATCACGAAGCTTTCCAATGCGAATGGCTAAATCATAGCCCTCTTCAATCAAATCAACCTGCTGATTACTCAAAAAGGCAGTCACTTCAATATCACTATATTGCACCATAAAGTCATTCACCAATGGCATCAATTGTTGTTCACCATAAGTGACAGGAGTTGTCAGTTTAATCATGCCTTGCGGTTTTGACTGCAAATTAGTCACCGCTTGCTCTGCGGCATCGAGACCATCAAGTACCCCGCGGCAGTGCTGATAAAAAACACGGCCTTCTTCTGTTAGCGAGACCTTACGAGTCGTTCGGTAAAGTAATTTAATATTGAGACGTTGTTCTAAGGCGCTGACTTGTCGACTTACTTGAGCGGTCGAGATGCCTATTTTCTTTGCAGCTTTCGTAAAACTCTCGTATTCAGCCACGTAAACGAACTCACTGATACCATCCCATTTCATCATTATTACCTATATGCAAAAGATAGTTTCGAATATAGCATATTATCATCTAATCAGAAATAGATATAATACAAGCATAAATTCAAACAGGCTCCAGTTCATTGCAACTAAAGCTTGCTAATACAAGAGGTGCAAAATGAGTTGGATGTTTCTTTTTTTCGGAGTGGTTGCAGAAGCTTTATCTCACGTTGCATTAAAACAGACGGATGGCTTCACTAAGCCGTTAGCAAGTATGTTAGTTCTGTTAGGACATCTAGCTGCATTTGTTTTTTTAGGACAGGCTATGAAAGGAATGCCGGTTGGTATTGTTCATGCGCTATGGGCAGGACTTGCGATAGTGACGGTAACGGCATTGTCTGCGGTTATCTACCGACAACATCTCGATTTGAGCACTTGGATCGGCATGGGGTTGGTTGCAGTAGGCGTTGCTACCATTAGCCTATCACAAGGGCATAGCCATTGATGTAAAGTAGCAACGAAGTACTGTATCCTTTTAAGTAGCTGCATTTGATGGGGCTAAAAGATAATAGTAAAGCAGTAGAACACTCATATCACAAAATGGTAAGGTAAATAGAGATCAAATTTTTCGCTCAGCTCAACATGGTGTTCTAGAAATATGTCTGAGTTGAACAGGGACAACAATCAACTAACCAAAAAGAGAGACTCTTATGTCAGATAAATTTATTAAATCGAAAGCCGCCATTGCTTGGGGGCCAAATCAGCCGCTATCTATCGAAGAAGTGGATGTCATGCTGCCGCGCAAAGGCGAAGTCTTGGTAAAAATCATCGCTAGCGGCGTTTGTCATACCGATGCCTTTACCTTATCTGGTGAAGACCCAGAAGGTGTATTCCCAGCGATTTTGGGTCATGAAGGTGGTGGTATCGTTGAGCAAATTGGTGAAGGCGTCACCAGTGTCCAAGTTGGCGACCATGTCATTCCTCTATACACCGCAGAATGTGGTGAATGTAAATTCTGTACTTCAGGTAAAACCAACCTATGCTCAGCAGTGCGCGAGACTCAAGGTAAAGGTCTGATGCCAGACGGCACAACGCGTTTTTATAAAGATGGTCAGCCAATTTACCATTACATGGGTTGCTCAACTTTTTCTGAATATACTGTCTTGCCAGAGATCTCATTGGCTAAAGTCAATAAAGAAGCGCCATTAGAAGAAGTTTGCTTGCTAGGTTGTGGCGTCACGACTGGTATGGGTGCGGTCATGAACACTGCAAAAGTCGAAGAAGGTGCTACGGTCGCTATCTTTGGCATGGGCGGTATTGGGCTGTCAGCGGTCATCGGTGCTGCAATGGCAAAAGCCAGCCGCATCATTGTGATTGATATCAATGAAAGCAAGTTTGAGTTAGCCAAAAAACTAGGCGCAACTGACTGTATTAATCCAAAAGATTATGACAAACCAATTCAGGAAGTCATCGTTGAGTTAACCGATGGCGGTGTTGATTATTCGTTTGAATGTATCGGTAACGTCGATGTGATGCGTTCCGCGCTTGAGTGCTGCCATAAAGGCTGGGGCGAGTCGGTTATTATCGGCGTGGCTGGTGCAGGTAAAGAAATTTCAACCCGTCCATTCCAGTTAGTGACTGGTCGTGTCTGGAAAGGTTCAGCATTTGGCGG
>NZ_DFQV01000001.1:0-21462 GCF_002377945.1 Psychrobacter sp. UBA3480
ATATCTAGATAATTTTTTTAGACAAATTTTTATAACCTAGCTGGCAAGCTGTTATGATAAAGAGCAAAATGCGTTGAAGCCAATTTAGCTTGGCAGCTCGCGCCTTAAATTATTCATATATTATTATAAATTATTAACATCGCTCAATAGTTACCGAGACCATTATGACCTCCTCTACTCCGTCAAAAACAGCCGAACAATCGACTAACGAAAATTCAAATCAAATACTGACTCATAAATTACTACTGGTAAACGGCGTAAATCTGAATTTACTAGGTAAGCGAGAACCGCACATTTATGGTCATACGACACTTGCTGATATAGAAAAGCAACTAGTTAAGCGCGCCGCTCGCCACGGTGTAGAGTTAATATGTATACAGTCCAACCATGAAGGTAAACTAGTAGACAACATCCAGCATCATGGATTATTGGCGGACAAATCTGCTCAAGTCGATGCTATCATCATCAATCCAGCTGCATTTACGCATACTTCAGTGGCTCTGCGCGATGCGCTATTGGCCACGCAAAAACCATTTATAGAAGTGCATTTATCCAATGTTCATGCCCGTGAACCTTTCCGTCATCATTCATATCTAAGTGATGTTGCGGTCGGAGTCATTTGCGGCTTGGGACAATTAGGCTATCAAATGGCACTTGATTACTGGTTAAGCAATATGTATGCAGTTGACACAAACAAATGATATGACTGTGCTTACTTTTTATAAATGATTACTCGCGTCTTCACACATTAGTCAAACAGTAATTTTGCAATTAAAATAATAGAATTACGACTGAGCAAACAACCCATTATACGGTGACATGAATGGCAAAATCGTCCGGAAAACGCTTTATGAAACTCGCTGGTATGACAGCAAGTATTGCTGGCAAAGCCGCTAAAAACTCATTTAAGCATCTCTCAAGTGACGAAGAAAAGCGTCTGCAAGCTCGCTCAGATCTGATGCAAGACGTGGGTGTTCAAATTGCCGAAACGTTGGGTGAGATGAAAGGCGCAGTAATGAAGGTCGGACAAATTGCTTCACAATATAAGGATGTGTTCCCGCCTGAGGTTGCGTCAGCACTTGAAAAGCTGCAAAAAGATGCGCCGCCAATGCCGTATGCGCAGATACGAGCCCAAGTTGAACGCGAACTAAAAGCGCCGATCTTAGAATTATTCAGCGAGTTTGAAGAGACGCCTTTTGCCGCAGCATCCATTGGACAAGTGCACAAAGCGACGTTGCCATCGGGTCAAAAAGTGGTGGTCAAAGTCCAGTACCCTGATGTTGATGAAAACTGTGATAGCGATCTCAAACAAGTACGTATGGCATTAAAAATCGCTGGCGTGCTCAATATGAGCAAGCAACTACAAGAGCAGCTTTTTAATGAGATTCGCCAGAGTCTGCACGATGAATTAGACTATGTTAAAGAAGCTCATAACTTACGCGTATTCGGCGCTTTTCATGCAGAAGATGAAGGCCTTATTATTCCCAAAGTGATTAGTAGCCACTCTTCTAGACGGATTTTAACGCTGACTGAAGAGATGGGAGAGACATTGACTGTCGCTGCGACATGGGACAATGAGGTCAAACAAAAAATAGCAGAGCGTCTATTTCACTTTACCGCAGGTCAGCTGTTTGGGTTGTACCGTATGCACTGCGACCCTCATCCAGGTAACTTTGCGTTCCGTCATGACGGCAGTGTCGTGGCTTATGATTTTGGTGGCATCCGCAGTTATAGCGATAGTGAAGTGCAATTATTCAAACGCTTTGTCAAACATGCGCTAAAAGGTGACGTCACCGCACTTGAACAAGATTTGATTGCCCTAGATATTCGCCGCGAAGATGACAAGAATATCCCTGGTGAGTTTTATGAAAAGTGGCTATCGATTGGGCTTAAACCTTTATCCATTAGCCCGTATCAAGAAGGCGCATTTGATTTTGGGAGTAGCCAAGTCCATCACGAGGCAATCGCCCAGATGCGTACGTCTTTGAAGTACTTCGGTCAGTTTCAACCCTCAGCCACCACTATGATGCTAGATCGTACTGTATCAGGACAATACTGGAATCTGGTCAATCTAGGCGTCGAGATCGACCTGTCACCACTGGTTGATGAATATATCGATGCGTAGTAGGTATGTTGACTGTCACGATTAAATCTATCTTTAGATATGTAGCGCGTGTCCACAACGATCGCAAAAGTCTGCCCCTACTGCATGGCCGAATTTACCACAGTTGGGGCAAGTCACCGGGTTAAGTTGTGGGCGCATGTTACGTGCTAGCTCTGACGTAAAAATACCTGTTGGTACCGCAATAATCGAATAACCCGTGATCATGACCATGGTTGCAATTGCTTGGCCGAGCGGTGTTTTGGGTGACATATCACCATAGCCAACCGTTGTCATCGTGACAACTGCCCAGTAGATAGACAATGGAATACTGGTAAATCCATTTTCCGGCCCTTCTACCACATAAATAATTGAACCAAAGATGGTTACCAATAATACAAGCGATAAGAAAAAGACCGTAATTTTCTGCTGACTGGTTTTTAATGCAGACGCTAAAAACCCAGCCTGTTGCATATAGGCTTTGAGCTTAAGAACACGGAACACACGTAAAATACGTAATACCCGTATCACGAGTAGATACTGCACGCCTACAAACATTAGGCTCAAATAACTTGGCAATACAGACAGTAAGTCTACTATCCCAAAGAAACTAAAAGCATAGCGTAAGCGGTTGGGTGCTGAAAACAGCCTTAACGCATACTCAATGGTAAACAAAATGGTAAAAAACCACTCTGCATAAAAGAACAACGTGCCATACTGCAAACGCATATATAGCACACTATCAAGCATGACGACGGCCACACTGGCTAAAATTGCAATCAGCAATACAATATCAAAGAGCTTACCCAGACGAGTATCTGTGCCTTCAATAATGATATGCGTACGGTTACGCAAGTGTGTAAGAGCTTCGGCGGTTGGTTGCTTCATAGAATCAGTACTTTATAAAATCAATGGCTTGATAGCACGCAATGACTTAAAATGTGATGGATAAGGGCAAGTTGGTCAAAATAGCTAAAACTGGTTTATAATATCGCTCACCTATCACAGTGAATACAATCTATAAGTTGCCACAGTGTAGCAAAAAAGCACTCTCAACAACATACAAATCGTTAACGTGCCAGTAGCGCTACTACCTCAAATAGACAAAGTAATGATAGTATAAAATTAGGCAATCAGATATCGAAGGTTGTTGTTGATCACTCTTTTTACCCATAAAAATAGTACGTAGAACTTAAGGATGTTATATGGCAGGCCATTCAAAATGGGCAAATATTAAACACCGTAAAGCCCGTCAGGATGCAGTAAGGGGTAAGATATTTACCAAGATTATTCGTGAAATCGTTTCAGCTGCCAAACAAGGCGATCCCGATCCTGACAAAAACCCACGCTTACGTGCCGTTATCGAAAAAGCCCTATCAGTCAATATGACGCGCGACACGATTAATCGTGCTGTCGACCGTGGTACAGGCGGCGGCGATAATGAAAACATGGAAGAAGTCAGTTACGAGGGTTATGGTGTCGGTGGTGTGGCTGTACTGGTCGAAACCATGACTGATAACCTTAACCGTACGGTTAGCGAAGTACGTCATGCTTTTACCAAGAATGATGGTAATCTTGGCACATCAGGCTCAGTGGCGTATTTATTCACTAAACGTGGCGAGATCACTTTTAACGATGTCAGCTTAGAAGATGAGGTCATGCTCGTTGCATTAGATGCGGGCGCCGTTGATATTGAAAATGATGGTGAAAGCTTACTCGTTATTACTGAATGGGAAAGCTTCGGTCAAGTTCAAGATGCCCTTAATGCGGCTGGTCTTATTTCTGACAACGCCGAGGTCACTATGTCACCATCTACCACGGCTGAGATCGACAATGTCGATGATGCTGAAAAGATCATGAAGATGATTGATATGCTAGAAGATGCGGATGATGTACAAGAGGTTTATACTAACGTGAACTTCTCTGCTGACGTCATGGCGCAACTTGAAGCATAAGCGTATTAATTTTTCAGTAAAAAGGGCCAGATACTAAAAGTATTTGGCCCTTTTTTATTAAGATAGATTTAGTTTTACGTCCAACTTCCTTCTAATGATAGTAAATACTCTTTTTTATCTAGCCCGCCTGTATAGCCACCGAGCTTACCGTCGCTTGCAATCACTCGATGACAAGGCACGATAATGCTAAAAGGATTTTTGCCATTGGCCTGCGCAACCGCACGGAATCCCTTTGGACTGTTGACACGCTGCGCGAGTGTGGCATAGCTGATGGTTTCGCCATACTCAATACCTTGCAGTGCCTGCCATACTCTTTGCTGAAACTCAGTACCCATAGAGAAGTCTAAAGGCAAATCCAATGTCTTACGTTTACCATCAGCATAGTCTTTGAGTTGGAAAATCGTTTCCATTAATAATGCTTGAGCAGGCTCACTCATGCTTAGGCTATTTTTATCTATAAAGGTAAAGTCTTCGTCTGTCAGGCCATAGTACTTTTTAAGTTTGGGTACAGATTTTGAGCTATGCCATGAGTTACCTGCCAGCAGCCAGTTGGCTTCAACGAGCATAGGCTGACCATGCCCATTGACACGAGCAATCAGTGTTAATCGATGTGACCCAAAGGCTGCTGTGGTAACTATCATAGCGTCTACTTCCAAATTATCTCAAAAATGATTTACCAATTAAAACTGGCTCTCTTATTCTTTATCGTTGGTCTCGAACAAAGCGGCGACAAATTGTTTCGGACTAAAAGAACGCAAGTCATCAATCGACTCACCCACACCGATATAGCGGATAGGCACATCTGTCGTTTCGGCAATATTAAATACCACACCACCTTTAGCAGTACCGTCTAGCTTAGTAATAGTAATACCTGTCAGTGGCACAACTTTATTAAACAGTTCGACTTGGTTGATAGCATTTTGACCCGTGCCAGCATCTAGCACAATCATACCTTCATGCGGGGCACTTGGATCCGCTTTACGCATGACACGTACGACTTTCTCCAACTCTGCCATTAAATGTGTCTTGTTTTGCAGACGTCCCGCAGTATCGGCGATAAGCACATCGATATTTTTTGCTTTGGCTGACTGCATTGCATCAAAAATGACAGAAGCGCTGTCAGAACCATGACCTTGAGCTACCACTGGAATATGATTGCGCTCGCCCCAAATCTGTAGCTGCTCAGTAGCTGCCGCACGGAACGTATCGCCCGCTGCCAGCATGACTGATTTGCCTTCACCTTGTAGGCGCTTGGCAAGCTTACCAATCGTTGTGGTTTTCCCTACGCCATTGACCCCTACTACCAATATAACAAACGGCTTTTTGCTAGTATCAATCACCAATGGCTCAACTTTTGGTGTAAGGATATCAACCAACTCACTTTGCAATGCTTTATATAGAGAGTGTGCATAGATCAAGTCACCACGATCTGTCTGCTCGGTGAGGCTCTTGATGATACGGTTCGTCGCGTTGACGCCAATATCGGCTACCAATAGCTGATCTTCGACTTCTTCTAATAGCTCGTCATCAATCTCTTTACCACCGATTAAGATACTGACCATGCCTTCGGCTAAGTTTTTGCGTGACTTACTGAGGCCCGTTTTCATACGGTTGAACCAGCTGCCTTTCTTCTTATTTTCTTCAGTCTCTTGTGACTCTGTAGCAGGCTTTTTTGCAGTATCTGCCTGTACGTCGCTGTTAGCCACTGGGTTTACGCTTGGCGTATCACCTAACTGTTCTTGCAGCGGCATAGCGGGAATAGTTGACGCAGCATTTGATTGACCTGTAGCGCCTGTCTCTGTAGCGCTTGAAAAGCTTTCAGAATTACCTTTAGGGACATTATGCTCTTCTGTCATGACAATTGGCGTCGCCAAAGCAATATTTTCTGCAGCATCATTGCTAGAGACGTCCTGGTTTACCGTACTGTCCTTCTGTGGAGCAATACTCTCTGTTTCATCAATAATGGGCACAGATTGCACTGGTAGACTGGGTAAGGTAATATCATCGTCATCTAAGTCGTCAAGACCAGCATCAAGGTTAATGACTACGCGGTTGCTATTGTTTGGGTTGTTCATAAATTTGCCCTAAAAGTTATCACGATCAACTATTTGTTTATTGTTAATGGATTTACATATTGTCATCTGGCTACAAGCGACATAATATCTAATTTTGACCTATTTTAGCATAATTCAAGTCATGCTCAGCCCTTACCCTATTAGACTATCGTCAAAATTTATCTGTTTAAAAAATCACTCGATGATTTGAGAAAGTTTTGCTTAAGGTTTGGACACAAAATTCTGACCTGTTACTTGTCAGACTTCGCCTACTCTACCAAGACTTATTCGATAAATACTTATTAGGAATCCGTTATGTCATTACTCTCTAAGCACTACAAAAAAACCAGCAGCATTAGTGTGGCTGTTTTATTAACGACGGCTATATTGGTAACAGGTTGCACCACGACGCAAGAGTTCAGACCGACTGCTAGCGTTATGGTTGGTGCTCAGACCTCTTTGTAATGCCTTCTATCGCTATGATTAGCATTTAATTCTTCTATTATTATTTTATATAAGTAGACCATACCATGCCATTGTCTTTACCTCTAGCAGCTGCGCCATTACGCATTGCTTGTGCCTTAGCAGTAGCAGCGTCACTTGCTGCATGTCAAACCAATACGATGCCTATTAACTCTGCAACTGCGACAAGCTCAATCACAACAGATAGCTTGGCTCAAAACATATCAGATGAAAATAAAACGAGCAAAGACACACAGCCATCTGAGTTGACAATGGACATGTCAGGTCGACATGAATATCAGTTAGAAAATGGTCTAAAAGTCGTCATAAAGGAAGATCACCGTGCCCCAGTCGCTATGACACAAATCTGGTACCGAGTGGGCTCGGCAGATGAGCCTCTTGATAAAGGCGGTATCTCTCACTTACTTGAGCATATGATGTTTAAGGGCACGACCAATGTCTCTAGTGATGATTATGAGCGGCTAATTGCTAAGTTTGGCGGCGTCAACAATGCCTTTACCAGCTATGACTATACCGGATACTACGAGCTATTCCCTGCCAATCGTATGCCATTAGCGTTAGAGCTTGAAGCAGATCGCATGAAAAACCTTATATTCGATGACAAAGAATTTGCCAAAGAGCATCAAGTGGTCATGGAAGAGCGCCGCCAACGTACTGATGACAATCCGCTTGCCAAAGCGTATGAGTCATTTCGTTTACTAGCCTTACCTGACAGCCCAAAAGGCGAATCTGTCATTGGGCCTATGAACGAGCTAGAATCGATTAAACTTTCAGATTTAAAAGACTGGTATAAGACATGGTATGCACCAAATAATGCAACGTTAGTCATCGTCGGCGACGTGCAACCACAAGAAGTACTTACTCAAGTCAAACGTTACTTTGGTGATTTAGAAAAAAGCAACCTACCCAAACGTACCTATGTAACTCAAAAAGGCTTCCGTGGTTATCAAAAGGTAGACTCTGAGCAAGCCGTACAAGTGCCCGTTCTACTGATGGGTTACAACGTACCAAGCCTTGCCACGGCAGGCACCAACAATGAAAAACAAGCTTATGCCCTGTCACTTGCGCAAGATGTGCTCGATGGCGGCTTATCTGCACGTTTAGAGAGTCGACTGATACGGGAGCAAGGTATATTGACGACGGTTGGTACTTCTTACGACTTACTAGATCGCGGTGATGGGCTATTTCTAATACAAGCAACACCTCGTGAAGGCGTCAGCTTGGAGCAAGCACAACAAGCCATAACTTCAGAAATAGAAAAACTAAAAACCGATCCTATTGCCAATGATGAAATCAGTCGCGCCAAGACCAATACGGTTACTGGTTTGATTTATGCGCAAGACAGCATGGAAGGACAGGCACGTATGATTGGCTCGTTACAATCTATCGGTCTAGATGACAGACTGCTTGCTAAGTTACCAGCTAAGCTCGACGGTATCAGTGTGGCTGACATTCAGGCTGCCAGCAAAAAATATTTGGTCAAAGACAACTTGACGGTGATGCATGTCGTGCCACCTAAAGACAATAAAACCTCAGCGAAATAGTCGCTGCCTATTATCAAACGTCTCATAAAAATGGCCATAGCACCGTATTCTTAATAAGAAGAAACTCATGATTCAGAATAAATACGACTCTAAAGCAAGACAACAATCTTTTAAGACTGCTTCATCCTCTATAAGCAGCACTATCGCATCTAAAAAGCGAGCCTACCTCAGTGCTAGCGTAATTTTTGCTTTTAGCGTCTTAGCTACTACCGCGCAGGCAGATACAACAGCTGCTGAAGATTACCGCGCACCTGCTGCAGTCGATGCAAGTGCGCCAATTGCTGCCTTATCTAAACTGACCAGCTTAGATGATGACAAACCTTTAAAAGTCACCGTACCGACCATTCAACAGTTTAAGACCAAGTCTGGCGTACCTGTTATGTTTGTACAAACGACCACCTTGCCAATCGTCGATGTGGATTTGCGTTTTAATGCTGGTAGCGCGCGTGATGGTAGTATCAAAAAGGATGGTTTTGGTATTGCTAATATGACAGCGACGATGCTCGAACAGGGCTCCAAAAGTCTAGATGAGAACGCATTTACACGTGCAGTGGAAACGTTGGGCATCAATCTAAGCAGTAGCGCATATAAAGATATGTTTATTGTTTCACTGCGTAGCCTATCTGATGACAAGCATCTTCTGCCAGCCATTGACTTAATGACACAGATGGTAAGTGAGCCTACGTTTGACGAGCAAGTTCTAGCTCGCAATAAAGCAAGACTGTTGGTAGGCCTGCAGCAACAAAAACAAGATCCCAATAGCCTAGCAAGTATCGCTTTCAATGATGCTTTGTACGGTACTCACCCTTACGCGCATCCATCAGTCGGCACGCTAGAAAGCGTTCCTACGATTGAGAAACAACAACTGATAGACTTTAAAAACAAATATCTGGTAGCAGCAAACGCGTCTGTTGCTATGACAGGCAACCTGACATTAGAACAAGCCAAAAAACTGGCAGAAGACATCACTGCTAAATTGCCTACCGGCCAAGCTGCCACTGATTTACCTGAGCCGAAACCGCTTACTAAAGCGCAGCACGTTCATATTCCATTCCCAAGCACTCAAACCACTGTACTCATGGGACAGCTGGGTAGTAAACGGGCAACTGACCCAATAGCACAGCAGCAGCAGACCAACTTTGCTGTTGGAAACGAAGTCATGGCAGGCAGTGACTTTAATGCGCGACTAATGACGGAGGTAAGACAGAACCTCGGCTATACTTATGGAATCTCGGGATCGATGAATCCGATGCTCTCTCGAGGTCCCTACCAGATTGGTTTTTCAACACGTAATGACAAGGCGCGTGCGGCTATTGATGCAAGCTTAGCGGTTATCAATGAGACGCTAGACAAGGGTATCACCAATGAGGAGATGCGCTTAACTACAGATAATTTGAAAAACAGCTTCCCGATGGGGTTTGCGAGCAATGCTGGTATTAATAGCTTACTTGGAATGATGAATTTTTACCAATTGCCGAATAATTACTTAGCTGACTATACCAATCGCATTGATCAAGTCACACTTTCAGAGGTCAATCAAACCATGCGAGATACGCTAAAGCCTGATAACTTTTTAATAGTTACGGTTGGGCAAGAAGATCCTTGGAAAGAAAAGAAAGTGGTAGAAAAAACCAGTAAGAAATAAATCGCTAGGAAGCAATATTAGAAATAAGCGTTATCAATCCAATGGACGTATTATAAATGGTAAAAAATACTACTCATAATATGTCCATTTAAATATTTGAACGGCTATAATCTTTAAATAAGAAGCAGAACATTCTTAATGCTTGGCATTAGGAATACTTGGCGTCAGAAATTTTTAGCGCAACATCATAGACAAAATGCTCAGGCTTATGGGTAGCCCCGTTATAGCTCAAACGGATAACATGCTTATCATAAGACGTCACTTTATAATTACCATTGGCAAAGTTATGTAGCGTCGGCACAATTAATAGCGCTTCTATTTGACGGTTATCTACTTTAACATTGAGGCGCTGACCCTCTCGCGGATATAAGAAATAATCACAGTAGTCATTTACCATGACCTCTGATATACGTTCGATAACCTGATTACCTGTTTCTTCTTGAATTAATTTTGGACAGACATCAGAGCGCTTAGAGGCTAAACGAGCGTAAGAGTTCTTGATACTATCTTCTATCTCTTTAGAGCTTTGTATATGTCTATCAGCTTTATCCGTCACTATCATATTGTTTTCAGAGGACATCTCTGTACTACACGCATTAATCAATAATACCGACATAAGTGCAGAAGTAAACAAAGCGCCATACTTATAGTTCGAGTGCAAAAAACTTTGCTTCTCGTTATTTAATTTATGATAGTTTTTCATTGTCGAGCGCTGATTTTTCATAGTTTTCGCTTAAAGTAAATTTGGTGGTTTTCTTTATAAGCCATGAAAATATAAAGGCGATTGATAACAGATATTATTAAAGCATAGTTTTTAAAGACCAAACAAATTTTTAATGAACTCATGCATCTATCCTATGAATCCTACCAAATAATTACAAAATTATTATTTTTAGTAAACACCGGAATAGTATATATAAAAATGAATATATATCTAGCGTTATCTCGGCTAACTTTATAATTATTTGAATTCTCGATTCTTGATAAATCAATTAATAGCGGCAAGAAGAGGAGCTACTAGCGTGATTGAACCCCCACTTACGATAACCATCAGTATCTAAATGAATAGCCCCTGTCGCATATAATCCTAAGCCAAAGTTATAAGGCTGTCCTTGATACTGCCAAAACTGGCATAAGCCATCATGCATGGTACTCAAGCGCCATAAATTGTCTTCGTACTCAGGTACCCAGATATCCATAGCACTTGCATTCATATGCTTACTACCGTCTGCCCCGCCTGCACAATCATTCAAACCTGGGTTACGATATACCGAACGTATCTCACTACTAAGTGGTAAAATACCTTGGTTTTTCAACTCACTATAAAGGCGTAATGTTGGTACAATGTTAGACCATAGTTCTTGAGGTGGCAGTTGATAAGGCTCATACCCGCATTTACTCCAACTACGGGCAGTCGTCAGCAGTTGAGACAATGGCGGTACATTCTGTGATCCGACTCGTGCGCTAAGATAACGCTCATACTCTGCTACTTGTCTGGCACGATAACTATTGCTATTTAACCACGCGTTAAAGTCCATATTCATAGAATCGTTATAAGCACCATTATAGGTGTTGTTTGCTGTACTATAAGTAGTACCACGTCTCACTACATTCACACGTTTGTTTTCTTCAATGGACAACCTAGCATCAATCTCGAAATCACGCTGCTTTTGCACAATCAAGTTTTGCATACTGTCGCCATTTGATGCACTCGCACCACTCAACATAGTGACACCAGGACGCTGATTTGAACTGTTGGCAGATGGCGTTATATACGCATTACTGTTATTGCTTGTACTGCTACTTTGACGTATTTGAATACGGCGTTCACTATCGTCGCTGATAATAACGGCATGAGCACTGACACTGCCAGCACATAGAATAAGAGTAATAATAGGTTGGCAAATCTGCCTATACGCATGGATTTTTAATTTTATCATTGCAAGAAACTACCGCTAAAAACGTTTTATCGATACTATCAAATTTTCAACAAGCAGGCTAAACTATCGCTTCTAATTTGAAGTTCAATATTGATAATTAACACTTATCCTTACAACTTTTATAATGGAGTGACTTTATTACTTACTTGTGAGTTATCTAGTTGTTGATTACTCTCATACTTCTATTAGAGTCGGTACTTTTAAGTACGCTTCTCATCATTATTTATAATGAGATAATTTAGTTAGTACTTCCCTCCTACACCAATTGTTAGCCAAATTCTGCCTATGTCTTCTAACCCGCAATATCGTTTTTCACGTCAGAGCCATCATTTGGGTCAAGGTCATGCACCGACGCTATGGCAACGTATTCATATCGACCCATGGTTAACTTTACTGTTATTGACGGTTTGTTGTATTGGTCTGACGATTCTATACAGCGCCGCCAGCCAAGATATTGGTATGGTCATTCGCCAAATGGTCAGTTATGGAGTGGCATTCGCGGTAATGTTTACCATGGCGCAGATACCGCCCAGTCTCTATCGTACTTTTACGCCCATATTTTATGTCTTAGGACTTATATTATTGGTATTGGTAGATATTATCGGTGAAGTACGTATGGGTGCTCAGCGCTGGATCAATTTGCCTGGGTTCGGTAGTGTGCAGCCTTCAGAGTTTATGAAGCTTGGTATGCCAATGATGTGTGCTTGGTTTTTGTCTAAGCGTGATTTGCCACCGTCAGCATCTAGCATTGCTATTACCTTAGCATTGATCATTGTACCGGTGCTATTAATTGCTAAAGAGCCTGATCTTGGTACGTCGTTACTGGTCGCTGCTAGCGGCATATTTGTGCTTTTCTTAGCAGGCCTCTCGTGGCGATTGATTTCTGCTGCTGTAATTTTAGCTGTGCCGTTTATTGCTTTTGCTTGGAACTTTTTACTTCATGACTATCAGCGTACGCGGGTATTAACACTCCTTAATCCTGAAGCAGATGTACAAGGTGCTGGATGGAACATCATTCAATCGAAGACAGCCATTGGCTCTGGTGGTCTTACTGGAAAAGGCTATCTAGAAGGCACGCAATCACACCTACATTTCCTACCAGAAGGCCATACTGACTTTATTATTGCCGCCTTCTCCGAAGAGTTTGGTTTACTCGGTGTGATGCTACTGATGTTCATTTATTTCTGCCTTTTATCACGCGCCTTATATATCGCTTTCACTCATCCTGATGTTTATAGTAGATTGTTGGCTGGTGCTATCGCCATGTCTTTCTTTGTTTATATATTCGTCAATGTCGGCATGGTTGGCGGCATTTTGCCTGTCGTAGGTGTTCCACTACCATTTATTAGTTATGGGGGTACGGCTATCGTGACTCTGATGGCAGGATTTGGCCTACTCATGTCTATCCATACACATAAATCCGGCTAACTTGTATAATATACTTTCTGTATAATTCGTCTTTCAAGTAAGTCGTTATAATAATTATGGTAGTACCATTAAGATAAATTGTTTTGTACTACTAATGATTTGATAAAAGACAATGAGCCATAGCGTGAAGCAGAGTTTTATCCTTAGCGCTGTGGCTTTTTTATTTTAATGGTCTTCATATAATTTATGTTCATATCAATCACTAGAATAGTTACAAATCCGAAATAATTGTTCGTTTTAGTGCCTCTTATTTTTAATAGTAAATAGACATGATTTTCAATATGAGTTAATCGCCTATAAGTTCAGAAAGATTTTATTCCTTGTTTTTTACAAAAAATTGCGTTAACCTCGTTTTACTGTACTCTGATACATAACCCGTACATAGCTACTAATAAACTTTGCATTTAAATATATTTAGGTTGTAGCGTAGCCGTATAGTTAGCATCTTGTAGATTCCAGACTTTCAAATACACTACTTAATTAACGGTTTGATAACAAAGCGATACGCGATGTCCTCTGAACCTTTTATTAACGTAGCACTCTAAAGAAGTTTGTAGATCGCACATCATGTAAATACAACATATAGTGACATTGTCACTTAGTCCTGATTTTGGACTTTGTATTCAATGCTTATCGCTAACTATCATTTGAGCGTATCATCAGTCACTTTAGCTCTGTTTCTGCTGAATACTGATGATAATGAAATGAAAAATTACCATATATTAATATCTATAAGAGCCGCTCATTAATCAATATGAAAATAATAGATTAATGCCATGCTCAATCTAAAATATTTAGAGTTAGGTTTTGATGTATAAGTTATAGAGGTATTTATGAACAAGCGTTTATCTGGTTTACTTACAATGTCAGCAATGTTATTTGCTGGCTCTGCAGTCGCTACCAATGCAAATGCTGTAGAAGCAAAGACCACACTTGCTATGATTTCGCAAGATAACGCCTCCCACATTGACCGTGTACTTGGTGAATTAAGCCGTCAACATGATGGTGCATCAAGTTTGGTAAAGTCAGCCCGTCAGCCGACTTCATTGGCACTTAGCAGCTCATTGTTAGCCAACGATACGACACAAGTTACCAATGACGAAGATGTATTAGAGCGTCTAACAGCTGTTGCCTCTAACTCTGTCAGCAAATTTAAGCAAACTGGCCTCGCGTCTTGGTATGGTCGTAAGTTTCATGGTCGCAAGACTGCCAGTGGCGAAACTTTTGACATGAACGGTTTAACTGCAGCGCATCGCTCATTGCCATTGAACTGCTATGTCAAAGTCACTAACAAGACCAATGGCAAAAGTGTCGTGGTAAAAGTGAACGATCGTGGCCCATTTCATGGTAACCGTGTATTAGACTTATCTTATGGTGCCGCCAAAAAACTCGGTATTACGAGTAAAGGCGTGGGTAACGTTGCTATTGAGCGCGTTGCAGGACCTTAACTTTAGGTATCAGTTTTAGAGACTAATAATATTGCTAGCCTATATAGCAAAAAAAGCCTAACTCATCATTAGTTAGGCTTTTTTTATGGTCTATATTTATCGTTCCAAACTAACAGTAGCGACTAAACTACTCAAAACAAAGTACTACTAATTCTATATAACTTATAACTCAAAGGCGCTTTCGATAGCATCATCGAGTCGCTCAACAGCAATCACATTGATACCTTTAAACTGAGGCGCATCTTTAGCAGGCGCATTGGCCTTTGGAATGATGGCATGTTTAAACCCATGTTTCATCGCTTCTTTCAAGCGTTCTTGTCCGTTAGGTACTGGGCGTATCTCGCCCGATAGACCCACTTCACCAAATACTGCTAATGAAGATGGTAACGCCCTCTCTTTAATACTTGAAGCACAGGCCAACAGTACGGCCAAATCAGATCCCGTTTCTATAACTTTGACGCCACCAACAACGTTGACATAGACATCTTGTCCACTAGTATGTATCCCGCCGTGACGATGCATCACTGCTAGTAGCATGGATAAACGTTGGAAGTCTAAACCCAGTGCCATTCTTCTAGGCGAGCCTTGTGAATCATCGACCAAGGCCTGCACTTCTACTAGTAACGGCCTTGTACCTTCACGGCTGACCATTACTACAGATCCAGCAACAGGTTTGTCATAACGACTTAAAAATATCGCTGATGGATTGGCGACTTCTTTGAGCCCCATATCAGTCATACCAAAGATACCCAGTTCATTAACCGCACCAAAGCGATTCTTGACCGCACGAATCATACGAAAACGCGAGTCAGACTGGCCTTCAAAATAAAGTACGGTATCAACCATATGCTCCAATACTCGCGGACCCGCTAACGTACCTTCTTTGGTTACATGTCCTACTAAAAATAGCGCTGTCCCTGTTTGCTTAGCATAGCGAGTCAAAATTGCAGCAGACTCTCT
Source organism: Psychrobacter sp. UBA3480 (assembly GCF_002377945.1). GTDB lineage: Bacteria > Pseudomonadota > Gammaproteobacteria > Pseudomonadales > Moraxellaceae > Psychrobacter. The sequence continues at coordinate 15,559 of NZ_DFQV01000001.1, forward strand.
AATCTGACTGACACCACCTGGTGCAGAGTTAATAGCGTCCGTATAAATCGTCTGAATAGAATCAATAATAGCGATGGCTGGCTGCTCTTGCGTTAATGCAGCGCAGATAGTTTCTACGTTAGTTTCGGCCAATACACGCAGTCTATCAGCAGGCAAGTCTAAACGTTTGGCTCGCATGGCCACCTGTGCAAGTGACTCTTCACCCGTCACGTATAATGCACTACCTGCCAATGAATCAGCTCGTGCCATATTGGTCGCGGTTTGTAGCAAAATCGTTGATTTACCAATACCTGGATCACCACCGATTAACACTACGGAACCCGCCACTAACCCACCACCCAGTACGCGATCGAACTCACTGATACCGGTTGGTAGGCGTGTGTCGAGCGTCACACTTACTGCATTAAGCGGCATGACAGCACTGTGAGTACCAGAGTAGTTACCAGCTGGCGCGCTGCTACCACGAGTAGCAGCTCGTGCGTTATTAGGCTTAGCGGTGCTCTTATTATGATGGGGCATGCTGACATTTGGGGCTTCGACCAAGCTATTCCATTCCCCGCAATCCGTACACTGTCCAGCCCATTTACCAAAATGTGCACCACAATGCTGACAGACATAGCTGCTTTTATTTTTTGCCATAGCTTATAAGCCTTATTCAGAGGATCAATCAAGAATAATGAAGAAAGTATTATCACGCTTTATAAGCGCTGATTTAAAAATATTTGTTATGATAAGTCAGCTATTAGTTTTGCAAGCTGTACTTGAAAGAGGATGATGTTAATTGTAGAGATATTAATTGTAGATATAAGTAGTAACTGGCTTATAAGCTCTATATAAAATAGTTGTAGCCAGCTCTATTAGTTAATCAGAAAATACAAAACTGTTGGTATAAATTTTACGCAGCGTTTGGAAAACAAAATGAATAGGAAGTAAGGAAAATCCATACCAGATAATGCTACTTTAACGGCACCTTTTTGTTTTGAGCGCACTATATAAAATAGAGTATGAGATAAGGAATTTAACGCTCTCACTTATACTTGAAAGTCTTTACCTAGATAAACAGATTTTACTAAATCATTTTCTAACACTTCAGCCGAAGTGCCTTCTGCAATGATAGCCCCTTCTGAGACGATATAAGCCTTTTCGCAAATAGCCAGTGTATCTCGAACATTGTGATCGGTGATCAAAACGCCAATGCCGCGATTCTTTAACGTTAAAATAACGTCTTTGATATCGCCGACAGAGATAGGATCTACCCCTGCAAAAGGTTCATCTAATAAGATAAACTTAGGATCAGCGGCCAATGCTCGCGCAATCTCACAGCGTCGACGCTCACCGCCTGATACGCTCATACCCTGAGACTTGCGTACATGTTCTAAATGGAACTCGCCAATCAACTTTTCAAGTTCTTGCTGTTGTTCAGCTTTACTTAATTCTGTGCGAGTCTGTAAAATAGCTAAGATATTGTCTTCAATAGACAATTTACGAAAGATTGATGCCTCTTGTGGTAAATAACCGATACCTGCACGCGCTCGCTCGTGCATTGCGTATTTAGATAAATCCATTTTACCTAGCGTAACACGGCCTTTATCCATATTGACTAGTCCCACCACCATATAAAAGCTAGTCGTTTTACCAGCACCGTTAGGACCCAACAGTCCGACGACTTGACCCTGTTCGACAGAAAATGAAACGTCTTTGACTACCCAACGCTTTCCATAGCGCTTGCCTAAATTTTGCATAGTCAATCGAGCGACAGGCGCCGTATTGGTATTTGATGCCGATAGGTCTAGATTTTTATCATCGCTCATAACTTACTCTTACTTTCACAAAATTTAAGCATTGCTAAAGGCAGACTTATTTACTCATAGCCTGTTTATTTGGATTAACGTACGCCACTCTGATTTGTACCATTGTTAGGCGGGAATACCAGTTCAACGCGCTGATTGCCGCCAGCGGTTGCTTCAACATCACCTGCTTTTAGGCTATAACGGATAACATTACCAGCGAAGCTTGCACCATTTTGAACCAGTTTTGCATTACCAGTTAGTGTAATAATCCCAGACACTGCGTTGTAGTCAATTTTATTAGCCTGCCCTTTTGCCAAGCCCTTTTCTTGCGTGACGACTTGCTGCATAGTCGCTGGACGGCCAGTTGCTACCGCTGAGTTAATGCTACGCTGCTGAGAAAGATTGACCGTGATGTTGTCGGCCGTCATCTTAAACGTACCTTGAGTAATAATGACATTACCTGCATAACTGGTCACGCCGGTACGCTCACTATAAGTGGCTTTATCCGCTAGCAATTTGATCTGCTGATTAGAATCTGATGGCAATGCATGACTATATAGCGGTAGCGCCAATAACATCACCATTGGCAGTGCGCGCAATTTGTGCAAGCAGAGTGATGATGCGCGTAAAGTAGGCAAAAATTTAAGTTTCATATAAATAACTCATTTCATAATAGGTGGTAGGATTTGCAAACTTTATGCTAGCTGCTATTTTTTGATACGGTAAATAGAAAGACTTTGACTAAAATAATGCTTTATCTTGGCGTTCAGAGGGAGAAAAGGCAACAGCCACTTGGCCAAATTCATACTCACCCGTCTCAAGATTGGCAGTCATACTAGAGGCTTCAAATCGATTCATGCCTTGTTCGATTTTCACAGGCGCGTCACTGTATACTTTGCCTGATTTCGTATTACCTTTTAGCGTACTACCAGTTACTTTTATCGGTTCGATATCAGGAGTACTCTTATTGCCTTCGCTCACCAGTGTAAATCCACCTGATAAACTAAGCTCCCCTGTCTGTTGACTAATAGCTGCACTGCCCGCTTGAATACGATAGCGTTGCTCTGCAGATGGTTCCCAATTCATGGTAATGCCTGACATTTCATCCTGATTGGTCTCAGGATTATGCGTCAAAGACTCAGCGGTAAGCTCGTATTCGGTTTCACCTTGTTCATTGGTCTGCACGGCTTTGATATCAGTGGCTTCATAATCGACATCTGTTGTTTCAATATTGACTGGCGGCGTTACGTCGCCTTGCTGCTGAAAAAACCAACCTGCGATACCAGCAATAATTAAAGCTAATACAATTAAGACACGTGTATTCACGACTGGTTATCCTGAGTTTGCGCCTCATCAAGCGTGTAATGCGCGATAAAGTCTTGATAATGTCCATGACCTTTTAAAATAAGGTCACATATCTCGCGCACTGCACCAGTACCGCCAGCACGAGTCGTTACCATGTCACTGCGCTTGATAACTTCAGCATGCGCGTTAGGTACGGTTGCCGCGAATCCTACTGTTTGCATTGCTGTGATATCCGGTAAATCATCGCCCATATAGGCACAGTCGGCAGCAGTGATATTCAGGGCAGGATCTAAAGACGATAGCAGCTCGTTTAATGCGATTAATTTATCATCACGGCCTTGAACCACATGGTTGACGCCCATTTCTGCTGCGCGCTTATTCACCATTGCACTACTACGACCGGTAATAATGGCTGTCAAAATACCGTAACGGGCTAAAGACTTAACACCCACACCATCATGTACTGAGAACGCTTTGGTCTCAACACCATTGGCATCATAGATGATTTGACCATTGGATAAAATACCATCGACATCCATGACCAATAGTTTTACTTGTCCGGCTTTCTGTATCAAGTCCTGCATTATTTGTCTCTTTTTAATATTTATTTTCGAAGCGTTATTCTATATAGCTTAACTATTTCAACGGCAACTCACAAACCTTATTTGACCCCAGCTTGTAGCAAATCATGCACGGTAATAATAGCTTCTAAACGATCTTCATTATCAATGATCAATAACTGGCTAATACCACTCTCATTCATAACACTTAGCGCATCTGACGCACGCATCGTTTTACTGATATGACGTGGATTACTGACCATTACTTCATGCATTGGCGTTTGTAGATCGATGCCTTTTTCTAACCCTCGGCGCAAATCACCATCTGTGAACACACCGACGACCTTATTGTTATCATCAGTCACTACTGTCATGCCTAATCGTCCGGCAGACATGGTAAATAAAGCTTGTTGCAATGGGGCCTGCTGATGAATCAATGGTAAGTCTTCTGAGTTGGTATGCATCAAATCTTCAACACGCGTCAATAGCTGACGACCCAAGGCACCAGCAGGATGGGATAATGCAAAATCTTCAGAAGTAAAATTACGTGCATGTACTAAAGCAACCGCTAACGCATCTCCAAGCGCTAAAGTAGCCGTCGTACTGGAGGTAGGCGCTAGATTAAGTGGACAAGCCTCTTGCGACTGACCGAGCGTCAATACAATATCAGCTGCTCGTGGCAACATACCGCGCTTATCACGACTGATACTGATGAGAGGGATATTTAGATGTTTGACAACTGGCAGTAGCATCTTGATTTCATCTGACTCACCTGAGTTTGAAATAGCAAGCAGTACATCACCTTTCACAAGCATTCCCAAGTCGCCATGCCCTGCTTCACCAGGATGCATAAAAAAAGCAGGCGTACCCGTTGAGGCAAAAGTCGCTGCTATCTTGCGTCCAATTAATCCTGATTTTCCCATGCCCGTGACCACCACTCGACCCTTACAAGTCAGGATGATGTCACATGCTTGTGCAAATCTGTCGTCAATCTGCTCTGTTAGCAGTGCTAACGCAGATATCTCTGTGTTAATGGCCTCGATAGCAGTGGTAATAAATTGCTCATGGGTTAAGTTGTTTTTGGTATCACTCATGAATCCGCTCTATTTTTATAATGAATCAATACGCTATTTTACTACACTATGTTTCATATTAGTAATGGTCTACAAAATCTACACTAATATAGTGCTTTATACTGAATAAAGAGCTTGCTGCTATCTATACAAAAAAAACCCACTATTATCAGCAGGTTTTAAACGAATAAGTCATGTCTTAATATTTTCTAGACAACATGCTCAATTAATGCAACGAGTTAGCTATTGCTATCATTAGAACCGTCGTTTGGCTTATCTTCAAAGCCTATATTATCTGCCGTGGTATCAAACCCACGATCTTGACCGAAGCCACCACGCTCAAACCCGCGCTCTTGACCTTGACCGAAACTACCGCGTTCAAAACCACGATCTTGACCTTGGCTAAAACCACCACGATTGAATCCACTGCGACTCGATGCAAATCCGCGCTCTTCAAAGCCGCCAGCAGCAGGGTTACTACCACGTTCAAAGCCACCGCCTTGATATCCAGTCGGTGCTGCGCTCTGAGGCTGAGCACTTGTACCTGTCGTCGTACTACTACGCGGGTTACGTGCTGGCACGACTGTTGAGATGGCATGCTTGTATACCATTTGGCTCACTGTGTTTTTCAGGAGAACAACATATTGATCAAATGATTCAATTTGGCCTTGTAATTTAATACCATTTACCAAAAAAATAGAGACAGGAATGCGGTCTTTGCGCAGCGAGTTCAAGAACGGATCTTGTAAAGTTTGTCCTTTTGACATGAAATCTCTCCTAAATATTATATAGTTATGTTTTGAGTGCCAATTATTTTAAGTGTTAATTTAATTATAATGGCTAAAAGGTAGATACAATAAGGTGTTTTCTTTATAAAACGTATCTAAATAAATATTCATTGCTCTTAAGTGATTCCACTTTATCGCGAATACGTTATTATTGTAAATAATTAAGTAACTAGTTGTTTCGTTAATACTTTCTGTCTACAAAAGTCTATAAACCAGACATCATAACAAGGCTCAACGCACTGAGCCAAATTATAACAGCTATCTATGTCAATTTTTGAAACTAATTGTGTTAGCTATCATTGCACCTTAAGACAAGTACTCTCGTGCTTCGGCCATGGTTTCAAACATTTGTAATATCATACGACTGCTAGCATCAGCCCCGCTCTCA
>NZ_DFQV01000001.1:21546-123650 GCF_002377945.1 Psychrobacter sp. UBA3480
AGCCATGTGTACTGACGTTTTGCTAGCTGTCTTGTAGCATATAATGCCTTATTTTGCATTTCCTGACAAGCAAGCGCCTCGGTCTCTTGGTTAGCCATATTTGGTTGAGTAGCTGACTGAGCAACATTATCTGAGATTTCTTTTTCTCCGTTGACAGCTGTATGCTTTCCAAAAGCTTCATAAAATTGAGCTTTATCTAGATGAGTCTCATCAAATATCGGATGCTCAATATGCACCAAGTATTCTAGTACTTGCCTGTAACCCACACAGCGCATCGAAGGCATATTAGGCGTGAGCGGATACTTTTTTAGTAAGTCTATGACTTCAGCCACTAGCCCTTCATTCCACATGATATCTAGACGTTGTTCGATACGATTATGTAGCCATGAACGAACTGGCATTACCGATAGCGCGTGCCACTGCTGCTCTGGGTTGTGGGCTAGGGCTTGCTTTGGCTTGCGCTGCCAGTCACTTATTGGAATATTTGTTTGTAGATAGACTTCCACTGCTCGCGTGATACGCTGAGTATCAGTAGCATTCAAACGCTCATGGCTTATAGGGTCTATACTACCCAAATAATCATATAGAGCGCTAATACCTTCCTCTTGACGCCACTTCTCTACGCGCGCCCGTACGCTGTCATCGCTATCGGGCACAGGAGACAACCCATCGAGTAGCGCCATGTAATACATCATGGTGCCGCCTACTAATAATGGTATCTTGCCATTTCTATGACATTCGTCAATGAGGCGGGCAACGTCACTGACAAACTCAGCCACACTATAGCTTTGCATAGGATCAATGATATCGACCAAATGATGTGGATAACGCGCCAGCTCATCCGCTGTTGGCTTGGCTGTGCCAATATTCATGTCACGATATATCAGTGCTGAGTCCACAGAAATTAATTCAAAACGACCTGTATCGTATAGCTCGTACGCCAGTGACGTCTTGCCGCTAGCAGTTGGTGCCATAAGACAAACCACGCTATTATCCGCCAACTTGTGAGAGATGCTATCAGACGAATGTTGCATAAAGTGGCCTTTCATAATATATGGATAACTCAGATATCAATTGGTTTAATTGCTTTAAGATGTTGTAATTATTTTCAGATATTCAGGATAGCATTAGCTTTACTAAGCGATGGCTATCTATCGTCTTGATAGCATTGTTCATCATTATTTCAGTAAGATCATTCACGAAAACCATTGAATCTTGCACAGACATTTGCGCATTGACCGTTATAAGTTGCTGATTAAACTCAGTAGCACTTTTTGGTAATCTATCTTTTTTGAATACTTGCTGACTAGAGGTAAGTGACTCAAATAACTGGTTTATTTTAGACTGCCAATTTTTAGCACTTATCAGTACACATTGCCCTTGGTGATAAAATAACAGCCAAGGTAGACTTCTATCATCTGTGCTTGAGTCAATACCAACAGTTTCTACATCGTTAATGATATCTAAGCAAATTGGTAAAGATGCAGAGGTAGCTGCTCCATCAGAATAATATGAAGTGCTGTTGTTACTGTTGTTACTGTTGTTACTGTTGTTACTTTGGTCTGAGCGCTCATTGATATAAGATTGCAATGACTCTTGCAATGAAGGATTATCTGAAGATAATTGGTTTGCAGTAGACTGATAAGACTGCTTATTAGATTCTACTTTATTATGCTGCCTTGGGTTATTAGTAAGCTGAATACTTGAGATGGGCACTTCAGAAGAACGACTTAAAGAAGCATCATTATTTGCCCGTTCCGCAGATATGTATTGGCTATCAGCTTCTGGCTTCGGTACAGATTCAGATGCAGACTCAATTCCAAGCCCAAATTTAGTTACATCGATCGTTTTCAACTGCGTACGAACTGTATGGCCTAAGTGCGCCATAATATTATTCAATGGACTGATTTTGATACGTTGTTTAGATGGATGCACATTGATATTTAACCATTGCGTTGGCAAATCAAAATACAGTGCATACCCCATACCTGCTAGCTGCGCACCTTGTGCCAGTTGACGTATTTGATTGCTAATTAACGCTTCTTTTACCAGTCTGCCATTTACATAAATCAGCTTTGGTAAGTCAGATTTTTCATAATGCAATGGCCATAACCAACCACTAATCGCTGCTTGATTAGCATTGCTACTATCATACTCTACAGACGACTGTATCAGACTCGACAAATCTATCGATATTGCTAATGCATTATCTATCAATGCCATACCAGTCGCTTGTTCCAACCGCGGTAGTGGCAAACGACTGTCATTATTACCACTAATACTCGTAGCACTTGCAGATAATGATAGCCGCTGTTTATTGTCATGAAAAAGTGTTAAAGCAACATCGGCACGCGCCAGTGCAACCTCTCGGACGATGGTTTCGATATGACCAAATTCAGTGGCAATAGATTTTAGGTTGCCACGGCGGGCAGGCACGTTAAAATACAAATCTTTTACGACAATCGTGGTACCGCGGTTATGGACAACTGGTAACAGTTTCGGTGTGTCATCTAATACACCAACGACCTGTAATTGACGACCGATACCGCTCTCATCATGACTACTGATTAAGGTCAAACGTGAGACAGCAGCCATCGCCGCTAACGCTTCACCGCGAAAACCCAACGTCGTAATACCATGCAAATTAGCAACGTCAGCAACCTTACTGGTCGCATGTCGGGTAATGGCCATAACCATGTCATCAGGATGAATACCGACCCCATTATCCACTACCTCAATCAGGCCCATACCGCCTTGAGTGATGCGCACCTCAATACTAGTCGCACCAGCATCGATGGCATTTTCCAGCAACTCCTTGACCACCGCTGCTGGACGGGTCACCACCTCACCTGCTGCTAATTGATTAATTAGCAACGGCGATAGTTTTTTAATGCGGGTATTAGGATGATTATCTGGCATTTATAGATGTCATATTTTTGGAAAGTAGCGATTGGTATAATTTAGATATTCGTTTAGATGATAAGTTGCGATAGATCTAAACCCTGCGCTTGACCTGCCTTTGACAACCTCAACTGCACTTGGCGAGCTTCAGTGTCGTTATCATCGCTTACACTTTGAGTCATATCGATGAATAACGTAGGCGGTGGAAGATAGCTATCAGCGCGGCTAGCCCATTCGATAATGACCAATGCTTCAGGCTCACCGAGATACTCGTCAAATCCAATAAAAGACAGTTCTTCTGGATCTTGCAGACGATATAAATCTGCATGATAAACTGGCTTGATCGAACCATCCTTTCGTTGAATACTGTAGGGCTCAACCAAGGTATAAGTTGGACTTTTTACCGCACCTGTATGACCAAGCGCTTGTAACCAGTAACGCGTTAGTGTAGTCTTTCCAGCGCCCAAGTCCCCTGCCAGCCACACGCTACCTGTCAGTGGTAATGTCGCTAATTGCTCAGCCAATGATTGAGTGTCTTGCTCAGAATTGAGTATCAAAGTCTTTAAGAATTTTTCATTTTCTATAGATTGACCATCACACATTAGACTGAACCTGCTTGTACTTGCTCTGTCTGTACCTGCATGGTCACAGTTGGATTGGTAAAGCTTTCACCGCGAATCAGTTTGGCATACAGCTCAGAGTCAGCCCACTCAGCACGAACCTGCTCACTGAATTCGAAGTCTTCTAAGACTAGCTGACCCATTTGATCGTTTGCAACATCATCAGCAAAGCACTGCGCATACCCTGTCGCCGTCTCGTGGGCAATCACTGAGTACACGCTGACATCTGCTTCGCCGTTTTGCATTTGTGTCTGACGTAGTATTTCTTGTGCCCAAAAGAATATCACTCGTGAAAACTGCTCTGCCGATGGTGAAACTGGCAAGCTAATCCAACGTGCACTAAATTTCTTACACGCTGCAATATACTCAGGATCATCTTTGTTCCAAAAACAAATCGCATGATCAAAGCTATCAATAATATCTTTGATAGAAGATTTTAGTAGACCAAAATCATAAACCATTTGCCCATGGTCTAAACGATTAGCTTCTAAAATCAGCTCAATCTGATAGCTATGACCATGAATGGAGTGTTTGCAACGCTCAGAGCTACAGTTGCGAACGATGTGAGCATTTTCGAATTTAAACAGTTTACGTATACGCATAATAGGGTGACCAAAACAGTGAGCACGATGGTGCTAAATGTTAATAAATAAGAGTTTGCCGCGTTTATTCATCGGCTTTTAGCCATTATAGCAAATCGCTATGTATCCGTAAGTAAGCACTTATGAATACCATGATTAATTGAACGAATCAGTTGGCGCATGGCTTGGCTAAAACAATGATTTGGCTAAAGAAAATAAAAGGAATAAATCGTAGGCGAATTGTGCGAGTGCTATCTATTACTAACGCTTAAGCCTATACTCGATTCAATAAGCGACTATGTTAGTCGTCACCATACTTACTTTAAGTCAGCTCAATTGGCTCAACGGGTTGTATGCGTTATCTACAAAGGAGTTACCATGAGCAAAGGTCAAGACAGTAAAAAGAACGTCAAAAAGAAGCCGCTTTTAACAGCTAAAGAAAAAAAAGCCGCCAAACAAGCTAAGAAAGACGGCAATAGTAGCAGTATCCTAGGCAAGCACTAATTTTATATATAGATACTAATCATATAGAACGGTTCATCAAATCTAATCATTTGACGAACCGTTTTTTATTATCTGCTATTTGCTAATTAGGGCGCGTCTTCATTTTAAAAATGGTCATAAAAATGAGATAAATTGCCGTCAAACAAGGAAAATAGTGTCGATAATATCGAGATATTAACCCGCTATTTGACGCGGTTTGGCAAAATTTAGCCATTTTTAGCCCATTTAGATGACCATCGATTGAATTGCAGACATGCCCTAGGCACTACGCGGTGCAAACATAATGATCGCCATGCCAAGTAACGCGACCACAGCACCTATTATGTCCCATGAAGTCGGACGAATACCATCAACAGCCCATAACCATAGTATTGCCATAAAAATATATACACCGCCATAGGCTGCATAAACCCTACCTGCAGCGGTCGGATGTAACGACAGCAGCCAAACAAAAGCGACCAAACTCAGCGCGCCAGGTATCAGCAGCCAGATTGACCTACCCTCTCGCAGCCATAGATAAGGCAAATAACACCCTGCAATCTCAGCCAATGCGGTCAGCGCAAACAGTCCAACGGTCTTCAGTTCTGTCAAACGTATCTACTCCTCAACGGTGATAAATCCAGTCAGATATGGTACGGCATTGCCAGAAATAAGCACTCTATCCCCTGCTACGGTACAGTCAAGCACGCCGCCTCGACTAGATGCTTGATAAGCGACTAATTCATTTTTACCTAAACGCTCTGCCCATAAAGGTGCAAGCCCAGTATGAATCGAACCAGTCACGGGGTCTTCGTCACCGCCATTTTCTGGCCAAAAGTATCTAGAGACAAAATCGTAATTCTGATAACTTTCTGAGGTTGCCTGACAAGTTACCACCACATCATAAGGTGCTAGCTGCTTTAATGTCTCATTATCACGCACAACATTCAATACATCAGATTCAGAATCATAGATGACAAAATATGCTTGAGCATTACGATATACCTCAACAGGAGCAATGGATAGACCTGCCAATAAGCTATCAGGAATCTCATCAATTTTTTTAGGCACTGTATTGGGGAAGTCCATTTGTATCTTGCCTGATTCTGTTTGGACAATGGTAAGTATACCAACTGCTTTGGCTGAAAATTGAATAACCTTTACGTTCGGGTTTTTCTTAAACAGCACGTAAGCAGAGGCTAAGGTCGCATGACCACAGAAGTCAATTTCGGTCAATGGTGAAAACCAACGAATATGATAAACACCTTTATCATCAGGAACGATAAAAGCCGTTTCAGACAAATTATTTTCAGACGCGATAGACTGCATCAAAGCATCAGCTAACCATTCATCTGTGACAATAACTGCAGCGGAATTGCCTTTGAACAAAGTATCCGTAAAGGCATCAATAATGTTTATTTCTAGTCGCATGGGATGTTCTCATTTTTATAATTTTTAAAGATTAATCTTGGTCATTATTATCTTTGGAGAAATCGAAATAAGAAAATCTGACCAAAACTTAATACTTAGATCGATAGGCAATAGTTTCAGTGATGTTGTACTGTAGCTAACCAGTCTTGGCAACGAGCTAATATACCTAGCTCGCTAATTCTCTCAAAAATTCTCGCTATAGCTGGGACAACATGATTATTTTAGCATTTTGACAATATTGAAATAGTATGACACACAAAACCCCAGTAAAATCTATCATAACAAACAAACCTCTTAGATGACCGTTTATCGAGGCCATACCGACATTGTAAATAGGAAGTTAGCATCATGATGCGTATTGGATTATTTTTATTAACCAACTTGGCAGTGATTGTGGTATTTAGCATTGTGTTTGGTATTTTATCGAGGTTTTTTGGAATCGGTGGTGTGCACAGCGCAGGTGGTCTCAACTACATTAGCCTTGCCGTTATGTGTGGTATCTACGGTATGGTCGGCTCGATGGTGTCGCTATTTATATCGAAGTGGATGGCTAAAAGATCCACTGGTACGGTAGTCATAGAATCGCCACGCACCGCTACTGAGCAATGGTTAGTTGATACAGTCGCCAAACAAGCACGAGCCGTAAATATCGGTATGCCTGAGGTTGGTATTTTTAATAATTCGCAGCCAAATGCCTTTGCGACTGGTTGGAATAAAAATAAAGCACTGGTAGCGGTTTCGTCTGGTCTACTACAAAATATGAATCAAGATGAAGTCGAAGCGGTACTGGCGCATGAGATTGGTCATGTGGCTAACGGTGATATGGTAACCCTTGCCCTCATTCAAGGGGTCGTAAATGCCTTTGTAATGTTCTTTGCACGTATTGTAGGCAGTTTCGTTGATCGTACTGTGTTTAAAAATACCAGTGACCGCCCAGGTATTGGTTACTTTATTACGAGTATCGTAATGGATATCTTACTTGGATTTTTGGCATCTGCCATCGTGATGTGGTTCTCACGCTTACGTGAATTCCGTGCGGATCAAATGGGTGCAAAATTGGCCAGCTGCGAAAAAATGATTAGTGCGCTTGATGCGCTTCGTCCTTCTGCACAGCGACCAGATCAAATGCCTGAGAGTATGAAAGCATTTGCGATCTCATCAGGACAAACGCAAGGCTTTAGTATTGCCAACCTATTCCGTTCACACCCAACGCTTGATGACCGTATTGCGGCGTTGAGAGAATATAATCCTAATTAATGACAATCGATTTAAAACCAACTTGCTACTTGTTAGCAGGTTGGTTTTAAAAAAATACTTTATATAGAAAATTAGAAGTTAGAGTATGAATACTCAGTCACTATCATTTTATTTAGTAGTAAAAGGCTAAACATTAGCGCTAGTTTAAATAAAAGAGATATTACTTCTTTTCCTTAGACGGAAAAAGCGATACCAAACCATCTCCTATGATTCCTCGCCAAGCAAAGTAATCATGTCCTGCAGCATACTCTTGATAATGTGTATCGTACCTTTTTGCCAATAAAACGTCTCGCAGATGACGATTGGTTCCCAATATACCGTTGCTACCACTTTTACCACGAGCCGTTTCAAACACGCCTGCGCTCAAAAAGAAACGAACGGGTGCCTTATCCATTTTTATTACCTCAGACGCTACGAAGTGTTTATCTTCTGCTGTCTGATCTTTTGGATGCCACCAGTAAGACCCAGACATAGAGATAACATTGCCAAATATGTCGGGGTGACGTAGTGCGATAGTCGTCGCTGCTAAACCGCCATAACTTGACCCTGCAATGACCGTTCTATCCGTTGGTATCGCTACTGGCAATCGTTTATTTATTTGTGGTACTAACTCATTGGCCAATACATCTGCAAACATTGGGTTGGCAGGTAATTCACGTGCACGGGCATCATTATCAGGATTGCTAATAAACACCGCTGTCACTGGTGGAACCTTACCTTCTGCAATCAAATTATCTAAAATCGTGGGCAATCCAACCGTATCAATATAGGCTTCCGCATCAAAGATATATAACAGCACCGCATCATCTTTACTATTCTCCTTGTTGTTATTAACAGTTGGGGAGTAAATGGTGATATCGCGAGTATTGTCCAATGTACTATTGGTAAATTTAAAGGTAGACAACTCTCCTTTGGGAACCTCTGCCTGTCTTTTTATCCAACGCCTATTTGGTGCGTCTTTTAACGTAATAGTAGATTTGGTTGTGTACTTATCAGTGGCTGAACGTGGCCATGAATGGTGATTATAAGGATCGGCTTGAGCCACGGCTTTTATGGCGACTCTACGAGCAAACTCAGACAGAGGTGGCTCAGGGGTATTGGGAGCAATCTGATAGGATAAGTGCGTGTTGTTTGGCACAATAAAGCTTTTGTACCATGTATCAGAGTCTACCAATCGTTGCAATGCATCATGATTGGTGGACGGGCCACCCATTAACTTGACATTGCGATAGTCTCCTCGCGCTAAAAACGTCATCACAGTGCCCAAAGCTGTGTCTTCAATCAGCGGTGTACCTAATACTTCCACTTCCGCCCAAAAGCGATCTGTACTCTGCCCTTTCTGCAATGACTCAAGTAATGCCGATACTCTGGGGCTGAGTAACGTGTCAGAACTGTCTAGAGAATTTCCTAAAGAACCTTTTAAATCTTGCTCTGCTAAACTAACACGTTGTTCGAGCACTATCTGATAAGCACCTGAGCCAGACAGTCGCCAGGTCTCTGCACAGTTTTCGGCTACTGAATAGAAGTGTTGTTTGCCACTTTTATTATCAATCAAACGGCGCGATACTTTTCCTGTGGCATCGATAACATCTAGCGTCATCATACTTCTATCACTCTCAACATATCCGGTTAGATAATCGCCTGTATCGCAAGGAACGCTAAAATCTAATGACTTATGCTGTGGCTTGATATCAGCGTTTTCCCTGTTGGAATGATTTAAATCGCCTTTCAAGGGACTTTCAATCGTTAGCATCGTTGCCTCCGAACCAAATGCAGGAAATGACGCCGAATATAATAAAAAGGTAAAGCCTGCTATGGCCCATTTCTTCTTAGGAAGAAATCGTATGTATCTCATTCACTACTCCCTCATTTACTCACTGACAAACATCTAATTTCTACCTTTACAGAATGTCTAGCGAATGATACAAAAGTGAAATACTACCTTATTTTTAGGGGCTGTAGTAGATAAGCACTATGCTAGACTACTTTTATGAAGATAACCCGTTGTAAACTAAGTAAAAAAGCACAGCGAAGGCTGTTAGAGTTTTTTACGGCTGAAGTGACTGCTAGAACAGCCGCAGATTTGCTTGATATTCAGCCTAATACTGCTGCACTTTTTTATCATAAAATAAGACTTGTGATAGATTACCATCTCTCATTAGAAGCTGATGAGCTTTTTGATGGTGAGGTCGAATTAGATGAAAGTTACTTTGGCGGTGTACGCAAAGGCAAAAGAGGTCGCGGGGCAGCTGGTAAAACCGCTGTATTTGGTATTCTAAAACGAAACGGTAAGGTTTATACCATTGTCGTAGCAGACACCAAACAGACTACCCTAATGCCTGTTATTAAGCGTAAAATCAAGCCTGACAGCTTTGTTTATACGGATAGCTATCGAAGTTACAATGCATTAGATGTGAGTGAGTTTAAACATTTCAGAGTCAATCACTCTATAGAGTTCATTTGCGGTAAGAACAATCACATCAATGGCATTGAGAACTTCTGGAATCAGTCCAAACGAACACTCAGAAAGTATAATGGGATTAATAAGAAGAACTTCCATTTGTTTTTAAAAGAGTGCGAGTTTAGATTCAACTATGGCTCACCATCTAATCAGCTGAAAACCTTGAGAAAATGGTGTGATATTTAATCCTTATCTACTACAGCCCCTATTTTTAATATAGATGATATTGAAAATCATTATCGTTTGATAATTTATTCTGTATAAATAAATAATGACAATTTATTTTTCCTTTATAAAATAAAAAACCCACCTGACTCAATTAAAGTCAGATGGGCTTTTAGAATAGATATGATGACTAACTAAATATCAAACTCAAGCGCTCTATCACCTTCGCTATCTTTGATACGCGTTGGCAGACCAATCTTGTTTAGTAGATTGATAAATGGCTTGGCATCTAGCTCTTCGACGTTGACCATTTTGCCTGCATCCCATTCGCCAGTAGCGACCAGTATCGCAGCAGCAACAGGTGGCACGCCTGCGGTATAAGAGATACCTTGGCTACCAACTTCATTGTAAGCATCTTTATGATCTGAGACGTTATAGATAAACACTTCAGTCTCAACGCCATTGATCTTGCCTTTGACTTTGTCACCGATACAGGTCTTGCCTGTATAGTTCGGTGCAAGCGAGCTTGGATCTGGTAGTACTGCTTTAACAACTTTCAGTGGTACCACTTCTTGGCCTTCAGCAGTCATCACTGGCTGCTCAGATAGCAATCCTAAGCTCTGTAGGACAGTGAAGACATTGATGTAATGCTCACCAAAGCCCATCCAAAAGCGAATGTTTGGTACATCTAAGTTGGCTGACAGTGAATGCACTTCATCATGACCACTCAGATAGCTATTTTGCACACCCACAACTGGCAAGTCATCCGTACGTTTGACTTCAAACATTTTGTTAGACTGCCACTTGCTGTCTTGCCAAGAGTAAACCGTACCGGTGAACTCACGGAAGTTGATCTCTGGGTCAAAGTTAGTCGCAAAGTATTTGCCATGGCTGCCCGCATTGATATCAATGATATCGATATCAGTCACAGATCCTGCATCCATCATGTCATAGCCAAGACGCGCGTAGGCGTTGACCATACCGGGATCAAATCCTGCACCTAAAATGGCCGTAACATTGTTGTCTGCACAGCGCTCTTTACGTTGCCACTCGTAGTTGTTGTACCAAGGCGGCGTCTCACAAATCTTGCGTGGATCTTCGTGAATAGCCGTATCTATATACGCCGTGCCTGTTTCAATACAAGCTTCTAGTACGGTCATATTGATAAATGCCGAGCCAACATTGATAAGTATTTGTATTTTTGTGTCTTGTATCAGCTGCACGAGTGCTTGGCTGTCCATGGCATCGACCTGATGCGTATGCAAGACCGCAGCTTGCTTAAAGCTGTCTTTTTCTTTTACGCTCTGCGCGATAGCATCGCATTTGTCTTTGGTACGTGAGGCGATATGGATCTCGCCAAGCACATCATTGTGCATCGCACATTTATGCGCGACCACTTGAGCGACACCGCCTGCTCCGATGATCAGTACGTCTTTTTTGTTAGATTTGGCTTGTTGGTTTGTGTTCAATGAACAATCCTCCTTTGTGTCCCTGTCGATACCATTGATTGCGGCTATGCAAAACAGAAACGAGTGAATGATATGCGTGAATTAAAAAGGAAGACCGAGGAAAACCCACGCACCCGTCGGGCAGATACCACTCTAGTATTTGCCCGACGCGATTATAACAATTTTTATTCCCTTATCGGTAAAAAATATGTATAAAAAGTGGAGATATTAAAATGTCTACTAATACAGGTTAAGCCTTTGTTTTTTAATCATTAAAAATACAAAAACCCGACAATAGCATAGTCTTAAAAGCTAAACCTTAAGATAGGCTGGCTTTATATTCCTCATAGTCAAACTCACGCTGGATATCAGTACTGCCATCCAAACGGCGGATCACTATCGCTGGCATATTGACCCCATTGAACCAGTTTTTCTTGACCATCGTATAACCGGCAGCATTACCAAAGGCAATCTTATCGCCTATCTGCAAATTATTCGGTAATGCATACTCACCAAAGATATCACCTGCCAAACAAGAACGACCATAGATAATGGTATGGTCTGCTGACTCAGCATTCGCCTCAGACGGTGCAGCTTCTGCAGGATTGCCAATAGGCGCAATATCGGTAGCTGTATGGTTAATCGCAGCAATCGGTGCTGACTCACGATAGATAAGCAAGTCGAGCATATGTGCTTCAATCGAAGCATCAACGACGGCTAGGTTTTTTTCGTTATGCATGGTATCTAGCACAGTAGTCACCAACGTGCCTGCGCCATGGATGCTTGCTTCACCTGGCTCAAGATACACTTGCACGCCATAGGTTTCGCTAAAGGCTTTCAAACGTGCAGCTAGCTTCTCTAATGGATAATCAGGCGCGATAAAGTGGATACCACCGCCCAAGCTCACCCATTCAAGCTGCGCTAAGATATCACCAAATCTTTCTTCGATATCAGCCAAGCTTTCGCTAAAGGCTTCAAAACTGTCATTTTCACAATTGTTATGAATCATGACGCCAGTGATATCGCCAAGTACTGCTGCGATTTTATCTTTATCGTGCTCGCCAAGACGGCTAAATGGACGCGCAGGATCAGCAATCAAAAATGATGAGTTGCTGGTCTTAGGGTTGAGTCGTAGACCTACAGGTATATTTTGCGCGGCGGCTCGCGCTTTAAAAGCGTTGAGCTGTGAGATTGAGTTAAAGATTATTTTATCCGCATAGTTCAATACTTCAGGGATTTCATCTGCACTATAGGCGACGCTATAAGCGTGCGTTTCTTTTTTGTCGCTGTTACTGGCATCATCGTTATTGCCAAAGGTTTCATAGCCCAATCTGACTTCGTTAAGTGAAGATGAAGTCGTGCCATGCAGATAAGGCTGCATCACATCAAAGACCCCCCATGTGGCGAAGCATTTTAGTGCTAATAATGCTTTTGCACCAGACAGCTCACATAGCCTAGCGATGATTTTCATATTGGCAACGATAGCCGCTTCATCAAGCACGTAGTATGGTGTTGGTGGCAATGTCGCGTTGATAGAATTCTCTAGATTTTTTGCATTCATAATAGATTACCTAATAGACACTCTGCTGTTGGTATCTTGACAGACAGATATAAATATTTGCGCTATAGTAGACTAAATTCATCATAATTAGAATATCTTATGGCACTCTCAACCGATTATTCCAGCTCAGCCAGTCGATACCATTCATCACAATTGGATCCGAAAAACATAGATTTGACTTATCTAGATCCTGATGCGCGTGCCGTGTTGGATTTTTGGTTTGATAAAAACAATGAAGCTTACTGGTTTGAACAAAACGATCGTTTTGATAAGCAGATACAAGATAAGTTTGGCGGCATTTGGGAAGCAGCGAAACAAGGTGAATGTGTCACTTGGCGTATCGCAGAGTCTTCATTGGATGGTAATAGCTCGATAACGGCGTTGGCAGGACGCTTGGCAGAAATTATTGTGCTGGATCAGTTTTCACGCAATTTATGTCGCGGACAAGCAAGTGCATTTGCGCAAGATGGTATGGCATTAGCACTCGCCCAAGAAGCCATTCAACAGCCTTATTTTGATACTCTACCGATGCAATGGCGTAGATTTATTATCATACCGTTTATGCACTCTGAGTCGGCCATGATTCATAAGCGTTATCTACCGCTATTTGAACAACTAGATGATGCAAACACATTGGACTTTGAACATCGTCACAAACAAATCATCGATCAATTCGGGCGATATCCACATCGCAACGAGGTACTAAATCGCGACTCAACCGAAGATGAAAAGAACTTTTTAAAACAGCCTAATTCATCGTTTTAGGCCACATTCCTAGTATTGTACGAAGATAATTAAAGTTATTACACAAAAAATTATTACATAAAAAGAAGGTCTGAATCATATCACTGGTTCAGACCTTCTTTTTTACGATCAATATTTAGAGCGTATTAAATGATTATTAGTAATTTACCTTACCAGTAGTAAACGTAAATGACTGCTGCTCTAATGTTTTATCGTCAACCAAAATATCAAAGCTGACCTTATATTCGCTATTACCATAAAGTCCACAATTACCACCTTTATTACTACCTGATTCACAGCTTTTCAGCGCATCCGTTAATGGCAAAATAAATGCTTCATTCGCTGGCAATGCATAATTCGTACCTTTGTACGGATCATTGTCAGAATCAAGCAGTTGAATCGGCAAATCTATATTACGCTGCACATCTCGGAATTTAACGTTACTCACTTTAACTTTATCAGCGGATGGCATGTTGATATAAACCGGCTGTCCGATAGGATCAGTACGCAAATTGCGCCCAGAGCCTCTGACTGGATTTGGGGTTTCGTTATAAAGTGCAGTGACTGTCCCCGTCACATCTTGACATGGGTACGTAAAAACACCTTCAAGCGTTTTATTTGTCGTGGTTTTTGTCCCTGCAGCATTGCTTACCAAAACATAGCCTTTATTGTTAGCAGCATTTTTACCACTAGGCGTATAGGTAACCATCCCTGTTCCTACTACGCCTGAAGTTGGCAACATTAAAGAGCGTAGATGATAAGGCGCTGACAACAACGACTTTGCCATAGAGCTTGCCACGGCTTCTGTACTCAAAAAATTTCCTGCCGAACTGTAATAGACAGACTGGGCAATGTTTTCAGTGACACCATATTGCGAGTTGCCATAGTCCGCATTGATCAATCGATCTGCCAGATCTAATCCACTGAAAAAAGGATTGTGAGAACCTGTCACACTAGCAATATCGCTAATTTCGTTTTCGAAATGCGCGTTAAAGCTGGTTGGCGAGCTATTGGCAAATACATATTTAATATAATTTGCATGTTGAATAGCAATATCGTCTAATTCTGTATCAACAGATAAACCATTTAGACCACAGCTGGTTCTTGCTAAACTGAACTGATTATTCGCACTTAATGCTGCTTGTACATTATTAACGGCTGACCCATTACCACCAGCGTTAGGAATACCATCGCTTGGCTCGTCACCCTGACTAGTAGGCGTCGCTATAATCGGAGCAGAAGTAATAGGTTCTGACGTGGTTGGCTCGGCAGTTTCATCGCTTTGTGAGTTATCTGGTGTATTAGCAGATGTAGAACTGCTGTCAGAATCACCGCCTCCGCCGCACGCGCTGAGAAATATGGTTAAAAATAGCACTGCCGCAAGATTTTTTTGAGAAGTATAAGAAGTCATCGCTCATCCTATAAAATAATAACCTGTTTGTGAAAAGCAATGAGAATAAAAATCAGTTACAGGGTAGTCAGTGATTGATTTAACAGTGTTTTATTTCAATATAATGTCTATTGTATTACAAGTTATGAACTTTTGCTCATTATTTTGTAAAAAACCTGCTACTCGCTGATTGCAAGTAACAGGTTTCTTTTTAGGTCTATAAATCAACATTATGCTTAAGCTATTTTCGAGGCAAAGATATCATCTATAAAGTACGATTCTTTTGTCTCCGCTATACAGTCACTTTTTCATAGCTACTGTATTTCTAACGCTTTTCTTACTGGTGCAAAACTACGTCTATGCGTTGGCAAGACACCATATTTTTCGATTGCTTCCATGTGCGCGCGCGTCGGATAGCCTTTGTGTTTGGCAATACCATATTCCGGATATTGAGCATCCAGTGTATACATCGATTCATCACGACTTACTTTTGCTAATATACTGGCCGCTGCAATACTAGTATGACGCGCATCGCCTTTTACCCATGCTTGACAATCAATCGCAGATGGCGCCACCTCTAACTTTTTAAAGCTATCATAGTTCAAATCAGGACAACGATTTCCATCAAACAGTACTTCTATTTTTAATTGATCGAGCGACGTGCTTTTATCATTTCTAGTGGTCGAGAATTTTTTAAAAATCACTTCTAGCAATGATTCAGTACATAAGCGCATGCCAAGCATCGTTGCTTGCAAGATATTCACCTGGTCGATCACTGCTGCTGGTATATCAGCGATGATATAACCGATAGCATGCTGCTGAACCAATGGATAAAGGATATCGCGCTTTTTTTCACTCAGTTGTTTGGAGTCTGTCAGTATCGACAACGGCGTGTCTTTAAGCGGTTGTTCCTCAATCAAACCTGACCAAGTCGCAGGTAATATTGCCGCCGCCACATTGACACTACCTAGTAATGGCCCACGTCCTGCTTCATCAACGCCGATTTGTAGCATTGATTGCGCTGCATCTTGGTTATCATTAGACAGATATTGAGTGAGCAGTTCAGCGGTATTCATGTTCCCATATAAGTGTATGGGCGCTGCTAACTGAATATATTTTCCTTTGACATCAATATGCTCGATATTAATATCAATTATTTGAACTGAGCTTTCTGTATGTTGGTTGATATGCATAATATTAGGAGGTCTTTCTCGTTTAATTAGGATTAATAGTATCGGTATTTTGGATAAACCACTGTTCAATCACGCTGTTTGAAGGCTCATGGTTACTTTGCTGTTGTAGCGACTGCTTTGTCACTAGTAAGTCGTGTAATTGCTCGGCATAAGCGCGTGGTTGCAGCAATCGCATCACGGTACGGCATATATTGTCACCGCTTGCTTGCTCTTGAATCAGCTCAGGTACAATCGGTGCATTAGCCAATATATTAGGCAATGCCACATATGGTACTTTTACCAGACGCTTGGCAATTTGGTAAGTCAGCTGATTTAATTGATAGACTACTACCATCGGCCGTTCAAGCAGCATTGCCTCCAGCGTTGCTGTCCCAGATGCCAGCATCACGATATCTGATGCCGCCATGGCATGTTGGCTAAATTCTGGCTGGGTATCATCGTAAACCACCACAATTGCTTCACGTAGCTGTTCTGAGCGTTGGTCGATCACTTCTTGTACTATATATTGATGGTTTTGATCGACCGTTGGAATGATAAAGCATAGCTTAGGATCTAACAGGATTAACTTTTGGATACCATCAAGCATCAATGGCAGAATAGCTGTAATTTCACCGCGCCTAGAACCTGGCATTACACAAATAAGCTGACTTACATCATCGAAGCGTTCAATAAAAAACTGCTGCAACCCATCGTTGTCCCAAACGAGCTCACTGCGACGTTGGTTGATTGGCGTATCGATCAGATTCTGATCAATGGTTCGTAGTAATGGATGACCCACACAGATCGCTGGATGGTTATGTCGCTCATAAACTGGCAACTCAAACGGGAATAGACATAGCACCAAATTGGTCGCCGCTTTAATATTATGGATACGTGACTCACGCCACGCCCAAATAGAAGGACTGACGTACTGCACACAGAATACGCCTTGGGGCTTTAGTTTTTTGGATACTCGCAAATTAAAGTCAGGCGCATCAATACCGACGAACCAATCAATATTGGCAGCCTTAAATGCGCTCAGTAGCTCGCGGCGCGCTTTGAGCAAATCTGGTAGCTGCGACATGACTTCTACTAGGCCCATTACTGCCAAGCGCTCCAACGGAAAAATACTCTGTAGCCCTTGCGCTTGCATCTTTGTACCGCCTACGCCTACCCAGACAATATCATCACGTAGATTATTCATTTGCCGCATAAAATCTGCGCCTAAGCTGTCACCAGATACCTCACCTGCGACGATGCCTATCACTAGCGGCGTAGCATTTATATTTGGTACTTGAGAATCCGTCTCGGCTTGATGAATGAGGTCAGTATGGTGATGAGACGTAGCAGAATCTGTCATGACAAGCTCTCGATATTAGAAATACACAAAATAAAATAAACCGTTATTATAAAATATAACGTAATAAATCAGCGATACGACCTCACGGATAATGTGCGCACTCATCCGTACTGTTTTAATGACACAGTTTGGGCCACCCATCGCTGATGTTGCTATCATACTTGACGATGATACAAATAGCGAAATTCACACATAAAATCTGAGCGTTATGCACCAAAAACTCAACCAACTCTTATTAATAGATAGAAAAACCAAATGCTAAACGTGCATTTAGAACGTCAAATATCATGCTAAGTCTCTATAAGTATAACTAAGTTTTAGTTTTCTCATTCCAGTTATCAGTCAATTAACTGCTCGACTACCCTTGTCAACCAACACTTTTGTCCGCATAATGAATGTTCCTATAAATCAGCTAGACGATATATAACCATGACAACATCAGTTACCCATAATGCAGATATTGACGACGTGAATATTGAAAAATTTATTCCTTTGATTACTCCCGCCGAGCTAAAAGCCGAGCTGCCTCTGTCAGACGACGCGTATAACACCGTACTAAAAGGTCGTAATACTATTCAAGATATCTTGGATGGTAAAGACAAGCGTTTGTTTGTGGTCATTGGCCCTTGCTCTATTCACGATATCAAAGCCGCTCACGAATATGCCGATCGTTTAGCCGTATTGGCAAAAGAAATCGAAGACAGTGTATTTGTGGTCATGCGTGTTTATTTCGAAAAACCTCGTACGACGGTTGGCTGGAAAGGCATGATCAACGACCCTGACATGAATGACAGCTTTGATATAGAAAAAGGCTTGCGCACGGCTCGTAAATTGCTACTTGATTTGAATGAAAAAGGTCTACCTTGCGCGACCGAAGCACTTGATCCAAATACGCCGCAGTACATCCAGGATCTAATCAGCTGGTCAGCCATTGGTGCACGTACCACTGAGAGCCAAACGCATCGCGAAATGAGCTCTGGTTTATCATGCCCAGTTGGCTTTAAGAACGGTACTGATGGTGGTATGACAGTTGCTGTAAATGCCATGCAAGCGGTTAAAGAAGGTCATAGTTTCTTAGGTCTATCGTCAGATGGTAAAGTCTCTATCATCAAATCTAAAGGTAATCCTTACGCGCACGTGGTACTTCGTGGTGGTAACGGTAAACCTAACTATGATGAAACTGCGGTAGCCCAAGTTGAAAATGAACTAGCAAAAGGCAAAACCAATAGCAAGATTATGATTGACTCAAGTCATGCTAACTCAGGTAAAGACCCTTACCTACAACCGATGGTTATCAAAAACGTTGCCGAACAAATTCAAAATGGCAATAAATCGATTATCGGTATGATGATCGAGAGTCACTTAAAAGGCGGCAATCAAAAATTGACTGCTGATTTAAGCCAGCTTGAGTACGGCAAATCGATCACCGATGGTTGCCTAGATTGGGATAGCACCGTCACAGCATTACGTGACTTACGTGATATGGTAAAAAAGGTGCTACCAAATCGCTAATCGCTATCCGCGATAATTTATCGTCGAGCAAGCAATAAAAAGCCCCTTTCGTACTAATACGAAAGGGGCTTTTTATTTCTGAACGTTTTATAAGAAATACTGTATTTTAAAACTTGGTTAGCAATGACCATCAACGATACGTATCTAACTGATTGGTCAGAGCTAGCCTTATCTTGATATTAGTGCTTCTCTAAAATTGATACTGTATCTTAACCAATATTGCACTGCTCTCAATTAACTATTTGCAGCACCTAGTACACTCTCTAAGCTTTCGAGCACATGCTTAGATGAGACATTCTTTTGTAAATCTATCAGCTGCTCGTGCGCCATTTGACGACGAGGCTCAGCCAACGTATTCCAGCGGGCGAGTACTTGCAGTAAGCGTGAGGCTAACACAGGATTGGCATCATCTAATTTTTGAATCACGCCTGTATACATCTCTAGACCTTCTGCCGTCCAGAGTACCGTCGGTTGTGAGCTAAAAGCACTGATAACTGAACGGACACGGTTAGGGGTATTCCAATCAAAGTCCGTATGCGTCAGTAGCGACTTAACCATATCAGGCGTCACATCGTCAGCGGCAGCTTGTACACTGAACCACAAATCGACAACCAGATCATTTGCTTGGAAACGATCATAGAAGTCTGCTAAGTACTTATCTGCATCTACCAGCTGATGATTGACCATGGCCTTCAATGCACCAAAGCGCTCAGTCATACAGCTCGCATTATCATACTGCTGCTGTGCCCAGTCTGCTGCATCATCCACATTGGCAGTCAATGCCATATCGAGTACGACATTACGCAGCGCACGAATGCCTCGAGCTTCAGCGCTATCCTCATAAGACTGCATTGGCAAGTTATTGTACAGCTCAGCCCATTGATCTTTTAACTTATCAGCAACTTGCTTGTATAGCCCATCGCGCTGCTCTTTAACCAGCGCTGGATCGTAGTCTTTAGAAATAGCAGAAGCCAACTCTTGCGCTGATGGAATATCAAGCAACCGTGCCGCTAGCATCGCATCGTCAGCCGCTAAGACAGGCAACGTTTGCGCCAATGCTTCTAGGTATACATCAGGGCTGCTCTTCGTACCTTGTCCTTGCAGCAAAATACGATTTACCAGCATTTGAGTAACTTGCCAGCGGTTAAATCCATTGGTTTCGTGCTTAAGCAAAAATGCTAAGTCTGCATCTTGGTAGTCATAGTTAAGCTGTACTGGCGCACTAAAATCGCGCAGTAATGACACAACAGGCTCGCTCGCAACATTTTCAAAGACAAAGGTTTGCGTCGCCTCGTCAAGCAATAACATACGCTCAGCGACGATAGCGCCTGAGTCTTTATCAAACAATGCGGTTGCTACAGGTATCGGCAATGGTTTTGGTGCATCAAAGCCTTTGACATGGCGTGTTTGCTGATTCAAAGTAATAGTCAGCGTCTGTGCTGCGCTATCATAGGTTTGAGAACCCGATACCACTGGCGTACCAGGCTGACGATACCAATCAATGAAATTCTCGATTTTGTCATCAGTGATACTCAGCGCTGATAAAAAGTCCTCAACTGTTACCGCTTGTCCATCATAGCGACGGAAATACTCATCTGTTCCTTTGCGGAAATCATCTGGCCCTAACGTATTGGCAATCATACGCACAATTTCAGCGCCTTTCTCATAGACAGTCGTTGTATAAAAATTATTAATCTCAACGAAGCTCTCAGGACGTACTGGGTGCGCTAATGGACCTGCATCTTCGCTGAATTGATGGGCACGCAAGGTCGCTACGTCATCAATACGCTGTACCGCGCTTGACTGTTGGTCTGCTGAGAATGACTGATCACGGTAAACGGTAAAGCCTTCTTTCAAACACAGCTGGAACCAATCACGGCAAGTAATACGATTGCCTGTCCAATTATGAAAATACTCATGAGCGATAATGGCTTTTACGCTAAAACTACGAGCATCGGTGGTCGTCTCAGGGCTAGATAACACACAAGCGGTGTTAAAAATATTCAAACCTTTATTTTCCATTGCACCCATATTGAATTGGCTGACCGCCACAATCATATAGCGATCTAGATCGTAGGCTCGCCCGTAATTGACCTCATCCCATTTCATCGCATCTTTTAGGGCTTGCATACCGACATCACATTTATCGATATCAGCAGACTTGGCATACAACTCAAGCAATACTTCTCGACCTTCGCTAGTCGTATAAGAATCTGTCAATACATCTAAATCGGCTACCACACAGGCAAATAGATAGCTTGGCTTATTGGTTGGATCGTGCCAGATGGCATAATGGCGGTCTGGTGCATCGGCCACTTCGCCTGCTTCGACTAAGTTACCATTGGCCAACAACGTCGGATAGCGCTTATCTGCTTCAAGTCGCGTGGTAAATATCGCCAACACATCAGGGCGATCAGGATAAAAAGTAATCTTACGGAAACCTTCTGGCTCGCACTGAGTCACAAACATCGTGTCGTCGCCACTGCCCGCCATATATAAACCTTCAAGCGCCGTATTGGTCTGTGGGCAGATACGCACCTGAATATCTAAAGTAGCTCGCTCAGGGGCATTATAAATCGTCAGCTTACCTGTTTCCTGCTGATAATCCTCAGTGGTCAGTGCCTTACCGTTCATCGTAATCGTTAGCAACTCTAACGACTCACCAAATAAGACAATATCCCCTGCCGTTTGACGTACCATCTCAAGCGTACTGTCTACCTGCGCGTAGTCTCCAAACAGTTTGATATCTAAATGTACCGTATCGACATCAAAACTTGGTTTGGTATAGTCTTTTAAGTTAATCTTACTTGGCGCATGGGGCGGCACATCTGGCATTTCAGGATTGATGATTTGTGCATCAGTTTCAGCAGTAGACATATGGTGTCCTATTATTATCAGTGATTTGGTTATAAGTTATTTTTACTGGGAATGAGTAATATCATTTCGCTATTTACAGAAGACTCTAGTGCAAATAAAGACTTTGCCTTCAGGCTAACTACACCAGCTAAGCACTTAGTAAACTAAGCACATAGACAAAGCTTTGCAATGATTAAGCTAATTTTTATTACTAAATTGGTTTTCTTGTTAAGCTTATAGCTAGATTGACCTAAATCGCCAAATTTCAAGTATGTAAAGTAAGATATCGTCGGTTCAAGATGATTTAAATATGAAACATACGTTATCAATTGGATAATGTTGTTGAAAATGATTTAATAGTCGTACTGATGACCAATCATTTAACTAACGGCTTATTATATGACAAAAAATACGGTGAAACGCGCAGACATTACCCTACCTTTACTTATAGAGTATGTTGACGCGCTACTACCTTCATTGACGACTCAGACAGAACTGTCACCTGAGCATAGCAAAGATAATAGTGAAGCATTATGGGTAATACATAACCATGCGGATTTATTAGCACTACAAGCACAACTTGACGATACTACATCTACTAATGAGAACACTGAATCGAAGCTGAACGCACGACACTTATCAACGTTATCAGATCTTGCTAAACAGCATGTACCTGATCGTTATGAGCTTGCTTGCTTTTGGCTACCCACCTTGTCAGAAGAGCTAACTCAGCATTATGTACCGCTACTCATGCGCTACCGTGACCTGTATGCCGCGCACTTGCTTATTGCATTGGACAGCTCGATAGACCTAAAACCTTACGGCTTTACGCCATTTGATATATTGAATGAGCCATCTCTAAATATTGATGACATTCAATCTATTAACTCATCAACCGTTACTGCGACGCTTTGGCAATTTAATCTATATGACTACAAACAACTGCCGAATTGGCTCAATGCTGATTACTGGGCTAACCCTGAAAACTGGGGCAAGCACCGCTGGTAATATACTCAATTTTATCTATCGTAATTTACAGTAAAAATACTTACATAAATTAACATTTAGTATATTATAGATAGAGATTGCCTAAGTTTTATCGGAAGCAGTTTAAAAAAACAAATTTAATTAAAATTTTAGGAGCTCGTCATGTCAATCAGTTTTTCTAAGATCGCTGTTCTTGCTTTATTATCAAGCGCTGTTGCACTGACCACTGGTTGTGCTACCAAGCGCACTACTTCAGAAGTTGTGGTTGCCCCGCTAGGTATCCCAGGTGGACAAGTTGGCTATAATGGTGCGGTTATCGTTGATAACTCAAACGCTGTCATCACGGGCGCTGAGAATATTCAAGCAGTGGTCTACTTTGCCTTTGATAGCAGCGAAATTACTGCTCAATCAGCGAGCGTCCTTAACCAACACGTAAGCCTGCTAAATTCAAACCCAGCAGCGACTGTCGTTATCGCAGGTCACACTGATGAGCGCGGTAGCCGTGAATACAACATGGCACTAGGTGAGCGACGCGCACAAGCTGCCCGTAACTACCTTGCTGCTCAAGGTGTCACTGCAAACAACATCCGTGTCATTAGCTATGGCGAAGAGCGCCCTGCAGCAGCTGGCAACACTGAAGACGCGTATGCACAAAACCGTCGTGCTGAGCTGTCTTACTAAATTGTGATTTAGCGTTATTTATAGCGTTCGATAGTTTAATAAAAGCCCAGCAAGAGTATATTGCTGGGCTTTTTGGATTTTTAGTAGGTTAATTAGATATAAACTATTTAAATATAGCTTTTGTATGACTATCTATGTATCAAATACATAGCGTTCAGACTTACTCAATTCTATGATAATCGTTTTTGATGACTATTAATATATGCCGAATTCTAACCTTACCCAAATACAGTACACTCAACTCGACACCACGACATGGTGTGTGACTGCTCAAGTGAGTGAGTCAGTAAGTCATTCAGTCACTGGAAGCTTGTGGAAAAAGTCATTATGGTTATCATCATGCAATACGTCGTGTAAAGACATCACTAAGTTCAATAGCCTAAATTGGTACTATCAGGTGGCGACAGCAGCACCTAGACACTTAGTACCTGCTCTAGCACGTAAACAGCGTCAGCAGCAGCGGCAAGGCGTCAGGCAACTATTGCAAGAGCTGCTCAAAAAATTAGAAATAGATGACACCTTGGATGAGTCAAGCTTTCCCTATCGGCTCATCAACAGTCAGTATTACGTATGCTTTAGCCATACAGGAGCTAGTAGTTCAAAGCAAACTACAGAATCGAATCAGACAAATTTTACACATTTACACAGCAAAATAGCTGTCGTTATCAGTCGCCAGCGTCCTGCTGGTATCGATATAGAGACCCATAATATTGCATGGCATGTAGTCAAACGTTTCTATTCAAAGAGCGAGTTAGCTATTTTACAGGAGCTATCTACAGATCAGCGAGAACGCACTGCCAAACTGTTATGGCAAATAAAAGAAAGCTTTATCAAAGTCAACCAATATACATTAGCTCAAGGTCTGGGTATGGATTACTCTCACCTTATTCCTAGCTTGATTGAAAATAA
This sequence comes from Psychrobacter sp. UBA3480, assembly GCF_002377945.1. Lineage (GTDB taxonomy): Bacteria > Pseudomonadota > Gammaproteobacteria > Pseudomonadales > Moraxellaceae > Psychrobacter. The sequence continues at coordinate 46,066 of NZ_DFQV01000001.1, forward strand.
AAAAGAGGTTAACTCTGCTTCTATACTCAGTGATAGTAAGGATGCGGACTACCAATCTGTTTATCGTATTGCCACGTTACGATCTCAGCAAACTGTCATCATTTTTTGAGCAGAGTTTTCTAAGTAAAGTTCAAATCTGACTTTTAGCATATCTTTCAATACTCTATTTTAAGCATAAAAAAACGACCCTAAAAAGGATCGTTTTTTTGTTTTCTACTAATGACAGTATTTAAACTGTGATTAGACTAGAAACGGTAAGTTGCGCCAACTTTAACGATTGGCAACCACTCTAACCAATCTTTATCTTCTAGCTCTTGCTCAGCAAGTTTAGCAACTTGACCCGCATTAAGACCAGAAGGTATATCAGTAACACCGTTAGAAACTCTCACAACATTTTCTGGGTCAGTTGCATTTACAGTAGCATTAGTTTTACCCATGTAAGCTGCGCCAATTTCACCAAATAGACCGAAGTTGTTTGTGATGTTCGGACGGAAACCGATAGTAGCGTAAGGAGCTAGCTTGTTACGATGCTCCATAGTACCTTGTAAAGTACCTACATCATCTGCGTTGTATGACACATCATTAATTTTGTAAGTACCGCCTTTAGAGTTAGCAGTTACATCAAAATCGTTGTCTGGAACGATGATACCAGCACCAACTGTGAACCAGTTACCAGTAGGACGTAATTGTACACCTAGGTATGGGTTACTAAAGTCAGCATCTACATCATAGTTTACGTCGTCTGCATCGAAATCACCGCCGAAAAGGTCAGCTACATCGCCACCTGCCCAACCAGCTTGTAGTTCAGTTTTCTCATTCATTGACCAACCGATGTTCGCACCATAACCTAGAGTACCAACTTCAGCGCTAACTGATGCTGGGTTTACTACTTTATTAAAGAAACCTTTAGTGCCACCAACAACAGCGCCAGTAGTGTTGCTTACTACACCAGCGTCAGCATTGTATGCATAAGAAGCAGGTTCTGCTTGATAAGCAACTGCAACTGGCTCAGCTTCATATGCGACTGCAGCATTGTTATCAACAACGATAACTGGCTCAGCAGCTAATGCAGCAGTTGATGCTAGAACAGCAGCAGAGATTGCCGTCAATTTAATAAATTTCATAATTATTCTCCTAAAGTGTGAAATAAACCCGCCCATAAAAAACGATGATTGTGCTTTTGTTAAACCATCATTTTGTTGAGGTGATTAAAACAATTCTGACTTGAAAAGTCACCCCTACTGATGCTGTTTTTATTTGCCATTATGTAAAGATTGCATAGGTACTGTAATAATTGCTACACCAATCTGTAAAAATTCGCTTTTATGTTACATAACGTCCTTAAAGTAACCAAACAGCGTAAACATGAGACTTCGCTTGCTTAATGTTTATGTAAGGGTATTGCAAAACATGTCCACATAGTTATCTAGAACGCACTTTGAATCAATGACAATTATATGGCTCAACCTTACAGAATAGTGTGCCTTGTGAGTTGACGTATCTATTGTTACGTATATAGGCAAATCTACGCCAACAAATAAAACGATATAAATGATCTCATATAACGCGACTAACGCTTGCCTCAAGCGAATATTATGCTAAATTAGTTGTTATAATAGATTTGTTATAGAACGTTAGTAATGTCACTATTTGTCTTATTTATGAAAACCTTGTGATGCTGCCTGCTCTATTTCTTTACTCCTAACGAGCCATATATATGCCTAAAGTATCGTCGATTACCCGTGTACTAGAAATCATCGAAGCAGTGTCCTATGCTTCAAAACCGCTTTCTCCACTTGAGCTCTCACAAGAGCTAGATATCCCTAAACCGACCATTCATAGATTGATTCAAAATTTGGTTGATGATGGTTTTTTGACTGTTGATATTGGTGGCGGTATTATCCCTGGTAAGCGCGTACGCAATTTGAGCGTTGAGCTCTGGCAGCAACGGTTATTTTTTAACGAACGGCAGATGATTTTGCAAAAGCTGGTTGACGAGCTAAAAGAAACTTGCGGCATTGGTATTCCTTATCATATGAATATGATCTATACCAATCGTGCTCAGACGACCTTGCCACTACAGATTTATCTTCCTGTCGGAGCAAAATCACCCATGTGGTGTACAGCGACTGGTAAGCTATATCTGAGCCAACTATCTACAACTAGCCGTATGAAAATACTACAAGGGTTACCATTAGATAAGTTTACTAAGAATACGATTACTGATATCGATGCATTAAATGCCGAGCTTGATCGCATTGCTGATACTGGTATCGGCATCGATAATGAGGAGTTTATCTCTGAGATGGTGGCAGTGGCTGTACCTATCTTGGATAAAAAGCAACGCTATCTGGCTTCTCTCTATCTGCATGCGCCAACCATACGCGTCTCATTAGATGATTTGCTGACGCACGTTCCAAGACTGCAAGAAGCAGCACAAGACGTTCAGACGCTCGTATATGATCTGCAAAGCTAATACTATCTATTAGCCATAAAAAAAAGTCTACGCTATGATTTTAGCGTAGACCTGTTTCTTTTTAGCAAATGCATTCTCTTAATTAATGCCACCTACTAATGATACGAAAAATTCTTAATATTAGTATCTTTAAGAATTGGTATTCCTAAAAATTGGTATGTCTAAGAAGGTTACATTCAAAAGAGACATAGTTAAGAGAGTCACGCTTAAGACAATCATGCTTAAGACAATAATGAGACATCATGACGTCCGATAATACTAGAAAAGTCTTTATCACCATTCTCTACAGTATGTGAGGCATATAACTCTGTTGCTTTAGCACCCATTGGCGTTTCTACTTCAGTGTCTTGAGCAGTTTGCATCGCAAGGTTTAAATCTTTTTGCATCAATTTGCTCATAAAGCCGCCTTGATAGCCATTGCTAGAGGGCACATTTTCCATGACTTGTGGATAAGGATTATAAACTTCTAATGTCCAGTTACGCCCTGAGCTCTGCAGCATGATATCTGATAGCACTTTGGGATCTAGACCGTTCTTGACTCCTAGATTAATCGCTTCTGCCGTGCCCGCCATCAAGATACCTAACAGCATATTGTTGCAAATTTTTGCGACTTGACCTGCGCCATGGTCGCCTGCATGAAAGATATTTTTCCCCATTACAGCAAGTATTGGCTCAGCCTTAGCAAAAGCAGCAGCATCGCCACCAACGATAAAGGTCAAACTACCAGCAACTGCCCCGCCTGTACCACCAGAGACTGGTGCATCCAAGAAGTCGATGCCAAGCTTACTTGCCGCCTCTGCTACTGTCCTTGCATCAGCCGCCGCAATCGTACTACTGTCAATCACAAGCGTGCCTTTTGGTAACTCTGCGAGCAATCCATCAGAGCCACTATCGCCTAAATATACAGAATGTACATGCTGACCTGCAGGTAACATACTAATCACGACTTGAGCATTACTTGCAGCGTCTTTAGGACTTTCTGCAACACTAGCCCCTGCTTGCTTCAAGCGCTTAGTAGCTGTCTCAGACAAATCAAAAACAGATAGCTCGTAACCTGCCTTTAATAAGTTCTCTGCCATTGGCGCACCCATATTCCCAAGCCCAATAAAGGCAATATTTGGTTTAGAGTTATTATTATCCATCGTACTTGTATCCTTTGTACCCATCTCATCACTCCTTGATGATTTATGATGTAGCAATAGCTACATACTATTTAACAGTATTTATTAGTGAATATTGCTTATTAATGAATGCTGCTATCTTATGTCTTAGCATCATTCTTCAAAGCGTTATAAAGTCGCTGACTGTTTTACGTTATAAATTTCTTTTAGGCAGTTAGCGGACATACTGACTACCCAAAGCGTCACTACCTAACCAACCTTCTAAAGGGTGCTCGTTTTTAGAATAAGGATTGCCAAAATGCTGATCGATATACGCCTGCCCTTCTACACTTAGACAGTCTGCCAATGAACGCGACCATTTGGGCTTTCTATCTTTATCAATTAATAATGCCCGCACGCCTTCTTTAAAATCAGGATTGGCCGCGCAATGTACTGCGACGTTGGTTTCTAAATACAGTACTTGTTCGACCGATAGGTCAGCGACTTTGTGATACAGCGCATAGGTTAATGCAGCCGTGACTGGGCAGCCATGCCGATAGGTTGCAACTGCTCGCTGAGTCCAACTGTCTTCTGCAAAGTCTTGGTTTAGCTGCATGAGTGCTTCATCGCTTTGTAGCAACGCATCAATATCAGCCAGACTACCACTATTCATTAGTTGCTGAATAGGCTGCCAGTATGTTGCAAGCTTACTATCAGGCAGTTCGGCTATTGGCAGCTCAGCAAGTGCACGGCTGACAATACTATGCGCACTATTGTCATGACACTTATTCGAACTGCTTGCGTTATCAACTGCCTGCCAGTTGCTCTGTTTGAGACATTGGATAACGGCATCATAGTCATGGCTGGCAACAGCATACTCTGCTAAATTGGCTAATAGCGCGTCACTGCCATTGCACATCGCGCCAGTTAAACCTAAGAACAAACCCGTCTTGGCAGGCATACGCTGCAAAAACCAACTGCCAGAAGCATCGGGGAACAGTCCAATTGTGACTTCAGGCATGGCAAAACGTGTGCGCTCAGTGACCAGACGATGACTACATCCTGCCATCAGCCCCATACCGCCGCCCATGATAATACCGTCGCCCCAAAGTATTAATGGCTTTGGATAAAAGTGCATTTGACGATAGAGACGGTACTCGTGACTAAAAAATTCAGTGGCATACGGGTTTGGCATTGGTGCACTGGTAGACATGCTGTCATAGAGCTTACGAATATCACCGCCCGCACAGAATGCTTTGTCGCCCGCACCTTTTAACACAAGCGCAACCACTTGCTCGTCCGCTTGCCACTGCTCTAACTGCGCTGAGAGCAATTGGCACATATCAACGCTGAGTGCATTAAGCGATTTAGGTGTATTGAGTGTCATGACTCCAATCAAGTGCCCGCAATCTGTCGACTCAGTATTGAACAACACAGGCGCTTCTTGAGCTGCATTATTTACTGACGTTTGGGAGTTAATATCATTCGTCGCTGATGTCATAAAAGTGACCTACAAAATTAAATAATAAAAATGGCTCAAGCGTTTTGACTGCTGTTTATTTGTTTTGCCAATTGGGTTTACGCTTGTCTAAAAATGCTTGTACCCCTTCGCGCTGATCTTTAGTATCAAACAACTTCACGAAAGCTTCGCGCTCATGGATAAGATTTTGCGCAGGCGGGGTATCTCTAGCCGCCTGAATCAGTTGCTTGGAATAACTGACGGCGACGGGTGATTGCTTTGCTACTTTTTTTGCTAAGTCCTGAGCGATTTGCAGACCCTCACCTTTTGCCACGACCTCTTCAACCAGACCGATACGCAATGCCGTATCCGCATCAACACGCTCACCGCACAGTATCATACGTTTGGCCCAACCTTCGCCTACTAACATAGGCAAATTTTGTGTGCCGCCAGCACATGGCAACAATCCTACACCTGTCTCTGGCAATGCCATCTGGGCATGCGCTTCTGCAATACGGATATCACATGCGAGTGCACATTCAAGTCCTCCACCCATCGCATAGCCATTGATAACTGCAATACTGACACCGCGATAGGCAGACAATGCTTCAAACGCCTCACCAAATGCAATCGCCATGCTGATGGCACGGCCTTTATCGCCGTCTGAGAAATTATTTAAATCTGCACCCGCTGAAAAGAACTTTTCGCCATCTCCATGCACGATCAGTGCATAGACATCGTCGTTGGCATTGAGGTCGGTAATGAGCTGCTTAAATGCATGTAGACTATCCATCGTCCACGTATGTGCCGGTGGGTTATTCAACGTCAATGTTGCGGTATGGCCATCAATTGATAGCTGTAGATTTGTATAATCTGTCATAAAACATCCTTGTTTCAGTAAAACGAGATAAATTAGCGAAGTTGACTTAACCCTTCATCTTGCAAAACCTGACGTGAAATAATCACTCGCATGATCTCATTGGTGCCTTCTAAGATTTGATGGACACGCAAGTCTCGCACATGGCGCTCAAGCGGATACTCATTTAGATAACCATAGCCGCCGTGCAACTGCAGAGCTTCATTGGCAACATCGAAACAAAGATCCGTAGACAGACGTTTTGCCATCGCGCAGTAGGTAGACGCTTGTCCATCATTGTTGTCGACTTTATCAGCTGCTAGATACAGCATTTGGCGCGCGGCAATGGTCTGAGTCAACATATCAGCAAGTTTAAACTGTACTGACTGTAAGTTGGCAATTGCACTACCAAACTGGCTGCGCTCTTGCACGTAACTGGTTGCGGTCTCTAACGCCGCTTGTGCCGTTCCTACTGCACAAATACCGATATTAATACGGCCACCATCTAACCCCTTCATAGCGATACGAAAGCCTTGACCTTCCTCACCTATCAGGTTTTCTACTGGTATTTTTACATCTTTAAAACTAATTGTCCGTGTTGGTTGTGCTTTCCAGCCCATTTTGTGCTCGTTTTTACCATATTCGATACCAGCACTATTGGCATCTACGACGAACGCGGATACGCCTTTTGGCCCTGCCGCGCCCGTGCGTGCCATCACCACCAATACATCGGTTGAGCCTGCGCCAGAAATAAAGGTTTTTTCACCGTTCAGTACGTAATGCTCGCCTTGCTTTTCCGCTTTGGTACGTAAGGAGGCTGCATCAGACCCTGCATTTGGTTCTGTTAGGCAATAGCTGCCAAGCCACTCACCGCTGACCATATTGGGTAGATATTTTTTGCATAGCGTATCGCTACCATATTCACCAATCATCCATGCGGCCATGTTATGAATACTCATATACGCTGCTACAGCCGTGTCGCCCCATGCAAGCTCTTCGAATACCATCGCTGAGTCCAGTCTTGGTAGGCCTAAGCCATCATATTCTGGATTGGTGTACAGTGCCAAAAAGCCAAGCTCACCAGATTTTTTGATCACATCTACTGGGAAGTGCGAGTTGCGATCCCATTCAGCAGCATTTGGCTTTAGCTCTTTTTGCGCAAACTGACGGGCGGTTTGGCGAAAGGCGACTTGGTCATCGGTCAATGAAAAATCCATAGGGTCATCCTTGTTCTTATAGATCGAATAGAGGGCTTAAATCTCAGATAAACGTTAATAAAAGCGCTAGTAAAAATGTTGGTCAGAGATTTTATAAGACATTAGCGCGACATGATAGCGGCATAACGATAATAAAATTGCGTTTAATAGTACCGCAAGTCGCATTATCGTCATACCGAAAACACAAAATGTCATACTGAAAATACAGTGAGCTGACGATTAAATTGAAATCGTTGTGTTGACACCGCGGCTCGCTTCATCATCAAACCAACGTGCGGTCACTGTCTTTGTCTGAGTATAGAACTGTACCGCTTGCTTGCCGTAAGGCCCTAGATCACCAAGCTTACTGGCACGTGAACCTGAGAATGAGAACATTGGAAGTGGCACAGGAATTGGCAAATTAATACCAATTTGACCGACCTGAATGTCTTGTTGGAATTTGTGGGCTGCCGCTCCTGACTGGGTAAATATTGCGGTACCATTGCCATGTGGATTGGCATTGAGCAGTGCAATTGCTTCGTCCAAGCTATCAGCGCGCATAATGCACAGTACTGGTCCGAATATTTCCTCTTTATAAATTTGCATATCGCTTGTGACATTATCAAAGATCGTCGGGCCTACAAAGTTACCTTTTTCGAACCCTTCAACGGTAATTCCGCGACCATCCAAAATCAAGCTCGCGCCCTCTTCTACCCCAGTATCAATCAAGTGCTCGACACGGGCCTTTGCAGCAGGCGAAATCAATGGTCCCAAATCCTTGTCATTTTTCCCAGCTGAGACGACCAAGCTTTCCGCTTTTGCTTTAATCTCGTCAATCCACTCACCAGCTGCGCCTACTAGCACGACCACTGATAATGCCATACAGCGTTGACCAGCTGCACCAAATGCTGCGCCTGCTAGCTGATTGAGCGTTTGCTCTTTATTGGCATCAGGCAGGATAACGCCATGATTTTTGGCACCCATCATGCACTGGGCACGCTTACCTGATTGGCTAGCACGCTCATAGACGTGTTTGCCTACATGAGTAGAGCCGACAAAAGAAACCGCTTTGATATCTGGATGGTCGCAGATAGCATCGACGGTTGCTTTGCCACCATGTACTACGTTTAGCACGCCTTCTGGTACGCCCGCTTCAATCGCTAGCTCTACCAAACGCATAGTCACCATCGGATCTTGCTCAGACGGTTTTAGGATAAATGTGTTGCCCGTAGCAATCGCCATTGGGAACATCCATAGCGGAATCATCGCTGGAAAGTTGAATGGCGTAATACCAGCACAAACGCCGAGTGGCTGCCAAATACTATAAGTATCGACCCCTGACGCAACGTTTTCTACGAAGTCGCCGATTTGCAGATTGGCGATACCAGCGGCATGCTCTACCACTTCTAGACCGCGAAACACATCACCGCGCGCATCTGCAATCGTTTTGCCTTGCTCTGCGGTCAAGATTTCTGCCAGCTCATCCATATGATCGCGAATCAAAGATTGATATTTCAAAAAGATACGCGCACGCGTGGTGATTGGCGTTTTGCGCCATGTTGCAAACGCAGTCTGTGCGGATGCAACCGCTTGGTTAATCTCATCATTGGTGGTTTGTGGGACTTTGGCGATGACTTCTTGCGTCGCTGGATCGGTGATGTCAATCCATTCATCGGTGTTTGATTGTACGAACTGACCATTGATGAGCTGTTGAACGTGGTGCATAAGATATCCTTATCTTTTTTGCGAGACTACCGTGTGACGGCACCTAGATATTTATTAGAAAAATAAAAGCAATGAGGGTTTGTCTATAAAACATTCATAAAAAATTGAATTTTAAAATGATTTATTTTGTATCGTTATTGACTATAACAATAAATCAATTTTACGGTCAAGCGCTTTATCAAATTTTTATATAAGTTTATTTTAATAGCACGTGTTCCTATAAAAATTGTTTAAATAATAAAAACGAGAAAGCCCATGATGACTCATGAGCTTTTTGAAATTAACCTATCTTTCAGCTGCGATTAACATCATCGCTAACTCATATAGTGCTAATTTATACCAATCAATAATCCTTCATTGCTTGCTTAATCGCATCAATAGCAGTTGGGTTATCAAGCGTTGACATATCTCCTGTCGGTTGGTTTTCCGCCAGTGCACGAATTGAACGACGTAAGATTTTTCCAGAGCGGGTTTTTGGCAGTGCCTGTGGGAAATAGATAGCAGCTGGTCGCGCAATGCCGCCCAAAGATTTGACGACAGCCCCTATCACTTGCTGCTCGATGCGAAAACGGTTTTCGGTGGTTTCAATTTGCGTTTGATCTTTTAGGACACAGAATGCAATAGGTAGCTCGCCTTTTAGCTCGTCTTGAATACCCACCACAGCACACTCTGCCATCTCTGGATGTGTGCTGATGGCCTCCTCTATCTCTTGTGTGCCTATGCGATGTCCTGCAACGTTAATCACATCATCGGTACGCCCTAAGATGTAGAAATACCCTTCTTCATCTGTTACTGCATAGTCCGAGGTTGAGTACTGCTGACCATCAAACAGACCAAAATAGCTGCTAATAAAACGCTCGTCGTTACGCCATACCGTGGTGAGACAGCCAGGCGGTAGCGGTGCTTTAATTGCAAGCAACCCTTTTTCGCCAGCCTGACAAGGATCGCCTGTTTCCTCATTGATAACATGCGCCTCATAGCCATACATCGGGTAACCAGGTGACCCCTGCTTGTGCGGCTTATGATTGAACTTTGGCGTATGGCTCAAGATTGGCCAACCAGACTCTGTTTGCCAATAGTGATCTAAAATTGGTACGCCTAGATGCTGAGTCAACCAATTAGCCGTCGATTCATCAAGCGGCTCGCCTGCCAAAAAGAACGACTTCACACTGGAGACATCGTAACGCGTCATCCAGCTTTCGTCTTGCTTTTTGAGCATACGCACGCCTGTAGGAGCGGTGAATAAAATATTAACTTTGTTAGCTTCAACGATACGCCACCAGATACCTGGGTTTGGCATATGCGGCAAGCCCTCATACATAATACTGGTCATACCAGCCAGTAACGGCGCATAGATCGTATAAGAATGCCCAACGGCCCAACCAATATCAGATATTGCCCAAAACGTCTCGCCCGCCTTGCCATCATAGACATAATCCATTGACGTCGTCAGCGCAACTGCATGACCGCCTGTATCCCGCTGCACTCCTTTTGGTGTGCCAGTAGTACCAGAAGTATAAAGCAGATAAGACGGGGTGTTTGACTCAAGCCAAACTGGATCTACGACTGCATTGGCCTCACAACTATGACGACGCTCGGTCGCATAATCAACATCGATGTCTTTTGCCTCAAACGGCAATATACCGCGATTGACCACCAGTACATGCTCTGGCTTAACAGATGCTTGCTCGACGCCTTGATTGACTAGGCTTTTATAATTAATGACCTTACCGCAGCGCAGCCCTGCATCTACCGTAATGACCATTTTGGCCTCGGCATCATCCATACGGATAGCCAAGTTATGGGCGGCAAACCCACCAAATACGACTGAATGCACGGCACCAATACGAGCACACGCCAGCATGGCATAAGCCGCTTCTAATATCATTGGCATATAGATAATGACACGGTCACCTTTACCAATACCGTGACGCTGTAGCACATCGGCAAAATAATTAACTTCTTTATACAAGTCATTATAAGTCAGGCGGCGCTTGGTATAGTCTGTATAAAACTCGACGTTGTTACCTAAATCTTTAAACGAATCAACGACCGCTGGAAAGGTTTCTATCAATTCTTGATTAATCTCTGATGACACCCACACAAAAGCATCTTGCTCTGCCCGGTCTGCTAGATGGCGATCGACGCAGTTATAACAAAGATTTGTCTCACCGCCGACGAACCATTTGGCAAAAGGCAGATTACTGTCATCTAGAATTTGCTCAGGCTCTTTATGCCAATAGATACGCTTCGCCTGCTCAGCCCAAAATTGCTCTCGATCCGTAATAGACTCATGATAAATATCAGCGAAGTTTGGCGTGTCTGTCGTTTGGGTAGAAACTGGAGATTGGGAATGGTCGCTCATAGTAGCTGTCCTTAGCATAAACGAGAAATGAGGCAATAGTACTTTATAGTTAAGGCACTTAATAAGTTATAACGGTATTCACCTCGCGCGACGCTCTGTCTGCGTGCAACTGGCTGATACCAACTCTAAAATGCTTCAACTATAAAAAACCATGTCTTAGTAAATACTGGTCATCCTTGCCAGAATTAAAAAACCGATACATATCGTATCGGTTTAAAATGTAGCAGAGCCTATCGAAAAGGTCAACTATTAAGCGTGTAATACGCGCTACATTTTGACGAATACAAATATTTGAACATTTAACTAATACTAATCAAATCTCAGTTTGATTGGCATACATCTCACGCATAACTTTTTTGTCATGTTTACCGACGGAAGTTTTTGGTAGCTCATCAACGAACTTAAACTGGCTTGGCACACCATATTTAGGAATGATACCGCGCTCTACCGCTTTTTCTGCAATCGCTTTGATATCATCAGCACTGGTATCCTTAGCATCAGGCTTTAATACCACCAAAGCCAACGGACGCTCACCCCATTGCTTATCACGCACGCCAATCACTGACACATCGGCTACTGACGGATGTAGTGATAAAATAGTCTCAATCTCTAATGATGAAATCCACTCACCACCTGATTTGATCACGTCTTTTAAGCGATCGGTGATTTTGATATAGCCATCAGGACGTATGTAGGCGATGTCTTGGGTATGCATATAGCCATTTTCCCATAGCTCTTTGCCAGCGTCGTCATTTTTGAGATAGCTTTGGGTCAACCAAGGCGCACGCAATACAAGCTCGCCTGTATTTTCTGGCCCAGTTCCCACTGACTTGTTGCCTTCGCCCCATACCTGAGCATCGACCATAAGTACGGGTTTACCTGTCATACAACGACGGGCAATGTCTTCTTCTTCAGTCATTTCAGGCTCATCGAGACTAAAACCCGTTAAGCTAATAAGCGGGGCGGTCTCTGACATCCCGTAGCCTGTGTAAACTTCAATGCCTTGTGCCATCGCCGTTTTGGCTAGACCTTCGGTCAATCTTGAACCACCAATAATCATTTTTAGACCATTAAAGCTAGCGTCGCGGTCTTGTGCTTCTTTGAGTACCATTTGCAAAATCGTTGGTACACAATGGGTGATACTGACCTTTTCATTGACAATTAAGTCCATCAACGTATCAGGCGCATAGCGACCTGGATAGACTTGCTTTAGACCCACCATGGTTGCTGTAAACGGAAAACCCCATGCATGCACATGGAACATTGGCGTCATCGGCATATAGACATCCCCATAGCTCACGCCTTGCTTATCAGGCAGCATCCCCAAAGTTGCCGCTTCTGCTAGTGTATGTAGCACTAGCTGACGATGGCTAAAGAAAACCCCTTTTGGATCACCTGTCGTGCCTGACGTATAAAAGGTCGTCGCAATGGTATTTTCATCAAAATCTGGGAAATCAAATTCGCTATTCGCAGCTTCTAGTAGTGCTTCATACTCGCCTGTGACACGGCTTTGGTTGCTACCAAAGATACCTTCAGCAGTGACACCATTGTCATCAAGCCAGATAATATGCTCAATACTTGAGTTCTCGAACTGATAGTCTTTAACCAATGGCGCAAACTCAGAGTTGAGCATCAGCACTTTAGGCTTGGCATGGTTGATGGTATAAAGGATTTTTTCAGGCGATAGACGGATATTGACAGTCTGTAAAACGTACTCTGACATTGGTACGGCAAAATAAGACTCAAGATAGCGATGACTGTCCCAATCCATCACGGCAACCACATCACCTGCATCGAGCTTTAGGTCTGCTAATACATTGGCCAAGCGATTGATACGCTCAAACAGCTCTTTATAAGTCAGGCGCTTTTTGTCCGCATACACAATCTCTTGATCTTGCGATACCGTTTTTGCACGGCTTAATAATTGCTTGACCAGTAATGGATAATCGTAGGCAGATGGTGCACTGTGGTAAATGTTTGACATAGATCTGACTTCCTTGTTTGTTGTACTTATAAGGGATAAATAATAATCAAGTTAATAGCAGCATAAAATCTAATGCGCTAATCATTTTAATTTTTATAATAACATCGTTATTGATAGTAAGAAAAAAGCGACGCCGTGTAAAGCGGTCTTACATTAAGTATCATAAGATGACTGACCGAGCCTACATTAAATCAGACAGCCAATCACTTTGCCCGTACTGTGGTTTTAATCATCCCAAAACTGGCTATTAATAACGCCAATACCTGCACAAACAGTAATAACCATACGGTAAGAGACCACTGCCCTCGCGCATAAGCTATGCCACCCAGCCATGCCCCTAGCGTACCGCCTGTATAGTAGCCCATATAATATAGACCCGAAGCTAATGAACGACCCTTTTTTACGTTGACCGCGATATAACTGATGGTTGCTGATTGGGTAACAAACACACCCGAGGACATAATTGCTAGTCCTATGATCACTCCCCACAAAGGCGTAACCAAGGTCAATAACAAACCCACCATCGATACAACAATAGCGACACGGACCGTACGCGCCGAGCCAAACCGACGTAGCAATTTACTAGACAATGGCGTGATAACAACGCCCAATAGATATACTGCAAAAATATTAGCAAGTGCCCCTGTCGTCAACTGATACGGTTCATCTGCCAGATGTAAATTAATAAAAGTGAAGCAGCCTACAAGGGAGAACAGCACGCAAGCGCCAAGCAGACATGCTGTTACCACATAGCGATTGGTGACGTGCTCACCCAGCGTCTGTATCGCTGAGCGAAAATTAGGGTTGGCCACAAAGTGACGAGACGATGGTAGCATCTTGCCGACCCATATCGCGCCTAGCAAGGTCATTGCGGTCATGACGTAGTAACCATGCCGCCAGCCAATCAACTCATGCAAATGCCCCAGCAAGAACCGACCCATAAAGCCGCCAAGCACGCATCCTGACACATAAAAGGACATCAACTCAGTCATTGCCCGGCCCTCAAACTCCTCACCGATATAGGCAATTGTCACCACCGTAATACCCGGTACAGACAATCCTTGCATGAAGCGCCAAATGCCGACCCATTCAATGCTCGAGCTCTGGGCAATAAGCGCTGTTGGTATCGCTAAAAACAATAAAGCGCCAACGATAAACGACTTGCGCCCGACTGCATCTGAGAGCATACCCAAAAATGGTGACATAATCGCAATAGCCAATACAGTGGCACCAACGATCATGCCAGCCTGTACTTCGGTCGCAGCAAAGTCCACCATCATGACTGGTAGCACCGCTTGAATAGAATACACTTGCAAAAAAGCAAACATACCTATCAGGCCAATTGTGAGCTTCAATATCCACGACGTTGAATGATTGGATGTGACTGGTGGCACAGCTGTTATATCTTGAATCTGATCTTTAGAATTATTCACAGGGGATCTGACTATATTGGTTATACCATGACTGTAAATGATAACCGTCACTGGCGTGGATGGTAGAGAGGAATAAAGGTGATTTATGCTAAATGTATAAGCAAAAGCACCGTTATTAAACGATAAATGTTCATCATAATGACAAGCCAATTATGGTAGCACATTCATCAATATACTCAGGTTTAAAAGTGTTATTGCCTCTTGATAGATTCTTTATTTGGGTTCGAGATTATCGTAGAAAAACTTGACTAGGAATCACATTTCGACTTAAGACGGTGAAGACAGTTTTCGACTCACAAGGTCATGATCAACGTTACGTTTATTGCATATACAGGGTAGTATGGTCAGATGCTGTTGACGCATTTGTTAATCATTTAACTACTTTAACGATTGATAACAGTGACAGTTAACAATCACTACCTACGTCTATTTTTTCTAACCTAGAGACGTGCACGACTACACAATCTTTTAGAATACAATTTACTATGACGAAAAATATGGTGCTTTCAAAAATTATTATCGCGATGAGTATATTGGTTTTCTCTACGATGGCTGTAGCAGAAATAACTGTGTCAGAAACTAGCGTTAAAGGTCTCAGTCCAGTTGGATCAACACTCGACGCTACAAACTCACTAGCGGCAGTAGACTGTATAAAGGATGACGCTATCACTGCTACTGAGCTCACTAAAACACGTGATAACGGTCCGTTTTCTGTAAAGTCCAAGCACGTGAGTCGTCAATCTGCCAATGGCTTTGGTGGCGGTACCATACATTATCCAACGGATGCTGCTAACTGTGGTCTGCTAGGTGGTATCGCGGTGGTGCCAGGTTACGTGTCGTATGAGTCTTCGATCAAATGGTGGGGGCCGCGTTTGGCCTCTTGGGGATTTGTGGTTATTACTATTAATACTAGCTCCATTTACGATAACCCAGATAGCCGTGCTGAACAATTGAGCGCGGCTCTCGATCATCTCATCGCTGATGAAACAGTGGGGCATATGATCGATCCAAATCGTTTGGGCGCTATTGGCTGGTCAATGGGCGGCGGCGGTGCGCTACGACTGGCAACTGAGCGCAGTACGGTGCAAGCCATCATTGCACAAACGCCCTATCACGATACGAGCTATGGCGCGATGGATACGCCTGCTCTATTCATCGCTTGTGAAAATGACCGTATCGCCCCGAATAAAAAATATACCAATACTTTTTATCAAAAAGCTGACGGTCCAAAAATGAAGGTCGAGATTAACAACGGCAGTCATTTTTGTGCCAGTCATCGTTTTAACGAGAAACTATTAAGTAAACCTGCTATTGCATGGATGCAACGTTATATTAACGGTGACACACGTTTTGATAAATTCTTATGTGGCAATGAAAGCTACATAGATGATCCTCGTATCTCAGCCTATGATTACGAAGACTGTTTATAAGCTATTTTCAACCTACTTACGAAAGGAAGGACTGATAGCTCTAACTGTTAATAATGACATTTGAATAACAACTCTTTTTTATTTTTACACATTTACATTGCTTCTATCTTTTTTCTTACAGACTTTACTACCATAAAAATTAATAATCATATGGTCAATCCTCTATAAATTGGATACGGTGTCAGGCTCGCTTAGTCTACAAATTGTAGTACTTTCACTCGCCTTCCTTGTATCCAAATTATATTGAACCGACTGTAGGCTGCTACAAACAAATAAAACAATTGAATAAATGAACGATTAAGGAGCAATGTTGATGACTGATGAGATGTATGACTTGGGTGCAGGGTTTTGGAGTATTCGAGGCTCTTTTATCAAAAACGGTATCCTTGACATTGGTGTTCAATGTGCACTCATAAGACTACCATCAGGTCGATTTATATTCTTAGATAGCTATACATTAACTGGCGATGTGCGTCAGCAAGTCATGGCATTGACCAATGATGGTCAAAATGTCGAAGCCGTCCTCAATGTTCATCCGTTTCATGCAGTACACTGTGCTCAAATGGCCAAAGACTTTCCGCAAGCGACCTTTTATGGCAGTAGCAGACATCCAGAGCAAGTACCTGAAGTCAATTGGGCAAATGACTTGGTCGAAAGCGATGCCATTGCTGCGCGCTACCCTGAACTCAAATTCTCTATACCTCAAGGCATCTATTACATCTCACCTAACAAGACGGTTCATGCTAGCTCATTATTGGTCTATCATCCTGCTAGCCAGAGCATTTATGTCGATGATACCTTTGAGATACCCCCTTCCAAGTTAATAAATGCCGTGCAGCCTAACCTCGGCTTACACCCTACTACCAAAAAAGCGCTCAAAGATGAGCCAAACGCAGCTAAGCACTATTGTGATTGGGCAGTAGAGCTGGCACACGAGTGGCGTGATGGTCGTCATTTTTGCGGCGCGCACTCGGGATTGGTTATATTTGAGGAAGGTCAATTTGAGACAGCACTTATATCAGCGATTGATTTGGCTTGCCCTGAGCTTGAGAAAGTATAAAAACAAATATAAAAGCGTAAAGAGTTAGAACACATACCATTAAAACAACTCGAAAGATGAAGCTTACAGTGAAAAATTAGCTTTGTTTTATTTACATATTCTATTTCATTTACTAGACGAGGAAAATTATAAATGACTGATCACATTCATGATTTAGGCGCAGGATTTTGGAACATACGCGGAACATTCCGTCTCGGTGGCGTACTAAATATCGGCACTCAATGCTCGCTAGTCAAGCTATCATCAGGAAAATTTATCTTTTTGGACAGTTACGCCCTAACGGGTGATGTTCGAGATGAGATTATGGCATTGACCAATAATGGTCAAGATGTCGAAGCTGTCCTCAACGTACATCCGTTTCATACAGTCAGCTGTGCTCAAATGGCCAAAGACTTCCCGCAAGCGACGTTTTATGGCAGTAGCCGTCACCATAAAAAAGTACCAGAAATCAATTGGGCAGATGATTTGGTAGAAAGTGACGCAGTCGCTGCACGCTATCCTGAGCTTAAGTTTTCAATGTCAGAGGGCATTTACTATATATCGCCCAATGAGATGATTCATGCAGGTTCTTTATTGGCTTATCATCCTGCCAGTCAAAGCTTGCACGTAGATGATACTTTTATGAGTCCACCATCGAAGTTATTAGAAACTGTATTACCTGAGCTAATACTGCACCCTACGACCAAAAAAGCACTGAAAAACGAGCCAAACGCTGGTGCGCAATACTGCGACTGGGCGACCAATTTGGCTCATGAATGGCGTGACGTACGCAATTTCTGCGCTGCGCATTCTTATCTTGTTCAGTTCAAAGAAGGTGGGTTTGAGAAAGCACTGGTGAAAGCCGTTAAGAAAGCACGTCCAAAACTAGAAAACGCCTAATTTCTCACACTTTAAACATATATTCTTAATAAGCATAAAAATGGGTCGCTATTACTGTATTTACTAGTGTAGTGACCCATTTTTTGAGCCAATGACTTTATGAAATATGCGATTATCGAAGCTGTTACCGAAACAGCAATGTCGCTAGCTCATCTTCATTGTTCAGAATATCTGCCAATGTATAACGCTCAAGCACATTGATAAATGCGGTGAGCGCTTCAAAAAACACGCTTTTTAGCTGGCAGGCTGGACTAATCACGCAGCCTAGTGATTTATTCTTTTCTTCCTCAATGAATGTCACTGGCAAATCCGCCTGATGAGCGCCCTGCTCACTATCCTTATGAGACGCTGGTACGGCAAAGCACTCTACTAGATTAAAATCAGGCTCTATCTGTTTGATCAATACGCCCAAATTAATATCTTTAGGTACACGTGCCAATCGTATGCCACCGTTTTTGCCACGCACACTTTCTATATAACCGAGCTGACCCAGCTGATGAATAATCTTGGTCAAATGACTTTTAGAAATACCATAACTATCAGCAATATCGCTAATATTAGCCAATAGTGATGGATCTGGTCTCACGGCTAAATAAATCAATGAGCGTAGCGCGTAGTCACTATAATTGGTCAGTCGCATGTACTTGCGCTCCTATTTTTATAAATTTTATACATTAAGCTAGGGCGTGTCATCAATTAGGTTATGAGCATTAAAATAAGATAAATTGATGCTAAATAAGGAAAAGTTCGCAGTGAATATGAACATATTGACAAGAACTTTGACACAGTTTAGCGAAAATTTAGCCATTTTAAGGCCATAAATTGCATCAATGTGCTAATTGATGACACGCCTTAGACAAAGTAAGTCGTATTTTTGGTAATAACGTTTAGACATAGCATTTACGGTAATCTCTCAAATCAACGTCCCAAGTATAAAAACAGAGAAAGCAAGCTGTCTGTTCTTTAGCTGTTATTTGGCCATGACTTAGTTAATATCACTTACAACTGTAATGCCGCGATGACTAACGATATGACCACTATCACCGTGACATACTGCCTTACTTTAAAGTAAGCATGACTGATAATCTGCGCTTGATGAAGGCTATAATCAATAACCAACAGACTTATAAAACCAATCACTAATAGCCAAACAAAGCTACTGGCTGATAATATTAAAAACCCAAGCCAAAGGCCAAGCGCAATGACATTGCTATATAGTGGAAGTCTAATAGCCCACTTATTGTCGTCAGCTAAATCTAAATGATTACCCCAATGCGCGCCTGCCATAAATGAGCCAATCACTAGTCCATAAGCACTTAATACATCGACTACTGAACCAAGTATAGGCACGGTAACAATGTCTACCATCAGCAAAAATGCACAGGCGACAAACGGAATAGCACCTGCAAAAGTTAAATAAGGACTGGGCTTTTTCATTGTTTAAACCTATCTTATGATTACTCTAATAATAGCTATCACCTGTTGAATGGGTGTTTTCGACATACATTAATCGCTCTTTTGAGTGTTGCCTTGCCACTGACGAATAAACTCACCGTTTGGATCGTATTGCTGGGTTTGCTTGTCTAGATTAAACTGCCTGCACCCTCTGGGGTCAGCGCCCACGCCTGCCAGATATTGCCAATTGCCCCAATTACTGCCGACATCATAATCAACAAGATATTGCTCAAAGTAAGCTGCCCCGTAACGCCAATCAAGGCCTAACTCATGGATAAAGCAACTGGCAACCAATTGTCGTCCGCGATTCGACATATAACCTGTCGTGTTCAATTGGTTCATGCATGCGTTGACGATAGGATACGGTGTCGTACCATTTTTCCATTGTGCTAACAGATTTTCGTTCAATTGAGTTGAAGGCGTGTGCTGACTGATACCTTTAAACCAAAATAACTTTTGCTGATAGGTGACAGCATACCAGTAGAAATACTCACGCCATAGCAGCTCAAACCATATCCAGTAGGTAGAGTCATTTGCGATAATATCGCGCTCATAACGGCGCAAACGATTTAATACTGTGTTTACAGACAGCGAGCCGTTTGCAAGCCAAGCGGAAAACTTTGTGGAATGCGCCCACTCATCTAGCGCGTTTCGGGTAGTTTTATAAGTGCTGGGCGCATCGGAATCGAAATAGGCATCTAAGTGCTTAAGGCCATTTAACTCACCACCTCTAAAACTGGATGGCTGCTGTGATGGCTTATCACGCTCTGCCTGATTAGACAACTGAGATTCAAAAAAGTACTCGTTCCTACTCTGCATATTGTCAGGTAATGGGGCAAGTGTTTCTGGCGTTGGATAAATTGCTATATCTTTTTCTGCATGCAGCAAATCATAATCGGTTTCTATTTGTTTACGAAACTGTGTAAAGCTTTTGGGTAAGCTCTCTAGCGGTAACTCGTCAAACAAAGTCGATGTTGTTTGAATGTGCCACTGTATCTCTGGATATTTCGCCTGTAGAAGGTCATATACTTTGTTTTGATTATAATCTGCCTTCTGGCTGATGCAGATATCTGTCACTTGTTGCTGCGCTATTAGATCACTCAACTGAGTAAAGACGTCCAATGCTTCATCGCCTTTCTGTAAATACAGCAACCTATTACCCCGCTGAATCAATGACGCATTTAAATCAGCCAAGCTCTCATGCAAGAACTGCTGGCGGGCTTGACCCATAGCCTCATAACGATAGGCGTCGTAATGGTCTTTATCGTCTAATATATCTGTCAACGATGACGCATAAACCAATAGCAGCTTTCCATCAGTGGAAATTTCAGATGCTTTTAATAGAGTGGCATTGTCCGCTACTCGCAAGTCATTATGGAATAGCACCAATGTAACATTTCTGTTCGCTGAGTTATTCTCTGAGTTGTTCGCTGCTTGATTTAGCATACCCTATCCTTCTGGCTGTTTAGCGCTTATCTATTATTTTTAATATTTAGTCTTTAATCTTGAAATGTCATATACGATGTAAAACATACTTAGGGCGTATTGAACATTCAACTATGATGCGAGCCTAATACTTGTAAGGCAATGCGCTCAGCCCCAGAAACTACTTATAAGCATTGACTCTCATGTGTCTGACTGCTTAAATGGCTTACCTCTAGGAGAACACCATGACTCAAAATAATACTACGACTGAAGAAAATAAATCAGATGAAAAGCGTAAACTTATCAATCGATTTTTGATGAGATTGACAAAAGAACAGCCTCAAATGTATTACGCAACCACCTCTGAGATATCGCGAAGTATTCATACGATGATAAAAGAGCACACCAATCGCCTATCGGTAGAAGAACAAGCACTGGTAAGACGGATGAGTATGGAAGAGATTGAAGGGTTACTTGGTTTTCATGCCAGATAAGAGATTGACCAACTTCAAATACGTTATTATCAGTAAGTTGCCAAATGACACACAAAAAAAGACCGCTATCAAAGCGGTCTTTTTTATTAGCTATTAACATTCTATTTTAGGACAATTAGAATGGATATTCACGTGGTTCATTTTGCATTGAGATCCAATGCGTTCTAGTGAATTCTTCTAGTACCCACTCACCGTTGAATCGGCCGATACCTGAGTTTTTCTCACCACCGAATGGCGTATTGCTTTCATCATTGACCGAGATGTCATTGATGTGGGTCATGCCAGCTCTGATACCGCGAGCGAAACGTAGACCTTTTTGCATATCAGCAGTGAACACCGCACTAGACAGACCATACATAGAATCATTGGCAATCGATAGCGCATCGTCTTCGTCTTTAGCACGGATGATACCAACCAATGGTCCAAACACTTCATTGCGTGATAGATCCATTTCGCGAGTCACTTCGGTAAAGATGTGCGGCGGTACGACTTGGCCTTCGATCTCGCCACTGAGTATCATTTTTGCGCCTTCTTCCTGCGCTTTAGCGATTTTTTCTTTAAGCGATTTGACTTGTTTTTCGTTGATGATTGGGCCAACAGCGGTATCTTGCTTATTAGGATCACCGACGTTCAATGTTTTAACATGCGCTAAGAAACGCTCTACAAAATCATCATATATCTCGTCTTCTACAATGACTCTGTTAATTGCGATACAGATTTGACCTTGGTGTAAAAACTTACCAAAGGCGGCTGCTTTTACTGCTTGCTCAATATCAGCATCTTTTAGTACCACAAATGGACTGTTACCACCTAGCTCAAGTGCCACTTGTTTGATGTATTCACCACCATTGGCCAGCTCACCGATATGTTTGCCCACTGAGGTCGAACCTGTGAACGACACTAGACTTGGCGATTTGTGCTCGACGATTGCATCACCTATCTCACTGCCTGAGCCGACCACGACGTTTAATAGACCTTTTGGAAGACCAGCTTCTTCGAATACTTTGGCCAATAGCAAACCACCTGTCACTGGCGTATCACTAGCAGGCTTGAGTACCACCGCGTTACCAAGTGCTAAGGCAGGCGCGATAGAGCGCTGCGTTAAATGTAGTGGGAAGTTCCATGGGCTAATGACAGCGACTACGCCGATTGGCTCGCGATAAATGAAGTTCTCTTTACCAGGGGTATTCGATGGACGAATCTCACCATGGACACGATTAGGGAATGTCGCTGCTTCAAGGGTAATCGCGCGCGTCGCACCGAACTCGACCATGGCTTTGATACGAGTACTGCCCGACTCTTTGATTAGCCAATCAACGATTTCTTCTTGGCGCTGATCGAGTATGTTTACGACTTTATACAACACTGCAGAACGCTCTGCTGGTGTCTGCTTGGCCCACGCTTCTTGAGCTTGGGTCGCCGCATCATAGGCTTCGTTTAACTGATCTTTGGTCGCTTGCTGAATTTCTACCAGCGTATCACCGTTATATGGGTTGGTATTGGTGTTAGTGCTACCGTCTTTACCGGTTTGCCATTCACCAGCGATAAACTGCAAATGGAAGTCACTGTATGCACTCGTAGTATTGGTTGACATAATCATCCTTATTTTTAATTTGTTATGTTAAGTATTGGTTTTCGGTTATTAAAATAAAATTATCAAGTCGGCGATATCTTAATGAGAAAATATCTGGCAAGTAGTAAGTCTAAAATCGTTACCAAGCTATTAATCAATAGTCATCAATTGAAAAGAGCTCTAATGAAAAATGATCTTTAGCAATAAATACTAACGGTAACGGATAACAACAAAACCTACCTTGCTAGACGACTGGTCTAATGCTACCATAGCTATCAATAAAACTAGACTACTTTGTCAGTGAATATTGTTGATAAAACGTAACACATATAACTATATCCTATTACAATACGCTATCAACGTGACGTTCAAATGAACGCTAACTGTTTTAACTGACTATCTAATACATACGCTAATATAAGCAACTACCAAGGGAGACAATCCTGTTTATGTCTAATACAGACGCAACTACCCCAGATACCAAAGCTCATTTACTTGCTACTGGCTACCAATTAATTGCTAAAAAAGGTTTTACCGCTGTTGGTCTAAAGCAGATTTTAGATACAGCAGGCGTGCCAAAAGGTTCTTTTTACCACTACTTTGCTTCCAAAGAAGCCTTTGGTGAAGCCATTATTAATCATTACTTTAGTTTATATAAGACTCGGTTAGACGTCATCGATGCACAAGATGTCAGTGCGCAGCAAAAGCTATATGATTATTTTCAAAACTGGTATGACACCCAGCAGAACGGCTGTGACCATGAGAAATGCTTGGTAGTGAAGCTCAGCGCAGAGGTAGCTGATATGTCAGAAACCATGCGTAAGGCACTCGATACTGGCTATCAGCAGACGACCATGTGGCTCGCTAAGCAGATCAAAGCTGGCTGGCTCGATGAGTCCGTACCACGCCATGATAATATCTCGGCTGAGAGTATGGCCAAGCGTTGGTATTTTGCATGGCTTGGCGCAAGCTTGATTGCAAAGATTAGCCAAACCAATACGCCTTTAGCAGAAATTTGGCAGATGACCACGACCCAAATGGGACGCTAATAGTTAACTGTTCGAATTTCTAGCGACTGCACCTTTAGCACAAACATCATAAACATTAAGGCACATTGAATATTCATAACGCTTCTAGATAGTAGCTGTCAGTACTATGCTTGAGTATTCAGTGTGCTTTATTGCCTTCTCTTTTCCAAAAAAATTTCTTAAAGACATTTGCATATGACTTAAACAGTTATACGAGAGTTTTGTAAATATCACTAGACGACTGGTCTAATTGGTGTACAATGCGCACAAATATTAAGAATGAATGTCTATACGAGCATTGCTTATCATTCATTGATTGATATCAGACAATATCTCATGTCAAAACAATTTAATTGAACCGTTTTTATTAAACACTTTTTATTATTAATTAGGAATCTTATGAATAACTTCCAATACTACAACCCAGTCCGTATCGTTTTTGGTGAAGGTCAAATCGAGCAATTATCAGATCTAGTTCCTACTGATGCACGTGTTCTTATCACTTATGGTGGTGGTTCAGCACAGCGTACTGGTACTTTAGATGAAGTAAAAACTGCATTAGCGGCAAGCGGTAACCGTACTGTATTTGAATTTGGTGGCATTGAAGCTAACCCAGAATTCACCACATTACTTAAAGCCGCTGATATGGTTAATGAGCACAACATCGACTTCTTATTAGCAGTTGGCGGTGGTTCTGTGATTGACGGCAGCAAATTTGTCGCACTCGTTTCTTCATTGACTGAAGAGGACGGCACTGTCTCACGTGACCAAGCTTGGGATGCCTTAACTGGTTATTGCAAAAACATCGATTCTGCTGTCGACTTGGGTGCTGTATTGACCATTCCAGCCACAGGTTCTGAGATGAACTCAGGCGGCGTGATCAACTATAGCGAACGTCAAGCAAAACTACCATTTGGTAACCCACTTGCCTTCCCTAAATTCTCAATTCTAGATCCAATCAAAACACTTACCCTGCCTGAACGTCAGGTTATGAATGGTGTGGCTGATGCATTTGTTCATGTAATGGAACAGTATCTGACTTACCCAGTAAACGCGAAAGTACAAGACGCCTTTGCTGAAAGCTTGCTTAAAATTCTTATCGATGAGGGTCTAGTTGTTAAGCAAGATCCAGAAAACCTAGAAACACGTAAGAACATTATGTGGACAGCGACCATGGCCTTGAACGGTCTGATCGGTACTGGTGTACCACAAGATTGGACAACTCATATGGTTGGTCATGAGCTAACATCACTACACGCTATCGATCATGCACGTACGCTAACCATCGTATTGCCATCAGTTATGCGTGAGCTAAAAGAAAGCAAAAAAGAAAAACTGCTTCAGTATGCACGTAACGTATGGAACATTACCGATACTGATCAAGACGACGATGCCATCATCGAAACTGCCATTGTTTACACTGAAAACTTCTTCCGCGAGCTTGGCTTGCCAGTTAGCCTAGAAGACGTTGACTTGACGGAATCAGCGATTGATCCAATTATCAAGCAACTTGAAGTGCATAACATGGTTAAGCTTGGTGAACATGGTACCAACGACTTAGAAGTATCACGTCGTATCTTGCAGCGCGCTGTAACTAGCAAAGCGTCTTAATAAGCGCTTTAGCAAGAACTGTCAGAACAATTATAAGAAAAATCGCGACAGTAACAATAAGTACATATCGTTATGCTATTTATAGAGTAGCTATTCCATGCTGAGTAGCTACTACATTTACCACCACTATAATAATGACAATTAATAAATATAAAGGAGTCTTACAATGAGCTTCGACAAACAACAGAATCAACAAACAAACCGTCAAATCAAATTGGCTAGCCGTCCTAATGGCGTACCTACTGCTGACAACTTTGACATGGCAACTAGCGACATTCCTACGCCAAAAGATAACGAGATGCTACTACGCACGGTATATCTGTCACTAGATCCGTATATGCGTGGGCGTATGAGCGATGCAAAAAGCTATGCAGACCCGTTAGAAGTCGGTGACGTCATCATGGGTGGTACCGTAGCGCAAGTGGTCGAGTCGAATATCGACAGCTTCGCGGTAGGCGACTTAGTCGTATCAAACTCAGGCTGGCAGGACTACAGTGTCAGTGATGGCGAAGGCGTCCTCAAACTAGACAAAAACATGTCAAATCCTTCTTATGGTTTAGGCGTGTTAGGTATGCCAGGGTTCACCGGTTACATGGGTCTGACTGATATCGGTAAACCACAAAAAGGCGAAACCTTAGTTGTGGCAGCAGCAACTGGACCCGTTGGTGCCACGGTCGGTCAAGTCGGTAATCAATATGGTCTGCGCACTGTCGGTGTGGCAGGCGGCAAAGAGAAATGCGACTTTGCGGTCAATGAGCTTGGCTTCGATATCTGTATCGATCACAAAGCTGACGACTTCGCTGAGCAATTAAAAGCAGCGTGTCCAGATGGTATCGACATCTACTATGAAAACGTTGGCGGTAAAGTATTTGATGCGGTAATGCCATTACTTAACGACCACGCACGTATTCCAGTATGTGGTCTGGTATCGCAGTACAACGCCACTGATTTACCGGATGGCAAAGATCGCCTAGGTATGCTGATGGGTCTTATCTTAAGCCAACGCCTAACTGTCAGAGGTTTCATTATCTTTGAAGAGTACGGCGACCACTTCCCAGAGTTCTTAGAAACCATGAGCAAATGGGTGGAGTCAGGCGAAGTAAAAACCAAAGAGCACATTACTGACGGTCTAGATAATGCCCCAGATGCATTTGTCAGTATGTTAAACGGTGATAACTTTGGTAAGACTGTAATCAAAGTATCTGACGTTAACTAGTTACTGGTTAAACATTCACTAGTTAAGCAGCTACTGACAGTTAGCAATCGTTGTGAATAACTACTTAACAACATAAATTGCTAATATCACTACTGAAAGTTGCTTACAAAGCAGGAATAATGCTAACAGTCATTATTTGCATTTAGGCTAATTAAGTAAAAACGGCTAATGATGTAACGTAAAACTTATGACTGTTGGCTATATAGTTACTAACACATAAATAATAAACAAGGATAATTATGAACATTTTAATGGTACTAACGTCTCATGACCGTTTAGGCGATACTGGTAAGAAAACTGGCTTTTGGCTAGAAGAATTTGCTGCTCCTTACTACGCATTTCTTGACGCTGGCGTAAATGTAACTCTAGCTTCTCCAGCTGGCGGTCAGCCACCACTAGATCCTAGTAGTGACACAGAAGACACGCAAACCAAAGATACCACTCGTTTTAAAGACGATAAAGACGCGCAAGAGCATTTGGCTAATACCAAAAAACTTGCTGATATGAACGCTGAAGATTTCGATTCAGTATTCTACCCAGGTGGCCATGGCCCATTGTGGGATTTGGCAGTAGATAAAAACTCTATCGATCTGATCGAGACTTTTGTTAAGCAAGATAAGCCTGTTGCTTTCGTTTGTCATTCTCCTGCAGCGCTTAAAAACGTTAAAGTCGATGGCGAGTATTTGGTAAAAGACAAAACAGTGACTGGTTTCACTAACTCTGAAGAAGACGCAGTTGGCCTAACAGACGTAGTACCGTTCCTAGTAGAAGACGCATTGAAAGCTAATGGCGGTAACTACGAAAAAGCGGCTGATTGGGAATCGTTTGTCGTTGAAGATGGTCTGCTAATCACAGGTCAAAATCCTGCATCATCGGAAGAAGCTGCTAAGCGCCTAATGGCAAAGCTGAAAGGTTAGTCAAATTCACTACACAATAAGGTCGATACCATGATTCGCTTACATCATCTCAATCAATCACGTTCATTACGTACGCTATGGCTCTTAGAAGAGCTAGGTGTTCCTTATGAAGTAGTCAGTCATCAGCGCGATGCCAAAACTCATTTAGCACCAGATTCTCTAAAGGCTGTACATCCACTCGGTAAGTCTCCGGTTATCGAAATGGATGGACAAATTTATGCTGAGTCAGGTGCTATCACTGAGTTATTGATTGAGCGGTTTGCGCCAGAGCGTCTGCGCCCTGCTACAGGAAGCTCAGACTATGGCTACTATCTACAGTGGATTGATTTTGCAGAAAGCTCGCTCATGTTGCCATTAATGCTTGAGTTATTTACCAACAAAGCAGGCATCAATGACAATGAGTTTTTAAACGGCTATATCGAGACAGAAAAAACCAGATTGTTTAAATATCTGGATGCCTCAGTTGAAGGTAAGTCATTTATTGTAGGTGATAAGCTGAGCGGTGCCGACTTTATGCTGTCATTCGATTTGATTATTCTTGCTAAGCGTCAGAAACTTGACGCTTATCCGCATATCAAACAGTATGCTGAAAAGTTGGCCAGTCTTGATAGTTATCAGCGTGCGTTTCAGCTAGAAGCAAAATATGACGAATCGATTTAGTATTTGGTATTCATTGATACATCGGTATTAGCCACAATACTATTTACTGACTGACCAATTTTTCGATACACAAAAACAGCTCTGTATAGAGCTGTTTTTTATGCTTATAGCATTTTTTGCTTGTCTTATGATTCGTTAAATTGCATAACATACTGCTATATCTTTATTATGTAGAGCCAATGAGTTACGCGCCAATGACAAAAGCGCTATAAAGATTATGATAAAATATGCCCTGCATTTCTTGGGTTATCTTTCCAGTTTGACCAGCATTTATATCAGTAACTCCGCTGTTTTTAAGCTATGAACATTCATCGTACTGACCTGATTTTGCGTCTGGAATCTGTTCTATGCCATTCTATTTCCTTATACAGATTATGGTACGTCCATGAGTAATGAATATCAGTTTAAGCCCCACGAACAACCGATAATGGTGGGCTCTCCTGCCAATCCTGATCATCCTGCACGCCGTAAATTATTTTACTTACTGATTGGAATTTTCGTTGGTCTCACTGCCAGTTTCCAAAACGGTCTGCTCGTCGCAAATCTTACTCAAATTCAAGGTCAACTGGGCTTAACGCCAGCCGAAGGGGGTTGGATATCTGTTAGCTATAATATGACCAATGCCTGTATCACCGTTCTGCTGTACAAAATTCGCCAACAATTTGGTATGTCACTTTTTAGTAAAATCACCCTGTTCTTTTTGTTGGCTGCCACGAGTTTACAGTGGCTAATCAGTAGTCATTTATTAGATACGCCTAATATAGGAATTGAGCCTTATTATCTAGAGATTGTCGCCAGAGGACTTAGTGGTATGGTCGCAAGTGGCATGACCATTTTAGGGTTATTCTACTGTTTGCAAGGCATGCCAACCGTCAAGCGCACCAGTGGCTTGATATTGGGTTTTGGCTTGGTGCAGTTTGGTATCCCATTATCACGAATCATCTCGCCCTACCTCGCCATCGACGGTCAGCTTGAAAACTTATTTCTATTTCAATTTGGTTTGGCACTGATTTGTTTTGGACTGATTAACATATTGGAGTTACCACCAGGCAATACAGAAAAAGTATTTGAGAAACTCGATTTTTTAAGCTTTGCTTTTTTTGCGAGCGGTCTAGCTGCACTGGCTGTAATTTTGGTGCAAGGTAGGATTTTATGGTGGACGACGCCTTGGCTCGTCTATCCACTGATGATTGCTATTGTTGGGATTGGCATCGCCTTATGGATTGAGACACATCGCAAAAACCCGATGCTACAAGTCCGCTGGATGCGTAGTCGCAATATTATTGCCTTTATGATTACCGGCGCTGTTATGCGAATTTTGCTATCTGAACAAAATGTCGGTGCTGCAGGCCTACTTGCTAATTTGGGTTATGGTAACGATCAGCTGGTTACTTTTTATGCTGTCATAATGGCTGCCAGTGTGCTGGCTTTGGTGATTAGTATTTTTAGTACCAATCCAATGGACTTGCGCCGTCCTGTTATTTTTGCAGTGGCATTGATTGCCTTGGGCTCTTGGATGGACGTTGGGGTCTCTATCAACTCCGCTCCCTATATGTTTTATATTAGCCAGTTTTTGATTGCATTTGCCGCGGTATATTTCATGGGACCTTTGGTTTTCGAAGGATTCTTGCGAGCTATTGCTAGTGGCCCTGCTTATATCATTAGTTTTTCGGTTATCTTTGGTATTTCCCAAACGGTTGGCGGATTGGCAGGTGCAGCGGCTATTCAGGCATTTACGACCATTCGTACACAGGTCCATTATGCAGATATGGTCAGCTCACTGAATTTGGGTGATCCTACGTTTAGCGCTCAAATTGCTGGTACTCGCAGTGTATTATCAAATCAAACGACGGATACAGCGCAAGCGAATGTGGCTGCAATGAGTCAAGTGTTGCAAGGGATTCAACGCCAAGCAACTGTCTCCGCTTATAGCGACCTGTTCTTTTTAATGGCCAGTTTTGCTACTTTCGTTACAGCCATTTTATTGATCAATTATTTTTATAACCGTTACCACAAGCGCAATCCACTTGCTAAAGAGCTTGCGGTTATTGCAAAAATGCGTGAGTCAAAATAACTCAGTTTATTCTATTAATAATGTTTCACCCTGTTCGTTTATAGCCAGTCTATTTTAATATTTATTGAAAATTTAGGAGCACGTCATGAGCCAAGAAAAACCAAATGAGCTTAATCAAATACCTCAGACGTCCACTGGCGCTCCAGCAACAGACACACCTATAGCGTCCGATATAAGTAAAGAAGAGTCTGCTACAAATGCTTCGCAATCAGCAACTAAGACAGCAAAAGGTGATGTAGAAAACAGTTCAGACAGCAATGAACCGCCGATGCCGCCAAAAGAGCCAATACCCGATACTACTGGTTGGTCGCCTAAGAAAAAGTCCTATCTAAACTTAGGCTTATTAATTTTATTGATTGTCATTGGCGTGGCATTGATTTTGTATGCATGGAAGCTCCCGCCGTTTACCCCAACGGTACAGCAAACCAATAATGCTTTTGTCAAAGGTCAGACGACTATTATTAGCCCGCAGGTTTCTGGCTATGTCACCAAAGTAGCTGTGCAAGACTTCGCCAATGTAAAAGCGGGCGACTTACTCATAAAGATTGACGATCGAACCTTTCAGCAGCAGCTCGAACAAGCCCAAGCAAATACAGAGGTAGCTCTTACTAACCGCTCTACCAACGATCAAGACACACAAACCAGCCAAGCACAAATCGAAGCACGCAAAGCTGACTTATATAGTGCCAAAATCAACGTACAGAGCGCACGTGAAGATGTAAACCGCTACCAAGGTTTGGATGCCATTGGTGCGGTATCAAAGGCGGAGGTGGCTCATATCAAGGCTCAACTCGCCCAAGCACAGGCAGGTGTACAGCAAGCAGAAGCCAACTTGCAAGCCGCTCAAGAAAACCGTGAAAAAACCAGTGGCAGTCGCTCATCGCTAGATGCAAATATCAAAAATGCTGAGGCAGGCGTCAAGCAAGCGCAAATCAATCTAGACAATACTATCATCACTGCGCCTGAATCTGGCCAGCTAAGCCAAGTCAGTGTCAAAGAAGGCCAATACGTCAGCGCTGGTACGCAGCTCATGTATATCGTACCAAAAGGCATTTGGATCATTGCAAACTTTAAGGAAACTCAAATAGCCAATATGGCAATCGGTGAGCCTGCGACCATTCATGTCGATGCGCTTGGTGGTGCCAAATTTACGGGGCACGTAAGTAATATCTCGCCAGCGACTGGTAGCGAGTTTAGTGCTGCTGCTGCCAACCCTGCGACAGGTAACTACATAAAAATCGCTCAACGTATTCCTGTACGCATCGACCTAGACCAGAACCAGCCTGAACTTGCACGATTACGTCCTGGCATGTCAGTCTCAGTGGATGTCGATACCAATATTAAATGAAAGGTTGAATAAAAAGTTAATTAAAAAATAATGCCAGATAAGGTAAATAGCTAACGTAAAAAAGCCACTCTAGATACCAGAAAAACTGGATTTAGAGTGGCTTTTTTAGTTTTGTATAATCTATAGCTTCAAACTACAGCAACTATGGTAATAAACGTTTGGTCGTCCAGCTTGTATTGCCTTCACTGTCATCGCCGCTACTCTGCGTATACACAATTCGGTCATGCATCCGATTGGCGCGACCTTGCCAAAACTCAATACTTTCAACCGTAATCTCATACCCACCCCAAAACTCTGGCGTTGGTACAGTAGTATTGTCAGGGTGCGCTGCTTGAAGCTGTTCAAACGTTTGCTCCATGATTTCACGATTGGCCACTTCACCACTTTGCGGTTGACTGACCCAAGCGCCTACTTGACTATCATGGGGACGCTTTTGGAAGTAAGCAGCCGATTTATCAGCAGCAATTTTAGCGATACTACCGCTGATACGGACTTGACGCTCTAGCTCATGCCAGAAGAATAACGCTTCAGCGTTAGGGTTCTCTGCAATATCCTGCCCTTTTGCGCTTTCATAATTGGTATAAAAAACGATACCTGTCTCAGTAATCTCGCGTAATAACACAATACGAACGCTAGGCTTATTGTCTGCGCCACATGTCGCCAAACTCATTGCATAAGGCTCTTGCACCTTTTGCGCTAACGCCTCATTCATCCAAGCTTTAAAAAGCTCGAATGGTGACGTTGGTACTGACTGTTGGTCAAGCTCACCTTTCTCATATGAGAGGCGTTGGTCGGTAAAGTCCATGCTCATAGCAGTTCCTTATTTGAAAACTATAATGTTGTTGTCTCAAGTACTAGTCATTATCTTAAATACCAGTTGCTATCTTGAATACCACTTATTGCCTTAAATGCTATTAGCCTAGTACCGACTTTATAAGATCAGCTAAATCATTAGCCATTACATCGCACTCTATCTCATCATCTGACTCAACCATCACGCGAATCATAGGCTCTGTACCTGACTGACGTATCAGAAGACGACCACGACCCTCTAGCGTTGCCTGTGCTTTATCAA
Source organism: Psychrobacter sp. UBA3480 (assembly GCF_002377945.1). Taxonomy (GTDB): domain Bacteria; phylum Pseudomonadota; class Gammaproteobacteria; order Pseudomonadales; family Moraxellaceae; genus Psychrobacter. The sequence continues at coordinate 78,905 of NZ_DFQV01000001.1, forward strand.
AAGCAGCAACCAACTCCTCATGTTTGAATGGGTCTTGCATTTGAGATAAGCGTACATTGACTAGCTTTTGCGGTAACACTTCAAAACCTTCAACAAGCTCACTTAGCGCACGCTCTCTGGCTTGCATGACTGCCAGTACTTGCAAACCAGCAATGATAGCGTCCCCTGTGCGACTTTTATCTAAGCATAAGATATGACCAGATGGCTCACCGCCCAATATCCAGCCATTAGCTTCTAAGTCCTGCATCACATAGCGATCACCCACCTTTGCGCGAGTAAATTGAATGTCTGCATCTTTTAGTGCCAGCTCTAACCCCATGTTGCTCATGAGCGTGCCGACAACACCTTCAGCTTTGGTTTTACCTTGGGTAGCAAGTACATATAAGATACCATCACCATCAACTAGCTTACCCGTCTCATCAACCATTACGATACGGTCACCATCACCATCTAGTGCAATACCGACATCTGCTTCATGCTCAAGCACGGCTTTTTGTAAGCTTTCAGGATGAGTAGAACCACATTCAGCATTGATATTGATACCGTCTGGCGTATTATTGATAGCAATCACGTTTGCCCCCAACTCGCGCATCACTCTAGGTGCTACGCTATAGCCCGCACCATTCGCACAATCCACTACTACCGTCAGATGACTAAGGTCGTACTGATAAGGGAAGCTGCCTTTGCAAAATTCAATATAGCGACCTTTCGCATCATCAATACGGTTGTTTTTGCCCAAATGTGCAGGATCAAGAATAGGCATTATGGCAACATCACTACCAACGTCGTTCATAATTGCCGTCAATTTATCATTGATTGCAGTTTGCATTTCATCACTTATCTTTTTGCCATCACCTGAGAAAAACTTGATGCCATTATCATAATAAGGGTTGTGCGAGGCTGAAATAACCACACCAGCATCTGCATTAAAGCTACGGGTTAAATGCGCAATCGCTGGGGTTGGCAATGGACCAAGCATATAAACATCAACACCTGCTGCATTAAAACCTGCTTGTAATGCTCCCTCTATCACATAGCCTGACAGACGCGTATCTTTACCAATCACCACACTTGGCTTACGCGTAGGATTTTCATTTTTTTCTATGAGAACAAGCCCAGTGACATAGCCTAGTTTTAAGATAAAGTCCGGTGTAATTGGCAATTCACCAAATTTTCCGCGAATTCCATCAGTGCCAAAATAGCTCATTATGTGTTCCTCAAGTCAAAAAAATAAAAGGCCAAGCGTATACGCAGGCAATACTATTGTTGTAATAATCTGTTTCTGTATTTTACAAAAAAAACAGCCAACAATAACATAGCATTGTTGGCTGTTTGTATCTTAAGCTCGCTGCAGCCTTACGTCTCAGCTAACACTAATACGATGTAAATCTACAAAAGTGAAGCGTCTTACGGAACGATCTAGTTTACTCGATAGTTCGGTGCTTCTTTAGTGATTTGCACATCATGCACATGTGACTCTTTCATACCCGCTGAGGTTACTTTGATAAACTGCGGATTGGTACGCATATCTTCAATCGTGGCAGAACCAGTATAACCCATTGATGAACGTAAGCCACCAACCAACTGATTAACGATACCCGCAACTGGTCCTTTATAAGGAACACGGCCTTCGATACCTTCTGGTACTAGCTTCTCTACGCCGTCTTTTGCATCTTGGAAGTAGCGGTCTGAAGAACCGTTTGATCCTGACATCGCACCCAAACTACCCATACCGCGATAAGCTTTATAGTAGCGACCTTGGAACAGCTCAACTTCACCTGGTGCTTCTTCAGTACCAGCCATGAGTGAACCAACCATGATGCACGATGCACCAGCAGCGATTGCTTTTGCCATGTCACCTGAATAACGAATACCACCGTCAGCAATCAATGGAATGCTGTCTTTTAAAGCACTAGCAACATTATCAATGGCTGAGATTTGTGGTACACCGATACCTGCAATAATACGCGTGGTACAGATAGAACCAGGGCCGATACCTACTTTTACTGCATCAGCACCTGCGTCACGTAAAGCAATTGCAGCTTCACCTGTTGCGATGTTGCCACCGATTACTTGTACATGCGGATAGTTTTTCTTGATCCAAGATACTTTATCGATCACGCCTTTTGAGTGACCGTGCGCAGTATCAACGACGATAACGTCGACATCAGCGGCGATTAATGCTTCAACGCGTGCTTGCGTGTCTGCACCTGTACCAACAGCTGCGCCAACACGTAAGCGACCTTGCTCGTCTTTACACGCGTTTGGATTGTTTTCAGCTTTGGCAAAGTCATTAACAGTAATCAAACCACGTAGACGGAAGTTATCGTCAATAACGATGACTTTTTCGATGCGGTGCTCATGCAATAGTCTTTTTATATTCTCGTTGCTTTCACCTTCATGTACAGTTACTAGCTGCTCTTTAGGTGTCATAATCTGACTAACTGGCAACGATAAATTGGTCTCAAAACGCCAATCTCTATGAGTAACAATACCCACAACGTTATCTGTGCCTTTTTCGACCACAGGCACACCTGAGATATTGTTATCTTGCGTCAAACGCAGCAATTCACCAATCGTCATCTCTGGATGTACAGTGATAGGATCAACAACGGTACCCGCTTCAAATTTTTTGACACGGCGTACTTGGGTGGCCTGCTTTTCGATGTCCATGCTCTTATGCAAAATACCCATGCCACCAAGCTGTGCCATAGTGATAGCCATTTCAGACTCAGTCACAGTATCCATCGCCGCAGAGATTAGCGGAAGATTAAGTGTGATGTTTTTGGTCAAACGAGTAGACAGATCAGCAGTTTTTGGCAGAACTTCAGAATAGGCTGGTAATAATAAAACGTCATCAAAGGTTAAGGCTTCATCGACAATTCGCAACATACAGACCCCTAGTGGTGGTTATTTTGATGGGTAGGAGCTCAGGGTTAAGCGTATTAATCGTTGCAGCTGTATGCACAGTGCCGACTCATCGCCAACCACTCAGTTATCCTATAAAAATAACGCCACATTATAACAAATAAGCGCCTCGCTGACACACTATATTTGTCAGATTATTTTACACAAGTGCGTCTTTATCGATGTCAGTCATATCTCAAACCATTAATAGCTCCCTTTTGAAAACAATCCGGCTCGCAAGGCTCATCGCTATTCCCAATTTCTAGTCGTCTTTTGTTAACGTAAAGCGCTCTGTAGGTAGATACTTGTTTTGCTGCGCATGCAGGTAACCAAGCATTTGCTCCCGTATCTCACAGGCCAGCGTCCATGCCTCTATAGGCCCTACCGATGAAACAGCGCCGCGCAGTTGAATAGTATTTTCGGTCACATCAACCACATACATTTCGGGTTCTGTTTTATTATCCCAAAGCTTATTGTCCTTGACCATCGATATAAATGCCTCTCGGATAGCGTCGATATCTGCGCCATAATCAATATACAAAAACACAGGACAGGTCTGATGAACCTCTGTATGCGACCAATTCTCCACTCGTTCAGTGATTAGCTCACGCATCGGCACGATCAAGCGACGCTCATCCCATGTTTTTAACACAGCATACGTGTAACGCAGGTCTTCAACCGTACTAAAATTACCATCCACTATCACACTATCGCCAATTCGCACTGGCTGCGTCACTGCTACCTGTACACCAGCGATGATATTTCCTAATATTGGCTGTGCCGCAATACCGATAACCACACCTGCAATACCCGCTGAAGTCAGTAACGTATTGCCAAGGCCTTCCATATTGGCAAATTCACTAAGACCTATCCAAAAGCTTCCCAAAATCATCACAAAAATAAACACACGGCGAAATATCGATACATAAGTACGGCGACGACGTTCTTTATCGAAATGCTCTGCAGCTAGATTCTCAATCTGCATGTCTTGATAGCGATTGGCAAAAAAGTTAATGATACGAATACCCAACCACATGGTACTAAATACCAGTCCAATCCAAATCAATGGACGAGTAGATGACGCGACTGCATCTAAATAAGGAAAACCACCAGAAACTAAGGTAAAAACCAATGAAAAACTGATGGTAAAGGTTAGTGGTACTGTCAGTTTGTTAACCAAATCGGCGACACCATTAGTGCTGCCAACGTGCATGCTGTATTTTTCATCATCGATATAATGATTGATGATTTTTCCAGTACCTTTACTTAGTAGCCAACCCATACCCATGGTTAATAAAAAGAACAATATCAGCGCTGAGAATTCCCATAGCGCAATTCCAAAAAACTTTAACTTTAACCAAGTGGGCAAATAACGCTCGAACTCAGCTGGGTGATACTGCTCATAGAGATTATCAATATTGCCTACTGTCTGCGCCGAAAACACCCAAACAGGGGCTTGATCCCCTACCCGCACTCGCTGCAAATAAATAGGAACACGGCGCTCGCGATAATCAACATAGCCAAGCTGAATAGAGCGTCTAGCAATACCCATGACACTGCTATTATTACCAAGCGGTGGTTCAATTAAGCCATCGGGACGATCTGGCATATCGTCGAATACATAGAGTTCTTTCTCGGATAATAAGAAATCCAGTCGCTTTGTGAGATCAAGCGCACGGCTACGTTGACTTTTTTCATCAATCAAATTCATGTTTAGCGCATAAGCGGCCAAATCATACTGCTGCTTCATTAACGCTGATTGAAAAAACTCTAAGGCTGCAAGCGGCGTTTCTAAATTAGGTGGCTCAGATAACGGCGGCAACCCAGCATTTAGTTTATCGAGTATATAATAGCTCTCACTATATTCTCCGGTCAGTGCCGTATCACCTTGTAGCCTGCCTGCCTGCTCCACTGCGTTACGCTCAGTAGGATCGAAGATCTCTTCAGTAATACCAGAAATACTGACACTTTCATCTTTAAGCGCATTGACTTGCTGAGTGGCATATTCAGTAAAACTATCAGGCTTACTAGGCGTTTGTTTTTCTGACTCGCTCGCATTCTGCCCGCTCTCATTAATTGCTGCGTAAACAGGTACATAGATCACACTTATAGTGACAATCAAAAAGCCCAACAATACTTGCAGCACATGGCTTTTAAAACGACTTTTCTCTACATCTACTTGATGATTATCATCTGAGCGCAAAACGGCACAATGATTGTCCATAGGATTGTGTTTAAGAGTATTCATGTTTTCAAAGCCATCAGTCTACAAAAGGGAAGTATAAAAAATATATCGGTGCTGCTTTAACCTAATTCAGTAAGCAAAAAAAAGCCAGCCTAAAGCTGACTTAATTTATTACGAGATTTGTAGCTATTTACCCTATAAACGGCAAAAATTATTTTAAGCGCGGCGCCATGTCGTGCCAGCACGGCTATCTTCGAGCTCAATACCTGCCTCTTTTAGTTGCTCACGTATCTCATCAGCACGGGCAAAGTTTTTGTTGGCTTTAGACTCTGCACGTTCGATAATTAAATTATCAATAACGGCATCCGTTAGACCATATTCTGCCTGATCACCAGTCACTGCTTGCAAAAACTGCTGCACTGGCTGCTGTAAAATATTTAATACTTGCGCCAATGCTTTTAGTTGCTGTGCTAATTGCCATGCGGTATCGACGTCTTCTGCTTTAATGGCTTTGTTGATATCACGTGCCAATCCGAATAAGACGCTGATAGCCGTCGAGCTATTAAAGTCGTCATTCATCGCCTTGATGAAGTCTTGTCCAACCGCGCTATTGTAAGCTTCAGCCACTAAGTCTTCGTTGAGTATGATTGACTGTCCTTTTTGCTGCTCAACCAATTTTAGTGCATTGTATAGTCTGCTTAGGCTATTATGTGCTTCATCCAATGCGCTATCAGAGAAGTTAACTTGGCTGCGGTAATGGCTCGATAATAAGAAAAAACGTACCGTCTCAGGTAAGTACTTTGCCATGACATCACGAATGGTAAAAAAGTTGCCCAATGATTTAGACATTTTTTCGCCATCGACATTGATAAAACCAACATGCATCCAGTTGCGTGCATACTCACATTCAGTTGCTGCCTCAGATTGCGCGATTTCATTTTCGTGATGCGGGAACTGTAAGTCATGACCACCGCCGTGAATATCAAAGGTACTACCTAAGCACTTAGTCGACATCGCTGAACATTCAATATGCCAACCTGGACGCCCTTGACCCCATGGTGATGCCCACTGCGGCTCGTCAGGTTTTGCAGATTTCCATAGTACAAAGTCAAATGGATTACGTTTATCACTCTCAACCTCGACTCGCGAACCTGCCTGCATATCATCCAGATTGCGCTTAGATAATTTGCCATAACCGTCAAAGCTATCGACGGCATAATAGACGTCACCGTTGTCGCCTGCATACGCATAGTTGCCAGTGACTAACGTCTCAATCATATTCTGCATATCATCGATATGATCGGTTGCACGTGGCTCAGCATTTGGCATCTCACAACCAAGCGCAGTCGCGTCTTCATGCATCGCTTCAATGAAACGCTGCGTCAATGTACCAATCTCTTCACCGTTTTCAGCGGCACGAGCAATGATTTTATCATCGATATCGGTAATATTGCGCACGTAATTGACGTCATAACCCAAGCGTGTCAACCAGCGTACCGCCATATCGAACCCAACCATCACACGGGCGTGCCCGATATGACAATAATCATAGACTGTCATACCGCACACATACATGCCCACCTGCCCTGCTTTGAGTGGTTCAAACTGACGTTTGCCGCCAGTCAGTGAATCATAAATGGTAAGCTGAGACATCGCATCTGCAAGTGGTGTGGTCATAGTAAAAGAGCCTTTTAGCATAAATAAAATAGATAAATTGAAAATATCGGCCACAGCGCATGAACAAGCCGTACCGATAGCTATGATTATAATTTTAGAAAATTAGATTTAGTTAATATCGTGATATAAAACGTAACCCATTATCTTAGCGAAAACAGGCGTAAAATACTACAATGAGCATGCAACTACCACTATTCAATCATAAAAACCGTTAAGGATTTAAAGATGGGCAATCGATTAAGCAAAATATATACGCGTACTGGAGATGATGGCAGCACTGGCATGGCCGATGGCAGCCGCCTTAGTAAAGCCGACGATCTATTTAGCGTCATGGGTGACATCGACGAGCTCAACTCGCATATTGGCTTGGTACGTGCGCAACTAAAGCACAATAAAGGGCAATCTATAGAGAAAGAGTTCTCTGAAGCCTTGGTCATCATTCAGCACTTGTTATTCAATATAGGCGGCGAGCTTGCCATGCCAGAATATGAAGGGGTTAATGCCACTCATATTGAATGGTTAGAGCAGCAAATAGATATGATGAATGCCACATTGCCACCTCTAAAAGACTTTATTTTGCCGACAGGTTCTATATTGGTGAGTCAATTACACGTGGCGCGTAGTGTGTGCCGCCGCGCTGAACGTCAAGCTGTAATATTGCAGCAGCAGCGTCCACAAGCGATTCGTCGTACTGCCGTCAGCTTTATCAACCGCTTATCTGATTGGTTGTTTGTCGCTGCACGCTTCTGTACTGATCCAGAAAAAGTCTCTGAGGTGTTGTGGGATAGTCAAGCATTGAAGACGTTCACTGACAGTCAATAATACAAACTAAGTATTTAACAATAAATAGCTTAAACACAAAAAACCCCGCGACATGATTGTTGCGGGGTTTTTATTATTCAGCGACAGCAATTCGGTTGACTGGATATCGCTATCTCTTACTACAATGATAAATTAATAAGTCGCGCTGTTGTCTTCAATGATGACCATATCGATGGTTTCATCTTTAGGTACGGCTTTTGGCGTGGCGGGCTTACTAGGCTCGGCAGCAGCTGCTTGGGTGTTTGCAGTCGAACTGTTCTGACTTTCAGCAGGTTTATTGATGGTTGGCGGCGTAGGTTCAGTTGGACGAATTGGCTCAACTGGCGTTACGGTTCTTGGCTGACGGATTGGCGCTGTTTGAGCCGTATCGTTGTTCTGTGTTGCACGGCGCTCAGCAGCACGTTGGGCGCGTTGCTCATCCATTGCAGTTTTAAAGACAGAACCTGCCATCACATCTGCAACAACAGTAATCAAAGCAGGCTGACCTGCAATACGCGTACGCACTTGACCGCCTTGAGTACCGACGATGTAAGTGAACGCGTCGTCAACGAGCATATTGTTATTGATACGGATATTGTCTTGCGCTAAACGCGATTGTAGACTTGGCTGATTATTGGCCGCTTGTACCTGACTGGCTTGATACAAGTCTTCACTTGGTAGCGTCATGCTGACACTTGCTTGACAAGTGGTCATGCCGTTCTCATTGGCTTGTTGCAAGATGGCAGCGTTTTGGACATCAATGACAACACCATTGGTTTTTTCGCTAACCACACCATTTGCTAAACTGATTTCAGCATCATTTGCATAGTTGGCAGCCAATGACTGTGCTTGTTGATTGAGCGTATTCTTTAGAGCTGACTTAAGGCGATCTTGCACCATAGGATCATCACAGCTGATCGCAGGTGCAACGCTATTTTCAGCGTCGACAGTCTCTTGTTCTGTTAGCTCTGCCTGCTCAGTAGTGTCTTCTTTATCTGAGCGATCACAGCCTGCAAGCGCCAAACCACATACCAATCCAATCCCAGCAACTTTATGCCACTTGCTCAAACTTATATTTGCTACGCTCATACTAACTCTACTCCCAATTTACAGGTTCGTACCGCCACTGACTGACAGTGTTCAACATTCAAATGCAACGCTAGCTGCTACAGATATGAAAACCACATCATTATACGGTGTTTAAATCAAATGGTCATTAGTGTATCCCATGGATATACAAATAGTGCCCCTCACTATGGAAAAAACCTGCGTTTGGTTGCAAAAACATAACAAACATTCGCAGATTTGGACTCTAAAAAGTCATATTTAAAAAAGTACGGATTGCATCGCAGTTTTTGTTAGACGTCATGGATATGACGCTATATGATTGGGCATAAAAATCATCGATAATTGGTGCATATGATAAACTTTAGAGATACGTTATTACTAGGTCATCGAGGCGCACGCGGTGAGGCGTTAGAAAATACCTTTTCAGGCTTTCAATACTCTCAAAACCTTAATTCAAGAGGCTTAGCAGGCGTAGAGTTTGATATACAACTAAACGCTGATGGTCATTTAATTGTATTCCACGATGACGATCTAGAGCGTATGTGCGGTCGGCAATCACGTATTGATCAGTTAAAACTGACTGAGATTCAATGCCAGTTGCAGTTTGGCCAACCTATTATGACATTGGCGAGCATGGCACCTGCGCTTAGTGGATTTAACGTTATTGAGCTGGAAATTAAGACGCATAGCCGTACCAACTATGCAGTAATGATTGAAGCGCTTCGGCAGGCCTTTATTGATACACCTCTTACCAGCTTACCAGTTGTGTTGACGAGCTTCGATGTCGAGTTACATAACCGTTTACAACGTCACAAACTATTATCTCATATGCCTCGCGGCTTGCTCATTCGTACGCCAGAAGCGTTGGCAAGCGCTACCAATACCGCATTGCAACTCGGCTGTATTCAACTGGGCATTCATTATCCGCTTTTGACCCAAGCTGTCATCAAGCATAGCCACCGTTATGGATTACCCGTAAGTGCTTGGACGGTTAATGATATTCCCACCATTGAACAGCTCATAAAATGGCAGACTGATGTCATCATTACGGATTTTCCAAGTCATTTGCTGTTGCCTTAACTGACTTATCCGTACTTTTTTGATATTTAATCATTTTTTTGATAAACGCATTCTTTCCTACATATCTACCCTCCTTGTTACACTTCTCCTTCATGTCTGATAAGTCACTCGTATTTTTGACCAATACATCCTATAATCCATACAAGTTATTGTTATTTAGCAATATTTTTATAGTGTATAAGTGTTCACTTTACACGCATTTTAAGGTACTATGGTGGCTTAAATTAATACCGTTAGGGATATTATATGATTGCAAAAAAAGCACTTGGCTTACCGCTTAAAGGCTTACGTTTCGCTATCAAATCTGGTGACACGCTTGTAAAGACCGCCAGCACTCAAGTAACGCGTTTTAAAACTCGTTTTGATGAGAAAAAAGCGCAAATGGCGCTTGATGAGCAGCCTGTTGCAAAACGCAATTATGCTAAAGCTTCTGAGCAAGCGGATCTTTCTGCGCAAGAGCAAAGCATTGATATGCGCGAGTTTGAATTTACCAAAGCACCGATCAACTGGATTCCGGCAACTATTTTGGTGGCGACGCCGATTGCTGCTGCTATCATTACGCCATGGTACTTGTTCACTCATCAAGTGAGCGCACCTGTTTGGGGTGTATTTGGTGCCTTTATGGTATGGACCGGTATCAGTATTACGGCAGGTTACCATCGTCTAATGGCGCATCGTGCTTATAAAGCGCATCCAATTGTCAGAAACTTTTTATTGCTTGGTTCTACCCTAGCGGTACAGGGTTCTGCGTTTGATTGGGTTTCTGGTCACCGTACTCACCATCGTCATGTAGATGATCGTTTGGATGATCCGTATTCAGCACAGCGTGGATTTTGGTTCAGTCATATTGGCTGGATGCTACGTAACTACCCTAGCGGCAAGTTCGACTACAAAAACATTCCTGATTTGACTAAAGATAGAGTCTTACAGATTCAGCATAAATACTACGGTCTATGGGTAGTTGCCATGAACGTTGGTATGGTTGCCGCTATCGGTTGGTTGCTTGGTGATGTTTGGGGTACGTTGGTTATCGCAGGCCTACTACGTTTGGTATTGACGCATCACTTTACGTTCTTTATCAACTCGTTCTGCCATATGTTTGGTACACGTCCTTATACAGATACCAATAGTGCTCGCGATAACTTCTTCTTGGCTATCTTTACGTGGGGTGAGGGTTATCATAACTACCATCACTTCTTCCAATACGACTATCGTAATGGCGTGAAATGGTGGCAATATGACCCAACCAAATGGTTAATTGCTGGTTTATCAAAACTTGGTTTAACTTCTGAGCTGCGTACTGTTGATGATACAACTATCAAACATGCAGAAGTACAAATGCAGTTTAAGAAAGCTCAGCAGCAAATCGATACAGCAGCAGTAAGCGGCATTGATCTTCCTCATGCGATGAAGAGCTTCCAAGACCGTATTAAGTTTGAATATGATGCCTTTACGCAGACTGTTGAAGAATGGCAAGCGCTAAAAGCAAAAACTATCGAGCTTAAGAAAACAGAGTTTGCTGATCGTTTGCATGAAGTTGATGATAAGTTAAAGCACGATTATGCCAAAATTGAACAGAAAATCCTTGAGCATAATAGCAATCTAAAAACCGCTTTCCGCTCTATTGGCGCGAACGAAAAAGCGGCTTAATTAACCTCTGATTTCATTATAATTTTGAAGCTTCTCCATCCCCCTATCCGTCCTAGATAGGGGGATTTTTTTGCTTATAGTTTATCGCTTATGTCATTTTAGCTACTTCTAATGATTTTATTATCATAATAAATGGTCAAATACATCGGCTAAACTGTGACGACCTCTAATCTAAAAACAATAACAATCTCGTCCATTAGAGTCAGTCAATTAAAGACAGAGGAATTTATTTTTTGGTTAGATATTACAAGAGACGGACAGAGTGCAACGATGCCATATGAGAGCTATGCTATAGTGACATTCTCACTTTTATATTTTAATGGAAACGGCCTGTATGCGTTATCAAAACACTTACGTCAACCTAGACACGCGCCTTTATCATGAGCAGCCACCGACGCCACTAGACAATCCTCGTGCCGGTCACTTCAATACTCAAGTTGCACAGCAGTTAGGCTGGGCCGACGACGAGGACCTGATGACCAATTGGGTTGAGATATTGGGCGGTCAATACGTGCCAGCTGATTTCAAACCACTATCGATGGCATATGCTGGTCACCAGTTTGGACAATGGGCTGGGCAATTGGGTGACGGACGCGGTTTACTCATGGCACAGGTACTCGATAATGATGGACAGCCACAAGACTTGCATCTTAAAGGTGCTGGCTTGACGCCCTATTCACGCATGGGTGATGGACGCGCAGTCTTACGTAGTACTATTCGCGAATACCTGTGCGGTCATGCATTGACGAAGCTTGGCATCCCCTCGTCTAACGCTTTGGGGTTTGTGGTATCTGATACGAGAGTGCGCCGTGAGCGTATCGAAGCAGGTGCAGCGTTGATGCGTGTGGCTGATAGTCATATTCGTCTCGGTCATGTCGAGTGGATTGCCAGCTTTGCCCCTGATGTACTGGGTGAGTTCACCGACTATATGATTGACACTTATTATCCAGAATGCCGCGATAGCGAAACGCCTGTCTTGGCTTTCTTGACCGCAGTGGTCGAGCGTACGGCGCGTATGATTGCTGATTGGCAATTGATTGGCTTTGCTCACGGTGTCATGAATACAGATAACTTATCTATAACAGGCAGTACTTTGGACTTCGGGCCGTTTGGCTTTATGGAGCGCTTCAATCCTGCATGGATTAATAATCACTCAGACCATACGGGTCGCTATGCTTATCAGAATCAGCCTGCTATCGGGCACTGGAATCTAAATGTTTGGCTGCCACACTTTATGCGCCTAGAAGGTGTCACCCGTGAGACGCTCGCTGATTGCTTAGCACCTTATGAAGCAACCTTTATGCAGCACTATCAGCAAGGTCTGTGCCGTAAGCTTGGCTTACCGCATCAAAGAGAGAGTCTCAGCTTAGCCTTTGAATGGTTGACACTATTAGAAGACAATTTGCTCGACTATACTAATAGCTTTCGCGCCCTACTCGGTTTGGTCGCACCAGCAGATCATCCTTATGAGCAAAAGCTACTGGCTACTATGACCACTGAATTAAGCGGTGATGCGCAGCAAGTATGGCAAGACTGGTCAACACGTTATCTGGCACAGATCGAGAAGCTGCCACTTGAGCAGGCAGTTAACGACATGCAGACCAACAATCCTGTCTACGTCCTTCGTAATAGCATGGCGCAGCGTGCAATTACTGCCGCAGAGCAAGGCCAGTTTGAAGAAGTTGATCGGGTATTCCGTTTACTAGCCAATCCTTATAGTGTGCAAGATATCGCTAATGATGTAGATAGCAGTGTGCCTGCGCCGGATACACCGCAGGTGCCTATTAGCTGCTCATCTTAGTAGTTGCTCGCCTTAGCACCTTTCAATTCTGTAATATTTTGAAACATTATGAAATTAAGGTTGATATCTAACTGCGTTTTTTGGCATTATCAATGAGATAAATAACGAATATCATTTTATTATATTATTCGCATAATTCATTGTTGTTGACTAGGCAGTGAATTGGCAATAATGCTAGAATGAATATTTTAGCTAGTTTGCTTTTTTGACCTGATCTTTGATCGTCGACCATGATTCTGATGGTCGTGAGTCGTTTAACGTCTTTATACTTTTCAATTATTATCATTCAATGATTTTTGGAGGGTTGGACGTTGTTTTTTATCACCATTTAATTTATTCCAATTTATTCCAACCATGGCAATTATTATGAATGACGATACCACTTCGAATACGGATAACCTCAGTACAGAAAAAGAGCAGTTTGAACAAGCTGCCTTACATTACCATGAGTTTCCACGCCCAGGTAAAATTTCGGTAACCCCTACTAAGCAGCTAGCCAACCAACGTGATTTAGCACTCGCCTACTCTCCAGGCGTTGCTGTACCTTGTCTTGAGATCCAAAGAGATCCAAAACTTGCGTCTAAATACACGGCACGTAATAACCTCGTTGGTGTTATCACTAACGGTACTGCTGTATTGGGTCTGGGTAATATCGGTCCATTGGCATCGAAGCCAGTCATGGAAGGTAAAGGCGTTCTATTTAAGAAGTTCGCAGGTATCGACGTTTTTGATATTGAAATTGCTCAAAATGATCCAGATAAGTTCATCGAAGCGGTTGCCTCGCTTGAGCCTACCTTTGGTGGTATCAACCTAGAAGACATCAAAGCACCAGAATGTTTCAAAATCGAGCGCGTACTACGTGAGCGCATGAACATTCCTGTGTTCCATGATGATCAACATGGTACGTCAATCATCGTTGCCGCAGCCATGCTAAATGCTTTGTTGATCACTGGCAAAAAAATCGAAGAGATTAAAATTGTTTGTTCAGGCGCAGGCGCAGCAGCCATTTCTTGCCTAGATATTATTTGCGCGCTTGGCGTTAATAAGAACAACATTATTGTTTCAGACTCACGCGGTATCATCAGTACTAGCCGTGAAAACCTTGATGAAACCAAACAACGTTATGCTCGTGATATTACAGCTACTTCTATCGAAGAAGTCATGGACGATGTCGATATGTTCCTAGGCTTATCAATGCCAGGTACACTATCAGAAGATATGGTTCGCCGTATGGCAAAAGACCCTATCGTCTTTGCACTTGCCAACCCAACACCTGAAATCATGCCAGAATTGGCCCATGCGGTACGTCCAGACGTCATCATGGCAACTGGTCGTTCAGACTATCCAAACCAAGTAAACAACGCGCTATGCTTCCCATATATCTTCCGCGGTGCATTAGATGTTGGTGCGACCACTGTTAACGAAGAGATGAAAGTTGCTTGCGTAAAAGCAATCGCTGCTATGGCACACGTCGAAGCCACTCCAACTACCAGCGCTAGAAACATCGAAAAGATGCAAAGTTTTGGTCGTGACTACTTAATTCCAGGCCCTCTAGAGCCAAATCTAATCATTGAGATCGCGTCTGCTGTTGCCAAAGCAGCGATGGATTCAGGCGTTGCCACGCTACCTATCGATGACATGCAAGCCTATCGTCAGCGTCTGTCTGAGTTTGTTTATAACTCAGCGTTTGTGATGAAGCCAATCTTTGCTCGTGCTAAAGCCGATCCAAAACGTATTGTGTACTGTGAAGGTGAAGACAACAACATTTTGCTTGCTGTACAAGTGGTCGTTGATGAGAAGCTAGCACAACCTATCTTGGTTGGTCGCCCTTCAGTTATCGAAGCCAATATCAAAAAGCTAGGCCTACGTCTAAAAGCTGGCGAGAACATTACCATCGTCAACGTTGATGACGATCCTCGCTACAAAGACTACTGGCAGGGCTACTATGAGAAGAACAAACGCCGCGGTGTAAGCATTGAGCTTGCTCGTCGTGATGTTCGCCGTAAGACGACTTTGATTGGTTCTTTGCTGGTCGAAAACGGTGCAGCAGATGGCATGGTATGTGGTACATTTGGCCATTATCAATTGCATCTAAAATACGTTGAAAGCGTCATTGGCAAAAAACAAGGTATGAACGACTTCTATGCAATGAATGCAGTACTCATGCAAGATCGTAATATCTTTATCGCTGATACCTATGTCCATGAAGACCCAACAGCTGAGCAATTGGCTGAAATGACCGTCTTGGCAACGGATCAGCTACGTCGCTTTGGTATCACGCCACGCGTTGCGCTAGTATCTCATTCTAACTTTGGTGCTTCAGATCGTGCTAGCGCTGTCAAAATGCGTAAGGTTCATGAGCTATTGACCAATATGAACGTCGACTTTGAATTTGAAGGCGAAATGCAAGGTGACGCCGCGCTTAACGAAAATATTCGTCTAAACGATATGCCATCAAGCCCGTTAAAAGGTGCAGCGAACTTGCTTATCTTGCCAACCCTTGATGCCTCAAACATCGCTTTCAACCTGCTTAAAACAGCGACTGGCAGTGCTTCTATTGGCCCTATCTTATTGGGTACTAATAAGCCGGTACACATTTTGACGCCATCAGCGACAGCACGTGGTATCGTCAACATGACTGCATTGACCGTTACTGAAGCGCAAGACCTAGAAAACGAAAAATAGTCACACACCATACCCAGTATGAATGCACTGTATCGGTTCAATATAATTTGGATGCAAGGAAGCCGAGTGAAAGTACTACAAATAGTAGACTGAACGAGGCTGACACCGTACTCAATTTATAGAGGATTGACTATATTAAGAAGGGCTCTGTCATCCATTGACAGAGCCCTTCTGCTATACTAAAACCAGTCAATGCGACTTATAGAGCATTGGCTGTTTTTTTGATTCATAAAAATTGAGCTAGTGATATAAAGCTCAATAATAAGAAGAGGCTTCTATGCAAATTTACCTCGTAGGCGGTGCTGTACGCGATCGACTGCTCAAACGTCCTATCAAGGACAAGGACTTTGTCGTCGTTGGCGCTACTGTGGCAGAAATGATTGATGCAGGGTTTCAACAAGTGGGCGCTGACTTTCCTGTGTTTTTGCATCCGACCAGTCATGAAGAGTATGCATTGGCACGCACAGAGCGCAAGCAAGGCTCAGGCTACAAAGGTTTTAGCGTACATGCCAGTCCCGATGTCAGTCTAGAGGATGATTTGCGCCGTCGTGATTTAACCATCAACGCGATGGCAATCGAAGTTACCAGCTTAACTGACGACACCCCTATTGACGGACAAGTCATCGACTACTATGGCGGCCTACAAGACTTAAAAAGTAAGACATTGCGTCATGTATCCAGTGCTTTTAGTGAAGACCCATTACGTGTACTTCGAACAGTGCGCTTCTATAGTCGTTACTACGATTTGGGCTTTACCATCGCGGATGACACTTTAACGCTGATGCGTCAATTGGTGGATACAGGAGAGCTAGCTCATTTGAGTGCCGAGCGTATCTGGCAAGAATCAAGCCGTGCGACTATGCAACTATCACCGCAAGTCTATTGGCAAAAACTGTTTGAAATTGGTGCGATCATAGAGTATTTCGCGCCTTTGCATCATGCTTGGGACAATATCCAAATAAGAGAAACAGTGCAGACAGCGTTATACTTTGCAGGACAGATGCGTTTGAATTTATCGCAGCGCTGGGCGCTACTCATGACTAGCCTGTCTTCATTATTTAATAGCGAAAACTCTGAGTCTACCTCTAACGTATCAACCGCTATAAAAAATATTAACGCTATCGGTAATAAAGCCAAAGTCCCAAAAGCACATACTCAGTTCGCAACTTTATTCGCTCAGCAAGCTGAAAAACTAAGCACAATAAACAGTCTAAATGCGGCTGAAAAAATCGATCTAATCCAAGCCTGCGGTGCGCATAAGGAGCCTGACAAACTATCTCAACTGCTAGTGTGCAGTTATGTGTTACAGCTAGCAACACAGCATCGCCAAATGATGTTAGCACTAAACAGCTTTCACGCCATCGGTATGAATGACATTGCGCCAGACCTTAAAGGCCCCGCTATAGGTGCAGCCTTACGCCAAAGCAGGATTGAACACTTGCAAGCGCAACAATGATATAGACAAGCACACTAGAGAAAAAAGTAGTATTGCTATGAACCAAGAAACTAATACTTTCCAAGCAGAAAATATGAATAACCAAGCGCCAGTGATGCTTGTCACAGGTAGTGCTAGGCGTATTGGGGCGGCCATTGTTAAAGCAGCTCATAGGCAAGGTTACCGCGTTATCATTCATTGTTACCGTAGTGAACAAGACGCTAATGACTTGGCTGACCATCTGAACGACATCCGTGCTAATAGTGCAAAAGTTATCGTTGCTGACTTAACGATAGTCAACGATGGGATGACTTTAGACAGCTTTGTTGGAAGTATTATAGAGGCGTTTGGACAGCTTGATGTACTGGTGCATAATGCCTCACGGTTTTATCCTAGCCCACTCGGTAGTATCAATCATGCACAGTGGGATGAGTTGCTTTTGACCAACGCGAAAGCCCCTTTATTACTAAGCCAAGCTCTACTACCTTATCTAAAGCAACAACAAGGCTGTATTGTCAGCTTATTGGACATACACGCGCATGATAGACCGTTTAACAACTATACTGTCTATAACATGGCAAAGGCTGCGCATCGAATGATGGTACAGTCGCTAGCGTTAGAGATGGCGCCAGAAGTACGGGTCAACGGAGTTGCTCCTGGGGTCAACATTTTACCTGACCCTACTAGCGACCAAGCTATTGACAATGAGCAACAAAAAAGTATCATCGACGCTATTCCTATGCGGCGTATAGGCCAACCTGATGAGATTGCTCATAGCGTACTGTATCTTGTGCAGGCAAATTATGTCACAGGAGAGATCATCACCGTGGATGGAGGTCGTAGTCTAACCATAGCTGGTGGTCACCTGTAATACAAAAATATGGCTCAATAAAAAATATCTTGATTACTGCCTATCTTTTACTTGAAAAATTAAAAAAATCAGGTATCATTGTGCGTCTAACGTTAGGGCCCATAGCTCAGTTGGTTAGAGCAGAGGACTCATAATCCTTTGGTCGTAGGTTCAAGTCCTACTGGGCCCACCACATTTAAGTATTAATAAAAAAGACCTTCAAGAGATTGGAGGTCTTTTTTATTGTCTACTGTTTTTTTAGTAAATAACAACCATGTTTATAAGCATAGATATAGGCACTTTATTCAAGCCTCTTCGCTGACAGCGGATAATTATTGATAGTTTTGTAGTGCTGATTTTTTTCAGACCTCTTGCGAGCCGCTATAGCATAATGTGCTAGTTTTAGACCCAAAAAGTCTAACTATTAATATAGATAGGCTTTTCTTAGGTAAACAAATGCTTTGCCTCTACAAGTCAGTAATAAATTTATACACGTAATGACTATCTGTTCGTAGTAGACAGTTTTATATAATTATTGAAGATGGCTTAATAAAATCCATGCACCGATGGCAATTAGCATCACACCACCAAATATTTCAGCTCTATGACCGATTAGGGAGCCCAATACTTTTCCTAACATCACCCCTAGCGTGACCATTACTGTAGTGGCCAAGCCAATAAGACCTGCCGCCAGTAAAATATTGACCTTTACAAATGCTAGGCTCACACCGACAGCCATGGCATCGATGCTGGTACCAAATGCAGTCAAAGCAAGTTTGAAAAAAGAATGTCTCGACGGTGCTGCTTCCGTTTCATCACTTGGCTTCATTCCCTCATATAGCATGTGCAGACCGAGCGCAAAAAGTATGACAAACGCGACCCAATGATCCCATGCCTCAATAAAAGATGCATCTATAAAGGATGTGGCAGAGTGACCAATTAACCAACCAATAATAGGCGTGATCGCTTCAATGGTGCCAAAAATAACACCCATTCTGAAAGCTTCGGTAAAACGAGGGTTTTTAAGACTTGCGCCTTTACTGATTGCCACAGAAAAGGCATCAGTAGACATAGAAAGCGCAAGTAATAGAAGTGCGATAGGATTCATGTGATTTTCTCTGGTCGAGTATAGAGTCCATGACATAGCCACACCCCCGACCTGCAGTGTAGATATATCGATGGTCTCGCCAACCGAGAGGTGTTCGCACCATGGCATGTGGCCAAGTATGTTGATACGAACGCTTTCGCAGTACGAAAGCAGGCTACTCCCCAAAGAGAGATTAGATTAGCATTGATAGGCTGTAAGTCAATCATAAAATGCCAAAAAATAACTTTTGCACCTGATAAAGCGTAAAGTTGGAAACACTAGCAAATACTCTTGGAACAGATGAATGCTTTAGAGAGTTATGAACATAAAAAAAACCCTTCACGCTAAATTTACATAGCCTGAAGGGTTTTTTTATGTGTGGCGCTTTTTAGTAATCGACGGTATAGCTTAAGCCATAAGTCGTGCCTGATGCAGGTAAGCGGTTTAAATCACCAAATGTGGTTTGATGATAGACCGTTAGATAGTCTTTATTAAGCAAGTTATAAACGCCATAGTCTACTCGGCCGACTGGCATGTTCACTTGGCCCAATACATCAAGGGTCATATAACCAGTGACAGGTAAGGCACTAGAGTCAGGGTCTTTTTGTTGGTCTTTAAAAGCCTTGTCATCACCGCCGATTGCCAATGCTTGTAGACGAATATTGCTGCCTTCATCGAAGTTATACTGAGCAAATGCCGTACCTTTTAGCGGTGTTAGACGTACTGCATCGAGCTCCAACCAATCGCCATCTTTGTCATACTGACCACGAGTGTACGCCACACTACCGCCTACTTGCCATTTATCACTGATATCATGACTAAGCGACCCTTCTACCCCATAGACACGCTCATCGGTATCGACAACTTCTACGGTATAGCTATCAGTAAAACGTACTACTTTGTCTGATTCGTTATAAAAACCGCTCAGTCGCGCAGCAGTATCACCATGTTTGCCCTGCCAACCAAACTCGTAGTTGTTGATCGCGATCGGTTGTACGTTGTCTGAATTAACTACAAACCCTGCACGCACATCACGAAGCGCACGTTGTATATCTGCGGTGGTAAACCCTTGTGAAAAATTAGCAAAGATTTGATCATTTGGGGTTAATTGATAGCTAGTACCGAGATTAAACAAGGTTTTGTCGTGGTCTGTGCTGCCTTTTTCTACATCGCCCGCCTGATAGTCAATGCCGTAAGCTGCACTTGTTCCACTGATAGCAGAGCTATTAAAATACTCTTCAAGCAGTTGCTCATAGATGGGCGTAAAGGTATCAGTCTCTGACTTCAATTTTTGGTAACGCACACCAGCACTGGTATGCCACTTGTCGGTTATATCTACATCTGCATTAACAAAAGCGCCCCATTTATCAATGGTAGTATCTGGTCCACCGTTATAAGTAAGCCCATTGGTTTGGGCGCTTAAGCCATTACTAGCAAGAAACGTATTTAGGTCTTGACCGTAGTAAGTTTGCTCACTGTTTTCGCGTTCAAAATCAGCGCCGTAGCTAAACAGCGTCTTTTTGCCTGCAATTTCCGTCTCGGTTTGCATGGCTGCCCGCAAACCCATTACTTCAATATCAGCTTCTGATTGAGTGACAAATGTTGCAGCACTTGCCAGTTTCTTCAGTGTGGCTGTATCAGTTAGACCATTGTCTTGCCATACTTCAGTCGCTTGGTCTCCTGCAGTTTTACCAGAAGGGTAAAAACGGCCTTTTTCATCTCGATAGTAGCCCGTCACACTTAGACTTGACCCTGCTATATCGTCATTATTATAGTTCAAGTTCATTGAGGTCTTAGTGGTATAAGGCTCGTTCTCTACGTTTGCACCATCGATAGCTTTTAGAGAAGGTTTTGCGCCAAATAACACTGCCAAACCATCACCATAATCTGGGCCGTAGTCGGTGTCTTGCTCATCTTTGTAGTAAGTCACTGCAAGATCAAGACGTTGGCTGTCAGTGAGCTCTACACCCAAGCTACCATTCACACTTAGCGATTCAGTATCTTGTTGGTCCGTTTGGTTGACATCTGGGCTGATTCGGTTGCCTTTGCTATCAAACTTACCGCCTTTATTATCGTAATCAACATCTAAGCGACCATACACTCGCTCGCCGCCATATCCTAAGGTTTGTCCTACATGATAACCCAATGAGTCTGACTCAAAATTACGACTGCTACTGACACCGACTCTAGTCTGTCTGATAGGGCCATACCCTACTAAAGATTTGGTCACAAGGTTAATCAGGCCACCTGCTGCACCAGCACCGTAGATACTGGTGGCACCTGAGAGTACTTCTACCCGCTCAAGTTGAGCAGGATCGATACTATTGAGCTCGCGTGAAAGACTACGTGAACTGCTTAAAGGCACACCATTCAACAAGAACTGCACAGGGCGACCGTGCATGGTCGTACCATAGTTACTGGTAGAACCACTACTAGCACCCAGACTCGGTATCAATTGTGCCAAGATATCACCAGTGGTACGGTTACCCGTTGCCTGCATCTGAATCTCATTTTCAGTAATCACTTGAGTAACTGCTGGCATCTCACTAATTTTTTGTGCCAGTGCCGTGCCCGTTCTGGCTTTAGCAGTGACATTGATAGTGTCTAAAGTCACATTGGGAGTATCATCAGACACAGTACGTGAAGACATTTCCGCTGGGGTCTGCGCATCTAATACGGCATCCGCTTCATTGACATTGTTTTGTGCATATAATTGCTGACTAATACAAAGGGTAAGAACAGATAGAGCAACTTGATGATGGCTTTTCATAATTTTTTCACTTAGGTTATTTCACTTAGTTGAATAAATAAACAGTAATATTTAGCTAATAATACTGTGTGTACTAACTTTGTGAATCGTATTGTAAATGATAATCGTTTTTATTTCTATATGTATTTATACTTTGGTAGTAAGCGTTTATTTGTACTGTTTTCAGATATGGTTGACTATTTGAACTCTGATAATTTCATTAATCACTGAATAGTTTATTTAGCTCGTTGTTACGATAAGCCTCAAAAAACATCTGAAACTTTACCTCATCCTCTTTATGCTTCTTTTGACAATCTGATAATAGCTGCTGTGCTACATCAACAGACAATATAAATACCCCATCATTATCCATGATGGCGATGTCGCCTGATCGAATCGTCGTTTTCTGCTCACCGAAGCGATAGGCAATATCGGACGCCAGCGTGCCTTGTGCTTGATTGCTCTTGAAGGTGGTCACAGCGCTGATACCCTGTGCAAACACAGGGAAACCTAACTGCTGAATCTGTAGCGAATCAGTCGCCTGTCCAATAATAATGACCGCTGATAACTTTTCATAGATAGCCGCGCAAGTTCGCAGTGCTCCCCAACAGGCTTTGACGCCCAATATCTGAGCATCAATACATAGCACATCATTTGGCGCTACTTGAATCAATGCTTGGTTGATCACATCCGTGTTGTCAGAGGTTAGTTGCACCGTCAACACTCGGCCGACTATAGTATTTGCGCAAGGATTAAGCGGTTTTATATCTGGTAAATACCCTTTCCCAGTCAGATGACCAATGGTAGAGGTACCTATCTCTTTATAACTGTCTATAAGTTCGCGAATATCAATATCATTCATTATGTTCTCATTATGGTATTTCATAATTTTAACCACTGTTCTTGACACGCTTGAATGGGTTGATCGTTTTACTTTCTCCAGCGGGCATACTGCCATGAGGATCAGAGCCACGGGCAATCACAGGCAATAGCAATGTCTTATGCGGATAATATGAGTTGTTAAATAACTCATCACGGAGTATCTGACGTTGATCATCATCAAAATCGATAGTTACTAAGGACTCCTCGATACTTATCATTGCCTCCTGCCACAACGTCTCTTCATTAATATGATAGTGCTCAACCAATGACTCGATAATCGCTCGAATATTAACTAATAACCCTAGCGACTGTAGATAAAATATCAACGCTTGCGGCGTCTCGCGATATAGACGGTTTTTAAAATCTGGTGGGCTCAGATATTCAGGATCTGATATTTTGTGGCGTGCCAGCCATGGTAGATGAATACGTACGGAGTCGTGGTCACGCAATAACAGACTGGTAAAATGATTGTCTTTTAATACGATAACAATATTTTGCCCGTGCATCTCAGGTGCAAACCCTAAGCGTAAGCAGCGCAGCATCGTCCCCAAAAACACATCACAAAGATTCTTAAAGCACGCTATGACAGCGAGTTTTTTATTCTGTGTTGAGCCTTCTTGAGCATTGTCTTGGCTACCATGCTGGATGCTGTCCTGAACAATGCCGTCAAAGATGTGATGGCTGACACCCTGCTTGTAAACCGACATGCCTAAGCTTGCCATTGGCAACAGTCGAATCGAATCGTCACACAGATCTGCTGGTAATTGACGTAGCATCGCGCCTAAATGCGTGGGTTTTTCTTGATAAAATTGCGGATTGATAGCGCTTTTATCATGCAAATGAGACGGAGACATATATCCCCACCATAGGCGCTCATCCCATAACCGTAGCTGTGCTGATAGTACAGGGTCTAACGTTCTTGCCTGCATCAGTATGGCTTGGTTTTTTTCACCATTGATCAGCTTGAGGGCTGGCAAGTAGCGCTTTGAGTTTAGTGCGTACACACCTATGGGCAGCTTAATGCTATTTAGCGTATCAGCATCAATCAGCATACTGCGCATGGATGAACTGGCATAAGTGATTAGCTTGTCAAAATTGAGAGCGACAACTGTGCCATTGGCAAGATCGTCGGTATACATTTCATCAATCACATGAGTCATTTGCCAAGGATGTACGGGCATCGCAATGTGCGTGTCTGCAATACCTTTATCGTCTAGCTCTCGCATCAACTTCTGCTGCTGCGTAGTATCCAAAAGATATTTCGCTGGATTTTGTATTGTTATGTCTTTGACATGCTCTGCCACCATGATATGGCTATTGGCAATGGCGACCCATACCAGCTTAATGGGTTGGTTAAACTCTGCCATATAACGTTCATAGTCTGTTACCGTAAAGCCCAACTTGCCTTTTGCCAGCGGATGAAACGGACGATCCATCAGTGAAGCCCACTGTTCCGCTGCAATCAAGGTTTGATGCCAATGCGGGTGCTGACATACAGTAGTCGTGATGTTTGCCACTGCTGACTGTTGCTGCGCTATAAATGAAACCTCTAAGCTTTCTTTTAACTTTAAGATACCGACATCAGACAACGTGGCACTATCCATCATTGATAAAAACATATCTAACAATTGCTGTGCTGAGCCTACTGGTTCTAGCAAAGCGCTATCTACATGATGCTTGCTATTAAGGTTATGTATGATAGGCAGACAAGATTTAGACAATCGCCACGGTGACGCATAAGCAGGCTCTACCAATAGTAATAACTGTCTATTCTGATTAATCTGCATTACCATTAACGGGTTATCTTGGTCAAAAAAATCTTGATACTGCTGTGGTAGCGACGCTAAAAATTGCTGCGCGTCTTGAGCTTGAGTCGTCTGATGATTTGCCAAGTACTCAGTGGTAGTTGTCACTTGAATAAGGTGCTCATCCACCCACTGCTCTAATAGAAAGCACTCTACCAAATGACTAATCAGCGACCATTGAATGGCCTCGATATCTGGCTCAGGATTTACATCAAGGTGGTTGTTTTGTACAGAAGTTTGCACAGGGAATAATGTATGCATCGTTTTACCCCCGACTTTTAAACAGTGGGTTATTGATGTATTTAATCGGGAATGCTTTGTCTCCGAATAATCGGCGCTTAGCCAATGACTCAATGCGCGTTTGTTCAGCGAATATATCAAACAAGTCGAAACGTACTTGATGCTCTGGATGAGAGGTTTGATAGTCGGTCACGCAGTCAGCGACCTGTTGCCAAAACGCCACTTCAGAATAGTGATAATGCGTCTGCATAAAAATCGCAATGTCTGACAACGCCACAAAGAATAAGCAAGCAACCGTCATATCACGAATGCCATCTGTATCTTCGGTCTCGATGAACGAGCCTCTATTTAAGGCAGCATGTGCAGGTGGCAAGCTATAAAAATTTGGACGCAAGTGTTGTTGAGTTAAGTGCTCAGGTGAATAGCGAACCCCGTCATGCAAATCTTTTAATAATATTTTTACGGGATAGCCATCTTCATGTACCAAGACGATGTTTTGCGCATGGCACTCTAATGCCACACCATAACCAAATAGGATATGTAATAAAGGGGTGACAGTGACATTAATTAACTGCGCAATCCATGTTTCTGCACCATATTTGTCAAGCCAAGGGGCTATCAGATGCGAGCCATCAGCATTGACATAGCTGACGCCATTGAGCGGAAATGCTGTTTGACCTTTTGATAGATACTGGTTCACGTTTTCTCGCCAAATCGCAGCCAGCCCGCCATACATATTTGGATGCTGATAGCCACGTGTGCGTAACGCCTCATGGTCTAAACTAACGCCAACGGTCTCACCCAAAAATGCAATGGGTAATGCTTGAGCGCTCTTATCGTCTGCAATCAGTTGGTTTAACCACGTAGTGACAACAGCGGCATTCATCACGGTATGCTTTGCTAGTATTCGCGTGCTTGAGGTATTAATCAAATGCATACTCAGCTTTAAGTAGGCTTTATCATTAACAGTGTCATTGTTACCAAGCATCGTCAATGAGCGAATGGATTGCTGAGCACGGTACTGATGACCCGCACTACCTAAGTAGACAACTTCTTGCGTGGCAATCAATGGTTGTAATGCTTGAATCAAGGTATTTTGCCATTGCCAAGGGTGCGCAGGTATTAGGTAATAGTCATTAGCCGTCTCATTTGCGATTGCAAGTACTTCTATGAGTTTGGCATTAAGTGCATCAAATTCACTAGTACCCACATAATCTTTCACCCATTCATTGATATCGATACCAGTAGTGGTATTGCTCACCAGTAGCTGTTTTTTGACGGCTAACCACACCACGCCGATGTTGTGATCAAACTCTGGGCCATAGTCATAGTTGTCTTGCAAATCAAAACCAATACGAGACTTAAAACACGGATGATAAGGATGACCTGCCGTCAAATAGCCTTCGAGTTGCTCATAAGTGAGTTTATTAATAGCTACAGGCACATTAGAAGTCAGTATCTGAGACTGTGTTTCATTCACTAAGGTATGACGCAGCTCTTTGATAAAGCTGTCTTTGAGTTCTGCACCTTCAATATTGAGCAAGATATCACTGATGACATGCTCAAGAATGGCGTCTTGGGCAACACCATTAACCACTCGCTGCACATTCAAGTCATTTAAACGGATGATGTCAAAACTGTAATGAATATAGCCTTGAGCGGTATAACGGACATCATCACTTGCTTGTATGACAAAATTCAGCAGCGACTTGTTACCAGTACTGTCATGAGCGGTGTTCGCACTTTCAGATTCAAAATCAATGATATTTTCATATAGTAATGCTTGTAGCAATTGCTTGATCACCCGTTGCTCAGCGCGTGCCATAATTTGAGAATTAACAGGTGCTTGCCACGGTTTAGTCGCATAAGTGACATTTGCACTATTATTATTTTTGGTAGAGTTTGCTAGATGATTGGACATAGATATAAGCTTCCTGTCTGAAAATTGAATCAAGTAAAAGTATGAATTTAGATGCATATAAAGCGAATGATAATTATTTACGTTAATAATTTAAAGTAAACCCCGATACGGAATATTTGTTTATAAGGATCGTGGTAATTTGCACGCTGAAGGAATTGTAAATAATAAAATCACCGCGATGACCACCAGTATTTCTTGGATCGCGCTTGCCATGCCGTCACTACTACCTGCTGCTAATAATTGCGCACCTCGACTGTCTATATAAATGGTGGACAGCGTGATAAATATGGTAGAGATGATGCGGCGACTGATGTTATTAAGTGCAGCTCCCTCAGTGACCGAGTCTTTGGGTAAGCTGCTAAACCCTACCGTTGTGGTTGGCAGGTAAGCCAAACCCACTCCGACACCTCGCACACTCATAATTAGCATTAATAGCCAAAGCGTTGGCTGATACAAGCACCATGCCAGCATCAAAGTAGACAGCGCACTAATCGCAATTCCTACGATGCCAATCCCTCTGGCACCTTGCTTATCTACCATCTTGCCAGCGTAATGCGTGGTGATACTGGCCACGAGCGTCGCGACCATCAGGACAACACCTGTCCATAAAGCACTCTCGCCCATCACGTCTTGTATTAACACGGGTAATAGCAAGAGACACAGCATCAAACCGACTGTTTGGCTAATGCTAATGATATTACTGTGCAAATAGGTTTTATTACGGAACAAGCGCACGTTTAATAATGGATATTTCTGCCGCCGCTCATAGGCCCACCACACCATCGCGGACAGTAGAAATCCGACAGACAATAAACCCAATATGACTATCTTAAATAAGCCATCACTGCTGAGTAGCCCGCCAGTGAAGTCTATCTTTAGCGTACTCAGCCAAACCATCATCGCAAGCAGCCAAACAAGCAAACTGACAAACCCAATGGTATCGAAAGGGCTTTTTTTGTCATGTGAGCGCATGTCAGGTATTAACCACCACACCATCGCCATGACCGCCGCACTGAGTGGCAAGGTAATGGCAAAAAGTGTCCACCACGCAAACTGCTCAACCAAATAAGCACCGACCAAAGGGCCAAACGCTAATGACATCATAATAACAATGCCCCATAGCGCCATTACTCTGCCGTGCTGCTGCTGCGGATAAATCTGATACAGCATACCAATAGACAGCGGGATAATCAGACCGCCACTCAGTCCTTGTATGGCTCTGGCAATGATGACAAAGCTCATACTAGATGCCAGCATGCCAATGACTGAGCCTAGCATAAATCCAAAAATTGCCGCCAAATAAACATGCTTAAACGGAAACTTTTTGTTTAAGTAGCCACTCAGCATCAGCCCCACACTCATGGCCAAGACATAAGCATTTAATACCCAGCCGCCCATCACAATGTCGACATCAAACACCGACATAAAAACAGGAATGGCTGGGTTAAGCGCACTATTACTAAAGCTGACCACCGTACCGCCGAGCAGTAGTGTCAGTAAAACCTGCTGTACCTGTTTGTCGCTCAAGCCATTACTACTACTCTGAGAAGCTTCGCTTATAGACGACTCATTGGTAGATGCCTTATTTATAGGGGCTTTATTTATAGGGGCATTGCTCATTAAGCCGTGGCACCATAAAAGCTGAGATAACCTCTAGATTCTAGAAACTCATCTCGATTGCAAAAATATAATGAGGCGGTTTTTTCTGGCATCTCAATCAGACGTTGTACGCGATAAGCAAAGCTATCAGCAATCCATTGATACACTTCAACCTTACTATCCGGCTCGACCACGATTTTTTTGGCCTCAGTATGCTCAAATATAAACTTGCTAATCATCATGCCTGTTGGCTTGAGATAGCCTTTGCCAACCACCGCTGGATCGCCAAGCAAAATATGCCACCCCATGTCCGTTTCTTTGGCTTTGTAATACTGAGATAACCGGTCACGAGCCGTTTCATAAATCTCTGTATAGCCAATCGGCTTATCATCACAAAGTATAAGGTAGAGACGCTGATGATCATCGGCAAGCATTTTTTCAAAATGTGTTTTTAGCTGCGGCATCGGGAGATGTAGCTGCCACTGATCGACCACATGCTCAGCATGCATCCATTTATACAGCAATGGCATATCATCTGGGTATTTGACAGGTCTCAACGCAAACGTCTTTTGATAAGCCTCAATGCTAAAGGTATCGGGCAAATTTTGGGTAATAGTCGGCATGACTTGCTCCTAGTTATTATTTTGTTAGATGATTAATATTCTCTAATATCGTTTCTGTTAAATATAAGTTTTATAAAACACTACGCGCCAAATTTTTGAAATACTTCTAAGGCATCGGTATCGTAAGTCTGTTCACCCGTTAATTGATTAACGATACACCCTGCTCGATAAGCACCCAACCCCAAGTCTGGTGCGCCAACGCCATGGGTATGCACCTCTTGGTTTTGTACAAAAATCTTGCCATCAGTCGCGATATCTTTTTGATACGTCATCACATATTTCAATGCATAGTCTCTATCAATGATTGGCTGATCAAACTCATCGTGCGCGATGCTAGGCAGTATCGTGTTTAAACACTCAGGTAGACCGTAACGATAGCCTGTACCAGCAATCACACAGTCATACTCAGCAGTAAAATCCTGATTCTGTTCACGCTGTTTAACTACCAGTTTTATGGTGTCTGTCGGTTCTGGCTCTTCTAGCATTGTTGTCAGAGTAGCCTCAACCACTTCACAATTGGACAGCAGCGTTGAATACAAATCTTGATTGGTAATACTGCGCTCATAGAGACGGTGATAAATATCGCGTATGGTCTCAAAGCCCATGCCTTTATAGAGCAGGTCTTGCTTAGCAGTGACTTGGGGTTTGGTTGCTGAGTCCAACTCATAAAAGTAATCTGTATACGCAGGACTAAAATGCTCTAAGCCTAATGGGGAGTACTCCATTGGAAAGAAGCCTGCCGAGCGCGTCATCCAATCTAACTGAAACTTAGGGTCGTCATTAGTACTATCATCGCCATCAAACTGCTGATCAAACAGCGTTCGATACACCTCTGCGGAAGATTGCCCAGATCCCAACACCAATACTTTGGTCAGCTTGTTGTCTGTCTTGGTGCTATTCAGATCAAGGCTACTAGTATTGAGGCTGTCCAAGTCAAAATTATCTGAAAAATGGGCGGTGTGCATACAGCGGTTAGGCGCTTGCTTGGCAATATTTTGCAGCGATGGTGGTAACGTGGCCTGTGTGCCAGTCCCTATGACCAGATTTTTAGCATGATAGGTTTTTTGTGTGCCTTGTTCAGAGACTGTCACTACAAATCCATCATTGGTATCGTCAAACGCCACGTCTATCACTGCCGCATCAAAGCTCAAACTATCCAGTTGCCCTGCTACCCACTGGCAATAATGGTTATATTCTTTACGATAAATTTTAAATTCTTCTAAAAAGTAAAACTTGAGCAATCGGTGCTGAGTATGCAGATAATTCAAAAAAGAATACGGACTGGTTGGGTCTATCAATGTCACCAAGTCTGCCATAAAAGGCACTTGCAGTGTGGTGCTCGGCAATATCATGCCTTTATGCCAATTAAACTCAGCCTTTTGCTCAAAAAACTTGGCGGTTACGTCGGTCTTTGTCAGTAATGCCGCCAAACTTAAATTAAACGGTCCTACGCCAATACCAATAATATCTAACACTGTCGCCCCTTAGTGATTTGGTAGTAGTGATTTGATAGTTACGTTAATTCTGCTACTTGTTTCTATCGAACCCTAACTTTTATCGTGTGCTTATCTTTGCCGTCACAATATGACGTGCTACGTCACCATAGGATTTGGGATATCGACATAAATAGACTGGGTTTCAACAGGTGCGGTCAGCTCATCGAGTGCATAGAGTCTGGTAAGTAGATTGCCCTTAAACGGCAATGTAGGGCTACGCAACAACAAGTCAAATAACGAGCGATGTGGGTATTGTTGCTCTAACGCTATTAAGCATTCTTTAAACGTCGTGATTAATGCTTCCTCACTCACAAGCTGAGTACGAGCAATAGCAGTGATAAGACCAAATATACTGTTACCAACTAGGTAATAGGCAAATCTTGAGTCGGCAAAGTCTTCTGGAATGACACACTCTCCTTCGCTAATCAGCTCGGGATAAGCATCAATGAGCGGCGTGGCATACTCTGCAATATAGCCAAAGCCTTGATTGTCTCTGGCCCAAAACTTAGTAGGATAGCCCTCTTTTAGCTCAATCAGACTGTTTTGCTGATGTACCTCAAACCCAATACCATGCTGATAATACATATGAATAAGCTGTATAAAACCAACTTGCAAATAAGTATCAAACCATTGGATAGCCACCTGTTCTAGAGGTTCATCTGTTCTTTTATGAATAGACTTAAACAGTGTCTCTAAGCGATTGGTGAGACGGGTTGGATGGTCTTGGCTTAAGCTGGCAAGATTGGTGACTTGCGTATCCTCTGTAAAAGGGTTGTCACGTAAGATGCAAATAGTCTCATCAATGATTTTTCCATCCACACGTAAGGCAATCCAAGCAGGATCATTCAATACCGCAATCGTAGGGTACTGGGTCTTGAGCTGAGTACCATAGTCGCTACGCCAGATTCGGCAGGCATGCATACCGCGTTTACATTCTTTGGGCAAGTTAATCCGCACCGAATTGGTAATCGCTACAGACAACGACAGTTTAAACATCCAAGGCGCATCAAAGGCCGCTAGCGTGCGTACTGATGTCGTTGGATGCAGATACCAACCGAGCTCGCCCAAGTCAAGCAATTGGCCTTGTTCTAGCAGCTTTTGATACCACGGCTGCTGCTGCAAAAACCTTGCTTGCCAAGGGTGTAATGGTAACAGCTTATAGTCAGGATGCTCATCCACAAGTTGCTGCTGATAGCCACTCATATCAGCTTGTAGCTTGGATTTTAGCGCTGTGGTAATACTCTCGCCATCTACGAATTCTTCTGTAATGCAGCTGGGGTGCACTAGCCAATAATGCAGCTGGGTTTTGCTACTGGTCTCGGGCGCATACTTCGCCCACTCAGCACCATAAAAACCAGCACGGCCTTTGGGTGTAGGGTGCATGGCATGACCGTAAATAAGGTTTTGTTCGGTCTGAATAAAATCTTGCTGATAATCAACGATGTCATCAATCTCATCATTGCGATGCTCTAAAATAATCTGTAGCCCTTCATAACTCTCAATCCAGCGCTTTAATACACCATTGGCATCTAGCGTCGCTTTGTCTTTATAACGATGCACGATGTCTTCAATAATCAAAGACGCTAGGCTCATAGCAGAGGATTTTATCCATCGGCTGTTTTGCAAAGGGTCGTCCAGTTTCGTGTCTAGTTTTGAGTCCGATCGTATGCTGACCTGCTTATTCAATATAAGCGGCGTGCCCGCCAAACGGTGCTGACCCAATTGGCTCACTCTGTCGACAGGTACGACCATTACCGTGTTCGAAGGCAATAGCATTAGCACTAATAGAGGCTTGTTTTGTGAGGCCTGCTTCTGTATATCATCCTGCTGCTCTACGGCAATAATATCGCCGCGCCCAGTTTCAAAACAGTAAGCATTGATTAGATTTTGTAGTGTAAGTCGATCAAGCGTTTTATGCTGCATCATGTTATTTTTTCCCATCGACGTTCAGGTTGTCAGAATTGAGTCGGTTAAAACCAGCAATAGCCATCTGCTCAATGATGTCTGCAATATCATTGATTTGGGTATTGGGATTTAGAATAGTGAATTTAAGGCAAAGGCGCTGCTCAAACTGGGTGGTGGCCACATTGGCGATGTTATTGACCAATAATTCTTGTGCAATGTGACGATTAAGCTGTGCGAGTTGCTCATCAGATAGCGCGGTATCTTTGGGTATAAAGTAAAACAAAACACTGCTAATAATAGGCTCATGTACCAGTACAAAATTTTCATTTGCATCAATCAGCTTTGCCGCCTGCTTAGCAGTGTCCAGACAGCTATCAATCAAAGTTGCATAACCATCCGTTCCCAGTAAGTCCAGCGCCATCCACAGTTTCAAGGCATCGAAACGGCGTGTGGTCTGCAAAGAGTACGTGACTAAATTTAAGATATTGTCCTGTTCGTCATCAGCAGAGTTTAAATACTCACTATGATGGCGAATGCTCTCGAAATTTCGATTGTCTCGTAAGAGAAAAGCACCGCAGCTGATCGGTAAGAAGAAATGCTTGTGAAAGTCCAAGGTGATAGAGTCAGCTTGATTCAGCCCGTTAATTAAGTGTCGATAACGCTGTGATAGTAGCAATGCCCCGCCCCATGCCGCATCGACATGTAGCCATATATTTTCATCATGGCAAATTTTTCCGATAGCCATTAGAGGATCAATCGCACCCAAATCGGTGGTGCCAGCCGTTGCGATGATGGCCATCACATTGTCAGCACCTAGCCGATTTATCTGATGTTGTAAGTCAGAAATCAGCATGGCACCCGATGCATCGGTCGCTATTTTAATGACGGAACGTTGGCCTAGACCCAGCAGTGTCGCGTTTTTCTCAATAGAAAAGTGCGCCTGGTCTGAGCACAGAATTTTGCCAACAGACTGACCTATCAGGCCGTCCTTTTGCACATCAACGCCCTTAGCTTTATAGAATTGATTGCGTGCTAGCAATAAACCCATCAGGTTACTTTGCGTACCGCCACTGGTAAAGACGCCACCAGCGTTATGGTCTGTCTGTTCATCAAAGAGGGCATCAGAGATGTCGTTAAATTGACAACGCTGACATAACCAATTGATGAGATCTTTTTCAATATAGGTCGCGGCTGGGCTTTGATTCCACGAGTCCATACTTTGGTTAGTGGCCGCTATAATCATCTCAGCAATCTGACCGATGACTAGTGTGGGTGGATGCAAGTGGGCTAAGCAATTCGCATTGGCCGTCGACACACAACTGGGTAAAAACTTGTTTTGAATATCAGCGAGTATCGTGTCGATGTCTCGGCCTTGCTCACGGATGCTGAAGGTATTGGTCGCTTGCACTTGTTGCGGCGTGCCGCCCAAATAGACGTTATTGTCGTCTAGCCACTGTTTGATGACAGCGCTGGTTTTTTGCATATGCGCGACATATTGCTTACTGGTTTGCTGATTTAATAAATGCAAAATGTCCTCACTTGTTTATTCTACGATTATATAAATCGCAAATAAGTGACTTGTTATTAGAGTTATTTTTATAGATGTGTGAATCATGCTAAGGCGCTGGCAATACTATTGATTGTCTTCTAGCGCCATATCAAGTCTCTGCAAGACTTGCTGCAGCTCATCTTTGGTTATATTGAGTGGCGGTAATAATCGCAGTACTGTGCCACCGCGTCCGCCCTTTTCAATCACCAAACCATGCTTAAAACACGCTTGTTGGATTTTGGCAGCCACATCACTGTCTGCTGGATAGCTTCCATCATTTTGTTTGGGCAGGCTGGGGTTGATAATCTCTATACCAATCATGAGACCACGTCCTCTGACTTGGCCAATTTGTGGATAGCGCTGTTGGCGTATTTTTAGCTGTGACATGAACCATGCGCCTATTTCTAAAACATAGTCAGCAACGTTGTTATCTTTTAAGTAATTAAGGGTGGCAAGGCCAGTTGCCATGGCCAATTGATTGCCTCTAAATGTGCCAGAATGATTGCCCGCTTGCCATACATCGTATTGTTTTTTGATACCCAATACCGCGAGTGGCAGACCACCACCGATTGCTTTTGACATCACAATCATATCGGGGTCAATGTCTGCATATTGATAGGCAAACCAACGGCCTGTACGGCAAAACCCTGTTTGTACTTCATCGATGATAAGCATGATACCAAGCTCTTTTGTCACTCGGCGCACATGCTTCAGCCATTCTATTGGCGCAGGGTTGACACCGCCTTCCCCTTGTATAACTTCTAAAATGACCGCTGCTGGTTTCACCACGCCACTCTCTACATCTTTTAGGAAGTTTTCAAAATAGCGCATATGGGCATGGATACTTTGCTCAAAAGGCAAGCCAAACGCGCAGCGATACATATTGGGATAAGGCAAGAACTGTACCGAGCTCATCAAGCCTTCGATACCCTGTTTAGGTGCCAAGTTCCCTGTCACTGCCAGCGCGCCATGCGTCATGCCATGATAGCCACCGCTAAAGCTAACCACACCTGAACGTCCCGTGACTTGCTTGGCCAGTTTAATAGCCGCTTCTACCGCATCAGCACCTGTTGGTCCGCAAAACTGCAAGCAATACTCATCGCTATTGGTGGCGAGTAGCTTGTACATGAACTCGCTAAATTTGTCTTTTAACGGGGTGGTGATATCCAATGTATGCATTGGTAAATTGCTGTCTAGTAGATCTTTAATGCTTTCTATGACCACAGGATGATTGTGCCCAAGCGCCAACGTGCCAGCACCAGATAGGCAATCGATATACTTATTACCTTCCACATCGGTAATCCACGCCCCTTTAGCTGATTGAATCGCAAAGGGTAGCTTACGTGGATAACTACGAACCTTTGATTCAAATTGTTCTTGACGATTTAAGTAGCATTCGTTATCACGTGATTCGTCTAATAAGATCGTGTCCATAGCTTCAGCCTTGTTATTTTCAGTCGTCTTGGATAAACATTCGAAAGTAAGGTTTGACGCTTACTTCTTAAAATATCGCTCGTTTATATTGAATGATAATGTAAATGATAATCATTATTATTAATGAGGCGTAGTATCTACTACCAATAACTGACTGTCAACCCAGTTTGCGAATTTTCTATTGATGAAAATGACAAAGATAGCAGCTAGCTTGAATCTAAGAACGACGAATCAAGAGCGATTGATTAGGAACAATGCAGGCTACTACAAACTGTCGACTAATTAATGACACACAGCTACCCAGTACAGATAGTTCTAAACTATCTGTGTTCACTTTTATCGTTAGTTAAGAACTATCTAAAAACAGCGGCTATCTATTTGCCGAGGCTGGTACCTTACGAATGAGCCATAAGAAGTAGCCACCACCTATAATCGCCGCAATCGTGCCCGCAGGCAGCTCATAAGGAAAAATAACATAACGGCCAATCCAATCTGCTATCACCATCACCCCTGCCCCTAAAAGTGCAGCTAATGGCAATTGCCGTTCAAGCTTTACGGCGCCTAGCGAAGTAGCCAAATGTGGCACCATCAAACCAATAAAGCTCAACGGGCCAACGGCAAGCGTACTGGCCGTGCTAAGCGCTGCTACTAGTGCCAGTAGTGAAAAGGTAACGGGCGTAACTGCCACACCTAGATTACGTGCCACACCTGTGCCTAAACCAAGGACACGCAAGGGTTTTATCAGCAGTAGACTGAGTACAAATAAGATAGCGGCAATACCAATGAGATACCATACCGTACTGGGCTGGGCGCTATAAGTTGTCCCTGACAGCCAACTGAGCATCGCTTCTAGACGCGGATCTCCTGAAAGCTTGACCATATGCATCACCCCGTCCATCATGGCGGCAATGCCTATACCTACTAACAATAAATAACCTGAGCTGACCCTGCGTGCCAGCCAAATAATCAATAGCAGCACAGCCATCGCACCTGAGAGTCCTGAAACCAGCAACGTCCCTGCTCCAGCAGATAGCCCTAAACTTGGTAATAATAAAAACCCTAAAATCACCCCCAGTGCGGCACCTGAACTGACCCCCAATACCTCAGGACTGGCCATGGGGTTACGCGTTAAGGTTTGCAGTAGCACACCGGCGACTGCCAACATCAAGCCTGTTGCTGCAGCACTCAAACTGCGAGGCAAGCGGTACTGCTGCGTGAGCGCCCAGTCCGTACTGAGCCCCCAACCATTGATGTCTTGTACCAAAAGACAAGCCAGCAGGATAAGGGCGAGCACCCCAACACCCCATCGCCAAAATGCAATGGATGTATGCTTACCCGCAAGCATAGGCGTCACTGTCTCTATCCGCTCGCGACGCTGACGCAAAATCAACCAAATAATCAACGGTGCACCCAAGATACCTGTCATGGCACCAGCTGGAATTTGCATATCAAGTATTGGCTCAAGCAATAATGCGACATTACTGGTCAATAGTAAAAGCAGCGCCCCTAACCCAAAGGCTGCGGCCAAACGCTTACCAATAGAAGAAATGCCCAGTGCATTGACCAAGCTTGCTGCACCAAGACCAATGAAACCAATCAAGCCAACTTCACTAATAACTAGAGCAGTCACAACGGCAACAACCAATACGACAAGTGCCCGAATCCCATTAATAGGCACACCCAAACGTCTGGCCTGCGTGTCATCTAGACTCATCAGCGTTAATGGTTTCAGTAATGGCAGACATACGACCGCCATCAAAATGGCAGTGATGACTAGCGCTATACTGGTATGCCAGCTGTTTTGTGCCAAAAACCCAGCCGCCCACGACAGCATGCCATTACTACGCTCAGCAAAAAACAGCACCAGTACATTGGCTACTGCGGCCAGCAAAATATTGACCACCAAACCGGCCAATATCAAAATCAATGGATTAAATCGACTGGGTGCTGATAAGGCAAACACCAGACCCATGCTAATGATAGCCCCCACAAAGGCCACATAAAGTCCGCCATAAATAGCCAGGCTTGGCAAAAACAACGTGACGATGAGCATAGCCAACTGTGCACCCACGCCCACCCCTAGCGTCGTATCTGATGCTAAGGGGTTTTTTACCAATTGCTGCAGTAAAATACTGGCCACGCCTAATAGCCCGCCAGCCAACAACGCCACCACGCTGGTCGCCACTAGATGCAGCTGTATCGCCATACTGGCAATATCCAATTGCGAGCTTGGTATAAGCAAATCACTCAGTGGGCGCGTCCATTGCTGATCTAGCAGCGCCCAACTACTCCATAATGACAGAGCCGCTAATCCGATGAGCATGGCCCACAGTCGCCAAGACAAATTGGCAAACAAGGAAGTTTGAGAATTGGGTTGGTTCGGTGGCTGATTCAGTGGTGGTGATGACTGTTTCAATGATTGCGACGATAGCGATGAATCTGAAACCGTTGCTGCTTGAGAAGCTGATGTCATCGTATGAGCACTGTCGGTGTGGTTATTGATAGGGTTGTTGTTAGTATCTGCATTGGCGCTCATAGTACTTCCCCGCCTTTTAATGAAACTTCTGACAAGTTATTTGCTAGGCTAACCAATGATGACATCCCACCATAAATCCATACTGGTGGTAGCTCGCCCACACAGCGGGTATTACCATAACCCAGGCGCTGCCAAATTAAGCTATCATCAATTTCAGCTCTAGTAATTGGACTTAGCGGATCGATGATTAATAGACAAGTCTCATCATCTAATTGCGCCAAATCCCCCATTCGTATCGGCACAAACCCCCACTGATTGCCCTTGCCCAATACCACAAGCTCTCTATTCATCTGCTCTAACGCAGGCTGAAATAAGCTATTTGCCACATACATACGCATGTTATTAGCATCCGCAAACTGTACCACTGCGAATTTCTTGGCTTTTGGATAACGCTGCTGGAATTGCTGACTGGCCAGCTGTATGTCTTTCTGACTTTGTACAATATAGTCTTCAGCCATCTTTGGGTTATCGATCAGCATGCCAAGCTCCCGCGTTGGTTCGGTATAGTCCGCCCACGTTGCTGTCTCTCCTTTTGCCGCAGACATTACAGATTCTGCAGGCACATCGCCGTATAAGTTGCGTGCATGCTCATAAAAATAATTATCTATGACCATATCGACAGGCAGTTGAGCGATTAGTTCAGCATTGGGCTGATAGCGGATGCCTAAGTCTGTTATCGAAGTTGGTAGTTTGGGGCTTCCCACCCATCTATCCCAAACCCTGACATCACCTGTCGCAATTGGTGCATGCCCCATCGCTGTTAAAGTCGCTGCATTACCCCAGTCGGGAGACACGATATTCATCCTATCGCTATGACTGTTTTCTGCTTCTGAGGTAGTGGATGTTTGACTATTACAGGCTGTCAATACCAAGCACAATGCGAGGGCGAACCATTTTATTGTTGTCATTACTGATACTGACGTAACTATTGGATGTTTTGATAATTTATCTGTATAAAAAACGGGAGGCATAGAAGCGTATCTTTGTAGGCGAATTAAAAAGAAGGAGCAAAAACCAAACGTTAGGCGACTGCGACAGGCTGTCCAGTAATAGGATGACTGAGTAGCTGCATATCGACATTAAAGATATCGTGTAGCACGGTAGGTTGCATGGTACTGGCGATATCGCCGTTGTGACATATTTGGCCATTTTTCAGCGCGATGACTCGATCGGCATATTGCGCGGCCAGATTAATATCATGGATAATAATCACCACGCTTAATCCTTGCTCATCCACCAAACGACGAATGAGCTGAATGACCTCGATTTGATAATGCATATCAAGCGCAGCAAGTGGCTCATCGAGCAATAGATAACGGGTATCCTGTGCCAGACACATCGCGAGCCAAGCACGAGCGCGCTCACCACCTGATAGTGTGGCAGTAATTCGATCAGCAAACGCTTCGGTTTGAGTCACTTTTAATGCTTGCGCGACTTTGTCTTTATCTATTTGAGTTGGCTTTTGCAACCATTTTTGATGGGGATAGCGCCCTAACATGACCAGCTCACGCACCGTGAATCCAGCAGCTTCTGGCAATTGCTGCGGCAGATATGCCATTTGCCGCGCTAACTCCTTACTGCCGTAGTCATTGATACTGTGCTCATCTAAAGTGACATTGCCGCTACTACTTGCCATCTCACCTGCTAGCGCTTTGATCAAGGTCGACTTGCCAGACCCATTATGCCCAACCAAAGCCACCAGTTGATTGGTATCAATTTCACAAGTCACGTTGTCTAATAGAGTATTTCCTTGACGGCTGATAGTCAGCTGGTTTGCACGTAGCATATAAGCACTCATTGTTGATAAAAATAATATGTCATAAAAATGATGGTTCATCGGT
The DNA here is from genome assembly GCF_002377945.1 of Psychrobacter sp. UBA3480. Taxonomy (GTDB): domain Bacteria; phylum Pseudomonadota; class Gammaproteobacteria; order Pseudomonadales; family Moraxellaceae; genus Psychrobacter. The sequence goes on from NZ_DFQV01000001.1 coordinate 118,711, forward strand.
CATCAGCTATAGACCAATTTTTGACGATCAAACCACAATAAAAATTGATTTTACTCGTAAATGATAACAAAAACAATTATCATTAACTATAAACTCATTCACTTTAATTTCAACGCTCTGTTGATTGCGAGTATTTATATGACTAATCTTCTTTTAGCTACTACAGAAAACACCGATAACCAAAACAGCCAATACACTCCCCTAAACGACCCTGAAATAGCAGGTGTGGTCGCTCATATTAATGAGGAGCACCTCGACGAACTGCTTGGATTTTTGAGTGTGTTTACTTCATTATCTACCGCCGAATTGGATCTGGTCGATGCCCAAATAACTGATATTTATGCTGAAGGTATTGCTATACAGACTTGTCCAAAAGGCGTAGAGAATCAATCAACTGCCGCTCAAAATAGTTCACTCTATAACCAGACTTTCTTTATTGCTTTTGCTGCACCTATCTCCCAGCTTGATGACTTGCAAGCCCAATATATCTTGCTAAAACAAAGAGCAGATAAAAAGCTAGGCAAAAAAACAATCAAACTGACCAAGCAAGTATTTGAGGTACAAAATAGCTATAGAATCAGCAAAAATATGCTGCGCCTTGAATTGAGCATGCCTTCATTAAGCGATGTTGAAGGCGCAAAAAGCTCGACGTCAGTACCTACCAACGAAGCGGGTTACGCGTACTTGTTTGATTTAGAACACAATGCAATGACCAACGCATTGATTACTGACAGCACTGATGGCAATAAAGCTGGTGACTATAAAACTAATGATAGCGAGAAGGAAAACGTACGCCCTGCTCGTCCTCACTGCTATTACACTTTAAGAAAAGCATGGCAAGCTGATGATGAGATACGAGCATGGGTCGATGTTTTTTTGCATGGGGATACGCCGGGCGGCAACTGGGCAACAGCACTACAAGCAGGCGAGACCGTTGTCACAAAACGAGAGTTTCCAGAAAAGGTAGAGCACTTACGAGACGGTCAAGCGGTACTGATTGTCGATGAGACATCAATGCCAACGGCAGCACGACTGCTAGAGCTATGGAATAACCCTACACCACCATTAGTCGTTTGTGTGACGCAAGATGCAGGCGATCAAAGTTATTTTGATAATGTAAAAATGCGCAGTGGCCTTGATTGCGATACTGAAAGCCGCGAGGATAACCACTTTACCGTACTGCCTATAGTAACCAATCAACCAAACTCGGGAGCAGAGTTAGCCACGCTAATTGACAGTAAATTAGGCGATTATTTGACTGAAAATCCTCTACAGATTGATAAAGTCTGGGGAGCGCTAGAAGCGAATACTGCCAAAGCATTGCGTCCATTGCTGAAAGATCGACTTGGGCTAAGTCGTATTGATGTTGTGGTAAAAGTCTACTGGCGTCACGATTAGTTTGCACAAAAAACGCTCCCTTTTGGGAGCGTTTTTTTACGATTCAACTATTACTTTTAGATAATATTGTCATCTATAGCGGTTTGAATGTATAGGCTCGCCGTATTACCACTATCTTGGTACAAATCATAACCTGCCTGATCAGAAGTAGCTGCCTTAGTCATATCAGATACATTAACAGTATCAACGCTATCGCCCTTGATGAACAGCTGATTATTGCCATCAGTTATGTCAACAACATCACTGAGACTTATACTGAGCGTTTGAGCAGTGTCGTTAGTCAAATCAATAGTTTCAAAATTAACAACTTCACTCATGTCAGTATTAGCAACAACATTTATGTCGTTAATTACTAATGTATCATTGTCTAGACTTCCATCCGAGTTTTCACCACCATCTATTGAAACATCATTTCTATCAAATATCAAAATATCATTGCCATCACTACCTGATAAGATATCTGCACCGCTCAACCCTACTAGGGTATCATCTCCTGCCCCGCCCTCTAGCGTTTCAGCTTGGTTAGTACCTACTAGATAGTCATTATCAGCAGTCGTTCGTGAAGGAATATCATCTATTGAGTCTGGGCTTTGCGGTGTCGCATATTCATTGTAGTTCAACGTAACCGTTGAGCTAGCTGTATCACCATCAGAATCTTGATACTCAAATGAAAATACGTCTATATCGTCCACACCTGCTGTGACAATATTAGCAATGTTTTCCGCGGTATTAAACTTATAGCTACCATCAGCATAGCCAACGAACACACCATAATCGGTCCGGAATTCATAGTTAGTTGTATCACCGTCTGTGTCAATCACTTCAATCGTTGTGTCACTATCTGTGGTTGATACGCCTGACCAGATGATACCAGTACTACTCGTAGTGAGATAATCAACAGCATCACCACCAACAGCCACTTTACCTTCAATAACGACGTTGTTATCTAGTACAGGCAATAGATTGAGCGGCGTAAGTTTACCTATAAGATCATATGTATTCTCTTGGCCTTCTAAACTGTTTACCACAAAAGTATTTTCGTCATCCAGAGCTGGGTTGTAATCATCTAAAGCGAAGTCAGTATCGACAATGTTATCACCATCACTGTCGTATTTATCAATAATACCGTCGCCATTGGTATCTTCAGCGCGTCTGCCATTCGTACTAAAGACAACATAGTCGAGATTACCAGCAGCATCTAGAACAGTATCAATGATGTTATCACCATCAAAATCAATGCCATCTGATACTAAGTTCCTATCTAAATCCATATAAGCAAAATTACTGTTACCGATAACGGTATATCTATAACCACCTGTCGTATTGCCTACATATTGTGCGTCGCCTACATCTCCTATAGTACCATTACCATTCAAATCATAGTAACTGACACCTGCTGCTGAGTTTGTATTAGCGAACCCATTAATTAACTTACCAAGAGTAGAATAATTTGACTGATCTATTAATCCGTCACCATTATCATCGGTGCCATTATTATTTTGATATGCCTTCAAAAACGTTTTATTTCTGTCAGAATCAATAGTAACAAGAGGGTCTTGATTGACAAAAGTTAAGTCGAGTTGGTACTGCTGACCAGCAATATCTATAATCTGCGTCGCATCTGGTATGACAATAAAATCACTCTGGACATAATCATCGTCATAATTTGCAGGATCTAATCCATATGTAGCAGCCGTCGCATTGTTAGGCGTCTCATTATGCTTCATCTCATATTCAACAGCGACAGATTCAGAGTTACCATTGACATCAACATTGAAATTAAGATCCAACTTAGTCTCAAGTAAAACACCTACATCTGGAAAGACACCAAAGTTAATATGAGAAAAATCACCTAAATCGATATTAGATGCAAAGTCAACTTCTGAACCATTACCTTGATAATCAGTATTTTCATAAGTGGTATATCCTGCAGGGGATGACGTTGCGTCAGCCGGTGCACCCCAGTAAATGGCTTCGTCGAGCGCATCTACGTAAAGATTGCCATCTGCCGCCTGATATGTGGCATCTTGCTCTGCAGTTAAGACACCAACCGTACCACCATAGTCACGCAGTGGGATCGTATCGCCGCTACTTCCAGCTGCCGTGTTAAGACTGCCAGCAACTAAATAAGAAGGTTCATCAACTGTGACAGGACGTGTAGGATCAGTAAATAACGAGTCAGTAAATCCTGTTTGTAGATCGGTAATGGTGACAGTCTCTTGTTGAACATCAATGTTCCAAACCACTGGCTGAGGCGCGGGAGAATCATCTTCGATGATGGCCAACAGCTCATCCGATGTGGCTAATGGATTTGTAGCAGAAGAATCTTCGTATACTTCAATACCAAAATCAACCGACAGGATACCTTCGATGTCGTCACCTTGAGTATGATCTACAGGTGCACCCAACGTGACATTGTATCCAAATTGATAGCCATCAGTAATTGCTTCTTTATTACCGTTTAGACTTATGGTTAGTACATTTTGAGTTTGAGAGGCACCCAAGCTATCAATATATTCATACTCACCAACAATATCACCTGTACTTGAATCAATTCTGAAAACAATAGGATTGCCTTGACTAGTAATACCATTATCAACAGTTGGTAATACAAATTTCACAACCGCATTTGAAAGGTCAGTGTCTGTATCAGTTACTCGAATCCAGTTACCATCTGTATCAGTTACTGAATCAGTGGTATCAAGCGTTGAGTCTGGATTGCTATCTGGATTTCCTCCTTCTAACCCTTCTTCAGAAACACGACCTGGCGGCTCAACTTCAATTCTAGTTAACTGGTCGTAGTCAATAGTAACAGTTGCTTCGTTAGACAATAGACCAGTTGTATCTTCAACTGTGTAACTGATTGGCGTTGGGTTATCGGTAAAGCCGGCTTCTGGTGTGAAGGTGATGTCGCCTGTGGCAGCATCAACACTCCATTCGCCTTCGCCTGCCACAACAACCGATTTGCCGTCAGCGGCGATGGTGCCACCTGCTGGTGAGGCGGTGATGATGACCATCGTTGGGTCTAGATCGCCTTCTACATCTGTATCGTTACCGACCACAGCAACAGTAATAGCATCGCCAAGCACTTGGTCTAACTTTTCATCATCCACTGCTACTGGCGCTGTTTGTGGATAGTCAATGATAATAGTAGATTCATTAGAAGTTAAACCAGTACTATCGCTAACCGTATAGCTGATTGGCGTTGGGTCACCAGTAAAACCTGCTTCTGGGGTAAAGGTGATATCACCTGTTACTAAGTCAACACTCCAAGATCCTTCACCTGGTACGCCAACCGATTTACCGTCAGCGGCAATAGTACCACCCGCTGGTGATTGGGTGATGATGACAGTCGATGGAAGAATATCTCCATCAAAATCAAAATCATTACTCAATACCTCAATGTTAACCAATTGACCAGAAACACCGATTTCGCTGTCATCGATAGTGACTGGTGCTGTCGGTGGATAGTCCACAATAACGGTTGCCTCATTAGAGATCAGGCCCGTGCTATCGCTAACCGTGTAGCTGATTGGCGTTGG
>NZ_DFQV01000003.1 GCF_002377945.1 Psychrobacter sp. UBA3480
CTAGACAACCAAGTGCTCAAGTTCGGTGAGTTTGTCCTAAAGTCTGGTCGTATCAGTCCGTACTTTTTTAATGCAGGCTTGCTTGCGACTGGTGAGATGTTGTCGTTACTAGCACGTGGTTATGCAGATGCCTTAGCTGAACAAATGGGTGCAAATAATGGCGATAATGAGCAAGAGCTAGTCATCTTTGGTGCGGCTTATAAAGGTATTCCTTTTGTCGCAGCGACAGCGCAAGCGTTATGGTTACACTATGGCATCAATGCTAAATGGGGCTACAACCGTAAAGAAGCCAAAACTCACGGCGAAGGCGGTAATTTGGTAGGTGCTGACGTAACTGGCAAGGCCGTTTGGGTACTTGACGACGTCATCACAGCGGGTACAGCCATGCGCGAAGTGGTCGAGATTTTAGAGCAAGCAGGCGCAAGCGTTGCTGGTATTATCGTTGCACTCGATCGTAAAGAAAAAGGTCAAGCCGAGCATTCTGCTATCCAAGAGCTTGCCGCGACACTAGAAGTGCCTGTGCGTGCATTGGTCGATATCGATGATTTGATCAGCTATCTGGCCGATGACCATGGTGCACAAAACAGCCAGCATAAAGACGCGACCCAGTTAGCCAAAATGCAACACTACCGTGAGCAGTACGGCGTATAGTTGGGCACTGAGTTCGTTTCATATCAACAATATAACGTAAGTGAGTCTTATTATGAGCCAACAAAAACAAGAAAAATCGCTAAAAATACTCGTTATTATGGATCCTATCGAGCGTGTCAATTATAAAAAAGACACCAGTCTCGCTATGATGTGGGCCGCTCAAGACCGTGGCCATCAGCTTGGTTATTGTCAGATTCATGACTTGTGGTTGGACCGTGGTCAGTTGATGGTCGATACGCAGCCACTGACAGTAAAGCGTGATCCTGCAGATTTCTATACATTGGGTGATAAAAGCACAGGGCCAGTCGGCGACTATGACGTGATTTTGATGCGCAAAGATCCACCGTTTGATATGCGCTTTATCTATGCCACTTATATGCTTGACCATGCCAAAGCAGCAGGCGTGCTCGTAGTCAATGACCCACAGGCGATTCGCGACTGCAATGAAAAGTTATTTGCGACGTGGTTTAGCGATTATATGAGCCCAACGATTGTGACTAGCAAACAAGCACACATTCGTAAATTCATCGCTGAACAGCAGGACGTCATCGTCAAGCCACTAGATGGTATGGGCGGCACTGGTATCTTCCGTTTGACTGCTGATAGCCCAAACATTGGAGTGACGTTAGAGATACTGACTGAGCTTGAGACTTTGCCCATTATGGCGCAGCGTTATTTGCCAGAAATCAAAGAGGGCGATAAACGCGTATTGATCGTCGATGGAGTCGTGGTAGATTATAGTTTGGCTCGTATTCCAACCAAAGGCGAGACCCGTGGTAATCTAGCAGCTGGTGGTAGCGGTGTTGCCATGCCATTGACTGATATTGAACGTCAAGTAGCAGAAGTTGTGGCACCAATCGTCAAAGAAAAAGGCCTAATGTTCGTTGGTCTAGACTTGATCGGTGGGCGTATCACTGAGATTAACGTCACTAGCCCAACATGCGTACGTGAGATTGATGACCAGTGCGGTACAGATATCGCAACCGACTTTATTATGGCGATTGAGAACAAATTTACGGCGTAGCTTTCGCTATGTCCAGGAATGCTTTGAGTTCAGGAATATTTTGACTACGTAGAACCCGTATTTTGAAGTATTGTTAGTCATTGATTTTCCTTACCGTTTATTAGCATTACACGACGCCAAGCCGTGACCGATCATGGCTTGGATTTTTGTTATTTTTGCTGCATAAAGTACTGTATATAAGACAATGATTTCCTCTATACTATGCGGGCTTTGGCTAGGTCATTATTTTTCATAATTACCACCGCCGCAGTGAGATAAACCCTTCATATAAATAAAGTAAAGATAGGCAGGCGTTCATGAAAACACCGCATATATTGATGATGGCAGCTGGTACGGGCGGGCATGTTTTTCCAGCGCTTGCAGTGAGCGACGAGCTGACCCAGCGCGGTGCGGTGATTCATTGGTTGGGAACGCCAAATGGTATGGAAAACGGTTTGGTTGAGCCAACAGGTTATCCCTTTCATGCTATTAATATGCAAGGGCTTCGTGGCAAAGGCGTTGGTCGATTATTGAAGCTACCAATGACTCTGTTGTCCGCGACGATGGCAGCTGTAAAAGTGATTCGCAGTAATCAGATTGACGTGGTTGTTGGGTTCGGTGGTTATGTCACTGCACCTGGCGGTATCGCTGCGCGTATGACTAATACGCCTTTGATTATCCATGAGCAAAATGCCATCGCTGGCATGAGCAACCGCTACTTATCTAAGCTGTCGACCAAGACATTACAAGCGTTCGAGAATACCTTTGCTAATAGTCAGCAAGATGCCAAGCTTGAGACAGTGGGCAATCCTGTGCGTAATGCTATCACTGGTGTCGCAGAGCCAACGGTACGCTACGATGTAAATGACAGTTCACCGCTTAAACTGTTGGTAGTAGGCGGTTCACTTGGCGCTCAGGTATTAAATGATACAGTACCAAAAGCATTAGCATTACTAGATCAGCCGTTTGAAGTCTTACACCAGTGCGGACGCAACAATGAAGCAGCCACGCAAGCGGCTTATAGCGCACAAGACCTAAACAACCATCAGTTTACTGTACAGCCCTTTATCAATGACATGGCTGCATCTTACAACTGGGCAGATATCATCGTTTGCCGCGCAGGTGCATTGACCGTGACGGAAATTCAAAACGTCGGCATCGCCGCTATTTTTGTACCGCTACCGCATGCAGTGGATGACCATCAGACGGCTAATGCACGCACGTTGACCTCGCATGATGCGGCAATTCTATTACCGCAGTCAGAGCTAACTGCCAAGAGTCTAAGTGACGAGCTTGGCGTACTCAATCGAGAGAAGTGCTTAGCGATGGCAAAAAAAGGCCACGCATTGGCCAACCGTAGTGCGAGCAAGCAAGTTGCTGACATCATTTGGCAAGCACTATAGTCTGTCATCTATCCCCCTTATTTGAATTTACCAAGTTTTATTGACCTTTAATAAAGAGAGATCCTTATGCCTACCTCTGCGAAAGCTCTACCTAAGCGTTTGATTGAAATACCAGAAATGCGCCGCATTCAGCATTTGCATTTTATCGGTATTGGTGGCTCAGGCATGTGTGGTATCGCTGAGGTAATGAACAATCAAGGCTATCAGGTCAGTGGTTCTGACATCGCAGAAAGCTTGGTGACTAAACGATTACAGCAGATTGGTATTGAGATATCGATTGGCCATGACTCCAAAAATATTGCCAATGCCGATGTTATTGTTGTTTCATCAGCGATTGATCGTAGCAACCCTGAAGTAAAAGCAGCGCTTGAAGCTCGTCTACCGGTGGTACGCCGCGCCGATATGCTTGGTGAACTAATGCGCTATCGTCATGGTATCGCAGTTGCTGGCGCACATGGTAAAACGACGACAACCAGTTTGCTAACCACGATGATGGCAGAAGGACAGCTAGATCCTACTTATGTTATCGGCGGTAAGTTAAATGCGTCAGGCAAAAATGCAGCATTGGGTAGCAGCCGTTTCTTGGTAGCAGAGGCTGATGAGTCTGATGCATCGTTCTTGTCATTGCATCCGATGGCCGCGATTGTGACCAACATCGACCAAGACCATATGGAAACCTACGAAAACAGCTTTGATAAATTAAAAGCCGCTTATATCCAGTTTCTACAAAACATGCCGTTTTACGGTCTGGCAGTGGTTTGCGGTGATGACCCTGAACTGTATGCAATGATCGATGATATCGGTCGTCCAGTATTGACCTTTGGTCTTGAGCCGTTCAATGACGTGCAGGCTGTAGACTTGGTGACAGAAGGAACCAAAACTCACTTTACCGTACTGCGCCGTGACCGTGAGCCATTACGTCTAACGTTGAACATTCCTGGTACACATAACGTTTATAACGCGCTTGCTGCCATCACGATGGCGACCGATGAAGGCGTTGATGATGCAGCGATTGAGCGCGCCCTGCAAAAATTTGAAGGCGTGGGCCGTCGTTTTGAGCAGCATGCTTCTGTCGATATCGATGATGGTAATGTCTTATTGATTGATGATTATGGTCATCATCCAAAAGAAGTCGATGCGACCATCAAAGCCGCTCGTCAAAGCTTCCCTGATCGTCGTTTGGTGATGCTATTCCAGCCACATCGTTACAGCCGTACCCGTGATTGCTACGATGATTTTGTAGAAGTGCTATCGAGCGTTGATGAGCTATTATTATTAGATGTTTATTCAGCAGGTGAGAGTCCGATTACCGGCGCTGATACCAAGTCACTAGCGCGCAGTATCCGTTTGCGCGGTGAAGTTGAACCGACTATTATTGATAAAGACAATCTAGCTCCTGTTATGCAGCGTTTGTTAAAAGCCAACGATATGCTGATTACCCAAGGCGCTGGCAATGTCGGGCAAATTGCTATCGATTTGGCTGCCAATAACCTTTATATTAAGTAAGCTAAAATTTAGGGACGATCCTCATGACAACTGATAATAAAGACAATAATAGCACTCAAAGTGCAGCTACCAATGATACATCTGTAGACACGACGACTCATACAAAAGATGCCAGTCAGTTTGGCAAAGTAGCCGTTATTTATGGTGGCAGTAGCAATGAGCGTAGCGTGTCTTTGGACAGTGGTGCGGCAGTATTGCAAGCGCTGCAAAACCAAGGCGTTGATGCCACTCACTTTGATCCAAAGCACCAAGACATCACTGAGCTACGCAAATATGACCGCGTATTTAATGTGTTACATGGTCGTGGCGGCGAAGATGGTTTGCTGCAAGGCGTATTACAGTGGTTTGATATACCGCAAACTGGTTCAGGAATTCTAGCTTCTGCACTAGGCATGGACAAAGTACGTACCAAGCAATTGTGGCAAGGCTGCGGTTTATCAACTGCACCATTTTCATTATTGACGGCTGATACGGACTGGCAGCAAGTGGTTAACATGCTAGGTCTTCCACTTATCATTAAACCAGTTCATGAAGGTTCGAGCATTGGCATGACAAAGGTCAATCATCTTGATGAATTGCCTGCCGCTTATGCAACTGCAGTGGAATGTGGTGATGCGGTGATGGCTGAGCGCTGGATTACAGGTCGTGAATTTACGATTGTGATTATCGATGATGAAGCCTATCCAGTCATTCGTCTCGAACCAGCTGATATCACTAATTTCTATGATTTTGAAGCCAAGTACAATCGCAACGATACCAGTTACTACATCCCCTGTGGATTGAGCGCTGCTGATGAAAAGCACTTGCAAGATTTAAGCCTTGCAGCATTTCGTGCAGTAGATGCAAAAGGCTGGGGACGTATCGATGCCATGCAAGATGAAGCAGGCAACTTTTGGTTGCTTGAAATCAATACCGTACCAGGTATGACCAGTCACAGTTTGGTGCCAATGGCGGCTAAAGCGCGCGGACTAGATTTTGATGCGCTATGCTGGCATATTTTGACGCAAACACTATAATTGTCAAATCAATCAAATTGAGCAGATAGTGATGACTCTTTGTGTCACTAGAGCTGCTATACCACAGCTTCGTGTAAACTTGTGTAAATTCGCTGCTGCTAGTTGGTGTTTGGCTATTGTTTAACCACAAAATACGTTAATATTGTAAGAATAGGTCTATTTCGGTGATATTTATGTTCTTTTGTGAATACAACTGATAACTTATTCATAATTTAAGAAAAATGTTACGTTTAAATCAACGTAATCGCTGTATATAAGCTATATTTTTAATAAAATTTGATAACATATCGATTTAATAAGCTTCTGCCAAAAATACGCAGATTTATATCAATAAATAGCATGATCAGTTTTATGCAAATATAGGGACAAAGGTCGTTATGGCTCAAACTGTCAACGAGGTAACTGACTTGATGAGTGATAAAGCCGGTCGCCCAAAATCTAAGATCCAAATACCGGCAACGGTAAAGTATCTATTTATGGTACTGGTCTTAGGTTTGCTAGTGCTAATATTAATGATGGGCGGCAAAGCGTTACGTGATGCACCGCCAGCAAATATTTATGTCAGTAATCAAGGTTTGTCTGCTGCTCAATATCGCTCATTACAGACAGTGATGGAACAACAACAAGTAAGTAGCTTTTTTACTTCTGATTTGCAAGCATTGCGAGATATTACGATGGGCTTAGCTTGGGTAGACCAAGTAAGTATCTCTCGGGATTGGCAACGTGGTATTGTCGTCAACGCATTACCCAAGCAAGCAGTTGCCAATTTTGGCACGGAACGTTTGGTCGATGCAAAAGGGGCTGTGTTTGTTCCTGCTGATAGTAGAGATTTAACACAAGAACGTTTTGCGACCCTACAGGGCGAGATGTCTCAAGCACCAGTTATTATGCAACAAATGCAGCAGGTCAATGATTGGTATGCACCGCTTGGTATGCAGGTCGAAGACATCATTCTGTCACCGAGAATGACTTGGCTAATCCGCTTTGACAATGGGCTACGTGTGATTGTAGACAATGAGAATACGGCGCAAAAACTACTGAATTTAAGCCAGCTGCTTGGCAATCAGCTAAGTACGCGTCGAGATGACATGCAGTCTGTAGATTTACGGTATAAAAATGGCTTTACCATCGCTTGGAACGTAACACAGACTGCTGAATCAGAATAGCCTAAGTAAGCAATACATCTATGCATAATCGATGTGAGCTAATACGGTTTATTTAGTTTGAAGAAAATATGTACAACATCATAGCGTATTAGTAACGCTTTTTTTAATGATTTAATAGAAGAGCATCACTTGCTCTTCTATTTAGCGATAATTTGTCTGGTACCATGAAAAATAATGAAAATCTGGTTGTTGTCCATCTAAGTGCCACGGCAGTATATGTCGTCATAGGCAATGTTGTCTCTGCAAAAGACATTCGTATTTTGGGCGTAGGACAAGTTAAAAACAGCGATTTTTATCAAGGTCAAATAAAGCATCGTGAACGTCTGCAAGGTGCTATCAAGCAAGCCATTCAAGAAGCAGAAGACACCGCTAATTGCCGTGTGCATAGTGTTTGGTTAACGCTTGCGACACCTGAGCTATCTAGTAAAAACAGTGCTGGAGAGGTCAAAGTAGAGGATGAAGTTGTACGTGCCAAAGATATGGTACAAGCATTGGCCAATGCAAAATCGCGTGATTTATCATCTGACTATTATTTGATGCATTGCTGTCAGCAAGGTATCTATGTTGATGAGCAAGACTTTATGGTGGATGATGTCATCGAGATGATGGCACACAATATCACCGTGATGTACCACATGATGATGATGCCTGTTGCCAGCCGTCAGAATATCCAAAAGCTATTACAAAGTTGTGACGTCGGCATTGATCATATTGTTTTCGATGCAGTGACCAGTGCTGAGTATAGTTTGATGACTGAGGAACGCCAGCAAGGGGTTTGTTTAGTAGATATCGGTGCTAGTACGACCAGCATTTGTGTATATAAAGAGAATAAGCTGATTTTTACCCATTGTATAGCAACGGGCAGTCATGAAGTGACAATGGATATTTCAGCTGATTTTGGTATTTCCATGATTGAAGCTGAAAAGCTGAAGAAGTCTCATGGTACAGCTGATGTTAATAGTGTCGATCCAAGCGCATTCTTTTTGTTCAAGCCTCAAGGCTCGGGCGACGAAATCAATATTGGCATCTATAACCTAGCACGCATCATTGAGGCTCGTTACGTTCAGATATTCACTGAAGTAGCGCGTCAATTACACGAAGCAGGTTTGATAGGCTATATCGATAAAGGGATTGTGTTGACTGGCGGCGGTAGTACGATTAAAGGTATGATACCCTTTGCCAAAAAGCTACTAAAAATGCCTGTCGTACTGACCAATACCCATCCTGCTATCAGCGCTTATAATCATTTTGATAATGATGAGTCGTTTAAGCTACTAAATAGTCAAGTGAATGACCGTGCTTATCAGACGGCTTTTGGCACATTGTTATATAGTCAAAGTGAGCAATTCCGCCGTAGCGAAAAAAGCGAACCTGAAGCGATTCAAAACAATCGAGTATCAAGCGTATTTCGGAGTGCGGGTCAACGGTTTGCAAATGTTTTAAAGAAAATATTATAGATCTGTTTAACCTCATATCTAGAGCATCCATATATTATGGAATGTCTCTAAACTAGTTAAGCAAAAAATAAAGTAACATTGCGAATAAATTAGTTTTAAAAATAAAGTATTAAGTAATAATGACATATTATTGTCTATACTGATCGATTTTAGCCATACCCTGTTTTATTTAAATACATTTATATATAGTATGTCGATAGCGCGCCACATGAGTGCGTTACTATGTATCGACTTACACGCTATCTGCAACTGGAGAATCTTTTTTATGTCAAAATACACCATGCCAGATGATAATCAGCTTCAAAACAATGGCCAAGCAAGCTTCACTGTATTCGGTGTTGGTGGCGGCGGCGGTAATGCAGTTGAACATATGGTACAGCAAGGCATCAGAGGTGTAACGTTCGTTTGTGCCAATACAGATAAACAAGCGCTAGATCGTCTTACTGCACCGCACAAACTGCAATTAGGTGCAAAAACGAACCGTGGTCTAGGGGCAGGCGCAAATCCAGAAGTGGGTCGTGAAGCAGCAGAGAGCGAAGAAGAAGCGATTCGCGCATTGCTTGAGCACTCGGATATGGTATTTATCACTGCTGGTATGGGTGGCGGTACTGGTACAGGCGCAGCGCCAGTTGTTGCTCGTATTGCTAAAGAAATGGAAGTGCTGACAGTTGCGGTTGTGACCACGCCATTCAAATTCGAAGGTGGTAAGCGTATCAAAGCTGCTAAAGCAGGTATTGAGCAGCTGACTAACTTTGTCGACTCAATTATCACGATTCCAAATGATAAATTAATGAGTGTATACGGCAACATCTCTATGCAAGATGCTTTCAAAAAAGCGGATGATGTATTGCTGCATGCTGTTCAAGGTATTGCGGAAACCATTGCTAGCGAAGGTATGATCAATATTGACTTTAACGATATCCGTACGGCGATGACTGCTAAAGGTCATGCAATGATGGGTATTGGTCGCGCCAGCGGTGATGATCGTGCACGTCAAGCGACTGAAAAAGCCATCAGATCGCCACTACTTGATGATTTGCGTTTAGAAAATGCAAAAGGTCTACTGGTTAACGTTATTTCTTCAGAGTCATTGTCACTAGATGAGATGAGCAAAATCAGTGCAATAGTCGAAGAAATTACTGATATTGATGACGCTCATATTTTCTACGGTTCTGTGATTGATGAAAAAATGGGTGACGACTTACATGTGACCGTTATCGCAACTGGCTTAACGTTAGATGAAAACGCAGGTCAAGAGCCAGAAGTAGTAGAGCAGCCAGTACCTTCTGTTAATAGCACGCAACCTGTTGATCCTAACGTGCATACCAGCGCTTTAAATAGTCAGAAGCAGTCACAAGCTCAGCAGTATCAAGATAGCGTTGCACGCCCTAGCGCAAGTGCACCTCAAGAGCAGCCTAAGACTAAAACAAACAGTATTCAAGACTATTTAAAACGTCAACAGAATAAATAGTACTTCTAATTTACTGTGAGTAAGAAAAAGCCAGCGTTTTAACGCTGGTTTTTTTGTGGTTAAGGAAAAATGAAACGTCTTCTATAAGAAAAATTATGACAATTTTCTATGTAATCTATATGTATATGATTGTCGAAACGTATATGAGCCTCGTTGTTTTATAGCATTAGGTAGGCCATATAAAGTAAAAATCAGCAATAGGATATTGACGATAAGTGTTATCAATCAAGGAGATAAGAAAATTAGCGCTTTTTATATATAGCGAATAAGGGGTCGGTAATGGTACACTATGTCAATTGTAACAAAATATGTGAGAAGACAACCATGAACCAAAGAACCATAAAAACAGCAATAGCCGTTACGGGTACTGGTCTACATAGTGGTCAGCCTGTTGACTTGGAGTTTCATCCACAGCCGATTGACACTGGTATTGTTTTCGAGCGCTCTGATATAGAAGGTAGTCAACCAATTCCAGCGAGTGCGTTTTTAGTACAAGACACGATGATGTCATCGAACTTAGTGTTTGGTGGTACGCGAGTGGGCACGGTTGAGCATCTGCTTAGTGCCATCGCTGGTCTAGGAGTAGACAATCTGTTAGTTCGGGTCTCTGCTTCAGAGATACCAATTATGGATGGTAGCGCTGCGCCTTTCGTTGCGCTCTTACTAGATGCAGGATTTTGTGAGCAAGAAGCGGCCAAAAAGTTTATTAAAATTATACGTCCAGTACGAGTAAAGCTAGAAGATAAGTGGGCAGAGCTACGTCCTTATGAAGGGTATGAATTAAATTTCGAAATTGATTTTGATCATCCTGCGTTTGATAAGAACTTTCAGCATGCACAGTTGCAGTTCTCTACACAGAACTTTATCGAACAATTAAGCACTGCGCGTACTTTTGGATTTTTACGTGATATAGAAGCGCTACGTCAAAATAACCTAGCATTAGGTGGCAGTATGGAAAACGCCATCGTTATCGATGATGCCAATATACTTAATGCAGAAGGCTTACGTTTTAACGATGAGTTTGTCCGTCATAAAATTTTAGATGCTTTGGGAGATTTGCATCTGATTGGCTACCCAATTTTAGGTCGTTTTAACGCCTATAAGTCTGGTCATGCTCTAAATAATTTATTAGTACGTGAAATACTATCTGACGAAGATAATTTTGAAATTGTAACTTTTGATGACAATGTAACCTGTCCTATCGAGTATTTACCGCTCAATGATTTGGTTATTGAAGGATAAATACAGGAATATACAGGAAGTATCGAAACATTTACGCAATATTACATAGGAAGCCCATAATTACATTTATATAATATGCTATACTTTGAATATATTATCTATATGATTATATGAATTTTCTGTTAAGGCATATAATACAAAAGCTGTAGATGGTTTTTAAATCCTTCGTTAGCTATATCCATAATCTGGATGTAACTAACGAAGGATTTTTTTTATCTGATACATTACAAAAATCCATCTTTACCAATGCCATCACCTGCTCTTATTTACATAACTTTACATTTAATGGTCAGTATTTTTAATGATTAATCAAACGCAAAAGAGCTTTTTTGAGATTTTCATCAGTGGTGACATGCTCTGCGGCCTGTGATATAGTCCGTTTTGTGTTCTGGCTAAGCGCCTGATTTTCATTGGCTTTACGAGAATTTGGCAAGTGCAGTGATGATGTTGATGATTGTTTAGATGAATAATTATCAGTAGAGTGTTTAGCCACAACGACGCGAATTTGCTTGAGTTGTTTAAATGTAATTGACTGCTCTGTTAGTATTTGCAAATACGAGCTATGTAAATAGCGAATATGATTTGCTGCTGTCATTGAGCTAACACTTAATATCAACTGCTCAGGTGATAAGCCTACAACCCAACAGGTATTGAGTATTTCTTCAGGTAGACAGTCTACCAATAGCTCTTTTATCTCGTTGGTTGCTTCTATATATAGTCGCATGTTGTTAGCAAGGGTTTGAGGTAGCGCGCTACCAGCAAATGCTTGATGATCTATAAGCTGGGCAAGCCGATTAGGCTGTTTTTTTGACATCGTAAGTACTCATCTAATAGGTGACAAACTCGATACTCATAACAGACATGCTAAAAGCAATATATAGCAGATGGCTTATAAGATAGTTGACTAGGTGGGAAGTACTACTGGCACTAGTCACTATTTGAAAAGAATGAACCGTTGTAATAGGGATTTTATCACGTCTATTTGATGATTATATCCTCTAAATTAATTGATGCTTCGTTACGGATGACGAGCAGACTTGTATTAACAATAGGTAGTAAATTTATGAAACAAGCTTTATTAATTTTGTCAGTATTGGGAATGGGTATCGCACAGACGAGTGGTGCTGCCGAAACAACCTTTCAACCAAATAATACCTTGAGTCATACCATCACAAATATTTCTACTTCTGCGAACTATGGTTCTAGTCGCAATATCTATAGCACTAACAGTGGTGCACATGTATATAGCAACGATGAGATCAGTCAAGCAATTGACAACCTAAGCGCTCATGCTAAGCAAAAAGAATATCAGCTCGCTTCACTGACCAGTCGTTTGTCTTACGAGCAGCGTCAGCAGCAAGCAAGCCGCGTACCTGACCGCAACTCTGCTCCTGCTATTGCAGCAGCAAATGCCTCTCGCGTCGCTCTATCTAGAAGCTCTGGCTACTGTGCTCGCTATGTACGTAAAGCGTTACAATCTGCAGGTTACGAATTTACGCCTAACCCTTCAGCCTATCAGTACGCTTCTCGTGGCACGCTAGCCCAAGCTGGCTTTACCAAAATCAGTAACGACATGGCACCACAAGTTGGTGATGTCGTTGTCTATAACCGCACGTCAAGCCGTCCACATGGTCATATTCAGATTTTTGATGGCAATGACTGGGTATCTGACTTCCGTCAAAATAGCATTAGCCCTTATAGCGGTACATACAGCTATACGACATGGCGTGATTCGCAGTATGTTGATGATGCATCAGATCGTGGTATCTACCTTGCGATGGCTGACAAATAAACATCGGTTAAATGAAGTAAGTATCAGTTAAATAAGACTAAAGTTTTCTCCAAACTCAGTAATGCTCTTTGTGACATTACTGGGTTTTTTTTGTGCTTTAAACTGGGATGTCTAAGTAAGTACAGCTCATTTAACAAAATCAAAGCTCAAAATTTGGCCAATAGTCGCGATTGTGAAAATCAGGCGGGGAGGCATGGCCCGAGGCAAAGTATAAGTCAGTTTTGCCAAACCATAAGATGACACAAGGATGTATTTGTTCAATCATTATGTTTGCAATAGCGTATTGTTGATTCGGTAGTTGAGTTATAGGCAGGCTAAAGCTACGCCCATAACGGAAAGGTGTCTGCACTACCGTTGGAGTGCTAGATAACGGGTTCTCCCCTGATATATCTGCTAGCTCTTTACAGTTACGCCAATTAATAGATGCGCGCGTGGTTTCATCGGTCTCGTACAACGGTAATGGCGGTAGTGCCGCAGGGTTACGATAGCTCTCAAATTGATAAAGTGCGTAACGACCATCAGGGTTAGCATTAATCTCTATATAAGCGGTTGCTTGCTGAAATGGTATCTTGTAAGGTTCTGTCTGATGGCGTGCTACGATATCTTCATCATCAGTCTTACAGCGCACAATCTTGCTGCCAGCAATAAAACATTCAAGGCAGGTTTCTTCCCATAGGTAATCAGTGAAATTTACTTGAGTTTGTTGCCATGTTGGCCAATTGAATTGATTGGCTAGAATTTGGCTAGGCAGAGTCACTTGATAGGTCAGCACTAGTTGCAAAGCTGGTTGCTGGATGATCTCTGCACTTACTTTGATAGAGATATTCTCAAGCTCTTCTATAGACACGCCTAATTCCTGAGCATCTTTCGCTATCGTCTCGGTGGCTAGACGGAGGTTAAAAGCTTGTTTCATTATAAGTACATCTCGACGGTAATAATAAAGAGGTGATAGTGACAAGAGAAATTATACTGATTCAGGGAACTAATACTATATGTTAAGTATAACCGAGACTATCGGAGAACATAAAAGCCGCGAGCAAGATGCGTCGCGGCCTTTGTATTTCATTATCGTTTGGCTATGATATAAGTGAACATAAAACCCAGTCACTTAATGCCAGTCTATCATGACATATTACTGCGCGTGACGTGCTAGGTTAGACAGTTTTGGGTTGGCATTTGGGTTTTTGCGTAGTAATAATGCCATACGACCAATAGAATGAACCAAAGATGCATTAGCCGCTTTAGCAAGTTCAGCGCCAACGATGTCACGCTCTTCTTTCGTGCCAGCAGGCAATTTCACTTTGATAAGCTCATGATCTGTTAGCGCGCGATCGATTTCTTCAGTGATGGTTGGAGTAATACCCTTGTTGCCGATCATAACGATAGGCTTTAGCTCGTGACCGATGCCTTTTAGACGTTTGATGGTAGCGTTATCGAGTTGCATAGAATTCCTAAGTGTTGGTAAAAATAAAAATGGTACTGTCAAAAACAGTTATTGATCATTATAGATAATCTGTGACCATCTTGCATGAGATCAGCAGGATTTTGCACGATTTTACGTGACGAAAATGTTAAACTGAATGTTTGGTACATTATAAACGCTACTGCCTTATAAAACAGTTATTTAACCAATAGAATTTGGTCAGTTTGCAACCAACCATGAATAAAAAATCTGATTAACACCGTATTTAGAATGATCCGCAACGGATTAATATCAGTTTGTAAGTGATAGAGCAATTAAAGCAGCTAGATTTAGTAAAGCAATAGGAGCAGGTATTTTGGCCACGCGTATCGAAAACAAAAAACTATCAAAGAGCAGCAGTGCTTGGATGAAAGAGCATATTGACGATCATTATGTGCAAAAAGCTCAAAAAGATGGCTACCGTGCCCGTGCCGCTTATAAATTATTAGAGATTAATGAAAAAACCAACCTGATCAAGAAAGGCATGACGGTCGTGGACTTGGGCAGTGCGCCTGGTAGCTGGTCACAAGTCGCTGGTCGATTGGTAGGTGACGATGGTATCTTGATTGCCTCTGATATTTTGGCCATGGATACCTTGCCTGATGTGACCTTTATTCAGGGCGATTTTCGTGAAGCTGAAGTGTTTGATGCCATTATGGCAGAAGTGGGTGATAGACAAGTCGACGTGGTATTGTCTGACATGGCACCCAATACTGCGGGAAATAGCGCTATCGATCAGCCACGTATGATGTACTTATGTGAGCTAGCAGTAGACTTCGCGCTCGCAACCTTACCAGAAGGTGGCGCACTTATTATGAAAGTGTTTCAAGGTGAGGGTACACAAGAATTACGCAAGCAGATGCAGCAGGATTTTAGTAAGATTCGTAGTATAAAGCCAGGTGCGTCACGACCACGCTCAAAAGAGATGTTTTGGATAGCGATTAAATAGTTTTAACATCAATAGGTTGCTGCTCTTGTAAGCGTGAGGGTAAACCACCATAAAGTGTTATTATCGCGATATAAAAGCTGCGTCAATTGTTAAATGAATAATCGTAAAACCTGCTTGAATTATGCGGGTTAGCACCACATATCATGGTATATTACCTTTGTTTTTAGCATACGTTTTAGGCAAAGTCGTCTGATAATAAGCGTTTTACAAGCTCAGTGATCGTATATCTATGTTTATCTCATAATGATTATTTATAAAAACAATTTTTAGGCCACCTATAAATCATATAAGTTTAATTTAGCAGTTTTTTATTATCGGGATATTCGTTAAAAATGAGCAATACGTTTATAGACGTCACGTGTTTAATAAACACACCAATAAGTAAGGGATGGGAATAACTAGTGAGCGACATGGTAAAAAATACCTTATTGTGGCTGGTGGTAATCGGCGTTTTGGTGCTGGTGTTTAGCGGCTTTGATCAATCCTCTGAGCCGGATAACCTTAACTACTCTGAGTTTGTGACCGCAGTGTCAGAAAACCAAGTAGCCAGTGTCGAGATCGACGGCGAACAGATCACCGGCGAAAAGAAAAATGGTTCATCTTTTGAGACCATTAGACCAGCTGTGTCAGATGACCAGCTCATGCCAATGCTACGTGAGAACCAAGTCGAAGTTCAAGGAACTGCACCAAAGCGCCAAAGCGTACTAATGCAACTACTGATAGCCAGCTTCCCAATTCTATTGATTATTGGTCTGTTCTTATTCTTTATGCGTAATATGCAAGGCGGCGCTGGCGGTAAAGGCGGTGGCCCAATGAGCTTTGGTAAATCAAAAGCGAAAATGCTGACCGAAGATCAAATCAACGTTAACTTCGAAGATGTGGCCGGTTGTGAAGAAGCCAAAGAAGAAGTTGTTGAAGTGGTTGAGTTCTTACGTGATCCAGACAAATTTACCAAACTGGGTGCAACGATTCCTCGTGGCATCTTGATGGTAGGTCCTCCAGGTACAGGTAAAACCTTGTTAGCGAGAGCTATTGCTGGTGAAGCTAAAGTGCCTTTCTTCTCAATTTCAGGTTCTGATTTTGTTGAAATGTTCGTCGGTGTTGGTGCATCACGTGTCCGTGATATGTTCGAACAGGCGAAGAAAAGCGCTCCTTGTATCATCTTTATTGATGAGATTGATGCAGTCGGTCGTCATCGTGGTTCCGGTATGGGCGGCGGTAATGATGAGCGTGAGCAGACATTGAACCAACTATTGGTTGAGATGGATGGTTTTGAAGGTAATGAAGGCGTTATTGTTATTGCCGCAACCAACCGTGCTGACGTGCTTGATAAAGCGTTACTGCGTCCAGGTCGTTTTGACCGTCAGGTACAAGTAGGCTTGCCGGATATCAAAGGCCGTGAGCAAATCTTGAAAGTCCATTTGAAGAAACTACCAAACACAATCAGTGTAGATGCAAGTTCTCTTGCTCGTGGTACGCCTGGATTCAGTGGTGCACAGCTTGCCAACCTTGTAAACGAAGCTGCATTGTTTGCCGCGCGTCGCAACAAGACCAGCGTCGATATGAATGACTTCGAAGATGCGAAGGACAAGCTATATATGGGTCCTGAACGCAAATCAATGGTAATCCGTGAAGAAGAGCGCCGTGCAACTGCATATCATGAAGCGGGTCATGCGCTAGTAGCTGAGTTATTGCCAGGTACAGATCCGGTGCATAAGGTCACTATTATGCCGCGTGGCTTTGCCCTTGGTGTCACTTGGCAGTTGCCTGAGCATGATCAGACCAGTATGTACAAGTCGAAAATGCTGAGCGACATTGCTATTTTGTTTGGTGGTCGTATCGCCGAAGAAGTGTTCATCAATCAAATGTCGACGGGTGCTTCGAACGACTTTGAACGTGCTACCAAAATGGCACGTGCTATGGTCACAAAGTACGGTATGTCTGATGCACTCGGTATTATGGTATACGAAGATGACGATAACTCACAAGGGTATTTCGGTGGTGGTGGACGTACTATCTCTGAAGCTACTCAGCAGAAGGTCGATGAAGAAGTGCGTCGTATGCTAGAAGAGCAGTATGATATCGCTCGTGAATTGATTGAAGCCAACCAAGACAAAATGCATGCGATGGTTGATGCGCTTATGAACTGGGAAACTATTGATCGTGACCAACTGCAAGATATTCTAGCAGGTGAAGAACCGCGACCACCAAGAGTTTACCAGCATAACGAAGTAAACTTGTCGAAAAACGATGTCAAAACAACGGGTGCTACACCGCCACCATTACCGGCGATGTAAATGCTAGCGTACTCATGTTTTATAAAAAGCCCTTTATGATAGAGGGCTTTTTTATTGTCATCATTTTATGAAGGATTTAGAACCCCATAAGATTTACTGGTATCATAAGCATAGATAATAAATAGGGCGTGTTGAACATTCACGAATAAGCACTGCTAATCGCTAAAACTGTTCCAGACAAGGTATAAAGTGACGGTAATGCTCCAGCCTTAACTAGGTTTGCAACGTACTGCTTGTATGGATCTGGGGGCAGTTTTAGGCTCAGCTCTAATATCAACAGAAGAAAACAGGACTCTTTTTTGCCATTTCATTGTTAAAAATACACACTTAGAATGACTAAACTTACTATTTCTAACGTCGAACTGTCTAAAAAATAGTCTCTGTCAGTGCCATGGTCGAATGTTCAACACGCCCTAAAGCTGCATTATAAATTTTATTTGCGATGGATTATTCATGTCATTATTTCAACCTTTACCCAACTACCAAGTATCTAGCCGTGATAAAACCTTAGATTTGTCGCAGCCGCATGTCATGGGTATCTTGAATGTGACGCCAGATTCATTTTCGGACGGCGGGCAGTTTAACGCAGTAGATAAAGCCGTTGCGCACTGTCAGCAGATGATAAATAAAGGTGCCACTATTATCGATATTGGTGGTGAATCTACTCGTCCAAATGCGCAAACTGTGGCGACTGATGATGAGATACAACGAGTTGTGCCAGTGGTCCGAGCTATTCGTCAGCATTGTGGTGATGCTATTTGGTTATCGATTGATACTAGCAGCCCTGAAGTCATGCAGGCAGCATTTAATGAAGGTGCTGACATTTGGAACGATGTACGAGCACTGAAACGTACTGGTGCGGCAGAGCTGGCTGCTAAACTTAATATACCTGTTATGCTAATGCATATGCGCGGTGAGCCAACGACAATGAATAATCTAGCACAGTATGATGATGTGATCGATGAAGTGCGTACAGAGCTGCTCGACCGTATTAACGAAGTAGTTAGCATCGGCGTCAAACAAAGCAATATCATTATCGATCCAGGTTTTGGTTTTGCTAAGAACTATGAGCATCATTGCGCGTTATTAAGTCAGCTGAGCTGCTTGCAAACACTAGGACTACCATTGATGTTTGGCATTTCTCGTAAGCGGTTTTTAGCAGAAGTATTGACCAAAAGTAGAGCTGAAGCTGTGAGTACGACGCAAGCGGTAGAGCGTGATTCGGCAGGAACGGCAGCTGGGTTGTTTGCGCTACAGCAAGGAGCAAGTATCATTCGTACGCATAATGTGGCGATGATGCAGCAAGCAGTTGCCTTATGGAGTCAACTGTCAGCATATCGTTGTTAATTTCATTCTACATGTCCGAATGCATAGTGAGATTTCAAGACTATAAATATTCTATACGCTATGCTTAACGTCTATTTTTAAACTATCTAAACCAATAAAACTATCTCAATTAATAAGAGTAAATCTATGACAAGTACAACTCAGCCAGAACCAACCAATGAACAGCGCCGTATCATTTATCAAGCTCGCCGCGGATTAAAAGAATTGGATTTTTATATTGATCCTTATGTTAAAGAGCTATATCTGACAGCAGATGCTATTGAACAAGCAACATTTGCAGAAATGCTCACTCATGAAGACCCAGACTTGCTTGATTACTTTACCAATCAAAATCGTCCAGAAGAGGACGACATCTGGGCATTGGTCAATAAGATAAAAACATGGCGCCACACCAAAGACTTGGTTTAGGTCTTAAGGAACGGGTCAGCACAATATCTAACGTTTCCCATGGTACGCTTATATGACGCTAGTAACCTCGCTACGTATTGATACAGCTATCACGCCTGCCAGTTATTTACGCGCGCTGCTGTATGTAGGCTTGACTGGGGTTATGATGATATTAGCATGGTTTGCATCTTTTGCTTTGTGGCAGTATTTACTAATCTTAATAGTCTCGGCAGCAGTTGCAAGTTATCTGATTATATCGAGACCAATACTATTACATATTAGTCAGCCATCGCTCAGTCAGCGTATTGATAAAGAATGGCAATTACTGATACGAACGGGCCGCGGCGATGAGTTATGGCAAGCAGAGTTAGTTGATATAAATCGCTATCAGTGGGCAATGAGTGTCGAATTCAATATTGTTGAGCCTTATCAAAAAACGTTTTCGACTACTATATTTCGCGACCAAGTAAATCACGAGCAATGGCGACAGTTAAATATTTTAGCCAATACCAGTAAGGATAATGCTAGATAACTGGTTATCTACTGGTCTTAGACTTCTCCTTTTACGGTGAAAAATCTCTACACGTCATAACAAAATAGCTATCTCAAAGGACAAAGAGGTTTGTTATATTAAAATCTGTTATATTAAAAATAGAAAATAAAACTCGTAATTCTGCTGTCCCGTTATTAAAGAACATGTATGCAGATATGGTGTTTCATAAATTTTAGCAGTATTTTTGTACTAAACAATACGATAAAAAGAGGAATAGATAATGAGCTTATTAGGGAATTTAGTGAGCCAAGTGGCACGTAGTGCAATGAATCCAGACGACGCTCAGCGCAATCCAGTTAACCAACGTACTGAAACACGGCAGACTGGCGGACTAGGTGATATTTTAGGTAGTGTGCTGGGCGGTGGCAGTCAGGCAGGTGGTTATAGCCCTCAACAAAATAGTCGTCAAGCAGATAATGGTTTTGGCTTAGATGACATCATTGGTGGTCTCACGGGCGGTAGTCAGCGCGGCGGTATAAGTTCAGGTGCTGGCGGACTAGGTGATATTTTAGGTAGTGTATTAGGTGGTCAGCGTACTAATAATGGGTTTGGTGGTAAAGGTATGCTCGTCGCTGCGTTGATGCCTATGGTACTCAGTTGGATCAAACGTAATGGTGGTTTGAGTGGGGCGTTGTCAAAAATCACTGGTATGGGCTATGAAGGTCAAGCACGCTCTTGGATGAGTAATAACGAAGCAAACGATAATTTAAATCCAGACGAAATTAACCGTTTGTTTGACGAAAATGAAATTCAGCAAGTGGCCGCTCATACTGGTGCTAATGAAACTGAGGTAAGACAGGGACTCGCTGAGCTGTTGCCTGAGGTCATGAATCAGCTAACGCCTAATGGTAATCTAGATAATGAGTCTGAAGCTAATGAAGAGATAGATCAAATCATTAGCCAGCTATCTAGCCGTCTTGGTAATTTTAAGTAGTTTGTTCAAGTAGTTTGGCAGCTTAGAATTTGAAACTTTCTAACTGAATACTTAAAAGCCGCCTCAATTAAAATAACTGGCAGTACTGTTTCTGGCAGTATTGATCAAAGGGCACGTTATATAACGTGCTCTTTTTTACGTCTATCACAATAGTATGACTGTCGATAAATACCGTTTGGTAGTGACAGTGACAGCAAGGCGTTAAAATCGCTCGTCTAGCGACTCTGTGGTATGATTAAGTGCGGCAAAGCAGATATCGGTATTAAACCCTCTATACTGCAAAAATCGTAGCTGTTTGGCTTTTTCTTTTTGCTCAACTGGTATGTCATTACCGTATTTTTTGGTACGAGCTATCACCGCCAGTTTTAGCCAATCTACACCATCGACTAGGTTATCTGCATCATCATCTACAAACTCACTAAATTCATCAGACTCAGTATTTGCCATATCGATTAGCTCATCGATGTTACCTGGCATAGCAATCTTCTTACGATAGAATTCTTGTTTGATCCGACCACGTCCACGACCTTTGCGAATGTTCTCACGTATCAGCATTAGGGTAGTGCGGTAATCACTTTGATAACCTTTTTCTTCAAACTCATCAAGTAGTGCGTCAATTTTCTCTGGGTCTTGTTCTTTGTCGATCAGCTTTTGCTTTAGCTCAGCCTTACCGTACTCACGGCGTGATAAATAATAAAATGCGAGCCAACGCAATCGACTTTCTGCTTTGATCGCATCGATTTCTGCTTGTTTTTGTTCAGGGGTTCGTAAGTAGGCTTTGAGCGCGGCTGGTATGTTATCGTTTTGGCTGTCTGTTTCACTACCATTGATAGCAAAAAGCTCAGCTTCATGTTCTGAGTTTTTGGATAGCGGCTCAGTGCTACGACCATTATCTGTTGCTAAGCTGTTGTCAACTTCGTCATTCTGAATGTCGAGTTTAACTTCTGCCAGCATCTCTTTGATGGTTTGCGCTTCGGGGGGTTGATATGTAGTGGTGTCACTAGGCTCAGCGGTAAAATTAGCCGCTGGATGAAAACGCTTTTTACGTTTTTTAGATTTAGAAGTTTTCTTTGACTTAGGAGAGGAGTCTTCAAAAAACGTTGTATTAATAGTAGCGTCATTCGTGACTGAATCATCTTTACTTGAACGAATAGTCCGTTTACTAAACTTCTCTGATTTTTTAGACTCTTTCGTATGAGAATTTTTAGGCAGTTTTTTTGATTTTCTATCAACAGAACTAGCTGAGTCGGGTGCCGACTCAGCTAGAATTTCAGCTAAGGTTTTAATTTTCATAATGAATCATAGTTACTGACAACGGTTAATCGTTAAACCATTATTGTACAGGTTCAGAAGCCTGTTCTGCTTCTTCAGTTTCGTCGGCTTTGCTATTTTTCTTTGTACCAAGCTTTTCATCACGAATCTTGTCTTCGATTTCTTGAGCAATGGCAGGATTCTCTTTTAAGAAAAGCACAGAGTTAGCCTTACCTTGACCAATTTTTTCGTCGCCATAGCTGTACCAAGACCCTGCTTTGCCAACGGCTCCAATCTCCACACCTAAATCAATAACTTCGGCTAAGTGGTTAGTACCTTCACCGTAAGTAATTTCAAACTCAGCTTGGCGGAAAGGTGGTGCCATTTTATTTTTGATGACTTTGACACGGGTCTGGTTACCGATGATTTCATCACCGTTTTTGACCGCACCAATGCGGCGAATATCCATACGTACAGAGGCGTAGAACTTCAGTGCGTTACCACCAGTTGTGGTCTCAGGACTACCGAACATAACACCGATTTTCATACGAATCTGGTTAATAAACACCACCATACAGTTAGAGCGTTTGGCGTTACCAGTGATTTTACGTAGGGCTTGGCTCATCAGGCGCGCTTGCAGACCCATGTGCGAGTCACCCATTTCACCTTCAATCTCGGCACGTGGCGTCAAGGCGGCTACTGAGTCAATCACGATCATGTCTATTGCACCTGAGCGTACCAACATATCGGTAATTTCAAGTGCTTGCTCGCCATTGTCAGGCTGCGAGAGCAATAAGTCGTCAGTATTTACCCCAAGCTTGCGTGCATAAACAGGGTCAAGCGCGTGCTCAGCATCGATAAAGGCACAAGTACCACCTTGCTTTTGACACTCTGCAATAGCTTGTAGGGTCATCGTCGTCTTACCTGAGCTTTCTGGGCCGTAAATTTCAACGATACGGCCTTTTGGTAGACCACCAATGCCAAGCGCAATGTCTAATCCTAGAGAGCCTGTAGAGACCACATCGACATCCATAATGGCCGAGTCATCGCCTAGATGCATGATGGTGTTTTTACCAAATTGCTTTTCGATTTGACCTAATGCCGCTTTGAGGGCCTTGGCTTTATTGTCGTCCATATTGGATTCCTTGTTTTCGGTAGTTAAGTTGATGCTATAAATAAAATATTGGTACTGTTAAAACCTTTGGCAAACGCATACTGACTGTTATGAAGTCGGCAATTATTGTTTGGCTGTTTTATCGAAAAATAGGTTGTCACGTGACTGGTATAGGTAGTAGTATCGAATGTATCGTTCTACTATACAGTAAAATTAAATAGCTAGAGAAGTAAAAATAAGTCCGTAATACACTGTCGTTATCGTTGTTTTTAGTCAGACTTGGCGTGCTCATTACTTGACTTAACTTCTTAACACTGTTGATTTGATAAGGTAATTATAACAAAAGAAAAGCACTATAATGCTCATTGAGGGATGCTAGACGACACTATCTGTCGCATGTTATAAGGCTGAAAATCTACAGAAATGATGCGATAGGTCGCTGTTGTTTTGAACCTGATAATGACTATGCTTGTCAACAGATTTAGGAGTTGTCCACAATAAATAAAAGGCTTATTTTTGCTAATTGTGAAACATTATGAATAATTAAATTATTTTAGAAATTATTTAAAATAATTTTTTATGTGTGTAAATTTAATGTAAATTATTGATTTTAAATGCTTTATAAATTGTACAAAAAATGAACGATTTTACCTTATCCTTTAAGTTGCTTAGCTATAAAGTTGTCAAGTGGTGACTTATGCACAGGGTTATCCACAGCTTATGGGGAGAACTCTGTAAAGCCTTATAATACATAAGTTTACGTAGATTATTAGTATTAGGAACGGATTCTATATTTCGTTTCTAATCACTTTAGAGAAGCAATTTTGTCTACAAACAACGCTATGAGCGCTATGTTTCACAAATTATAAATTTATCTTTTTTTATGCATAATCATACTATAGGCATTAAAAGTCAGGAGTATGACTCAAGATATACACCTAAGATGTCAGCAGACATAGTTATGCATAGGATGTCTAGTATTTTTAGAGATATTTTCTATGACATATGGAAGGCCAAAAAAAGCGGCTACATCAGATAGCCGCTTTGTCAAAATTATCAAAAGTAAAGCTGTATTAATCAGTCTTTGATATAGATCAAATCCCAAACACCATGCCCACGGTCGAGGCCACGACGTTCAAACTTAGTCATTGGACGAAAGTCAGGACGCTCAGTGAAATTACCTGTACCTGCTTTGTTGGTCAATCCAGCGAAACCATCCAATACTTCAACCATCCAAAATGCATAGTGCTCCCAGTCAGTTGCTGTATGGAACCAGCCGCCTTGTTTTAAGCTGCGCGTAACAATGGTCATACGTTCAGGACTGACGAAACGACGCTTATAGTGGCGCTTCTTTTGCCATGGGTCAGGAAAGTATAGCTGAATACGGTCGATATGGTTTTCTGGTAGCTGCTTGAGCAATTGAATGGCATCACCGTTAATGATTTTTACGTTGCTCAAATCTTGGGTGCCAGCCATATACGCACATTTACCAATACCAGGCTCATGCACTTCTACACCGACAAAATTACGAGTAGGGTCAGCGGCTGCCATCTCAATAAATGAATCACCCAAGCCAAAACCAATCTCTACTGTAAGCGGCGCATCTGGGCCGTTAGGGCTATCAGCGAATAACGCACGTAGGTTGTCAATACCGGTAAGATCGCCATCACCAAAACTGTTATTGACCAAATACTCAGAAAATTCTGGAGCAGTTAGTGCAAGCTCGGCGTTTTTGTTCATGTGCGTACGGCGCTTCATAAACGTATTGACGATGCGGATATGCTTGTCAGAGGTCGGTTCTATCTCTTGGCTAGTGCTGTTATCGATATCGATAGGCTCGCTTGTGCTATTAAGGGTTTGCTCATCAGTAGTATCGGTACTATTGACGTTGTCATTGATATCAGAATGTTGACTCATAGGATTCGTAAGGCTTAATTAGGTGGGTGATGTTTGCTTATTATAAGTTAAATCCATACAACTGTGAACGGACAATCCTATTTTCGCGTATTTGCTGGTCAGTGCTGTGGTTTCTCTATGTTACACACGGGTTTTAGCGTTATCATATAATGGTATTTTTCAAATGCTTTTTCTAAGAGTCAGCAAGTAGAGCGTGTTGCCATGTTATTTATCGAGACATATTCACCGCCACCATTTTATCAAGAAGCGCTAACACCTACTAAACGTAAGCAGTTAGACAAGTGGTTCATCGGTAATCGTAGCCAGCGTTATTACCTCAAACGTTTTGAACAATTCGATCAGCAAGGTTATCTGTCGCCAAAGTGGCATTGGGCTGCGTTTTTTATCACTTTTCCTTGGCTGCTATACCGTAAGCGTTATATGGATGCGATTGTGTATAGTGTCGCAGGGTGGTCTTTTATTCAGCTAAATGTGGCACTGGTGCTAGTCGCCTTTGAGTTTGTAGCGATGTCTTACGTACCTGATGCTTATCAGATGGCAACACGTATCGGCATTGCTGCCGTTATTTGGCTATTTTGGTCGTTTATGGTGGCACGCTGGACTGATGCGTATTACTATCGAATGGCAAGGCGTGAGATCGCTGATGCGATAAATGATCATTCGCGAGATGAGGCAGCACAGAAGGCGCATCTGCAAAGAGAGGGTAGCGTTAGCTTGTTTGGACTGGCATTAGGGTTTGGTTTTTTTGCGTTTTCGCTATTAGTGATTAAGGTGCAGTTCTTACCGATTATTGCCAAGCCAAAAGCAAACGAAGTATTGTTTGATGCTTATGATATTGCAAAGAATGCCCAAAATCGAGTGGCGTTGATTTATCAACAGACAGGGCAGTGCCCAGTAAATTTGCCCCTGAGTACTGAGCAGCAGCAACTACGCATGCATGTCGATAGTCAGGCCGCTGGCGTAACAGAAACCGACTGTGCGGTAGTGGCAACGATTCAGAACGTGACGTTTCCAATACGCTACTTAAACGAGCAGACGCTGGTCTTTTATCATATACCAGACAGTGATAACTGGGATTGCACCAGCTCACTGAATAAAAAACAAGCCCCTAAAAACTGCATAGCTGATTAGGGGCTGTATTTCACGAGTGCTTGTAGATGTTGCTAGTACTGAGAGCTAATGCTTAGAGTCCGTTGCAGTATCATCTTTTTCCTCAACTGGTGTTGCTTGGCTCTTTAACGCCTCATAAAAATCGGTTAAATCCATTTTTCGTGCTTTACCAATATCTTCATCAAACAAGCTTTCAAGCTCAGCCATTGCTGATTGTGCGGACTCAATCATGCTGGCTTCATCATCGTAAATTGCTTGTTGGCGTTCGATCAAATCATCATCATAATCACGGAATGTTTTTACTGTTTCTCGCGCTTTTTCTGGTGAGATGCCTAATAACTGTAGTGATTCGCGTGACATGTCCAAAGACGACAAGTAAGTCTCACGCCAAATATGACGCACGCCAACTTCACGCAAGCGATAATAGTGCTGACGATCACGTGCTCTTGCCAATACAATCAGTTCAGGATAATTCTTACGAAGATACTGAGCGGTAGTGATAGAGCGTTCTAAGTCATCGATGGCAAGAATAAATACCCGCGCTTTCTGAATGCCTGCCGCTCGTAAAATCTCAGGATTTTTCGGATCGCCATAATAGACTTGGTTACCAAATTTTCTTACAAAATCTACTCGGTTTGCAGAGCGTTCGATGGCGGTAAATTCGATATTATGCATGCGCAGTACACGGCCAATAATCTGACCGACGCGGCCGAAGCCTGCAATAATGACCTGATGTTCATGATCGGGAATGGTATCGTATTCGCGACTCGGTTTGCTCTTGGCAAATAACGGTTCGCCCACTTTTTCTAATAACAAGAATGCCAGAGGTGTCAGCGCCATCGAGATAGTAACGACAAGATTGAGAGTATTGGCAAGCTCGGGACGTAAGACGTTTTGGGCAGTAGCAACACTAAACAGGACAAAGGCAAACTCACCACCTTGGGCTAGGGTTACGCCCAATCTGATACTGGTCGGCCAGCGGTTGCCTGATACTTTGGCAATACCTGCAATCACTGCAAACTTGATAAACATCAAGGCGAGGGCGCAGCCAATAATAAAGATGGGCTCTGCCAAAATGAGCTTGACGTCGGTAAGCATACCGACCGACATAAAGAACAGACCTAATAGCAACCCTTTAAAAGGTTCGATACTGGCTTCTAATTCGTGACGATATTCGGAATCTGCTAACAATACACCTGTCAAAAATGCACCTAACGCCATTGATAGACCGATTTGACCCATCAAGATAGATACGCCCATCACGATAAATAGCGCGACCGCTGTCAGTAGTTCTGATGCACCACTGGAAGCCACAAATTTAAAGAATGGTCGAACCACATAACGGCTGGCAAAAATCAGACCGGCAAAGACAGCAAATACTTTACCAAAATAAATCAAATCGTAGCTTTGCTCACGCACCCCTGATAAGAACGGAATGACTGCTAACAAGGGAATGACCGCAATATCTTGGAATAATAAGATAGTGAAGGCTTCTCGACCATGCGTGCTTGAAAGCTGCTGTTTTTCAGTCAGTATCTGTAGTACAAATGCAGTAGAAGACAGGGCTAAACCAAAACCAACAATAAAGGCAGTATCTAGTTGTAAGGAGAAAAACTGGTGTAGGAGCCACATCAGTAGCGTACCAGTCAAACCGACCTGCAAACCGCCCAATACAAATATAGAGCGGCGCAATGCCCAGAGCCGCGAAGGCTGGAGCTCAAGCCCGATAATAAACAGCAGCATGACCACGCCAAACTCTGAGAAGTGCAATAAACTTTCAGCGTCGCCTGCCACATCCAAGCCACTTGGGCCCAATATGAGTCCGGTGATGAGGTAGCCTAAAACTGTTGCAATGCCGAAGCGTTTACCGAGAGGGACAAAGAGCAATGCTGCTCCCAAAAAGATAGTGGCTTGCAACATGAGATTTGGTGAGCCGGCGGCGGCAGCAAACATCTGGGCTCCTTAAAAATTTGAATAAAATATACAATATAAAATCAACGTGGCTAAAATCAGTATGGCTAAAACTACATCGCGCTAGTATCTATTATTTTTTGCGATAAATTTTCCACACACCATTGTCTGCAAGCGGATTATTATAAGCATCGTTGCGGCGTTTACGTGGTGTCTGGCGACTATCTACAATCTTAAAATCAGGCAGGGCATGTACAATAAGACCAGTACGATAAAACCGTACCCGCTCAGGCTCTAGCATCTCGCCCTTACTATCGCGACAAAAAACATAAGCACGCAGATCGATAAATTCACGATGCGCCACCAGTCGCGTTTCATCATCGTTGTCTAACATTGCTGTCATACGCTCAATTTCATCATCCGTATATTGACCACATTTATCGGTCAGAGCACCTACTGATCCAAAGCTTTTAGATTCTTTGGCGCGTGTCTTAGTCAAATGTAGACGCTGAACGTGATAAATAAATTGTGGTATCTCAAGGCTGGCTGGGAGCGGTAGATAGTCAGGTGGCATATTGGCCGCTGGATAAAAATCCTTGGCACGCTCAAGCAGATTTTGCCAACGTTGCTGATAGGTTTGGACTTCCGCTAAATTGCCCTCGTAGATAGGCATATCGCGGATTTGTCGCAAAATATCAGGTGGAAACTGTTCATTACGAAAGTTTGCAATGTCTTCTTGCAGCGTTGATAACAAAACTTTGGCGTGTTTTTTGCCATCTTTTGATGCAGGATCATCGATATAGTCTGGGGCGACAAAGGGTGCTGAGCGTCTAGACATAGTGTTGTATCATCAATAGATAGAGTGAAAATACCAAAAAGTATGATTATAAAAATTAACTGGGGTGCTAAACAAAACTTTATAATAGTTATTATAACCACATAAGCCGATTCGGACTTAATTTTTTTGAATGGAATAAAGCAAAAGTTTGTCGCAAATCACGACTGTCTTAATGTGATCTAGATTCTAGTTTTAATTCCATGTAACTTTTAGTATGAGCCAGTATCAGATGCCTATACTTGTATTTTCTAGGACGTGTTTCAAGTTACTGACTTCTTTATTCAGTCACTTATCTGATAATGTATCGTTAATGGTTATGACCAATATGACTATTACCATCAGGTAGCTGTCCCGAAATATCACAGACCAATGCATCGCTATGTGCGATATTCTGCGGGTGAGACGAGCTTTCGACCTGAATAGTAGCATGATGAATACCAAGCTCTAGCAGTCTTTGTTCGAGACTGGCAATTAGAATATTTGATTCATAGATACTCATTTCACCATCGACCACTACGTGACAAGAGAGTGCATTGAGACCGCTAGTAATACTCCAAACATGTAGGTCATGTACTTTTTGTACTTGAGCATCTTCGAGTAATTTTTGCTCCACATCGACTAGCGATATATTGGCAGGCGTCCCTTCCATTAATATATGCACAGAATCACGTACGACGCGGTAGCCACTGATTAAAATAAGTACAGCAACGATTACTGATGCTACTGCGTCTGCCCATACCCAACCAAATCCCATCATCAGTAGCGCAGCGATAATCGCAGCTACTGACCCTAATAAATCGCTCAATACATGTAAATAAGCACTTTGCATATTGAGGTTAACGGGTGCTTTATTATCAGATTTTTCCTCTGTTATTTTGGGATTGTCTGTTCCATGACTATGACCATGTGACTCTTCACCTTGACTGCCTCGGTGCATCAGCCATGCCACCAAAATATTCACCAGCATACCGATAGTCGCAACGATAAGCATGCCTTGGGTGGCAATTTCTGGCGGTGAGTTAAAGCGTTTGATCGCTTCATAAAAAATCATCAAAGCAATTATGACAAGTGTCGCGCCATTTACCGTAGCGACTAATATCTCAAAACGCTTGTATCCGAAGGTTTTCTGGTGAGTGGCCGCTTTTTCGCCGATTTTAAATGCGACCAAAGTGGCGCCAAGCGCTATCGCATCGCTTAACATATGTCCTGCATCGGACAGTAAGGCTAAACTACCGGTAAGCCAGCCACCAATGGCTTCGATAAACATGTAACCAGTAATGATAATAAAGCTGAACAGCAAGGTACGCTGATAGCCCTTGGTATCTCGTGCTGTAGTTGTCTGTTCTAGATGCTCATCATGATCGTGATGGCCTTGGTTTTCCTGAGTGTAGTTATTTTCTTCATCTTCGCGAACGTACTTAGGCACATCCGTATTATCATGCTGCTGGCTATGATTGTGCTCGTCAGAGTTTGGATTATTTGGATTCATAATAATACTCAAATTCGCTGATAGTTGCGTTCGATAGATGATGCTTACTGACAAGTGACGTTTGCTATGGGTAGAGTAGGCGTAAAGCCTTTGCCGCATATCATTTGATGGTTATAAATTTAACATAGCCAAGCATGAGAAGCTGTAACGACGAAGTAAACATGATGAGGAGATGAGTAGAAAGATATGCGCCCATTTGTTGAGAGCTGCGTGAGAACTACCAACCGACAGGATCAATATCCAAAGTAAGCTTAAGGTATTTAGCGCTTGGTAGGGCAAGCACTGGTTGCCACCACTGTCCCAACACATGGTGCAATTGACGACGGTCTTTAGCCAATAGCAAAAGTTGTGCATGGTAGCGGCTGTTCTTTTTACTCATGGGTGCATCAATAGGACCGAGAACAGCGAGGTTATGAGCATTCGGCAAATGCGCAATAGCATCCTTGAGTGCTCGAGTAGTAGCTGCTAATGTTTTACCTTCGCAGCGTATCAATGCAGCATGTCGATGAGGAGGTAAGCCCATCATTTGACGTTCTTGCAGTAGCTCGCGTGCAAATGACAAGTAGCCGTCTTTGACCAGTTTTAATAGTAACTCGTTATCAGGCTGCAACGTTTGAATCAATACGCGGCCAGCTTTGTCACCTCGACCAGCACGGCCAGCTACCTGAATCATGAGCTGTGCGGTATGCTCTGGTGAGCGAAAGTCTGCTGATAAAAATCCGCGATCAGCATTGGGTAAGCAAACCAATGTAACGTTGGGGAAGTGATGTCCTTTGGCGACCATCTGCGTACCGACCAAGATAGCAGGGTTGCCTTTATTAATTTGCTCGTAAATATTTTCCCAGCTGTCTTTACGTCTTGTGGTATCACGGTCTATTTGAATAATCGGATAGAGCTCTTTGCTGGTTTGAGGATTAGCAAAGATTGCGTGTAGATTTTCGCTGAGCCTTGTCGTTCCCATGCCTTTGGCGTCTAGATTTTGACTGCCACAATCAGGGCATACGGTAGGGATATAGGCTTGCCAATCGCAATGATGGCATTTCAAATAAGAGTTGCTTGAATAACTGTTTCGCTGGGATTGGCCGTTATAGTGAACGGTCAGGTGCGCGTCACAGCGCGGACAATCTGCTTGCCAGCCACAAGCCTCGCACAATAGAACAGGCGCATAGCCACGACGATTCAAAAATATTAGTACTTGATCACCAGCTTCTAGCGTTTGCCGTATCGCCCCGATCATGGCATCCGTCAGCCCTGTATCATAGCGCGCACCGTCATCTTGGGCTTGTTGATGGGTGCTTTGCAAGCGAGCATCGATCAGTTGCATGGTTGCAGGCTTGGCATTACCTGGACGAGTAAGCAGTTGGTATTCTGCTAGTTTGCCATCATCGACCAGTTTTAAATGCTCAAGAGAAGGTGTGGCAGTACCGAGTATCACTGGAATTTTATACTGCAAACCTCGATAGAGAGCGACATCAGCGGCATGATAACGTAACGTGTCTTGTTGCTTGTACGAGCCATCATGCGCTTCATCAACGACAATCAGGCCTAAGTCTGCGAAAGGATATAGCACAGCTGAACGTGTACCGATCACGATTTGTGCATGACCCGTGCGGCAGTCTTGCCAACCTTGTAAGCGATAAGTGTTGGTCATGCCAGAGTGCAATAGCACAATATGGGCGGCAAACCGACTGGCAAATCTTGCCCGCGTTTGCGGTGTGAGACCAATCTCTGGCACTAAAATAAGGACTTGTTTGCCAGCCTCTAGTACGGCTTGCATCGCTTGCAGATAGACTTCGGTTTTACCACTACCAGTAATACCGTTGAGCAGAAAACCAGTATAAGTATCGGATTCGTGTGCAGCAATAATAGCGTCGACAGCAAGTTTCTGCTCATCATTGAGATCAAGTGGCATTTTTGCCAGTTTGACTGGAGTAGGTGCTTGTTTTGGCTGAATATAGCGCTCGACTAGCCCTTTATCTTCTAGCGTCTTTAAAAATGCTCGTTGCATCCCTTCTAGTAGCAATACATCTTCGCTTGCGCCGTGCTGACCATGTAGCTTTAGCATGTCGAACTGCTGCTTTTGTTTCTTGGCATTGGCTCGAAAATCATCATCAGTGATATGAGGCAAAATTCGCCAATGGGTAATCAGTAAATCTAATGGTTTGCCTTGACGAACAAGGCTTGGCAGGATAACTGCTAACACGTCGCCAAGTGGATAATGGTAATAGCGGGCTAACCAGTAGGCAAGCTTGAGCATGTCCGCGTCCAAAATAGGCTCAGCATCTAGACATTTATTAATAGGTTTGATTTTATTAACAGGTACGCTGCTATCGTCTTGTGAAATATGAGCAATCACAATGCCAATCAGAGTCTGACGACCAAACGAAACTTCAACACGGCTGCCAATTTGCGGTATCGCACTGTCTGGCAAAGCAAGCATATCAGCTGGTAGGCTATAGTCAAACACCCGATAAAGGGGAACGGGCAGAGCAACTTGTACCAACATAAACGGCTTCGCAGTCTTATTAGGTGAATATGAGATCAGAATAATAGAACGGAGACCAATAAGCTTAGCATGATGCTAAGCTTATTGTGATATGACTTATAGGCTGTTGCTAAAATGAGCACTTAATAATGATGCTTAACAATTAGTACCTAATATTAAGCATCAAATATCATCTTACTCGATATAAAGAATAGACTCGATTTCTACCACGCCACCTTTAGGTAGAGCAGCTACTTGAACGGCAGCGCGGGCAGGGTATGGCTCGCTTAGATTGGCGACAAACACTTCGTTCAAGACAGCAAAATTACTCAAGTCAGTCAAAGATACATTGAATTTGACCACGTCATTTAGACTGCCACCAGCGGCTTCACAGATAGCTTTGATGTTTTCAAATACTTGCTCAGCCTGTGCTTTAAAACCTTCTCTTAGCTCCATCGTGTCAGGATCAAAACCAAGCTGACCTGAGATATAAACAGTATTGCCGACTTTTACAGCTTGTGAATAAGTGCCAACTGCTGCAGGTGCTTTATCAGTTTGGATGGTTTGACGAGTCATGGGGTATCCCTTTTATATTTTATGTGAGTGATTCATTGCTACTAGAATAGCAGTTCTATTTTAGCTATTTGCATCATGACTATACCAGTGATACAAATCAGCAAATGCGCTTATTATAATTGATATAACCTTATAATGTTAGGGAAACCTAGCAACGAGCGTAGTTCACGAATACCCTGTGCTAAGTGGTTGCGACTACGTACCACGATATGAATGATGGTATCAGTATTGCGAACATCAACGGTTTCAACACCCATATTGAGCTGGCGCAAGTGATAGATAACTTCACTGATTTGCTCATCACTAAGCGCAATAGAGAGCTTCAAATAAGCAGGAAAACGAATCTTGCCGCTGTTTTTTAAGTCATGCTCGCCGATGTCACCTTGTTTGACCGCATTGTCATTGCGCCAACGTAATTGGATCACCTGATAAGGATTGTCTTTACGGATATCGTCAAGTGAGAAACACTTATGACGATGAACGACCAAACCATGACGTGATAAATGCCCTACGATAGGGTCGCCATATATCGGATGACAACAGTTGGCAAAATCAAGCTCGACGCCAGCAGCATTTGCAATCAGCTGTTGCGGTTGGGTCATATCATCGCTATGTACTTTTGCCTGTAGATCGCTCAGTTCATCGCTAAACAAACGTGTCACGACTAGCTGAGGAAGTAGCGTACCTGAGCTTATTTGTTCAAATAACGCATCTTTTTCTGTCAGACCGCGCCATTCAGTCAGATCTTTCCAATCAGCATCTGTCAAGTCATCAAAACTTTTCTGATGCGTTCGGAGCGCACGATCCAATGCCTGTCTACCATGGTGTTGTTTGTCAGCGACAGATAAATCTTTGAACCAACGTAAAATTTCTTCACGGGCTTTGTTAGTCACTACAAATCCTAACCACTCCGCTTTTGGTTCTGAGTGACTGTTCACTTCTATCTCAACGGACTGTCCATTTTTTACCACGGTGCCGAGCTTTGCAGCTTTGCCATCGATATTTGCACCAACGGCAACGTTACCAATCATAGGCCCGACCGCGTAGGCAAAATCTAGAGCGGTTGCCCCTTGAGGTAGCTCGTAAGCACGCCCTTGAGGACTGTAGCAAATGATTTTACTAGAATGCAGGTAATCCATCAGCTCATTAATGGTTGAGACTGCCGCTGAGAAATCAGGACTGTTTTCATTCAGATTATCTTCATCGACCAAATCTTTCATATTGCGCAATGACGCTTGGATAACCGATTGACTCACATCAGATGCATGCTCTGCCCCGATGACCCCAAGTCTTGCAGCGCTCTGCATTTGCTTGGTCAATATAGTGACCTTTACCACGTCATTGTCACGCTCATAGATGAGGGTGAGGGACTGGTTACCACCTGGCAGCGGACGACGAATATTATCCGCAATATGGGTATCATCAATCTGATATTTTTTGATTAAGTAATAGGCCAGTTTGTCGCATGCTTCGATATTATCAAGGACGATTTCAAATGCATAGTGACGCAGTAGCGCGTTAATCTCACCGCGATTGCGGAAAAACTGACGATATATGACCACGCGATTGTCTAAGACTTTGACCAGACCATTGAGATCCAAGTTGTTTAGTACGATACTCAAATAACGATGAATCGACTCTCTTTGAAAATTTCGTCCAAGCCCATGCTGTAGCAGTTTATCAGACAGCTTGTTGTACATATCAGAGTCTAAATTGCGATAACACAATACTTCGATATAGTCAGCAATATCATTCAGACCCATTAATCGGGCAAATGGCACATAAAAATCTAAGGTTTCTTGAGCTGTGGTACGCTGTTTTTCAGGACGTACCGCGTCAAGCGTAGACATATTATGTAGACGGTCAGCAAGCTTGATAATGAGTACACGCGGGTCGGCGAGGGTGGCGGTCAGAATTTTATGAAAGGTGGCCGCTTTATTCTGCTGCTTGTTATGTGAAGAGGATTTTAGCTTAGTCACACCATCGACCAGTCTTGATACAATTT
Source organism: Psychrobacter sp. UBA3480 (assembly GCF_002377945.1). Lineage (GTDB taxonomy): Bacteria > Pseudomonadota > Gammaproteobacteria > Pseudomonadales > Moraxellaceae > Psychrobacter. The sequence goes on from NZ_DFQV01000003.1 coordinate 35,333, forward strand.
CACCATAACGCTGCTTGATTTGTTCATCGCTGACTTCGGTGTCTTCGACCGTATCATGCAAAATTGCTGCAATAATAGTATCTCGATCTAAGCGAAAGCCCGCTAGTATCTCAGCGACAGCGATTGGATGCGTGATATAAGGTTCCCCTGATTTGCGCTTGTCTTTAATGTGCGCAATATCTCCGAACTCACAAGCATCAACAATATCACGGCGCTCAGCAGCAGTGAGATAACCTACCGAACGTAGTAAATTATATTGAGCATCATCGACGAGGTGATGACTGAGTTTGGGTAGGGTTTGACTCATAAAATGATGATCCTATTTTCCATGACCTACTTGTTGGGCCACTTACCGAAGCAAATGGAGGCTAAATAATGACCTACCATACAAAACTTAAGGATGAGTACGCCATTCTCTAATTAATCGCAAATCGCTTTCAATGTCAACTGATAAGCGTGTGGGCGATGAAAAAATTTCACTCAGTGGTCTATTTTGGGGATAAATGGTGACCAAAATAGCCAATACACTATTATTACAACCAAAAAACCACAGCCTATGCTGTGGTCTCTATAGTTGATCAAGATGTGTATTTATTTTATAAAAACCCTATTGGCTCTATAAAATACATCTTATCAAAACAGCCTACTAGAAGCTGTGGTCGCCTGACAATGCTAAATCTAATGAGCTAGTAGCAAAATTATGCTCTGGCTGATTTAGGATGTCGCGTGTGATTTTGCCAGCGGCAATTTCACGTAGTGCCAATACTGTAGGCTTGTCGTTATCAACGTCAACCAACGGCTCGGCAATACCTTTGGCCAATTGACGGGCGCGTTTGCTTGCGACCAAAATTAGCTCAAAGCGATTATCAACATTATCCAAACAATCTTCAATCGTCACTCGTGCCATAAATAGCTACCTCGGTTGTTTTTATTAGTAACGGACCTTGCCCGCCACTCAATAAAAATAATATCAAAAATATAAAGGGGGATAGCTAAATATTATAGCATTTTTTGCCAAGCCGCGTAGTTGCTTTTTATATCTACTTACGAGATTAGCTGCTTGTGCGTAGTTTACTCTTCTACCTGAGTGTTTAGCAAGTTGCTAATCGTGCGATGATAGCGCTGCTGCTGACGACCAAGTGTCTGCCTGTCGGCCACGATGATGGCTTTTAGCTCAGCTAAGGCTACATCAAAATTATCATTGATCACTACATAGTCAGCATTCACGTATTGTGCCATTTCGGTGACCGCGCCAGCTAGACGGCGCTCTATAACTTCTACAGAATCCTGCGCGCGGGTTGAGAGACGTTGACGTAATGTCGCAATGCTAGGTGGTAGAATAAAAACCATAATGGCATCGGGAAAAATATTTCTGATTTGCGTCGCGCCTTGCCAGTCAATCTCCAAAATAACGTCGATACCCGCCGCTAGTTGGGTACGGACACTTTCCTCTGACGTGCCATAATAGTTACCAAATACTTCAGCATGCTCTAGAAATAGACCCGCATTGATACCATTGGTAAAACTATCGGTATCTGTGAAATGATAGTGCTGACCATCAATCTCGCCTGGACGCGGTGCGCGAGTGGTATGAGAGACGCTGACAGTCAAGTCATTGGTGGTAGCAAGCAACTGCTTGACCAGTGAGGTCTTGCCAGTACCTGAAGCGGCAGTAACGATGAATAATGAACCTGTCATACAATTTATCCTAATAGAAGGTGTCTTGGTAACTTGTAAAATGTATCGTAATAAATGCGTGTTGATAAAAGGTTAAGCAGTGCCTCAGTCAAAAACAAAGACTGGAAAAAATAAAAAACGCCATCATGTATGGCGATAGAAATTATAATAGATGCATTATTATAAACTGCTTTTATACAAGTTAAAGCTGGTTTTGCAATATGTCGTAAGCATGCTGAGATTCGCCCACAAAATATTGCTATGAGTAGACAGCTATTTTAGAGAGCGACAAAAGCAAATTATGCTAAAGTAGAGCATTGATTTCGCCCCAACTTTTGAATAAAAAATTCAAAAATACGTTTTAACTATAAATTATCCAATGATAGGCCTTTTTATGCAAATTTATCTTGCCAATCCCCGTGGATTTTGTGCTGGTGTGGACCGTGCAATTGCGATTGTTAATGAAGCATTGACACGTTTCGAGCCGCCTATTTATGTCCGTCATGAAGTTGTGCATAATAAGTTTGTGGTGTCAGACTTGGCCAATCGTGGTGCGGTATTTGTTGAAGAGCTTCACGAAGTGCCAGACGGCTCCATCGTTATTTTCTCCGCTCATGGGGTCTCCAAAGCAGTCGAAGATGAGGCTGAGCGTCGTGATTTGACAGTGTTCGATGCGACATGCCCGTTGGTAACTAAAGTACATATCGAAGTGGCAAAGTTTGCGCAAGATGGGATGGATGCAGTGTTAATAGGACATGCAGGACACCCAGAAGTCGAAGGTACGATGGGCCGCTTTAATCGTCGCCATGGTGGGCATATTCATCTGGTCGAAGATGAAGGTGATGTGGCCGCATTGACTGTACAAGATGCTGAACGCTTGGCATTTGTGACTCAGACAACTTTGTCGATGGATGATACTGCGCGCGTTATCGATGCGCTACGTGAAAAATTTCCTAGTATCCAAGGCCCTCGCAAAGACGACATTTGCTATGCTACTCAAAACCGCCAAGATGCGGTAAAAGATTTGGCCAGTCGCTGTGAAGTCGTACTAGTGGTCGGTTCACCAAACTCATCAAACTCTAATCGCCTGCGTGAGCTGGCTGAGCGTATGAATTGCCGAGCGTATTTAATCGATAATGCCAGTGAGATGGACAAGCGTTGGTTAGATGGTGTGCAGAGTATAGGCGTGACCGCTGGTGCATCCGCGCCCGAAGTGTTGATCCAAGAAGTATTGCAACAGCTGCAAGACTGGGGTGGTGATCTGCCTAGTGAGCTATCTGGTATTGAAGAAAATGTGACGTTTAGTCTGCCGAAAGCGTTGCGGATACCTGTTACTCAGGTTGGTAAGTAACTAATATTCGTGTTTGTATTTGTATGAACCATCATTGATATGGATAAGGTCGCATGAAAGAACCAAAAGCCAGATTTGTATTGGCAGAGGCCACGCTCGCTGAAGTCAACAAGCAACTAAAGCTCAATATGCTAGTGATGGTAGCAGTGGTTTTCGTATTGTTTATGAATATTATGAAGTTTATGGCAGATAAAAGCTTTTTCTACGCAATGCTCGCAGTAGTCATGATCTGTTTGTTATTTTTCATACAAAAAGCTCGCCGGATTCTCACGCTCAGAAAACAAGAGCTTATCCATAAATAAAAAGTACAAGCCTAAATAAAAAATACAGATGAAAGTACCAAATATAGGATAGCTATGACTGCTTATTACAAATTTGTTAAACGAGAATTGCAAGAAGACGGTGTTAGTGTGGCGCATTATCAGCCAACCAAGCATGCTCAAGGTGCTTGGAATGAGCATGAGCAGCACATGGCGCCAGCAACAGGCCTATTAACAGCCGAGATTAACAGCTTCGCGCCACAACCTAATACCCGTATCGCACGTGTGAGCCTCGATATCTTGGGGCTAATACCGCTTGACGATTTTACTATCACTACTCGCTGTATCCGACCGGGTAAGACTATTGAGCTGGTCGAAGCGGTCATGAGTAGCCGTGGCCGCGATGCTATCATTGCAAGAGCGTGGCGACTGATTACTCAAGATACCAGCGAGATTGCCGGACTTGAAGATCAACCAGCAGAATACAAACCTGAAGGACTACCAGTTTGGGAAGGTATGAAAGGCTGGCCGGGTGGTTTTATTGAGAGCGTACGTCTAGTAGCGACAGAAGACCGTCGTTCTGGTCGCGGTATGGTATGGATTACCAATGATCTCGACATGGTAGAAGGCGAGCCGACTGATGATTTGGTGCATCTGTTAGGTATGGTCGATACTGCCAATGGTGTTGTACCAAGATTGGGTCTTGGTTTATCTAAGTTAGAATGGATGTTTCCCAATACTGATTTGCAAATCCATATGCATCGCTCGCCAAAAGGTCGCTGGCTGGGTATCGAGGCTGTACAACAATATGGTGATGATGGTATCGGGTTGACCAGTGCGGTATTGCACGATGTGTCTGGGCCTTTTGGTCGTAGTGAGCAAATCCTTACTATTCGCCCTATGCCACGTTAAAAGGCTAAGAGTCAGTCAGGCTATAGTTTTGAAAAATGAAACTATACGTTGTAATCAATTAATTATACAAATAATAGAGAAATGGTTTTAATAGTAGCTAACAAGACAATATTACTAACAAGCTGATGTTAATCGACATAGAGGTTACTATGAAAACCCGTACTCAATTTTCAAAAAAGCTGACGACTCTCTGGGATATATTGATAGAAGCATATTCAGAATAGTTGCTGTTGTTTGCGCGTTGATTGTTATATCAGAAAATAACTGAGCAATTAAATGACGAAGCAAGTAAAAACCAAGCAAACAAATAACTGATACCAGAACACCGCCTTGGTAAACAAGCGCGGTGTTTTTTATGGAATAAAACTTTTGAGCTTGAATTTTTTCTCAATGCCCCTATTAGTATAGACAGTTTAACGGTATTGCATACGGCAAGTTCTCTAACATTATGAGAACGGCTTTAGTGAGTATATCGTTATCTGATAATAGGTCTTTCATAGAATTTAAAGGAGTTTTTATGAGTGAAGCAACTCAAGCTGAAGGTCTGAATCCAGAATTAAAAAAACATACGTTTGAAGCGGAAGTGGCGCAGTTACTGCATTTGGTAACGCATTCACTATATTCTAACGCTGATATTTTTGTCCGCGAATTGGTATCTAATGCGTCGGATGCTTGTGATAAGTTGCGCTTTGAAGGCACAAATGATGATAGCCTCTATGAAGATGATGGCGAATTAAAAATCCGCATCGCCGTCGATGAAGCCGCCAAAACTATTACCTTTACCGACAATGGTATTGGTATGAACGAAGCCGATGCCATCGAAAACTTAGGTACGATTGCTAAATCAGGCACTAAAGCATTTTTAGACAAATTGTCTGAATCACAGAAACAAGACGGTCAATTGATTGGTCAGTTCGGTGTTGGTTTTTACTCAGGTTTTATTGTGGCTGATACCATCAGTGTCGAATCACGCAAAGCGGGCGAGCCTGCTGATAAAGGCGTGCGCTGGGTATCAGATGGTACTGGTAGCTTTACTGTTGAGCCTATTACCAAAGACACGCGCGGTACGGCGATTACTTTGCATCTAAAAGAAGAATATAGCGAGGGTGAAGATAACTACTTGGATCGCAGCAAAATCAAGCGCTTGGTTAATAAATACTCTGACCATATCAGTTTGCCGATTCAAATGCGTAAAGAGATCTGGCAAGAAGATGTAAAAGAAGACGAAAATGACAGCTCTGATGATCAGGCACCTGCTGGTGGCCAGATGGTACTCACTGATGAGTGGGAAACAATTAACAAAGCCAGTGCACTATGGACTCGCTCAAGCTCTGAAATTGAAGATGATGAGTATGTCGATTTTTATAAGAATATCTCTTATGACATGGATGCGCCGCTTACTTGGACGCACAACCGTGTAGAGGGTCGCGTACAGTATACGCAGCTATTATATATCCCTAAAAAAGCGCCAGTTGATCTATACACTCGTGAGCAGCAGCATGGTCTAAAGCTATATGTGAAGCGTGTCTTTATTATGGACGAAGCTGAGCAATTGCTACCGATGTATTTGCGTTTTGTGAAAGGTGTGATCGATTCAGCAGACCTGCCATTGAACGTGAGCCGTGAGCTATTACAAGAGTCACGTGATGTAAAATCTATTCGTGATGGTAACGCTCGCCGTATTTTGACCTTACTCGCCAGCCTTGCGAATAGCGAAGACAGTGACAAACAAGAAAAATTTGCCCAGTTCTATGCAGAGTTTGGTGATGTTATCAAAGAAGGCCTAGGCGAAGACACAGGCAATCAAGAACGTATTGCTAAGCTATTGCGTTATGCAACTAGCACCCAAGACGGTCTAGTGACGAGCTTTGAAGACTACAAAGGCCGTATGAAAGATGGCCAAAAAGCCATCTATTACCTCACCGCTGATAACCTAGCCGCTGCAAAAAACAGCCCGCAACTTGAGCTATTCAAGAAAAAAGGTATCGAAGTTATCTTGATGACCAGCCGTGTCGATGAATGGGCAATGAACTTCTTGACCTCATTCGATGAGACACCGCTGCAAAACATCGCCAAGGGCGCAGTAGATTTAGGCGACTTACAAGATGAAGCAGAAAAAGCGGAAGCGGAGAAAGCCCAAGAAACGCTAAAGCCTGTTGTTGATAAACTAAAGGCTGCATTGGGTGAGCGTGCTAAAGACGTCAAAGTATCGACGCGTTTAGTCGATAGTCCAGCTTGCTTGGTTGTAGGTGAAGGTGAGCTATCACCACAAATGATTCAGATGCTACAGCAAATGGGTCAGGATGTACCAGCAAGTAAGCCAACGCTAGAAGTAAACCCTGATCATCCACTCATCAAGAAGCTTGAGAGCAGTGAGCAATTCGATGATCTGGCACAAGTGATCTTTGATCAAGCATTATTGGCAGATGGCGGTCAGCTAGACGATCCAGCCGCTTACCTAAAACGCGTCAATGAGCTATTGATGAGATAATGTTCAGTAATTAGTAAGAAAGGGAGGCTTTATATAAAAGGCCTCCTTTTTTATTTGAATTTTTGGTTAAATTTGAGTGAATTTTACAAATCAGCCTTATCCTCTTAACCGACAATCCGTTACAATCGCGATAGATTAGCGAGCTAAAATATTAGGCAGTGCTAGTCATCTTCTATAATCACTCCATCGTGAATTCAATATAAATCGATGTCTGCATGCTGTACAAAAAATCGTCAACTGATTGCACCGCGCGGCTGTTACATTAAGATAATTATCATTGAGTCATTTTATTTTTCTCGACTGGCTAGAGGTCTAAGTCTTTGTCACTTACGTCGTTAAAAACCGTCTCGCTTCAGCGTTTTTCGCTCAATTTCGCTGCCAATATTATTGCAACCTTGTGGATGCTGGTGGGCTCAACACGGGCTTTTTCTTGGGTTAAACCCACTTTTGTACAGTTTGCCGTATTTGCGCTATTGGCGCTTGGTAGTAATGTCTTATTTTCATGGTTAGCTGCTGAAAGTGGCAGCATATTCAATGAGCAAGGATTGGTCAGTTATTTGATCTGGCCGATGATTATTTTGCTTGGTGGTATCATTTTGGCTCGGCGAGCGAGCAACCAAGCATTGGTATTTGTACCAGTAGTATTATGGTTGGTCGCTGATACATTATCAGCCCTATTGCAGAGCTTGGTGCAGTTTTTTGGTAGCTATGGTTGGTTGCCAAATTGGAGTTATTCGTTCTTACCAGTACTGTTTTTAGTATTGTTCTTATGGCAAACGCTAGCGTTACTTTGGATTTTCTCCCGTCGTCTGCGTATACCATGGTGGGAGCGAATCATTGTATTGGTTGGCGCGGTGGCGTTGCTGACCATCTGGCAGCGTAATGTCGCTGATCAGCCAATCTTTAAGCAAATACCTGTAGAGCCTGTACTAGAAGAGGCGGCATTGTATCAGCAGCCACGTCTGTTACAGCAAGCATTGGATAGTATAGACCCGAGTATCGATGGCAAAACCGACTGGTACTTTATGGGAGTCGCAGGATTCTCTGATCAAAACGTCTTTCGTTCCGAGATTAACAAGGTACGCGAGTTGTTTGATGTGCGCTTTGGTACTAGCGGGCATTCACTATCGCTGATCAATAATACTTATAGCTGGCTCGATGAACCAATTGCTACTAAGACCAGCATTTTGCGCGGCCTAAAGAAAATTGGTCAGCAGATGAACCCTGATGAAGACGTGTTGTTCCTGACGTTGTCTTCACATGGTAATCAGGATATCGTCCAGTTGGCAAATCCACCGCTTGCGATGGACAATTTAGATGCCACCTGGTTGCGTGACGCGCTAGACGCATCTGGTATCCGCTGGCGTGTGATTGTGGTGTCTGCTTGCTACTCAGGTTCGTTTATTGACGAATTGGCATCGCCAACCACGGTAGTGATTACTGCATCAGCTGCTGACAAAGCATCGTTTGGCTGCACGAATACAGCTGAGATGACCTATTTTGGCCAAGCGTTTTTTGCTGAAAGTCTACGAGGGAATACCAGTTTTGAGTCGGCTTTTAAAGATGCCAGTATACGGGTCAATGAGCGTGAGAGCGCCATGGGCTTTGAGCCATCAGAGCCGCAAATGGTTATTGGTAGCTTAATGGAGACAGCATTGCCTGCGTTTGAGCAAGTATTGTTTGATAAGGCACGCCCATCCGTTGCTAGTATTACAAATAATGCTACTTCTACAACGGTTAATACTCTACCTGAAAGCGCTACTAATCTGTCGGTAGACGAAGTAGAGATAGCTGCTGAATAGCTGAATAAATACGAAGTATGATCTAGCATTTTATAAATGCCAATATCAGATTTACTATTAGATGATGAGTATTTATTAAACATCGTCATTGGTTCTATTTTGAATAAAAGGATATCACTCATGCAAAATTCCTATAGTCACAGTTTATCTACCAATAAACAGCTTACCCAAAAGAGTGTGAATCGTTGTTTTAATGGTGAGCAGCATTATTATAGCCACGAGTCGACATCTACCAAAACCTCTATGACGTTTAGTATTTATCTACCTGATGAAGCCTTGGCTGGGCGACGTTGTCCTGCGATATTGTACCTATCAGGTCTGACGTGTAATGCTGATAATGTCACTCATAAAGCGCATTTTCAGCAGAAATGCAGCGAGCTTGGTATGATACTTATCGCACCTGATACTTCGCCTAGAAGTAGTGAGGACAGCGATGTACCAAACGACGATCGCTATTTTGTCGGTCAAGGTGCAAGCTATTATGTTGACGCGACCCAAGCGCCTTGGTCAGACAATTTTAATATGCAAAGCTATATTGTCGATGAGTTATATGACTTACTACGTTCAGAGTTTCCTATTCACAGCATCGGTGTCACAGGACACTCAATGGGTGGTCATGGCGCGTTATTGCTAGGGTTTAAGTTCCCAAGTAAGTTTGTCAGCGTATCGGCTTTATCGCCAGTATGTGCGGCGAGTGAGTCTGCATGGGGGCAAGCTGCCTACACAGAGTATTTCGGTGATGATAAGTCTCTATGGGCACAAGCGGACGCCTCACAGATGATTGAAAAGGTTGGTCAGCAGTATTCGAGCATTTTGGTTGATCAAGGCGCGGCTGATAACTTCTTAGCAGAAGGTCAGCTACAGACTTCTAAACTACAAGACGCTTGTGCAAAAGCCGAACAGCCCTTAACATTACGCTATCAAGCGGGGCATGATCACAGCTATTATTTTATCCAAACAGTGATTAATGATCATATCGAACATCATTGGCATATGGCTCAAATGAGCTAAGATGTCTTTTAGATGACCGTGATACATTTTTCGCTATTCCATTCATGCTCAGAAGGTGATTTTTATGGCAAGTTATCAAGATTTGACAGCTTCTAATTCAAAGAATAAGTCAGCAGATACGAGCTCTACAAAAGCGACTATGCAGGCTGATATGGATGTTGCTCTACAAAATAAACAACGTAACATTGATTATAATGATGAAGTGTCTCAAGTTAAGTCAGACGAGCTGATTGCAAAAACCGTCAACGACGCTGGCGATAGAGTACTTGATGATGTGCAAATATCTCGCGTGATAGAGATGGCATGGGAAGATAGAACGCCATTTGGGGCTATAGAGCATAGCTATGGTCTCGATGAGACTGGGGTTATCAAACTCATGCGCCAAGAGCTAAAGCCGTCATCTTTTCGCTTATGGCGTCAGAGAGTGAGCAATCGCGCCACCAAACATGAGGCAAAGCGCTCTTTCGAAGTTGGCCGTGCTTATTGCAAAACTCAATATAAGCAGCGCTAAACCATTAAGTATTTAGCATCAATATATAAAAGGCTCTCAGCATATGTGAGCCAATTATAATTTCCTTTTTAATTTATTAATATCTTATATAAACATGAATTAGGTAGCTCAATTATGAACAGTCCTGCTAAACCTTATCTTATTGCACCGTCGATACTCTCAGCTGATTTCGCGCGGTTGGGCGAAGAAGTGGAGAAGGTACTAGAGTCGGGTGCCGATGTGATTCATTTTGATGTAATGGACAATCATTACGTACCCAATTTGACGTTTGGTAGCATGATTTGTAAGGCGTTGCGTGACTATGGTGTTGAAGCGCCAATTGATGTGCATCTGATGGTTTCACCTGTCGATAGTATGATTGAGCAGTTCTTGGAAGCGGGTGCTAGTATCATTACCTTCCATCCAGAAGCCAGCGCTCATATCGATCGCTCACTTCAACTTATCAAAGATGGCGGCGCGGAGTGTGGCTTGGTATTGAACCCAGCGACCCCGCTGCATTATCTTGATTATGTTATGGATAAAGTAGATCAGATTTTATTAATGAGTGTGAACCCGGGCTATGGTGGACAGTCGTTTATCGATAGTACTTTAGATAAAGTCCGTCAAGTACGTCAGCGTATTATTACTAGTGGTCGAGATATTCGATTGGAAGTTGATGGCGGTATCAAAGCCAGTAATATACGTGCGATTGCTGAAGCGGGCGCTGATATGTTCGTTGCGGGTTCTGCGATTTTTAATCAAGAAGATTATAAAGCGGCTATCGATGAGATGCGCGCGGAGTTGTTGTTAGCCAACAACAGCTAGCGAGTGTTGTATGGTTAATAAACGCTATTAGCCATACAATAATAATATTAGAATGTGCTGTATAACTTATGACTATGTATAACGGTCAGTCACGTAAAGGTGAAATATGGACACAAACAATTCTACCCGTTCAACAGAACCTTCTGAGCAAGCAAGCTCTCATGAAGCGTTGAACCAGCAGGCTAAGCAATCACTTGAAAGTGAAACACCGCAGCGCAGCTTGGTGCCTAGAGGCATTACCATTGGCTTAGCGATGTTTGCACTGGTACTTAGCTTGGCAGGTTATGGCTTTCGCCTGATGGTGGGTGATGATGTTGAAACCGTGCTGCGTCATGCAGCGGTCATTGTGCCTGCATTTATGCTAGGCATTCCGCTGTTTTTTTGGGTAGGCTCTCGCATACTTAATAAAGTTAAAGGCCTGCATATCGAAAGTTGGAATGCGATTAGTTTGGGTTATTTGACTTCTTGTATATCGATGCTATGGCTGATGGGTACTTACAGTTAAGTTGTTTAGCTGTAAATATAAGGCTTCTTCGCGTCTGTATCGTTGATTCGTGCTTATATTGTTTATTCACGCCTATATAGTGTCGTAATATTTTATATTTTTAATCATTAAGCCATGTTCTACAAGCATGACTGGAATTTTATATGAGAATCGTACCAGCCAGTATTGCTAAAATTATCTATCCTAAAGACTTACCAAATGGCTTATTTACTAGTTTAATTATCGCTTGTTTGTTAATGGGATTGGCGTCATTACGTCACGGAACCGACTTACAAGGTTGGCTAAATGTCATTGAGAATTGGCTGCTTATGCTGCTGATATTGCCCACTGCGACTGCCACCGTTGCACTACCATTTAAGTATCGTGATCCTAGCCTTGAGTTAAAGCTGGTTTATTATCTTGGAATGTTTGTGGCATTCTTATTTACATTAGGAAAGTTACGTTATTGGCACTAATATATACAAACGACATGGTATTCAAGTTTGCTTTTATAGCGAAGACTTATGTGACAGCCCTTGAATTCGAGTGTTAAAGCGTCCATTGTATGAGTAAGACAGATTTACCCGCGTTACTGTAAGACGATAGATTTGCCGAATGAGTTTATTTTTAAGAAATGACTGCTTTGCAATGACCAGTTTCTCTACCAGTACTAAACGGGATAATAAGGAACACATTAATGCCATATGATATCGATAATGATATAGAAGTAGATAACGAGAGTAGCGATCAGTTTGCAGGATTTGCCAAAGAAACCACGTTAGAGCTGGTGGAAGCAGATGATGGTAGATTGTTGTTACGTGATGCTGAACAAGATGAAGCGCCGCTGATGACTATTGATTTTTCTGACAAGCTAAAAGAGCTACTTGGTAGCGATACTCAAGCCATTGGTCAACATATGATTCATGCTGCGATTCAGGTCATTATGCAAAAGCAGATGAGTAAATGGCATGCGCATGTATATGATAAAGAACCAACACACTACAGCTAAGCTTTGGTTTGTTAGCGAGCTGAAGATAGCTAGATATACAAGCATAAAAAAAGGGTTTATCAATTGATAAACCCTTTTTCTGTTCAAATAATACCACTTATAAAATGAAGATTATTTGATTTTAGCTTCTTTAAAGATCACGTGCTGGCGTACTTTTGGATCAAACTTTTTGATTTCCATTTTGCCAGGCATAGTGCGCTTGTTTTTAGTAGTGGTGTAGTAATACCCAGTACCAGCTGTTGATACTAATTTAATTTTATCTCTCATGATAGCTTTCCTGTAAATGAGGGGTCTTCAAACGATAGGTACGTGTCTCAAAGAGTGAGTTGCCACAATTAATGTAGCAAAACAGCAGCCTAAATGATGAGAGTCATCACCCAGCTGCTATTTTTAACTTAAACTTTTTGACCTTGTGCGCGTAGATCCGCTAACACTTTATCGATACCAAGTTTGTCAATGATGCGCATACCTTTGGTAGACACACGTAGACGTACAAAGCGGTTTTCAGACTCTACCCAAAAACGATGGTTGTGAAGGTTTGGTAGAAAGCGACGACGGGTTTTGTTGTTTGCATGCGAAACATTATTACCCACCATAGGGCGCTTTCCAGTCACTTGGCAAACTCGAGACATGGCGAACTCCTAATCTATGAGGTATGAGTTTTTCTCATACCAGTCTGGGCAAGTTGCACGTTTTTGCGGCATGGACACAGCAAGCGGCAGCTTTGCACCAAACAAAACTATATGAAGGTTGAGCTGGTTTTGCTGCTATCTAAAGGCAAATAACAGGCTGACCAATTCAGAAAATTTTAAAGCCGACATTTATACCATAAAACAGATGAATACTCAAATATTTTTACAATAACTGTCGAATTAAAGGAGGGCTATTATACCCTGAAATGAGCGCTCTATGTTGTTGATTGTTTAATAGTAAAGATTAATTTTTAGTTGTAAGTTATAACAAAAGTCAGTAAAGTTGCTGTTATATATTTAATACAATCTGTTAATACACCAGTATTACTGTAAATCTATGTATCATTACCAATCTCTTTTGATTCTGGGTAATGATTTTTTGCTTATTTGCTCAGATAAATTACTGCTCATGCGGAGTTAAAACATGTCATATACATCCCTGCCCACTTCTAAGTTGTTTCAATTAACAGCACTCACATTATCATTAGCCCTAGCGGGCTGTGGTGGCGGCGGTGACGGTACTGATACTATCGCGCCGGAACCTGACCTAGGAGTGCAACAGCCAGGTACTGGTGATGGGGGCGTTGAAACACCTGCTGCAGAATTAAATATTAGCAACAGTGGGCTAGTAGATGTAGATGGTAATACCATAACTTCTATCGATCTAGAAGGTGCTTATTATGAAGTACAAGTTATGGACGGGAATGATGAGCCTGTCGCAAATGCTAAGGTAACATTCTCGATTGATGCTGATGGTGTTGTGTTATCTCAGACAACATCAGGAGCTAAGTTAACAGATAGTGAAGGTAAAGCTCGAATTTTCGTGAAGCCTAATGCTCCTGAAGTTTCTGGCGCATACACCATCACCGCTAATGCAAGTAATAATGACAATACGGCAATTAATAATTTAACATTTTCCGTACAAGCAACAAATGTAAATCTAAGTGCCCTAACTGTGGTTGACTCGCAGCTTTCTGCAGGTGGTCAAACAGCTATATCATTAATGGCAACTGATACGGAAGGTAACGCTATAAGTGGCATATTAGTCAGTTTGAATGCTAGTTGTGGTCAGCTACCTACTCAAGCAACTTCAGATGAAAATGGTATGATTACATTTGTCTATAAAGCTATAAATACAGACAATACTTTATGTAGTGGGAATGTTCGTATATCGGCTAGTACAGGCAGTTCGGCTACTCAGACGGCCAATCTTACTGTTCAAGCGCCTGAAGCTACTTCTATTGTTTATACTTCAAATGAGCTTACATTAGGTATTCAGAATAGCGGATCATCAGCGACGGGTGAAGCTGAATTTGCAATATATTCAAATAAAACACCGCTCGCCAACGCAGAAGTGACTCTCTCATTAGAAAAGTCTCCTCTCGGATTGACTTTTGGTGTATTAGGAAACAAAAATAGTTTTAATGCTATTACGGATGAAAATGGTAAGGTTTCAGTTAATATTTATCCTGGCAGTACTCCAGGCCCTGTAGAGATAAAAGCAACTTTAGCAACTGATGCTCGTATTAATGCTTTATCAAAAGGCATATCTATTGCTAGCTCTCGTGTAACACAAGATGGAATAAGCTTGTCCTTCGGTAAAAATGTGCTGGATTGGAGTTTGGATGGTGATGAAACTTCAGTAGTTGCACGTCTAGTCGATCGTAATGGTAATAAAGTACCTGATGGGACAGTAGTTAACTTTACTGCTGAAGGCGGTAAAGTATCTCCTTCTAGTTGTACAACATCTAATGGTGCCTGTGAAGTTACCTTCTCAACTCAAAACCCTCGCCCTGGTGATGGTCGTGTTAGTATTCTAGCAGTTGTTGAAGGTGAGAAATCATATATAGATAATAATGAAAACAATGCTTGGGATGAAGGAGTTGATACATTAGTCCACAATATTGGAGATACTTTCCGTGATGACAATGAAGACGGCATCTTCCAAATAGGGGAGTTCAATTACCCACTAACTACTCAAGCCAATCAAGTGTGTGAAAACAATATCCAGCAATTTATCCAGCTTAAGTTTCCAACTTTTGCTCAAGATAAGAAAGATCTCTTTGAAAGTACCTTTATTGGTAACTTTGTATCGCCAAATAAACCTATGACCTGTAACTCAGGGCTAGATGCAGTAGTACGTTATGAAGGTATTCAGTTGCTATCGAATGGTATTCCAAATATCACGTTATTATCTCCTAATACACAAATCATTACTGCAGCAAATAAAAGAGTAGTTACTCGCATCAATAGCGGTGGTTTCTATGATTTAAACCCAATGCCATCTGGTACTACCATTTCAGGCTCAGTTGTTGACAAAACTAGCGGAGAAGGCAGTGGTAGCTGTACTGTAGAAATGATTGGAGGCCCTGAAGAAGTGCCAGCAATAGTATCTCCTGGTAAACCTGGTGATAATACAGGGACTATTAATACTTTTGCATTAGATGAGTGCGAAGCAGGTGACTATTTCAAAATTTCTGTGACTACTCCTAAAGGTGTGACCACTAATGTTATTTATACTGTTCAGTAAATTCTCATAATTTGTAAACCCCTGACCACGTGTCAGGGGTTTTTGCTTTATCCTTTTAAAATAACCAAATCACCTTAAATAACCAAAAACAACCAACTCGCTCAGCAAAGTATTGCAAAAAAGATTAAAATAACCGGTTTACTACGCTGTCAGTAATTTTTCAGCGATAAGTCATCATTTTTATATTGGGCGAATTATGTCAGACAACACTAAAACGGTTTCATTATCGACCATAGCTTCTCAGAGCAAACAGACACCTAGCGCTATCGATACAGCCACGCTGCTCATCAAATGCAAAGATCAGGCTGGTATCGTACAAGCAGTCTCTGAATTTATTCATCGTTATGGCGCTAATATTATTACGCTCGATCAGTATTCAACGGCGCATGAAGGCGGGCAATATTTTATGCGTTTAGAGTTTGCTTTGGCAGGTTTGAGCGATATTATTGAAAATTTTGAAGCCAGCTTTGCGCATACGGTTGCTAAGCGCCACGATATGGATTGGCGACTACATAATAATGCAACGAAGACCAAAGTCGGTATTTTGGTATCTAAGTTTGATCATGCATTGTTAGATTTATTATGGCGACATCAGCGTGGACTGCTCGATTGCGAGATTACTTGCGTGGTCAGCAACCATCCTGATTTAAAGCAAGCAGTACAGAATTTTGGCATTACTTTTCACCATGTACCAGTGACAAAAGACAATAAGGCAGACGCAGAAGAGCAAATCCATAAGTTGATGGCAGGTAATGACTTGCTAGTATTGGCGCGCTATATGCAGATTTTGTCATCAGATTTTGTCAAACGTTGGCCGATGCAGATTATCAATATTCATCATTCATTCTTGCCTGCGTTTGTGGGTGCAGATCCTTATCGTCAAGCTTATGATAAAGGCGTTAAGCTTATCGGCGCAACTGCGCACTATGTCACAGCTGAGCTTGACCAAGGGCCTATCATTGAGCAAGATGTACACCGTGTGACGCATCGCCAAGGGGTGACAGAGTTGCGTGCTATCGGCCGTGATATCGAACGCAACGTATTAGCACGTGCTGTAAACTGGCATGTGCAAAACCGTGTGATTGTGGCGGGTAATAAGACAGTCGTATTTAACTAAGAAAAATGAGTAGTGAGTCTGCTAAAATATAAAAAAGGCGGTCAGTAACTAGTGTTGCTGACCGCTTTTTTCTGAACATATATTTTATAAGAGCATTTCTAAGACGAACTTGCTACCAACAAAGCCAATGGCTAATAGGATAAAGGCATAAATAGTGATATTAGCCGCACGTTTGCCTCGCCAGCCTGCACGCCAATTACCGAATAGTAGCACACCAAATAATAACCACGACAGTAGACTAAAAACAGTCTTATGCACGATATGTTGCGCCATCAGGTCTTGCACATAGATAAACCCAATCCCCAGTGCGATACTTAGCAATACAAAGCCTACCAACAGCATATCGAATAATAAACTCTCCATACTTTGCAAGGAGGGGAGTTTATTGACCCAAAATCGATGAATAGTATGATGCTTGAGCTCACGTATTTGTAGACGTAGAAATAGCGCTTGTACCGCCGCCATCAACAGCACACAATAGGCAGCTAATGATAATATGATATGGATTTCAAGCCCGATACTGACATCAGTGAGTGGTTGATAAGGGGCGCGGCCGACGTAGCCGACAGTCATACCTATTAGCGCAGTGGGTGCAGCCAAAATGCCAAGACTAAGAATAGGGCGATATAAACAGAACAACAGGTAAAAGAATAAGAAAAATAAACTGGTCAAACTGATTATATTGAATAAGTTGAAATTCAAACCATACAGCGTCACAACGTATGGATATAGTAGTGCTGCATGTGCAGACATGCCGACCAGCAACAAGCCCAAACTGAGGCTTTTGTGGATAGGTTTGTCCTGAACCAACGCCCAACCAATGTGGATGCTGACTAAGATATAAGCCATGCTAGCAAGTAAGAATGCAAAGTGCACAGATAAAAAGCCTCATCTTATACTGAGCATAAATTGCCGCTCAATGTGTCGCTAAAGTGGTATTATCAGAATGATTAGAATAATCGTCCAATTTATCATAAAATGGGTGCCAATTGAGCACCATCTTGCTTATAACTTATAAATGATCGGTAGTGCTGCATAGCGCAAAACGTAAAATATGTCATCTATAAAAAGTTGACTACAATTATAAGCGCTGTGTCCTTTGCGAAACGACTATAAGTTTAGAGCCATGTTAATGCTATAGTATTGATAATATAATTCTTTTATCATGTCCTTTGTCATGCAATATCCTAATATCTTATAGCGTATCCTAATATTATTTATGAACCATTTTAATGGTTTGATTTAGAGTTATTTTAATTGCGTATTATTTAATTGAAAACCATTTTAATTGAGAGTTATTTATGTTTGATACCTTAACAGAACGCTTATCGTCGAGCCTACGTAACATTGTCGGTACCGGACAGTTGACCGAAGACAATATCAAAGACACGCTACGTGAAGTGCGTATGGCGTTGTTAGAAGCCGATGTAGCACTACCTGTCACTCGTGATTTTGTAAAACGCGTCAAAGAACAAGCGCTTGGTGCTGAGGTGCTAAAAGAGTTAGCGCCAGGTCAAGCCTTTGTCAAAATCGTACACGACGAGCTGACTGAAATGATGGGCAGTGCCAACCAACAGTTAGAGATGACAGGCAAACCGCCTGTTGTCTATTTGCTAGCAGGTTTACAAGGTGCGGGTAAAACGACCACAGCTGGTAAATTGGCCAAATATCTACAAGAGCGCCAAAAGAAAAAAGTGATGCTAGTCTCTGCTGACGTTTATCGTCCAGCGGCTATCAAACAGCTTGAGCAAGTAGCCGGTCAAGTGAATGCTAAGTTTGTGAACTCAAGCACAGATGAGAATCCAATTGATATCGCAAAGCGTGCGATTGAAGAAGCCAAAATCCAATATCAAGATATCCTGATCATTGATACCGCTGGTCGTCTACATATCGACGATACCATGATGGATGAGATTAAGGCGCTAACTGCTGCGGTTAACCCATCTGAGACGCTATTTGTCGTCGATGCAATGACGGGTCAAGATGCCGCCAATACCGCAAAAGCTTTTAATGATGCGTTGCCATTGACAGGTGTTATCTTAACCAAGACTGACGGTGATGCTCGCGGCGGTGCGGCGCTTTCTGTACGCGCTATCACTGGCAAGCCAATTAAGTTCTTAGGCCGCGGTGAAAAACTAGACGAGCTAGAGCTGTTCCACCCTGAACGTATCGCGCAGCGTATCCTTGGTATGGGTGATGTACTGAGTCTGGTCGAAGAAGTTGAGCAGAAAATTGACCGTGATAAAGCCGAAAAAATGGCGAAAAAGATGCAAAAGGGCGGTGACTTTGACCTTGAGGATCTATTGACTCAGTTCCAGCAGATGAAGAGCATGGGCGGCATGGCAGGTTTCTTGGATAAGATGCCGGGTATGGGCGGCTCAGATATGCAAAAGGCCGTCGAAGATGCCAAACCAGAAGAAAAAGTACGTGAAATGGAAGCATTGATCAATTCAATGACGCCGTTTGAGCGCAAAAACCCTGATAAGATTAACCCAAGTCGTAAGCGCCGTATCGCTGCAGGTTCAGGGCGTGAGATTCAAGATGTTAACCGCTTGCTCAAGCAACACAAGCAAATGGCAAAAATGATGAAAATGATTTCAAAGCCTGAAGGCATCAGTAAAATGATGAAGTCTATGCAAGGGCTCATGGGTGGCGGTAGTGCTGGCGGTGGCGGCGGTCCATTGTTTGGCGGTGGTCAGCAAGGTGGCGCTAAGGACGTGAATCCAGAACAAATGGCCAAGCAAATGGGACTGGATCCAAATAACATGCCAAGTACCGAAGAGATGCAAAAGCAAATGCAAGAAATGCAAAACCAAGCACCAAAGAAGTTCAAAACCCGCTTTTAGATAACAATTAGTTCTTTTTAAGAAGTTCGATCAAAGCCCCGAAGCCAATGAAGCTTTGGGGCTTTTTATCGTTAGCAGTTGTAGATAAACACTGATGGATAAAGTGTGAAAAATATAGAAATTAATAAAATTCGTGTACCCTAAATGCTATGATAGGCGCTGCTTCACTCTGTCTAGATTATTACAGGACATGAATGATAGATCGTTATAAAAAATTAATAAAATCTGATAAATCAATTTAGAACGCCAAAAGTAAAAGCCGAGGTTGTGATGTTTTTAGCAATGGATACCGTGTTCGACCAGTGTTCGATCGCGATTTTAGATTCGAGTGGACAGGTACTATCGAGCCATACCGAAACAGGTAAGCGTCAGCAAACTCAACAGATTTTACCGATGATTGAAGCTGCATTGTCTGAGGCACAGTTACGTCTTGCTGATATACAGGCTTTAATATTCAATCGCGGGCCGGGTGCGTTTAGTGGTATCCGTATCAATACGGCAGTGGTACAGGCTCTGTCTGTAGCGCATGATTTACCTTGCGTTGGCGTCTCAAGCCTACAAGCAATCGCACAATGCGCGTATCAGAAACACAGGCTGACACACTTATATAGCGCTCTTGATGCTCGTATGCAGCAAGTTTACTTTGGACAGTATGAGTTGGCAACTGATGACAAATCAGGTCATAGCATTATGCAGCCAGTCTTGGCTAATGATAGCGATAGCACTGAGCAGCTACTAGATTATGATCGCCAAACTGCACTTAGCCTACCTATCGCGGGTAATGGCGCGCCGCTATTGGCACGACATGATCAGCAAGACTATCATGAAGATGTTTGGCCAGATGCTGTTGTCATTGGGCAGCTTGGTATTGCTCAGTTTGCAAACGATGGTGGTACGGAAGCGTCACAGGCATTACCAAAATATCTACGTAATCAAGCTTGGAAAACACTTAAAGAGCAAGGTAAAGCATAGCTTTATAAATATGCTTTTGCAGCGTCAATTGATAGCAGCTAGCTTTTTAGTGTTTAGCAAGCGCATACCAATATAAAATCAACGTTAATATAGGACAGCCAATCGGTCTGTTTTTAGGCCAATTTTTTAGGCCAATCTGTTTCTAGGAAAGTCACTGTGGATATAGTTTTATTTGTTCAAGCTGTCATCATGGGTATCGTTGAAGGTATCACTGAGTTTTTACCCATCTCTAGTACGGGATATTTGATCTTATCAGCAGATGTGATGGGTTTCTGGACTAAAGAAAAAGTTGATTTATTTGTCGTGGTGGTACAGCTTGGCGCTATTTTGGCAGTGATTTATGACTATTGGGGTAGATTGTGGCAAGCGTTGATGGGTTTGCTGACTGGCAAAGCAGAAGGAATGACCAATCCTAGACAGCTGGGACTGAGTCTGATTGTCTCTACTATCCCTGTGATGATTGTTGGCTTTACCTTTGCTGATGAAATCAAAGCGTATTTATTCAATCCTATTGTCGTTGCCATTATGCTCATCATCGGTGGTCTGCTGATATTTTACGTGGAAAAGCGTCCTAAAACGGTCATTGCAGAAGAAGCAGAAGATGTCAGCATAAAAACTGCGTTGATGATTGGTTTGTTCCAATGTTTAGCTCTTATACCAGGGACGTCACGCTCAGGTGCCACTATTATTGGTGCGCTGTGGTTAGGTGTCTCACGTAAGGCTTCTGCTGAGTTTTCTTTCTTTCTAGGTATTCCTGTCATTGTAGGGGCAGCACTGTTGGATTTGCTCAAACATGGTGACGTACTGACCAACAGTGAAGACTGGCTGGTGCTAGGTATCGGAACCATCGTATCATTTGTAGTGGCGCTACTTTGTATTCGCTTGCTAGTGGCATGGGTAAGTCACCGTGACTTTACTATCTTTGCTTGGTTGCGCATTATCACGGGTGTTATCGTGTTGGTCGCCGCTTGGGGCTTTGGTTATCAAATGGCTGGCTAGATTTGCGTTATGATTTAACACGCTAGTAATTTATAGTGAAAATAAGCAGCAACTAGGATGATAGTTATGACAGATGTGCCCCAAACGTATGACGAGACAGGTGCTTTTGTACATTGTCAGTTATTCTACGTCAATGACAGCCAGCAAGCACAGGTTGAGAGTCTACAGTCATTGATAGCTGAGCATACATTACCAATCATTTTAGATATTAAAGTCGCTACAGAGAAACTAACTCAAAAGCGCCGTCAGCAATTGAGCCAAGCATCTACTCAGCCTATTTTATTATTAGATGATAAAGACAAGCTATCCTGGCTAAGTGATGGGCTCAGTGTAGCACCTGAGTGGGACAAGTTGCAGCGCCGTGTAGTGAGTGCTGGTCGTAAGTCTGAGCTGCTATTACAAGCGGCTAAAATCACATCAGATAGTCACGTTATTGATGCAACCGCTGGCTTTGGGCATGATAGTTTGATATTGGCCAGTACTGGTGCCCAAGTTACTATGCTTGAACAACAGCCGTTGATGGCATTGCTGTTACTTGTAGAGCAGCAGCGTATGAGTGCGCTACCCAATTGGCAAAAGCTCATGAGCCGTCTACATATTATCAATGCTGATGCACTCAGTTATTTTGCGAATTTAGAAGCAGGCACCGTAATAGATAATGCTACGGCAATCGATGTCGTCTATTTGGATCCGATGTTTCCAGAGGATAGCTATCAAGATAGCAAAACAGGTAAAGGGGCAAAAGTCGGTAAGCATATGCAGGCACTGCACCAATTGGCTCGTCCACCAACATCAGATGAAGAGCGACAGCTGCTAAGTAGTGCACAGGCCGTTGTCAAACAAAGTATGCAAGGCCAAGGTCGCGTGGTCGTAAAGCGTCCACAGTATGCACCGCTGCTCGCTGACGAGCCTGCCAGCGAAAGCTGGCATAATGAAGCCGTACGCTTTGATGGGTATTTTGTCTGACAGCTGCTGTTTGTGATAACGAATGTACGAGTATAAATGTACGCAATTAATCAGCTTATGTGTTCAAAATTAATGGATTAAGGAGCAAGGAATGTCAGCGCTAATTATTTGGGTCATGGGTGCAGTTTTACTGTTGATTAATATCATGCTGCGTACTCGAATTCTTCGGCTTGAAGCACGGTTAAAAGAGCTGAGCAATCCACAAGAGCAACTGACATTTTTACGTCAACAAGCAGCACAAAAAGACAAAGTCCCAGCGTTAAAAGCTTTGCGCAAGCAATATCCTGAGCTATCACTGATCGAAGCGAATAAATTGTGGCAACAAGTTCAGTAACCAGTCCATTAAACTTAGTAGTTAGTCTATTAAAACTCAGTAACCAGCCCCTTCAAAAATTAATTTAGTTGTTCTGAGCGAAGTATATAAGCGCACATAAAAAGTATCCAATTAATGATAATAAAAAACCATGACATTTAAAGACAAGCTACAAGCCTATATCCAGCTAACCCGTTTTGATAAGCCAGTCGGCATTGAGCTGCTCTTATGGCCAACATTATGGGGCGTACTACTCGCTGCAATGGGTCAAGCGCAGCAGCGAGGAATGACGGCAGCGTTGCCAAGTATCAAGGTGTTCGCGATATTTGCCCTTGGTGCAATATTTATGCGAGCGGCTGGTTGTGCGATTAATGACTTTGCGGATCGTAAAGTAGATGGTCATGTGACTCGCACTAAAGGCCGCCCGTTAGCAGATGGACGCTTATCTGGCAAAGAAGCTGTTGCTGCATTTTTAGTACTGGTGCTGTTAAGTGCTAGTCTGCTATTTTTCTTGCCCATAGCTGTGTTCTATTGGTCGCTTGGTGCCGTTGTATTGGCGTTTATTTATCCATTTATGAAACGTTATACGCACCTGCCGCAAGTATTTTTAGCAGCTGCTTTTGGGTGGGCGATACCGATGTCTTATGTGGCGGTGCAAGGCGCTCCCGATATTTGGTGTTGGCTGCTATTCTTAGCGTATATGTGTTGGACAGTGGCCTATGATACTCAGTACGCCATGGCTGACCGTGAGGATGACTTAAAGATTGGCGTGAAATCAACAGCGATCTTATTCGGTCGTTATGACGTGATTATTATCTCGATATTACAGATGCTATTTTTGCTAATAATGGGCGTGGTTATGTGGCATTACTTTGCTCCGACCACATTAGGCGTAACGCCAGTATTTGGATTGGCGCTTGTTGCGATGATGTTTGCCAAACAAAACAGCGCTTGTGCCAGTCGTAACCCTTTGGCTTGCTTTCAGGCGTTCTTGGCCAATATCTGGGTAGGGCGCTATGTCTTTGCGCTTATCGCAGTTACTTGCATATGGACGACGCTAAATGGATAAGTTCGATAAGTTGCCGAGATTCAAATCAAAGAAACCGTCTGATACAAATGGCTCAGGCGTAGACTATCAAGCTAAACTTGCGGAGCATGGTCTGACTCGTGAGCAAGTTATTGCAACTGAGCGTAAACTGGCAAAATTTGCCAATACCATGGATTCACTAGTAAGAGTGCCTTTTACCAAGCAAGGAATGGGTGCGGATGCGGCGCTTTCGACCATTCCACTAGCAGGAGATTTGGCAGGATTGGCATTGACCAGTTATGCATTTATATTAGGACGTCAGTTAGGTGTGCCTGCTCATAAAATGACGTCAGCGGTTAGATTGGCACTTATTGATATGGTCGTTGGTATCGTACCTGGCATTGGTACGCTATTAGATATCTTCATTCGCCCTAGCCGTAAGACACTGGGTATCGTGCACGAGCATCTACATCATGAGTATGGTATTACCGAAACCATGCATATGGATCGACCGTTTCTGCACCAATCATTAGAAGACAAGCAGCAGCAAAGCCGCTTTGGTTTTTTTTGGCGCAATCCAATCGTTGCTTGGTTATATCTGCATATCCCTGATTTTCTTGGACTGCTCGTCATTGTATTTGTCGGTTGGGGGCTGTGGACAGTGATAAGCTGGTTGGTCGGGGTGTTTGGTCAATCGACTGGGTTTGGTTAAATACAATCACTCATTAGACAGCTCAGTAGAGACAAGTCAGTACAGAGCAATACACAGAAAAGAAAAAGGCGGCAACGATAATAACGTTTGCCGCCTTTTTTATGGTTTTAAATAGAGTGTTAAAACAGAAGGCGAAGCAGGTTTTATTCAGTGATTACTTCTGCTTCAGCACTGACGGCATCAAAGCTAGTGACTTTATTGTTTCGGATAAGGTCGATAGTGCCACCACCAGCATGACTAACGAGTTGGATACTACCGTCAGCTGATTGATAGGTAGGATTATTGCCTTGGCCTTCGGGTGCGCTTAAGGTCATTTTTGGCTGGTTGGGACGAGTAATGATAGCGTTCAGCATACCAGCTGCTGACGTCTCAAAGACCACAGATAAACTCTCACCTGCTGCACTTTTATAACGGACATCAGTGATTTGTGCGCCTTTAATAGCTTGCTCTGGGTTAGGTTTTTCAGCGCTATCATTTGCAGTGGACGTAGTATCACTAAGATCTTTATCTAACTCTGTTAAGCTCATATCACGTTCTGAATCAGTCTGCGCTACATTTTGAGCATCATCTGAGTTGCTACCTTCGGCTGCATCAACGTTTATATTGGTCGTTACTGGCGTGGTTTGCGTTGAGGTCTCAGCTGCAGTTGTATCAGTTGTATCAGTTGCTTCAGGTTCTGGATCTTTTTGACAAGCAGTCAATAGCAACAGACTGAAGAAAATAGCAGGAGCCGTACGATAAAGCAGTTTAGATTTTCGTAAGTTTA
Organism: Psychrobacter sp. UBA3480; assembly: GCF_002377945.1. Taxonomy (GTDB): domain Bacteria; phylum Pseudomonadota; class Gammaproteobacteria; order Pseudomonadales; family Moraxellaceae; genus Psychrobacter. Next base: position 60,585 of record NZ_DFQV01000003.1, read on the forward strand.
GTACTTTTGGAAGAGAGGTATTCATAATCAGCTTTATCCGTTAATAGCGTGCTACGTAAATGTGGTAATTGGCAAGGGTCAACCTGCTAGTTATTAACAGTATATTATTACGTATTTACCGTAATCACCAGCTTACGCTGCCCTCCATATTCTTGCAGGTTTCTATGCTCACATAAATAAATCCCTTGCCACATGCCTAGACCTAACTCACCATCGACAAGCGGTATAGTCAAACTAACCCCAAGCATCATGCTTTTGAGATGCGCTGGCAAGTCGTCTGAGCCTTCTAAGGTATGGCGATACTCTGGCTGATCTTCTGGTGCGATTTTATTAAGCCAATCCTCTGTATCTAGTCGGACCTCTGGATCAGCATTTTCATTGATCGCAAGACTGGCTGACGTATGCAGCAAAAACAGATGAACCAACCCTACCTTGGCAGAGTGAGGTAACAGCTGAGAAATCGCTTCTTCAACCTTCGGAGTAATGATATGAATGCCGCGCGCATAGGCGGGTAGAGTAAGGGTGGTTTGGTGATAGCTCATGGGGTATATCTCATTATTAGGGTCGACACCAAATTAAGATACCATAAGCCAGTATAAACCGCAGAAAGCGTTGCTGTTATTTACACAAGAGCCATTTATTCTTAAACAAGCGGCGTCTGTAAACGTGTGCGATTGGGTGATAGGCGTACGAGCATCGTCTCTGACAGTGGTGAAAATGACCCTAGCATCATATCTGCTAATGCTTCAGCACAAATAGGTGCTAATGCATAACCTTTTGCGCCCATCGCACTCATTGTCCATATCAGCTGACTATGTGCCAATTGTCCAACGATAGGATGGTAATCAGGAGTTTGGGTGCGAATGCCAGCTCGTCCCTGCCACAGACTCGTATCTGCCGGAATAATAGATACCATTTCAGGAATAGCAGTGATGAGCTTGTCTCGGCTAATCTGATGTTCCTCATCACGTATGTCAGTACTTGTGTCATTGCGGATAAAACTTGCGCCAAGTAATAAATAGGGCTCGTCAGCGACGACTGTATTTAACTCATCATCTCCAGTCTGTGCGTTGAACCGCGCACAGTAACCACTATATTTAAGCGGTATTTTAGATAGCTTTATTAATTGCTCCGCTGAGGGGGTAAACCAAGACAACTGCCCACGAATTTTACGACAGTCAAAAATACGCTGATCCAATTGATGACTTTCAAAAGCCGCGCAAATGACGATATTATCAGTAGTCATCGTGACAGTGTTACGGTTTCCATCGATACCTTCGATACGAACTTGCTGCTCAGTCTCGTTGATTTTAGTCACTTCTAATTGCTGAAAGCGAATGAGTGGATGAGTTAGTATGATGTCTTTTAATGCTTGCGGATTGACCAGACCAGACTGAGGTAAGTATAAGTTCTCTGATAAGTTCTGCTCTTTCAGGCCACTAGTAATCTGTGCTTGCTCATGCGATAGGGTGGTCGCCATCTCATCAGGATAGTCGGCAATTTGTTCTGTACCGATATTGGCTTTTATAAGCAAATCAAGGGCGCCAGTCAGTTCAAGTACCGGTGCTGTATTAAGCTGTACGGCTGTTTGATTAAGGTCTCGATATAGCCTGCTGCTATGGAGATAGCCTATGGTATGCAGATGCTCGTCAACATGGTGAAGTGGCGTCATTTTGGGCGCAAGTAACGCTCTAGGATTGCCTGATGCGCCTGCTAAGGGCGCTGATTTATCTAATAAGGTGACGGTAATACCACGATTGGCAAGCGACCAAGCTGTGAGCAACCCTGAGACGCCTGCACCAATGACGACAGTGTGATCGAATGTGCTGTAAGTCTTTTCCTTCTTCGCCTCGTGACTGTTGTTATCACAACTTTTGTTATCGTCAGTAAGGTTACTACTTTCTGCATTAGCCATAATGGCCGTTAGCATTTCTCGCTTTCGACCAAAACCTCTGACTTTCTTAATGTGAAAGCCATGCTCTCTTAGTCCACGCTTGGCGATACCTGCACAGCTGTAAGTAGCGGCAGTCGTATGAGGGCGTGATAGGCGCTGCATTTGTGCAAAGATACTGTCAGCCCACAAGGTGCTGTTGCAAGAAGGCGCAAAACCATCCAAAAACCAAGCATCAATACAAGGCGTATACTGATTGGAGTGATCTAATGCCAGTTTGCTTAGACTTTCTGCTGCATCACCAAGCCACATATCGACAGTTAAGTTATCATGAGAAAAACTTAAACGATGACAGCCTGCAACCAGGGGCGGATATGCAGCCAAAAGTGGCTCAATAAATGCCATTAGCTCCGGTGCGCGCTCACCCCATAACGCAAGTATCTGCGTCAAATCCGCTAGCGGTATAGGGAACTTTTCAGTAGTAATAAAATGCAGGCGAGCCGTTGTTAGTTGCGGATAGGTTTCACGTAATTGTCGCCACAATTGCCACGTCGCTAGTAGATTAAGCCCAGTTCCAAAGCCTAGCTCAGCAATCGTAAAGCATTGCTTTGGTGCAAGGTGTACCAAACGCTCTGGTAACTGATTGTGCTTTAGAAACACGTGACGCGTTTCTGCCAAACCATCCGCATGAGAAAAATACACATCCCCAAACTCACCTGATACTGGCACCATATTGCCAGTATCATCCATTTGCCAGTCAATCTTGGCAGGTGTGATAACGTTTAAATGTTCAGGGTTTTGATAGTTAGCGATAGACATGAGGCACTTCTTAGGAATATCAGGAACGGTAGCTAAACGGTCAGCAGTGACGGATCAATGATATCGACATTTGGTTAGACGTAGCGAAGTAGAGTAATGCAAGTCAGTGCTAGCAAAGCTTACACTACCAGCGCTCACGACGGACAAATACTAACCACGAGACAAAAATACCGACTAATAGGCTGATCAAAACGGTAAACGCACCGTATAGAAATAACTGTCCTTTACTTTCGTAAACCAAGACATTTACTTGGGTCTGCAAGTCGTTCACTTGGCGCTGCAGTTGTGCATTACGGCTGAGCAGTTCTTGATTGGCAGCTGACAATGCTTTAGTAGATGGTTGCAACTGTGCCGCCAAGGTATCATTGATATCTAGCGCTGAGTTTTTCGTTGGCAAAGCGCGCGCCGCTACTGGACCAGTCAACGGCAGCACTGCTGTCGGATCGGGTGCATCGACAGCAGGTGTTATGGGTGCAGCAGGTGCAGCTTGCGCCGAAACGGCTGTCACTAACATGAGACCAATCAGGGCACTTTTGTAGCAACAGGTAGGTGAAAAAGAGACTCTCTGGATCACGATGCAGCTACTTGATTATTACTGTCAGTTGGCGCTGGCAATGCTTGAATAAATGGTTTGATATCGACATGACTATAAACGCCATCACGTAAGTAAGGCTCATCGTTTGCCCATGCTTGAGCCGCTTCGATAGAGTCAAAGTCTGCAATGATTAAGCTGCCTGACATATCGCTCTTGCCATGTTCGATAGGCGTTGGGCCTGCGATAATGAGACGACCTTGTTGATGCAGTGCTTTTAGGCGTTCAATATGTTCAGTACGAGTAATCAGACGTTGTGCACTGCTATTAGCCACGTCGTGACCAATGATTGCAAATAAAGACATGAGACTTCCTTAGTGAATAATAAAAAAGTAATGATGAGCTTATATGGGCTTAGTATAAACGTCATAGCGACAAAGTGATTGCTGCTATGACCAGGCAACAGAAACTATTTAGTGGCTTTGTCTGTTAGGGCAGGGTTGAGATGCTTTTTTAGTACAGCAAATTGAGCCACAACAAAAACCAGCATAATTGGAATCCAGCCATAGGTCTTAAAGTTGATCCATGCTTCATCTGACATTGTGAACGCTGTGATATAATGTAGTACAGCCATTAGGGCAAAAAACAATGCCCAAGCAACGGTCAGCTTTTTCCAGCCGCTAAGCGTCAGGGTAAATACCTCTTTCATAGCAAGCTGCATTAATGGCTTATTAATAGCTGCACTGATGAATAGCGTCAATGCAAAAATACCATTGATAATGGGCGACTTCCAACGCAAATAAATATCATCACGCAGCAGTAATGTGCCGCCGCAGAATAAAATCGTTAATAATAAGACAACCCATTGCTGCTTATCAAACTTACCTTTTTGACGAATAAAATGAATGGCGTAAACGATAATAGTGGCGACTAGCAAAGCCCCTGCCGCTGCTAAAATACCGTTATAACGCGCCGCGATAAAAAAGGCAATTAAGGGAATAAAGTCTAATAATGCTTTCATAGCAAAGGGTATATCCAACAAAAACGTATGGGGTAGTTTACACGTCTACCGCTCCAAAAAAAAGCAATCAACACGATAATCATGCGATATACGCAACCTACAGAGTAATACTTTCTTATTGCGGCTGATGACCATGCCACTGGCCAAATATAAACACGAATACAGCACCGATAACTGCTAAATCTACAGAATCATCAAGACAAACTACAACGCACATAATCGTAACAATGACTGTCTGCTCACTAGCTTTTATTCCACTCTTATTTTATTTAACACTTTAAGGCTCAGCTTATGAAAATTGACTTACATTGCCACAGTACTTGTTCAGATGGTACCTACGCACCGACCGAGGTCATACAGCGTGCCCATGCAGCGGGTATCAACGTATTGGCATTGACTGACCATGACACGTTGGCAGGGATTGATGAGGCGAGAGACGCTGCCAGTGCCTGCGATATGCAGATTATTAATGGTGTTGAAATCAGCTGTGAACATACATTAAGCGGTGGTTACGGAAAGAATAAATCTACCAATAAAATTATTCATGTACTTGGACTTGATTTTACTGATCGCGAAAAAATGCACGCAACGCTACAGCAACTGCAAGACAGTCGAGCCACTCGTGGTCAACGTATCGCTGAAAAATTGAGTGAATTATTAGATATCAATTATGATGAGCTATGGCAAGCAGTGCTCGATAAAGCAGGCGGCAACCCACAAGCAGTCGGGCGCGCCCATATTGGACAGGTATTGTTTGAGCGCGGTGAAGTCAAAACCGTTCAAAAAGCTTTTGATAAGTACCTAGCAGATAACAAACCTGCTTATGTAGCAATTGAGGCGCTGACGATGCAGCATGGTATCGAGCTGATTCATGCTTGCGGCGGCAAAGCGGTGCTCGCCCATCCTACGCGATATCAACTATCAGCGACACGCGTGCGTAAACTGATCGAAGAGTTTGCGCAGCTTGGCGGAGATGCTTGTGAACTACCAGCTACTAGCGAGCCGATTAGTACTCGCAGAATGGTCGACCGTAGCCTCGCTGAGCATGGTCTTGCGGCTTCTATTGGTAGTGACTTTCATGGTAGTAACATGCCTTGGCGACGTTTGGGCGATGTCCCTATTTTAAATGATGATCAGCAAGGGATTTGGGAGTCTTTTGCAACGCTCGCTTAGTGAGTAGGATTTGCCTTGTTACAGTTACTTCTAATAAGGTTATTTTCAGTAGCGATAGGGCCTTATTTATCATGATGAATAAGGCCAAAAATGGGTAAGTAAACATAATTACATTCATAGAGAAATTATTGGGAAATAAATGCGTAAAATAGATTGATAATAAGGCAAGAACTTGTAACACTTGATATGAAAATTTCAGAGCGGATAATATGCTTTGGCTTTGATTTTAGCGCTTATATATTCAACGCACTTATACCTTTTAATGTATTTACACTCTCTGCGGTAGCCCTTCTATGGCTGTATCGATATCCCATCTAGGTTACAACAAAATCTCTCAAATGATTTTTGAGTGGCAGGCTGCTGACCGAACATCGCTGATGGCCTTATTTATCGTGTTAGAAGTGTCATTGCATTGGTTCTGGTGCTTGTATGTCTGGTGGCAGCAAGATGCGTTAAACACCTATGTGAACATACATTATTTATATCCATTATGGCTTGGGATTAGCTTCGTCGGGCTATTCTTTTTATGCATGGTCAAAGGCTTATTTCATTCGAGCAATGACAACGAAATTGTTTTAAGTCGATGGCAGATAGCTCTGGTTTTAGTTTACACCGCTTACATTTCTACTGTTATTGTGATGATAGGGTACAGCAGTTTGTTTGCAGGCGTGTCGCTCGTCGGCGCTGCTATGCTAGGTATGATGTTGATCAGGCGCCGCTATGCTTGGCGTATGTTTTGGCTGCATATTATCTTGATGTTATTAGCTATCATGTCACCTTACTTTGGTATCAGTTTGCCCAATTTACGCCAGTTTACCGTTATTCATCCCATGCTTGAGAGTCATAACTATCTAACTTACAACGAGATTATGGCCGCTGAAAATGCGGTTGCTGCGTTAGCTTTTGAAAACAACGTCTTAAATTGGGATAGTATCAGCGAGCTACAGCGTTCATCCGCATTTTTTTGGCGGTCGACGCATTTATATTTAGCGCTGCCAAAAGCGATTTTTATTGTTTATATGTTTCGTGCTTTGCTATTGGTGTTAGATGATAGTCGGTTTGAGACCCTTCTACATGCCAATCAGGACGAGCTTACCCAGCTTAAAAATCGTCGCTACGGTCTGAAAAAGATGAAGTATGCCTTGGCTACTGTGCGAGAATATCAAGACTTAAGCGTCATGCTGTTAGATTTGGATTGGTTCAAACAGATTAACGATAACTATGGTCACGATGTAGGTGATCAGGTTCTAATTGAAATCTCACAGACGCTATCGCAGTCATTAACAGATGAGTCGATCGTTAGTCGCTACGGCGGCGAAGAGTTTTTGGTTGTAATGCCAGATACGAAGCATGATAGTGCTATGATGATTGCCGAGCAATTACGACGAAATATTGCTGAACATGTCATGAAGATTGAAGGTCTGGCTGATTTTAATGTGACAGCAAGCTTTGGGTTATATACCTTAACTCACGAAGAGCGAGATTGTATCGCGCAAGGCTACAAAACGATCACACAGCAAAAGACCGTCGCTCGAACGTCACCTCTTATCAAGCCAATTGCTACTCAGCGCGCGGAAAGTAAAATAGCCTCAATGCAAAAGCTGCCTAGTGATATCTGTCAACGTTTAATTAGCACAGCAGATAAAGCCTTATATGAAGCCAAGCACCGTGGTCGCAATCAAGTTGTCAGTGCAAATGAGATGTGGGCCGAAAAAGAAGGCGGTAAGCAATCGCTTTACAAAAGCCGTTAGCCATTAATTTATTAACGATCAGCCATGCCGCTAACACTGTATAAGTATTATCGGCATGGCTAATATTTTATTGATTGGTCCAATTGAGACTTCGATTTAATCCAATCAAGACGCTAATTCCTGCACCAAGCTTGCGAGCACACTTGTGGCAAAGCTACCTGTAGTTAAAGTAAAGTTTAACACCAGTGTCTGATCGTCCGACCATTCCCAGCTTAACGCCTCAATCGGTAGACGTAGCGCTCGTCTTTGCGCCTTAATATCACGCTGCTCTAATCCAGTTGCTAGTTGCATGAGTAGGGGGCTGTGTTGTACTACCTCGGACTCTAAATCTGCAGCGCTACCGGTAACTTTATCGTTACCCGTGCCCCATAGCACAGCAGTTGGATGAATATCACCACTGTCAATACGAGCATGCAACGTATCATCTAGTGTCTCACTAGTAAATATCGATCCTGAGCCATCTAAATTAAAAACCTCGCCGGCCAGTCCTGTATTCCAGCTGCCATCACGTACTCGCGCTGCCAATATCTTATTAAATATCAAGCTACGTGCAGCAGACAATTCCATCGTATTTTGCTCGCGCGGGGCACGCTTACGTTTGCTCTTTTTTGGTTGCGGGCGAGGCTCTCGCGGTGGACGAGCAAACAGTGATAAGGCTTCTCTGACGTTATTACCCTGACGACCAAAACGCTGTGGACCAAAATAATTGGGTACACCGTTTTTGCCAATGCGTGTTAAATGCTGCTCGACGGCCTCTTTTGCAGATAGTAGTTGCTCGGGTGATGCGTTACTTCCGTCATCAACGTTTTCGTCACCATCGCTCGCAAACTGGATATCACGTAAAGTAATAACAAACTGATTGGCACGGTGCGTACCGCGATTGAGTTTTTTATTGTGCCAGTGCTGCGCAAGGATAGTGACAGTCTCATTTTCGCCGATGTCCACTGGTGCAAACTCAGTAGGCGGTAATTGTTTTTTTGGTATGCGTAGACTAAACCACTGGGTCGTCAACGCATGACGATCCTTTAACCCTGAGTAGCCAACATCACGCAATGGAATGTCTGCCCACTCTGACAGTAGTTTCGCCAGATAAGCAGTATTCATGCCTGATTTTTCGATATGCAACCATAAATGCTCACCTTCACCAGTGAAGTCTAATGGCAATAGCTCATTAACGATAAAATCAGTCGCATTGGCTTTATAAGTCGCTTGCTGTATCGGCTGCAAACTTGGCTGTGGCAAATTTGCAGTATCTGTAATAGCAGCAATATCCATATGAGTCATATCAATTTGCTCACTAGCTGTTGGATCAATAGTAGCAGCTTGGCTATCTAAACTATCTTGAGAAGTAATAGTTATTTCGTTTTGATTATCTTGAGAAGTCATAAGGTCGTCTTTTATTTTGTTTATTAATAATGATTAGAAATAAAAAGAGTGCGGAAAGCAAAGTCGCATAATTACGTTTTGCAACGCAGCAAACATACAAAAAAACATCGTGTGCGAGGCGCTCTTGCTACTATCAATGCATAGCATATTAAAAATAATAGGATAAGTTGAATTTGTCTGGTTGGTTACGGTCATTTTCAACCTGCTGTCATTAGACATTATTATAACTGTTAAGGAAGCATTATGACCGACGCAACGATCAACACAGTCACCATCAGTAAAGCGGATATCCCAAGCGGTGGCATGAAATCATATAAGCAAGAAGACGATAGTATCATCTTAATCACTCGCGATGACGATGAGTTCCGTGCATTCGATGGCAAATGCCCACATGCGGGCGCAGATTTGGGTAACGGATTACGCTGTGGTAATCGGGTAGTCTGTCCTTGGCACCATGCGACTTTTGATAGTCGCGATGGCTCACTAGTAGAGCCGATAGCGACTAAAGGCTTGACCCAGTATGAACTGACTCATGATGGTGATAATCTGACAGTCAATACCTCAGCTCAGGTAACCGGGCAGGTCGAAAATGATAAATTGACTGATACCCATACTATTATCGTTGGTGGGGGCGGTGCAGGATTTATGACAGCCGACCAGTTGCGTCAGGGTGGCTATGGCGGCAAGATTACGTTGATTAGTAAAGAGGATAAGGCTCCTTACAACCGTCCTTTATTATCCAAAGCGTTTTTGGCAGGTAAGATGGACGAGGATAAGCTGCTATTGGGCGGTGCCAATTGGGCAGATAATAACAATATTGAGTTACGCCTTAACCAAACGGTTAGCGAAGTGCTACCCAATAAAGCGACCGTCGTCATCGAAGATGATGATGGCAACAGCGAGCGAAAAAATGCAGACTTCTTGGTCGTCGCCACTGGTGCTAAACCAAACTTACCACCTATTACAGGTGCTGACATAGATGGCGTATATACGCTACGCAGCATGAATGATGCCAAATTAATTAAAGCAGCCAGTCATGATCAGCGCGTGGTAATCATTGGTACAGGTTTTATCGGTATGGAAACCGCGTCGGCGTTAGCACAAGCAGGCACGACAGCTTCTATCACAGTGATTGGGCAAGGTAGCCGTGTGATGGGCAATATTGTCTCTGAAACGGTGAGTAACGCCTTAATTAAGTTACATGAAGAGAAGGGCATCAATTTTGTGTTTGACGCAACCGTCAATGAAATTACTAAGGTTGATCGTCAAGTGGACAAGGATGGAGATAATAATAACCAAGCTTTCTCAAATGTAGGCGGTGTCACGCTGGCGAATGGTGAGCATATTGATGCCGATATCGTGATATTGGGTACTGGCGTGTCTCCACGTACAGAGATATTGAGCGGAGTTAACGATCCAGATGGCGTACAAGTTGATGCGCATCTACAGCTGCGCGATGGCGTCTATGCGTTGGGTGATATCGCTAAAGCCACCAACCAGATGGGTCGCATGCGTATTGAGCATTGGCGCGTGGCGCTGCAGCATGGCATGGTCACGGCAGCTGCAATCCTAAATGATGACAGTGTCGATTCACTGGAAGCGCGTATTCCTTTCTTTTGGACCATGCAATATGGCAAGAGCCTACGCTATAGCGGTCATGCCGCGACACCAGATTACAATATCCTATTTGGTACGCCAGATACGCATGATTATATCGAATACTACTTCGATGATGAAAGAGAGGATACACGAGCTAGTGCAGCAAGTACGCTTGGACGTGATAAAGAGCTGGTTGCCTTCTCCGAGCTATTACGCCGTGGTCATGCACCGACACGCGCTCAGCTTAATGCAGGGCTCGATATTATTGAGCAAGCGCATGCATTATCGCGCTAGTACTATAGACTGATAAGTATTAGTATCTGGCGCATGTCATCAATTAGCACATGAACACATTTAGTGGTCTTAAAATGGCTAAATTTGTGCTAAACATCGTCAGAAATCTTGCAAATATGTTCATATTAACGGCAATTTCTTCCTCGTTTATCTACAATTTTTCTCATTTTAAGCCTCACAATCTAATTAATGACATACCCCTAGACTGGCTTAGTAATCTAAGTCAGTTTTTTTATAGTTAAATCTATATAGATCCGCTACATCGTCATCCTTGTTAAGTATACTAATGTATCACTTGCACTCGGTTTTCTTGTATCGAAATTATTTGAATGCAACTGTACATAGACGGAAAAGGAAAAATTATAATATGAGCGAAAATAATATAAATAACAGCAATATAAAAACAGACCACTTTAATAAAGAGTTGGTATTTTTGCGTGAAGCGACATTGGATGATATTGGCGCACTTGAGCAGTTATTGAACTGCTGCTATCGCGAGACAGCAGGTTGGACTAATGAGGCTGACTTGATCGGTGGTATTCGAACCACACCAGCGGAGCTCGCTGCCGTAATCAATGATCCTAATCACTATTATTTTGTCTATCCGAAAACCACGACAGGCGACCGTGATGGAGAAGAAACGGGTGAAATACTTGGCTGTATCGCTGTCGATATCAAAACTGATGCTGTCTCAAATAAGAAAGCCTATATCGGCATGTTTGCGGTACATCCTGTGCTACAAGGGAAGGGTGTCGGCAATGTAATACTACAAGCGGCCGAGACCTTTGCAGATCGCCACTTACAGTCACTGAATCAGCCTAGCCGTCTGACCATGTCTATCTTAAGTCATCGTCCTGAGCTTTTGGCTTACTATCAGCGCCGTGGTTATCAGTTCAATGGTAATAAAATGCCGTTTCCAAACGATGGCAATAATGGCGAGCCAAAGCGTGATGATTTAGAGCTATTAGAACTAGAAAAAGTCGTTAGCTAATCAAGTTGGCCTAGTAAAAAACACTAAAAAATATTCTATCTCGCTCAACCCCAAAAATGTCCAAAAGTCATAAATAGACCAATACTCAGAAGAATAAATGCCACAATAATTAAGCGCTTGAACCAGTTAAATGCTGGCAAGCGCGTGGCATTATCATCCGACATCAGATAAGCGAACAAAAACAATAGGCTTGCTGCCAGCGTCATAATGCCAAGCCCAATTGGTAATATAAATAAGTACACCTGCCACACAGTCATCTCTCAACGGTCAGTATTAATCGCATCATAACAGCATCAGGATTGCGCTGTCAGTATGCCTTGCTTTAAATTTTTCAATGCAAATAATTTATAGAAAATACAGTAGTCATCAGTGCGATATAAAAGTAATGAGCCAGTTTTAGACCTACGAAGCTATATGCTTACGTCAAGACTGACAATAAAAAAGGACGCTCAAAAGGCATCCTTTTTTATAATAGCTAAGAATAAGAGAAATGTTAAACAGTGAGTCTAGCGCATCGTCACAAACTCTTCTGAACCAGTTGGATGAATAGCAACCGTATTATCAAAGTCAGCCTTAGTTGCGCCCATTTTAATCGCAACAGCAAAGCCCTGAATCATCTCATCGACGCCAAAACCAATACCATGCAGGCCAATGACTTTTTCGTCATCGCCCAAGCATACTAGCTTCATGGTGCATTTTTGACGATGTTGAGTGACCGCGCTATACATATCGGTAAAGCTTGAGGTATAACACTTGATGTTTTCTTTGCCATAGAGTTCTACCGCGTCGATCTCAGACAGCCCAATCGTACCGATAGCTGGATGGGTAAAGATCACGGTCGGTATCAACGTATAGTCTAAGTGCTCATTGGGCTTATTGTTAAACAAACGCTCTGATAAGCGACGACCTGCGGCAATCGCCACAGGCGTTAGATCTACGCTGTTCTCGATAATATCGCCAACCGCATAAATACCATCGACGTTGGTGTTTTGGAACTTATCGACTTTGATTTTGCCCGTTTCAGTCGTCTCGACCCCTGTCACTTGCAGATTGATACCGTCTGTTGATGGCGCGCGACCAATCGCCCAGATCAAGCAGTCAACAGTGTCGATACAGTCTTCACCGCCATCGTTGGTGGTTAAATCGAGGCTGTCATCGTCATTTTTATTGACTTCATTGATCACCGTGTTGGTGTGTAATTTAATGCCAGCTTGCTCCATCTCTATCAGCAAAGTCTCTACGATAGTATGGTCAAACGTACGTAGTGGCGAGTGTTTGCGTACATACAAATGCACTTCGGCACCCAGACTGTTTAACACGCCTGCGATCTCGACAGCGATATATCCTGCACCTACAATCGCCACGCGTTTTAGCAAATGATTCAATGCAAAAAAGCCGTCAGAGTCGATGCCGTATTCTGCGCCTTTGATATCTGGCTGAATCGGATGACCGCCCGTAGCAATCAAAATATGGTCAGCGGTAATCAGCTCGCCATTTACTTCGACGGTATTGGTATCGACGAACTTAGCAAAACCTTTGATCACTTCGACGCCGTTTTTGGCCAAGTTGTTATCATAAGCGCGGTGAATGTTTTCGATATATTGTTGGCGGCTCTGTACCAGCTTTTGGAAGTCAAAACCTTTTAACTCAACATCAAAACCATAATCTGGCGCATATTTATGGATAGCTTCAGCCACTTGGGCGCCATACCACATGACCTTTTTGGGAACACAGCCCAAATTCACACAAGTGCCACCCAATTGATTGGCTTCGATAATGGCGCATTTTTTGCCATAGTTGGCTGCACGGTTGAGTGAGGCGATGCCGCCGCTACCGCCGCCAAT
>NZ_DFQV01000013.1:0-41344 GCF_002377945.1 Psychrobacter sp. UBA3480
CAGGGCAAAGCGCTACCTGCTACTAAAGCTAACATTGAAAAGTTCGAAGCACGTCGTGCTGAACTTGAAGCTGAAGAAGCAAAAGAGATCGCTGTTGCTCAAGAGCGTGCTGATGCATTGACTGACGTTAATGTTATCATGCGTGCTAAATCAGGTGACGAAGGCAAGCTATTCGGCTCTATCGGTACTCGCGATATCGCTGAAGCATTGACTAACTCAGGTCTAGAAGTAGACCGTGCTGAAATCAAGCTACCTGAAGGCACTCTACGTCAAGTTGGCGAATACAATGTTGATATTCAGCTACACCATGACGTTACTGCTAGCATCTTAGTTACTATTCTTTCTGAAGATGGTAACAACGAAGATTCAGCTGACGAAGAAGCTGCTGAAGAAGACTATTCTGAAGAGTAATCTTCTATCTAGTTAGACTCAGTCTGCAAAAAGCCAGCAACTTAGGTTGCTGGCTTTTTTACGTGCGTCATTTTTGATATTAGAGTTTATGTATTTAGACAATCTATATCGCTAACTTACACCTCTTTATCTCGATAAATTAGGATTTTATATATTCCTAAACAGCTTAGAATTCTCAAGAAATCTATTGCTATGATAGCGGTGTTAGCTATGCAATGTTGTAGTAACTAAATGCAACAACTACCTCAAAAACGCTATACCAAACAACAAGATACTGCCTATATAATCATCTTTATTACTATTAGCAGAATTGATAATCTACTGCTATTTAATGTACTAATAGGGCGCAAGAACATGAAAGAAAATAATAACATCCATACCGATGACAAGCTTATCTGTATCCAAGGTAATGCATACTATTCCGAAGGTGAAGTATATACAGTTGGCAGAATAGTCAATGACAAATATTTTCAGCTGTTGACCAGTGGCAACGATGATCATTGGTATGCCACATTGGATGATCAGGACATTTACGTCAGCTTTGATACTGCAACTGCTACCAATAACAAAGCTTTTTTTGATAAGATTGCCTAACTGTAAATAATGTCACTTCTTAGAATACTTATCTTAAAAATAATTATTACTCAGGTAGGTAAATATTGCTTATACAAGAACTGGTCATTATAAATGGCCAGTTTTTTTGGTTTGAAGTATTAGCAATTGCTAGTTATAAAAGTATTTCCACACACGTCTTCGACGTTTTATTACTAACTTCTCTCATTTCAAAATTAAGTATCTCTCAATTTTTTGTCAACAGCGCCAACTATTTAACGAATCTATTTCCTAGCGGCGTCTATTTGCTATAAAATATGCCCCTTTAAAATTTCGTATCGTTAGTGATGCAGATAGTTAGTCAGATATCGTTTAAATGTAGGCATGGTAAAAGCGTGTGAAAGCACTACGCAGAGTAGACTTAGCACGCTATATACCGTATTTAATCTCGATATAATTGACTATATTTGCATTGGTAATCAATTAAGATATAAACCATATTGAGACAGTGATGATTGTATTTTGGCTTGTGCTGACCATTCTTTTTATTATTTTCGCTACCGCAAAACTAAAGTGGCATCCTTTTTTAGTATTGATCTTGTCCGCTTTCTTGGTCGCGCTATTTTATCAAGTACCACTTAATACGGTCGCCAAGACAATCTCTGATGGTTTCGGTGGTATCTTAGGCTATATCGGTCTTGTGATTGTATTTGGTACGATTATTGGCTTAATTCTTGAAAAAACGGGTGCTGCTATCGTAATGGCAGAGTCAGTCATCAAAGTACTGGGGCCACGCTTCCCTACTTTGACCATGTCTATCGTCGGTGCAGTCGTTTCTATACCTGTATTTTGTGACTCTGGCTATATTATCTTGAACTCTCTAAAAGAATCTTTAGCTGAGCGCCTACATGTATCAAGTGTCGCGATGAGCATTGCCTTGGCCACTGGTCTATACGCTACCCATACCTTTGTCCCACCTACGCCAGGCCCAATCGCAGCGGCAGGTAACTTAGGTCTAGAGTCAAACCTAGGTTTGGTCATTATGGTCGGTGTGGTCGTGACAGCAGTTGCGGTACTAGCTGGTTGGTGGTGGTCTAATCGCTTTCTTAACGCCACTCCTGACAATATCAATGCGGCAGATGCTCCAGCAGCAATGCTTGAAGGAATGAAGACTCGTGATGATTATAGTCACTTGCCTTCAGCAACAATGGCGTTTTTACCGATTATCGTTCCTATCATATTAATCTGCCTGTCTTCGGTTGCTAACTTCCCAAGCGCACCATTTGGCAGTAGCATGGTAGCGGAAATTTTAATATTCATTGGTAACCCATTGACTGCGTTACTTATCGGTTTGTTCTTATCGTTTTTCCTGATTAAATCAAGCCAAAAAACGCAAGAAATCAGCGACAGTATCTCGCAAGGCTTGGTAGTAGCAGCCCCTATCCTATTGATTACTGGTGCTGGTGGTGCATTTGGTGCCATGCTGAAAGTGACGCCAATCGGTGACTACTTAGGTTCGACGCTATCGGCCTTGGGTTTAGGCATCTTCATGCCATTCATCGTCTCTGCTGCGCTAAAAACAGCACAAGGCTCAACCACAGTCGCATTGGTTACGACTTCTGCTATGGTTGCCCCACTATTGAGCCAGATTGGCCTAGACAGCGAGCTTGGACGCGTGTTCTGCGTGATGGCAATTGGTGCTGGTGCCATGACCATCTCACATGCCAATGACAGCTTCTTTTGGATTGTTAGCCAGTTTAGTCGCATGAGCGTCGCGCAGGCGTACAAGGCTCATTCAATGGCCACTGGTATCCAAGGTGTGACTAGCATCGTATTTATCTGGTTATTGACCCTAGTGTTTATCTAGTTCATAAAATTGGGTATTTCTACATACGTTTATTTGATGATTGTTAAATAAATGTTTTAAAACATGACACTATCGCAATGATCGTGTCATTAAGATATTCAAAGAGAGCCGTATGAAAATTTTAATCGCCCCTGACTCGTTTAAAGAAAGTTTAGAAGCACTGGACGTATGCCACGCCATTCAATCTGGCTTTAGTCAAGTGTTTCCAGATGCTGACTATAAGCTACTGCCAATGGCAGATGGTGGTGAAGGTACCTCAGCGGTATTGTCTTATGTATTGGGCGGGCGCTGGAAAGAAGTCAGAGTACATGACCCATTGATGAGACCGATTACCGCAAAGTATCTGTTATTGCCTGACGCGACTGCTGTTATCGAAGTGGCTCAAGCGTGCGGATTGCATCTACTGACAGTTGATGAGCGTAATCCTGTTATGGCGAGTAGCTATGGTGTTGGGGAGCTGATCGAAGATGCGTTAGCAGAAGGTGCTAAGCGTATCGTCATTGGTTTAGGTGGTAGCGCGACCAACGATGCAGGCCTTGGCATGCTAATGGCGCTAGGCATAACATTTCATGACATCAATGATAGCCTGCTCACTCATGGTGGTGGCGCACTTGCCAGCCTACATAAGCTCGATAATACTAGCCTTCATACAAAGATATCAGACACGGTATTCGAGGTTGCTTGTGATGTGACCAATCCATTATGCGGTCTGCTAGGTGCAAGCGCAGTATTTGGGCCACAAAAAGGCGCCTGTCCAGAGCAAGTCAATACCTTGGACAAGGCACTCAGTCACTTTGCGACCATATGTGGACAGCATGGCTATGAAGACTGTCAACATGTCGAAGGCGCTGGCGCTGCTGGCGGTCTTGGTTATGCGATGATGACGTTCTTTCAAGCTCAGCTAAAGTCAGGCTTTGATACGGTTGCCGAAGTGGCTCACCTGTCACAGCATATTGCAGAGGCTGATCTCGTCATCACTGGCGAAGGCAAGCTCGATGCGCAAACAGCCATGGGTAAAGTGGCAGGCGGTATCAGCCAAATCGCTAAGGCTAGCCGTACACCTGTCATTGCTATCTGCGGCAGCGTCGATGGACTAAAACCTGCCCAGACCAGTCAGTTCAATGTGGTCATGCCGAGTATCCAAAAAGTAGACACGATTGATAATGTGTTGGGTTCTGCTTACAACAATATTGAGACGACTGCTGCTAATATCGCTGCAAGTATCAAACTTGGGCAGACTTTAAGATAGACGCAATCTTTCATAGTCGCAATCTATCAATGAACCTCCTCCACTAAACGCACAGCTATTGAACTTTCGATTAACCCTTCGTTAGCTGTGCATTTATCATTCTTAACATGTCTATAGCCATTTTTTTACTTCGTCAATGACCGTATGCATTCTATTAGAAAGTGCTTGCTGTCGTCTGACTGCCAGATATAGCGTCTCACTAACGGCAACTGGTAAATGATGACTGTTAATCAGCTCAGGCTTTGAATAAGCAGCCACGGCATGTGCTGGCAAAACAGTAAAGCCTAATCCTCTGCTGACTGGCTCTAAGATTAACCCTATCTGATTCGAAAATCCTTTTTTCTCAAAATCATTGATATGCTGAAATTGCTCATAATTGGCAGTCAGTAGCATGCCTGCATGATGGGCGCCATCCGGATGATCGATAAATCCAAGTGCCATAAGCTGCTCCCAGCTAGGCTCTACTGTAGCCGCAGGGGTTACTAGTATCAATGCTTCTTGTGCCATAGGTTTGCAGCTAACCGTTTCATCGTCTGATACATCTGTCATAAAGCCGATATCAATCTCGTGATTTGCCAACGCCCGCTCAATGTCAGAATTGGGTGCAAAGCGGTAATCAATTACTAGTTTTGGATGCTGCTGCTGTAGTGTCAAAAGCTGCGGATATAGTTTAAGTCCCACACTACCCGGTGACATCAACCTTACAAATCCTTCGTAAGGTTGATCTTCACCGATACGCTGTTCTAAATTTGATAATCGCTGCAATATCTCGCCTGCTTCTTTATAAAGCTCCTCACCTGCATTGGTCAATGAAAACTGCTTTCCTTGTCGAATCAACAAGTCTGTATCTAGTTGCTCTTCTAACTTGCTTATGTGTTGGCTCACACCAGACTGCGTCATATATAGACGTTCAGCCGTACGAGTAAAGTGCCCAACTTCAGCAAGCGTACAGAAAGTTCGTAGCCATATGATATTTATCATTACTTTTCATACTTATTTATATAATATTTGATAATTTTACATAATGACAGTGCGTTTGTATACTGGCCTCACGTTAAACAAGAGTACAGCAAACAGGAGCACAAGCTATGAACAACGTTTATCCAAGAAGCTTTTCGCACATCGGTCTGTCAGTCCCTGACTTAGATGCCGCCGTAAAATTTTATACCGAAGTGATGGGTTGGTACACCATCATGGAACCAACTGAGATTGTCGAAGATGACAGCCCGATTTCCAAGAAGCTTTTCGCACATCGGTCTGTCAGTCCCTGACTTAGATGCCGCCGTAAAATTTTATACCGAAGTGATGGGTTGGTACACCATCATGGAACCAACTGAGATTGTCGAAGATGACAGCCCGATTGGTGAGATGTGTACTGAAGTATTTGGTTCTGGTTGGGGCAGTTTCCGTATCGCTCACCTATCTACTGGCGACCGTATCGGTGTTGAGATTTTTGAATTCAAAAATCAAGAAAACCCTGAAAACAACTTTGAATATTGGAAAACAGGTATCTTTCACTTCTGTGTTCAAGATCCAAACGTTGAAGAACTGGCGGAGCGTATGGTTGCAGCAGGCGGCAAAAAGCGTATGGAAAAACCACGCTACTACTACCCTGGCGAAAAACCTTACCGCATGATCTATATGGAAGACCCGTTTGGCAACATCGTTGAAATCTATAGCCATAGCTATGAGCTTATCTATAGCGAAGGTGCGTATTAAGTTCAGTACAGATTTGTCTTAGAATTATATCTGATTGAAAAACCAATAGCGTACTCATCATCTGAGTGCGCTATTTTTTTCGTGCGCTTTCTATGTGCTTCATCTATCGTATAGAATACGAGCCATGCTACTATTTAAAACGCTTTATATAACTTTATAAATAGTAGCCTTTGCCAAATCAAACAACCGATTATCAAGGATGATAAATGACTCAATCTGACATTACTCTAGACCTAGACGACCTTTTGGTTATTAGAGAAGACAATAAAGAAAGTGGCGTCGTCACGCTCACTTTAAACCAACCCAAGCAATTCAATGCGTTGTCCGTTGAAGTGCTGTCTGCCATGCAAACAGAGCTAGACAGTATCGCTCAAGACGATACGATCAGAGTCGTGGTTATTCAAGCGACAGGCAAGGCATTCTGTGCTGGTCATAACCTAAAGCAAATGCGCACGCATACAGATGCAGCATTTCACCGTGCCCTATTCCAGCAATGTAGCAAAATGATGCTTACCATCAATCGTATGCCGCAAGTTGTTATCGCAAAAGTACAAGGCATTGCCACCGCCGCAGGATGTCAGCTAGTCGCAGTTTGTGACTTAGCCGTTGCCGCTGATAATGCAAAATTTGCTACTTCTGGGATAAATGTGGGACTGTTCTGCTCTACACCTGCTGTAGCCGTCAGCCGTAATCTACCTCGTAAGCAAGCATTTGAGATGCTGATTACGGGTGAATTTATCGACGCGCACACTGCCTTACAATATGGATTGATTAATCGAGTAGCACCAGCAGAGCAACTCGATCAAACACTACAGTCACTGATAACATCAATCACTGCCAAGTCTCCGGTAGCAGTAAAAACTGGCAAAGATATGTTTTATAAGCAGCTGGGTATGAGCGTTGAAGATGCGTATGACTATGCTAGTGAAGTAATGACGGGCAATATGATGGCAGACGATGTGGGTGAAGGGATTGATGCATTTATTGAGAAGCGTCAAGCAGTATGGAAAGGGTGCTAACCCTTATTATACTAATCATTGTATTGTTTAGCTGACGTCACATAGCGCAGGCTTTATCTAGTAAGCTAGCACGCCCTTTTTTAATAATTAAATTTGCTTATTACCAAGCACAAAAAAGGCCACGATATCATTATCATGGCCTTTTTCATTTCTATTTGATACAGGTACTATAGATACTGCGAGCCGTTTATTACTCAGCAGCGATGGCGATCATCTCAACCAATAGCTCAGAACGTGCTAAAGCTGACTCACCACAAGCGCGAGCCGGTGGCTGAATACCTTCAAACCACTGGTCATAAACTTCATTCATAGCGGCAAAATCAGCCATGTCTTTGATCCAAACCGTGACTGATAGTAGCTTTGATTTATCACTGCCAACTTCTTCTAGCAACGTTTGGATTTTTTCTAGACAAGTCAATGTTTGCGCTTTGATATCGTCTTCTGCGTTACCTACCTGACCACACAAATAGATAGTTTGGTTATGGATTACGGTTTTGCTCATACGTTGATTGCTGTGTAGCTTCTTAATCATGTCTATACCTTTCATTTATTAATTTAAGTCTGTACTAACTATAGTCAATCCACTATAAAAGCGTTACAGCGTTGACCTCGCTTGAAGTATGACATATACATCTGCACTCGGTTGCCTTGTACCGCTCTTAAATTGGATCAACTATATATCAGATGCGCGCTTAGTTAGAAAAACGCTGGGCACTAAATGGTGCAAGATTGACCAATGTAGGCTTATCGTGGATCATCTCTTCAACCAGACGACCTGTCATTGGACCTAAGGTAAAGCCTTGATGGCTGTGACCAAATGCAAACCATAGTTTGTCATGCTTGTCAGCAGGACCGATTACTGGCTTCATATCAGGCATACAAGGACGTGACCCTGCCCATGCTTCACTCTCAACCGCATCTTCTAATGGCAAGATTTTTTTAGCCAGCTTCAATACGGTTTTTAACTGACCAAAGTTCTTTGGCGCATTCATCGTGGTCATCTCAGCACCAGTAGTGATACGGATACCCTGCTGCATCGGCCCCATCACAAAGCCTTTGTCCATATCAAACATACTGTGATTGATGGTGTTCTTTTCTGTCACTTTGAAATGCTGATGATAACCGCGCATTGGGAATAGTGGCAAGTTATAGCCAAGTGGTCTGATCAAATCATTAGACCATGGGCCTGCTGCGATAACCAATTTGTCACTATAGTAGGTATCGTTATCAGTGATAACTTTCCAGCCTTCGCCATCTTGAACGATTTCTTTTACATCGCTCTCTTTGATCGTACCCTGCATATCTTGGAAGTTTTTTGCATAAGCTTTCACGAGCGAGCTTGGGTTCGATACTTGCCAAGAGTTTTTCCAATGAATTGCACCAACAAAACCTTCAAAATTGGCACTAGGCTCCATTGCTTTGAGCTCTTCAAGGTTTAGTACGTTATGCTCAACACCTTGGTTACGCGCGTCGATAGCTGATACTTGAGCTTCTTTGAACGTCTCTTCCGAGCGATGCAATTGCAACCAACCATCACGAGTAATGAGCTCGTCAGCATCAGAGGCGCTAATCATGGTTTGATGCTCACTAGTACAATGCTCAATCAACGTCTGCCACTCTGATTCAATCTTTTTGACTGAAGCAGGTGTAGAGTATTTCCAGTACTGAAGCAGGGCTTGGTGATAACGCAAAATGGCTGGAATACGATAGCGAATATCTGTACCTTGGTTTGGCAACACTCTGATCATTTCTGTCAGCTGACGAGGAAAAGGATGTGTATGAATGGCTTCGCGCTGAATCAATCCTGCATTGCCATATGAGGTCTCTGACCCTGGCAATTTCTTGTCTAACAATAATACATTTGAGTTATTTTTTTGTAGATGCCACGCGATTGACGTGCCAACCATACCTGCACCGATAACGATAACTTCGTAGCGCATAACCTATCCTTTTCTTAGGGTGTTAATACAGAGTATCAAATATAAGGGTCTAACAGAATTAGGTGGTAATAGTAACGCATTAGGATAAATTTGAAACCCTTATCTGAGAAATATTTTCGCGTCACATACTTTTGGTTATGGGGTTTTTGAGAAGGTATTTTTGATAGGAATAATACTAGCTCTGAGCAATAATCTAGCAACAAATTTGATGAAAATAGCGTCAAATTATCCCATTTTTTTGACCATGAAACTTTCGACTATTCGAAAGCTCACTTATCGATATTACTGCATAGCCTTATCAGCTTATGTTTAATTGATTAGATAATCAACTAAACATAGAATATTACCACCAAATGGGATCATCGTCTTCTATCATGGTTCGCCTTGTCGTCTCAACCGTTACCTCTTCTGCAGATAGCTCAGCGATAAAACGTGACGGTTTGTCAAAGTATCCAGAATAACTAGAGAAGTAGTTTGGTGCGGTCAGATATAACTGCGTTTTGGCACGACTACAGGCAACATAAAACAGCTTACGCTCTTCTTCTAATGCTTCAAAGTCATCCAAAGAACGATGATGCGGCGTGATACCATCTACCAATGAGTTAACAAACACTACTGGCCACTCAAGCCCTTTAGCACTATGAATGGTCGAGATAGTGACTTTGTCATTGCTACTGTCTTGTCCATTATCCGAATTGCCCATCACGGCAACTGAATCATTAGGCGGGTCTAAAGCGAGATTTTCTAAAAAACTATCAAGGCTTGTGTGCTCTGTCGCTAAGTTCTTTAATACCCGAAAGTCTTCGGTACGCTCACGCCAATTGTCTTCGATAAGCTTTAACACTGGAAGATAAAACTCAAGAATATGTTCAATAGCTGTCTCGACTAATTCAGCTTGCTGTGCCTTGGTAAGCGCATGATATAGAGGTTCTAGCTGCTCGCTTTTTTTCGCAAAGGGCGCTGCCAGTAAAGATTCAAACGCATTGTTGTCAGCAGTAATAGCTTGGGTTAAGCGCGTCGCCGTCACTGCACCCACCCCTTTAAACAAGGTTAAAATTCGATGCCAAGCAATTGTGTCATTTGGGTTATAGAGTATTTTGACAAAGGCCAATACGTCTTTGATATGACGTCTTTCAATGAACTTGATACCACCCACGACGATAAAGGGAATATTGCGCGCCATAAACTCTAGCTGTACGTAATTGGACTGAAAAGACGTACGGCATAATACTGCAAAGTCGTTGTAGTCATACTCTGGCTTTAGCGCGACAATCTTATCAGTGATATAGCCCGCTTCTTTTGGCTCATCACTGAGTCGTCGAAATACTGGTTTGTGTCCTTCTATCGGCGCATCAGAATATAGCTGCTTTTGATAGCCTAGCGTGATTTGCGCTGACAAAGCATTGATATAGTTTAAAACGGACGGCAAGCTGCGATAATTTTGTTCAAGCTTAATAAGTTTGGCTTGAGGATAAGTCTCACCGAACAGAAGAATGTTTTCATAATTGGCACCGCGAAACGCGTAAATACTTTGATTGTCGTCACCAACTACCATCAGCGATACCGACTCAGGCTCACATATTAAATCAATTAGCTGCTTCTGCGGAATATTGGTATCTTGGTATTCATCAACCATAATATAGCGATACTGGCTTTGCAGCAGCTGTCGAAAGGTATCATTGGTCTTCAAATGACGTACGACTTGGCTGATGATGTCATCAAAATCATATAAGTGATTGGCGCGCTTATACTCATGGAAATCAACTGCCAGCTGCTCGATAATAGGAATATGTACGGCAATATCTGGGTAGTTACTTTCGATTAAGTCGCGAATATGTATACGTCTGTTTCTAGACGTCGAGATGATATTTTGCAGCGTTTTTTTGCGCGGAAAGGCTTGTGACTTGGTCTGATTAGGATACTTTTTTTCTTTATGCACCAAGTCGATAGCATCCTCACTATCACCCGTATCCAAAATCGTAAATCGCGGATTGATACCAAGCAGCCCTGAATATTGACGCAGCAACATATTACAAAACGAGTGAAAAGTACCACTAGTGATATCGTTGAGCCGCTTATCAGTTGGCAGTTTATCCTTGGCCAAATCCTCATCAGATAAACTATTAGTCAATAAAGTCTTTGCACGATTCTTGATTTCATTGGCGGCTTTACGCGTAAAAGTCAGTAGCAAGATGCTTTTGGGCGTGACCCCGTTCTCTAACAAATAACTGGTCCGGTACGTGAGCGTTTTGGTCTTACCAGAGCCTGCACCTGCAATGACCAACACTTTGCCTTCGATAGTTGTGGCTGCTAATAACTGGTCAAGATTTAACTCACGGGCATAGTCTATTTTTAATCCTAATTCATTATTCAACCTTTCTTCTAACAGCTCAATATTTGCATCGTCATTAGCATCGATTAAATTTGCCTCTAGCTTTTTAATCGCCTTTTCCAGACGTGCCAGCTTGGGCTTAATCTCAAGGAAGTTCTGCGGGTATTTATAGTGGCGTGTGTCAAAAATCGAGGTTGTCATTGTCTAAAATTGCCTTACATTTTATTTTGGCGATATTATCAGCTTATATCTGACTGTTTATAGCTTTAGAATAAGTATTATTTGCTAAACCTAGCAGAATATATGTGCTGAATTTATGTGAACTTTAAGCCCTTATTCATACGTGACAGTTTACCATATTAAAAAATAGGGTTTATCAGCCCACATAAGCTATGCGTCACTCTTATTGATTCGCCTTATTCATTTTTAAGCTCCTAATATGACCTGCTTTTATCATAAAGCTGCTTATCATTATCAGGTAAAAACCTGAGCATATACCGTAACAACCTCACCCCTATTCAGGTAAATTTGCTACAATGTGCCCAATTTTGATTTATCATTTAACCAAACTTTATACCAACTGATTTTATTAATACATTGAGAGAATGTTATGGGTTTTAATTGCGGCATCGTCGGCCTACCAAACGTGGGTAAATCCACCTTGTTTAATGCGTTGACCAAAGCGGGTATCGCCGCTGAAAACTTTCCATTTTGTACCAAAGATCCCAACACGGGTATCGTGCCAGTACCAGATCCACGCCTAAAGCAACTGGCTGATATCGTCAATCCTGAACGCGTATTACCAACGACGATGGAGTTTGTCGATATCGCAGGTTTGGTGGCAGGCGCATCGAAAGGCGAAGGTATGGGTAACCAGTTCCTAGCCAACATCCGTGAGACCGATGCAATTGCTCATGTTGTACGCTGTTTTGATGATGACAACGTCGTACACGTTGATGGCCGTGTTAGCCCGATTGATGATATCGAAACCATCAACACTGAACTGGCACTTGCAGATTTAGAAGCTGTTGAGCGCGCAATCCACAACCAAACCAAAAAGGCTAAAGGTGGTGATAAGGACGCGCAAGCATTGCTTGATGTGTTCAAAAAAGTTGAACCATTATTAGCAGAAGGTAAAGCGGCTCGTGCAGCTAACCTAGATGCTGATGAGAAAAAGCTGATCAGAAGTTATGGTTTAATTACGCTAAAGCCAACCATGTATATCGCTAACGTTTCTGAAGATGGTTTTGAAAATAACCCATACCTTGACGCTGTTCGTGACTATGCCACTGGTGAAGACTCTATCGTTATCGCGCTATGTAACCAGATCGAATCTGAAATTGCGCAGCTCGATGAAGACGACAAAAAAGACTTCCTAGCTGAGATGGATATGGAAGAAGCCGGCCTTGATCAAGTAATCCGCGGTGGTTATGACTTGCTTGATATGCAGACTTACTTTACCGCTGGTGTAAAAGAAGTACGTGCTTGGACTGTCGCTATTGGTGCGACAGCGCCGCAAGCAGCTGGCGTGATCCATACTGATTTTGAGCGCGGCTTTATTCGCGCTGAAGTCATTGCGTATGACGACTTTATCGAATACAACGGTGAGAAAGGTGCTGCTGCTGCTGGCAAGTCACGTCTAGAAGGTAAAACTTACATCGTGCAAGATGGCGACGTGATGCACTTTAGATTTAACGTGTAATTTTAAATAGTATAGCCTGTTTAAAGTTAATTAGCCGGTGTTGGATATTCTCCATCATCGGCTTTATTTTACCTATATATTGTTATATTATAACATATCTTTATATTGCTTATTTGAGGACTTATACTGTGGCTAATTACTTCTCTTTCTCTAAACTTGCAGGTATGACTATACTAGGTAGTGTGATGGCAGGCTCCCTATTGGGCTGTCAGCCGAACAACGATTCCGATGCAGCGGTATCTGAAGGTGCACCAGTAGATAATCACGCCGAGCATGAACAAGGTCATGAGATGCATGATGATAAAGAGCATGAAGATCACGACCACGAAGAGCATAGTGATATGGAACACGATCATGAAGATCACAGTCATGAGAGTCATAGCCACGAAGAACATACGCACGCAGGTCATGATCATGCAGCACACGCCAGCAACAGCACTCCTTTCTCTTGTGAGCCTACTGCTACTATTGGCGTTTCTTATCATAGCGACAGTACACCACAGACAGCACATTTACTCATCGATGGTATCGAATACGATTTAACAGCTACTGCTAATAGTGAAACTGATGCTGATAAGGGCATCTATACCAGTGATATCGGATTAGACGATACCCACGGCATCATATGGCAAGTAAATGGAGACAAAGCCACATTGCTTAATAAAACACTGGACAGCGATGTAGCTATCGATAAGGAAGACGTACTTTTTAACTGTCAAAAGTCTTAATATAGTCGTTTCAATATAATTTAAATACAAGCAAGGCGAGTGAAATTACTACAAATAGTAGGCTAAGCAAAACTGGCACCGTATCCAATTTATAGGGCATCAACTCTAGTCAAAGAAGTCTAAAATGAGTACAAGGTAGCCGACTACAGATTGTACAAATAGTACCTCTAAGGAGGGTAACGCCGTAGCCGTTTAGTAGTTCTCTGACTATATAGCTGTACCAAGGGCGCTATTTTGCTATGCTAGAGGCTCCCTTGGTTCCGGATGTTTAATATGCTAAGTACTCCAACCTCTTCGTCGTCCCCTACCGCACAATGGTCACATCTCCTCAACTCACAGCGTCTTGGTGCTTTCAAAAAATTTAACGCCAATACCAGTACTCGCTCTCAGTTTCATAAAGACTATGACAGACTGGTATTTTCTCACTCTTTTCGCCAGTTAAATCAGAAAACCCAAGTCCATCCATTGACCAATCAACTTGGTATTCATACGCGCCTGACTCACTCGCTAGAAGTGTCTTCTATTGGTCGCTCTTTGGGAATGATGGCCGCCGAAAAAATTCATGACGCATTAGGTAGCGGCCTACCAGCAGGAGTCTCACCAGCAGATGTCGGCGTGATTGTACAAGCGGCTTGTCTCGCTCATGACATTGGTAATCCGCCTTTTGGCCATGCTGGAGAGTATGCGATTCGTGATTGGTTTAGACAACCTGAACCGCAAGCAATTTTGCAAAATTTAAGCAGCAACGAGCGATTAGACTTACTGGCATACGAGGGTAATGCTCAAGGGTTTCGCCTATTGGCACGTAATGAGCATCATCCTGACAAGGGTGGCATGCGACTTACCTGTGCCACGCTAGGCGCGTTTATGAAATATCCGTGGTTTGCGACTCACAGCAACGATGTCAATGACAACCATTATAATGTGCAAAAATTTGGCTGCTTTTATAGCGAAGCGTCTCAACTAGAAGAGTTAGCTGCGTGTTTGCACTTACCGCGCTCAGAGCAACACGATGGCTTTGCGCGCCATCCATTGGCTTATCTGCTAGAAGCGGCAGATGACATCTGTTATGCGCTAATCGATTTAGAAGATGGCATCAATCTGAATATGCTAACCTATGGCGAAGTTGCCACGATATTTTATGAGCTAATTGGTGAACGTCCGAGTAGCGTAAACTTGCCAGCGCATATGTCTGTCAGACAAAGCCTCGCCTCCCTGCGCGCACGAGCCATGATGCGTTTGGTCAATACAGTTACCGATGCTTTTGTAGCCAATAGTGATGCATTACTAGCTGGTACACTTCAAGGCAGCCTATTTGCCCATTGCGATACCAGCGTACAAAATGGTATCAATCAAGCTAAGCAGCTGGCACGCGAAAAAATATTTAATCATCCGAGCAAAGTAAGAATGGAGTTAATGGCCAATCAATGCTTGCATAGCCTATTGAATGCCTTTATGCCGCTCGCTTGGACAGGGTCTCAATCTGTTACTATGCAGCCGCCGATGTCTTTTGAGCAGCAACGTCTGTTAAGATTGCTACAGCCCCATCTTGACGAACATCGCCGCATCTTGTCTGACGATATCTATCATAACGTCTTAAATATTTTGGATTTTATTACAGGTATGAATGACCATGAAGCTTATCGACTGGCGCAAGAATTGCAAGGCCATTGGGGCACAGTGGTTTAAAATACCAGTGCAGGTTTAGTAAATTAACACGAATGGCGTATTTCAGTCGTATTTATGCGTTGAAATGAGTATGATAAACACCTACCGGACAATTTTGAAATATTATGAGCAGTCGCGAACAAAAGAAACTTCAAACTCGGCACGCCTTTTTTAATGCTGTGCTCGATTTATGTATGACAGGGCAATCTTTTAGCTCTATCAGTCTCAGACAAGTAACACGCGAGGTTGGCGTTGTGCCGACGGCGTTTTATCGCCATTTTGATGATATGGAGTCACTCGGGCGCGCTTTGGTCATTGAGGAATTGGGCGGTACGTTAGCCACGTTAAGTGATAGCCTGCAGATTGGCCGCAAACGTAGCTTCGATCGTCAAATCGCAAAAAGTATTCAGCTATTCTTGTATATGGTCAGCGATCAGCCTTACTACTGGCAGTTCTTGGTCAGTGAGCGTTATGGTGGATCAGAAGCAGTACGCAAAGCCATCAATGAGTTGATTAAGATACATGCTCAAGGGTTGGCCGACGACTTAGCGTTGCAGCCAGCGTTTACCCATATCAATGCTTATGACCGTCGCCTATTGGCGGAGGCTGGCGTGAATATGTTCTTCTCTTGGATTATTGATTGGCTAGAGCTGACTTACACGGAAGATCACGATGATGAAATTGATCTAAACGAAATCGAAGAGAACAAGCAGCTAATGCTACATAACTGTACTCGTCAAGCACAAATGCTTTTTTACGGAGCATATAATTGGAAGTCTAGTGAAGAAACACGCCTCAAAGACTAAATACCATCTGCTAAAAGCTCGGACGAAATGCCCATAGTCGCTGTGTCACTACTTTGACTTCCTTGGGCATTTTACCGTCTACCTCACTACTGTTACTCGCCTGATTATTACTAGCAGCCTCACTACTATTAACTACTTGATTATTATCAACGACAGTTTTACTAATCAAAACAGTAGCAAAACGCTCTCTCGCTTGACCGACAGTTGCATTATCAGTCGCTGTGATAAGCGCCATGAATGCTTGGCTATCAACGGCGAGCATGGGTGTTAAGGCTTTTCGTTGCTCATCATTCACACTGCCAAATATCGGTAATTGCCATACTGCATCAATAGACGTCAGCGCCTGCTGTGCGCGCATATCTACCAGTGATTGCATCTGTTGGCTGTTAGCACCATCAATTAGTGCTGCTAACAATACAGGACTGGCAGTATTGATATTAATCGGCACATAATAAGGCACTGCGGTAAGATAAGACCGTAATACTGATAATGTTTCAGCACTCACCCCTTTCACTTCTAGAAGCTGATCGATACTGACAAAAGGCTGATTTGGCAAAGCATCTGTTGCTACAGCGTTTGACTGCTGCGCATATACCGTACTTTCATCACCGCCATCTTGATATACCTCGCCGTCTGCATCTTGCCAATCAAGTATAGCAATAGCAATATCAGGCTCTAGATTTAGTTGCGTGAGTAGTCGTTGGAATACTGCTAAAGCAGTGGTATTGGCCGACCCATCTTGATACAAGTTGTTAATGTTAAAACGACCAGACTCATCGCGTAGCTCGATGCTGACACTATGATTAGCCAATGTATAAGGTGGTATAGGCTGCGCCCAGATATCTTGCGCACTATCCGTATCATTGAGGTTGCTATCAGCGCGAATCATCGTCACTGCCAACTGTTGACCTGCATCGATATCTTGCAGCAACTGATTTTGATCGAATAACAGCCCACTACGCCTAATTGCAATTTTTTGGCTAGCAAGTATCGATCCTGCAACCACAGTAATACTTACTACCAGTAATAAGATAGTCAGCAGTGCAACACCGCGTTGAGAGTTCGCAGTCATCGACATACATAGCCTTTGTTATTGAGCAATTGATGCATTTTAACTACTACCTTCTCAATTATTCGTTCCCGCACTGCTATTATTGTCACTATCATCATTACCGCTGTTGTCATTATTGGCATTGGCATTGGCATTGGCATTATCATTGCTACCACCATCTGTATCATTGGCTGTGCTTTGACTATTGCTATACGATATCGGTTGCGGAGCAAGTGCCCATTGCCAAGTGATTGGCATGTCTTGGTATGTAAAGCTAACCGCGATTCCTTTCGGTAATAAAACAGCTGTGGGCTTAGGACTAGCTGGATTCGCTGATTGTCTCACCGCTGTATTTGTACTACTGTTCGCGTCATCGCTTGGAAATCTGGTACTTAGCTCTGGTAGATAAGCTTGCCAGCTTCCTGCTGTGACACCTTCGAGCAATACGCTGTCTAGGCTGACGCTGTCTCGCCCGCCTTCCATACTGGTATACTGGCGACGTATCAAACGCTCATCCGCAAAAATATATTCGATACGTTGGAGGCTATTGCTATTCTGATATCGTGGATCAGGATCGGCAAAGCGTACAAAGCTGATATGCTCGCCATCTAAACTCATAAAGGGCTCAGGCGCTATTTCGTTTATTTGTTCACTTGATTGGGGTTTGTTGTTCGCGTTAGTACTATCGCTTGGACTGTTATTCGCTACACTAACACTCTGGGTAGTAATCTCTTGATAAGGGATAATTTGACCCATGTCTTGCTGTAACTGTAAATAAGCGTACTGCAAGACAGCCAGATTGCCAGCATGAAATTGTGCGCGCTCACGAGCACGGTTGACCCCATCAAACACTTGCCAGCCTGCAACGGCTAGCATCGCAAATATTGCCATCGCAACCATTAGCTCAAGCAGTGTAAAACCACGCTGATGCCTCACAGACCGCCCCCTGCTTGCCCGCTATCACCTGTTGTGCTTAGAACACTTAAATCCAAACTGCCCGTATCTTGCTCAGCATTACTTAGCATCACAGTGATATCAGTGACCGATGTGCGTATCTGTCCATCTATAATAGGCGCAACTGCGATATTCACTTCTTTTAGGGCAGGTGTGATGGCGTCACCGACTGTCATTACTATTTGCCAATCATGCCCTTGAGCATTAACGGTTTGGGTGCGGTTGGCTGTCAGCCACGTCTCTTGAATACGCAAATCAGCGGCGGCATTTTGGGCGACGAAGTGAGCAAGCGTACGAGTACGCAATATATCAACCGAACCAAGGTATGCACTACTGGCACGGCTCGCCGCGACGGCTACCACTGCTAAAATAGCCAGAGCAACCATCACTTCGATAAGGGTAAAGCCGCTCTCGCGCCCAGACTTGAGTGATATAAATTTTGATGACATAGGCTGATTTGTCATAGGAGGTTTATATAATTTAGTCACTATAACCCCTGTCCGATTCGCATGCTACCATCTGGCATTATCGTAATCACCTCGCCCACTAAACGCGAATCATGAAGCACTTCAATGGTGACGGGCGTTGCTTGTCCTGTACCAAACCACAATACTTGTGGTACGTTTTGATCGCTAAACCAAGGCTGTAACGTTTGGGTTCGTCCCGTACTCTGTAAACCGCTAGAATCCAAACTTTGAACTCTAATACTCACGCCAATGGGCAGTTCAGGCAAATTGATATCCGACTCGACTTCCCAACTTGGCGTTGGTTTTTGCTCATCAGTAGAGCCTGATAGACCAGCAACCTCTGCCGACAGCTCCATAGCATTCTTAGACTGACTGTCGGTGCTATCTGACGTCATCTTTGTTATCTGATACGCAACATATGGATTTGTTAAGGTAACGATGACTGGCTCTACTTGACCTTGCTTATCTGCTTGCAAACGCAAACCCATCGGCTGCATACGTTCAGCCGACAATAGGCGAACGTAGCTCAACGAATCAGTCAGATGCTCATAAAAAGCGCGGTTTTTTCGGGATTCACTGCTACCGACAGACAAACTCATTATGCCAGCAAATATAGATAAGATAACCACTACCACCACGATTTCTACCAATGTAAAACCAGCCTGTGTCCGACTGTTTATTGGTGAGACTGATGATAAGTGATAAGCATCACTTGATATTGAGGCGCAGCTGTGACAATGGTCTGTAGGTCTTGTATCTAAGCAGATTGACTGAGACGTTTGACTAATTAGAGTAAAAGAGCAAATAGCCGCTGAACTGGACTGCGTCTTAACACTGACCGGCATATTGCACCTATAAGCCCAATTTTAATTGTCGCAGAATGAGAAAGAGTTTTTGAAGAATATTAGAAGATACGTGAATTCATACTGCAATTCGTGCTGCAATAGTAAGCATTACAACACGATTTATTAAAACCAAGAAAGGTTCATAACCCAAAAATTACTTGCTACTTTATTAATAGCTACTTTAGTAGTTGGTATTGCGGTGCTCTTCTGATTCAGTATCGATTTGCTCTACCAGCTCTTGCATGTCCTCATCCATGACCTCTTCATCATCAGCAGGATAATGGCTTGGCAACTCTAGCACTTGCTGAACAAAAGCATAACGTAGCGTATCACGGCGACCTAAATAGCGTTGGTAAAAGCTTGAGTTTAGTAGCCCTGCACCGCCCTGACCAATCGCCCAAATAGACGATAGATAATCACGAGTACTCAAATTACTGTGCTCGTCTTTTAAGTATGCGCTAATAATATCAATCAAACGCTTCATGCGCTGGCGACGGATATCATATAACTCACCAAACAAACGATTGAGACCAGTCACTGATGCTGCCAGACGCTCTTCAATTTGGTTCAATAGCATGGCTTTTTGCGGATTGAATAATTGCTGGAAAATCATGCGGGCAACGCCTGCCGACGGGCAGTCATCAATACGGTTAATCTCAAACAATTGCTCTTCGTAACGAATAATAATACGCAGATAAAGCTCATCTTTACTGGAGAAATGCTTGTACAGGGTGCCTTTAGCCAAATCGAGCTGATCTGCCAAACTGTCTAAAGTGATATCACCATCGCCTGACTCAAGTAGCAATTGTTCTGCCATCGCTAAGATGTTCTCTTCTCGTGCCTTGAACTGGTGCTGACGACTCATAATCTCTCCTAAAACATGACAAGATTAAGCATATGACCATCAATTATGTGCGTACATTTGGCAATGAGCGTATAAAACTATACAAGAACTGCTGAAATACCATAAAAGGGATATGCTTATATTTACAAATAGTCATTGATAATCATATAGTTAGATTTAGTAATTCAAATACTAAAGGGGATTAAACTATACGACTATCATATAAATGACTGACTGGTCATAGCATAACCATTTTAGCGATACTGTGCCAGTAAATTTTCAAAGTTTTTTGCGGTTAATGCTCCAACCTCGTTACTATCACAACCATACATATCTGCGATAAAGCTGGCAACATAAGGTACGTAGGCAGGCTCATTGGGACGACCACGCTTAGGCACAGGCGCCAAATATGGACTGTCGGTCTCAATCAAGATCCTGTCTCTAGGCATGTGCCTTGCAGCATCTTGGATATTTTGGGCACTTTTAAAACTGACAATGCCTGAGAAAGAGATATAAAATCCTAAATCTAAAGCACGTTTCGCAGTCTCCCAGTCTTCAGTGAAGCAATGGATAATACCATGCTCAGCACCTTCACTTCTTAGGATATCGATCGTATCTTCTTTTGCATCGCGCATATGTATGACAAGCGGTTTTTCTAGTTGCTGACTGGCATGGATATGACGTGCAAGACTGGCTTGCTGCTCTTTTTTATTTTCTGTAGACCAGTAGTAATCTAGCCCTGTCTCGCCTATTGCCCATACATGGTCTTGATCAGCAGTTTCTATTAGACGCTCAACCGTCGCTGATTTCAGTACATCGATATCTTCACAGGGATGAATCCCTACACTCATCCCTAGATTTAATGTCTCGTCACCATAGGTGCTCACAATATTGGCAATCTCGTCATATTCTGCAAAATCACACATCATCGCCATCGCACGGGTAACATTAGCAGTTTTCATGGCGTCAATCGCGCCAGATAATTTACCATCGTATTTCGTCAAATCTAAACGGTTAAGGTGACAATGAGTATCTGTAAACATAAATAATCTCGTTGTTAAAAACTTATCAATTAAAAGTCTGGGAATTAAAATTTAAATCTTATTTGCATTGATTGCTGTGAAGGAAGCTGTTTTCAAGTGACATCATATTTCCTACTTTTAAAAACCTATTCACCAATCCATGTCCTAATACATGAGACTAATTAAGAGGCACGACTCGCATCACCTCTTCTATGGTTGTCACGCCTTCACTAATACGTTTTGCACCTGATAAACGTAATGGCTGTAGACCTTCACGATAGGCTTGTTGTTTGAGCACATCTAAGTTTGTATCGGCTGCAACCAGTTTTTTTAATTCGTTAGACAACGGCATAATCTCGTATAGGCCGACTCGTCCCTGATAACCAGTGTGTCGACAATGCTCGCAGCCTTGAGCAATATAAATTTGTGCTGGGGCAGGCGCACGCCAAGGCTGTACCAACTCCTGCCATTGAATGGCAACCTCGCTGTCTGGCACAACGTCTACCGCTTTTTTGCAATGCGGGCATAGCGTACGTAACAAGCGCTGTGCCATTACGCCTAAGATAGTCGCTGATGTCAAAAATGGCTGAATACCTAAATCATGCAAACGAGTGATTGAACTTGGCGCATCGTTAGTATGTAGTGTCGAGAGCACTAAATGCCCTGTCAATGAAGCTTGTACTGCCATATTGGCTGTTTCGGCATCACGAATCTCCCCCACCATAATAATATCAGGATCTTGACGCATCAAAGAGCGAATGCCGTCAGCAAAGTTTAGATCGACACCTGGATTTACTTGCATTTGGTTAAATGCAGGTTCAATCATTTCAATAGGATCTTCAATGGTACAGACATTGACTTGTTCAGTCGCTAACTGCTTGAGGGTACTATATAAGGTCGTGGTCTTACCCGAACCTGTAGGCCCAGTGACCAAAATAATGCCGTTTGGATGAGCAGTCAATTCATGCCATGTTTCAAGCTGCTTGCCGGATAGACCAAGCTGAGCGAAGGAACGCACCAGTACTTCAGGATCGAACACCCGCATGACCAACTTTTCACCAAAAGCGGTTGGCATAGTCGACAAACGAAGTTCTGTCTCTAGTCCCTTCGGCGTTCGCGTCTTTAAACGACCGTCTTGTGGTTTACGCTTTTCTGCGACATTTAGCCGCCCTAAAATTTTGATACGTGCGGTCACCGCGACGATGATTGCCAATGGCATCTCATACACCGTATGAAGTACACCATCGATACGGAAGCGCACCTTACCTGTCTCACGGCGTGGCTCTAAATGGATATCACTAGCTCGTTGCTCAAAGGCATATTGCAACAGCCAATCAACCACTCTAACTATATGCTGGTCATTGGCATCAGGGTTGGTATTGTCACCCAATTGCAATAATGCTTCGACATTGGTCACATCGGCAGCTGCACGCTTATGGACACTATTTGCGCCTGCAATCGCTTGGGTGACTTGATAGAACTCTTGCCGATAGCGTTTAATCTGCTCAGGATTGATATAGACCGTACGATAGCTTTTTGACTTAATCAGTTTTTCAATACTTGAGTGCCAGTCAGTATAAAAAGGCTGATCCGTTCCAATAATCACTTCGTCTACAGCGACCTCAATCGGTAAAATATGCTGTGAACGTGCATATTCAAATGACATCAATTGTGTGACCGCAGGGACATCAACTTTTAAAGGGTCAATACGAACTAGAGACATGTCTGCTTTAGCCGCCAACCACTGGTTGAGCCAAGCCAAAGTCAACTTGTTTTCAGCGCTATTGTCCGTCGCATGGCCATTCGGCAAGCCAAATTCACTAATCGTTAGTAAAGGGTGCTGCGCTTTGTCGCGACGGCTAGTAATGACTAGATTATAGCCGCGTTGGTCAATCACTTTATCTGCCAATAGCTCATCTAGACACCAACGCAAATCAATCACTATCGAGTACTGTTGAGCAGACATATCTCTCTTCTTCTATTGTTTTAAAATGTGTTGTCAAAAATAATATCAATGCAAGCCAGCTACACCGCAACCACAGCGATTATCTGTAGCTGTCCTGATTCTATCAACTGAAAACTCACGTCAACCGATTTATAGCGCATAACAAATGGTGTAGCGATCTCTGTCCGTCGATAAGCTGGACGCGGGTCTTGGGCAATTAGCTCTTTGATAATACTCATATCTGAGGCTATCAATTGATTTTGTATACGATGAATCGTAGACGCAACTGTCGCACTATTCGATCCAGTGTTTGCATCTTTGATACTTGTATCATTATTGCTTGTATTATTATTAGCATTACTAGGCTCGCCCGCGCTTACTAGCATCATAAACTGTTCATTAGCGGCATCGGTCACGGTCACAGTTAATACTTCTGGAGCAGTTGGTGCAAATCCACTCTCTGTCTGAATCAGTGCATCACTATAGGCCACATATGGCTTTATATCGATGATTGGCGTGCCATCTATCATATCAGCGCCTTTGATAATTAATAATACACGACCTTGAACTATTTTGACTTGCTCGAGCTTAACGACAGATAGGCCTAGCCCTGAAGGCCGATACATACTGCGACTGGCAAACACCCCTATTTTTTGATTACCGCCCAATCTTGGTGGTCGTACTTGAGCGCGAAAACTAGTACTGGTTTCATTGTTATTTTTATATCGATAATTATAATGAAACTGCCAACTCACCCATATATGACTAAACTTATCCAAACCATCAAATGCAGCTGGCGTATCATATGGCGCTAACATCTCAATGACACTAGTCAGAGCAACCAGGTTTGGCTGGCGCGGCGCACCGAATTTTTGTGAAAGCGGAGCACGGTGATAGCCAACAACAGGAGCTTGATGGTAGTTATCTAACAGGGGATTCTCATCAAGCATAGACCAACTCCAGTAATACAAAACTGGCCTAATAAAGCAGTTTTGCCAAATGATACAAAATTACTCACTAACGATATTCCATTTTATCATGCTAGACAATCACTGCTAGACGGATTTTTATTTTAAAGTTTGGTATTATGAGCAAGAAATTTGATGAGAGTCATTTACATTTGGGCGATATGACCAGTAATGCTGTCATCGTTGACGCAAATTTACTATGTCTAATGACGTAATAGCTGGCTATATATAAGCTGATAAACCAGCTGTATTACGCTTACTCATCATTTACTCGTTCATAAAAATAGCAGTTTCGACAACGATTAAAAGACTGATACGTTTTTATAATGCTCAATTTAACATTGAAAATTCTGATTTAATACTTATTCAAACTTAACACACAAATAACAACTTATTAACGAGGACTTTATGTCAAAACTTCGCACCGAAACGGTCACAGAGGTTCATCACTGGAATGACTCTCTATTTAGTATCAAAACCACTCGTGACGATGGCTTGCGCTTTCGTAATGGCGAATTTGCGATGATTGGACTTGTTGTTGATGGCAAGCCACTATTACGCGCTTATTCAATTGCTAGCCCTAACTATGAAGATCATTTAGAATTCTTTTCTATTAAAGTTCAAGATGGTCCATTAACTTCGCGCTTACAGCATATCAAAGTAGGTGATGAGCTGTTAGTCAGTAAAAAACCAACGGGCACACTAGTATTGGACGACCTGCTACCAGGTAAGAACCTTTACATGCTCTCTACTGGTACTGGTCTTGCTCCGTTCTTGTCACTAGCACGTGATCCTGAAGTGTATGAGCGTTTTGACAAAATCATCTTAGTACATGGCGTACGTCATGTTCATGATTTGGCTTATCGTGAGATGTTTGAAAACGAGCTGCCTAATGATGAAATTTTTGGTGAATGGTATCGCGAAAAATTCATCTATTACCCAACCGTTACACGTGAAGAATTCAGAAACCAAGGACGTGTCACTGATTTGATGAAATCAGGCAAATTGTTCGAAGATATTGGTTTACCGCCAATGAATAAAGACGACGACCGTGTCATGCTTTGTGGCAGCATGCCGTTTAATGCTGAGGTTTCTGCTATTTTAGATGACTTCGGCCTCACTGTTTCCCCACGTATGGGTGTGCAGGCAGATTACGCAGTTGAGCGTGCCTTTGTCGGCTAGAATGATGCTATTTAGCATCATTAGAATAAATGAAAAATTGTATAAAATAATACTTGACGCATGTAAATAGGCTGCTATAATACGCAGCCTATACAGTCAACACTGTAACCCAATTCGGTAATATTTAGTCAATAACTATTATCACCTAACATGCCAGTGTGATGGAATTGGTAGACATGACGGATTCAAAATCCGTTGCCTTTAAAAGCGTGTCGGTTCGAGTCCGACCACTGGTACCATTATTTAGTACAAATTAACCTCCTTTATCGGAGGTTTTTTTGTGCTTATTATTTATATTTTTTTAATAAATTCTTAGCTCGTTTATATCGATACTTCAAATGGCATGACAGCGCTTATCTTAATCGGTACCGCATAACTCCATGGCATGCCAGCACTACAATAAAAACATCCATCATTAAATGACACAATATAGGCTGTAAAATCATTACCACACTGATCCATCATCGCTTGTTCATCGCTTTCATCACACACTGCGCACCATATCTTTTTATCACCCCGCGCTAGCATTGCTCGTGTTAAATCGCTCCCTTTTAATTCATGACTCATCATCAGCTCCTTAATTATCTTGAACTTTCTCATTACTATTTTTTAGAAAGTTAATTTACCAGTACTCAATTTATAAGTTTGGTATGAGCTATAAACAATGTCTTATCAGGTAAATACAATTCCTATAAAAGACCATTTATTACTTTCATAACTATTGATTATCGTGGTTAATATATTGTAAAACGATAGCATTAGAACTGTAACATACAACTATAATATTCATGATGGAAGGCGATAATATTCAGACAGGCGGTATGGAAAATCTGAAAAACTTAAGGTATGTACCATACAGAACATCTATTAGTAAACATATGTTAACTATATTTAATTTATTAGTATTTTAACGTCATATATATCTGACTATTAACCTTACACTATATTTAATTATTGATATATAAATTATTCGCATATTGCCATATTTTTATGGTTCTATATCCGAAAAACCCCTTTACCGTTTAATAATCGATACTGAAATAAAAGTATTGAGTGATGTAAAATATTAATAATGAAAACTCCTACAGCATCCAGTCCACGTAAAATCATTCATATAGACATGGATGCGTTTTATGCCAGTGTAGAACAACGTGACTTCCCAGAATTACGGGGCAAACCACTAGTGGTTGGTGGAGATCCAAATGGTCGCGGTGTTGTAGCAGCGGCTAGCTATGAGGTACGTCAGTTTGGAGTGCGCTCAGCCATGTCTTGTTATGAGGCTCGCAAACGTTGTCCAGAAGTCATATTTGTCAGACCACGTTTTGAAGTATATCGAGCTGTTAGCAGCGATATTCGCAATATCATGTACAGCTTAACGCCTCATGTTGAGCCATTATCGCTAGATGAAGCTTATCTTGATGTCACTGGTCTTACCGTACATAAAGGCTCAGCAACATTGATGGCCAACTGGTTAAGAGCACAAATATTACAACATACAGAATTGACCGCTTCTGCTGGCGTGTCTTTCAACAAGATGCTGGCCAAGATTGCCTCTGACATCAACAAGCCTAACGGCACCGCTATTATCACACCAGAAGACGCTGATGCTTTTATCAGTACACTACCTATTGAACGATTTCATGGAATAGGTAAAGCAACGGCAAGACGATTACATGCGATGGGCGTGACTAATGGTGCTGATCTACGCCGTATGTCAGCCGATGTATTGATTAATGAGTTTGGTAAGCGAGGACAGTTTTATCATGATATCGCTCATGGTCGGGATGAACGCGCTGTCAAATCTGAGCGCCTGCATAAGTCTGTTGGTTCGGAGACTACTTTTAGAGAAAACCTAAGTGATGACACGGCATTACGTGTACAAATCTATGAACAAAATGCTGATGCCTTCGCGCAACTGCACAAAAAAAATCTCATCGCTCATACTATAACGCTCAAGGTTAAGTATGCCGACTTTACTCAGATTACCCGTACGCACACGCTAACCACCGCTTTTAGTAGTGCTGAATCTGCACATTACTGGTTAGACAAGTTATTCTTAGATATTCCGCGCCAGCTCCCTATCCGATTAGTCGGGGT
Source organism: Psychrobacter sp. UBA3480 (assembly GCF_002377945.1). GTDB lineage: Bacteria > Pseudomonadota > Gammaproteobacteria > Pseudomonadales > Moraxellaceae > Psychrobacter. The sequence goes on from NZ_DFQV01000013.1 coordinate 27,369, forward strand.
CACTTTTTCGTCATTGATACCTGCAGCCCAACTATTGCCTCAATTAAATTTATTTGAGTAAAATAAGCAAAGACTAACGTAATATACATTAGAACAGTTGAAAACTATTACTTTTGCTTAGGCTATTTAAGTGATTCAAATATGTTTTGTGCACGGTGACTACTTAGTAAAGCAACCTTTTATAGCAGTATTTCTGCTACAATTATGCCAAAATCTCTATCCATTTAAAGACTGATTATGACCAACGCTCACACTGCATCTTCCGATTCTAATACTCCGCTTGATACCAATAACAATAGTGACGTCTTAGATTATCTAAGCGTGGAAGATTACGACTATGACCTACCAGATCGTTTGATTGCGCGATATCCATTAGCGCAGCGTTCTGCTTCAAAACTTTTGTACTTGCCTGCTCACACTGACACAAATGCTACGCCTGTAGAAGACTGTTTGTTTTCTGAGTTGCCTGAATTATTAGATGCTGGAGACCTGATTGTATTTAATGATACAAAGGTGATGAAGGCACGCCTATTCGGTCAGAAAGATACTGGCGGTAAACTTGAGGTTTTGATTGAGCGATTGGTTACTGTCTCAGACTTAGATATAACAACACTGCATTTACAAGATTCAGATAATGAGTCAGTCAACCAAGAACATATTGCCCTTTGCCATGTAAAAGCCAGTAAAGCACTAAAACTTGGTCAACGTTTTCAACTGGCCGATGGTCATATGAGTGGCGCAATGATTGGTCGTCAGGACAACTTGTTTATTTTAGCCTTTGATGCACCAATTTTGCCTGATTTAGAAATTTATGGTGAGCTACCTATCCCGCCCTACTTTGAACGTCATGCTGACGATACTGATAATACTCGTTATCAAACGGTGTTTCATGATCCTGCTAAGCTTGCAAGTGTCGCTGCACCGACAGCAAGTTTGCATTTCGATGACTTGGTGCTCAATAAGTTGGCAGAAAAAGGCATCAATACTGCTTTTGTGACATTGCATGTTGGCGCTGGTACCTTTGCACCAGTTAAAACAGACAACCTACTCAATCATACTATGCACAGTGAGTATGCACATCTACCACAAGCAACTGCTGAGCTGATTAATAAAACGCATGCAAATGGTAATAAGGTCATCGCGATTGGTACCACAGTGACTCGCGTCCTTGAAACGGCGTATCAAAAAACGGCTATCAATGGGCAAGCACTCTCTAGCTGGTCAGGCGACACGGACATCTTTATTTATCCAGGGTTTAAATTCGGTGTCATTGATCGACTGTTAACAAACTTTCATTTACCCAAATCGACGTTGCTAATGTTGGTATCAGCTTTTTCTGGCAAAGCATCGATTGAACATGCCTATCAACATGCTATTAAAAAAGAATATCGATTCTTTAGTTATGGTGATGCTATGTTACTTGACAAGAAAATAAGCTGAACATTAAATAAACATTTATGCATTGGACGCAACAGTTGTGAAATAAACTGGTAAACTAAACCGTACTTTGTTATAACAGCAAAGATAACTTATTTTGTAAAGGACTGCTCATGTCTTGTCATTTATCTCGTCGCTTGACTCCTGTACATCGCGCGGTATCGATGGCATTACTTTATTCTGTAGGTTTGGCCGCTATTATTCCAAGCGTGCAAGCGGCAACTATAGGTAAGACAGTCGTTAGCTCAGCTCAACATGAACCGTTGAGCGCAAGTATCGTGGTCACCGACATACGAGCGTCTGATTTTTCAGCAAGCTTGGCCAATCCAGTTATCTATCAACAGATGGGATTGACGCCGACTGATTCAATGAATGTGCGTTTTCAAGCAACTTCAGCAACCAGTGGTCAGGTATTAATCAGCACATCACAGCCTGTGTCCAAGCCTTTTGCTGATTTAGTTTTATCTATCAATGATAATGGACAGCGAAATATTGTACCAAAAACATTATTGATGCCGTTAAACGATAGTCTACCGATTAATAAGACTCCAGAAAACATGGTCAAAGGTACAAAAAAACCTAATTTACCTAGTGTTTCTGCAAGCACAGTCAAACCGTTAACCGTAAGAAAAGGTGCGCCACCGCCACTAATATCAGTATCTAACACTGCTGAAAACCAACCAGCTCTAGCAAACATAGCAGCAGTTGATTCTTCTATTTCCAGATCAGTATCTAACATACAAGCCCCGACAGTGACAGCTACTTCGCAGACTAGCAATCTTACTTACGCACCTAGTCGGCTTGATAATGGGCGTTTAAATAGTGATTCTGATATAAAAAATACTATCAGTAATGCAAAGAATACTGATAACGGCCTTAGTTCATCAAACCGTTTAGATAGCAGTGCTTTGAGTGCGAATAACAGCACTGAACCTACGAAAGCTATTGACAACGATAGCGATAAGGCAAGTATAAAAAGTACTCCAATATTAGATAAAGTATTAATTGATAAACCACTCGACACTCTAAATATTCAAGTCATACGGCAGATACAGCCGAGTCGTAAGAAAACAGATGCTGATACATCACCCGTACCTACTCCAACTACTAGCATCATAGCAAGCAATACTGAGAACAATGATACTAGTGTCATTGCAGCTTCTATTGACAATACAACTTCGAAAACTCCTAATAGCGCTATTAATAATACGTCTTCAAATGACATAGCAATAGATAGTTCGACAGTTAATCAATACCAAGTACAACGTAACGATAGTCTATGGATCATTGCCCAACAGATAGCGCAAGAAAATAACCTAGATACTTCAACTGTGATGAAGCAAATTCAAACACAAAACCCTGATGCCTTTATCAATAGAGATGCGGACCAATTAAAAGCAGATGCTAAGCTCAGTCTACCCAGTTACGATGTCATACCGTCACAGAAAAATCTAGAAGCGGCCATCGATGCACAAAGACAATATATTCGTAGAGCAAATACGGCTGCAATGCAAAAAACAGCTCAAAAACCTATTAAGAAACCATCCAAAAGCACTCAAACAGTCAAGGCTAAACGTCCTAAGAAAGTAGTGATTACTAAAACGCAAATATTACCAAAAGCGCAGTTTTCTGTGCTTGCGCCCGGGCGAGACGGTAATGCAGATGGAACTCAAACGAAATCAGCTTCAAATACTGGGAGTGGTTTGAGCACCGATATACTGGCAACTCTGAAAGCCACAAGGCAGAAAACTGCAGCACAAGCTCAGCGTTTATCAAGTACTAGTAACGCTCTTAATAGTTATACTAAAAAGCTTCAACTACAGAATCAAAAACTGGCTGAGCTACAAGCTCGTCTTAAAAAATTACGTAATCAATAATTGTCTGGTTGATCAACACAATAGATTGTGATCACAGGCGTAGGAGTAACTATGGACAATATGCTATATATCATCGCTGGATTGGTACTTATTTTATTAGTAGCTGGTTTTTTATTACGCAAAAATAAAGCTCAAAAATCGTCAGCACAATTGCCTACAAATTCAGAAAGAAACACAATTACCCCAACGTCAAAAGTAGATTATGGTGCTCCTACCCAAAATATTGCAATTGATGAGAATAAATTCGATCACGTTACCATTGCTCAGCGTTTTATGGATCAGCAACGTTATGATAAAGCAATTGAAACTCTCAAACGCGGTTTAAGTGACAAACCTAATGATGGAGCACTTTCTCTTAAGTTACTAAGCATATACGCTACGATAGATCAGCCAAAAGACTTTAATAATGTTTATGAGTCTATAAAAACTCATAATGATAGTAAGACTATCGCTCAAGCAGACGAGATAAGAAATTTATCTTTCGATGAATTAGAACCTGCCGCTGTGCAAACGCTAGCAACAGATAATGCTAACAATGATTTTGGTGGTATCGACTTCGATTTGCCTATTAGTCAAACTGATAACATCGATGCAGCAAGCCATCAGTCAATTGAAGAAGAAGAAAATAATGATATTGCAATAAGTGAGCCTATCGACAGCTTAGAAGTGTCAGACGAAGTTAACAATATTAGTCCTACTACCGAAACTTCGAATGATAGCTTTGATCTGACGCTTAGCGATTTAGAGAATGATTTCGATGCGCCTAATACGACAAATGAAACGCCTGTCATACCATTGGATAACGTAAACGACAAAGGTTTAGAGACTTCTGCTAACGATAATATTAGTAATAATGAAGATGATGAACTCAGTGACTTTGAGTTTGACTTTGATTCATTTGATGATACTTCGAATGAATCAACTATAGACACTAATCTCTCACATAATGACAATGAGAAAGCAGTACTAGAAGAAGATGATTTTATCTTAGACTTCGACGATCTATCAGCCGATGTAGATGAAGATATAGCCGTAACTAGTGAAGAAGATTCTAATACAGAAGAACACTCTATCGATACTATTCAAAACAGTGAGGATGACTTTGCTTTATCTCTAGATAACCTAGATACATCGGATAATATAGATACTACCTTAAGTGATGAACTACCTACTACTGAAACAAATAGTGATATCGATAACTTTATTTTTGAGGATATTGACTTTGAAGACAATGCCTCCGAAAACACTACTCTTAAAGAAAACAGCTTTGCAGATATTAACCTTGAGGAACCGTTACTCAATAATGATATCAAGGTTAATGATGTTGAAGAATCGAATGTCGCACCTACTGCATCATTGAGGTTTGATGACAATACGCTGATAGACGATGATTTTAATATTGACGATGCTGATTCTCTATTTGGCGCTCCATCGGCCACTACCCCAGTCTCTACAGCTGCGCCAGTTGAGAGTGACACTTCTATCACGCCTCAAGAGGCTGAATCAGCAGAAGATTTTTCTTCACGTTTCGCAGCAGATTTTGATTTCGTAAAATCATTAGACAGTAATCAAGTGACGTTAGACTTAGCAGATCAATATTTACAGCTGGGTGAATATGACAGTGCAAAGCGTCTACTCAATGAGGTGATAGCTCAAGGTAATAGTGAACAGAAACAGCAAGCACAGTTACTACTTGAACGTACTGCGTAGTTAACAGTCTAGTCTCTCATCAGCAAGTACTTCCTAATCACGGGATGCTTGCTGATTTTTTTTGCATTTAACTCTAATACTATCTATTATTGAACCCTTTAGCCATCGTTGCTCAATTCTCCAGCACCTCTTTTCTTCCATACTTGTTTACTGTGTTGATACTATGCCATCTTCTGTTATGCTCAAAAATCTATCCGATCCTATTCAACTGATTTATGCTGGTGGTACCTTCGGTAGCTACGGCAGACCTTTAGCGCCATTATCAGCAGAAGTGTTTTTGCCTACTCTACAAAAACTTTTATCTGCACAAGATAGTACGAATAATTTACCAACAATCTCATGGTTAGAAAACACCCTGATCAAAGACAGCAGCCAACTTACTCCTAGCGACTTTACCCATTTCTATCAACTACTACTAAATGCTTATGCCAAAGGTGATAGACGCTTTGTACTCATTACTGGCACGGATACGTTGAGTTACTTAGGCGCATTTTTAGCAGAAGCGTTTGCAGGTAGTGATATTTGTATTGTTCTGACCGCAAGTATGCGCCCATTATTAGACAGTGAAATATTGCACTCCTATAACATCGATGAACATAGCGATGCTTGGGGCAATCTCAACGACTCATTAAAACTAGCCACTGCTGGTGAATCAGGCGTGAAAATTAGTTTTGGCGGCGAATCATGGCCTGCTCAAACGGTACAAAAAATTCACAGCCATGATCTGATGGCATTTACTGGTCATTCCCGCGCCGCTTATCCAGCCAATAGCTATATAAAAAATCTACCTGACACGCGTAGGCAACATTGGCTTGATGATCAACAAGACTTGCTATCCAGTATTAAAACACGCGCTGAAAATGCGAGTGTTCATGCGCTATATTGCCTACCTAACGATGTTTCGATGATAAACAACCAGCTACAAGCTTTATTGTCGCAGCCACCATGTGGCATTATTCTATTGGGATTTGGCGCCGGTAACATCCCTTACTCAGCTGCACTAGCAGAGACACTGACCCTTGCTCATGAACGTGGACATATGGTGATATCAGCCAGTCAATGTCCGTTTGGCGGTGTCAGCGATAGCTATGCAGCAGGTAGTTGGCAGTACGAGCATCATGTTATTGCTGGTGGGCGTTTGACCATACCTGCTATTTATGCCCGATTACTATGGTTGCTACTTCGCTATGATAGTCCTGCAAGACGTAGACAGCGTTGGTTGAATAATGTCAATCAAACTGGCACTAGCATCAAGAAGCGCTAAGCGACTTTTAATTAATTCCCATTTTATAAGTTTAGAAACCCTAATGTCTGAGACTGAAATTATTGAAACTGAACCAACCTACACTTTAGCGATTGCCATTGAGTTCTTAGGAACTCATTATCATGGCTGGCAACGACAACGAGAGGTTTTGGGTGTACAAGAAGCCTTAGAGACAGCTATCGGCAAAGTGGCTAACGAGCCTGTAGAAGTCATCGCAGCTGGGCGTACTGACGCCAGCGTCCATGCGAGCAATATGATTGCCCATTTTACAACTCATGCGTATCGCCCTACTCATAACTGGTTGCGCGGTGTAAACAGCCTACTCCCTGATGATATTGCTCTACGCTGGATACAACCCATGCCAGCTGACTTTCACGCACGTTTTGGTGCCATTGCTCGTCGCTATCGTTATATTACGCTCAACCAAGCGCAGCGCCCTGCCATACTAAATCATCAAGTGACTCATATCTATGAACCGCTTGATTTAGAAGCCATGCAGCAAGCAGCAGCTGATATCGTCGGTACACACGATTTTAGCAGTTACCGTGCTGCAGCCTGTCAATCCAATCAACCAGTGCGTACGATTAGCCATGCAAACCTTTTTGCTCATGGTCAATTTATCGTTTTTGATATACAAGCAGATGGGTTTTTACATCATATGGTTCGCAATTTGATGGGTACATTGTATGCCATTGGTAGACATGAGCTAGAACCAGCAGATTTTTTGAATATTCTGCATAAAAAAGATCGAACAATTGCACCACCTACGGCTTCAGGTGATGGATTATATTTTATCAATGCCTATTATCCTGAACGTTTTCAAAGCTTATTGCCAGATGCGCCATTAACGCCTGTCTGGTTAAATCTACCTGATTAAATCAATATCATTTGGCATACATATCACTTACATGCTGTCAAGTCAAAAGCAGGTTCGTATTGCTTTAATCCACTAACTTACGTATAATATGGGCTTATTTTTTAATTGATTGATACAAATTATGGCAAAAGACGATATTATTGAATTTGAAGGCGAAGTCATTGATACCCTTCCTAATACTTTGTTCAAAGTTCGTTTAGAAAACGGGCACGAAATCATTGCGCATATTTCTGGTAAGATGCGTAAGCATTATATTCGTATCTTGACAGGTGATAAGGTTAAAGTTGAAATGACACCTTATGACCTATCTAAAGGCCGTATCACCTACCGTGGTAAAAACTAAATACTGACTGACCAATATGGTTATGAAAGTATTAGCATTGGTAAGATACAGCCAATAGCCGAATAGCTACGTTATCGCTGATAGCTGATATGACGCTTGGGTAGTGAAACTGATAATAATAATGAAAATGCTAATCTGCTCATTATTGCCTATCAATATTTTAGTTATTTAGTATTGACTGTTTCTACTTACCACAAAAAATACCGCTAGATTTTAGCGGTATTTTTTTGTCCATTTTTTATGATTTAGTACTGCCGTGTCTAACTAAACTCGACAGTTGCGCTGTTTTTTATTACTCCAAGCAGACTAAGCGCATCCCAGTTGGTCAAACGCACACAACCTGCTGATGCTTGACGACTGATACGAGCAGGATCTGGTGATCCATGAATGCCATAAGTCGGTTTGCTAAGCCCAATCCATACCGAACCCACTGGATTGTTAGGACCTGGCGGAATGATCAACTTGCTACCGTCATTGGCCGTATAAGTATAGTTGGGCTCGTGCACCTTTACCTTGACAGTATGCGTACCTGTTGGGGATGGTGTCGCTGTACTGCCCACTGTCGTCGGATAGCTAGCGATCAAATTGTTGTTCTCATCATATGCGTAGAGTGTTTCAGTGGCTTTATCAGCGACAACGCGATGCACAGGCTTAGTGTTAGGATTGCCAGGGTTATATACCGTGATAATTTCACCAGCAGTAAAACTAGCATCAGGATTAAGCGACTTTAAATATTTCTCACTAATATGAAACTTCTCTGCCAACGCCTCAGTAATGCTTTCGTAGTACATCCCCTCAAGTTTGGATTTGGCAACAGAATCAGCAGGTATGGTTGTGGTTTTGACATTCACATCTGCTTCAGTGAGCTGATAGCTGACTAGCACTGGTTGAGTTGTGAGCTTCTCATTCTTGGTCAGCGCTTGCCACGTCTCATTGTTCAACGTATCGGTTACGTCTAAACCATTTACTTTTTGGAACGCCTGCATGGCTTTGCGAGTATTTTTGCCCCAGTACCCATCAACAGGCCCTACTCCGTTGTGATGCCAGTTTAATAGAGCCTGCAGCTTTGTTCCTATATTACGATCGATCTCTGCATCTGCCGTCCAAGTGACATTGTTTACTTTTTTTGAATTGTCAGATAGGTTCTCAGTTGTGTATTTAATAGTAGGCAGTAGCTTATTCAATGAAGTCGCGGCTTTACTATCTCCTGTTAATTTTTGACTTACGCCATTAGTCACTGGACTGACTTCTGCCGGAGACTTGACGCTATTACTTACGCTCACACTGTTCGTTGGTTCTGCTGCAATACTTTGCCCCATGAATAGTAAGCTAGAGAGACTAACCACTGTCAATGCTTTACTGATTCTTGTTAATTGATACATGTAACGCTCCTAATTTAAGAAATTCTATTTTTATTTTCAGTTTTCAAATACTACAGTCTTTAAATTCTATATAACTTGATTTCGTTAATCTTACGTTTACTCTTATGCTTCTGCTAAAAGCAAAAGATTTTGAGTTTTTTACGAGTCATCAATATTGTCATATTACCTTGTGAGCATATAACAGCTTTGTGTTAAAAGGAGCTTCGTTGTACAGCGTCTCTGTTAATAAGGTGCTTGTAGATAAGCTTTGCTAATAGATAAATGATAAAAAACCCATAAGCCACTTGATAGCTTATGGGTATATAACATGCAAAATAAGACTGTGGAATGCTATATAGGAATAGCCTTTAAGCGCAAGTTAGTTTAAATCAGTTTGGCCAAGACCGCTTGACCCATTTCTTTGCAGCCTACCTGCTTAAGTCCAGCTTCACTGCTATCTAAAATATCAAGCGTACGTAAACCATCATCAAGCACATCACTGACTGCCTGCTCAATTGCTTGTGCCACATCTTCTTGCTTAAAGGTATAACGCAGCATCATAGCAACAGATAAGATAGTCGCTAATGGGTTGGCTTTATCTTGTCCTGCGATATCAGGTGCTGAACCATGACACGGCTCATACATGCCATTACCTGACTCATCTAAGCTCGCTGATGGCAACATCCCGATTGATCCTGTTAACATCGCAGCTTCATCAGATAGGATATCGCCAAACATATTTCCCGTCACCATGACATCGAACTGCTTAGGATCTTTAATCAACTGCATGCAAGCATTGTCAGCATACATATGTGATAGCGCCACATCGCTATAGTCAGCTTGCTGCATCTCGATCATCGTCTGTTTCCACAGCTCGGTGACTTCTAACACATTAGCTTTATCAACTGAACATACCTTAGCTGCTGTGCCTGCTGCTTGCGCACGCGTTTTTGCTAATTCAAAGGCAACTTTACCAATGCGCTGAATCTCACTTGTGCTATACACCATCGTGTTATAGCCCTGCTGCTCACCGTTTTCTAATGTGCGGATACCACGAGGCTCACCAAAATAGATACCGCCTGTTAGCTCACGAACGATCAATAGATCTAAACCTGAGATAATTTCAGGTTTGATACTTGAGGCATTAGCCAACTGTGGATAGAGCTTGGCTACGCGTAGGTTGGCAAATAAACCAAGCTCACCACGGATTTTCAATAGACCACGTTCAGGGCGTTTACTACGCTCGATTGCATCCCATTTAGGACCACCAACTGCACCTAGCAATACGGCATCTGCGGCGCGAGCACGAGCCAATGTCTCATCTGGCAAAGGCTCACCAGTTGCATCAATAGCTATACCGCCAATCAATCCAGACTCAAGCGTTAAATCAAGTGAAAACTTATCATTGACAGCCTTGAGCACGTCAATGGCTTGGGTCATAATTTCAGGGCCAATACCATCACCCGCTAATGTTAAAATCGTTGCCATACTGATCCTTTTGGAAATATTTTTATTGGTTGATTATATTTTCGAGCTTTTTATACTCATATTTTATACTGCCATTTTTTTGACTTTAGGTGCTGATGTCACTGCTTTGGCCATACCCGTCTCTACAAACTCGCCTTGATGCTCAGCGTCTAGTTGCTTACAGAATCGGCGCTGTACTTGAGTACCTTGCAATAGCTCAATACATAAAGGCTCAGGTGATGCTGTGTCCAATAGACTGCCTGATTTTTCGCTGCTCTTCTTTTGATAAGCACGTAACTGATAGGTACCTGCTTCAGTGAAATCATGAATCATCGCAAAACGCTCAACATAGCCCATGTTATTCTCTGGATAAAAATTCACATGTACCTCGTGTTTGGCAGGCATGACCCGTGCATAATAGTTGGTCAATCCTGGCATACTCGAAGGTGCTAACGGCACAACTTTTATGGCATTTTTATTGACGAGTGGTGTCATATCCATATTCATCGATGTTTTTGCCATACCTTCTTGACGTGGTAAGGCTGTCATAATCTGAGGATTGATTGGCTCGTGACTGTTGGGCGCAATAATGAGCGTTTTATCTATCTGCACAATTTCGCAATGATATGTACCCACACATGCAATATTTACTTCACCAACGATAGGTTTGATTTTACCCACCCATGCTTCAGCACTCTCTGCCTCATTTATTTTTTGATAGCCCGTCAATAGCTGACAGCCTGACAATAATAAGCTTGCAGCAACAATTGTACTTGTCCATAGAGCATAACGTTTTGTATTCATAATGGCGGCTACTATTCAAGAGAGATAATAAAATGTAGTGAAAAACTACCCTTCATTTTAGACAGTTCACCGCCATAACTCAACGCTGCGTTGCGACTACTCATAGTTTTATGAGCAGTAGATTATAAAATGACCTTCTACGCTCTTACGTCGTTAAATATCCACGGTGTTTTTTGCATCATTTGTTGCTCGTAATCTTTGATAGCATCACTTTGTTGCAAGGTTAGACCAATATCATCAAGTCCGTTTAATAAGCAATGTTTGCGAAAGGCATCTACTTCAAAGGCATACTCTTCGCCAGTTGGTGTGATAACGACTTGACGCTCAAGATCCGCGGTCAACTCATAGCCTTCGTTATCGAACGTTGCTTTCATTAACGTATCTACAATCGCTTCATCCAACACAATCGGCAACATGCCATTTTTGAAACAGTTATTATAGAAAATATCTGCAAAGCTAGGCGCAATTACCGTACGGAAACCATACTCTGATAACGCCCAAGGTGCATGCTCACGACTAGAGCCACAGCCAAAGTTTCTGCGTGCCAACAAGATAGTAGCGCCTTGATAACGTGGCTTATTCAATACAAAGTCTGGATTGATGACTCGTGTACTGTTGTCTTGACCAGGATAACCTTCGTCAAGATAGCGCCAATCATCAAATAGATTTACGCCAAAACCTGTACGTTTAATAGACTTTAAAAACTGTTTTGCGATAATTTGGTCGGTATCGACGTTTGCGCGATCTAACGGGCAAACGATACCTGTTTGGGTGTTATAAGCTTGCATAAAATTTCCTATCAATTATATTTTTGCTGGCTGATGATTTTGATAAGCGTATTAAACAGTAAATAATTTTTTACCATCTTTGACACCATGCTCATATATTTATCGTTCATACAAGCATGATGTCAGCTACTTACTATCAGTCTTAAAACGTACGAACATCCACAAAATGTCCTGCCAACGCGGCGGCAGCTGCCATTGCTGGGCTTACCAAATGCGTACGACCACCATTACCCTGACGACCTTCAAAATTACGATTCGACGTTGAGGCACAGTGCTCTTGCGGCTCAAGTTTGTCTGCATTCATTGCCAGACACATTGAGCAACCCGGCTCACGCCATTCAAAACCAGCTTCGGTAAATAACGTATCCAATCCTTCAGCCTCTGCTTGCAACTTCACCTGTCCAGAACCTGCAACAACGATCGCTTCTTTTACGTTATCAGCAACTTTGCGACCTTTGATTACCGCTGCCGCATCACGTAAATCTTCGATTCGTGAATTGGTACATGAACCGATAAATATACGATCAAGTTGGATATCCGTAATTTTCTGACCAGCTTCTAGCCCCATATAAGTATAAGCGCGTAACCAGCCTTCTTCTTGAGCTTCATCAATGGCTTGATCTGGTGTCGGTACAGATTGCGTGATATCTACCACCATCTCAGGCGATGTACCCCAAGATACCTGTGGTGCGATCTGACTACCGTCGATTTCTACCACAGTATCAAATACCGCGTCATCGTCTGAATATAGTGTACGCCAGTAGGCTTCCGCTTGTTCCCATTGTGCTTCGCTTGGCGCATATGGACGACCTTTGACATAATCAATCGTCGTGTCATCGACCGCAACCATACCGACGCGCGCGCCTGCTTCAATCGCCATGTTACAGACGGTCATGCGACCTTCCATACTCATGTCTTCGAACACTTGACCTGCAAATTCAATCGCGTGTCCTGTTCCACCTGCTGTGCCGATCTTTGCAATAATAGCTAACACCACATCTTTTGAAGTGACGCCAGCACCAAGTTGACCAGTGACGCGAATCTGCATATTTTTTGATTTCTTTTGAATCAAACACTGCGTTGCCAATACATGCTCAACTTCAGAGGTCCCGATACCATGAGCCAAGCAGCCAAGTGCTCCGTGGGTCGCTGTATGCGAGTCACCGCAAACAACTGTCATACCCGGCAAGACCAAACCTTGCTCTGGACCGACCACGTGCAAAATACCTTGACGCGCATCATTGATAGTAAATTCAGCAATATCAAACTTGGTGCAGTTATCGTCCAAAGTGACAACCTGCAAGCGTGATACCTTGTCTTTAATCCCAGGCACCCCTTCTAGGCGCTCTTTAGTGACGGTCGGCACATTATGATCTGGACTGGCAATGTTAGCCGATAAACGCCATGGCGCTCTATTTGCCAACTCTAATCCTTCAAATGCTTGTGGACTCGTCACTTCGTGCAACAGATGGCGGTCGATATAAATCAGGCTCGAACCATCGTCGCGCTTGGTGACTTCGTGAGCGTTCCAAAGTTTGTCATATAACGTTTGACCAGCCATGTTGCTATCCTTTATAGGTTACTAATTACTTAATTTTTACTTACTTGCAAATTGCCAAGCTAAGATTCTATGTAAATGCTATGTCTATCTATAATGTCTAATAATTACTGTCGTATCTAAAACTTAAATATTATTTCTTTATGAGACCCAACATATGCCTAAAATTAACGCTTAAAATACGTTTTAAAAGGTAAATAACCAATTTTTTAGAATAAATATGTCACAATACGCCTCGATGTCTTGTGATTATAGCAGGCAAATCCTATAATAATAATTGATGATTTTTAACCAGACGCAAACTTTTATTTCTAATACGTTGTGATTGGGTCAGCCAACTTTTATTTATAGCTCGTAAAGTAGCTAAGGACATTCGTTTGAACACCACAAACTTGACGACATTCGTTACCGTTATGCACACTGGCAGTATCTCAGGCGCCGCAGAAAAGCTGTTTATCACGCAGCCTGCTGTCAGCAAACGTATCAAAAA
>NZ_DFQV01000013.1:41526-74452 GCF_002377945.1 Psychrobacter sp. UBA3480
AGTGAAATGCTACCTCATGCCAAGCGTTGGCTAGAAGATTATGAGAACTTTAAAATCAACTTACAGCATTCTCAGCATATCGTCTCTGGCAAGTTAGTTATTGGTACTAGCCATCATATTGGCCTACATCATTTAGCACCTGTCCTGAAACACTTCATTCAAGCTTATCCAGCTGTTCAGTTAGAAGTACACTTCGTAGATTCTGAAAAAGCGCACAAAGCCGTATTGGATGGTGATTTGTCTTTAGCCTTTGTTACGCTTCCACCTGTCTATGACAAGCGGCTAACCTACCATACGCTATGGTCAGACCCTCTCTACTTCATGACTGGTACGCTATCAGCGTTGGCAACCAAATCAAATGTCACTTTAGAGCAGCTGGCCCGATACCCTGCTATTCTACCGTCTGCCAATACCTTTACTAGTCAGATTACTTTGGCCGAATTTGCCAAGCACAACTTAAAGCCTTATGCCACGATGAGCACCAACCCGCTTGAGTCTATTCGTATGCTAGTCTCTGTCGGTCTTGGCTGGTCAGTACTACCTCAAACGATGGTCAGCCAAGATTTGGAACGTATTGATATGGCAGATAATATTGAGCTACAGCGTTATCTAGGTGTGGTCATTAATCCAAAACTTACACAATCTAGCAGTGTCACTGCACTCTTAGATTTACTGGCGCCTATTGAATAAAACTCGCTGGATATAATAATATATAAATTCTGCCTATTCGCATTTGTATCTCTCATGCGTTATAATACGCTTGACGTTGTTTGTATAACAAAAATTTACCACAAGGACACTGATAGTCATATATTGAATACTTCTAGTAAGATATGATGGTTAACAGTAGGTTTAATGGTTTTGATCGATTGTGTAGGTTGCTAATACTCATATACAAATAGCAGATGCGAGCAATAACAATAGATAAGTGGAATGCGAAATTCCCATTGTTCTCTATCTCTATATGAGTGCTAGCCATAGAACGACATCAATCATATATAACTACAGAAGATACTGAAAAAAGCCATTATGTCTCAATTAATGGCTTTTTTTGTCTTTAAATATTGTTTTGGACATCGCCTTGTAGGACAGAACTTTTATAGTTAAAAAATAATTACAGCCAATTATGTTGGTTAAGGACAATTTATATGAACGGAGTTTCTAGTGGCGTGCTGATATCACTCGGCGCCTATTTCTTAGTGATGATTGGGATTGGTGTTTACGCTTATTTTAAGCAAGCCAATGATACTGAAGGCTATATGTTAGGGGGTCGTAACTTAGGCCCAGCAGTAACCGCACTTTCTGCAGGTGCATCAGATATGTCAGGTTGGTTACTACTTGGCTTACCTGGTTATATGTTTGCCGATGGTGTGGTCAGTATTTGGATTGCGCTTGGTTTGACATTAGGTGCATTATTAAACTATCTCATCGTAGCACCTCGCCTTCGTGTTTATACCGAAGTGGCTGACAACGCTATCACCCTACCCGATTATTTTGCCAACCGCTTTGAAGACAAGTCGCACATGCTACGCGTCATCTCAGCCGTGGTCATCATTCTATTCTTTACCGTCTATACCGCTGCAAGTCTTGTAGGTGGTGGTAAACTCTTCGAAAGCTCACTTAACCTCTCATATAGCACTGGCTTATGGGTTACTGCTGGTGTGGTTGTGGCTTATACGCTATTCGGTGGTTTCTTAGCAGTATCTATGACCGATTTCGTACAGGGTGTCATCATGCTGTTTGCCATGGTAATCGTACCTGTCGTTGCCTTTACTGATCTTGGTGGTATTTCAGCCACTACAGAAGCGGTTAGAAACATCGATCCAACCCTTTTAGACGTTACTAGCGGTATGAGTGTCATCGGTATTATTTCGTTAATGGCATGGGGCTTAGGTTACTTTGGCCAGCCGCATATTATTGTACGTTTTATGGCAATTCGTTCAGTGAGAGATGTACCGACCGCACGTAACATCGGTATGAGCTGGATGGTTGTGAGCCTTGTTGGTTCACTAATGACTGGTTTCGCTGGTCGTGCTTATGTACAAAAAACTGCGATGACGCTAGACGATCCTGAGACTATTTTCTTAGTATTCACTCAGTTCTTGTTCCATCCATTGGTTTCAGGTTTCCTATTAGCAGCTATTTTAGCGGCAATTATGAGTACTATCTCATCGCAGCTATTGGTTGTATCAAGCTCTCTAACCAAAGATGTATACAAACTATTCTTTGATAAAGATGCACCAGAAGCTCGTCAGGTATTGGTTGGTCGTGTTTCTGTCGTAGTGGTTGCGCTAGTATCTATCATGCTTGCTTCTAATCCAGATAGCTCAGTATTGAACCTAGTTTCTAATGCATGGGCAGGATTTGGTGCAGCGTTTGGTCCATTGGTTATTTTCAGTCTGACATGGCGTGGTATGAACCGTAATGGTGCTGTTGCCGGTATGGTTGTTGGTGCGTTGACTGTTATCCTATGGATTTATGGGCCTTTCCAAGTAGATGGTATGGCACTAAATAGCTGGTTATATGCTATCGTTCCAGGCTTTATCTTAAGTACTATTGCTATCTTTGCTGTTAGTATCATGACTGGGGGCCCAAGACCTTCAGTTTCTGCTAAGTACAAAGAGATGGAGCTAAACTTAAACAAATAAGTTTACGTAATGTCTTAAGTTTATTGCCATAAAAAAACCTCGTCATTATTGGCGAGGTTTTTTTATGAGTAACGACTTAGTATATTTAACCTACTATAGTATCAAAACAAGAAAAATTATGACAAATGAGACAGTTGTACGGACAAAGATAGTAGCATCTGATAGCTCTGTGATGGATATACTACGCTAGATTATCCTAGCCTATTTGGCAGTTCAACTACTACCCACCCTTGAACGGTAGGCCTTTATTAACACAACTGTACTCATCTCTATTTAGCGTCGTACTTGTCTACCTGCTTATACATCGTTACATACCTCAAGTGTGCTATGTCATTAGCAACTTACTTACTAAATACTCGATAAGATATAAGTACGTATCTGCTTTTGATCCAAAGGATATGCTTTATACATGGATACGGAGCTAAACTAAGCAAATAAAATATAGCTATGCTATATAAATATAATACTATATAGATAACCTTTGCTGTCCTATCTATATTTGAGCACTAACAATCAAATACTTAATAGAAATTTCACAAAAAAAGCGACCCATTATAGGTCGCTTTTTTATTACTTAACAGTTATAGAAAAAGATTATTTCCCTTGATAAGACAGCTTCACACCAGCGATATAACCATCATTGTCTTCAAAATCGGCGACGATTTTGCCTGTTGGTAATTGACCTTGGGCATCACCGAACCACAGGTATTTACCACCTACAGATACTGCCCAGTTTTCCGTGACGTTATATTTGGCACCAAGACCAACACTATAGTAGCCTTCGACCGGGCCTAACGAAGTTACAGGGTTACCAGCACCACTATCCCAACCAACGGTACCACTTACTGCCAATGCTGGCGCTAAACGTTTCGCTAAGCCTAGTTCTACTTGCCACTGGTCATCTTTGTATTCCACCAAGTTTAATCCATCAGGGCCATAACTGATTTTACTAGTGTCGTTATAAAGTGGTGGTGTAATAACAAAATCACTCCATGGTACCCAGCGTACTTTTGCTGTTGCTAGTGTCGTAGGATTAATACCTGTTTGGAAATCAAAGTTGACTGATTTAGGAGTAGTAATTTCGTATTTGCTGTTTCTATTTGCTGCAGCAGCCGCTTGTTCTGGAGTAGCTCCTGCTGCTGTAGCTCTAATAGCTACTAACGGATATGACTCAGATATTTGTATATCATGATCGATTTCAGAACGGTAAGTTAAAGCAGCTTTTAATGCAATTTCCGGCTTACTATAAGCAATACCTGCTATATAACCATAGTCCATATCAGGATTACTGTTTGAAGTGTAACCGCTAGCAGGACCATAAGCTAAACCGCGTAATTTGGTTTCAGATTGAGTACGCTGTGCAACTGGACCACCATAAATTTGGAAGTTTTTGTTGGCACCAAACTTCATACCCAAAATCCCTGTGAGGCTTTGGCTACGAACTTCTACATTAGTATTTTCGCCCGCGGTACTTGCTTCAGCTTGTGCTACCGCTACTGCTCCACGCAATCCATCTAACTGAGCCTGCTGTGCTGGAGTTAAAACACCCGCTGTTTCTCCTGCAGCCAGAGCACCAATTCCAGCCTGTGCCGCTGCAAGACTTGGCGCTGCGCCATTAGTAATAGAAGCAATAGAAGCGTCGACATCTCCTTGTGAGACGAAGTTACTTTGAGTATATTCAGCAGCTGCACCGAAAGGCTCATCATATAAGATACCAACACTAAAGGTATCGTTAATGTCTGCTTTTACGCCATAGCGGAAGAAATCGTAAGACTCAGCAATATCACCTGTCTTATCACCACGTACATAATCATTTTGAGAAGGGTTAGTGTTAGCACTATCATAACCACTTACATCAGCATCAATATAAGTATAGACGGCTTCTGCATAGGTACCATCTTGAAAGAAAGCAGTGACATCTTGGCCTGAACGATCAAGACCAGCAGCATTAGTCATGCTAGCGACAGAGAGAGTAGCGATTGCTACTGCAAGGGTTTTCAAGTGAAAGGTAGTGCGCATTGTGTATCTCCAACGGTCCTTGTTGTATTACTACTTTAATAATCAATATATAGCATTGCTGCGCTTAACATTGAGAGTATCAAAGTCGTGTCCTAAGTTGAATACTAATGCCTTTTTGACACTAAAACAACAATTAAAGTGCTTTATTTCTCGATTATGACTGAACAGTACAAATAAGATATAAATTAAACAATGTCGTTTACTTCTACTTTTAAATGTGAATTTTCTAAAAAAGTATTTGTTCACAGGAGAGTTTTTCCTCAGAATAAAACGGGTTCACTATGACTATAATACTACCTACAAAAAAAGCGACCCTCAAAGGATCGCTTTTTTATCAATAACGTTTAAAATATTTGCTATATAACTAAGCTATGAATTACTGAGCTTGGTAAGAAACTTTTACACCAAGTACAAAACCGTCATTACTCTCAAAATCACTAACGATCGCTTTAGTCGGTATCTGGCCTTCAGCATCGCCAAGCCATAAGTATTTACCACCCGCTGATACTGCCCAGTTTTCAGTAACGTTATATTTGGCACCTAATCCTGCACTATAATAACCTTCAGTAGGTCCAAGTGAAGTAACAGGGTTGCCAGCACCGCTATCCCAACCAACAGTTCCACTTACTGCTAGTGCTGGTGCTAGGCGTTTAGCAAGACCTAATTCTACTTGCCACTGGTCATCATCATAGCTGACTAATGCTAAACCGTCATCATCTCCTGTCGATAGTTTACTAACGTCATTATATAGCGACGGTACGATCGCGAAATCACTCCATGGTACCCAACGCACTTTTGCAGTTACTAATGTCGTTGGATTAATACCTGTTTGGAAATCAAAGTTGATAGACTCAGGAGTTGTAATCTCGATACTACTACTTCTATTTGATGAAAGACCTAATGCTGATACAACAGGAGCTGGTATCAAGCCACTATCAACGAAAGGATAACTCTCAGATGAATTAGCACTGTGCTCAATTTCTGAACGGTATGTTAATGCCGCTTTTAATGCAATTTCAGGCTTACTATAAGCCACACCAGCCAACCAGCCATAATCTTGGTCAGCACTAATGTGCGTAGTATAGCCATTGGCAGCACTATAAGCTGTACCACGTAGCTTTACATCAGCTTGAACACGCTGAGCAACTGGACCACCATATACTTGGAAGTTTTTATTCTCACCAAGTTTTGCTCCCAATATACCTGTGATGCTTTCAGTGCGTACTTCTACATTAGTGCCTTCGCCATTTCTAGGTGAAGCAGGATTTTGATCTACAAAGTTACTTTCACCAACATAATCAGCGGCAGCACCGAAAGGCTCATCATATAAGATACCAACACTATAAGTTTCATTGATATCTGCTTTTACACCGTAACGGAAAAAATCATAAGATTCTGCGATGTCATCGATTTTATTGCCTGAGGTATCTTTACCAGTAACATCAGCATCGATATAAGTGTAGACAGCTTCTGCATAAGTGCCGTCTTGTAGGAATGCGGTGATATCTTGGCCTGAGCGATCAAGGCCAGCAGCACTAGCGACGCTAGCAACAGAAAGAGTAGCAACAGCTACTGCAAGAGTTTTTAAATGAAAGGTGTGGCGCATTTTATATCTCCAAACATCCGCATTGTTTTACTGTTTACCAAGTATCAATAGGTAATCAGCATCCGAGGTGGAAGATAGTAAAGATTTTTTAACACTAAAACAACTACAAAAATACATTATTTCTATGTTATGACCACATAGTCATCATACAGTATCTATATCTAAGAACATGTATATATTTTTTATCAAAAAAACTTACCTTTCTATTTCTTAACTATTAATAATGTGGTGGTCTGTCTGCCATTACATCAAATGGTGCAATACCACTTTCCGTATCCTGACCCTCAATCTGTTTATAAATCAGCTGTAGTTGACGTTGCAACGTATGAATATCTCTGTCTTGTCGCGTAATTACGTCATCCAGTCGTTCGACGGTCACTTCAAGATGCGCGAGGCTCATTTGTAGATCGATTACTTGGGCTTGCACATCATTTTGAATATCAGAAGTATCGGCTATAGTTTTAGGTTGGTTCATATTTTTCTCTACGTTGTAATAAGTATTAAATTGAAAGAATAGATTGTTGAGAGGTACTGTAGATTAGCGATAGATCTACAAACATAGTCATGGAATAGGAGCAGTTAGGAAAAGCAATAAATAGTACTGATAAAACTATTTACTCGCACTACAGTGACGCGGTGGCATGTTATACTGCAGGCAATTTTGCAACAACCCCTACCTCACTATTATATAAGCTTAAGATACTCTATGGCACTGATTCATTTAAAAGACATTCACTTAGCCTTTGGCGTCGCGCCTGTTCTTGATGGTATTGATTTTTCTATCAATACAGGCGAGCGTGTGTGCTTGATTGGCCGCAACGGCGAAGGTAAATCCACTTTGTTTAAACTGATCAATGGCTCATTGCAGCCTGACAGTGGTGAGATTATTACCAACAGTAGCATGCGTGTAGCGATGCTAGAGCAAGACGTTCCTGAGACTAGCGGTCGCATATTAGACATCGTTATGGGCGGCAGTCGTCGCACGGCTGATTTGCTCATTAACTATAATAAGCAAGTCGATATGTGCGCGAATGGCGATATGGATGCCTGTGAGCATATGGCGACCCTACAGCATGATATCGATGCGGTACATGGCTGGGACCTAGAACGCGATGCCATGCGTCTGATTACGACCATGGGCCTTAATCCAGAAGACGACTTATCATCTCTATCTGGTGGTCGTAAGCGCCGCGTGTTACTTGCTCGTGCGCTAGTTACCAAGCCTGATGTACTACTACTAGATGAGCCAACCAACCATTTAGATGTTGAAAGTATCGAATGGTTAGAGCGCTTTTTGCTTGATTGGCAAGGCCTGACGTTGTTGTTCGTGACTCATGATAGAGCATTCGTAAATAAGCTATCGACTCGCATTATTGAGCTTGATCGTGGCCAATTGACCAGCTATGACGTAACACAAGGTGAAGGTGGTTACGCACGCTATCAAGAGCTAAAAGAGCTACAGTTGCAGGCTGAAGAAAAAAACAATGCCAACTTTGATAAAAAACTGGCACAAGAAGAAGTTTGGATTCGCCAAGGTATCAAAGCACGTCGCACCCGTAATGAGGGCCGTGTCCGTGAACTAAAAGCCTTACGTGAAGAGCGTAGCGATCGCCGTGAGCAAGTGGGCAATGTAAATATCACAATGGGTCAAGGCGAGAAGAGCGGTAAGCTTGTCTGTAAAGTTAAAAACTTACATCTTGAATATGACGGCAACATATTAGTAGATGATTTTACGACTACTATTATGCGTGGCGATAAAATTGGTATTGTCGGCCCTAACGGTGCTGGTAAAACTACGCTTATTAAAGCTCTACTCGATATGTCTGATGATGAAGTTACCAAGTCTGGTAGTGTCGAATTAGGTACTAATCTGAAAATCGCATTCTTCGATCAGCTGCGTGATCAGTTAGACCTTGAAGCAAGCGTTGCACAAAACGTTTCGGAAGGTTCTGACTTTGTCGAAGTTGGCGGTCGCAAGACGCACATCATGAGCTACTTGCAAGATTTCTTATTTGCACCAGAGCGCGCACGTACACCTGTCAAAGCCTTGTCTGGTGGTGAGCGTAACCGAGTACTACTGGCCAAGCAGTTATTAAAACCTGCCAATATTTTGGTACTCGATGAGCCGACCAACGATTTGGATATGGCAACACTTGAGCTATTAGAAGAGTCAGTCGCCAGCTTTGGTGGTACGATTTTGCTAATCAGTCATGATCGTTCATTCATGGACAACGTCGTTACCTCTACGTGGGTGTTTGGAGAAGATGAAGATGGTAAAGGAGTGGTCAATGAGTATGTAGGTGGTTATCAAGAGTACCTCGTACAAAAGAACCGCGAAGAAGCATCTCGTGCTGCAAAAGCACCTGCCAACAATGCAGCAAGCAATAAAGCGACAAACAAGTCTGGCACAGCAGCGAAACCAAATAAGGCAGCCAAAAAGCTAAATTATAATGATCAACGCGAACTGGATAACTTGCCAAAAGAAATCGCTGCACTCGAAGCCGAACAAGCTCAATTGCAAGAAAAGCTGGCCGATGGCTCTTGGTTCAATACTGACTTTGATGCGGCGACAGCTGCTAGTGAGCGTCTCTTAACCATCGAAGATGAGATGATGCATAAGCTTGAACGTTGGAGTGAGCTTGAAGGCTAGTATTGGCAACTCTCTAGCTGAATTTATTGGAATATCGCATATGTACTTTGCATTGCGTATTTCGATAAATAAGTTCCTGATAGCCTGACAAAACATTATTAATTATTGTGAAGAAATCACCACTTTATTATATAGAGTGGTGATATTTGTTTTACAGCAACTTACAAAGTAGTTAGATGGTGAAAGTTAGTGAACATTCCCTTAATTTCAAGTATCATTCGCTATTGCTGAAAATCCTTATTATTTATAAGGTCATCACATCATAATCCTTGTTAAAGCAAAGTTAGCGTTAAACGTTGATAATCCAACTGTTTTGGTTTGATTGTCATATTCAACCTTCTAATATGTCCTACTGAGGTTGCTTTATTTTTAACGCAATAATTTATTTTATCACCGAAATAGCTTAGAATAGCAACAATTAGCAAAATTAGGCACAGCTAAAGTGGCTTGATATTGTATATTTTCTAAGCCACAAACCCAGTGTGGGATAATCCCATTTCATTCACCTGGAGGAAGTATTAATGAGCCAAGCCGAAGGCGTTAATGTACAACGCCGTAGAGTTCTTATTGCCTCAACTGCCGCGATTGGTGCAGCTGGGGTAGCTGCCGTGGCGACACCTTTTGTCCGTTCTTGGTATCCAAGCGCTAAAGCTGAGGCTGCAGGGGCTGCAGTGACCCAAGATATTGGTTCTATCGAAGATGGACAAATGATCGTTGTCAAATACCGTGGTAAACCCATTTATGTGGTTAAGCGCACCGAAGACATGGTTGCAGGACTAGAGTCAGTCAAACCTCTATTATCTGATCCTGAGTCTGATGCGTCTCTACAACCTGAATATTGCAAAAATCCTACTCGCTCTTTAGATCCAACCGTATTGGTTGTCGAAGGCGTTTGCACACATTTGGGCTGTGCACCAAACTACCGTCCTGATGTGGGCGCGGTGGATTTAGGTGGTAATGATTGGTACGGCGGATTTTTCTGTCCGTGTCACGGGTCAAAATATGACTTAGCAGGTCGCGTGTATAGCGGCGTCCCTGCACCACTTAATTTACCCGTTCCAGAATATGGTATGGATGGTACCATCTTGACGGTTGGGGAGGCTTAATATGAGTATGGGTAAAAAGTTAATGCATTGGGTGGACGCGCGTTTTCCAGCGACCGAAACCTATGAATACCATATGTCAAAGTACTACGCACCAAAGAACTTTAACTTTTGGTACTTCTTTGGCGTGCTATCAATGATTGTATTGGTCAACCAATTGGTGACTGGTATATGGCTTACGATGATGTACAACCCAAGTGCCGAAGGGGCATTTGCGTCTGTTGAATACATCATGCGTGACGTAAAAGGTGGTTGGCTCATTCGCTATATGCACTCAACCGGCGCATCTGCATTTTTCGTCGTTGTATACCTGCATATGTTTAGAGCCTTGCTATACGGTTCATACCAAAAACCTCGTGAGCTTATCTGGCTCATCGGTATGGGTATCTACCTAGCACTTATGGCAGAAGGTTTCTTCGGTTACCTACTACCTTGGGGCAACATGTCATTCTGGGGTGCTCAGGTTATCTTGAACTTACCTGCAGCGCTACCTGTTATTGGTGATGGCCTTGCTGAATGGGTACGTGGTGACTATATCATCTCTGGTATTACCCTAAACCGTTTCTTCGCTCTACACGTTGTTGCTATTCCATTAGTACTCGTGGGCCTAGTATTTATGCATATTGTGGCGTTGCACCATGTGGGTTCGAACAACCCTGATGGTATCGACATCAAAAAGCTAAAAGACAAAAATGGTGTGCCTTTAGACGGTATCGAATTCCATCCGTACTACACTGTGCATGACATGGTTGGTATCGTAGTATTCTTTATCTGTTTCTTTGCAGTGGTATTCTTCTTCCCAGAAGGCGGCGGTTTCTTCCTTGAGCCACCAAACTTTGAGACAGCGAACTCACTGAAAACACCAGCACATATTGCACCAGTCTGGTACTACACACCGTTCTACGCTATCTTACGTGCGGTTCCTGATAAGCTTGGCGGTGTCGTCGCGATGGGTGCTGCAATTGCCGTACTATTCTTGATACCATGGCTGGATAGGTCACCAGTACGTTCTATACGCTATAAAGGCATATTGTCTAAGATTGCTTTAACAGTATTTGCGATTAGCTTTGTCGTACTAGGCTACTTGGGTGCAACCCCAACGACTCCAACAGCGACCTTGATGGCTCGTATATTTACGATTCTATATTTCTTGTTCTTCTTGCTGATGCCATTCTACACTGCCATTGAGAAGTGCAAACAGCCACCAGAACGCGTTACCGGAGGTCACTAATGAACACGCTAATTAAATCCCTAGTTGGTCTAGGCTTAGGCGCGGCATTGACGTTGACTGCTGGTACAGCAATGGCTGAAGGCAGTGGTTGCGGCACGTTTACTAATGCTGAAGGCGTTGAAGAGCATTTGGCTTGTAGTACTGCTCCTATTGATTTTACCAATAAGGGCTCACTACAAAACGGTGCAAAAATCTTTATGAACTACTGTGCTGGGTGTCACTCAGCCAAATATGTTCGTCATTCTCGTATTGCACAAGATTTAGAGATACCGCCTGAGTTAGTCGAAAAGTACCTAATGGTTACTACCGATCAAATCGGTGACCACATCACTGCTGAGATAGATCCTGAGATTCAAGCATCTTGGTTTGGCGCAGCGCCGCCTGATCTATCACTTGAGACACGTCTACGTGGCGACGACTGGGTATATACTTACCTACTATCGTTCTATGAAGATCCAAGCCGTCCTTGGGGTGCAAACAACTTAGTACTGGCCAATGCAGCGATGCCTCACGTATTGCATAACATGCAAGAAGAGTTGAGCCAAGAAGAGTTTGAATCTGAAGTTGGTGACTTGGTTAACTTTATGGCGTGGATGGGTGAACCTGCTCGCCATGACCGTCAAGTCATTGGTTTCTTCGTAATTCTATTCTTATTAGTACTGCTCATCCCAGTTTACTTATTGAATAAAGAATTCTGGAAAGATGTCAAATAAGTCATCGTCAGCAGATAGTTCTGAGAAATAAAAAAGGCACTACTTCGGTAGTGCTTTTTTGTGCTTTGATATAGAGCATAAATACTAGATATACCGTAAAATAAGCCACTCAGCGCTAATGTTTACGTACACTACCTTGATAAACGTTGCGAGTTTGTTTACGATGACAACCTTCACTATTAACATTAGGCTTTCATGATTGATGCGAATGACATTCCAAGTAGTCAGCTAATTTTGTATGCTGATGACGGCTACGACAGTCATGTGGTACGCCTATTACTTGAAGAAAAAAAGCTCGCTTACTATTTGTCTCGCTTACATTCTGAGCGCCCTGAAGATTTGACTGAGCTAAACCCTTATCATACCTTGCCTGTATTGCAGCAGCGTGAGATTGCGCTTTATGAGATTAACGTCATTTTTGAGTACCTTGAAGAGCGTTATCACACAAACAAATTGCTCCCTGAGACACCGCAAGAGCGTGCACAGTTTCGCCAATTGGCTTGGCGCATTCAACGTGATTGGTTAGTACTTGGCAAGCGTCTGCTGACGCATCCAGATAGCTTTAATAAAGCACAGGCTGCCGTTGCCAAAAAACAGCTCAGTGATTCGTTGATTACTCTGTCACCGCTGTTCGCTCATAAGCCTTATTTTATGGCTGATGAGTTTGGTTGGTGTGACGTGTTATTAGCACCACTATTATGGCGATTAGATGAGATGGGGATTGAGCTGCCACGTGCCATTAGCCGTCCATTGTTCGAATACCAAACGAGAGTGTTTGAGCGTAGTAGCTTCCAAAAAAGCGTGCGTTGATTAGACAAGTATCGAAAGCTGTCCTAAAATAAAGTATAAATAAGATAGACGTTAATTAGCATTTGTCATTTGATAAATTGCTGAACGAGATATTTTTCATTATTAAAAATTATTAGTATAGGAAATCATTAGATGAGCGAAACCACCTCTATTACACCTACCCGCCCTTATATGGTACGCGCACTATATCAATGGATAGAAGACAACGCTCTGACACCATACTTGATGGTCGATGCCACTGCTGACAATGTGCAAATACCAACCGAGCATGTGCAAGACGGTCGTATCGTATTGAATATCGCTAGCCGTGCTACTGGTAACATGAGTATGGAAAATGACTATATTCATTTTAGCGCGCGTTTTGGTGGTGTATCACAAGAAATCTGGGTACCGCTTACTGCGGTGATGGGTATCTATGCAAAAGAGAACTCACAGGGTATGTTTTTCGATCCAAAAGAGTATGACAACTATCAGCCAGAAGACGACTCAGCACCAATGTCTAACAACAGTCCTGCTAAAGCGCCTAAACCAAAGCGCGATAATAAAGCGGGTTTAAAGGTCTTAAAGTAGAAAATCTTGAAATAAATAGAACCTTAGACCAATTCTATTTAACCCAATAAAAAAGCTAGCCATATTTAATATGACTAGCTTTTTTATTAACTATTTAAAGGCTTATTAACTTTCTATAACTGATAAGCTTTTAAACGGACGCCTACTGATTAGGTTCTTGGCAGTGTCACGCCGCGCTGACCTTGGTATTTACCACCACGATCTTTATAACTGGTCTCACAGACATCATCAGCATCGCTTTGGAAAAACAGCATTTGTGCCACGCCTTCGCCAGCATAGATACGGGCTGGCAGATTGGTGGTATTACTAAACTCTAAAGTGACGTGCCCTTCCCACTCAGGCTCAAGCGGCGTTACGTTGACAATAATACCGCAGCGCGCGTAAGTCGACTTACCTAGGCAAATAGTCAATACATCACGCGGAATACGGAAGTACTCCATAGTACGGGCTAAAGCAAACGAATTAGGTGGAATTATACACTCGTCACCAACGATATCGATAAAGCTTTTATCATCAAAGTTTTTAGGATCAACGACTACTGAATGTACGTTGGTAAAAACTTTAAACTCAGGAGCACAGCGCACATCATAACCGTAGCTTGAGGTACCGTAGCTAACCAAACGCTCACCTGCATCATTAAAGCGTACTTGACCTGGCTCGTATGGCTCAATCATGCCGTGCTCTTCGGCCATTTTACGAATCCATCGGTCAGACTTAATAGACATTGTTGTTCCTTAGCAAATATTTAATAGCGACGATTATACGGAATTGATGGCTCAATTTATAGAGGAGCGGCTACTTAAAACTGAATACAGCCAATAATCTCATTTACCCCCATGTTATATCTCAGAAGCTACCATTTAGCAAAATGTTCTTCTGCGAGCCCCATGACATTATCAAGCCTAATAACTTCATCCCTTATTCGAATTTCACCATTATAAAACCCTATCCACTGCTCAAAGATACTGGCTATCACACCAAAATTATCGGTCTTTTTATAGACAGTAATCGGTGTGAAGCTCAAATCAATATCAACATTGCCCCACCCGAGATTTTGATGATAGATACGCCATGGCTTTGAGATGCTAGCGTCAGTTTCTACATTTTCTATACTTGGCTCAAGACTATCTGGCTGACTTGATCGAATATTTGAACCCTCACGAGCAAACATAACGGGTGGTAAATAGAATATCTGCCCATCAAGCCAGCAAGCATTTTCACTGGCTCCTGTCTCATTGACACCCATAGACAGATTGAGCAAAAAGTGACGGCCATCTGACAAATAGCTAGTGATACAGCTCCAAAACCAATTGGTCTCATGACGCATATAGCCGAGCGTCCAATCTAGATTGGCAATAGTGGCATCGGTGAACGTTATTTTTTGAGGTTGAGCGTCAGGAGCATCAGGAGCATCAGGAGCATCAGGAGCATCAGTATGAAATTTTGAATTGGCTTTGATAAGTAAGTGTCCAGATAGTGCGGTCAACGGCTCTTTTTGCGTAAACGTCCAGCCACGCCTACCAGTGGGCGTACATATGGCTAACGGTTGTGCGCTTCGTGCTAACGCTGCCGTGACTGCAACATACTGATTGTCGAGCGCAATATTCATCTGAGTAGGACTGAAATCCAAGGTGACGCTAAGCTTTGTATGTGTAAATGCCATCTGCCCTTGATAACCATCACCGTCTAAGTGCGTATGATGCGTCAAAGGCTGTAGCGCCTCACAGACTTCCAGCTGCTGAGTATCCTCATTATAAATGTAAACGAAAGCACTAGTCGCAAGCTTAATCGCTGCGAGCGCGAGGCACACTCGATAAGGAGGCTGAAGTATCTGAATGAAGCAGAATTGGTTGGCTTTTAGTTCTTTACGCCAGTTAGGTAAGGATTTTTGTGAAATGAGATGACTATAATAGTCTAAGTAGTTGATACTTTTGACTTGGAAGAAAACACCAAAAACAGGCTGACCATTTTGGATAAGATATTCGAGATTTGCCAGTTTTAAGTTTGCGGCAGTATACAGTTTGTCGTGGCTTTTATTCATGATATCGGCATCCTAGCCAAATTTTTCTAAAGGTACTATCTGTCCTTGATAGCTTACGGTGCTAAGTGAAATTCTTCTTTTTGCCTGTACAGCACTCACAAAAAATGCTTCAGTTATCACCTTAACTTCAATATTGGTTAATCCATCTGCTAGTGTTTCTGTAACATTGATTGATGCAAGCGCACTCACCCATAAAAAGTGTCTTGGAAACTTTTTTAACAGCTCAGCGAGAGCCTTTGTGAATTTGTTAAAATCGGCAATTACCATTCGGCGATTGCTAAAGTCAGCATTAATCTGATAGCGTTTGCTACTGCCATCTTTATAGTAGCAAACGGCAATCAACTGATTGTTTGAGAGTTCAATAATGTATATCGGTGGGCGAAATAATCGTAAGACTCTATGCTGCTTGGGAGTATTGTCTAAATGGCTTTGATAAATAGATAAGTTCAAGACATCCTCTTTTTAGACAATACATTCACTTTAAAAGTCGCCAGCTTAGGCTACTTCTCCATCATCAAAAAATTCGCTTATCATCGACAGGCTTTGCAAATTTATTAATATTGGTTTCGATGTTTTTGGCAATATCTAGGTAATACTGTGCAAACTCATCATCAGCTAAGACGCTTGGCACGCCCTTATCAACTTGTGCACGAATGCCACTAGCAAGTGGGAGCTGACCCAATAGCGGTACCTGATACTGCTCAGCGATAAATTCACCGCCACCCGTACCAAAGATCGCTTCGGTGTGATTACAGTTGCTACAGGTATGTAGCGCCATGTTTTCAACTACGCCAAGCACAGGAATGTTGGTTTTGTTAAACATCTCAACGCCTTTTTGCGCATCGAGCAAGGCAACATGCTGCGGTGTCGTGACAATGACAGCACCCGTGACTGGAATACGCTGCGCCAATGTCAGCTGTATATCACCCGTACCTGGCGGCATATCAATCACTAGATAGTCTAGCTGGGGCCAGTTGGTTTGATTATATAACTGCATCAATGCACCCGTGGCTTTTGGTCCACGCCATGCAACCGGCGTATTATCTCCATCAAGCAAGCTACCGATAGAGAGCATTGCCATACCATGCGCATCAACTGGCACGAACTGCTCGTTTTCCAGTTGCGGCTTCACATCAGCAACGCCTAGCATCGTTGGCATACTAGGACCATAGATATCGGCATCCAACACACCAACACGATTACCAAGCTTCTGTAATGCTAAAGCGATATTGACCGTGGTGGTCGATTTGCCAACACCGCCCTTACCTGATGCCACGACAATAATATGACGGATACGAGGATGCGCGGCCAATGATGCTTGCGTAGGTGCCGCTTTTGTAATCGGCGGCTCAGCGTTAGTGCTACTAGCATTGTTATTAGCGCCAGATGAAAGCTGAGATTCCATCGCATTGGTTGTCTTTGGCATCTGCTTTGGTAAGCTTGAACCTGAACCCTTTTCTGGCGCAGGCAGACGCACATTCATATGAATCGTAGTAATACCATGTGGATGTAGCAACTGCCCAAGCTCCTGCTGGATAACTTCAGGATTGCTGTCTTTCGGCAAACGCAGGTCTAAGGTAAGTGCTTCGCCATCACGCTCAAGTCCTGTAACCATCGTGGCAATACTGACGGCACCTATCTCATATCCAAGTAGGACTTTGTCGACGGCACTATCACGCTCTGCCTGCTGCTGAGGCGTTTCGGTTTTTGTGGTTTTTTTCTTCATAAAGTTAAACATAGCTACTATTATGGCCTATACAAGTGGGTAGATCTGGCAAATCGCTCAAGTCATCTCATTGCGTATCTCACAACCGATAGCGTTGATGAGTATATTAGCCAAACCTTCTATCGTGACAGTGTAGCTGAATTGGACGTATAAAAAAACCACAACGCCAGTAGGTCTGACGTTGTGGTATATTCAAATTGTATATATATTAATTCATAAACCAACCATGACTGGCCACGATAGATTGTCCAGTAAATACATTGGTTGGAAACGCCGCTAAAAATAGCGCCAATTGGGCAATGTCTTCTACTGTCGTAAACTCTTTATCTACGGTATTAACCAGCATGATATCGTTAATAACCGACTCTTCACTGATGCCCTTTTCAGCTGCTTGCTCTGGGATTTGTTTTTCGACCAATGGCGTTTTGACAAACCCTGGACAAATTACATGCGAGCGTACTTTATGCGCTGCACCCTCTTTGGCCAATACACGGCACAGTCCTAGTAGTCCGTGCTTCGCGGTCACATAAGGGGCTTTATATAATGAGGCTTCATGCGAATGAGCAGAACCCATATAAATAACTGTGCCGCCTTTATCGCCTTTATACATGTGCTTAATCGCTGCTTTAGTGGTCAAAAAAGCACCATCTAAGTGGATGTTAAGCATTTTTTTCCAATCGCTAAACGCCATTTTATCGATAGGGTCAATAATCTGAATACCAGCATTAGAAACCAAAATATCAATACTACCAAAAGTATCAACTAGCTGTTGTACACCATCGTTTACCGCATCTTCCGAGGTAACATCCATGGCAATTGCTATAGCACGTCCACCAGCAGCTTCAATAGCATCAACAGTTTTTTGTGCCGCTTCGAGATTGATATCAGCAATACCAACCGCTGCGCCTGCTTTTGCATAAGTTTCAGCGATGTCACGTCCGATACCACTTGCAGAGCCAGTGACTAATGCTACTTTGCCTGTCAAATCTTGTTCTAATTGGGTCGCCATACATATTCCTTATCATGGTCTAAAATATTATTAGTTTTTATAAAATTGAACTGAACAAATACGCCACTATAATCATAGTGGCGTATTTATTTGCGGGATAAAACATATTAATCTTACGACAGTCACTTTACTGTACAGAGTTTACTGAATAATACTTACTGGCGTTTTTTCTTGTAGTTCGTCAAAGCTCACACCATCTGCTAACTCAACCAGCTTTAGGCCATTATCAGTAACGTCTAATACAGCAAGCTCGGTGATGATACGATCAACCACGCCTTTTCCTGTCAATGGTAGCTCGCAATTGGCTAGAATTTTTGGTTCACCATGTTTATTGACCTGCTCCATCAATACAATCACACGCTGCACACCTGCGACCAAATCCATCGCCCCGCCCATGCCTTTAACCATCTTCTTGGGAATCATCCAGTTGGCAAGGTCGCCTTTTTCTGAGACTTCCATTGCACCCAATATTGCCAAGTTGACATGACCACCACGAATCATTGAGAAAGACTCTGAGCTACTAAAATAGCTAGCACCTGCTTCTGCGGTCACCGTTTGCTTGCCCGCGTTAATCAAGTCCGCATCGACGTTTTCTGCTGTAGGGAACTCACCGATACCTAGCAAGCCATTCTCTGATTGTAGCCATACGTCTACGCCTTCAGGAATGTAGTTAGCGACCAACGTTGGGAGACCGATGCCTAGATTCACATAGTAGCCATCTTGTAGCTCTTTTGCAGCGCGTTGCGCCATTTGCTCTCTTGTCCATGCCATGCTGATTTCCTTATTTTTTGCGATATTCTATTTTTATTCATTTAGACAGCCAGTTATCGAATCAATTGGCTGTCTGAACTATTATCAATCTAAAATTAACTATTGATTTCACTTACGATTAAGCGTCGACCACGTTTTTATTTACGCGCCTTCTACGGCTTTGGTCGTGGTTTTTTCGATACGTTTTTCAGGGCTAGCATTCAATACAATACGCTGAACAAAAATACCCGGTAGATGCACTTCATCTGGATCAAATGTACCTGTTTCAACGATTTCTTCGACTTCGACGATCGTGATTTTACCGGCCATCGCACAATCTGGGTTAAAGTTACGAGCCGTTTTATTAAATATCAAATTGCCCGCTTTATCAGCTTTTTGCGCTTTGATTAAGGCGACATCAGCACGTAATGAATGCTCAAGCACATAAGTACGACCATCAAAATCACGAGTCTCTTTGCCTTCAGCAACTAATGTACCCACGCCTGTTGCGGTATAAAACGCAGGAATACCAGCACCGCCTGAGCGCAATTTTTCAGCCAAGGTTCCTTGCGGCGTCAATTCAACTTCTAACTCGCCTGCCAAGTACTGGCGCTCAAACTCTTTGTTTTCGCCCACATAAGATGAAATCATTTTTTTGATTTGGCGTGTCTGTAGTAGCAGACCAAGACCGAAGTCATCGACACCAGCGTTATTACTGATACAGGTCAGTTCCTTAACTTTGCTATCACGCAGCGCTTCGATTAATGCTTCTGGAATACCGCATAGACCGAAGCCACCGATCGCGAGCGTTTGCCCGTCAGTTACGACACCTTTTAGCGCTTCTTCGGCACTGTTATATACTTTTGACTGACTCATGCTTGTCTCCTATGACTGTTATTTATATTTTTAATCCGTGCATATATTAGGACATGCCCTAATGCTGAATTAAGTGTCTCAATTATCCGTTTGATTGTTGCTTTTAATAAAACCTAACAATGAAAATTCATCATGCTTATTTTTCTTTTGAGCGTTATAACGCCATATAGTCGATTCAATTTAAAAATAGTACAAGGCAACCGAGTGTAGATGTATATTAAATACTTCAAGCGAGGTTAACGCAGTAATATTTTTATAGTGGAATGACTATACCAATAGCCAGAACACGCCCATGATAATGGCACCAGAGACTGCCAGTACTATCAGACAGTAACCCATGATAGCTCGCGCATCCAAACCTGCAATACCCAATAATGGCAAAGCCCAAAACGGCTGAATCATATTAGTCCATGCATCACCCCACGCGATTGCCATGGCAGTAATGGCTGGACTAACGCCTAGCTCAATACCAGCAGGAATCATAACAGGGCCCTGTACTGCAAACTGTCCACCGCCCGACGGCACAAACACATTGACCAAGCCAGCACTTAAAAATGCAAAGATCGGAAAGCTGTCTGCGGAAGCGGAATTGACAAAAAACTCAGTCACTTGCGTACTGATAGAGATACCACCTGCATTGGCACCCGTCATGATGCCCATGATGCCGCCGTAGAACGGGAACAATAGCACAATACCCGTGATGCCACCTATCCCTGAGTGTACGGCACGATAATAACGCTCTAGCGTGCCATGCGATAGCAAACCTATGAATAGGAATAGCCCAATGACGATGTTTAGCCCTAGGTTAAAACCGTTACTGCCAAACTCGCTGATATAGTACATCAGTGCTAAGGCCAATAAGATGACAGCAATAATACGGCTATCATCTAATTTTTGTGCAGGTGTGTCTCTTTGGGGTGCGACGTAGATCTCTTCTTTGATCAGTTTAGGATCAATAACCGTAGGATTTTTAGGGTGCATAAAGCGATTGACGAGTGGCAAAATAACGATGAGTAAACCCACTAGCAGCATGTTATAGCCTGCAAATACCGTTTGAGACAAAGGTACTGCTTCGGTCATAGTATTGCCTGACAGCGTCAGTAGCGTATCACCGCCCGAGCTAAGTGTCAGCGGTATCGAACCTGAAAAACCACCATGCCAAATTACAAAACCTGAATAGGCAGCCGCGACAAGCAAAGGGTAGTCGACGTTAGCGACTTTTCTGGCCAGTGCCTTTGCAAAGATTGCCCCGATGATTAAACCAAAGCCCCAGTTTATCCATGAGCCAACCAGTCCAACCAAGGTTGATACGATAATGGCAGTCGTAGGAGAGTGGACTCTACTAGCAAGATTGTCCAATAAGCGCTGAATAAATGGTGCACTAGCAAAGGCATAACCGGTCACTAGGACCAACGCCATTTGCATGGCAAAGCTATGTAGTGACCACAGTCCGTTGCCCCAGTGCCCTGCCATAGCAATAATGTCTTGGCCAGTAGTAGCCAGTCCTACAGCAAACGCTATAAGGGTCAAAACGATCGAAAATACGAATGGGGATGGTAGATAGCGATTGACTAACTGCACGCTCATATTAGTGATGGCACTAAACATATTCACATTCCTTGTAAATTTGATGTTTGGTTTTAAGAGTTGTTATTAGCGCTTTGTTGAATGTTTATCAGATTTAAGTGCGGTTACTGCCACTACGTCTGATAAAGGGCAAGCATTATATTTTACATTGGCATTCATAACAATACATTCTATCTCGCTATATCATGCGTGAAACACTTGTGCTAACTTAACATATTATTTTCGTAGCGACTAGAAAATAACCATCAGCGCATGTGAGTCAACGCTGT
This sequence comes from Psychrobacter sp. UBA3480, assembly GCF_002377945.1. Classification (GTDB taxonomy): domain Bacteria; phylum Pseudomonadota; class Gammaproteobacteria; order Pseudomonadales; family Moraxellaceae; genus Psychrobacter. The sequence continues at coordinate 63,135 of NZ_DFQV01000013.1, forward strand.
GCAGGAGTTAAATTGTCGAGATATTAATGCTTAGCAGTCTATGAGTCTAGATTTATGTTTGATAAAACAGACCGAATAGGCTTATTTTGATTAATTTTATTGACCTATATCGACAAGCACGGCATACTCGCTGCCTTATTTTTTTGCCAAGGAGGGCCGTCATGTTTAGTACACTTGCTATTGTCATTACCCTATTATTACTCATGTTCTTTGCTTATCGCGGTTATTCTGTGCTGATCCTAGCACCGATTATGGCGACATTAGCAGTCTTACTGTCAGGTGACTTCTTAAGTACCATTCCCGCTTATACCGACGTCTTTATGGGCGCGTTAAGTGGATTCTTACTCAAATTCTTCCCGATATTCTTGCTAGGCGCACTATTTGGACGCTTAATGGCAGACTCTGGCGCAGCAACTGCCATTGCCAATACGGTCGTTGAAAAGCTCGGTGCTAGCAAAGCCATCCTCGCGGTGATTTTGGTCTGTGCTATTCTGACCTATGGCGGCGTATCGTTGTTCGTTGTGGCTTTTGCTATCTATCCAATCGCCAAAGACTTGTTTAGAGCGGCAGATATCCCAAAACGTTTGATTCCAGCAGCGATAGCCTTAGGATCATTTACGTTTACGATGACCGCATTACCAGGCACGCCAGCTATCCAGAACGCTATTCCAATTCCTTACTACAACACCAATGTATTTGCCGCGCCTATTTTGGGCATCATCGGTGGTACGATCATGTTTGTTTGTGGTTGGATGTGGCTTCAGTCACGCGCCAGAAAAGCCAATGCAGCGGGCGAAGGTTATGGTCAGCATGACGAAGAAGATGTAGGCGGCGTTGGCGCAACGGCAAAAGAAGCTGAGGTATTAAACACTCATCATACTTCTTTTACCATTGCGATGATTCCACTTGTATTGGTCATTGGCTTGAACGCTATATTGACCTATGTGGTATTCCCATCGATAGATTTCAGCAGTCTACAAACTCAATTCCCAGACTTGAATGTCGCAGGCTCACTTGGGTTGTGGTCAATTATTATCTCGTTGGTCGTGGCTTGTGTGGTGTTAATTCTGCTCCGTATCGGACATTGGAATAACCTACAAAAAACCATTAACCGTGGTACTTATGATTCTATGTTGCCGATTTTTAATACCGCATCAGAAGTGGGCTACGGTGCGGTTATCGCGTCACTAGCAGGCTTCCTTATCATTCGTGATAGCATTCTAAACCTAAACCCTGACAACCCTCTGATCTCAGAAGCGGTCGCTATGACTACGCTTGCTGGTATCACAGGTTCCTCGTCTGGTGGTTTGAGTATTGCGCTGTCGACATTGGGTGAAGACTATCTCAGAATGGCAGTCAATGCCGGTATCGATCCTGAGCTAATGCACCGCGTAGCCGTCATGGCCGCAGGTGGACTTGATACGCTTCCGCACAGTGGCGCTGTCATCACCTTACTAGCCATTTGTGGTCTGACCCACAAACAGTCTTATTTGAACTTGGCGATGGTTACGATGGTCATTCCATTGATCGCTGTGGTCGCTGTTATTATTTTAGGTACGATGTTCGGTTCATTCTAAGTTAGCTTAGTCATTTAATCATTTAGTCACTTAGCTAGTTATTATGACTAACTACTGGTATCTAAACGAATAATGGATAAATAGAAAACCCACTTGGCATACTGCTTGGTGGGTTTTTTCATGGTCGATTGATAACTAATCTATAATGACCAAATTCAATGCAAGGCTATTGTTTGTGGTTAATAAGTGCTTGCCAAATGAGAAGTAATTACTAAGGAATATCACAAATTTATTTGATTTACGGTATCATAGGCACACTTTTTGAATTTTTATTATTTTTAGAAGTTTTTAGCATTAACGATGTCGCATCAAAGAGCGGTGAACCGCTTGAGATGTTCGATAACTAACCCGTTTATATAAAAATATAGGTGATTTTGTGCGTGAGATTCTAGTAACCAGTGCGCTGCCCTACGCCAATGGCTATATCCATTTGGGGCATCTTGTAGAATATATTCAAACTGACATTTGGGTACGTGCGATGAAAGCGCAAGGCCATCAGGTCACCTATGTCTGCGCGGATGATGCACACGGTACGGCAATCATGCTCAAAGCAGAGGCCAATGGCGTAACGCCAGAGGAACAAATTGCCTCAGTGAAAGCCTCACATGAAGCGGATTTTTCAAAGTTCCTGATCAACTTTGATAATTACCACAGCACTCATTCAGAAGAAAATAAACAGTTCTCTGAGCTGATTTATCGTCGTCTAAATGATGCTGGTCATATCAGCACAAAAGATGTCGAGCAGTTATTTGATCCTGAAAAGCAATTATTTCTAGCGGATCGCTTTGTCAAAGGTACTTGTCCAGAGTGTGATTCACCAGACCAGTACGGTGATAACTGCGAAGTATGCGGTACCACTTACGATGCAACAGATCTAAAAGACCCGCATTCGACACTGTCTAATGCAACGCCTGTGCTCAAAACCTCTAAGCATTATTTCTTTGATTTGCCAGAGTTTGAGCAGTTCTTACAGGACTGGACGCGCAGTGACAACCGTTTGCAAACGTCAGTCGCCAACAAACTTCAAGAATGGTTTGAGGCAGGACTTGCCAGCTGGGATATCTCACGCGATGCGCCCTACTTCGGCTTCCAAATTCCAGACACCCCAAGTGATGAGCCAGACAAATACTTTTATGTGTGGCTAGATGCGCCAGTCGGCTACATGGCAAGCTTTAAAAACCTATGTGATAAGCGTGCAGGGACAGACCAAGCGCTTGATTTTGACCGCTACTGGGCACAAGAAAACGAGCACAAAACCGAGGTTTATCACTTCATCGGCAAAGACATCGTTTACTTCCATGCCTTGTTTTGGCCAGCCATGCTAGCTGGTAGCGAATACCGTACACCGACTGGTGTTTTTGCCCATGGTTTCTTGATGGTCAATGGCGAAAAAATGAGTAAGTCACGTGGTACTTTTATCAAGGCCGAGACGTATGCTGAGCACTTACATCCTGAATATCTGCGTTATTATTTCGCCAGTAAACTGTCCGACAAAGTTGAAGACATCAACTTAGATTTAGAAGACTTTATGCAAAAGGTCAACTCTGACTTGGTTGGTAAAGTCGTCAATATCGCCAGTCGTAGTGCAGGGTTCTTGGTTAAGAAATACGACGGCATGCTTTCAGAAGTTTGCGTCGAGTCAGAGCTGTTAGAAGACATCACCAAAACGGGCGATGAGATTGCTGCTGCTTATGAGAATCGTGAATTCTCACGGGCTATGCGCTTAATTATGCAGTGTGCGGACAAGGCCAACGAATATATCGATGCCAAAAAACCATGGTCACTAGCGAAATTGGAAGGTACTGAGCAAGAAGTTCAAGACGTCTGCTCGGTCGCGATCAACATTTTCCGTCAATTGATGGTTTATCTTGCGCCAGTATTACCTGAGCTGACTAATAATGCCAAAGAGTTTTTGAACCTTGATGATCTAAGCTTTGCCAGTCGTAATGAGTGGTTACTAGGTCATAAAATCAATAAGTTCAAACCACTGATGCAACGTATCGAGGAAAAAGATATTGAAGCGATGGTAGAGGATTCTAAAGCATCCTTAACCCAAGCAGACGCTCCTGCCGCGACGGAAAGTAGCAAGCCTGCCGCAAACGAAAAAGCACCTGCAACAAATGCAGATGCCGAACAGACTGACTATATTGGTATCGAAGACTTTGCCAAAGTTGAGATGAAAGTCGCACACGTTTTAGAGTGTAACCATGTAGAAGGTGCTGATAAGCTACTACAGTTCACGCTAGATGTTGGTGAAGACAAGCCACGTAACGTGTTTAGCGGTATTCGTAAGTTTTATGAGCCTGAGCAATTGATTAATAAGAAAGTCATTTGCGTGACCAACCTTGCACCGCGTAAGATGAAATTTGGCATATCAGAAGGCATGGTATTGTCAACTGGCGAGCCAAAGACCGGCTTAACAGTCGTTACCTTGCCGGATGCTTGTGTTGTTGGTGACGTGCTGGCATAACGGTTATTTTTAACATTAAAAAATAAAAAAAAGATGCCACTAGGGCATCTTTTTTTATGGTTGATTTGTCAAATTCATGAAAACCAAACCTGATACTTATCTACTCAAAATATCGATAATCTGCAACGTATCATTAATCACCGTCACAATGTTGTTTTCTGGCGTGCGAATACGAACGTAACGGTCATCATAACGGTCTAAAACGACAGAACGGTCATAATCCCTTCTATCAATCTTTCCGACTACTCTATAACCATATCTATCAAGATCACGCTTAAATGAGGCATTAGGGCTAGCATTGCGATAAGCGTTGATACTTGGGTGGGCGTTGCCGCTATGCTTATAGTTTTTACTAACATGGGCAGAGTTACCTTTGCTGTTACCATGTCCATTACCGTGCCCGTTTCCATGACCATCTTTTGCCATAGCAGGCAATCCAATCAAAGAAGTAGCAGTGATACCAGCGATGGTTAATAATTTAAGATTAGCAGTGTTCATAATATTATCCTTAAAATAGTCATTCGAAAAATTTAGATAAATAAAAAAATTAGATAAATAGTAAAGTCTATTTCACATCCACTATGGCAGCACAATGTCACCAAAATGACTGGATTATCTTTAGAATTATCATGTTTCTCGTATGAAAATTAGCTTACGTTAATTATGAAGTGAGTACGTAATAGATGCGTTGCTAGGATGTAAGCGTTTTGCATATGGTTTGAGCAAACAAAAGTACCCTAGCGGCATCCGTTATATTCAGATCTAGATAAGAGCTTCAATGCCTCACGCGTCTTAATAAGATAAAAAGAAGTGATGATTTTTTTATTATCTATCACCATGACCGCTACACATTAATTTCTTATTGCGATAACTTACATTACTGTCATAATATGAACATAATAATCGATGGAACGATTACTTTATTTAATTGTTAGCCTGCTATCTCAGCATCAACATAGCATTGACTTGGCTAATCTGCATTCTTCAATATCATGGCAAAAAACCAAAGTACACCAAACAGATGAGTAAAATGACTACTATATAATTTAGTAGGCTCAATCAGTCTGGCAGTATCTACTTGGTTTTTGCGATTGATATAACCTATGAGTTAACCTAATAATGACTATCGCTTCTACTCTACGCTTAAGCCTATATGGCGTTGCTCTTAGTGCCATTAGCACACTTGGACTAATCGGCTGCTCAAACTCCTCTACCGAGACCGCAGCGACTGCTGAAAATAGCACGGCTACAGACAAACCTGCCAAATCTATTGCCATTACTCAAATCGTTGAGCATCCATCATTAGATGATATGCGCCGCGGTATTATTGATGAATTGGCAGATAATGGTTATGTTGAAGGTCAAAACCTAACTGTTAACTTTCAAAGTGCGCAAGGAAATACAGCGACTGCAGGACAGATTGCCAAGCAATTTGCAGGAGACAATCCTGATGCGATCGTAGCAATCTCAACGCCTTCTGCGCAATCAGTGGTAGCCGCGACCACCACTATCCCTATTATCTACACTGCTGTGTCAGATCCGCTAGGTGCCAAGCTCATCACAGCAGATGGCAAGCCTTTTCAAAGCAATTTGACTGGACTATCAAGCCAACTACCGCTAGAGCCGCAGTTGGATTTGTTACAGCAGATAAAGCCTGACTTAAAGACCATCGGTTATGTCTATAGCCCAGGCGAAGCAAACTCAGTATCATTGCGTGAGAACCTAAAACAAGCTCTGCCAGCACGAGGTCTGTCACTCTTAGACATTCCTGCCAATCGTCCAACGGATATCGGTATGGCGACGCGCAGTTTGCAAGGACGTGCAGATATCATCTATACCTCATTTGACAACAATGTTGCTTCTGCCTTTGAGGCCATGACCCAAGCAGCAAATGAGCTAAAGTTACCGATTATCGCGTCTGATGAATTCAGTGTAAAACGCGGTGCCACTGCTGCGCTTGGTGTCAATGACTATGATTTTGGTCGTACTACTGGCAAGATGGTATATCGCGTGTTAAATGGCGAAGCGGTCAATACTATCAAACCTGAAGTCATGAATGACCTGACCTTATATGTCAGTCCTAAGCACGCCAAAACACAAGGTGTCAGTTTGCCAGCAGAGTTACTAAAAAACGCCATCAATGTTGATATTGATGCTGAAACCAAATAAAAAGTAGTAAGCTATCTATTAGCTCGTCAATTATTTATATAGTGTACGGACACACTATTATTTTAGGAGTAAGACCCATGTTGTCTCAAAATCGTTTTGGTCGTTTTAATTTCGGTAAGGCTTTATTATTAGGCGGTGTATGTACGGCTATCTTGACTGGTTGTAACCAATCAGCACAAGATGATGGCTCCACTGATGCTGCCGCTGGTGGTGATGCAGCGACGGCTATGAAGACCGTTGCTATTACCGCTATCGTCGAACATCCAGCGCTTGATGATGTACGTAAAGGCGTCATCGACGAGCTAAACGAAGCAGGCTTCAAGGACGGTGAAAACTTAACCGTTAACTTCCAAAGCGCACAAGGAAACACTGCTACTGCTGGTCAGATTGCTAAGCAATTTGTCGCTGATGCGCCCGATGTTATCGTCGCTATTGCAACACCATCTGCTCAATCTGTTGCCGCTTCTACTAGCAGCATTCCATTGGTATTCTCAGCAGTTACTGACCCAGTAGCAGCAAAACTGGTACCTAAGCTAGATGGTTCTGGCACCAACGTTACAGGCGCATCAGATGCCCTACCGTATGAGCCACAGATTGATTTGATGCGTCAAATCATTCCATCATTAAAGAACGTCGGTTACGTTTACAGCCCAGGTGAAGTCAACTCAACGATTATCTTAAAAAATCTAAAAGAGAAGCTAACACCACTCGGTATCAATGTATTAGAAGCGCCTGCACAGCGTAGTAACGACATCGCAATGGCAGCGCGTAGTCTCGAAGGTAAGGTCGATATGATCTATACTTCAACTGACAACAACGTAGTATCAGCGTACGAGTCACTTTATCAAATCGCCAAACAAAGTAAGATTCCTCTAATTGCCTCAGACACTAGCTCAGTTGAGCGCGGTGCTGTTGCTGCTCTAGGCGTGAACTACTATGAGCTTGGCCGTGAAACTGGTAAAATTGTCGTACGTATCTTAAACGGTGAAAAAGCAGGCGCTATCCCTGTTTACACTCCACAAGCGCTTGATCTATACGTCAGTCCAAAACACGCTAAAGAAGAAGGCATCACGTTGCCACAAGCGGTTATCGATAAAGCTAAAGAAGTGGTAGAATAACGCACCTTTGTATTTGGCTTAAAATAGCAGGTATAAATAGGAAAGCGATACGAATCAATACTGTGTTGTATACCTTAAAATATACGGCTAATGATTAAATAAGAAACCCAGCTATGAGTCATTAGGCTGGGCTTCTTGTCTAAACAGAGTCTTTTTTGCAAGCGTGCTTAATAGTGCTGTATTTGTCTGAGAATTTATCTGATACTTGTTAAGTAGAGGATAGGTCTATTGATTGCATTGCAGTGCCCTGAACCATTGCTTCAAACCAAGGTAGCTTATGATCGTTGTTAATCGTGATATGTTTTGGTTTACCCTAACCGCAGATTGCTTAATCTGTTAAATTCACCGCTTAGCTGTTTAGCAGGTAGATGATTTTGGCAATTGCCATTTACTTATCTTGGTACCATACGCTAGACACTTGGTTATGACTTACTGATCTCTTATGTCTTTAATTGCTTTTTTTGGTGCGCTTGAAAGTGGTCTGATTTATGGCCTAGTAGCACTCGGTGTGCTTATCTCATTTCGTACGCTCGACTTTCCAGATTTGACCGCTGACGGTAGTTTTCCGTTAGGTGGCGCAGTCGCTGGTATTTCTATCATCGCTGGTATCAACCCATGGTTGGCCTGTGCTTTTGGGATGTTAGCAGGTTCAGTCGCTGGTATCGTCACGGCATGGTTGCATGTCAAACTTGGCATCTTGCAACTGCTTGCCAGTATCTTGGTCATGGTTGCCTTATATTCTGTCAACCTACGTATCATGGGCGCGCCAAACCTACCCTTGCTTGGCGAAACCACAGTGTTTAGCACCTTGGTGACCGATGGTAATGGTTATTGGATGCGTTGCCTGATTATTGGTGTCGTTGTCGCAGCTGCTATGTTATTTTTGAACTGGTTCTATAGCACTGAGACAGGTCTGTCGATGCGTGCTACTGGCTCAAACCTAAGAATGGCACAGGCGCAAGGTATCAATACCTCGTGGATGACCATCATCGGTATGGCGATTTCTAACGGTTTGATTGCCTTAGCGGGAGCGCTGTTTGTTCAGACTCAGGGTGGCGCAGATATCTCGATTGGTATCGGTACGATTGTTATCGGTCTAGCAGCAGTCATCATCGGTGAGACGATCATTCCTGCCAAGCGTATTTGGCTGATTACCTTTGCCGTTGTTGTCGGCGCGGTATTGTACAAACTGTTTATTCAGGTCGCATTATCAAGCGATACGCTACGTAGCATCGGCTTTGGTCCACAGGATTTGAACTTGATTACCGCATTGCTCGTGGTATTAGCCTTGGTATTGCCAAAAGCGAAAACCAAGTTTTTATCACGCAAAGTTCGCGCCTAATGACAGTCAAAGCAGGTATTTATAATACTTGCGATGCTTGAAGAGACAATAAGGAATAACGATTATGATGCAAGCCACCGATTTACGGTTGACCTTTAACCCAGGCACGCCTATCGAAAACCCTGCCCTACGTGGTATCAGTTTAAATATCGCTGACGGTGAATTTGTCACTGTCATCGGTACCAATGGCGCAGGTAAATCTACTTTTTTGAACGCGGTAAGCGGTACGACACGCGTCGATAGTGGCTCAATCTTGCTAAATGGCATTGATGTGACCAAAAAGTCTGCTCATCAACGTGCGCATTGGGTTGCTCGTGTCTTTCAGGATCCGATGGCGGGTACTTGTGAAGCGCTAACGATTGAAGAAAATATGGCTTTGGCCTACAAACGCGGCGGTAATCGCGGTCTAAAATTTGCACTGAACCAGAACAACCGTGATTTGTTCCGAGAAAAACTATCCGTTTTAAAATTAGGTCTAGAAAATCGTCTAACCGATCGTATGGGTCTACTCTCTGGTGGTCAACGCCAAGCGGTAAGTCTGCTAATGGCATCATTGCAGCCCTCTAAGATTTTGCTACTTGATGAGCATACTGCAGCTCTCGATCCTAAGACTGCGGCATTTGTCTTAGAGTTGACTGATAAGATTGTCACGGACAATAAACTGACCACGATGATGGTTACCCACTCTATGCAACAAGCATTGGCACATGGCACACGCACCGTTATGCTGCATCAGGGTCAAGTCGTGTTGGATGTCGCTGGTGACATTCGCAAAGGTATGACTGTACATGACCTGCTCGATATGTTTGAGCAAACACGTGGCGAAAAAGTTGAAGATGACAGCCTGATTTTAAGCTAAGTTTTAAGCTAATACTGCCAATGACTTACGACTTATAAATTTGCACCTTCCAGATATAACCATGTCCGACAACCTCAAAAACCTTCAAGAGAATTGATTTTTCTTGGAGGTTTTTTGTTATCTATAGTTAATGATCATAGGAACTTTCCACTGACCATTATATAGTTGTCGTCTATCAAAGCTTCGCTGTTGTCACTTACTATATGAGGTCTGTCATGCGCAAAATTCCTATCTACTCCCACCCTGCTGCTGGTTGGCCTGCGCTGATCTCATCTACCCAAAAGCTAATGGACTATAAGACATTTTTGCGCGGCGGTATAAGTGTATTTAAAAGCAATCAGCCCCAAGGCGGATTTGACTGCCCAGGCTGTGCATGGCCTGACCATAAGTCACACAAAGCTATCGATGTCTGTGAAAATGGCATTAAAGTCATTGCCAGTGAGACCATGACCCACAAAGCAGATGCTGACTTTTTTACAAGGCACACCGTCACTGAGCTACAGAGCTGGACTGGTTACGAGCTTGAACATAGTGGTCGTTTATCAGAGCCGATGTATTACGATGCGGCGCAAGATCGCTACGTCCCCATCCCTTGGGAAGCCGCTTATAGCTTAATCGCTGAGCAGTTAGGACAGCTTGACTCACCGGATGAGGCGCTATTTTATACGTCAGGTCGTGTGACTAATGAGCCTGCCTTCTTATTTCAGTTATTTGTACGCTGCTTTGGTACCAATAATTTGCCTGATTGCTCAAATATGTGTCACGAGCCAACCTCAGTAATGCTAAGCAGACAGCTAGGTATTGGTAAAGCGACGGTGATGCTAGAAGACTTTGAGCAGGCCAAGCTGATATTGATGTTCGGGCAAAACCCAGCGACCAACCATCCACGTATGCTAGAGATGCTCGCTCATGCGCACGAACAAGGCTGTCGAATCATCTCAATTAACCCGATGCGTGAGCAAGGCCTGAGTAAATTTAGGAATCCACAAAAACCAACGCACATGGCAGCTGGTCAAAGTGCTGACATGGTCGATGATGTTATTCAAATTCAAATCGGCGGTGATGCAGCGCTATTGACGGGCATTGCCAAGTGGTTAATTGAAAACGATAAAATCAATCATGATTTTATTACCACTCATACTTCAGGCTTTGAACCTCTCAAACAGTGGCTAACAGAGCAATCATGGTCAGACATCACACTTGGTTGCGGTATTTCTCAGACAGATATTATCAATCTCGCTGAACTCGTGGCCGATAGTCCAGCAACGATTTGTACTTGGGGCATGGGTATTACTCAGCATGTGCAAGGTGATGACAATGTCGCGATGATTACCAATTTGCTCCTGTTGATGGGCATGATTGGTATCGATGGCGCCGGTGCATCTCCAGTACGTGGACACTCCAACGTACAGGGTGATCGTACCATGGGTATCCATGAACGCCCTAGCAAAAGCTTATTAGACAGTTTAGAGCGTGTATTTGAGCACCCTATGCCGCAAGAGCATGGCTACGATGTCGTCACAGGTGCCAAAGCCCTTATCGCAGGTAAACTAAAAGTCTTTATGGGCATGGGTGGTAACTACGCAGTGGCGGCACCTGATACCAGCGCTATTGAGCAAGCCTTAACCACTACTCAGCTTAATATATTTGTCGGTACTAAGCTCAATGAGACTATGCTATACCCTGGTGCTAATAATTTGATCCTACCTTGCTTAGGCCGTACCGAGCGTATTGTCACAACAAAGGGTGAGCAATTTGCCACTATCGAAGACTCTATGTGTCA
>NZ_DFQV01000013.1:74609-137171 GCF_002377945.1 Psychrobacter sp. UBA3480
GATATTATTCGAGACTATATCGCTCAAGCTATTAACGGATTTGAAGACTTTAATCAGCGTATTCGCACCTCTGAGCGTGGCTTTCATTTGTATCATGCGGCGCGTCATCGTGTATGGAATACCAAAAGCGGCAAAGCCCAGTTTGAAGTACCACAATATCCGATTACTTTTGTCGCTGCACAAATGGCAGCCGCAAATGATATCGATGACCATGCAGATACAGCACAAAAGGTTTGGCAATTGACCAGTGTCCGCAGCCATGACCAATTCAACACTATGATTTTTGGGTTTAAAGACCGCTATCGTCAAACGGATCGCCGTGACGTGCTATTCATGCATCCCGATGAAATAAGTCGTTTAGGTTGGCAAAAAGGTGACCGTGTTATGGTTACTCGCCAGCGTGCTAAAGATAGCCTAGAGCAACCACGCATATTGGGCCCATTGGTATTGAGCGAGATGGATATTGCCTCCAACGCTGTTGCCGCTTACTATCCTGAATGCAATGACCTCTTTGATTTAGAGACACATGCGCCAGACTCTCATATCCCAGCATACAAATCGACCACCGTCGTTTTAGAGCGCGTAGAGGCAAATACGTCGACCGCTACGCCTGCGTAAATCATACTGTGGAGAGTCAATAAAAATGACATTTTCATTGGATCTCCCTTTAAGTGACCGTAAGCACACTCATAATTTTAGGCCATAATAAATCGTGATAACCATTGAAAATAATGCTGCACAAAGTGAGGCTCTTATTGACCCTACTATAATAGATAATTCAACTAGCTCTAAGATAGTTGCACCTGAATTGCCTAGCGGTGATAGGTTGTCAGAGACACCACTTGCTCGTAATCATTTAGCACAAAAGCATCATTACCCTTCAGTTATTAGTGACCCTAATAATGACTCTCATCTTCAAATCGAATCTCAGAGCACCAGCTTAGCCGTAGAAGCTGCGGTCTCTATCATTATTAATGGGATTCATTATGCTGTGCTGATGGCTAGTCCTCATCAGTTAGAGTACTTGGCTGTTGGGTTCTTATTTAGCGAAGGATTAATTCAATACAGTCACGAGTTACTCGACTGGGAAGTGACTCACCTTGCAGATCTAGCTAGCTATCAGCAGTTTGCTCAAGATTCGAATGACGAAGATCTTGATTCAGTATCGATTGAACAAAGCTTAGAACAATTTCAAGATTACGATATCTATGTCGTGGAGTTGGTATTGAGCCAACGCTGCCATCAACGTATCCAAGCACAAAAACGGCAGCTCGCAGGGCGCACAGGCTGCGGTATGTGCGGTATTACTGGATTAACACAAGCTTTGCCTGATTTAAGTGCTTACTCTCAAAGCAGTCTACAGTCCGACCATAATCAATCGACAAGCAACGATAGTGCTAAGACGACTGTTCCAAGTCTTGACTACCTACTGGCACTGCGTCAACAAGTGGATGCCGCGCAGCATACACATCAGCTGACAGGTGCGGTACATGCCGCAGCAACGATACATAATCAGCAGCTGTATTTATTTGAGGATGTAGGCCGCCACAATGCACTCGATAAACTTATCGGTTGGCAATTACGCCAAAAAGCAGACGTTAGCTGTGTGCTTATGACTTCGCGTCTCTCTATTGAACTGGTTCAAAAGTCTATTCGAAGTCAAATCCCGTGGCTAATTGGCATGTCAGCACCTACCAGTACAGCCGTGCGCGTGGCTGAGCGTTACGGACTTGGATTGGCTGGATTTTTACGTGATAACCGAGTCACTTACTACACCAAACAAGATAATATATAAAAATTCACTTCTACTTGTTCATTGAGAGCACCCGTCTATCGCTTATTATCTATTTTTTCTAGTGAAAGCTTCAGTTAATTACTCATAGTCATCATTTAGCTCATAGCGATATATCACTCGATCCTGCTCATAATAAAACCCTATCTTTCAATACTTTACTAAACATCTTATTAAATCTCTTTAAACAAATACTTATATGTCATCTTCGGTCATTGTCTGGTAAATATCGGATAATGTTTGAGGTTGGTGACATAATAGGTTACTCTTATCGCGCAAATATGTTACAGGCACTTAACGAATATGTAGTTTTATTTATTAATGCCGCTTAGTAATACATCAATCGCAATAGATAAGTAGAGACTTCCTACCTATTGCTTATTACAGCTGACAAGGCTGTCTAAATCGAGTTCGGGTCATGCCATCATGGCTTAGTGCTTATTCGTAATTCCGCTATAGACACTCATCAAATGAGTTTTCTTTAGCATGTAGCTACCTTTGTGTATGCCTATTAATAGCGTGGTGGTTTACCCATTAACTGACACCTATTGAAAGTAGTCCCTGTCTTTTTGATTTGACACTATTTGTCTCATTAAGATTTGGGCGTGACACTTAGCATTTGCTTACCATCACAGCTGGTATTTTCGCTATTTATATTAGCCACATACGTTCGGTATGAGGGCTGTGTAGGCTATGCTGTATTCCTAATGGTTTGGTATCTTTCATTTTTACTGAACTTTATTCATCAACTAACAATTGCGAGGTCTGAGTTTGAAAACTGAGTCATTGTTCCAATTTTCATCATTGACGATTATTTTATTATTATTAGCATTTTATGGCGGCACCTATTTACTGTCTTTATTAATCAAAAAAGATAAAGAGACAACTTCTGGGTTTATGGTCGCAGGTCACGGTGTTGGCTTTGGTATGGGTGCAGCCAGCATGACCGCCACTTGGATTTGGGCCGCCTCATTTTATGCTGCGGCTACTTCTGGTTATAAATATGGCGTCTCAGGGCCGATACATTATGGCTTTTGGGGTGCATTGATGATTTTATTCATCTATCCTTTCGGTATGCGCTTTCGTGAATTGGCACCAGACGGTCATACACTAGGTGAACTTATTCATGCCCGCCACGGTTCATCAAGCCAATTAATCTTAGCCATATCCAATATTATGGGCAGTTTAATTAGCTTGATGGTCAACTTTACCGCTGCTGGAGCATTGGTGTCGGTTTTATCACCATTATCGTTCCAAACAGGGGTAATGATCGCAGGTATCGGTGTACTGAGTTACACATTGACATCAGGGTTTAGAGCATCTGTCTTTACGGATTTCGCTCAGTTGGTCGCTCTAATGGCCATTGGTATTGTCATTATTCCCGCCGTATTATTCGCTATGGGTGGCCCTGAGGTCATGGTCAGCGGCCTATCAAACCTGACATTAGAGCAGCAGAACTTCTTCTCCTCTGAGGCATTCTTTCAACAAGGTGCGCCTTACTTCGTCGCTGTATTAGCATATGCTATCGGTAATCAAACCATCACTCAGCGATTATTTGCGATTGATAAAACTAAGATTAAAGCGACGTTTATCACTGCTACAGTCGGCTATGCTGGTATCGTTATTGGTCTTGGAATGATTGGACTAATGGCTGTAACGATTGGCGTCGAGCCACTCGATGGCAATATGAATAACCTCATCCCTCAAATGGTCAGTACTTATCTGCACCCTGTCTTTATCGCCTTATTCTTCATTTTAGTGATTGGGTCATTGTCCTCGACCGCTGACTCAGATTTATCAGCGCTATCAACCATTATGATGGCGGATGTCTACGGTAAAAACATCGCCAAAAAAGGCCATGTTAAACCTAAAACGATGATGCTAATTGGTCGCGGCACGATGATTGTTGCGACAGCAGCTGGACTAATTTTTGCGAGCTTTAAGCTCGATATTCTCGTCATGCTAGTATTTGTTGGTGCACTATGGGGGGCTATTGTCTTTCCTGTTATTGCCAGTGTGTTTTGGAATCGCGTCACCAATACTGCCTTTACCTCAGCAGTTATCGTCGGACTACTCTTATTTTGCGTTGCCCGTTTCGAATTACTCCCAATCACAGGTGCCACGGCCCTATTCTTTGAAATACTGGCAAGTGTTGGTGCAGCAGTCGTTATTGGTCTAATGGTCTTTGGGTTCCTAGGTCGTAAGGTTGGCATGGTCGCCGCAGCTATCACGCTTGTGCTGATGCTTATTTTCGCTACTGGCTTCTTACGTCAATATATGGTCCTGCTAGCCTCTCTAACGGCTTACGGCGCTAGTACCGTCGTCTGTGTGATTATCAGCTTGATGGGAGACGAACACTTCGACTTCGACTTAATTAAGCAGCGTGTGGGCAATTACGATAAAAAGTCGGAAATCCCATCGTCACTTAAATCTTAAACCAAAGTCGCTTTATCCGAGTAATGATTAGTCAGGAGTATCTGGCTAATCGCTACTTACTTAGCAATATTATAAGGAGATATCATGGACAACGTTTTTATCTACGGCTTATATATCTTAATTTGGCCTGCCATTACTCTTGGCGTACTAATATTAATTTGCACGGCCACTTATCGCGATGTGAAAAGTGCTAAACGTGACAATAGAGATATAGTTTAGCGCACTATATTTTAAACAATCGTCATTACACGCTAGTTTACTGACGGCTTGAAAAAGCCTATTAATAGCGTAAATGTCCTGAAATTGGGGCTAAATATAGATAAGATAATAAATAAGCTGTTTTTAATTAAAAAAGGACTTGTAATTTACTATATTTTTGCTAATATAGGCGACCTTGATTGGCTGGATGGCAGAGTGGTCATGCAGCGGACTGCAACTCCGTTAACGCCGGTTCGATTCCGACTCCAGCCTCCAATTATTTATTAACTTTACGTTAATTTTGGCTTGCATTATTATCACAACCGATTATAATAGCGACCACTTATCTAGTAACTAGATGGTCTATCAGCTAGTTTACATGTTAGATAAAACAAGTTTTGCCCGGGTGGTGAAATTGGTAGACACAAGGGATTTAAAATCCCTCGCTAGCAATAGCGTGCCGGTTCAAGTCCGGCTCCGGGTACCATTACATAGTCCTATACTATCTTATAGAACAGCTAAATCCCCTGATATAATATCAGGGGATTTGTTGTATCTGGCGTTCTATACTGTCCTACTCTATCTATCCTAATCCATGCATCTGATGTACATTCATCTCCCAGTGCTCATTTAGAATATTAATCATGATAAGTGATATGGATGACGAGCATTTCAACTACTCTATTCACCTATACCACTATTCTTAGAGAAATCTAACTAGATTACGCACTTGGTTTTGCAAGTAGCATTGTCAATTTACGCTTTTTATAGCTGAATTAACTATCCAACAATATATTGCCATAGTCATCACGCAGATCTTTTTTCACCATTTTTCCAGCACCATTCAGCACGATATTATCTACAAATATGACTTTATCGGGTATTTGCCAACTGGCGATTTTACCTTCGTAAAAGCTCAGTACTTGCGACTCATCGATTTCTGAATTTGGCTCCTTCACTACAATCAGTACTGGACGTTCGCTCCATTTCTTGTGCTTTGCAGCAATAGCGGCCGCCATTCTTATCTGCGGATGGGCGACTGCGATGTTTTCTAGCTCTACTGACGATATCCACTCCCCACCAGATTTAATCAAATCTTTTGAGCGATCCCGAATATTCATATAGCCATCGGCATCAATGGTTGCAATATCGCCTGTGTCGAACCAACCGTCTTCAGTTATCGCATCAGGATTTTCTGTGTAATAATCGTTGATGATCCAATGCCCTTTAATCTGTAGACGACCTTGAGACATACCATCTTCTTCAACTCGCTGTAGTGGCTCGTCAGTATCTATGAGACGTAGCTGAACGCCGTAGGGTGGACGACCTTGAGAGTTACGCAACTCATTAATCTCATCTTTACTCAGCGATTTATGCTTGGCTTTTATTTGATTCATCGTTCCAAGTGGGCTGGTTTCTGTCATACCCCAACCATGTACTGCATCACAATTAAAATCCTCTCTAAACGTTTTGATTACCGATGGTGGGCATGCGGCTCCTCCGACGATAGTACGCGTCATGCTATCAAGCTTACTACCTCTGGCTTTGGCAGCGGTCAATAGACTTTGCCAAATCGTTGGAACACCTAAAGCAACCGTGACATGACAATCATCAATGAGAGATACTAGGCTGTCACCATCGAGATTTGGACCAGGAAGTATAAGAGAGCAACCAGTCAAGGCAGCCGCGTAAGGTGTGCCCCACGCATTGACATGGAACATCGGTACGACGGGTAGCAAAACGTCTTGTGCAGAGAGCGCGGAGACATCAGGCATGCATAACGCCATCGCATGTAGCACAGAAGAGCGATGCGTATATAAAATCCCTTTAGGGTTACCAGTAGTTCCTGATGTGTAGCACAAAGAGCTGGCTGTTGCTTCATCGAATTGAGGCCAGTCAAAGTCAGTAGAATTTTCTGCTAATAGCTCATCAAAGAACAGTACATTAGGCAGTTTTTCTACGATACTATCATCTCGATCACTTAGACAAATGAAGTGTTCAACACCTTTGATATGCTCTTTGATTGCCATAATTAGCGGTAGGAAAGTAGTATCAAAAAATAGTACACGATCATCAGCGTCATTGATAATGTAGCTAAGCTGCTCGGGGAACAAACGTGGATTGATAGTATGGCAAACCATGCCACTACCTGAAATCGCATACCAAGCTTCTAAATGACGACGGTTGTTCCAAGCCAAAGTCGCTATGCGTTCTGATGATTTAAGTCCCAGTGCAGCCAACGCATTGGCCAATCGTTTTGAGTTATCCGAGACAGTGCGCCAATTGGTATGAGTCATCTGTCCGTCGACTTCTTTGGACAAAACTGCCGTATCACCATGATAACGGGCAGCGTGTTCGATTAGACCACTAATCAACAATGGCTGATACATCATTTTTCCTAACATAATACATTCCCTGTAGTTATTTGAAAGTCCGCTTATTCTTGCTACTGCATCGCCTGATACGAAGAATAGGCCTCAACTAAGAATAATCAGAATTATTCTTTAAGACAAGTTAATATTATGTTCTCCATAGCCAACGAAAAATTGTGATTCAATTTCAAAGACTTGATGATTACTCTATATAAATAGCTTTTACTTTCTCATTCAAAGTTCATTGGTATCATTGTTTCTTTAATTAACCATAAAATTTAGACAAAAAAAATCCGACCACCTAAGTGATCGGATTTTTAATATTTGGTGGAGATGGCGGAAACTAAACTATAGTTATAAATACCTGATAATAAACATTATTAATAATTTAAAAATAGACGATACCAACCATAATACCAACAATCATTTTTTATTTTGCTGTTATTCAATGCCAACCCTATCAACTAAATATTATTTTGTAATTATTTGCAATATTAAAGTTATGCTGAACGTGCTAGCAACTTAGGAATATTATTTCTTACTTGGAAATTTCTTGCATGGGGTTGAATCGCGCTAAACACTACCGATAACTGTCATAGTTGCATTGAGTCTTTAATAGCTCGATGTTATAGCGATATGTCTTGCCCTTATATTCATAGCTCATTGCCATGCTGTGGGCTTCATTGCTTTGTAGCTGTTACGGCAGGCTTTAATGCTTAGATGTATATAGTCGCTCAATGTGCGCATGGTCGTTATCTCTAAATGTTATCTAAATCATTAGGTGATTTTACTTTGTCCTATCTTAGCTTAATTATTTCGTGCTCTTTTTATGGACATCAAAAACTATCTCAAACTTTCCAAGGTTAGAATAACTTGTGTATCAATTTATACTCACTTTCACGACAATCTTGCTTTTTCTATTCCTTTTCACAAGTTATTAATATCAACAGTGCAGCTATTAATTGATGGCTTACCCTTTGTTGTCTTGCGTGCATACCATACGATAAATATCTTTCCTCTGCCCAAATCAACCACAAAAGGCTGACCACCATCAGTACTATAAATCGGGCTTACTCTTTTTCTAATTGACCATGTTTTGCCATTGTCTGTACTTCTAAAGATGGTTATACCTGTCGTATCGTTGCCATAAACTATATCGCCTGATCCGCCTGCGTAACCTGATTTGCCTGTTCGATCACCTGTGATTAGAATAATCGAGCCATCATCTAGTTTAGTCAAATTTGGTTGACGGCCATTGATGAGCTTAGGGTCTAAAGCTGTAGGAATTGACCACGTATTACCATTATTGGTAGAAATTGAGCTATAAAGATTATTATGCTTACCCTTATCTTCACGAATATAAGCAATCCAGTTGTTTGAATGTGTGTTGACAATGTCAGCCTCACTAAACTGCCTACCTGCTGTCGCAGGAGCTATGACACTCTTAAATCTCCATGTAATACCACCATCTAATGACTCAAGCAACGCGGTTTGCCAAGTTTTAGCGTTATAACCAGTACGATAGAGCCTAGTCCCTGCATTCTTAGGTGTTGACCAAATAGAATACCCATCAGCTTTACTCGTAGTTGTTGCTTTAACTAAACCTGCATTTTTTCTCAAGTTCCAAACTTTCAAATCAACCGATTTCCCCTCGCTTAGTAAATCAGCTATTAGGCTAAAATCATAAGTTTGGTCGTCATTGATAAAAAAGTCTTTGAGTCTAAATGTGTCACCGCCGTCATCTGATCTAAACATAACCTGTTTATCTGATTTTGCGTGCGCAGTACCAGTGCTAAAAATACCGACAATACTGTTGCCTATTTTGGTTGCGTAAGGAAATGCATCGTAATTCTCGTTGTAGATAATTTTACTGCGATAGCTATTTGAGCCTAAGTGTGACGCATCATTAAAACTTACGCACAAATCTTGATTTTTTTCATCTGCTAAAACTGTCATTGATGAAAACCCAAGAAATAGTGCTATTAGCAACTTACTTAGCAAGATAACACCTCATTGTTTAAGCGATAGAACATTTTATCATCTACTGTTGAAAGCATATTGTTTATAATTAATATCGCTTACTTATTTCATGCTATTTTTATGGACTCAAGAAAGTCCGTTATCTTCCTATTGCATTTTAATGCGTTTCGGTATTCCTATACTGTCACTGGGTAGATTGGCTGATAATGTATCAAGTAAGCTCTGGCAGCGTGTCTAGTAGTCTATTAAGTAAGGGTTGTCATTATTGCGCTGCTCATCGCACCATACTCTTTGACTGTGCAAATCTTCAGGGCATGCAATCAAGGCACTGGCTAAAAACCCTTGTCCATTCATTATAGGGTCAGCTAGTGCTAGCTCTAGGATAAAGCACTGCCCCTGTATTAATAGCGTCATACGCACGTTGTAGGCATCTATATGCGTATTGCATAGGCAGACTTTAGCGAGCACAAACGAAACACCTCATCATCACCATTAAGGGTCGTCAATGATGATAAGACATTACTTGCAGTATCACCATTAAAAAATTGGGCTGCTTTGTCTGTCATTTATGAAGCATTACTGATACTACCGTCAATAAACTTATCGAGTATCGGCTCAATAGTTACTTCTTTAAAACGTTCTTGGGGCTTTGGGTTGGATTCTAAAAAGTCGGCTAGCTCTTTATCTTTTAGACTTGCCTTGTCATTTTCCCACGATGATAGCTTAATAAGATAATCAGCATATAGCTGCTTTTGTACTTACGTACTTTGAAGCTAGTTAATTCCATAGCTTGTGACTTGCCGCTACCGCTTCCGCCCTCTGCTATTAATATTAGGATGGTTAGCATGAGTCTGTGTTGTATCAATAAATCCTTGCCCCATGTATGCCAGTGCCCCTAAAACGCATTGGTCTGTAATAGCTGTCGGAGCTTGCGTATAGTGTGCTACTGCCTTAACAACATACTGTAGTAAGCCTGTGAACGCATCGATAGGGTATGGCCGTGGGCTTGTTCCAGTTAATGGTTCAGATCCGTGCCATATCTCAGTTTGTAGATCGAGTATGGTTGTATCATGAAGGGCTACTATATCTCTATAATTACCAACAGTGAGGGCTTACTGCTTATCTTGCCAACGGTATGCGCTGACCCATGACTTAACGCCAGTGTAATGCACCCGTAATTGCAGCCCGTTACCGTCACTATGCTTGTCAGGTCGCTTTGTATCAATCGAGGTGTACTAAGTAATAGCTTATTAATGACGGTATGAGTTAAGGGCATTGGGCTATCCTTTGTTAGTATTGAGAGCGTATATAAACTTTAATACCAAAAATAATACCAACATTCTATATGGTTCGCCATACCCCTACGAGGTAGTGAAAACCCAAAAAACGCCCAAAATAAAGGGCTAACAGTCTATGACGGTCAGCCCTTTATCAGTGTTTGGTGGAGATGGCGGGAGTTGAGTTAACCTACTACAAGCGTTGATACTTAAAGATTTTTACTTTATCTTAGCCTCTTGTGTGTCATATGTGTGTAAGGAGATTTACTAAATATTATCTAATATTATGTTTAAATTAAAACGATTCCACTAGAAACTGTTATTTAGGTAGTTATAGACCTATCCATAATCCAATTTACCCATAATGTAGTAGATTTTGAATTTTAGAACACTACCAACTGTAGTATTCTATGCTTTTATAAGTAAAGTGATGAACATAGGGTTAGGTTAAAAGTATATGAGAACAGATAAAAATGATTCTGATTTTCCAAAGCGCCTTCGCGCTAAAATGGAGTCGCAGGGCGTTAGTAAGAAGAAGTTGCATAAAATGACTGGCATTAGCTATGAGATGGTTAGGCGATACGTAAACAGTGAAGCTACACCAAGAGAAGAAAAAATACTTTTGATAGCGGAGGCACTTAGCACAACCGCAAGTTATCTAAGTTATGGTGTTGAAGTTCACGAGCTTTCAAAAAGCAGTGAGGTGGGATTTGATAGTGGAACTCAGCCTAGCTGCACTACTAATAAAAATAATACTGACAGTATCGTGAGGAATGTCGAAGACTTGCATTATGTGCCAGTGCTTAACTTCTCCCAAGCGGAACATTTACACAGAACAAAAAGGATTGCTCTTGCTGATTCTTTCGAACCAGTCGTAGGATCTTTTTATGGTAACAATACTTATTGGATCATAATAGAAGATGACAGCATGAAACCTTATTTTAAACGCCGCGATCTTGTACTGATCGATTCTAACCTAGAACCATCACCTAGTGACTTTGTACTGGCATGCATGAATGATGATAAAGGATTGCTTCTTAGAAGATGGAGGCCGCGTGGCTTTAATGAAATGACAGGCAAGCCGTATGAACAACTTGTAGCTGAGCATGAAGACTATCCATTAATCGATAGCCGTCACATGGAGTTCGAAGTTTGTGGCGTGGCTATCGAATACAAACGTAGGCTAAAATAAAAGTTTCACAAGTTAATAAATAGTATTTTTCTGTGTGTAGATTGGAATGCCACATGTGTGTAGGACAGCCATGTTAATTAGCATTTTCAATATATAGCTTTTTAATTAAGCTAGTATCATAGACAGTAAAAACCCCTCTAAGCATTATGCCTAGAGGGGTTTTTAATAATAACAATTATTACTGATTTGTTCTTTTATGTAAATGGTGGAGATGGCGGGAGTTGAACCCGCGTCCGCCAGCATTACGCTCATGAATCTACATGTTTAGTTTCTGTCTTTAGTTTTAATCCGCACCGATCCGACAGTCAGGATGGATTGGACGATTCTCTACTTTTGAACCCAAGCAATTGAGACAATCACTTGTGGCGAGCCTACATGCGGACGCTTCAACTTAGTTAACCAACTGTAGGTGATCAGCAACTAAGTAAGCAGGGTTTAAGCTGCTAGAGCGTAAGTTTCGTCGTTTGCGACTATAACAATATATGTTTGATTAACGAGAGGACATACACTCTCGACATGCATCATTGAGTTTCATCACCAGCGTCGAAGCCAGAACATCCCCAATAAGACTAGCTATTATATAGGAGATATCAGTTATGTTTCAACCTATAAGTAGCCTGCATTACATTACGTTACAGCTTAATAATTTGCGCCAAAACAGTGTTTAACCATTTACCGATATTTTGAATCTGCGGCATACAGACTTGATGTGCCATCGGATACGTATTGTAGGACACATTGTAATCCTTCGCCGACAATAACTGCTGGGCTTGCTCACCTAGGATGACAGGCACGACTGGATCATGAGAACCATGCTCAATCAAAATCGGCATATCTTTATTGGCAGCACTATACTCAATATTGTCATTGGTTGCTAAGTACGTAGAGAGCGTCATCAAGCCAGCCAAACGTTCTGGATAGCCAAGTGCCACATGATACGCAACTGCCCCGCCCTGCGAAAACCCTGCGATGACGATATGCTCTGATAACACGCCGCGCTCTATCTCACGACTGATCAAATCTTGTATTTGCTGAGCAGACTCTTCAATCTGAGCCACATCTACTTTACGCTCCAGACTCATCTCTATGATGTCGTACCATGCTGGCATCACCATGCCGCCATTTACCGTGACTGGGCGTTTAGGTGCATGTGGGAAGATAAAACGTACTGCCATATCATCAGCCAACCCAAGCTGCGGTACAACTGGCTCAAAATCATGACCGCTAGCACCTAAGCCATGTAGCCAAATCACTGCGCGATCTATCTTTTTTTGAGAGGGATTGTGCTCAACGACGACTGCGTCTAGATAGTTATTCATAGTTATCCTTAATAATGTAGTGAGAGATGCCTTAAGCATTTCTATATTTTTTGCCAAGATAATGTGTGTGTCATTATATGGTCAATATCATCTGTTAGTTTGAGAGTATGGTCAATAGTGAGGTACTAAATGGACAATAGCAAAAATGTGAACAGTATAAGAAGACACGTATGACTTTACGACCGATAAGCTCAGTACTATCAAGCTCAAATACTGTCAGCTGTCTATTCTTTAGTACATGTGCCTACAATTGTATCCGCATTAATGCTAAGGTTTTACAAGGCCAATTTCCTACAAGGCTAGGCTCTTACAACAATGTCACGACCTTTAGTGGTTTTTAGCAAACAGCAAGTAGCAAACAGCAAGTAGCAAGTAGCAATCAATAGTCAAACGTTAATTTTTCAATTCCTATCCATACGTCCGATGGGATTTTTTATAATTTTGCAGGAACATTTTACATGACAATTTCTAATAAATCAGCGCTTGAGCTGAGTAAGCAGACGCCGGCTAAGGTTAATAAGATTAATCTCGCCTTACCTTTAACGCTGATCAGCTCATTATTGATAGTAGGCTGCACTACCGATAGCCGCTCAACACTCACATCAAAAGCCCCTTTATCGACAGCGCAACCACAATCGCAGCCACAATTGTCCTCACCTGTCGCATATACCTATGGAGTGCGTCCGTTTTACCTGATCAATGATATGGATGAGGGACCACTAAAAGAAGAGCTACAGGCGTGCAGGGGGCAACTGCCAAGTAAGACAGACTTCTCTATTGCGCATCGAGGTGCGCCATTACAGTTGCCTGAACATACTTATGATAGCTACGTGGCGTCAGCACAAATGGGTGCTGGCATCTTGGAATGTGATGTCGCTTTTACCAATAACGGTGAGCTTGTATGTCGTCATGCCCAAAACGATTTGCACACCACTACCAATATTCTAACCACGCCAATAGCCAAGCAATGCACTGTACCGCCCATATTGGACGCTACAGGCAAACTTACCAATGCCGATAGTATCGAATGTCGCACCTCAGATATCAGCGCTGCTCAGTTTAAAACCTTGACGGGTAAGATGGATGCTGCCAATAAAAAAGCAACCAGCCTTAGTGAATATATGAATGCGACTGCGCCTTGGCGAACGGACTTATACTCGCAAAATGGCAAAGTATTAACCTTGAAAGAGCATATCGCGTTGGCTCGCAAGCTGGGTATGAAGCACACGCCTGAGCTAAAAGCACCTGTAGTGACTATGCCGTTTAACGGCTATCGTTTGGACGATTATCGCCAACAGCTGATAGATACTTATAAGGCAGCAAATGTACCTGCAAGCGATGTATTTGCCCAGACATTCAATATAGAAGATCTGGATTACTGGATCAAAAACGAGCCAGCTTATGGGGCTAATGCCGTTTATCTGATTGATGACAGCAATGAGACCGCTAAGAGTAAAACATTTGATAAAAATGACGCAACCACTTGGAAGCACTCATTGGCTGATATCAAAGCACGCGGCATTAACACCATTG
Organism: Psychrobacter sp. UBA3480; assembly: GCF_002377945.1. Classification (GTDB taxonomy): domain Bacteria; phylum Pseudomonadota; class Gammaproteobacteria; order Pseudomonadales; family Moraxellaceae; genus Psychrobacter. The sequence goes on from NZ_DFQV01000013.1 coordinate 88,709, forward strand.
CTCCAGCACTTTGGTTGCTAGTCACTACTGATGGTAAGGGAAATATGCAACCATCAGAATACGCAAAACAAGCCAAAGCCAATGGTCTAAAAATCATTACTTGGTCGATAGAGCGTTCAGGGCCATTAACGGATGGTGGCGATTGGTACTATAGCGGTCTTGGTGATGCTATCAACAATGACGGTGATATGATGAATTATATTGACGTACTAGCGCAGGACGTCGGTGTCCAAGGCATTTTTTCAGATTGGCCCGCTACAGTGAGCTACTATGCCAACTGCAAAGGTCTTAAATAGGTTTTCGCTTAGTCTATTAATAGATAATCACGCTTAATCTTCGTTATCAAGGCCAGCTTATTTATTGAGCTGGCCTTTTTGTTGAATGTATTAAAATAATTACATCGTACACTATCTACTGAGCACCTTACTTTTTCATTAACTTTTCACACCATTTGACTCGTGGCAGCAAGAGCAGCCTGCTGTTTTGTGCTACGATAATTTACTAAGCTTATAAGATGATGTAGAGACTATGACCCATATTTTACTGGTAGAAGACGATCCTGCGATCGCGATGTCGCTCAAGGTCACCTGCAAACGCGAAGGTTGGCAGATAACTTGGTTGGATAATGCCAGTAGCGTGTTACCCATGCTGCATAGTCATGAAGCACAAGATCTGTCGGCGATCATTATGGATGTCGGTCTGCCAGATGGTGACGGCTTGAGCCTATGTCAGCAAATACGTCATACGCCTGATATCGACGCCTTAAAAGATTTGCCTATCGTGTTTTTGACTGCACGTAGCGATGAGGTCGATCGTATTTTGGGATTGGAGATGGGCGGTGACGACTATTGCGCCAAACCCTTTAGTCCACGTGAGTTGGTCGCGCGTTTAAAAGCCATTTGGCGACGTGAACAGCTGATTCAACAGTCAGGCTCTCATACCATAAACTCAGATAACAGTACTGATACTACTTCCTCGAATAATCTATCAGGACAAGCATTAACGTTTGAAAACCAATCTGGTGTTTGGCATTATCAACCGCTCAACTATTCATTAACGTGGCAAGAGCAAAAGCTTGAGCTTAGTAATACAGAACGCAAAATTTTGCTGACACTATTACAAGCACCGCAGCAAGTCTTTAGCCGTGAGCAATTACTTAGCGCTGTAAGCGACTATCCTGACCACCGCTTGGCGCGAACTATAGACAGTCATATCAAATCAATTCGTAAACAGCTCGCTATGGTAGATGCTAATGTCGATGTCATCCATACGCATCGCGGACTGGGTTATGCATTATGTCCCGCTTAACAGTGGCTGCTAGTTTATGAATAATAAAACCAATCCTGCTGAAAATGCTATTCATAATGACCAAAGCAATTGGTATGCCAAACTGCACCCCATTGGTACTGCTCAGCAAGCCCCTAAACGCAAACGACTGCTCAATTTAAGTATATTTTTTAGGATTTGGCTAGCCGTTGCGTTGGTGCTCGTTATATGCGGCGTGGTCGTGTTTACTCAGTTGTTTGGCTACGTCAAGCCAACCGCGCAGCAAGTCATCGAAGACACGCTCCTAGACACCAGTAAACTACTCGCGGCCAGTCTACAGGTGCCGTTATCTACAGGACAGTTATATGACGAGGACTATCAAGCGCAACTTGATGCTGCATTTGTCGGCATGCCAGCGATGGATGAAACGCTCAGTCCTGTCGATCAAACCAAAAGCTACAGTAGCTTTCGCGTATATGTGACAGACAGTAGCGGCATAGTCATTTACGACTCCCTGCCCAAACCTGATAATAATGAAGGGCAGAACTATGGACGCTGGAACGATGTCTATCTCACGTTAAAGGGACAATACGGCGCAAGAAGCACGCTGCGAGACTATCAGCGGCGTGATGGTTCGGTCATGTATGTGGCTCAGCCCATAAAAAATCCGTCTGGAGATATCATCGGTGTGGTCAGTGTCGGTAAGCCTGTCGCTAGCGTATTGCCTTATTTAGATAACACACGTAACCGCATGCTCATTACCGCACTACTTATCAGCATCGCCGCCCTTATACTGGCAGGTCTAGTAGCATGGTGGCTTAAGCAAAGCATCACTTTAGTGACTCAATATACCAGTGCGCTGGCAGAAGACACCAAAAAGCCCTATTTCTATCTAGGGCATGAGCTGAATAGCTTGACAGATACCATCGAGACTATGAAGCATCGACTCGAAAACCGTGCTTACGTCACTGATTATGTCCATACTTTGACCCACGAGCTAAAAAGCCCTTTGACTGCGATACGTGCCAGTAGTGAGCTGTTAGAGGACGATGGACTAGATGGCAATAAACTAGATGATGAAGATCGGCAGATGCTCATTGAGACGGTTGGTGAGCAAAGCGTAAAAATGCAACAGCTCATCGACCGACTTCTGTTGCTTGCTAAAGTAGAACAGCCTACCTTTAAACTCAACCAACAATTGACTCCCTTATTACCGCTTTTGCAAAGTTTGATCAAAGATAATACGGCCAAGCAGCAACAGCAGAATCTATACCCTATCGATATACATATTGATAATAAGAATGTGACCAATACTGCAAACTTGCCAGCAGAAATACTGGCATCAACCAGTGTGTATGCTGACCAGTTTTGGTTAATACAGGTACTGCAAAATGTGCTTGATAATGCGATACACTTTGCAAATCGTACCGTTGAGATTTCATTGCATAGCACTGCTCGGACCGTCACTATCGATATATTCAATGATGGTAAACTACTACCCGAATATGCTGTCGCAAAAGCATTTGAGCGTTACTTTAGCTTGTCTCATCAAAGCCTACCATCATCTCAAACAACGAATCAAACAGACAGCAATGACCTAAATACAGACTCGGTATATCCAACGACTGAGCCGAGGCAGACTGACCATAGTAGTAATACGCTTAAAAAGGGCACGGGCCTTGGTCTAACACTAGTGAAGCAAGTAATTGAACATCATGGTGGTCAGGTAGCCATCAATAATGTCCATGCCAATGCTGATAAAGCTACACCTGATAACACTGATACTAGTAAAAACCAGCGTTCTGGTGTGATGGTTAGTATCACCCTGCCATTGGCCTGAAAATAATAACTTATAGTCGATTCAATTTAAGAGTAGTACAAGGCAACCGAGTGCAGATGTATATGTGATACTTCAAGCGAGGTTAACGCTGTAATACTTTTATAGTGGAATGACTATATATGGATTCATCAACTTTCCATCATGACTACACAGGATTTCTACTTCTTTGTTTTACGATAGTACTAGGATCTGTTGAACCGTCAAATTCGTAAAGTAAATTAGGAGTAAAAAATCTATGTCACATCAATTAAAGGATAACCATCTTATCAATAACCTAATCGGCTTTAGCCGTCATCACTGTGCACAGACATTAACGAGCCAAGGCGTCGATAGTATTGAGTTTGGGCATTGGCTAGCGATTCCTAGTCAGCGGTTGTTATTGGTATTTCGACATCAGCAGTGTGTGGCTATTGATGAGTATCAACTGGCAGCCTGATACTTAGCTAGCTCAACACATTAATTGTATTTAGGTAACACCTGTATTTTATTTGGACATAAAAAAGCCCTTTATCATTTCTAGTAACAAATCACTGGAAACAACAAAGGGCTGATTACTCTACGACAAAAATACTAAGTAATCGATTGTACTGGCGGCTGCACATCCGCGTTTTGACCACGATGACGTAGATAGTGATCGAGCACTACAATCGCTAGCATCGCTTCGGCGATAGGCGTGGCACGCACACCAACGCAAGGATCATGACGACCCTTAGTTAGCATATCGACTGCTTCACCTTGAGTGTTAATGCTCTTGCCAGCAGTAGTAATACTAGACGTTGGTTTTAAAGCAATACTCACACGGATATCTTGACCTGATGAGATACCGCCCAAGACACCACCAGCATGGTTGGCTGCAAACCCATCTGGGGTCAGCTCATCACGAGCGCTATGTCCGAATTGACCTGCCACCGCCATCCCATCGCCAATCTCGACACCTTTGACCGCATTGATACTCATCATAGCATGAGCAATATCTGCATCTAAACGATCAAATACTGGCTCACCTAAGCCTACTGGCACACCGCTCGCAATGATATCAAGGCGCGCGCCGCAACTGGTACCTTCACGGCGCAAGTTATCAATCAAGGTTTCAAAACGGCCAATCGCTTCTTTGTCTGCACAGAAGAACGGATTGCTATTTACGAATTCCCAGTCAATTTGGCTTGGGTCTAAGACATTACTATGCTCATTGCCAATCTGAGTCACGTGACCACGGATTTGTACGCCCAGACGTTCTTGCAAGTATTTCTTGGCGATAGCACCAGCTGCTACACGCATAGCTGTCTCACGCGCTGACGAACGACCGCCACCACGATAGTCACGGAAGCCATATTTCATACTATAAGTATAGTCAGCGTGTCCAGGACGGAAAGTGTCTTTGATATCGCTATAGTCTTTGGATTTTTGATTGGTATTACGAATCAATAAACCGATAGACGTACCTGTGGTTTTGCCTTCAAATACGCCAGAGATAATCTCAACTTCATCAGACTCACGGCGCTGGGTTGAATACTTAGACGTACCTGGTTTGCGACGATCCAAATCTACTTGTAGGTCGTCTGCAGATAATGTTAAACCTGGTGGTACGCCATCAACGATGGCCATAAGGCCTGCGCCATGTGACTCACCGCAGGTGGTGACCGTAAAAACCTGCCCAATACTATTGCCTGCCATAACTGTCCTTAAACAAGTAAACGCTACTGATGACTATGTAACCAATCACTCATGGTCATTGCTTATACTGATTTTAATGAGTGATTGTATTGTTATTTATAGTTTCGGCTCATGAAGCCGACGTCTATTTAACCTAATATCTGTCTATTGAAGGCTATCTAATAGCTGAACATAAGAGGCAAACAATTGACGGTTTGAGATTAGCTCATCGTAGGTAATCGCAAAGACACCATGACCGCCATGTGCAAACTTCAACCAATCAAACTGGATTTCAGGATAGGCTTGTTTTAGGGCCCATTCGCTATCACCTACTTCACAGATCAGCAACCCATCTGGGCTAAGATAATCTGGCGCTTCAAATAAAATACGATGTACCAAATCCAAACCGTCTTGGCCAGCTGCTAGCGCATGCTCAGGCTCATATAAGAACTCAGGCGGCAAATCTGCCATGATAGCAGCGTCTACGTACGGCGGATTGGTGACGATAAGCTCATACTGGTTCTCAGCAGGTATCTTGGCAAACAAATCAGACTCGATTACGTTTACTTGATGGCCAAGGTCATGATGATCGACATTGACCATTGCCACTTCTAACGCGCCTTTATCGATATCAACAGCATCGACCAACGCATCAACGAAACGGGTAGCAAGCGCGATAGCGATACAACCAGAGCCAGTACACAAGTCCAAGATACGCTCAGGCTGTGACAATTGCTTCACATCCAAGCCATGATCATAAAATACCGCTGACTTTTCGTTCGGACTGACGCCCAATGGTTTGGCCAACTCGGTAACTTCAAAGTACGGATGGAACTGCTGACGAATCAACTCTGCAATCGGTGAGCGAGGGATAAGAACACGCTCATCGACATAAAAAGGCAAGTCGCAGAAGTATGACAAGTTAATCAAATAACTGAGCGGCTTACGCTCAGCGATACGCTCTTCTAACAGCCCTAGTACCAACTGCTTCTCAGACGTGGTCAGACGACAGTCTAAAATCTGCTCATTGGCAGACCAATCGAGAGACAAAGAATGCAGGACAATGGCTGACGCTTCTGCAAACTCATCGGTCGTGCCTTGTGCAACAACGACGTCGTAGTTACGCAGCTGCGTGACTGAAAAACGAATAAAGTCGCGAATACTGACAAGCTGCTCACGTGCTTCGTTTAGCTCTGCATGTAAGTTAGCAAATTCATCGTGCTCACCAAGAAGTCCAGTCTCTAAATCATACTCCATCTCACCGTCTAAGCCTTCAGACTCATCGTTGAAGTATTGGTTTTGAAACTCTTCTGCACTCATTGTTTGGTCTTCTGACATATCGCACCTTGTGGATTAACTGCTAGCGGGTTAAATTGCTTTTTGCTAAAAATCGTTATATTAAATAAAATTCAGTCATACATTATAGACGTAAACCTCTAGTAGCGCCAATAACTGTCATTTTTACTTGCACAAAAAATAGTGCGAATAATGAACAGTTTGCGTAAGAATCGAGCACGACCCCATACACACCTTGGTTAAATTATTACCCAACTGTAGCGAATACGTCAGCAGTTGACGTTTGGTAAGTCTTAAATGCAAAAAGATGTGTCAAAAGTTTGCGATGCAATCAAATTATGCGCATAATAGCCGCATTAGTAGCAACCACAAGTGACTCAATATGATGAAAATAAAGCCAATTATTACTGCCATATCTATCGCAGCTGTAAGTGCCAGTGTAGCCGCAATTGCTGCACCGGCCGATAGTACTCGCACATTGCCAGTACGCACGGCTGACGCTATGCCAGGTCTTGCCAAAAAGGTTAGCCTGAATGTGCAAGAGAACCGTAGTCGCTCAGATGGCGCTGCTACTGTACAGTTAAATACAGAGAAAGCGAAACCAGTCGACAGCATGAACCAGCTTATTAATAATAAGCAAGAAGCCAGTCAAAACGCGCTAGCCCCAGCTGCTGACAATATGAGTGCAGCAGAACTGACGCGTAAAGACGAGCAAGCTGACCGTAACGATGACATTAGTGAAGGTCAAGCCGTTGCTGCGCCTAGCGACCTATCATCTATCGACTCTTCTGATCCACTCGCTTTTGAATTACCAGAGAGTGAGAAGCGTCAAGACTTTAGCGATGATCCAACCATCAAAAACATCGAAGATAAGGATGGTAAGAAGCATACAACGCTGAACTTATCGAACTATGCTAAGCAAGTGAACGGTGCTGTCTGGTCACCTAATATGAAAGTCAACTCAGCGATGACGATCAAAATGCAGGCGCTGCTCGATTGGAACCATGCTTCTCCTGGTCCTATCGATGGCGGTTGGGGCATGAACAGCAAAAAAGCTCTCGTTAACTTCCAAACGATGAAGGGCTTGCCAGCAACTGGTAAAATGGATCAAAAAACTTGGGATGCATTGGTTAAAAATATCCCTGCGAACAAACCTGTACTGGTCACTTATACGTTGACCGCAGACGATATCAATACCAATTTTGCGACTACCCCTTCTGGTTCAGAAGCGAAATCAAAAATGAAGGGTCTTTATTATCAAGATATTAAAGAGATGCTAGGTGAACGTTTCCATATGGATGTACGTTACTTAGACAAACTCAATAAAAATAAAAAGTACGCTGTTGGCGAGACTATCACAGTGCTAAATACTCGTGACAAGCTGAACCAACGTATCAATCGCGTTGTCGCCAACAAAGCCGACAAAACGTTGTATGCCTACAATGGTGACAAATTGGTTGCTACTTATCCGACGACCGTTGGTAGCGATGCCACACCGTCTCCAAAAGGCACGTTCAAAATTATCAATAAAGTGAAAATGCCTTGGTATAAATCAACCGTCGGTGAAGGCGCTCAAAAGAAAGTTCATATGATAGCGCCAGGACCAAACAATCCAGTCGGTGTCGTTTGGATGGGATTATCTAAGCCTTCTTACGGTTTACATGGCTCACCAGTACCTGAAGGTATCAGTCGTCAGGGCTCAGCAGGTTGTGTTCGTTTGACCAACTGGGATGTGTTAGAAGTGTATGCCAATATCGAAAATGGCGCGGTTGTCGAACTTCAATAAATAGAACCTTATCAAATCTAGCTTCGATGCTAGTTATCAAGTATTTTTAATGATGATAAAAAAGACCTCAATATTGAGGTCTTTTTTTGTTTGCTGATAGGCGGTTCCACCTCACATCGATAACACTGCTTGTCTTTATGTTTTATAGCCTTCCTCATTCCCAGTAATACTACCAATTTTTTTGGTAAAGAATAATCCTGCAGGTATCGAAGCCAAAACACCCAATCCAACCGCTATTTGAATATGAAATATCTCATCGAACCCTGTAATGAGAGCACCAATCATAAAAAGTCCGATAGTCACGGTGGCTGTCATTGAGTAGATGACAGAAAATAATGGCCAGTTCATAAGTTATTCCTTATCTTTATTGTGGATATAATATATTTAACCTTAAACCCACAAAAAAAGTAAGTATTTACCGTGAACCCTTGTAGCAGCTATATTGAATGACTTTAGAATAAAAACCATGCTATTATTAAGGTTTTAGACTTAATCATAAGAAACATCAGTTCTTACCCCCATCTTCTCTCTACTCTTTTTTACAACTTTCAAGAATCCCCTATATCTTTATCTATTTATCATTACAATAATGACTTTCTTTATCTACTAAGAACGCTATCTGCTATGTCCTCATCTGAAAAAAATACTGCGCCTAACTCAGTGGATCAAAATGATTCACCAATCATTACTGATGCTTCTCACAATCAAAACGCAACAATTGACCCAGTAGTTGATGATGCCACTGTAGACAATAATGACAGCGAAGACAATCAACACAAGCAATCGACTGATACAGATGGCGAAACAGACTCCGAAGTAGACACTGAATGTGCGCAGCCGCCTGACGCTGAGATAACCATGGAAACCATCAGTGACGATGTGGTCGTAGCAACCTTAGAATCGACAGAACCTGAGTCACAATTAAATACTGAAGCGTCTGAGATTGCAGAGTCAGAAACTATAGAAGCGAAAGAAAAGTCAGATTTCTTCCAGTCGGATACGGCAGAAACAATAGAAAAGGGTGCTCAAGACGATAGTGATGCTGAGGTAACGGTAGAAGCAGAAGACGACACTGCCGATGACCCTGCTGATGACACAAACATCGCAGCACAGTCATCGGATAACAAAACAGCCAATCAACAAAAAACAAAAAACAAATCTAGTCGCAATAATGACCATCAAAATAATGACTCAGAAGATAAAAGCCAAAGTAAAGACACTGATGTAGAAGATAGCGATGTAGAAAACGAAAATGACGAGGATGAGGTTCAAGAGAAAAAAGAAGCCAAACTTGAGTCTTATAAGCAGTTTGTCGCCGAGCAATTCAGCAATCAAAAGGTAGATTACCCAGAAGTACGGGTTAGGATTGAGGCAAACGCGCTGCCTAGCAAGATGTACTTCATCATGAACATCCTATCTGCCATCATTGCCAGTTATGGGCTAGTGACTAATTCAGCAGCCGTGGTCATCGGAGCGATGTTAGTTGCGATGATGCTAGGCCCTATCACGGGTATAGCGCTAGCAATTATCGATCACCGTATGCCATTGCTACGCAAGTCGCTTTTTACCGTCATTATCGGTGTCTCGCTGGTGGTATTGGTCGGCTTTATCGTTGGTTGGTTACATAAAGACCAACCGCTAACGGCAGAAATCCTATCACGTACCCAGCCTACTTCCATGGATCTGATGATTGCCTTAGCAGGTGGTACTGCTGGTGCGTATGCGATGGTATCTCCGCATCTCTCGGTTGCTGTTGTCGGCGTTGCGGTTGCCACAGCCTTGGTACCACCACTGGCTGCTAGCGGTATCTTGCTCGCTAATGGCGAGATGCAGCTTGGGCTTGGTGCTCTGTTATTGGCAGCGACCAACATTCTTGCTATCCAGTTTACCAATGCGCTTGTCTTATGGGTCTTAGGGTTTCGTCGTTTGGTCGATGACGATTATAAGTCCAATACCTATCTGACCTTTTTGCAGCGGAACGCCGTGACTTTATTACTACTTGGGGGCTTAGGTGCCTATTTGACCATCAATCTACAGACCAATGCCAAGCAGCAAGTATTTGAGAGTAGTGTCAAAGAAGCGATCAACAACTACTTTATCGACCAAGGCAATGTATTGACCAATACGCAGTTTGATACCTCAGAAGAGAACCAAGTGGTGCGGGCAATCGTGCGTGGAGAGACTTTACCAAGCTCATATGACGTACGCCAGATTGAGACACTCATTACTAATGATATGGCAGAGAACTTCCCAGAGTACTTGCCAATCAAGCTCCAATTACGTTATTTGCCTGTACAAGTAATCGAGTCCAATCCAACCACGCAAGACAAATTGGATGAAACGGATGCGGCAATTTTGACCAACTAGTCTGCATACGCTACAAATTAGGCAGTGACTAGCACACGTATAATAACCTAGTAGTTATAACTCTTGTACCAAGAGCTTGGGCGTTTGTGCTAAAATCGCTTGCAAAATTATTTTATGTCATTTACTCAATTCTATCCGTCAGTAAGGAGCCGCTGTGAGCCAGCCATTTCGCTCAGCCGATATTCGCCAAGCCTTTATCGATTTTTTCATAAGCAAGCAGCACACCCAAGTTTCATCGTCTAGCTTGATTCCACACAATGATCCGACATTGCTATTTACCAATGCCGGTATGAATCAGTTTAAAGAGACCTTTTTGGGTATGGAACCACGTGACTATACACGTGCGGTAACCTCTCAAAAGTGCGTACGTGCTGGCGGCAAACACAATGATTTGGATAATGTCGGCTATACTGCCCGTCATCATACTTTCTTTGAAATGCTTGGTAATTTCTCATTTGGTGATTATTTCAAGCAAGCAGGCATCGAGTATATCTGGGAATTTTTGACCTCGGATAAATGGTTAGCGATTGATAAAAATCGTCTCTATGTCACTATTTATGAGACTGACGACGAAGCCTTTGAGATTTGGAATAAAAACATCGGCATTCCAAGTGAGCGCATCATTCGTATTGGTGATAACAAAGGTGCTCCTTACGCTTCTGACAACTTTTGGACGATGGGTGACACGGGTCCTTGTGGCCCTTGTACCGAGGTCTTTTATGACCATGGTGCTGATATCGAAGGCGGTTTGCCAGGTACCCCAGAAGAAGACGGCGACCGCTATATTGAGATTTGGAACTGCGTATTCATGCAGTTCAATCGTCAAAAAGACGGCACGCTATTACCACTGCCAGCACCTAGCGTCGATACAGGCATGGGGCTTGAGCGTATTAGTGCCATCATGCAAGGCGTTCATGGCAACTACGAGATCGATTTATTTGTCCATTTGATGGATGCGGCGGCTGAAATCCTAGAGATCAATAACGAGCAACAATCATCACTAAAAGTCATCGCCGACCATATTCGTGCCGTAGCGTTTTTGATCGCTGATGGTGTCACGCCAAGTAATGAAGGTCGCGGTTATGTATTGCGCCGTGTCATTCGTCGTGCGGTACGTCATGGCAACAAACTTGGCGCTGATAGCGAGTTCTTCTATAAGATGGTAGCGCCTCTTGTCGCTGAAATGGGCATTGCCTATCCTGAGCTACAAGACAAGCAGAGCGTCATCGAAAACGCCATTCAAAAAGAAGAAGCACAGTTTGCTAAAACATTGGCCCAAGGCTTACGTTTACTTGCCAGCGAACTTGAAGGCTTGCAAGATGGCGATACGCTATCTGGTGAAGCGGCATTTAAGCTTTATGATACCTATGGTTTCCCACTTGATTTGACCGCCGATATCACTCGTGAGCGTGGTATTGCTATTGATGAAGCGGAATTTGATGAGCATATGCAAGCACAACGTGAGCGTGCGCGTGATGCTGGCAAGTTTGACGTCGATTACAGCAGTGTCATCCAAGTAGAAACACCAACGACATTTATCGGCTATGAGCAGCTTGAAGAAGACGGCGTGACTATTGACGCACTTTATCAAGACGGTAACCCAGCAGACAGCTTAACAGAAGGCATGGAAGGCGTTGTGGTATTGGATCGCACCCCATTTTATGCTGAAGGTGGTGGGCAAGTTGGTGAGCTTGGTGAAATCCGTACGGCATCTGGTGTCTTTGAAGTACAAGATACCAAAAAATCTGGTCAGGCGATTATCCATTATGGTGTCGTGACCATGGGCGATATCAGCACTAAGCAAACCGCTGAAGCGCAAGTACTGTCCAGCATTCGTGCAGCCAGTGCAAAAAACCACTCAGCCACTCACCTATTGCACGCAGCGCTAAGAGAAGTATTGGGCGACGCAGTCACGCAAAAAGGCTCACTAGTCTCAAGCGAAGTGCTACGTTTTGACTTTGCTTACGATAAGCCTGTTAGCGCCGCTGAAATCATGCGTGTCGAACGTCTCGTTAATGAGCAAATTCAAGCCAACACCCCTGCCCGTATCGAGCACATGTCGATTGACGAAGCGATGAACCAAGGCGCTATGGCACTGTTTGGCGAAAAGTACGGTAGTGACGTTCGAGTGCTAACCATGGGTACAGACCGTATCGTTGATGGTCAGCGCAAGCCTTTCTCTATCGAGCTATGCGGTGGCTTGCACGTACAGCGTACGGGCGATATTGGTGTGCTAAAAATCACCAGTGAGTCTGGTATTGCTGCTGGTATCCGCCGAGTTGAAGCTGTCACTGGCATGAACGCAGTCAAAAATATTCAGCAAAGCGAGCAACAACTGAGCGAATTGGCAAGTCAGCTGAAAGTAAAACGTCCTGAAGTGGCGCAGCGTGTTCGTACTATGGCTGATAAGCAACGTGACCTAGAAAAACAACTAGAGCGTTTGCAACAAAAAATAGCCAGCGCTCAAGCAGCCAATTTGCTTGATGATGTACAAACGATCGCAGGTACGCCAGTTCTTATCAGTACATTAAGCGGTATCGATGGTAAATCTATCCGTACACTGATGGACGATATCAAATCAAAACTGCCTGATAGCGTGATTGTATTGATTGGTAATAAAGATGACCAATTAGCACTCGCAGCGAGCGTCGCAAAATCTGTTACTGCCAAAGTGAAGGCTGGTGATATTATTCGTCATTTGGCAGGTGAGCTTGGTGGTAAAGGTGGCGGTAAGCCTGACTACGCTCAAGGCGGTGCACCGAAGTCTGGCAACAGTACAGCGGTTATCAGCGCTCTACCTGCTTGGATTGAAACCCAGCTTAGCTAAGCTAGTGAATGTTAAACTCGCGAATATATTGGCATAGCGTCTCACAATGTACCTTATATTTACTGTATAGCTTTACTCTACTACGCATAGAATACATGATTGGTTATAACTACTATAACCAATCGCCATATATCTAAGCGCTCCTGAGGCTTAAAGTTATGCGGTAGATATGGTATAAAGGTCAACGTTTGGGCATATTGTTCATTCCATAAGGTTGATAGATACCATTAGAAGAACGAAACACCTAAAGGCATAACTCTTATCATCTGGCTTTATCTATACAAGCATTGACGAGCATCACATTGACTCTCCTCAATGACAATAAAAAGTCATTATTGAATAAATAGGTAGATTTTTATGGCGTTAATAGTACAGAAATACGGCGGCACCTCGATGGGCAGTATCGACCGCATCAAAAACGTCGCCAAACGAGTCAAACGCTGGCATGACAATGGTCATCAAGTGGTCGTCGTGGTCTCAGCCATGAGCGGCGAAACCAACCGTTTGATTGATCTAGCTCGCCAAATTAGCACGCAGCCTGATCCTCGCGAATACGATCAAATGGTCTCAACAGGTGAGCAGGTTTCTATCTCACTACTTGCCATGGCCATTAAAGAGCTTGGTATTGGTGCCCGTTCAATGACTGGTCGCCAAGTCGCGATTAAGACCGACAACGCCCATAACAAAGCCCGTATCGAAAGCATCGATGACAAAAACATACGCGAGCAATTAGATGCTGGCAATATCGTTATTGTGGCAGGTTTCCAAGGTATCGATGAAGAAGGCAACGCGACCACATTAGGGCGCGGCGGTTCTGATACCACAGGTGTGGCGATTGCTGCGGCCTTAGGCGCTGATGAGTGTCAAATTTATACCGATGTTGATGGTGTCTATACCACTGACCCTCGTGTGACCTCAAAAGCCAAAAAGCTTGAAAAAATTACGTTTGAAGAAATGCTTGAAATGGCAAGTCTTGGCTCCAAGATTCTACAAATTCGCTCAGTAGAATTCGCTGGTAAATATGGCGTGCCGCTACGTGTACTCTCTAGCTTTGATGAAAACACAGACGGTAGCTTTGACCAAGAATTTCAAGACAACGTGGGTACCCTAATTACGATAGACGAAGGAGACAATATGGAACAGGCAATCATCTCAGGTATCGCGTTCAACAGAGACGAAGCAAAAATATTGGTACGCGGCGTGCCTGACCATCCTGGTATCGCCTCTGCTATCTTAAGCCCAATTGGTCGTGCCAATATCGAAATCGATATGATTGTACAAAATCTTTCGGATAACGGTACGACTGACTTTACTTTCACGGTTAACCGCACTGATTTAGATAAGACGCTAAAAGTGCTTAACGAAGAAGTGAAAGATGAAATTGGCGCCAAAGAAATATTAGGCAACAGTGAAGTTGTTAAAGTGTCATTGGTTGGTGTTGGCATGCGTTCACACGCAGGTGTCGCTAGCCTTATGTTCCAAACACTGGCTGAAAACAACATCAACATCCAAATGATTTCAACCAGCGAAATCAAAGTGTCGGTTCTGATTCAAGATCAACACTTAGAAAAAGCCGTTAAATCATTGCACACGGCATTTGGCCTAGATCGTGAAGACGGTGAAAGTAAAATCGCTGGGCTATAAGACATAAAAACTGTTAAAATATAGCATTAGCATTGATGGTTATCTATTAACCGCTATTAATGACTTTATATAGTATGTAGATAAACAGCATTTAAATTAATAGCTTTTAAATTAATAGTATCTAAATAAAAACAGTACTTAAATAAAATAGGATCTTTTTAGGTCCTATTTTTATTTTTTAGCATAGTTGAAATGAGCATTTACCTAATAGTTTTGTGAAAAACCGTGACAGTATCTGTTATGCCGCCTATAATGGGGCTTTCATTTGGGCTAAATGAATCTACCTATCATTACCGCTATTGGCACGATATCTGGCATCGTGATAATGGTTATATTGCGTGTTTGGTGCTGCGGTAATGTTCTGCAATTGAGAAGTAATCTGATGAGTAATAATTTGTTGATGCGACATAAGGAGTGTGACGCATGTTAATTTTGACACGCCGCGTGGGCGAAACGCTAATGATTGGCGACGAAGTAAGTGTGACGGTTCTAGGCGTCAAAGGCAATCAAGTACGTATCGGTGTAAACGCACCTAAAGATATTGCAGTACACCGCGAAGAGATTTATCAACGTATTCAGCATGAGCGTTCTGTACAGTCGCAAATGCAGCATCTTGAGCAAGGCAACTTTTCGCCTTCGTTTGATGACGAAGACTACTTTAATCGCTAAGCTAGCTAAATTATAATGCTGAACGCTCAACGGCTACTATCATCATTGAGCACACATAAATATTATATTGTTTTTTTAATCTGCTCTGAGGTCATTTATTTATGAGTATCCGCCAATCAGATGTATCGGCATTACTTAATGGTTTGAACAAAAAAGCCATTGGATTCAATGATGTCATCAGCTTTATCGATGATTTTTATCGCTATGCGCCTGCCCCTTTCGTAAATGGGATGGTACATAATGCAGCCGGTGAGAACGAAGGTAGCGCAAAGATTTTTGGTTTTGCTAAGCACCATGGCCTGAACCAATTGGACACGCTTAAACTATTTGGCGAACATTATGCCAAGGTTCAAGCAACGCCTAACGGTACCGATCATGCCAATATCCGTAATTTTTTACATTGGGGCTGGCAAGGATTTTTGATGCAAAAGAACCCGCTAACGGTTCGTCCTAGTGTTGATACGACTGCTATTTAATCATTTATGATGATTAAGCTATTTCTGATCATTTAATTATTGGTAAAGTAAAAAAAGCCACGCTATATAGCGTGGCTTTTTTATGATGAGTGTTTTTATAACAACTATTACAACTTATTTATAAATCTATTTATCACGAAATTTAACAGGCTGTACCGCACCTTTAGGATTCGGCATATTAGGATAGTGATGCTCGTGCTCGACGTCACATTCAGCACCAACGACAGAACCATCATCTTTTACAGGTTTATGAATATAACCTGTACGCTCGGCTGGCGGTAGGTGCTCATGCTCCCATACCATCACTGCTTGCATACAAGTCTCACGCTGCTCAGCGGTGATCTTACGACCGTCAGGCCATTTACCTAGCTCAATCGCCATACGAAACTTATCAACCACTTCGGGCGTTAGACTTGCTAGTATTGTTTGTTTATCCATCTTGCCTACTCTCCACTACCATTTTTTGCATCATATTTGGGTCTAATAGATATGCTTATTCATCGTCTATAATATCATCATCGACATCAAGACTGAATTCTTCGGCATGTACGTTCCAGTGCAGCTTTGTACGGCAGGCCTCATAAAAGTCAAACCCAGGCGGGTGCAACAAGGTAAGCTTATCAGGATGCTTACGAATATGTAGGCGCTGCTCTTGCTCAAGTGGCACGCTTGGCTTACCGTCCGCACTCACCATCGGCTGAGTACGATTGTCTTCGTGGATACGAATACAGACCTCACTATTACCACTGACCACAATCGGTCTGCTAGATAATGTATGGGGATGCATTGGCACCAGACAAATAGCGTCCATACTTGGATGAATGATTGGACCGCCACCTGATAAGGCATAAGCGGTAGAGCCAGTCGGTGTTGCTGCTATCAAGCCATCACTATGCTGTCTATAAACGTCATGTCCATCAATTTTCATCTGAAAATCAATCATATGTACCGATTTACCAGCATGCAGTACGATGTCGTTCAGCGCCATGTCTTCATGGATAATTTTGCGCCCTTCTCGTATCTCCATCGTCAATAAGAACCGATGGTCCAGTTGATAGTCTCCCATCAATACTTGGCGTAACTTAAACGCAGCTTCATCAGGTTTTACATCTGCTAAGAACCCTAAACGGCCACGGTTTACCCCTAGTACAGGTACACGGTAGCGTGCTAACGCCTCAGCGGCATGTAATATCGAACCATCACCACCAACCACAATAACCAAATCACAAATCTCACCAATCAAACCACGTTTGACGATTTTGACTCTTTCTATATCTGTGAGATCAAGTGTTGGCAAATTGGCCGTTTGTACATCCATTATTAATGTCAAATTCATATCATTGACGGTTTGGGCAATCTGTACCAAGCTTTGAGTGACACTACGTTTACCAGCACGGCCCATTAGACCAATACGCCTAAAGGCGGGGTTTTTAATAGCGTGGAATAGCTCTGATTCATGTAAGTGTGGCAATCTTGCTGACTGCGCTGAGTTTTCCATAAAACGACTCGGTATAACGGTGAAGTACAAGGTAATGATAGCGATAAATGCGCGCTTAGACTAGCATGTTTATGAATTATCGTTGTTAACTGTCGTAACTGACCCCATATAAAAGCTATCGAATTTTTTACTTAGCCGAATCTGTCTGTTCAGTTTTTCAATTAGTGTATTGAGCGATACAGTAGCCCGATGTGCTAGCCAATGAGCAGCCTGAGGTTGCACCGCAACAGTTGTCACGCAAACACAGTTGACAATAATGGCGGTTTTGCTAAAGTAACTAACATCACTATTTTTATATTTTATTATTAAGGACTTATGTATGGCCAATCCTATTGTCAGTCGCGCAGAACTTGCGATCGGCGGTAATCCAATGACGGTCAAGGGCGTAATTCAAAAGACCAGCTTGTTACTTGGTTTATCAGCCATTACTGGTGTGGGCTTTTTCTTTTATGCGCTTATGGTAGGTTTATCGCAAGGTTTTATTACGATGGCAGCCTTTGGTAGCATGATTGCTGCGTTTGTTCTGGCTCTTTTTATTACCTTCAAGCCGCAAAAAGCCAAGACTTTGGCAGTGCCTTACGCCTTGTTAGAAGGTATATTTTTGGGTGGCATCTCATTATTTTTCATGAGAATGTATCCAACAGTACCAGTCACTGCAATGTGTGCAACTTTCGTCACAGCTGCAGTTATGCTTGGTCTATATCGTTCAGGTCTAGTTAAAGTTACTGAAAAATTCCGCTCTATCGTGACCTCGGCGGTTATTGCCATTATGCTTGTTTATGTAGCACAGTGGGTACTTTCTCTAGCGTTTGGTTCATCACTACCGTTCCTATTTGAAGGTGGCGCTATCGCTATTGGCTTTAGCTTATTTGTCATCGTTATCGCTTCTTTCACCTTGCTATTAGATTTCGATAATATTGATCGCGGTGTTGCGATGGGTGTTTCTGAAGATTACGAGTGGTTGTTCAGTATTGGTATTCTTGCGACCCTAGTTTGGATGTATATCGAATTTATGCGTCTATTAAGCTATCTGCAAGACTAATTTTAAGAGCTATCTAACAGTATCTCTGTATAGAAAAAACCGCCTTTCATTTATGGAAGGCGGTTTTTTTATGAGCAAACTTTACAGACCTGTTTATATTAAATGCTTTTTAAAGAGACTACGCACGTTTTAAGCGCAATGCATTTAATACGACAAATAGCGAACTGAGCGACATACCAATTGCAGCAAGCCAAGGTGGTACATAACCTAAAGCCGCTGGTATCAGGACGATACTGTTGTAAGCGAGCGCCCAGCGAAAGTTTTGCTTGATAATACGTTCCGTCTTATCAGAGATGCGTTTAGCCGCAGTGATAGCTTCGATTTGTCCGTTTAAGATAATACTATCACTGGATACTTGTGCTAAGTCTGCCGCACCTGCAATCGAGGTTGAGACATCTGCCGCTGCTAACACTGGTGCATCGTTAATGCCGTCACCTACCATCAGTACCACGGCACCGTTAGCTTGCAACTGCTGGATATGATGGACCTTATCAGTCGGTGATAGTCCGTTGTACGCTGCTTGCATACCTAAACTCTCAGCCATGACTAGCGCTTGCGGGCTTGGGTCACCTGTCAACATAACAGTCTCGATACCTAGTCCTTTGAGCGTATCGAGCATCGACTGCGCACTATCACGTACCTTGTCATTGAAATAAAAGCATGCCAGCACTTGCCATCCGTTATCATCAGTGTTCTGACAAGACAATACCACGGCTGAGCTGGCTCGCTGAGCTACCAGATCAATGGTTATATCATTATTTGCATCTATATCATTGGCGCTATTATCTGTTTTATCTAACGCAAAGTCCTTGTGACCGATTCGATATACAGTGCCATCAATTATCGCTTCTACACCGCCTGCTGGGTAATGTTGTACGGCTTGCGTCGATGGTAGATGTAACTGATAGGCCGCCGTCAGTACCGCATGGGCAATTGGATGACGACTCCCCACTTCTAATGCAGCTGCAATGGCCAACAGCGTATCTTTTTGCGCTATTAATGATAAATCGTCAATTTCGGTCTGGCTTTTTGGTGGGATTAACTCAATATTTAATAAATTTGGTTTGCCATAAGTCAGTGTTCCCGTCTTGTCAAAAGCAACATGTGTGATTTCAGCTAGCGTTTGTAGTGTATGTCCACGCGTCGTCAAAAAACCATAGCTGGCCAGACGATTGGTTGAGACGGTCAAGGCAATCGGCGTCGCTAATGACAATGCACACGGACAAGTAGCTACTAAGACTGCCACGGTTGCCCAAATCGCTTGGCTTGGATCAACGAGATACCAGCCGACAAATACCAAGACTGACAGCACCAAAATACGCGCGACAAACCAACGTGCCAGCTTATCTGCTTGCTGCGCCAATTTGGGTTTTTCGCTCATGGCGCGATTCATCAATCGATCAATTAAACCTATCTGGCTATCTTTTGGCAAAGCGGTGACTAGCATTTCAAACGGCTGGCTATCGTTTTGTGCACCGCCAACAATATAATCACCTTGAGACTTGATGATTAAATCACCCTCGCCCGTTAGTAGACTTTGTGACACCGTTGCAGTAGAACTTAGCAAGATGCCATCACTGATAATCTCTGAACCCGCTTCAACCAAAATGATGTCGCCCACTTGTAAACTATGAGCGGTGACCATTTGCTTCGACTCTATATCGCCTTCTGCTTGTGATTGCGCATTCTGTTGGTTGCGTGACTGCTGCCAGTCTTGAGCGATACGCGATGTGAGCTGATGAACATTGGCGTCCATACGCTGCATAAAATCAGGCATGACTTCAGTCGCGTCTAATGCCTTTTGAGCCTCATTTTCGATAACTTCATCTTGTTGAGACGCATTTTCTTTCAGCAGTTGTAAAATATGCTCAGCTGCTGATTTGTCTTCAGCGATTTTTTGTACCAATACCGGCTCGACGACTACCAAATCATTAGCCATGGTCGCAGCTTTTAAACGTGCGTTATGCTCGATATAACGCCCTGCCAGCAAAAAGAAAATAAACATACTAACCGAGTCATAGTATGTCTCCCCTTGCCCAGTGATGGTAGCGTAGAGACTGGCAAAGAAAGTAATAATCAACGCAAGACTGACGGGCACATCCATATTCACTTGGCGCGCACGAATCGCTGACCATGCGGAGGTGAAGAAAGGAATACCAGCATAGAAAAATACAGGCGTACTCACAAATAAAGACACCCAACGCAAAAAGTCACGCTGAAATATCAACATGTCGCTATACTCGCCAAAATAAAGCGCAACGGCATACATCATCGCTTGCATCGAACCTAGTGCAGCAATGCCGAGACGCAATAGCATTTGATTATTATGACGTGCCAGCATGGCTTCATGAGTATCTTGGCGATAAGGCTTGGCTTCGTAGCCGATTTCGTTGATGACCGCTAAAATACGACTGATGGGTAATTTGTTTTCATCCCAAATGACCCGCATGCGCTGGTTGGTCAAATTTACCTGACATTTACCAATACCTTCTAACTCATCGAGACGCGACTCAATCAGCCAAGTACAGGCAGCACAGCGTAAGTTATTAACAGACAGCTCTGCTACTGACATGCCATCTTGCGCGTAAACGAACTGTGATTTTATCTCGTCATGATCGTAGACCTCGAGACGCGTCAGCTGAGTTGGCAAACTTGCCGTGCGATTAATCTCTGAACGGTCAAGATAATATTGTTCAAGACCAGCCTCTACAATGCTTTGGGCAGCTAACTGACAGCCCATACAACACATCTCTCGTGACTGACCTAATATATCAGCATGAAACGGTGGCTGAGGTACGGGATCACCACAATGAAAGCAGTGGTCAGCCAGCGGGAGCACTAAGCCTTCGATGATAGAAGTGTCTTCATAAGAATGATTGGTAGCAGATGATACTGATGATGGGATACTAGACATAGTCGCGCTTACTTCCTTTGACAGGCTTGCTCAAAATGCATTCATTTAAAGCAAACTTGCTCGTATTGACTGTACTGTACGTCATGCAATAAAGCCGTTTTTAATCACATGAATATTACTACTATTAGTAGCATAGTATTAATAACAAACGGCTAATAGCAAACAATTAGCAACAGCGAATTCATACAAAATACATCGTGAGGACAATCGTAAATTGTTATCTTATATGGCGTTTATCTACCAGATTGAAAGTGACTGACGCTTTCTTACAAGTATCGGTATTTTAATAGAGATTATACTATAAGCTATCGCTATGAGCAGTATCGTCGCTCATGGCCTACGACCAATAAATGCCCGCGTTGACGATGATAGATTGAAAAATTTGTCAATTTGCGTCATTATGAGGCAGTTTTTTATCCAAAAATGGTGCGACATCCGTGCAAAAACCTAATTACAAGTTACCAAATACCAAGTTATCAGCGTCATCTAAGTCTGCTATGCACACGCTACCCTCGCAGCAGCGCGGCTTGGTCTTTAGTAGTCTGCTATTAATTATCATCATCGCAGGCATGGTGCTATTGGCGCTATATTTGATCAAACTTGATCGCACCATTACTCATAAGTTTGAGGGTAAGCGCTGGGACATTCCAGCCAAAGTGTATTCGCAGCCGCTTGAGCTGTATCAAGGCGCCAATGTCGATAGAGACACAATGAAGACATGGCTAGAGTTGCTCAACTATCAAAGCAACAAAGCTTATGACCGCACAGGTACTTATCACCGGACTGGCAATACTTACTTTATTCACACGCGCGGCTTTACGTATAGTGCTAATGACAAAGATGCCGAGCAAGTCATCAAAATGACGATTTCTGGTAATAAAGTAGAATCGATCCAAAGTACCCTACCTGCCAAAAGCGGTATCATTCGTCTAGAGCCTGTCAATATCGGTGGTATCTATCCCGACAGCAATGAAGATAGGATGGTTGTGTCTTTGGACGAAGTGCCTCAGCCGTTGATTGATGCCCTCATCGCTACCGAAGATCGCGCGTTTTATGAGCATAAAGGGGTATCGGTACGTGGTATCGCCCGTGCCGTAATCAATAACTTTACTGGTGGTGCCAGACAAGGTGGCTCGACCATCACCCAGCAGCTGATCAAGAACTTCTATCTCAATTCAGATCGCACTATCAAACGCAAAGCCAATGAAGCATTGATGGCCGTGTTACTTGAGCTGCATTACAGCAAAGATGAGATTTTACAGACCTATTTGAATGAGATTTATCTGGGTCAAAATGGCAATCGCTCTATCAATGGTTTTGGTCTGGCATCACAGTTTTATTTTGACAAACCTCTTAATGAGCTGCGCTTAGATCAGCAAGCAATGCTGGTTGGTATGGCAAAAGGCCCAAGTATCTATAACCCACGTCGTAATCCAAACGACTCAAAAGCACGCCGTGATGTGGTGCTTAACAATATGCTGACAATGGGTACACTGAGCCAAGAAGACTATGACAAAGCATTAGAACAACCGCTTGGTATCGTGGATAAGCCTGCTGAGGGCAAAAGCCAGTTCCCTGACTTCTTAGATATTGTTAAACGTGAGCTAAATACCGTTTATTATTCTGACGATCTCAAGAACGAAGGTCTGATTATTATCAGTACCTTAGACCCTATCGCTCAATTGGCCGCAGACAAAGCCGTTGATAGAAAACTTGGTGAGCTGCGCCGTAACAGTAGCAAAACTAAAGATTTACAAGGCGCGTTAGTGAGTGCCAACCCTGAGACTGGCGAGCTAGTATCTGTCGTGGGTAGTGGTAGTGAATTTACAGGGTTTAACCGCGCGGTCGATGCCAAACGCCAAGTTGGCTCGTTGCTGAAGCCTATCATTTATATGACTGCGCTTGAGAGCGGTCGTTATAACTTGGCCAGTTCAGTAGATGACTCCCCTATTACGGTCAATCTAAACGACGGTACTGACTGGAACCCTAAAAACTACGACAACAGGGATCATGGCTATGTACCATTTACCACGGCATTGTCTCAATCGTATAACCAAGCAGCAGTACGCTTAGGTATGGAGTTCGGTGTTAATACCTTTGCTAAGCAATTACAGCGCATGGGTATCAAAGAAAAAATCCCACCTTATCCATCAGCATTACTAGGCTCAGTTAATTTGAGCCCAATGGATATGCTTGGTATTTACCAAGTATTTGCCACTGGTGGTTTCCGTACGCCTATTCACAGTATCCGTACTGTTATTGATGATCGTGGCCGTATTTTACAGCGTACTGGGCTTAACACTCAGCGCAGTATTCCACCTGAAACCAACTTTTTGACCAACTATGCATTACAGCAAGTCGTCTCAAATGGTACGGCCAGACGCGCCCAATCGCTCGGCAGTAATTTAAACCTAGCCGGAAAAACGGGGACGACAAATGACTACCGTGATGCTTGGTTTGCAGGCTATAGTGGCAACTATGTAAGTGTTGTTTGGGTTGGCCGTGATGACAATAAACCGATTGGTTTGAGTGGTGGTACTGGCGCCTTACCAGTTTGGGTAGATTATATGAAACGCCTAAAACTGACTCCGGTTGCTCTACCAGAGCCAGAAGGTATCGAGTGGTTATGGCTAGAGAACAACTCAGGCAAACTGTCTAGTGAGCGCTGTGCCAACGCTCGCTACCTACCAGTAATGTCAGCTCATCTACCAGAAGAAGCCA
This sequence comes from Psychrobacter sp. UBA3480, assembly GCF_002377945.1. Lineage (GTDB taxonomy): Bacteria > Pseudomonadota > Gammaproteobacteria > Pseudomonadales > Moraxellaceae > Psychrobacter. The sequence goes on from NZ_DFQV01000013.1 coordinate 112,708, forward strand.
GCAGTTGTGCGCTGAGCCTGTATCAGCAAGATCGCGCTCGTGAACAGACACAATTCCAAAATCAGCAAGGTGATATCAATCAACAACGTCGCCGCGAAGGTTTAGAGATTCCAAATGGCGAAGCTGTTGAGTCTGATGAGGCAGAAGGTAGCAGTGAGCAAAATGAAGGCGATGAAAACCGTGCTGATACTTGGTATGACCGCGCTGTTGAATGGTTCTAGCTGTTGAATGGCTTTAATAGTGTTTTTGGTATTTAGCTTTTAATATTTAAAAAAGGTTTTAACATGATGGTGTCATCTTTACGGACAACTACTTCAGTAAAACAAACCATAGTGCTATGGCGTAATAAAATTACGTCAAGCAATACCTTACTTGTAGGCAGCGCGATCGTTGGTATGTTAAGCCTAAGTGCTTGTCAAACAGCACCTAGCACATCGACTACAGTGCAAACAACGCCTGTTCAAACATTACCAATGTCACAACCGACTGTGCCATCAACAACAACTGCTCAAGCGCCTATCACTGAAGCAAATGATCAAAGCAACTATCCAACCGAGCCTTACGATGCAGTTGACCAGCCTGAAACGCCAAATCCATTAACACAAGAGACACCTATATTTACGCCTCCTGCACCAGAAATAATGCAGCCTGACCCTGTTATCATTGCGCCTTCTCGTAACGACTATATAATCTCTGAGCCATCGGTACCGTCGCATAATGAGTTACTTGAACATGCTCGAAGAAACTCGCAGCAACGTACACAACAATCTGCCAGCAATAATAGTAATCTGCCTGCGTTTCGCAATTTGATGCAAGTAGGTATCAGTCAGTTGAAAGCGGGCAATCTAACCAATGCCGAGAGCAGCTTTACCCGTGCGCAGCGTCTAGCACCCAAATCATCGGCGGTATATTTTTATTTGGCACAAGTAGCATTAAAAAAGAACCAGCCTCGTAAGGCAGAAGCGATGGCACGTCGTGGTCTTAGCGTCTCTCAAGATAGCAATCGTAGACGAGCACTATGGCAAGTTATATTGCAATCAGGACAAGCTCAAGGTAACTCACGCGTGGTCAATGAAGCAAAACAAGCACTACGCTAATAGCTGATATCTGCACATTTCAGATTCATTAGTTAAAACATCTATATACAGCATGCATTTCATTGTATGTAGATTCATCTAGGGCATTCCCTAACACCTACATTTATTTTTATTTCCGCTTAAGGTTATCTTTATGGCATGGCAACAACTGCATTTACAATGTGAAAAATCAAACGTCGACTTGGCTGAAGCGCTTTTATTAGAGGCAGGTGCATTATCAATCGCTTTAGACGATGCTGGCGATCAACCTTTGTTTGAGCCACTTCCAGGTGAATCACCGCTGTGGGATGAGGTGATACTAACAGGATTGTTTGATGCGACTACTGATGCTGGTAGTCGTCAAGCGGTTGAGCAATTAAGTCATGAAATTGCTGCACAAGTACAGGCTACTCGTATTTGGCTAACGGCTGTTGATGATAAGGATTGGGAGCGCGAGTGGATGAGCAACTATCACCCTATCGAATGCGCTAATGACTTATGGATTGTGCCTGACTGGCTAACGCCGCCTAACCCTAAAGCCACCAATATCATTATGGATCCAGGCTTAGCATTTGGTACTGGCTATCATGCTACGACTCGCCTGTGCCTAGACTGGCTAACAGAGCAAGACCTAACAGACAAAGTGGTTATCGATTATGGTTGTGGTTCAGGCATTCTAGGGATTGCTGCTTTGCTATTGGGTGCACGTCAGGTATATGCAGTCGATATTGACCCGCAGGCAGTACTTGCTACCAATCAGAATGCGGTACGCAACAATGTAGGCGATCGTTTGCAGGCATTTTTGCCAGAAGAATTTACAGAGTATTGCGCGCAACATGACATTTTGCCTGTAGAAGTGATCGTTGCCAATATTTTAGCAAAGCCGCTTATTGGTTTAGCACCTTACTTTGCAACACTGATTGCGCCAAAGGGCCGTATCGTATTGGCAGGTTTGATTGAGTCACAAACCGAGCAAGTCACTGAAGCTTATCAACCATATTTTGCACTGGATCCTAAGCATGCTTTTACTGCGCAAGAAGACCAACATTGGCAGCGTTTATCAGGTACATTTACCAGCTAGCAACATTTAATTACATCTGTTACGATAGAGGGCAGTCAAATGTTATGTGTTTGACGCCACTCTGTCTGTGCCCATAATTCATCGAAATTAAATAAGTAAAATGAGTATTGTGGGCAGCTATTGGTGAGTGGCTAAGCGGTATTGATAACCATACTTTTTTGGATTCGCCTCTATGACCACGCCAATAAAAACCCAATGCCCCCATTGCCAAGCTTGCTATAGCGTTAAACAAACTCAACTAAATCAAGTCAATGCTACCATCAGCTGTGATCGGTGCCAGCAAAGTTTTTTGGTCAATAAGCATCTTGTGGTAAATTCTGAGGTTATTCAAAAACCAACACCACAAAAAAACATTCCTGCTCAACAAAAAGCTCAAACTCAACCAATATCAAATGAGCAAAAAGCGAATACTAGTAGCAATCAGCATAAACTTCAGAATGTGCCAAATCGCCCTACATCTTCAACCAATAAGAAAAAATCATCTGATACTTTGATTCATGACGACTTAATCTATGATGATATGGATATAGACGATCCAGAAGAAGACGTTCAAGAGTATGACTCTTTAGATAGTATGGATGCATGGTTGACTCAAGCAAGTAATACCAGTCCTAGCGTAGCAACCACAGAAAAACCAAAAGCGCCCCTTTCTAAAGAAACTATCAAAAGCTCTAATTCATCAACCAAGAAACCATCTACTAGTACAATATCAGCATCCTCATCAACACAGGATATACTTAGCTCGGCAGCGGCCAATGATATTCATGCCAATGTTGAGAGTACTGATAACAATTCGTGGCTGCAAAAATTATTAGAAGAACAAAATCAAGACGAAGAAACACCGCCAGATGATACAGACTTATCGAAGCTTCTATCCGATATGGGAGTACCCGTTAAAGATGAAGAGCCTGCTGCCGACGATCGTTTAAGAAAAACCCAGCTACCATTTGCACCAACCCAAACGACACGTTCAATTGCATCACTATTATGGATATTAGGTTGTTTGGTCTTAGCACTGCTACTCGCGGCTCAGTATGTTATTTTTAACTTAGAAAATTTAGTCAAAAACCCAGCCTATGCTCAGCGTCTCCAATCGATCTGCTCTGTCGCTGCCTGCAGCTTGCCCAGTGCAGACTTATCAGTGCTTACTATCAACAATACCTTTTATAGAAGCAGTCAGATTAAAACTGCTGGTACATTTAGTGATATAGGCGCTACTCTAAGTAATGGCAGCCCGCAGGCACAACTATACCCCAATGTAAAAATAAGCGTTTACGGTAAAGATGAGATTATTGGAGAGTTTATTGCAGATCCAAACGATTATTTACTAGGAAAGCAAAGTCAGTTAGCTGCCAATACAGATAGACAGCTATTATTTACTATCCCTGTTGCTAACGCGCAAATTCGCGACATTACTATGACCGCTCTTTATTAAATTAAGTTGTCATATATAGATAAGCGTGAGTAGAAAACATACTGTAAATTCATTTTCAATTAAACCGTGATAGCCAAGATAACGATGAATCTATCAGCGCTAGGCGATATTAATTTGATATACTATGGTTCTGACCCCTCACAATCAGAATTTTTCTTCATCTCAAGGATATTATTTTATGGCACCTCATGCACAGCATAATGCCAATCATTTTGCTAAAAGCTCTGAGCACCCTGCCGATTATAATAAAGACGAATACCAACCACCTACGCACGGCTTTGATTTTGCTAGTCAACACTATACAAATAGTGCGCAGCAACCTCTACGGGTTCATGTAGAGCGTGTGGTACGTCAGTACTTTGCGATGCTAGGAGATGAGATGCCCACTGATTTATATGAATTGATTTTGAAGCAAGTTGAAGAGCCTCTCTTGTCTGTCGTTCTAGAAAAAACAAGGGGCAACCAAACCAAATGTGCTCAGATATTAGGTCTGAATCGAGGCACCTTGCGCAAAAAAATGAAGACCTATGATTTAATGTAGCATTGTTATATGAGCTTACCCATCATCATTGACTATCATTATGTATGGCAATTAAATGTTCCGCGCTTTATCTATCATGATACGGCATACCGTTGTCATCATCACCTTGCCAGACGTTTACGTCAGGCTTTTTTTATGGAAAATTTCTTATGAGTACAACCCCACTTGCCCTACTATCGGTCTCCGATAAGTCTAATATCGTCGAGTTTGCTCAAGGCCTTCTCAAAGCAGGTTTTGGTTTATTATCTACTGGCGGTACTTATCGCTTGCTCACAGAAAACAATGTCGACGTGACTGAAGTATCAGATTACACAGGCTTTCCTGAAATGATGGATGGCCGTGTTAAAACGCTACATCCTAAGATTCACGGTGGCATTCTAGGACGCCGCGGTACAGATGATGCAGTTATGAGTGATCATTCGATCGAACGTATCGACTTGGTCGTCGTGAACTTATATCCGTTTGCTGAAACGATCGCACGTGCGGATGTGACTATGAACGACGCTATCGAAAACATCGATATTGGCGGCCCTACCATGGTACGTTCAGCGGCGAAAAACCATGCTCATGTAGGTATCGTCACTGATCCAGCTGATTATGACCGTGTACTTAACGCCTTAGACGGTGGTACTGAACTGACGACTGCTTTACGTTATGACTTGGCAGTAAAGGCGTTTGAACATACGGCACAGTACGACGGTATGATTGCCAACTTCTTAGGTAGCCGTGTCAACGACACTCAAGAGCCAGAAAACTTCCCACGTACATTCAATGTACAGCTTGAAAAAGCACAAGACCTACGCTATGGCGAAAACCCGCATCAAAACGCGGCTTTCTATACTGAAAACCAGCCTTTAAAAAGCAAACAAGCTTCAATCGCAACAGCTAAACAGTTACAAGGCAAAGCATTGTCTTATAACAACATCGCTGATACCGATGCTGCGCTTGAGTGCGTTAAAGCTTTCAGCACGCCTGCTTGCGTTATCGTTAAGCATGCCAACCCTTGCGGTGTCGCGGTTGATAATGACCAAGTAGCTGCTTATCGTACTGCTTTTAGCACCGATCCTGAATCGTCTTTTGGCGGTATCATCGCATTCAACCGTCCGTTGACGCTTGCTGCTGCAAAAGCCATTATCGACAATCAGTTCGTAGAAGTAATCATTGCACCTAGTATCGAAGACGGTGTACTTGAAGCGACAGCTACTAAGAAAAACGTACGTGTATTGGTATGCGGCGAGCTACCAGCACCAGATCAGCGTGATATCCAACTTGACTATAAGCGCGTTAACGGTGGCCTACTGGTACAAGAGCAAGATCTTGGTTTAATCACGGCTAACGACCTAAAAATCGTCACTGATGTACAACCAACTGAAGCGCAAGTGGCAGATCTACTGTTTAGCTGGAACGTAGCAAAATACGTCAAATCTAACGCCATTGTCTACGCAAAAGGCCAACGTACTATCGGTGTTGGCGCAGGCCAAATGAGCCGCGTTAACTCAGCACGTATTGCGGCTATCAAAGCAGAACATGCTGGACTAGCAACTGAAGGCGCTGTTATGGCATCAGATGCGTTCTTCCCTTTCCGTGATGGTATCGACAATGCTGCTGAAGTAGGTATCTCTGCTATCATTCAGCCAGGTGGCTCTATGCGTGATGACGAGACCATTGCTGCTGCTAATGAGCATGGTATCGCGATGGTATTCACGGGTATGCGCCATTTCCGCCATTAAACAATCACCTATTAGTTTAAGACTGGAATTAGTCGCAGCAATTGTATTTATTACTGCGACTAATTTTTAGTCTCTATAATATTCGTGATAATTATAGTTAAAGCATCATCCAAAAAAAAGCCACTGTATCAATTGATACAGTGGCTTTTTTAATATCTAAGAATAATAAACTAGCAAATACTTAGCGTCCTTGTGCATTTGCCATATTGCTTTCATTAATCTCAACCGTATATACCATACGTAGATAATCTAAATAGTCTTGCAGCTGGTCTTGGCCTAAATTGTCACGGATAATACTGGCTGTTTGCGCTCTTTGCATATCAGACAGTGGCGACTGCTGCTCAGTTTTAATACGGTCTCCAACCAATAGCGTTGCACCCATCTCAGTCTCGCTAGCGATCGCGACAACACCGTTATCAGCGGCTTGCTGGCTAAATGCCAATCCACGCTCTTTGTCTGTTAGCTGCGTCGTTTGACGGTTAATCTCACCCAGTGCTTGGAAGCTTACCGACTGCTTACTGATATCAGCTGGCGTCTTGATACTAGCAGCCAATGCTTTAGCGTCTTTTAAAGCTAATGCTGTCGCTTTCTGCTGACGGAGTATTTGAGTGATTCTTGGAGTTGCATTTGCTAGAGCAAGCGTCTTAGTAGGACGATAATTGCTTGGCTGTAACCATACAGTACCGTTGCCAACTTCTACGCCCGCCGTTACCGCTTGATCTTGAATAGTAAACTCATCAAATGCCTGTTTAACCACTGCTGGTTGCGGTAGTGCAGACTTATTATTCACTTTACGATAATCTTTGATACGCTTTAGACTTACATTTTCTTGCTGTGCAATATCTTCGATACTGAAACCATCTGCTGCCAAATCATTGATTGATGTCACTTTATCAGCATAGATTTCCTGACGTTTATACTCTTTTGCTTTCGCAGTCAGCTCATCACGCATACTGTCTAGACTTGGAATCTTTTTACCATTGTCTTCAGTAACCGTAAATATCTGATAACCAAAGCTGGTTTTGATAGGTGCAGTCACATCACCAACGCTCAACCCTTCTAGTGCCTCTTGCACCGTATCTGCATCACTGCCAAACACTGACGGATTAAAGCGTCCGATATCACCACCTGTTTCTCCTGATGGATCGTCCGACTCTGCTTTAGCAAGCGCAGCAAACGCTTCACCTTTATTCAGACGTGCTTTCACTTTATCGGCTCGTGTCTTAGCATCTTTACCAGTAAACAGAATCTGACTGACTTTACGCTCATCAGTAGCCGCGATGCTTTGTTTATAAGCTTCGTACTGTTGCTGCAACTCTTCTGCCGTTACTTCATCAACCTTGATAGTTTGCGGGCTAAGCTGGATATACGCCAAGTCAACCATCGCTGCACTTTTCAATGTGTCTTTGTTAGCATCATAATAGGATTGAATGTCTGTTTTGCTAAGCTTAACTTTGTCAGCATAGTCTTGCCAATTAAAGCGATGCACCCAAACGTTGCGCGACTCAAGTTGCAAATCAATTAATTGACTGACCGCTTGCATAGGATAGACGGCCGTCCCAACGATACTGGCGTTTAATTGATCCAAGCTTAACTGATTGCGAAATTCTGCAAATAGCTGGTTTTTAGTCATGCCGCGCTGACGCAAGAAGTTTGAAAACTGATCGTTTGAAAAGTTACCCTCTGCATCTTGGAATATTTCTTCTTGACGCAGCAGACGATTGATCGTGTCGTCAGACACGGTCATACCAAGCTTGCCTGCTTGCTGCTCTAACAACGTACGGTCGATTAGACCTTTTAATACTTGCTCATGAAGCACATCTTCATTTAACAAGCTGGCATCTTCGACTTGCTCTAGCACTTCAGAACGACGGCTATTGACAGCAGTTTGATACTCGGACATTCCTACGCTTGCCTCACCTACCTGCGCAATCTGGTTGGGATCGACGTTGCCGCCAAAATAGCTTTCGACACCCAAGAGAGCGAGCGGCGATAGGCATAAAATCAATAAAATGCGACCTGGCCAGCTTTTTAAGAAATCGCGCAATTTATCCATAGTTATCTCTGCTTTATTAACCTATATTGATGAAAAACCATTGTAATACTGTTAGGAGCTGTTAAGTGCAACCTGCCAACATCAGTACTATTTAAGCTAGCAATGGTAAGAGTAAGAGCGTATGCATTTTATAGTAAAAAACAAAATTTACTAAAGAAATCTGACTTAAATGACACACCTATCGCGCGCCCTATGATACGTGATTTTTCATGCAGACTCAAAATATTCACGACGCATGATACAAACTATAGCGATAAAAAAAGCACCTAAATATTAGGTGCTCTCTTCGATGGTTAGCTCATTACTTCAGCTATAGACCACCGACTATCATTTTATGCTTAAAAAATCGGCTTAGTTCAAGCGCTCTTTTAAGTTTTTACCAGCTTTGAAGCTTGGTACTTTGCTTGCTGGAATGCTTAGCTCTTCGCCAGTCTTAGGATTGCGACCAGTGCGTGCTTTACGGTCTTTCACACTGAAAGTACCAAAGCCAACTAATGAGATGCTATCGCCAGCTTCTAGCGCTTCACCAACACTTTCCATAACAGCGTTTAATGCATCACCAGCTTGGGTTTTATTTAGACCACTTTTGTCTGCGATGCTATCAATTAATTCTGACTTATTCATAAAATTTCCTTCAAGTTTAAGGGGGTAATAAATGCTCACGCCAAGTATTGTAACGCTCTCATGGTGCTTACGCAATAAAAACTACCTAACTGGCGCATTAACAGGTTCTTCTTTGTTATCGTCTTTATATCAAGGCAGCATAAGGAGCGCAAGCGATTTTACATATTTTTGTGCTCTACACTACGTATTTGACACCTAATGTTACGCAAAGCGTTAGGAATTTATATATAACCGAGTCTGCATAACTGAGACGATTGGCTTTCCTATTTTCTACGCTTTGACAGATTTGTCAATTGCCGTCTGTGCATTGCTATACATTAAGTTTGTATATTGCTGGTCATAAATAAGAGTGTCTTTATTGACTGCTAAATTGTAATGTAATAGTTTAGCCACTACAGAAACTAGCGTTACTTTTTATTATAAAGACGTTACTATAAGCAAAATATCACTGCAAGTCTTGGGCAAATACAGACTTCTGTTTGCTCAATATCTAAAACTTGCTAAATAAAAAACGGATTACTTACATGAAGCGTTCTACGTTGTCTCACTCTTTTCTTAATATCATTTTAGTATTTATCGAGTCGGCGCTGACATTACTGTTACGTTTGGATCCTGAATTGCGTAAGGCCGCTTATCCGCTCGCCAAGCAAGGCACCGTGGTGGCGCTTCGCTTGTATTTACCGCATGTAGAGGTATTTGCCACGTTTAGTACCAAAGGCGTGTTACTAGATGCGCAACTGCCGATTGGTCGTAGTGAGCCTGACGTGGTTATCAACGCTTATAGCATTCAAGTTATCAACGCCATCACGACTCATGATAGCGAAACCACCGAAAAGCTACAGATGCGCGGTGAGTCGATTCAAGTACAACTGGTCAAACAGTTTATTATGCAACTTGGGCTTGGCAGCTTGATTCAAGGACTGATTAAAAAGATAAAGGGTGATAAAAATAAAACCAAACCTACCGAAGCTGACTTGGAAGAAAAAAAGAACAACTACAAACTTCGTATTAAAGAACAGCAAACACAGATTAATACCTTAACTATCAAAAATCGTGAACTTGAAACAACCGTAAAAGAGCTTCAAAGCAAACAAAAGACGTTGATGATTGTCACTGTTGTCGCGCTTGTCATTATGATCGGCTCAATCATCGCACTATTAATGAATTAGTTTTGGTTCGCTGAATTACCTACAAATAAGCGTTCAATGTCTTCTATAGATATTGAACGCTTATTTTTTACTTCGTTAAATGTATCTGTAGCAGACAAATGAAGCTACTTATGTCTCACTCATATATCTCTTCTAAACATCATTGTTTTTATCAATTACAGCAATAAGCTTGATTAACCATTGAACCACACTTTAATCTTGACTAAATTACTCGGGATTAAGTATAATTACCTTAATCGTTGCACACATCGGGTTAATCATCTGTTGTTCAATAACGATAAGACAAAACTTAGCTGACGTATTATTGGTTGCTCTTTTTATCTTATGAGTACTTATTAAGACTTTTGGCTAAGATCGTTGTTAAACATAAATGACATCAAGTTTGGAGATAACACATGCGTTTGACTACTCGGGGCAGATATGCTGTTACCGCATTATTAGATTTGGCATTGCAGACTAGCCAACAAGACAGTGCTGTATCATTATCCGATATCGCCAAACGGCAATCGATTTCAATCTCGTATCTTGAACAGTTATTTTCTAAACTCCGTAAACGCGGCCTTGTCACTAGTATTCGCGGTGCGGCAGGTGGTTATCACCTAGCTAAGCCATTGAATGAGATAGATGTGATGAGCATCATATCTGCGGTTGATGAGTCAGTAAACGCGATGCAGTGTGAAGGACGCGGTGACTGTCAAGGTGGTACAATGTGCCTAACTCACGATCTGTGGTGTGCACTATCAAATCATATCGAACAGTACTTGAAAAATATAACATTAGCGCAATTATTAGATATGGAAAACGTGCAGTCAGTCTCAGAGCGTCAGCACACCTCTACAAAAGATATTTCCATAAAAGACATTAATACTATTACTCTATCGAACAGCGAGGCAAACCCAGCATGAGCCAACATAACAACCTTATATACTTAGATTATGCCGCCACTACCCCAGTTGCTAAATCAGTAGCTGCTAAAATGAGCGAGTATTTGACTGTAGATGGTGTCTTTGGTAACCCAGCTTCACGCTCACATGGTTACGGCTGGCAAGCGGAAGAAGCAGTAGAAACTGCTCGCGGTCAAGTTGCTGAAGTAATCAACGCTGATCCACGCGAAATCGTCTTTACTTCTGGTGCGACTGAGTCTGACAACCTAGCCATTAAAGGTGCAGCACATTTTTATCAGTCTCGTGGCAAACATATCATTACCAGTAAAATTGAACACAAAGCTGTATTAGATACCTGCCGTGAGCTTGAGCAAGAAGGTTTTGAGATTACATATCTTGAACCACAGCCAAGCACAGGCCTTATCCTGCCAGAGCAAGTAAAAGAAGCACTACGTGATGATACGATTTTAGTATCACTTATGATGGTAAACAATGAGCTTGGTACTATTACTGATGTTGCAGCGATTGGTGAAATCACTCGCGAAGCTGGCGTAGTTTTCCATGTTGATGGCGCACAGTCTGTTGGTAAAGTAAAAATCAATCTTGAAGAAATGAAAATTGATTTGATGAGCTTCTCAGGTCATAAAGCATACGGCCCTAAAGGTATCGGCGCATTGTTTGTTCGTCGTAAGCCACGTATTCGCTTGAAAGCTGAGCAACATGGCGGTGGTCATGAGCGCGGTATGCGTTCAGGTACACTACCAACGCATCAGATCGTTGGCCTAGGCGCAGCATTTGCTTTAGCTAATGAAAGCTACGAAGCTGACCATGCACATGCAGCTAAATTACGTCAAAAACTTTGGGATGGCCTACAAGATATCGAAGAGATTTACTTAAACGGTGATCTCGAGAATAGCGTACCAAACATTGTAAACATCAGCTTCAACTTCGTTGAAGGCGAGTCATTGATGATGTCACTTAAGGACTTAGCTGTATCATCAGGTTCAGCTTGTACGTCAGCGACGCTTGAGCCATCGTATGTACTACGTGCAATCGGTCGCCCAGATGAATTGGCACATAGCTCAATCCGTTTCAGCTTCGGCCGTTATACCACTGATGAAGACATCGACACTGTTATCAAACAGATGCATGAAGCCGTTGACAAACTACGTGCCCTATCACCACTTTGGGATATGTACCAAGAAGGTGTTGATCTAAATTCAGTCGAGTGGGCTGAGCATTAATTTCTAATATAGCTTTTTAGTATAGCTAGCAATATATATTTATTAAACAATTGATCAGACAATTAAATTAAGCGTTTGACCCCAATTATCGATGAGTAGTTAGACATTTAAAGTTGATAAACGACTACTCATCATCTAACTAGGAGAAAACCCCATGGCCTATAGTGACCAAGTTATTGATCATTACGAAAACCCACGCAACGTTGGTAATCTTGATAAAAATGCCAAGAACGTTGGTACCGGTATGGTCGGTGCCCCAGCATGTGGCGATGTAATGCGTCTACAAATCCAAGTCGACGATAATGGTATTATCGAAGATGCACGTTTCAAGACTTATGGCTGCGGTTCAGCGATTGCTTCAAGCTCGCTTGTTACTGAGTGGCTAAAAGGCAAGAGCTTGGATCAAGCTGGCGAAATCAAAAACAACGATATCGCTCAAGAGCTAGCATTACCACCAGTAAAAGTGCATTGCTCTGTACTTGCAGAAGACGCCATCAAAGCCGCTATTAGCGACTATAAAGGTAAACATGGCGTAGCAGCTCCAGCAGAAGAAGCTGCGATCTAAATTAAGTTAGGCTAAGCCTGCTAGCGTATGCGCTACGTTGTACTAGCAACGCTAAAGTAGCAATGTGTAATCGCTACTGACGCTAAAGAGGTGACAATGACACTTATGTAATTGTCACCTTTTGTTTTCTAATAGTCGCAAGCCTATGGTTTTGGCAATCTTGTAATTTTGGTTGTCAGTTTATCTAGATTTTTTATTGATATTTATGATTAATAGTCAATGGGAGTTGGCATGATTGAAATGACAGAACGCGCCGCTCAGCATGTTCGAGACTTTTTGGACAATCGCGGCAAAGGCGAAGGCATTCGAGTTGGTATCCGTACGGCGGGTTGCTCGGGCTTGGCTTACGTTTTAGAGTTTGTAGATACCCCTGATGAAAACGACACGCGCTATGAAAGTCGCGGCGTTAGCATTTTCATTGATCCTAAAAGCCTAGTATATTTAGACGGCTTGTTGATGGATTACGAAAAAGAAGGTTTAAACGAAGGCTTTAAATTCACCAACCCTAACCAGAAAGGTGAATGTGGTTGCGGTGAGTCCTTTACAGTTTAATTGTTCAATGGCTGAAAACTGATAGATTTATGCTTCAATAAACTTTCATAAGAACAGTACAGTATCTCTGCTATCGCTATGAAAAATGGCTAATTTAGTTAGGTAGCCAAGCGATTCAGATATTCTTAGCTAGGTCATGACTTCAAAAATAAATAAAAAAGCAAGGCATCAGATTATGACAGATATTACTTTAGAACCACAGTTTGATAACTTCTTTGCCCTATTTGAGCAGCCTGTACAATTTGAAATTAACCAAAGCAGTCTAGAGCAACGTTTGCGCCTGCTGCAGAAACGCTATCATCCTGATAATGTTGCCAAAAATCAGACCGATATGGTTCAAGCACAGTTGCAGTCTGAAAAAGCGTCGGCTTTAATTAATCAAGCGTATCAAACGCTAAGCGCTCCTGATAGCCGTGCTGGTTATTTATTAGACATGGCAGATCAAGCACAAAACATAGAGCACTCAATCGCAGATTTAGACTTTTTGGAAGATGCGATGCAGATGCGTATGGATCTAGATGATGCTATCGAAGACAAAGATCTTGTAGCCTTGCAGCAATTACATCCTCAAATTACAAATCGTCTAGCAAATCAATCTGAACGCTTCAATAATGCTTATCAAAATCAAGATTGGCAAACAGCGATTGATGCGACACAGAAGCTAAAATTTTTAGTTAAGCTAAATGCTGATGTGACGACGGGGCTTGATGACGTTGCAAATTCATCGCATTCAGATGACGATGACTTATACGTCTAAGCATCTGTGGTTATGGCCCTCTCTAACAAGCTAAATTCTATATATTTGGTTAAAATAGTGACCGTGATACCGTATAATCTTTGAGTCTAAGCGCATCAAACTGTCAGAATCCATATACCATGGAATGAGATTACCGACGTTAAGCTCTTGTACTGCATATGCTATATTTGCTCTATTTCACTTATTCATTTTATCTCTGAGTTATCCTTATGTCTTTAATGCAAATTGCTGAACCCAATCAAAGCGCTCAACCTCACCAACATAAATTTGGCTTGGGCATCGACCTCGGTACTACACGCTCGTTGGTTGCTGTGGTGCGTTCAGGTAAGGCACAAGTCTTAGAGGCAGGCGCAGCGACAGATACATTATTACCGTCTGTTGTCTATTATCCAGCTACTGGTACGCCATTGGTTGGCTATGACGCTCTAGCGCATTTAGCGGATGATCCAAAAAATACGATCGTCTCGGCTAAGCGTTTTATGGGTCGTAGTCAAGCTGATATCAAATTCTCTCATCCTTATGAGCTGTCTGGTAACAAAGACGATATGCCCGCCTTTGTAACGGCTCAAGGTGAGGTTTCCCCTGTTGCAGTATCGGCGCGTATACTAGCCGCTCTTGAGCAACGTGCAGCGAGTGCTTTACCTGCAGATAGCATTGAAGGTGCCGTAATTACGGTTCCCGCTTATTTTGATGAAGCACAGCGCCAAGCAACTAAAGATGCCGCTCAAGCAGCGGGTATCAACGTACTTCGCTTGTTGAATGAACCAACAGCGGCGGCAGTCGCCTATGGTCTTGACCAATCATCAGAAGACAGTAAGAAAGAAAGCTATTACTTAATCTATGATTTGGGTGGTGGTACTTTTGACGTCTCTATCTTAAAGCTTACAGACGGTGTCTTTGAAGTGTTGGCAACTGGTGGTAATAGCGCACTAGGCGGTGATGATATCGATCGTCTTATTACCAATTGGATTATTAAACAATTAAATATCGATCCAAAAGACGTAAGCCTGCATGACAAATCAATACTAGCTCAACAAGCCAAGGCTTATAAACAAGCACTGACTGACGTTGAGCAAGTAGATATCAATCTCACGGTCAATGGTCAGTCTTATCAAGGCGTATTAAGCCGTACAGATGTGCTAACTATCGTAGAACCTGTCAGTCGCCGTACGCTAAGCGTGTGCGAACAAGTCCTACGCGATGCCAAGCTGTCTACTACAGATCTAGATGAAATTATCTTAGTGGGCGGCTCGACTCGTATGCCTGCCGTACAGCAAGTCGTGACTGAGTTTTTCG
Organism: Psychrobacter sp. UBA3480; assembly: GCF_002377945.1. Lineage (GTDB taxonomy): Bacteria > Pseudomonadota > Gammaproteobacteria > Pseudomonadales > Moraxellaceae > Psychrobacter. The sequence goes on from NZ_DFQV01000013.1 coordinate 127,718, forward strand.
CTAAGCAGCCACTTTGTCGTCTGAATCCAGATGAAGTTGTTGCTTTAGGTGCTGCCCAGACTGCTCATCAATTGGTCAATGGTGATAGTGATAATAATTTATTGTTATTGGACGTGACGCCATTATCATTAGGTCTTGAGACCATGGGCGGTTTGGTCGAAGTACTCATCCCACGCAATACACCAATCCCTGTGAAGAAGCGTCAAGTGTTTACCACGTATCAAGATGGTCAAACAGGCATGGTGATTCACGTGGTGCAAGGTGAGCGTGAAACGGTAGAAAACTGTCGCTCACTTGGACGTTTTGAGCTGTATGGTATCCCGCCAATGAAAGCTGGATTTGCTCGTATTGAAGTCACCTTTAGTATTGATGCTAATGGTCAGCTTACTGTCAGTGCGCAAGAAACTACGACCAAAACAGAAAGCAAAATCGAGATTGTGCCTTCTTATGGTCTATCAGATGAGCAAAAAGAACAGTTGCTTGTTGCAGGGTTTAAACACGCAGAAGAAGACAAAAACGCGCGTTCTTTAATTGAGACCAAAGTAGAAGCGGAACGTGAAGTACTTGCCCTAGAGTCGGCACTTAACGAATTTGCAGCGTTGCTTTCTACTGAAGAACAACAGTCACTAGCAGAGCATATACAGGCGCTACGTAACTCTCTTAGCACTGATGATGACTTAGCGCTTATTGAAGCACAACAAGCACAGCTCAAGCCACATAGTGATGCCTTTGCTGCACGTATTATGAATCAAAGCGTCAAGACCAGTATGGCAGGTACTAGTGCCAAAGACTGGTAATAAATACATCGACATATATAGCTTAGCTAACACGTTAAGCTAATTTCTAATATTTTTTAAATTGATTAGCATCGGACAGATAATTTATGCCAAAAGTTACCGTACTACCCCATCACGAAATTTGCCCTGAAGGCGCAGAAGTTGAGTTGCAAGCTGGTGAAAACTTATGCAAAGCACTATTAGAAAAAGGCATTAAAATCGAGCATGCCTGTGAGATGTCGAAAGCTTGTACTACATGCCATGTTGTAGTACGTAAGGGTTTCAACAGTTTAGATGAGATGGATGATATTGAAGCTGATCTACTTGATCGTGCTTGGGGCTTAGAGCCTGACTCACGTCTGTCTTGTCAGGTCATGCTTGATGATGATGACTTGACCATCGAAGTTCCTAAATATACCCTCAATCATGCTAAAGAAAATCATTAAACACTGATGATACTTTCTAGTTAAGATTAAAAAAGGCCAGCTATGTGATAGCTGGCCTTTTTCTATATATGATTTTAATATATTAAGCTTGAAACGTTTACTTGCGATTGGCATCCTCACGTTTACTTTCTGCGGCTATGCCCTTTACAACTTTTTCTTCCTCTTGCTCGATGCGTTCCAGCGCAAAATTTAAACGAGCTCTAATATCTTGATAATCATTGTCTTTCATATCTTTAAAGTTCAAATGCAAATTGAAACCGGGCAATGTGTGGTCAACCCATTTAGATAAATGACCTGTACTGGCACTAGGATCAAGTACTTGCCATGCATCGACCTTTTCATCAATTCCCTTCAAGCAAAATGCGGCAACGTGCTCACACTCATAGTTATGGCATATATAATCGTAAGTGCTTTCACTGACCAATATCTGATCTTTGCCCGCACAGGACTCAAGCCTAGAGGCTAGGTTGGCTTCTTTACCAATGATGGTATAGCTTAATCGACTATTACTACCAAAATTACCAACGTGACAGTAGCCAGTGGTGATACCAACACGTATATATAAGCCTTCAAATCCCATCAACCGCCATTTTTGACGTAAAGTACGCATTTCTCGGCGCATATCAATTGCCATCGCCACACAATCTAGTGCATCTTGACGCGAGCCGCGGCTATTTGGCTCACCAAAGAAACATACCATGCCATCACCAATGAACTTATCAAGCACTGCACCATGCTTATCAGCGATCGACGTCATGCAATGCATATAAGTATTGAGGATGTCTGCCAAGTTGTCAGAACTTAGACTATCAGACAGCTCGGTAAAGCCGACGATATCTGAAAACATGATAGTTATTTTTGCACGTTTATTAGAAACTCTAACAGGGCTATCCGATTTGACAATAGGCTCCCAAATTTGTGGTGGTACAAAACGGGTAAGTTTATTGATTACCGATACCATGGTGTTCAATCGTCCACCAGCCTGATGGGCACGTGCTTTAAAAGTAATATGTTGCTGATAGATACGCCTGAACTGGTACAAAATAACGCCTAAGCTTGCCACCATTACTATCAATGGTAATAAGCCTTCATCAAAGTCCATACTATTCGTATTTAAGACTGTGCTAACGTAGAAAAACACAATAATGGTCACGACAGATACAGATAACAGTCTGAGGTGATTCTCAGGTCGGCTAAGAATGATACGTACACCAATCAAAGCAGCCAAACTGATTGATATGACCGTACAGCATTGTAACGATCCGATGACAACCGATAATAGAATAATAACGATATTAGACGTCCAAAAGCTAGTCTGGCGTCGGTAGTTGTATATCAGGATCATGAGGCTTGGCAATGTGATAATAACCAATAATGCCATTGAGATAGAGCGGAAGTCGTAGTATATAGCACGTAAAAAAACCGTCAGTATTAACACGAACACTTCTGGGTAGTCAAAATGACATGTGCCTGCGTCCTTTAACGGCGTCATTGGTTTGAATGTCTCTGAGAAGGTCATATGAGATTCACTTGAATAAGGTGAGCTATCTGAGAGACAAAGGCATACTACACTAACATATGTACATTATTTGTCCTTATGACGATTTATCATAAGATATATCTAATAATATATTATACTTTCGAAATAAGTTTAAACAAGGTTACTGATGACTATAAGACGACCTTTTGTCTAGTTTATTCACTGTTTTATAGTTTTATTCAAATTCAATTAAAAAGAGAGACCAGATACACTTAAGTATCTGGCCTCTCTTTTTACATATAGAATTTAAACTCAATCTATTCTTATTGAATGCAGGATAGAATGATAATTACATTTGCCAATCAAACGGCATTTGGTGATGACCACGTAATGCCATCATCAATGTTTGCTGCATTTGCGCCAATACTTCTTTAGTATATGGCACAGCTGGCACACCCCATACTGGGTTTGGCCATTGCATGTCATTTTGATAACGGACAATATGATGGAAATGAAGCTGTGGCACTTGGTTACCAAGAGCGGCTACATTCATTTTATCAGCTTGAAAGGTTTTGGCTAACTGGCTCGACAACCAGCTCGACTCTCGTAAAAACTGTGTTTGGTCTGCCTCAGACAGCTCATATAACTCTTTAATGCCAGATACACGCGGCACCAATATAAGCCAAGGAAATTGGCAGTCATTGATTAAACGACAAGTGGATAATGGAAAATCCCCCACTAAAAAACTATCAGCAGCAAGTTTATGATGAAGTTGGAACATAATGACGGTTCTCTTGTTGTTTAATGCAAATAAAAATACAGAAAGTTAAAAAGTTAGTTTGGCTATTTTATCAGTTATCGGGTTGATAAAATAGCACCATGACTTATTGTCTTAGTATGACTACCTAGCCTACTTGATATCCAGCTATGTACTAAGCAGGCTCTGTCACCATGTGCTCGCTAAAATAGCGCAGCAGCTCTTGTATGACCGTCACACGCTGTTGCGGTGTGGCTAACTTATCGCTATTTTGGTAACGGATACCAGATGCGCCATTCATACGATAATGCTGACCATTTGATTGGATCAATTTAATAATCGCTAACGCATCAACTGGAGTATCTGGCGCAAATTCTAGCGTCATACTAGTACTATTTGCATCAATTTTATTGATCTTGAGCGGCTCTGCTTGTAAGCGTAATCCATGAATGGCGAATAGCTGCTTGGTTTGATCTGGCAGTGCCCCGAAGCGGTCTATCATTTCCGTACGAATATCCGTCAATGCCTCTTTATCATCGGTATTACTAATACGCTTATAGAACAATAAGCGCTGATGCACGTCGTGTAAATACTCTTCTGGAATGAGAGCAGAGCTGTGTAGATTAATTTCACTGGTCAACGACAATGGTGTATTTAAATCAGGCTCCTTGCCAGCTTTAATGGCTTTAGTCGCCCGCTCAAGCATATCCATGTACAAGCTAAAACCAATCGCCTGCATATTGCCACTCTGCTGCTTACCCAATATCTCCCCTGCACCGCGAATCTCTAAATCCTCACTTGCCAGCATAAAGCCTGCACCTAAAGTATTGGCACGCTCAATCGCATGCAAACGGCGCTTGGCATCACCTTTGAGGCCTTTCAGAGAAGGCACTAGTAAGTAACAATACGCTTGATGATGACTACGTCCTACTCGGCCGCGCAGCTGATGTAATTGCGCAAGACCAAACTTATCAGCGCGCTCAATGATAATCGTATTGGCATTGGGCACATCAATACCTGTCTCGATAATGGTAGAGCAAACCAACACGTTGAACTTTTTATGATAAAACTGCTGCATGATCTGCTCAAGTTGGCGCTCTTGCATTTGCCCATGAGCTACTCCTACTCGTGCTTCTGGCACTAGGTCACGAATAGTCTCTGCCATGCGCTCAATACTGGCAACATCATTGTGTAGCAGATAGACCTGCCCACCACGTAATAACTCACGCAATATGGCTTCTTTCATCAGGGCTTCTGTCTTTTGCATCACAAAAGTTTTGATGGCAAGACGACGGGCAGGCGGTGTGGCGATAATCGACATGTCACGCATACCTGAGAGCGCCATATTAAGCGTTCTAGGGATCGGAGTCGCCGTCATAGACATGCTGTCGACATCAGTCTGGATGGCCTTGATACGCTCTTTATGACGCACTCCAAAGCGATGCTCTTCATCAACAATCATCAGGCCAAGGTTGGCAAATTTCACATCTGGTTGTAGCAGTTTATGGGTACCAATGACGATGTCCACTTTACCAGCAGCCAAATCAGCCAATACCATTTCTTGATGTTTTTTGCCACCAAAGCGCGACAAGCTCTCGATATGAACGGGCCAATCGGCAAAACGATCGCGGAAGTTGTCTTCATGCTGACCGGCAAGCAATGTGGTAGGCACCAGTACGGCAACCTGATAGCCAGCACTAACGGCAATAAACGCGGCTCGCATCGCGACTTCTGTTTTACCAAAACCAACATCGCCGCAAATGAGACGATCCATCGGCTGGTTTTGTCTCATGTCTTCCATGACTGCATGAATGGCATTGGCTTGGTCGGCAGTTTCTTCAAAAGCAAACTGGCTAGCGAATAACTCATACTGTGATGGGTCTATTTTGAAATGAATTCCAACTTTGGCCTCGCGTCTTGCCTGCATATTGAGCAATTCAGCAGCAACGTCATGAATTTGCTCTAATGCTTTTTGCTTGGCTCGGTCCCATTTACCACTACCAATTTTATGTAGCGGTGCTAACGCTGGATCACCGCCACTATAGCGACTAATCATTTGCAAATTGGCAACTGGCACATAGATACTAGCGTCATCAGAATATTTTAAATGGATAAATTCTTGCTCACCATCGCCCACATCTAAGGTAATTAAGCCATTATAACGACCGATACCATGCTCAATATGTACCACTGGACTGCCATCTGTTATCTCAGTAACGCTTTTGACCAAGAACTCTTCTGATACCCCGCTTTGGCGACGACGGCGCGTCTGTAAAACTTGACGACCAAACAGTTGTGTCTCACTAATCAACACCAAGCGTTCAGGCACATAGACACCGCGCTCAATTGGCGCTACGGTCAGACCGACATGCGGTAAGTGACTGTTATTAATAGCGCTGGTTTTATCTGCGGCTAAAAATGCCTCAAAGCTATCGTACGCCTTGATATCAATCTTGCCTTTGAACAGTTCGATGAGAATCTCGCGACGGCCTGCGGTTTCTGCAACGATTAATACGGGTGTTGAAGTCTTTGATTGCGTATCCAAGAAGTCGAGCAATTCTGATAATGGTTCAGACTTTTGATGATTGACTGCTAACTGTGGCGGTTCTTGAGCACTTAATGTCACCAGCCCTTGTTGTTTAGTGACACTCGATGGCAATGGTATTTGTGAGGCTTCTATACTTTCTGGCACTGCCACATCATTCATTGTAGCCAGTTCATCACGAGCACTTAATATTACTCTTGGATACTGGTTTAACTGCTCGTTAAGCGCGTTAGATAATAGATACAGCATTGCTGGCTCTACGATAGGCTTATCAATGTCATGGCGACGCTCTTCGTAGCGGCGCTGAATTTGTGACCAGTAATCAGCTTGTTTTTCATTGATTAATTCATCGGTGATAAACAATGCATCACTTGGTAAATAGGAAAATAAACTACTCTCCGCCTCCCAGTCTTTTAAGTCAAAAAATAGCGGCTGATAATACTCTAATCCGCTACTAGCAATCCCTGCCATTACGTCTTTGTGCAGCTCAGACTTACGACTACTGGTATTAGGGAACATCGCAGCAAAGTTCGTGCGAAACGTCTCACGCCCTTCATCAAGTGGAAACTCTTTTGCTGGCAGTATTTGAAATTGCTGAATAGGCTTTGAGATATCTGGCATCTTATGCAGTAACGACAGCGACTCTTTTGCCATGCTGGTATCGTTGCCCGTTAACATCGCTTTGAGATCATCAGCGGTCAATGTGCGCTGGGTTTGAGGATGAAAAAAGCGAATCGTTTCGATTTCATCATCGAACAAGTCTAAACGCAGCGGAAAAGGCTGACCCATGGCAAAAATATCAATAATACTGCCACGCACTGCAAACTCACCTGGTTCAAAGACATTTTCAACAGCGCGGTAGCCTGCCTTTGCCAACAGCCCACGTTGCGTATTGATATCAAACTGATCACCGACACTCAAATCAAAATGCTGACCAATCAGCCAACTTGGCGGTGCAACGCGATGCATCAGCGCCTGTACGGAGATAAGCAGCACACCTGATCTTGGCATATCCGTCAGCAGGTTGATGCGCTCACTAACGATGTCTTGATGCGGAGACAGCTCATCATAAGTCAATGTTTCCCAGTCAGGGAACACATAAGCATCGACTCCGCAAAATGCCAGCTCGGTCTCTATTTGATTGAGTTGGTTTTGGTCACGTGCCACCACGACCTTTAATCGCTCGGCAACATTCCACATAGGTGTTTGAACCAAGCTTGCCAGCCACAAACTGCTGACCGCACCATGGACAGGCGCTAGCCAACGCCGCTCGGCATTTTGGATAGGGAACAACTGCTGGTTAATAGGGTCAAACGCGTCAGTCAGAGCAGTAATAGGCATAAAGAATAGGATCAAAGTTAAGGAGTCAGAAAGCTATTATACGAATATTTGAGCAATTACCAAAACTTATGCCGTAACGGTTTGTCACTTAAGAGTTTACTCATTAATGATTGAGGGTTAACAACGATTATTGCGCTTTAACTGTCGTTACATAACAAAAAACCCCAACTTATCAGCTGAGGTTTTTGTTTTTACTAATCAAGCCAGGCCTAAAGCTTCAGCTGATAAGTGGTTTATCGCTAGCGATGATGCCATTATTATCAGCATAAACAAACATACCCGAATTCAACGTCAAATCACCAAAACTAATTTCGATATCCGTTTGACCTTCATCACGACGAGTTGATTTGCGCGGGATACAACCAAGCGCCATCACGCCAAGATCCATCTCTGCCATGTCATCAACATCGCGAACACAGCCATATACAATAACCCCAGCCCAGCCGTTGTCGATAGCTGATTGTGCAATCATATCGCCTAGTAATGCACAGCGCATAGAGCCGCCACCATCGACGATCAACACTTTCCCATTGCCTTCTTTGTCTTTACCATCGCTATTCAATAGTGACTTAACACGACTATTGTCTTCAAAGCACTTAACCGTCACGATTTCACCGCAGAATTTGTCTTTTGTACCAAACTGACGGAATGACTTGCCTTCGATATTTGGCAAGCATACTTGAGACTCAGGATTGGCATCCAATAGATCACAAGTGACAAAACTTTCTCTATCCATTTGTATCGATTCTGACATTGCTCCTGCTCCTTATTTTAGTGATTCAACTGACTGTTATTCAAATACTTATTGATGCTTTGATAATAGTTATTGTATTTTTTACTCTTGTGTTCTTGTTCTAATGCAATCTTGTTCTGACGCAATTAAAAATCGATATCTATAGATTTCCGTTTTTGAGACTGAGTCTGTCACTAGAAAAAATTTACTTTATTTTTTGACACGAGTCATCGCTAGCATCTGTTTGTTTTCGATAATGTCGATATGCTTAATTTGAGGTTCAGTACGATATTTACTACGATGATAGATATCATGAGCACTCATGGCCATAGCACTGGCAACGCGTTTAGCAGAAATAGGATGTAACGATAGTGACTCTGACACGAGCGGCGAAATGAGTTTAAAGGCTTTTTGACCAAGGCTCTCAAGCGGACGACCTTTATGCTTACCAAGCAATAATGACGGGCGGAAGACGACCAATTGGCCAAAATCTAATGCCATAACAGCCTGCTCTGTCTCAGCCTTGACTCGATTGTATAAAAAACGACTGTCAATATCCGCATTCATTGAGGAGAGTAAAAAGAAATTCTCTACCCTTTTGTCACGACATAACTTGGCAAAATTTACGTTATAGTCTCGATCTACCTTGCGAAAAGCCTCATCACTACCAGCCTGCTTTTTTGTCGTACCCAAACAACTAAAAGCATCCGTAGTTCGATCGGCACCAACACTTGCAAACACTTCAGAGAGATTATCAAAATCATTGATTTGATAAAAACGCATGCTGGCATTAATGTAGCGTGGCGGGCGGCGGGCAATCACAATCAATGTGTCATAAAGCTCACTCAGTTGCTTTACCAAATGCTGCCCTACTAACCCCGTTGCGCCAATCACAATTGCTTTTCGCTGCATACCCTATCCACTTATATAACATTAGATGAACTATATTGATGAGAAAATACCTATATCAAGGTCTATCGTTAGAATATCATACCTAAATTCCTCAATAACTGACGCTATTATATAGGATATATTGTAAGAGATTTTATCAACCCTCTATGTCTGTCAGCGCTTACTATTGATTTAGTTACTAGAATGACCCAAATTCGATGATATTACGTAACTTCTTTGAGCATTAATCATCAAATATATTGTCCTTAGTTCAATAATTTGCTAAGATAATCGGCTTTACACGTCAACGCTGTTTAATTATTCCAAACAGCTCTGGCGCTTACGATGATCTATTCATATTAGATACTTTAATATCAGACATCGACATCATATTTGACGAGACGGCTGCTCGTCACCGATGATTGTTAAACCCATTATTGCAATCAACATTCATATTTTTATCTATCTTTATCAAGGAGATACGC
>NZ_DFQV01000014.1 GCF_002377945.1 Psychrobacter sp. UBA3480
TGTGTAACTGCTTATAATCCCTTAACCGGAGAATAAGCAATGACGACTCAATCTGACATTAAAAAACTGGCCCAGCAGATGGCTGGTAGCATGAAAAGCTTCGATGACATTAAAGACTTCCAAAAGCAGCTCATGCAATCTTTTATCGACACTGCACTAGAAGCTGAGATGGAAGACCATCTCGGCTACCCCAAGCATGAAAAGGCGGCTAAGCCTAACAAGCGCAACGGCCACACTAAAAAGACCGTCCGCAGTGACACAGGCGATCTTGAGATATCCACCCCAAGAGACCGTGATGGTGACTTTGAACCTGCGTTAGTGCGTAAGCATCAAAGCCGTATCTCAGGCCTTGATGACAAGATCATATTCCTTTACGCCAAAGGTCAAACCACTACCGAGATTGTAGAGAGCATCAAAGAGCTCTACGATGTAGATATCTCAAGTACATTGGTTTCAAGAGTCACCGATAATATCTTAGACGACATCACCGCTTGGCAGAACAGGCCACTGAGCAGCGTCTATCCTATCGTCTATTTAGACTGCATCGTCGTCAAGGTGCGCCAAGACAAGCAGATCATTAACAAAGCTATTTATCTGGCACTAGGTGTGGGACTTGATGGTAGAAAAGAGCTGCTTGGCATGTGGCTCTCAGAGAGTGAAGGCGCTAAGTTCTGGCTAGGCGTTCTCACTGAGCTACAAAACCGCGGGGTACAAGATATCCTCATTGCTTGTGTTGACGGTCTAAAGGGCTTCCCTGATGCCATCAATACCGTTTATCCCAAAGCCAAGGTTCAGCTGTGTATCGTGCATATGGTGCGCTATTCGATGAAGTTTGTACCTTGGACAGATAAGAAGGCAATAGCGGCTGATTTAAAAGCCATCTACGGCGCTGATACGCTTGAGATAGCAGAGGCCAACCTTGAGCACTTTGATGAGACTTGGGGCACAGAGTACCCGCATGTCATCAAGTCTTGGCGTAATAACTGGGAAGGCTTAACGGTGTTCTTTGAGTATCCGAAAGACATCAGAAAAGCGATTTATACTACCAATGCGATAGAGTCGCTAAACAGTGTTATCCGTACGGCGGTGAATAAGCGTAAGGTGTTCCCCTCTGATCAGGCGGCATTCAAGGTAGTCTACCTAGCAACTCAGCAGGCATCGTCAAGGTGGTCGATGCCAATCCGTAACTGGACGTCTGCTCTGAATCGTTTTATGATTATGTTTGATGATCGTATCAGTAAGCATTTAATCTAAATGGCAGTTACACAGAATCTGGGATGGTCTCACATTTCTGTAAGTACATTACCGTTAAATGATTACCCTGCGCAGCAAGATAGCTCTTTAACGTCTTTGCTAAAGGTTTGAGCGCATAACTTCAATCCTTCAACCATCGTCAAATACGGAAATAGTTGACCTGCCAATTCTTCGACTGTCATTTTATTATGAATAGCAAGAGCCGCACTTTGAATCAGTTCTCCGCCTTCATGGGCTAAAATTTGTGCGCCTATCAGTTTTCCCGTGGATTCTTCAGCTACCAACTTGATAAAACCATCCGTTTCAAAATTTGCTAAAGCTCTTGGTACGTTTTCCATATCAAGTACACGACTTATCGTATTTATTCCTACCGCTGAAGCTTGTACTTCGGTTAGACCTACCGTAGCAACTTGTGGGTCGGTGAATATAACAGCAGGCATGGTAGATAAGTCGAGTTGCGCATTTCCACCTGTCATATTAATTCCAGCCCTACTTCCGGCAGCAGCAGCAACATAAACAAATTGTGGCATATTGGAGCAATCTCCAGCGGCATAAATGTTAGCTGTTGATGTTTCCATCATACTATTAACAACAATGGCACCACTTTTATCTGTTTCAACACCAACATTTTCTAAACCAAGCTTTCCAGTATTTGCATGGCGACCCGTAGAGATAAGCAATTTTTCAGCGATTAATGTTCCTTCGTTAGTTTCCAATGAAAAACCATTGCTATCATAAGAAACATGACTTGCTTGCGTATTATTAAGTACCCTAATACCTTCTTTTTCAAAGCACTCTGCCAGTTTTTCACCTAATAACGGATCTTCAGCATATAAAAGGGTATGTCTGGCTAGAATTGTCACACGGCTACCTAAACGGGCATAAGCTTGCGCAATTTCCAGAGCAACAACGGAGGAGCCGATGACAACTAGACTACTCGGTAACTCTTCTGCAAATAAGGCTTCTGTTGATGTCCAATAAGGTGTATCAACTAAACCCTTAATTGGCGGAATGCTTGGTGTAGAGCCTGTTGCAATTAAAATGCGATCTGCAACCAGCTCTTCTTCACTACCATCAGACTTGTGAACTAGCAAGGTATTTTGATTTTTAAAACGTGCATAACCTTTAAGTAAAGATAGCGCGGGATTACTCTCTAAAATACGTTGATATTTAGCATCGCGTAGTTCTTCGACGCGAGCGTTTTGCTGATGTGCTAATAAGGAGCGGCTAAGTTGTGGCTGAATATTTTCTAAACCATCAAACGGGTTAGTACGTTGCTGATGCGCTAATTGCGCAGCACGGATCAATATTTTTGAAGGAACACAGCCGACATTTACACAGCAACCTCCGATTACATCGGCTCCTTCAATGATAGTAACTCTTGCTCCGCCTTCTGCTGCTTTAATCGCACTGGCAAAGGCCCCTGAACCACTACCAATAATGGCTACATGTAATTGTTCTGGCTGGATGTCATTTGGCGAGCAACAACTATTCGTTGACATATTTTATTCCTCTTAAAAAGTTAAGCGGTACAAGTTTCATCATCACAGCGTTTATTCGCAGGAGAAACCATGTCCCAAATTGATACAGCAACCATTAGTCCTAGCCCCGTATAAGTAACGTATGAACTCCACCCGTACTGGAACCAAGGGTATAAAGAGAGTAAAACCAAAATGGGGCCAATTGAACCGATAAAACTACGGTGCCATTGACGATGGCTAAACCAGCCTAAGATATTCATTGCCAGCGCTAATACTGCAAACAGTGGTAACAACGTATTGATAAATACCCCTTCCCACTGACTAAGAAATCCCATCCCAATTGCCGCACCAAGACTAGCTATCGCGGGAAAACACATGGCGCATCCCATTGCCGAAACAAGTGCACCTATAGAGCCTGCTTTATCTCCGATACGCGTAACTAGTTCTAAGGGGCTAAATATTACTTATTTTCACTTTTTAAATTTGAAGGGTAGCCAGCGTTGGTAGTCGCTGCAATTAATGCATTGATGTTGGTTTTAGTGTCATCAAAAGAAACAACAGCTAGCTTAGGCTTGTAGGTAACTTTCGCATTTTCAACGCCATCAACATTTTCTAATGACTTTTTAACTGTGATTGGACATGTCGCACAGTTCATCGTTGGCACTTCCAGTGTAACTGTTTTTACTTCAGCAAAAGCACCAAAACTAGAAAGTGAAAGCAGTGCGGTTAATAATAATTTTTTCATAATTAGCTCCAAATTTTAAAATGTTATAAATTTCTTGATCTGTATATTAAGCAAACAAAAGTATCCAATAATTACTGGTCACTAAAATTGTCGCAACTATAGCGCTCAGCCAGAAAATGACTTTTCGTTGTTGCTGTTTCTTAGGAATTGCACAGGCCGTTCCCGGCTCACACTCTTCTACAGGACGGTAAATTTTCCAACCTGAGTAACCAAACAACAACACTACAAATGCGATAAATAATGGCCTATAGGGTTCAAATGCAGTTAAATTACCAATCCATGAGCCACTTACCCCAAGTAATAACAGGAGCAAAGGACCTACACAGCATACGCCTGCGCCTAATGCTGCTATGATGCCTCCTATCATTGGAAGGTTTGATTCTTTTTGATTCATATAGATACCTCATTAGATAATGCAAGTGTATTGCATGTACCTAAGTACGGAGTCAAGGGTGATTTATAAAAAATTTATCTTTGATAATCTGCTACGACAGATACGGGGAATAAGCTAACTTGAATTAAGGCGCAGAAGTAAAATTGGATATGCTGTTTTAGTGGGAAATGGTAGTTAAGTGAATCATTTACTTCGGTTGCAACGAATCAATTATTGGGCAGTGGCTATCGTCATCATTATTTTGGCATTGTCCTAAATGTTCTTCCAAAGCGTGTTCTAACAACAACAAGTCAGCCATCTTTTTTTGTACTGCGATCAGTTTTTTATTAGCTAATTCTTGTACTTTACTACATGGACTATCGTTTAACGCAAGTAACCCTTCAATCTCATTTAGCGTAAAACCTAATTCTTGAGAACGCTTGATAAAATGTATTCTATTTACCGTTTCTTTCGGGTAATGTCTATAGCCCTGCATAGGCTTTGGTGGTTGTTTAATTAAGCCTTTGCGTTCATAAAAGCGAATTGTTTCGACATTTACACTCAGTTCTTTAGCCAACATACTTATGGTTCGTTTAGACACGTTATCAATTACCTTACTGACTTTTTGTTTACTTACTTTATATCTAATTAAAGTGACCATCAATGAATACCAGTTTAAACATCGCTAATTGATTTTGTTTTTTCTTCTATTAAATAAGTAAAGTTACCGTTGTTACAACAATATTAAACCACAACAATGTATGGTTTATCCTTTTTCATTATCAAAGTCCAAATTAGTGTTATTACATGCAGTTCTACATGAGTATACCCCAAGGGAACCAGCTATTTCACCACTCAAACGTATTAACAGACCACTTAAAACAGACTGGTATAATGGAACCACTTATAACAGACTATTTTAGGTGTTTATGTTTATTAGAGCGTATCTACGAGCGTCTACCAAAGAACAAGATGCTAAGCGTGCCAAAAGCGAGCTCATAGCATTTGCCAACGATCATGGCCACAAAATTGCTGCCTTCTATGTCGAAAACGAATCAGGCGCTATCTTGGCGCGACCAAAGCTGATGCAGCTGATTGAAGACGCTCATAAGGGCGATGTGATCTTAGTTGAGCAGATTGATCGCTTGGCGCGTTTGAACCAAGCTGATTGGGATACGCTAAAAAGAATGCTATCAGAGAAAAAGCTCTCTATCGTATCAAAAGAGCTGCCGACCTCATATATGGCGCTTCAATCTGAAAGCAGTACAGAATTTATGAGCAGTGTATTGCAGGCCATTAACTCGATGATGCTGGATATGCTCGCAGCCATTGCTCGAAAAGACTATGAAGATCGCCGTAACCGTCAGATGCAAGGTATTGCTCGTGCTAAGGCAGAAGGTAAGTATTCAGGACGTAGGAAAGATACGAAAAAGCGCAAGATCATCGCTAGTCTGCTCAAATCAGGTCATAGCTATTCTGATATTCAAAAAATGACCAAGTGCTCACGGCATCTGATCGCTGATGTAGCCAAGGAAAGACCGAAGATGCTCAGTACTCATTAAGTGGTTCCACTACAGCAGTCTACTATGAGTAGTCTATTAATTGATTAATGAGCCTTTTCAGATGGTTCC
>NZ_DFQV01000012.1 GCF_002377945.1 Psychrobacter sp. UBA3480
CTGCGGCGTGACCACGTGCGACTTGGCGAGACAAAGGTGCCATGCCTCAGTTGGTCGCAGTATACAGCTTATCAGCATCGACAAATTGTAGCGCTTTTCGTATCGTATCTGCCACCTCTTCTGGTGTCTCCATAGTGTTGGTTGCCACCTCAATGCCACCGACCATCACCGTTTTACCGCGAATCACTTCAATCAGATCCATAGGTACACGTGAGTTTTGACACTCCAGTGAGATGATATCGATTTTCGACTGTTGCAGTTTAGGGAATGCTTTTTCGTATTCGCGCCACTCTGAGCCCAGTGTCTTTTTCCAATCGGTATTGGCTTTGATGCCATAGCCGTAGCAAATATGAACAGCTGTCTCACACTTTAGACCTTCAATGGCACGCTCTAAAGTTGCAATACCCCAGTCGTTTACATCATCAAAGAACACATTAAATGCGGGCTCATCAAACTGGATAATATCGACACCAGCCGCTTCTAATTCTTTTGCTTCTTGATTCAGGATTTTAGCAAATTCCCAAGCCAATTTTTCACGGCTTTTATAATGACCGTCATATAACGTATCAATCATCGTCATCGGCCCTGGCAACGCCCATTTGATTGGCTGATCGGTTTGCTGACGTAAAAACTTGGCATCATCAACGAACACGGACTTTGGACGGCTCACCGCACCAACGACTGATGGCACGCTCGCATCGTAGCGATTACGGATTTTGACCGTCTCACGCTTCTCAAAGTCAACACCATCAAGGTGTTCGATGAACGTAGTCACAAAATGCTGACGGGTCTGCTCGCCATCACTTACAATATCAATCCCTGCATGCTGCTGCTCTTGCAATGATATACGCAGCGCATCTTGCTTGGCTTCAAGCAACTGCTCGCCCTCTAACGCCCAAGGTGACCAAATTTTCTCAGGTTCTGCTAGCCAAGACGGTTTTGGTAAGCTGCCAGCGGTAGACGTCGGTAATAGTAGTTTCATACGATTTATCTTCTGATTAATTTATTTTTTATTATGTTGATGAGTGATGCTCAGTTAAGCGGCTTGCTTCCTAGCCGTTTCTTTATCAGCAGCTTCTTTTTGAGCAGTATCGCCTGTTACATCATAGCTTGTAGCCCATTCCTCAAGGATTGTTTGATACGGCTTAATAAAATGTGTCTCAGTAAATCTGCCTTGGGTCACTGCCATCTGACTACGTTCGGCACGGTCATAGACCACTTGAGTCAATGAATAGTCTTGGTAGTTCAGGCTAGGTTGATACACTTGTCCAGCGCTTGAGTTGGCATTGTAAATCTCAGGACGGTAAATCTTCTGAAAGGTCTCCATAGTACTGATTGCACTAATCAGCTCAAGATCGGTGTAATCACTCAGCAAGTCCCCTGCAAAATAAAATGCTAATGGCGCGGCGCTACCTTCAGGCTTAAAATAACGTACCGTTAAGCCCATTTTATGAAAATAGTCGTCGGTCAACGAGTATTCATCTTGCTTGTACTCAATGCCCAATACAGGATGCTGATTGACAGTACGGTAGTAAGTCTTGCTGGTTGAAACGCTCAGGCAAATCACAGGTTTTTTGTGAAAGTGAGCGTTGTAAGCTTCTGAATTCAATAAATATTGAAACAGCTTACCGTGCAACTCACCAAAATTATCTGGCGTTATGGATGCTAGGTTTTTGTCGCGATGCTCTGGTAATACAATACTAAAGTCATAATCACGCACATAAGATGAGAAACTGTTGCCAACCATGCCGTCGATACGCTTGTTCTCTTTGTGATCCACAATCGTGGTTTTTAGCGTTTCGATAATAGGAAAGGTCTGACCATTGCCTTTAACATCTAGATCGACAGAGATGATATCAACTTCAACAGAATAACGATCTGCTGTCAGATTGTCCCAATGCGCCAATGCATTGAATCGATTATTAATCATGGTTAACGTTTTGCGTAGGTTCTCTTGGCGGTGCTCACCGCGTGCCAAATTTGCAAAGTTAGTCGTCAAACGCGTACTATCTGCAGGCTGATAGTTTTCGTCAAAACGAATGTGCTTAATTGAACAATTGAATTCTTTACTCATGGTGATCCGCTACCTTATTTATCTGAGATAAAACCAAATATGTGTATGAGGTGAATCATACCGAAATCTAAACATGAATAAAAACGATACAATCTAAACATAAGATGAATTTTATTCATCTTATTAAAAATTAGAGATACAAAGGAAATTTAACAGCGGAAGTTTTAAGAGTTCACTTAACGTATAACTAAGCCTTTAACATACTGGCGGCGAAGAAGGCTTTTATACTGCTTAAGAGTATTTGAGGCATAAAAAAAGGATACCGTAGTATCCTTTTTATTCAAATTCGAGCCTGATAACACATCGATTCTAGTGATGCTCACCAGGAAGAATTTTGGCAAAGGCACGCTGAGCAAGGTTAGGCTTGCTATCAGTCGTTTGTGCGGCGGTCGAACTTGGGAAAATGCGATAACCAATGGACTGGACGCCAACGTTAAAGGCTGGTACCAGTGAATAAGTCGCCGATGCAAATTTACCCATATTACTAGCGATGCTATTTGGCTTATGAACGATGGCTTTTGCGACCATCATCGCTGCTTCGTCAGGCATCAGTGCTGGCATATAACGATATAGCTTGGTTGGCGCAATCATCGGGGTA
Source organism: Psychrobacter sp. UBA3480 (assembly GCF_002377945.1). GTDB lineage: Bacteria > Pseudomonadota > Gammaproteobacteria > Pseudomonadales > Moraxellaceae > Psychrobacter. The sequence continues at coordinate 2,673 of NZ_DFQV01000012.1, forward strand.
CGCACAAGTGGCATAAAGATATTGGTCACTTTGATATTATCGCCTTTGACTTCAGCAGCCAAACAGCGACTAAATGCGTCTAAGGCAGCTTTTGACGCGACATATGCTGAAAAGCGAGGGCTGTTTGCCAATACTCCAATTGATGAGATATTCACGATTTGACCAGTTTGGCGACCAATCATCGTTGGCAAGAAACCAAGAATGATTTTGACCGCGCCAAAATAATTAATCTCCATGGTACGTTCAAAATCATGAAAACGGTTGACCGACTCATGCACTGAACGGCGAATCGAACGACCCGCATTGTTGACTAGTACATCGACATGCTTAAAGTCAGCCAAAATATTTTCACTGGTTTTTTCAATCTCATCCATATTGGTCAGATCGCATGGATAGTAACTAGCCGCGCCGCCAAGTGTTTCAATATTTTCTTTGACCATTTTTAGCTTATCTTCAGTACGGGCCAGCAAAATAACATGCGCGCCGCATTCACTGAGCAAAAAAGCCGTACGCTCGCCGATACCACTTGAAGCGCCTGTGATGATAATATTCTTGCCTTTGACGGCTTTGGTGATTGCTTTTTTCGAGAGATTGGCCATAAAAAGTCCTTTTCGTTTATTCTATAGTTATTGGTATTCGGTTATAGCATAGCAAAAAATGTCGTATGGAGTGAACAAAACCATAGTGGGCGTTAGCTAACGGGACTTTTACAAATTTCGTCGACATAAATATTTATAAATATATTTTTAGCTTGTTGTTAACTACTAAGTGCTAAGCTTTTTTCTGATCAATTATGAGGGGCACCTGCTTTGATAGACACACTAACTCACTATATCGACTTAATTGCCAAAATGATCGAAGTCATTGGCGTCCTCATTATGTTTTTTGGACTATTTCTTGCTTTATATAGAGCTTTTCGAGCGTCTGGCCATTTCAACAATGATACTTACGTCGAGATCAGACAGACCGTAGGCAAGTCTATATTGTTGGGGTTAGAAGTGCTGATTGCCGCTGATATCGTGGCTACTGTCGTCACCGAGCCATCGCTACGTAGCGTACTGGTGCTAGGTTTTATCGTACTGATTCGAACCTTTTTAAGCTTATCGCTACAGGTTGAACTAGAAGGTCGATTCCCTTGGCAAAATAGAAAGCCTGCGCCTGACAAACAGTCTGATACTGACAATCATACTGTGCCAATTGACAAAGCATAGCTGTTGGACAAAAATGCCATCAAGAAACGATGCATAGAAATAACTAGCACTGATTTATAAAACAATATTTAAGCGATTACTATTCGTGCGCCTGCAAAAAAGTTTCGACAACTTTGAATTGCCCAGTGGTACTTTCTTCGCCATACATCGCCTGTCTAAAGGCGTTAGAGTTTGGAATGCCTGTCGTATACCATGCAATATGTTTACGAGCGATACGGCAGCCTGAGTACTCCCCGTAGAAATCATAAAGCTCTTGCAAATGAGCCAGTACGATCTCTTTTATCTCACTAACGCTCGGTGCCTCTAGACGCTCGCCAGTACGCAAGAAATGCTCAATATCGCGAAATATCCATGGTTGCCCTTGTGCAGCACGCCCAATCATCACCGCATCACAGCCTGTCATCTTATAGACGTGTTGGGCTTTTTGTGCGCTATCGATATCACCGTTAGCAATGACAGGAATACTGATGCTTTCTTTGACTTCACGTATTAGCTCATAGCGTGCATTACCTGTGTACATGTCTTCACGCGTACGTCCATGAATAGCAATCGCTGCAATGCCCGCCTGCTCAGCACGCTTGGCGACTCGTAAGATGTTTTCACGACCGTTTTCAAAGCCTAGACGTGTCTTTAGCGTGACAGGCGCATCAACGGCATTGACCGTTGCATCTAGCAATCGCGCGACCAAATCCTCATCTTGCAACAATGCAGAGCCTGCCAGCTTACGACAGACCTTTTTGGCCGGACAGCCCATATTAATATCGATAATCTGTGCGCCATTATCAATTTGATAACGAGCCGCTTCAGCCAGTTTGTCCGGCTCAGCACCTGCTATCTGCGCCGAAATAGGCGCAATCTCATTGTCAAAATTGGCACGGTACAGAGATTTTTTGCGTGCATAAAGCGCCGTGTCAGCGATGATCATTTCACTGACCGCATGGCCTGCGCCAAATGATTTGCATAATCGGCGAAAGGGATTGTCTGTCACGCCTGCCATCGGTGCGACCATCAAACGGTTTTCAATCGTCAGGCCACCGATATTTAGTGGCTGTAATAGCGGATGATCAGACAAAGTCGAGGACGAAGGTAAAATGGGAGAATCAATAGACATAAAAAACGGCTTGATTTGTAAGGAAAACAAGCCGTTATTCTAAGGATTCGTGCACATAATGCAAGCTATTCACGTGAATAACTTGCATAAGCATTGGTCATTTTTGATACATTTCATACATTATTTATCAAGCACACTGCCCTGCTCTAGCGTGATGTCATCATCATGCTCCTGCATGCGCCACGGCAGGCTATCAGGCGATACATTGAGGAAATGTAAATACTTCTCAAACTGATCGATGATGTCATTAATCACTGATTCAGATTTGTAGCCGTATAAGTCATAGGTCTGACCACCACGGCGTAGATACACCTCAGCGCGATGATGATGCTCTTGTGGCAAGGTATCCGCACTGTCTTCAGTATAATAATCAGGCGCATCATGCTCAGATAAGCGAACTTCATACCAAAATTCAACATCGTCACCGCGCTGTAGCTCTAATACGGCTCGGTTATTAACCGCGTCATAGTTGACCTCAGTCGTCCAACCAGTTTCTGCAAATTTAGACGACACCTCCATCATCGAAGGCATAACCACTTCTTTGATATAACTTAAGACCTTTTCACGCGTTGGCTTATCGGTCATATAGTCAATACGCTCGCGCCATGCAGACGGTTTGAGTAGATGCGGCGGCAGTCTGTTGTCATTACCAAGGCTTTGATTACGATGTCCTTCGATACGCAGCGCACGCCACATGCCAAACATTGAAATAAGAATAATAATCGCAAATGGTAACGCACTAACGATAGCCGCTGTTTGTAGGGCTTCTAAACCACCTGCAAGTAGCAATACTGCTGCGACAGCACCTTCAGTTACTACCCAAAAGCTACGCTGCCACCATGGTGTATCACTGCGACCACCTGCCGCTAGCGAGTCGATTACCAATGAGCCAGAATCCGAAGACGTCACAAAAAAGGTAATAATCAATAAAATGGTCAACGACGACACAAATTCAGTAAACGGTAGATTCTCTAACAGTTTAAACAAAGCAATCGCTTGGTTGTTTTGTACTTCACTGATTAATGAGGTATAACCATCGACCATAATCATGTGTAGCGCGGTATCACCAAACACCGAAAACCAGAAGAACGTAAAGAAAGTCGGTACCAGCATCACACCCAATACAAACTCACGAATAGTACGACCACGGCTAATCTTGGCGATAAACAGACCTACAAAAGGTGCCCATGCAATCGTCCATGCAAAAATAAATAAAGTCCAGCTGCCGATCCAATTGCTATTCTCGTATGCTTGCAAGCTAAAGGTACGTTCAACGATATTACCCAAATAGCTACCCGTATTTTCCATAAAGGCGTTCAAGATAAAAATGGTCGGACCGACAACAAATACGAACAGCATCAGCGCAGTTGCCAATAGCATATTCAAAATAGATAAGCGTTTTACGCCCTTGTCCATACCTGCCAATACCGATACCAATGCCGCGGCTGTCACCAAGGCAATGGCAATCACCTGTACGGTCGTATTCACTGGAATGATATCTGGCAATAGATAATTGAGTCCCGCATTGATTTGCGACACCGACAAGCCAAGACTGGTCGCAATACCAAACATCGTACCTAGTATCGCAAACACATCGACTGTATGACCGATAGGGCCATGAATCCTGTCACCAATAATCGGGTACAACGTCGAGCGTATTGATAGTGGTAAACCATGACGAAACGCAAAATAAGCTAGTGATAAACCAACGACACCATAAATCGCCCAAATATGGAACCCCCAATGGAAATACGCAATTTGCATCGCCTCTTTTGCCGCAGCAATAGTCTGCGGATCCGACATTGGCGGACTAGAAAAGTGCATCACTGGTTCCGCTACCCCATAAAACAGTAGCGCAATCCCGTAACCTGCCGAAAACAGCATGGCAAACCATTCAAGAAATCCGTACTCCGCCTCAGCATGATCAGGGCCCAGCTTGATACTGCCATAAGACGAAAACGCCAGTACAATAATGAACATCAAAAACAGTGCCACTGCCAGCATATAAAACCAACCGAATGTCTCAGTCGTAAAACTAAGCACATCACTAAACAGAGCACCCGCTGCTTCAGGATTGATCGCGGTACCAATGACCAATAACAGCATAATAATTGCTGCAGGCACAAAGACTGGTAATAAAATAGTCGAACGAGGTAATTTACTCATTAAAGATAATATCCTCAAAAGTTGACGATGCCTTTTTATAGAAAAGTTTTAATTAAGGCAAAGATTAGAAAGTGTGTGTGAATGGTTATAATAATTATCACACTCTTTTCCAAAACCCTAGACAAGCGTTCAACTCGTAACATGACTTTAACGAATGTTACATGACTATTACCAAGAAAATAAAAAAGGCAGCTTGCTAGCTGCCTTTTGATTGTATATGTATTTTTTTAGTGATTTATAATCTATAAATGCTCGCTAATTCGTAAATACCAATATTTTTTATACCTAAACAGAAGCACTCTGTTTCCTAACTAGGCATTAATCACTGCCGCCAACTTCTGCGCAATATCTGCCAAATCATTATTATCAGCTTGGGTCACTGCATGACGTCCTAACTCATGAATACTTGATGGAATGAGATGCACATGATAATGAAAGACCGTTTGACCTGCTTGTGAGCCATTCAACTGCATTTGGATAACACCTTCACGCTCAAACACTTGACGCTGGGCTTGCATAACCTTTTTAGAGGTCATTAATACCGCAGCAGCATACTCTGGCTCAAGATCGGCCAAATCAACAGCTTTTTGCTTCGGTATCACCAATACGTGGCCTTCTGCTTGCGGCATGATATCCATAAAGGCGAGCGTTTTATCATCTTCATATACTTTATGATACGGAATATCACCATCTAGCATTTTGGCAAAGATATTATTGTCGTCGTAAGTAGTCTGTTGATTCAATTCAGTCATTATTTCTTCCTTTAAGGGTTTTATTATTAGTTAATTAATAGTTTACTAGCTATCCAAAATAGATAAAAGCATCTGTCATATAGTGGACGAAATATAGTTTTAGTACAAGTCAGTATGACAATCGAATTTGAAAAATATCAAGCCATATTCCAACCATGCTAGCTCACTAATTTATTGGCAGGCCGTACCCTTAAAATGTTATATTAACCCTCTATTTTAATAACGCTATGTTTATGGATTTGCCTACTTTGCCAACTCAAACAGATATGGATAACACTGCTGCAACCCTTGATAATAAGGAAGAACACTCTGATATTGAGAGTGAAAGTGGTACTCAAACCATTGATCCGAACGCTATCATATTAGCAGAAGCATTGACTGATAAAGCCATCAGCTGGCAGATACACAATTGTAAAATTATAAAGAAAACTGTCACGCAAGATTTGCCTCTGCCTTTTTTGTATCACTATGACAGTTTGGATGATGCAATCAAACAAACGCACCCGCTCACTCCTAAGCTACTGATTCAATTCAACACACCCATGTCGGCTCATAAAGCTGCCAAATTAATCGGCATTGACGAGGAGCTGCTGACCAGTCCTTGGCATGTGAAAATTATTGGCTCGTTGGTCGTCTTTAGTGAGGCATTGCAGTTGGCTGTACGGCTACACTGGACCAATACGGGTAAAGAGACGCAGCAGGTATATACCAAGAATGCTGCCGACGCTATTATTGCCGCTTTTAAAGACTGGCAGTTTTTTGGTCGTGTAGACGTCCTTTATAAAAATAATAAGCAGACATTAGTTAGTATTGACGAGCAAAACCCTAATACGCAAGCACTACCTGCCGAATCATTGCTGACGATTGAAGCTAGTAGCGATTATCAACAGCTACTGGCTACTCATGCGCTTGCAGCCATTGTGAAATTAGAAGCAGACAAAGCTGATCTTCCTTGGTTTGACAAAGCCATATTAGAACGTATTGAATAGATGTTTTGAATAACTGTTTTTTCGCTCATCGCTTGTGATTATTAATTCATTATTATTAATTCACTGTTATTAGCATATTGTTTTTAGTTATTCATATCTAATGGTATGGTAACGAATTAGTATTATTCACTAGTACTCACTCTCTATAAAAAGCACACTATCCCTATTAAAACTGAGGGTGCACATTTTAACAACCCCGCCTATTTGTAAGGAATATCACATGGATTATCGCTCAAAAACCTCTACCGGCGGTCGTAATATGGCAGGCGCGCGCGCATTATGGCGTGCAACCGGCATGACTGACGGCGACTTTGGCAAGCCAATCATTGCGATTGCTAACTCTTTTACCCAGTTTGTACCCGGCCATGTGCATCTAAAAGACCTTGGACAACTGGTCGCCCGTGAGATTGAGCAAGCAGGCGGCGTTGCCAAAGAGTTCAATACCATTGCGGTCGATGATGGTATTGCGATGGGCCATAGCGGTATGTTGTACTCGCTACCAAGCCGCGATTTGATCGCTGACTCTGTCGAATATATGGTCAATGCCCACTGTGCAGATGCGTTAGTATGTATCTCCAATTGTGACAAAATCACTCCGGGTATGTTGATGGCCGCCATGCGCCTTAACATTCCAGTGGTGTTTATCTCAGGTGGCCCAATGGAAGCGGGCAAAATCTTAGCCAGTACCGTTGGTAAGAGCCACAATACCGATAGTAGTGACAGCAGTGCTGTTCGCAAGCTTGACCTTGTCGATGCGATGATGGACGCTGCTGATGATAGCATTAGCGATGAAGACGTCGCTGCTATCGAAGCTTCAGCCTGCCCTACTTGTGGTTCGTGCTCTGGTATGTTCACAGCCAACTCGATGAACTGCTTGACCGAAGCTTTAGGCCTAGCACTACCAGGTAACGGCTCACTGCTAGCTACTCACTCATTGCGCCGCGAGCTATTCTTAGAAGCGGGTCGTACCATTGTTTCGCTTGCTAAGCGTCGTTATGAGCAAGATGATGACTCTGTGCTGCCACGCTCTATCGCTACCAAAGCTGCTTTTGAAAATGCCATGAGCCTAGATATCGCTATGGGCGGTTCTACCAATACCATCTTGCATTTACTTGCTGCGGCCAATGAAGCAGAGATTAACTTTAAGATGGCTGATATTGACCGTTTGAGTCGCGGTGTGCCTTGTCTTGCAAAAGTAGCACCTGCCTCACAGAAATACCATATGGAAGACGTGCATCGTGCTGGCGGTGTCTTTGCATTACTCGCTGAGCTTGATCGCGCTGAATTACTAAAAACTGACGTGCCGACTATCCATAGCGCAACGATGAAAGAAGCGATCGACAAGTGGGATATCATGAACCCTGACAATCATGAAGCTCGCGCACGCTTCCTTGCAGCACCTGGTGGCGTACGTACCACAGAGGCGTTTTCACAATCAAAAGAGTGGTCAAACCTCGACGTCAACCGTGAGTCAGGCTGTATCCGTAGTGCCAAACACGCCTACTCTACAGATGGCGGCTTAGCCGTACTATATGGCAATATCGCCGAGCGCGGCTGTGTGGTCAAAACCGCAGGCGTCGACGAAAGCATCTTGACCTTTACTGGTCGTGCGCGACTATTTGAATCACAAGATGATGCGGTTGCTGCGGTATTGGCTGATCAAATCGTTGCAGGCGATGTCGTCATCATTCGCTACGAAGGCCCTAAAGGCGGCCCTGGTATGCAAGAAATGCTTTATCCAACGACTTATCTGAAGTCAAAAGGATTGGGTAAAGAATGCGCCCTACTCACCGATGGTCGTTTCTCTGGTGGTACATCAGGTCTATCCATTGGTCATGCTAGCCCAGAAGCTGCTGAAGGCGGTGCGATTGGTTTGGTCGAAGAAGGCGATAGTATTCATATCGATATCCCAAATCGTACCATCAACATGCAAGTGAGCGACGCAGACTTAGCCGCTCGCCGAGAAGCTATGGAGGCGCGTGGACGTGATGCATGGAAGCCTGTCAATCGTGATCGTCATGTCTCACCAGCATTACGTGCTTATGCGGCTATGACCACTAGTGCTGATACTGGCGCCGTACGTGACGTGAGCCAAGTGGAGCGCTAGTCTGTAAGCTATCAATGCTCCAAACATACTGATAAAAATATATTAAGCCTGCGTAATGCAGGCTTTTTTTTCACCAAAAAACAACGTAGCGGTCGTTTTGATAACTATTTTTTGCGGTAATTATTTTATTTTGACGTCATGATAAAGAGTATCAGTGACTGACTATCAACTATTGCTGTTAATTGTCATCGATATCTAAAACTACTTTTTTAAAATCGACCCTTAAAACATAACGACGTGCGTAAACCTTATGATTGAAAAATACAACTTATTCTTATTAATCTGCGGGATTGCCTTTTTACTCGGGGCCTTGTTTCCTGTTATTTTTAAGCGCACCTCTATATCATTACCGATGCTCCAAGTCAGCTTCGGTCTGATGATGGGCTACTGGTGGACGTCTTTATCCTTTTTAGACCCACTTGATAACGGTTTACTCATCGAGAAACTGACTGAGATTGTTGTATTGGTCTCATTGGTTGGTGCTGGTATTAAAATCGACACTGAGTTGTCTTGGCGACTGTGGCGACCAACAGTAAGACTGCTACTTATCACCATGCCTATTGGTATTTTTGCGATGGCAGTCTTGGGGTATTACGCGTTTGGTTTGAGCCTTGGTGCAGCTATTTTATTAGGTGCAGTGTTAGCACCCACTGATCCAGTATTAGCTTCGAGCATTCAGGTGGGACCTCCCAATACAGGAGGAGAAGACACACCGCGCTTTACTTTAACGTCAGAGGCAGGATTGAACGATGGTCTGGCTTTTCCGTTTGTGTACCTAGCGATTAAGATTGCAGAAGCATTCAGTGAAGGCAAAGCCTTTACCTACGAGATGCTATGGTCGTGGTTTACTCATGATGTCTTATGGAAAATTGGCGCAGGCGTAGTGGTGGGTGTATTAGTTGGTAAATTATTGGCCAAAATCGTGTTTTCTAAACATACCCGTGAGACTACTATCTCGCAAGGCTATGTGGTTATTGCATTGACGCTACTAGCCTATGGTCTTGCCGAGTATGTGCACAGTTATGGCTTTATCGCTGTATTTGTGGCCGCATTTGCGTTTCGTCGCTCGGAGTGTGAGCATACCTATCACCAAAAACTGCATGATTTCGCTGAGCAATCAGAAGGCTTACTGATGTCATTAGTTCTGGTTATCTTCGGTATGTTCCTTGGTCAAGGATTGCAGGCAGGTGTCGAGTTGACATGGCGTGTCTATATCGTCAGCTTTACTTTCCTACTACTTATACGTCCGATTGGTGGATTTATTGCTTTATCAGGATTGAACTTACCTCATACCGAGAAATACGCGATATCAGCTTTGGGTATTCGCGGTATCGGTACTTTGTATTATCTGTCTTATGCGCTTAATCAAGGTTTCTTCGCGGATGAAGATGCGCTTAAATTGTGGATTGTTTGTTCAATTGTCATTTTGACTTCTATCTTTATCCACGGTCTCAGCGCATCAAGATTGCTCAAAATGACACCAAACAAGCAGCATTAACATTAATGCTGCTTATATTTGAAACAGAATTAATTCGCGATTGAAGTTGGCACTATTAAAGTATCTCTTCTACCCAGCTCAAGACAGCTTCTGTCAGCGAAAACTGACGAACGTCATTGAGCATGGTGGTATCAAAATTGTGAATAAAAGCAAATGACAATTGGCGCTCAGGGTCGCACCAAGCAACCGATCCGTTATATCCCATATGCCCAAATCCTGATAAAGCAGGACTTATTCTCTTATCCGTATCATTGTTGTTAGCATACAAGCTAAATAATCTATGATAGCCCAATCGCCATTTCATGGCCGCTGGCATAACCGCATCTAAACCCTCAACCTGCGGTGTAGATAACTGCTCAAAAGTAGCACTATCGATCAGTATTTTTCCTTGCCATATACCGCCATTAGCGAGCATTGCATAAATCGTTGCCAGTGCTTTAGCGGAAGCGACACCATTTGCCGCTGGAATGATCGCCTGTAGTGTCTGAGGGTTATGATAATCAAGCGCGTGCTTGCCAGCAGGTATCAGAGCTGCCTTATAGTTTTTTAGATTGAGCTGACTGGTATTAAAATATAAGCTATTGATACGCGCCGTATTTAATATAGGTTGTACGCTATCATTATTAGAGCTATCTAGATTTTCATCAAGGCTGTCATCAAGGCTACTTTGCGTCTCAGCTGCACGCTTGTCGTTTAGCATTTTCTGTTGCCAGCAATGATAACTAGGTAAGCTTGCATAAGTACGTAAAGTCTCTTGAGAGTCTACTTTTAAGGTTGGTTTTTGACGTCTCGATTTTAATTGAGAGCTTGTATCCTCTGTTTCTTCAAAATCTTTGGCCAATTTTGCCACCTGATCTACTTTACTCTCTGGCACACCAAAATAGCAGCTGTCGGCAATACCCAGAGGCTCCGTTAGATACTGGCGCAGTGCTGCAGCGAATGGTAAGTTCGTAACCGCCTCTACTACGCCGCCCAATACCCAACCGTAGACCAATGCACTATAAGCGCTGTCATATTTGGGCGCATCTTCGGGAGAGTTAATGGGCATCGCTGCAATGTGGCGCAGCATCGTATCCCAATCGAGTACTGTCTCACTATCGACATCGATACTTTGAATCGAAAACAAATCGGCCTGATGTGACATAACTTGTCGTAACGTCATTTGGTCTTTACCGTTTGCAGCAAACTCTGGCCAGTAATGGGCAATAGGTTTGTCATATTCGATCAGTTGCTGCGAAACCAGCACATGAACCAATGTTGCCAATACCCCTTTACCAGTAGAAAAATTAATCGCCAACGTATTGGGCTGCCACGACATATCAGGACGCGCCATACCTGTACTGGCTTGCGCAATGCACTGACCTGCTTGATACACGGCCACAGCCCCGCCAGCAGGTGCATCATCAAGCTGTAAATCTGTCAGTAGTTGCTGTAATTTGTTTTGAAAGTCAACGTTTATAGATGTATTAGAATTTTCTGTATTATGATCCATTATTATTACCTTGCTCCAGTGATATAAGTTATTCTATTTTTAAGATGATAGTAATACACAAGCTATATAAAATATTCGAACCAGTATAAATGAATTATGAGCCAATAAAAAAGGCCACCTATTGGTCGCCTTTTTTATTATTTATTCCGATAATATTTTTAGAGTTTGCTAACGTCTAAGACAGCACTAACATTCGATGCCATAAATCTGGTTAGCGCGGTACTAGCAAACGATTATGGACTTCTTGTTCAAGCTTAGTCAAACCATGACTGCGACCACGTTCCATCGCTGTATCCATCTTACGTCCACGTAACCATCCTGCCCGCAGCGCAATTGCGGCTCCTACTCTATTACCCGACCCACAGTGCATAGCGACTTTTTTGCCATGGTGCTGGCGTAATACATTATCAAATGCCAATATTTTAAGCTGCTTTAACTCTTTAGCACCGCTGATAGGCAGCTGTTCGTAGTGCATACCTGCCTGCTCAACTGCTGATGCCTCATCAAAGCTCAACTCGTCATCAGGCTGCAAGTTGATGACCAGCTCGACGCCCGCTTTCGCTAAAGCCGCGACTTTTTTGTCATCTAACGCACCGCATACGATAGTGTTTGCGTCTGGACGAAAATAAGGCTCAAAGATAACGGCCAAATCAATGCCATTATCGGCACTAACATGAATGTTAGCGACGCTATCGTTAGCAGCGACCGTATCAGTCGCTATCGAGTTATCTGTTTGATCTACGTCTATCGCGTTTTCTTCTGAAGGCATGTTTTGTGAAGTCATAATAATAAATATGTACGTTAAATATGGCTGTTAAATAGAAGCTTTATGATGTTTATACTACTTGCTGTCACTCTTTAGTGTTACAACACCCGCCAAATGAGGTTTATTGTTTTTAGAGCTATATAGTCCAAACTCACAAGTATCATCTACGTTTGTAAGTTGAACTACTGGCTCAGCAATCAACTCTACTTCAGCTGGTAAAAAGATAGGCAGCTTAAATGAGACGTCAATCGTGTAAGCATCAGGCAAGTCGCCCATTAGAGCAAGGCACTTAGCCTTTGACCACATACCGTGTGCAATCGCTTTAGGGAAACCAAACGCGCGTGCTGATAGTGGATGCAAATGAATCAAGTTAAAGTCGCCTGAGACAAAAGCATAACGACGACCGATATCTTCTGGCACTTCAAAAATGCTATGAACACCTTCTTCGTTTACTTCAGGCTTGACCATGACCGGACGCGGTGTGCTCTTTTTATCTTTACTGCTAGGTTTTTTGCTACGTGATAAATAAGTTGACGTGCCTTCCCAGATGACTTCATCTTCTGACTTTACGATAGTCACAAAGTCAAACTGCTGACCTTGGGCATGATCGCGCAGGTTATCAAAAGTGACCGACATTGCTACCGTTTCACGCTCTCCAATCGGGCGATACTGGGTGACGCTATTATCAACGTGAACAAGACCCAACATAGCAAATGGGAATGGCTCTTTGACCATCATGTTCATCTGCAGCGTCTGTGACAATACTGAAAAGTAAGTTGCTGGCACTTTGCCATCATCAGCAAAACCGCAAATTTTACGATAGTCATCTAGGTTTTCTTGATCGATATGCAAGTCATCTACATAGTAAGTAGATTGTGGCAACTGGTCTCTACTGACCTTGCCACCATTACCGATAGGCAATAAGCTTTTGACAATATTGGCATAAGTGGTGTGCGCTTTTGGCAACGCATCATAATGTTTGTCTGACATAAGTACATCCTAAGTGTGGCTTGAACAAGTTCTTTAATGTATATAAAGACAATCTGCAGTCATTGACTAAAGCCTACTATTAAATCATCTAATAAGCATTAAATTCAATCAACCTCATGAGTATCTTTAATAGCAAAAAATAGTTTGGCTATTGGTTCTTGTGTTTTTATCATAAAAAAGCCACCCTTGGGCAGCTTTATTACACTTTATCAGAGATTATTTCGTAAGCATATGTGATACAAACGAGAAATAATAGCTCATATGATACAACTACTTTCTCTACCTGCACCTTATTTCTCACATATACCTATCAATTAATCAATGTTATGCACCAAGTAAGCTTTGACCACAGACGCGAACCGTGTTGCCATTTAGACCGCCAGACGCAGGTGAAGCGAACCATGCGATAGTCTCAGCCACATCTACTGGCAGGCCGCCTTGGCTCATTGAGTTCATGCGGCGACCAGCTTCACGAATAGCAAATGGAATGGCTTCTGTCATTTGGGTTTCGATGAAACCAGGAGCGACTGCATTGATCGTCATGCCTTTAGCATTGTCTTCTAATTGCTTGGCAGTTGCGTTAACCAAACCAATTACCCCAGCTTTAGAAGTGGCATAGTTGGTCTGACCCATGTTGCCAGCGATACCTGAAATTGACGACACACATACGATACGTGCGTTTTCTTTCAGTACGTCATTGTCCAACAAGTAGCGATTCAATCTAGCGATACTGCCCAAGTTGATATCAATGACCATGTTCCACTTTTTCTCATCCATTTTAGCCAACGTCTTATCACGAGTCACGCCAGCATTATGGATGATTGAATCTAAACCACCACGTTTTTGGGCAGCGTCAGCGATTTCTGCACCAGCGTCTTCACTAGTGATATCTACTGTCAAAGCAGAGCCACTGATTTCGCTAGCAACTTTTTGTAGGTCAGCTTGCTGCTGCGGTACATCTAGACAGATAACATGCGCCCCTTCACGAGCCAATACACGAGCGATAGCTTCGCCAATACCACGACTTGCGCCAGTCACTAGCATAGTTTTACCGCCCAAAGGCTGGTTCCAGTCAACATCGACTGAGCTGCCTTTACTGACACGTACTACTTGTCCTGATACGTAAGCTGAACGAGCTGAGGTAAAAAAGCGTAAGGTTGAATCTAGGTTTTGCTCTGCGCCTTCTTCAACATAAATCAGCTGCGCTGTGATACCGCGCTTAAACTCTTTACCCACTGACTTCACAAAACCCTCAAGCGAGCGTTGAGCCATTGCAGATTCAATATCAGTGATGTTCTCTGGCGTACGACCAACCACAACCACACGGCCTGATTTTTCTACGCGGCGTGCAACTGTATGGAAAAACTCATAAAGCTCTTTTAGCTGTTCAGCATTGCTGATATTACTGGCATCAAAAAGCAGTACTTTGAATTGATCATCGCCGCCCGTGTTAGCTTTTGTCTCAACGCCTGCATCAGCAAGTGCGTCTTTGATATCATCACTGCTGTTTACATATACTTCGGCATGGACGTCTGACAGGATACGGGCAACAGACTCACTGACACTCTTGTCATCACCAGTAGCACGGCCAACCAATACGCTACCACGCACCAAACGCTCACCGCTTTCGAAACGATCAAGCGTCGTTGGCATCGGCAAACCTAAGTTTTTTGCTACTTTTTTGCCAATAGAAGATTGAACAAAATCACCGTAACGGTCTGACATAATATAATCCTTATAATTAATGATTCGTATAATAATAAAAAATGCAATGAATCTATTATATAGAGACATTGACATCGTAATTATTTAAATTTAGTAAATCGCCTCAAAACTAGCCTAACTATACACTTCCCTTATAAACAAGTCCAAAAACAGATAATGTCTACAACAATCTGTAAACAAGTCAGTATACAAGCCAGTCGTTTTTAGCAGCGTTAAGCGCCACTATAACATGTTAAAATCTGACCTATAGGTTATGGCATACTTAATTATTGATAACAATATATTATCAAACGTACTGTTATGCAATGCTAATATTTCTTACTAGCCAGTCTATTAGAGCGATGCGTCATGGTCATGAATCTACTACCGACCTCATACAAGCGTCACATAGTTTGCTAAAGAGATACATTAAGTGAATAAAAAACGCCTTATGATAAACAGCTGTATTGCGTAATAAATGATAATATTTGCTTGTATAAAATAACTTAACTATTTTTTATTGTTACCTATCACTTTTTACTTCTACCCATACTTTTTAAGGATAATATTATGAGTAATAAAAACAATCATCCAGATAGCCCTGTTGTTGAAAGTACAGTTGTTAAAGCAACGGATACAAAATCAGATACAGCAAAAAAAGAAACCGCTGCAAAAAATACCTCGACTAAAGAAACTAGTGCTAAAGAAACTGCTAGCAAAAAAGCGGTCGATGAAAAAGTAGAAACCACTACTGCCAAAAAACCTGCTCCAGCTAAAAAAGCCAGCACAACCAAACCAGCTTCAAACCTGAATCGTGTTGCTATTTTAGGTGGTAACCGTATTCCATTCGCGCGCTCGAACGGATCATACGCTGACGTTAGCAACACAGATATGCTAACCGCTGCATTGGACGGTTTGGTTGAGCGTTATAACCTGCAAGGCGAAACCGTAGGTGAAGTGGTATCTGGCGCAGTCATGAAACTTAGCCGTGATATCAACCTTACTCGTGAAGCCACACTGAATACTGCGCTAAACCCACATACGCCAACTTATGATATTTCACAAGCTTGCGGTACTGGCTTACAAGCGACCTTTGCTTCTGCTAACAAGATTGCACTGGGTCTGATCGATTCGGCAATCACTGGCGGTGTAGATACTACTTCTGACGCTCCTATTGCTGTCGGCGATGGCTTGCGTAAAGTACTGATCAAACTTGGTGCAGCAAAAGACAACAAACAACGTCTAAAAGCACTAATGGGTCTCAATCCAAAAGACTTAATCGATTCACCGCAAAACGGTGAGCCACGTACTGGCCTATCAATGGGCGATCATCAGGCGATTACTACGCTTGAGTGGAATATCAGTCGTGAAGCGCAGGATGAGCTTGCATTTAACAGCCATCAAAACCTAGCACGCGCTTATGACGAAGGTTTCTTTGACGACTTGATCACGCCATATAAAGGCCTGACTCGTGATAACAACTTGCGTCCAGATACTACATTAGAAAAACTGGGTAAATTAAAGCCAGTTTTTGGTAGAAAAAATGCCAATCCAACGATGACAGCTGCCAACTCTACGCCGCTTACTGACGGTGCTTCTTGTGTACTACTAGGTACTGATGAGTGGGCAAAAGAGCACGGGCTAAAACCACTGGCTTATATCGTCCATCAAGAAACCGCAGCGGTAGACTTCATCGGTAAATCTGGCACCACAGAAGGCTTACTAATGGCACCAGCTTATGCGGTACCACGTATGCTTGAGCGCGCTGGTCTGACTCTACAAGACTTTGACTTTTACGAGATTCATGAAGCCTTCGCTTCACAAGTACTATCAACCTTAGCTGCTTGGGAAGATGAGAAATTCTGTGAAGAGCGCTTAGGCTTAGATGCCCCGCTAGGTTCTATTGATCGTAGCAAGCTAAACGTAAATGGTTCATCATTAGCCGCAGGCCATCCATTTGCGGCAACTGGTGGTCGTATTCTAGCTACTGCTGCTAAATTATTGGATCAAAAAGGTTCAGGCCGTGCACTTATTTCTATCTGCGCAGCAGGTGGTCAAGGCGTGACTTGTATCCTAGAAAAATAAGCTTGGTCACTTTTAAGTGAACAAGATACGCTGACTTATTATTTTAATCAGTGCATATCTACCAATAAAAAAAATGCCCTTTAATTTATTTAAAGGGCATTTTTTATTGTCTGTACTTTGCTATGATAGAAACGACCTAGATAGTAGCCTCTTAAAAAAGCCGATACGCAAAACAAAGGTAATATTTATGGGTAAGACAAAAATTTTATTAAGAAAAATGAGGCAAGTCATTTTTGGCTCTGAAAAACTGGTGATGACAGAACCGCTTGCAACCGCTGATTTTCAATCTCTAACGGTTAAGGAGGATTTAGATCGGTACCATCAGGAACAAGCCATTCTTACTGAACGCATCGAAAAAGACATTCTTGATGATGATTTACGTCGAAAAATGCACCAAGACTTAATCGATACATATGATGAAGAACTAGAAAATGAAATAGATGACTATGCACGTGACTTTCGTTTTAACGGACGTGAGATGAGCGAGCAAGAAAAACTGGATCGACGCACCTACTTTCAAGAGTTGGTACGACTACAGCGAGAACTGATAAAACTACAAGATTGGGTCGTTGATCGCGGTGAGCGTATTGTCGTTATCTTTGAAGGGCGGGATTCTGCTGGTAAAGGTGGCGCCATTAAACGCATTACCCAACGATTAAACCCACGCGTTTGCAGGGTAGCTGCCCTACCGGCTCCCACTGAGCGCGAGCAAACGCAGTGGTACTTCCAACGTTACGTGGCCCACTTACCTGCAGCAGGCGAAATCGTATTGTTTGACCGTAGTTGGTACAACCGCGGAGGCGTTGAGCGTGTCATGGGGTTTTGTACTGACGCGCAATATGAGGAATTTTTTCAATCAGTACCAGAGTTTGAGCGTATGCTCGTACGCTCAGGCATTCGCTTAGTAAAATACTGGTTTTCTATCACCGATGATGAGCAACATGCACGATTTATGAGCCGAATATATGATCCGCTTAAGCAGTGGAAACTCTCACCAATGGACCTACAGTCGCGCCGACGCTGGGAAGATTACACCAAAGCAAAAGAAACCATGTTTGAGCGCACTCATATTCCTGAAGCACCTTGGTGGGTTGTCGAAGGCAATAATAAAAAACGTGCTAGGCTGAACTGTATTGCCCATTTGCTCGACCAAATCCCTTACAAAGAAGTGCCTCGTGACGAAATTGAGTTACCCAATCGCAAACGCGATGATGAGTACTACCGCGAACCTATTCCCGATGATATGTATGTGCCGCCTCGTTATTAAGCGACTAGCGCCTACTACTATAAAAATCTAAAGAAACTTGATCTAAAAAAGCAGCCTTACTAATTAATAAGGCTGCTTTTTTTATATTAATAAGTTCAAAACCACAGCCAAACTTATTAAAGATACAGGTGTGATTTCTAGTTATTGCCTAGTTATTACCTAGATACTACATAGTATAAGTCGATTGCAAGCTATCGATTTTTCCAGCTAATAAGCGCTCAACTTCATTCTTGATTCTTTGGCCAGAGACATCACTACCAATTTGCACAGCAAACCCTGCTGGGCGACTGCCTTGACTCTTAGAGTTAATCCAAACAACCTTACCATTCATTGGTAGGCGTTCACTAGAGTTAGGTAGCGTGATAGCAATAAACACTTCATCACCCAATTGCTGAAGTTTGTCCGACGGTACAAACAAAGCACCATTACTGACAAAAGATAAATAGCTGGCATATAACATTTCGATACTTTCATAATGACAGGTTAAAATCCCGCCACGTCCTGGCATTGCCATAGTCAGCTTCCTTCATCAACTGGGTTTAGTATGTTTATATAAATAATTGATAGTATATAGTTAAGAACAATTGCAAATTTACGAACACAAATTAAGCGTTAAAACATGGCTCTATAAGCTTGCCAACTCTTGCATTAGCTTATCATAGGCAAATTTTTCTTGCACATTTTGTTGCAGCGCAATTTTGGTCTGCTGCACGCTGTTAGCAAATGCCTCTAACCCGCTATCAGTAGGTTGATAAGTAGCCAATATCGTTGATAGATTGACATCCTTTTGTAGTTCACTCAGCCCCAAACAGACACGGCGTATATCAAGGAACATCAGCTCAGACAGCTGTATAAACTCTTTAATATTAAGCTGACCTTGCCAATAATCACTTGCCGCCACACCACTACGTTTACCACTACGTAATGCCTGCCACGTGGTCAGCCATAAGCTGCGCTTGCTATACCATGGTGCTTGCGCCAAAGCTATAGCAGCTAACGGCGCACCATTGGCTAATTGTATCAATTGCTCAATCGCAGCGTTACCAACGGCTTCGCGGTTAATCGTATGACCTAGCGCCTGCGTCACATAATCGACAGCAACAGTCGGCTCAATTGTCTGTAGTGCCAACTGTTGAACACGACTCTTAATCGTTGGCAATAGCTGAGCAGGCGTATCACTAATCAAAAATAGATGCACCTGCGCTTGTGGTTCTTCCAATGTCTTAAGCAGCGCATTAGCAGCGGCCACCGTCATTTTCTCAGCGTGATCTAATACACAGATGCGCATTCCCTGTCCGCCTTGATAAATAAAAGGCTGCAAAGCACGAATATCATCTACTTTGATCTTAAAAGCACTATTGCTAGTAGCTTTAGCGCCTTTTTTATCTTTTGTACTACTTAATTTTTCTTGAAGCGTATCGCTTTCGGCACTGATAGGCATACTAACGAGTGGTAATACTTGCAAGCTCGGATGAGTTCCCGACTTGAGCCACTGACAACTCTCACATACTTCGCAAGCACCTAGTGGGTGTGCGCCACGCTCACGGCACAATAGCCAAGCTACCAATCTCCATACAAAGGCGCGTTTGCCCATACCGTGCATACCAGCAGCGAGCAATGCATGCGGCAAGGACTGCTGCTTAAGTACGCGCTCGGTCAACTGTAACCACAGTACTTTTTGCCATGGCAATAGTGGCGCAAAATACATACGGTCTGTGTTATCTAGTGCGTCCATATTTCCTGTCAAATTATTCATGGTTATGGCTCTGTCACATTGATTAGGTATTTCAGGTATAGCCACAACAACGATACTTTAGCGTCGTAGGAAGCTTAGAATCACACGCAACTTTGCTCAGACTATTACTATTACTTGTTAGGGTTGTAAAAGTTATCTAAGCTCATCGCGTTTAGACGGTCTAGATCTTCTTGTGTGTCGACACCCGCTGGTAACTGACAGGCAGCTTCTGCGATAGCGATATGCTGACCATTTTCTAAAACACGTAGCTGCTCTAGACTTTCGAGTATCTCAAGTGGCGTTTGTGGCCAGTTTACGAACTGCTGTAATAGACTGACACGATAAGCGTATAAACCCAAATGTCGATAGGCATTTTTTGGTGGTTGCATCTGATTATTATCAACCAATACAACATCACGATCACAAGGAATCGGTGCGCGGCTAAAATAGAGCGCACGCTGTAAGTTATTAGCATATTGACTGACCACTTTTACTACCGATGGTCTTTGGAACGTATCATAGTCATCGATAGGCTCACAAAGTGTAGCCATCACGCTATCCTCATCCGCTACCAAAAGCGCCTGTACTTGCTCCAAAAGCAATGGCGGTACAAGGGGCTCATCGCCTTGCATATTCACCACAATATCGTGGTCAGCCCAACCTTTGATAGCTGCTACTTCTGCTAAACGATCCGTACCTGAAGCATGCTCGCTACTGGTCATAACGACATCAAAACCTGCATCGGTGCAAACTTTTGCAATTTGCTCATCATCAGTCGCTATACACATGTCATCAGCAAAACTTGCTGTCTGCGCTTTTTCTGCTACCCAAAGTATCATCGGTTTACCATGAATAGCTAGCAATGGCTTACCAGGTAGTCGTGTACTCTTAAAACGTGCAGGAATCACGATGTGGGTCTTGGCAGGTGTGGTGGCGAACGACATGGCGTATTCCTATAAAAATTATACGGCGATTTAAAATATTAACTGATATTTATAATGAGGCTGACGTGTTCATATCATGGTCGATACGAACCCCTAGTGCCTTTAGTTGCTCATCTAGATTATGATAACTATTCTCAGATAATACAGCCGTCACTGGCAACACCCATAGTCTACTGACAAGTTCTACATACTTATCACTGAGTGCTTGTGTCGCTATATAGTCTGCCAATAATGCGCTGATTTTTACCGCATCTTTACTGGTTACGATGATAGGATAATCACCATATTGTAAAAGCTCAGCCAAACTAAAATCATAATGGTCAGGGTAAGGATGCCCTATGACCTCAAAGCCAATAGATTCTAAGGTATCAAAAAACCGCTGCGGATAGCCGATACCACTAACAGCATGGACGCGGCTACTATTAGTAGGCTTCACACTATTTATTTGAGCTGCATTCGATGTAGGATTCCATAGGCGCTGTAACTCAGCTGGTTGCAAATGCATGGACAAACGGTCAGTAGACTGTATCTTATTATCACTTCTAGAAGTCCGAGTTAAATCTGTACTTGGCTTTTCATGATAGATAACATTTGCACCCTCTAATCGTGACATCGGCTCACGCAAAAAACCTGTTGGTAATAGCTGCTTGTTACCAAACCCACGGGCAGCATCTACCACAATCCATTCGATATCACGCTGTAGTGCATAATGCTGCAAACCATCATCTGCAATAATCAATTGCAAATCAGGCGCTGCATTTAACAGAGTGGCAATCGCTTGCTGACGATTGGGGCACACTGCCATAGCAGCGCCTGTCATATGAGCAATCAAGCACGGCTCATCCCCTACTACATGGGGTAAGCTAGTAGCACTAACCAATGCTGGCATTTGACTCGTATCACCGCCATACCCGCGACTGATTACCCCTACTTTTATGCCTTTTTTTTGTAAGTAGTTGACCAGAGCAATAATCAGCGGCGTCTTACCACTACCGCCCACACTGATATTACCAATGACCATCACGGGAATAGGTGCTCGATAGCTTGATAACAGGCCGGCCTTATAAGCTTGACGGCGCAGCAATGTGATTAAACCGTATAACCAACTGATAGGCAGCAACAACCACAACCAAGCAGCTTGACGTTGCCATGCGCGGGTAATTGTCGTCTCAATACTCATTAATCAATATCGCTTATCTTATTGGTTCATGGCTGCGTGAAAATTGGCTAAAAACTTCTAAATTGACTACTCAAAATCTCGAGCATACATTTGCGCATAGTGGCCTTGCAGTTGCATTAGCTCATTGTGCGTTCCTAACTCAACAATCTGGCCGCCATCCATCACAGCAATACGATCCGCTGATTCGATAGTCGTCAGGCGATGGGCAATGACCAATGTGGTACGGTCTTTCATCACATTATCGAGCGCTTGCTGGATATAATACTCAGACTCATTATCAAGCGCGCTGGTGGCTTCATCTAAAATTAGAATCGGTGCATCCTTTAATAGCGCACGAGCAATAGATAATCGCTGACGCTGACCACCAGATAACTGCAATCCTTCGGCACCAATTT
The DNA here is from genome assembly GCF_002377945.1 of Psychrobacter sp. UBA3480. Taxonomy (GTDB): domain Bacteria; phylum Pseudomonadota; class Gammaproteobacteria; order Pseudomonadales; family Moraxellaceae; genus Psychrobacter. The sequence continues at coordinate 25,065 of NZ_DFQV01000012.1, forward strand.
CACTTTGATAACCGTTTGGCATTTTTATAATAAAGTCATGAGCGAAGGCATCTTTCGCTGCTCGTTCAACCTCAGCTTGAGTCTTATCAGCTAGACTGCCGTAAGCAATATTATTAAATACGGTGGTATTAAACAATACTACCTGCTGGTTCACCATTGCAATCTGAGCACGCAAACTCTCTAACTTAATCTCTTCAATTGGCATACCATCTAATGTGATTTGCCCTGAGGAAGTTTCTAGAGTACGTGTTAATAAGTTAACCAATGACGACTTGCCTGCGCCACTTCGCCCTACTAATGCAACTGTCTCACCTGCTTTGATGTTCAAGGTAAAGTCACGTAGGGCCACCGTCGAATCTGGATAAACCAAGCTGATATTGTCTAACGACATTTGCCCTGATAGCGCTTTACTGATTGTGCCTGTGTCTTCTTCTTCTGGCTCATCAAGTAGCGCAAAAATCGACTCACCAGCAGCCAGACCTTTTTGCAGCTTCTGATTGATATCAGTCAGCGAACGTACTGGCTTACTCAATAACCCTGCGGCTGCAATGTAGGAGATGAACTCACCTGCTGAAATATCATCTATTACTGCAGGTCTCAGCGCAAGCCAGACGACAACGGCCATCGCAACTGCCATCAACAGCTGTACGGCTGGCGTATTAATACTATTGGTAACAACCACCTTCATACCTTGGCGTAGGTTTTTCTTCGATGTTTTGTCAAAACGTGCTGACTCGTATGATTGACCGCCGTAGTTTTTGACCACTTGATAGCCGCCGATGACCTCATTGGTAATGTGACTGACATTACCCATCGTCTCTTGGATACCTTTTGAGAGCTTAAGATAGCGCTTTGATGCAATACGAATCAGCCATAGTATTGGCGGCAATACCACAAATAGAATAAGCGTTAGACGCCAATTGCTATAGAACAAAAAGCCAATCAATGCGACAACGGTCAAACCATCACGCAGCAAGGTCTTCATTGAGTCTGTACTGGCGGCCGTGACCTGTTCAACATCGAATATCAACTTCGATGAAATTGTCCCCGCTGGATTGGCCAAATAAAACGAGCTAGGCAAGCGCAGTAATTTGTTGAAAACTTCTACACGTAGCTCATAAACTAAGTTGCGTGAGACCAGTGCAGAGTAGTAGTTACCCAAAAAGCTACCAACCCCGCGCACAAAGAATAGCAATATAATCAATAGCGGAAATAAGGCTTGTTTGCTTTGATCATTCTGGTTGATAGCATCAGTAATATATTGCAGAAGCTTGGCAGTCCAAATCTCTGTCCCTGCATTAATCGCAAAACCTAAAGCTGTCAATAGCAATGCCCACCAATAAGGCTTTAAATACCTTAATAAGCGTAATAACGTCTTACTCTTAGGGGTAACGGGCGATACTGCCGATGCATTTTTAGCAGAAGATTTTTTAGAGTCAGGTAAATAAGCTTGGCTCATAAAAGCCTCAATTTGGGTATCATGGTATGAATGGGCTGTGTGTCACACAGTTTTATGATGGTAAAGCTATATATGTTATTGCGGCAGCGTTTGGCCAAGTGGCACCACTGTACTGATGTTTAAATTCAAAAATCCGAGCTTTCCAGCGATATCCATCACTCGTACCACAGACTGATGGGTCGCATTGGCATCCGCTGCAATGACAAATAGCATATCGCGATTACTGCCCGCCTCCTGCTGCAACATACTGGTCAGTTCAGCCTCATTGCTACTAGCAAGCGTAATGCCGTTGACCAAATAGCTACCATCTTCTTGCACAGCTACTTCGATACTATTGTTTTGTTCTGTCAGTGCAACACCTTCGGCTTCCGGAAGGATAATATTTAAACGACTAAAGTGATTGAATGAGGTAGCAAGCAATAAAAATACAATCAAAAATAGTAAACAATCAATCATCGGTGTTAGATTAATTTCAAGCGGTTCAACCGTTGGTTTTCTAAAACGCATATCAATCTCTTTAATTCAGCTACCATGTATAGGCTTAAGACTTCTATTCTTCAAAACCGCATTGACTACACTGCCGCTATGCTAGTCTTATCCGAATCCAACCCACCGAATGAACGTTCTTGCACAATGCTATCATCTATTGACTTATGGCTAGAAGATGTAGATGGCTGCGTACTAGCAAGTAAGTGATAATCATACAGCTCTTGAATCATAAGCCCTGCTTGAGTCTCAAACTGAGCGTTAATATCAATGATACGGCGCTGAAAATAACGATAAGCAACCAACGCAGGGATAGCAACGATCATACCAGCAGCGGTAGTGATTAGTGCCTGTGATACACCAGCAGCTAGCATCGTCGGATCTTGCATGGCACCATCGGTAATCGCCAAGAACGACGAGATGATCCCTAGTACCGTACCTAACAGGCCAAGCAACGGCGCTATCGCACCGATAGTTCCTAACATATTGATGTTTTTTTCTAACTGATGAACTTGGACGCTAGCACGATTTTGCATGTGCATCGTCATCGACTCTAGCCCGTACTGACGATATAGCAAACCCGTTGCCAAAATATCACCAAGTGCCGTCTTCTCTTTTACATTCATCAACTGTGTGCGACCAATATCGCCATTTTCACGTAAACGAGTTATTAGCTGTTCGCGTAACCTGCTAGGAGCGACTTTATTAAACTGTAGTGTATGGCTACGTTCAATGATGATGACTAATGCCAATATAGAACAGACCACGATAGGTGTCATTAGCCAGCCACCTGCTTTTACCAATTCCCACATACTCACTCTCTTCCATATTTTCACAAAAATAATTATTACAGAAGCGACTTAGCAATTGGATAGATACGGCTAACTCGCAAACGTTATTAAGCTTGAGCTTCTATATGTTTAATCAACGCAGCTAATTGATCTTGATTGTGGAAAAATATCTCAACACTACCTTGACCATCTTTTTTATGCTTTAGTTTGACTTCAGCACCAAGCATGTCTGTCAATCTTTGGGTCAAACGCTCTACATCACGAGATTGTGCTTGTTCAGCACGGTTGATCTTGGGCGCTGGCTGCAAAATCGATTTGACCAATTTTTCAGCCTCTCGCACGGTCATACCGCCATCAATAATTTTCTGCGCGATGATAGGTTGTTGTTCAGAGGACAATGCTAAAAGCGTACGAGCATGACCCATATCTAGCGCACTATTGGCCAAATGGTCTTTTACTGTATCATGCAGCTGATTCAAGCGGAGTAGATTCGATACTGTCGTACGCGCCTTGCCGACGACTTCAGCGATCATGGCATGACTCATACCAAACTCCGTATGAAATCGCTGCAAAGCCGCTGCCTGCTCAATCACTGACAAGTCTTCGCGCTGGATGTTTTCAATCAATGCTAGGGCAATCGCCAACTCGTCAGATAAAGCACGCTCAATCGCAGGGATAACCGCTTTTCCTGCCATTTTTGCTGCACGCCAGCGGCGTTCACCAGCGATAATTTCGTGAGTGACAAATGCTTCGCTCTTATCTTCATTTGCCAATAGCGGGCGGATAACGATAGGCTGCATCACGCCATGCTGTTCGATAGAAGATGCCAATTCTGCAAGTGCTGTCTCACTCATATCACGACGAGGCTGATACTTACCTGCTTGCAAACGTGTGACATCGATCTGGACAAGGCTAATCTGGTCTTCGGTTGTGCTCGTATCTGCACTATTGCCACGCGATTTGTTGAGCGACGTCTTGCTAGTAGTGCGAGATGAACGTGGCGCGCGAGTACTACTCTCACTAGCAGCATCGTTATCAGTAGTCTTCGCAGATGATTTTTCACTGGCTTTTGTCGGAGTGATATCAGGCGCTATATCTGTGGATACAGTATCTACAGGCGCATTAGTATCTGCAGGCACATTAATATCTGGCGCAGCATTTTCACGCGCCACCATGTCGTCTTGCAAGGCAGAGGCGGTAATTTGCTTTTCTTTTTTGATTGACCCTAATAAGGCATCTAAGCCCCGATTAGCAGCCAACCCTCTTTTCTTCGCCATGATTACCTATCCTCTAACGCTAAAATAAAAGCCAATTGATTACTGATGCGGCTTACTAAATACAATGTTAAGTGTTCTATACTTATGCTATTCATTTACTGTCTTGATCAGTGACGCTTTTTATCTAAAAATCCTTTGTAAGAGACTTTAGATAAAAACTAGTTGCTTTGTTTCATCACTTCAGCGGCCAGCTTTTGATACGCGCGTGCGCCTTTTGACCATCTCTCATACGCAATAACTGGTAAGCCGTGCGCAGGAGCTTCTGCCAAGCGAATATTCCTTGGAATATGGGTCTTGTACATGATATCGCCAAAATGCGCTTCTAGCTCAGTAGAGACATCACGGGCAAGCGTGTTACGCGCATCAAATAGCGTTCTGACCACACCGCGAATATATAGCTTAGGGTTCAACTCTGTAAGACGTTCAATCGTTTGCGATAAGTCAGCCAACCCTTCTAGTGCATAGTACTCACACTGCATAGGGATAATCACACTATCTGTAGCCACCAACGCATTAATCGTCAGTAGATTCAAACTAGGCGCACAATCTATAATCACATAATCGTATGGCTGTTTTTGTGTGGATATCTGATCGTTAGCCAATTCGGCCATCGCAGTTTTAAACAGCTCATGACTGTCCGTCTTACTCATTAGCGTAATGTCCATGCCAGCCAAATCGCGATTGGCACCGATGACATCGAACCCTGCAGGACTAGTAACAATCGCTTCAGACAATGCAACACCATCTAGCAAAACGTCCGCTATGGTAAGATCTAACTCGTTTTTGTCGACGCCTGTACCACTGGTCGCATTACCTTGTGGGTCTAAGTCAATCAGCAGTACATGCTTGCGTTTAGCAGCCAAGCTGGCGGTCAAATTTACTGCCGTTGTGGTTTTACCCACACCGCCTTTTTGATTCGCAATTGCTATGATTTCCATACACTCACTCAATTTTATTAGGGTCTATTACTTTTGACTCGGTTGGTACGATTATTTTTATTCAATCTTGTACAGCGACACTCACTCAGTATTTAGAAGTCAGCCATTCATGGTCTAAAATACTCAGTTTGCGGTCGAGCATTTTAAATGCTTTTAAATACTATGTCATTTAGATACAGACGTAAACTGTGTTTCACAAAAAACAGTGCCTGTTTCATGACTGCGAAGTGTTTATGCCTTAGCTATCTTTGGCAGACATTTCAATTAAATGACGACTGTCGTGCAAACGTGGCACTGTCAGTTTAATAGTTTTGATATGCCAATCATTATCTAGTGCTTGTAGCTCTTCCTCACTCGGCACTTTGCCCTTCATAGCACATAAGAAGCCACCATCTGCTAATCTTGGCTGCGCTACTTCTACAAAATCTATCAAACTGGCAAACGCTCGTGATGTCACCACCGCATAGCTTGCTTCATGCGCTTCAATACGCGATGCAATCGGCTGCATATTACTCAAACCAAGCTCGCTACTGATTTGCTTAATAAAGCGAATTTTCTTCTGATTGCTATCAAGCGCAGTACACTGGCGCTCAGGCTGACAAATGGCAATAATCACTGCTGGTAACCCTGCTCCCGTGCCGATATCTAGCAACGATCCGGCGGGTAAATGCGTTATAATAGACAAACAATCTATCACATGCTTGATCAGCGCTTCTTCTGGATCAGTGATCGCGGTCAGATTATACGCTTTATTCCATAATAAAAGCTGGTCTAAGTACAATAATAACGTGCGCTGCTGCGTTTCACTTAACGGCAGACCCAGCTCATTTATCGCTTGCGCCAAGATATTAGCCAGCTTTGGCAATTGTGAACCAAGCTTTACGAAACCAGTCGGATCAATATTGATATTACCCGCACTAGCAGACGATGAAGAGTTTTTAGCGGAAGCTGACATACAACGAGTTATCCAGTTTTGACTTGTGAACCGTTTATTTTATCATGCAGTCTGCCCATTGAATAGTTGCAGATTGCGCCAATGTGGGACATCTTATACTATCTACGCTTATCATGAGGCGTTATTCTGCTTTGATTGCCTCCAATTCGTTGATTAATTCATTCGTTTTTTACCAGTTTTACTCAGGCATTTGTCTAAATATGATACAAAACTGCGCTTAATGACTTCGCTAATAGGTGACTATATCTTGTAAGATGTCATGATTGACTATAAAAAACTCAGAATACGCATGAACAGATAAAACCAATCACTTCTCATATTCCTTTAATACTTTTTAAGATGATTTTTCAAACGCCTATGACAGAACAACCCTACACCCCTATATCGCAAGTATCAAAAGACGCTAACAATATGGTAGTACCTACTACCAATACAAAAAATACTAAGCAAAAAGCACCTGATACCCCAAACCCTATCTTCACAGAAGTTCAGAAAAATTGTCGCATTTCCGCTGAGCAATTAAAACGCTATAGCGACCCTGATGAGTTGCCTACAGACACACGTACTGCGCCCGACTTAGATGTGGGCTTCGGTCAACAACGCGCGCTTAAAGCATTGCATACAGCGCTGGATATTAAAGCCAGTGGCTACCATGTGTTTGCCGCTGGTGAAAACGGTTTGGGCAAACGTACTGTGATTAGTCGTCTGTTAACACGTATTGCCGCCGACGCACCGACGCCTGATGATTGGGTATATGTGCATAACTTTACCGATCCACGCACACCATTGGCGCTGCGTCTACCAGCTGGTCAAGCCTCGCTATTACAGCAGCAAGTTAATAACTTATGGCAGCAAGCAAAAAAGCGTTTAAGCCAACGCTTTCGTAGCGATCAATACCAAAGCAAAATTGAAGCCATCAAAAACAGTACTCATCAAAAAGAAAGTCATGCCTATGACGCGCTTAATGCTGAAGGCAAACAATATGACCTAGCATTAACGTTTCGCTCGTTCGATAATAAAGCCGTATTTGTTCATCCTAGTCAGCTGCCTACAGAAAGTAATAGCGATGATGACAAGCAAATAAAAATACCTAGCAATCATAAAAATTCTGAAAAGCTCGATGATAGCGAAAAAGTTAATATTTTGAGCGAAAAAAATAATGAGCGTAAGGAAAACCAAGACTCTACATATGGCAATAATGAGTATGAAGCTGAGCTGAATAACTTCGTGCAAAAGAACCATATGCAAAAGCGCCTAAGTCAATTGACTATCGCTTTAGAGCAACTAGAAGACGAAGCCAACGATGAGATAGAGGCGTTACATCGTAGTATTGCGCAACGTGCTCTACAGCCGCTATTTACCCCTATCTATGAGCAGTTTGCGACTCATCCACTTGTCGCGGCATATCTCAAGGCTGTATTTGATGACATGGTCACTCACGTAGAGCGTATCGTCAATGGAGATGATGAGGAGTTTGTGACAGCAGTGTTGGCTACGACGCCCAGTCGTTATGCAGTAAATGTTATTGTCAGTCATACACCTGACAGTGGCGCACCTGTGGTCTTTGAGGATTTGCCAACCCATCTCAATTTGTTAGGGCATGTCGAGCAAATCACCCAATTAGGCACAGTAACCACTGACGTAAGTATGATTCGTGCAGGTGCTCTACATCGCGCCAATGGCGGCTATTTACTGTTAGAAGCCAGCCACGTCCTTGAGCATCCATATGCATGGCAGGGCTTAAAGCGCGCATTACAATCACGAAAAATAAAACTATCAAGTCTAGAGCAAATGCTGACGTTAACAGGCAGCTTGTCTCTGTCACCAGCGCCTATTGATTTAGATATCAAGGTTATCTTGTTAGGTGAAGCAGATTTATATTACGAGCTGCTAGAGCTTGAGCCTGAATTTGATGCCGTATTCAAAGTCCGAGCTGATTTTCATGACGATGTGCCTCGTACCATTGAGCATGAATTGGCATTGGTCGCAAAAATGGCTGATATCATCGACTACGCCGACCTTTATCCGTTTGATAGCAGTGCGCAAGCCACGCTACTTGAGCACTTAAGCTTGCAAGCTGAAGAACAAGATCGCTTAAGCCTACACAGTGATTTGTTGATTAAACTACTGCATGAATCAAACCGTCACGCTCGATTAAACAATGAGACTATGGTGACGGCAGATCACGTCACTCAAGCAATCGATGACATGGATGAGCGTTCAGGATATTTACGCGATCTGTATTGGGATGAGCTGAAAAATGGCCAACAGCTGATTCAAACGCAAGGCGATGCTATCGGACAAGTTAATGCATTAACCGTAGTCAGTTATGCCGATAGTGAGTTTGGTATGCCAGCACGGCTTACTGCGGTCATTCAGCCCAATATTGGCACAGGTGAAATTCTTGATATTGAGCGTGATGTAGACTTGGGTGGTAGTTTACATGCCAAAGGCATGCTGATTATGACCAGCTATTTGCGAGCGCTGTTTAGTCAACATCATGCACTGAATTTTAGTGCCTCACTGGCGTTCGAGCAGAGCTACGCGCAAATCGATGGCGATAGTGCCACCGTTAGCGAAGGCTGTGCATTGCTATCCGCGTTAGCAAACGTGCCTATCAATCAGTCTCTTGCGATTACTGGATCTATGAACCAGTTAGGCGAAGTACAAGCAGTTGGTGGCATCAATGCTAAAATCGCAGGTTTCTTCGATGCATGCCGCGAGCAAGAGCTAACAGGCGATCAAGGTGTCGTCATTCCGATGGCTAATGTCAAACAACTGATGCTACGTGACGATATTATCGATGCGGTAAATAGAGGAAAATTTCATATCTATGGCGTCTATACTCTAAGTGAGGCCCTGACGCTGATGACTGGTTTGCCCATCGACACCATCAATAAAAAAGGCCGTTATCGTAAAGATACTTTATTTGGCAAAGTATTAAGCCGTCTGATGCTGTGGGATGAAAACCAGGAAAGCACTGATGACATCGATGATGAAAAGTCCAAAAAGAAAGCGAAGAAAAAGCGTAAAGAAAAACGTCAAAAGAAAGAAGATAAGAGAATAAAAGAAAAGCGAAAAGGTGAGAGAAGTAATGAGAAAGGTAGCGAGGAAAGTAACAAGCAAAGCGATGCTAAGCCTATTGATGACACCCTAAACGATAGCGAGACAACAGCTGTCGATGAGGATGGCAATTAAAATTTAAACGGTACTACCGATACGCACGCACATTGCTGTTCGACTAGATTCATTGTTATGTCTATGGCTAGATCGAACAGCAACCATTGAATAATAACCATCGAATAGCAACTATTAAATAAATATACGCATGCATGAACGTCGCTAGACGCTACGCTGCTTTTCTGCGATGATTAACGGTTCCTGATCGAGCAATATCGTGCCAGAAACCGACTTGTAATTTCATAAAGGGTATCTCTTAATGACTGTACATCCTACTGATGCTGATAACACCCAAGCTCAGTCCAATCCTAGTGAGCAGGCAGGTGCGCTTGCAGCTGTAGACACTGGCACCTCAAAAGAAGCCAGTGCCGCCAATATTAGTGACAATCGACATGGTGCGGCAACGACTGCTCGGCAATGGCAGGTACTATCACAACTACAGCGCAATCGCTGGGTAGGCACCACGCATATTTATGAGCAACTGATGATGGCAGGCTTTGATATCAGCCTACGTACTGTCCAACGCGATTTAAATGCCCTTGCCAAACGCTTCCCTATCGAAAAAAATAATGCCAATCCTCAAGGTTGGCGCTGGAAAGAAGACGCACCATTGCAAAGCTTGCCGCATATGAACTTATCACAAGCGGTTGCTTTTAATATGGTCGAGGCCAATCTGACCCAGCTATTGCCACCTGTTATCTTAGATGAATTATTTCCTTGGTTTGACTTAGCACGGCGACAGCTCAAAAACAGTAAAGTGACCCACTCTTGGATAGACAGAGTCCGTATCGAGCCTGCCACACAGCCGCTTATTGCACCAGATATAGATTTGGATAGTAAAGACAATATTTACCACGCGCTATTTTATCAACTACAGATTCATGCTTGTTATACTCGTAGCAACAAATTACAAGCCAGCGAATACATCCTAAATCCAATCGCAATTATCCAGCGTGGCGTGATTATCTATCTACTGGCAACTCGTACCGACGACCCAGAAGCCACCATTCGCACCTTTGCCTTACATCGGTTTGATAGTGTTGAGATTCTCGAAACCGCTGCAAAAACACCAGAGAATTTTCAACTCGATACGTATTTGGATGAAGGCAGCATGGGCTTTAGCCACCCACTGTTTGGCGAATTGGATGAGCGTGGCAAGAATACTGCTGTTGAGCTTAGGTTCACTAGGCAAGCAGGTAAAAGTCTGACCGAAAGTAAGCTTAATGACGATCAAACCGTTACGTTAAATGAGGATAACACCCTTACTGTAAAGGCCACTGTCAACTTAACCTCACAGCTGGTTTGGTGGCTACGTGGATTTGGTAGTGGCTTATTAGATGCTAAGCCTGAACTACTTTATCAAGCAGTATTAGATAAGTCTTCGACAACAATCAGTGAGTGATATCACTGACCTGAGATAGGCTTACCTCAGCACGCCTTAAGTAAGCAAATACCAAATCTAGATAACGGTTAGAAACTAAGAATAAAAAAGGAAAGTTATGTCGACCACTGCCCCATCACCACTGTTGTCAGATAGTTTACGAGGACTGGGACTAGACGCAGGAATATTGTTCTTTGCGCTCAATTATGAATTTACCAAAATTGAGCCAAAAGGCATGTTTAAGCGCTTCAAAAAAAATCAAAGCGCGATGGATATTGATCTGGCTTGCGTGTTGTACGATGACAATTGCGTCATCAGTGACATCGTTTGGTTTAAGCAATTACGTGATAAAGCTGAATCGGTCAAGCATCAAGGTGACAGTTTAAATGGTAAGGATCGCGGTGAACAAGCCATGTATCTTGCCCCACTTGATCAAGAGCAAATCAGATTGGAGCTCGAAAAAATTCCCGCTCATATTACTCACATTGGTTTAATTGCCAACTCATACCACGGTCATTCGTTTTCTAGGGTGAAAAAAGGCGAAATTCATCTGAGTGACGATGAAGGAAACCGTTGTTTTGAGGTAAACCTTAAGCAGCTTCCACGCGACTGCACCACGTTATGGGTGGCGCATTTGCGCCGATCTGTTGATGACTGGCATTTAACGTTGCAAAACTTACCACTCACTGCAGAGGGTCTAGCAAATGCAGCACAAGAAGTGGCTCATGAGTTAGCACGTGCATTGCCTATCCCTCAGGGAATATAAGAGCAATTAGTAATCGCATATAAAAGAGGTCTTGTGCTATCCAAACACAAGACCTCTTTTTATGGGCAAATCATTAGCTGTAATTAATTGCTAAAAACATATCTGTTATAAATCATTTCACACTTGCCTATAAAACTTCACCGCAATGCGGACAGAAGTTTTTTTGGCGCGTTTCAACTTCTTTCTCACGCCGTTCAAGCTCTTGCTCTCGAAGTACCTGTAAGACGATATTTTGTGCTTGCTCTTTATCTAAACCCAGCTCTCGACGAATTTTATCAATCATCATCTGATTCTGTACCAGATCAAAATCGCTATCAATTAACTGCTCACGAAAATGCTGTTCAAGCTCTTCACGGCGCTGAGCCAATTCATTCGCCAATCCCGTCGCTAGAATACCAGCCGGCAGTGCAGCGAGACCCACACCCAATATCGTAATGACCGCACCCAATATTTTGCCAGCATTAGTAATTGGCGTGACATCTCCGTAGCCTACTGTTGTCAGTGTCACCACAGCCCACCACATCGCTTTAGGTATGGACTCAAACTCGTCTGGCTGTGCGTGATTTTCTACTAGATAAATACCGCTAGAGGCGGTCACAATCATAATAATAAGAATAAAGATAACAGCCTGAAATGAGCCTCGCTCCTTGCTAATCACAACTAGCAAGATACGCATTGAGGCAAAATAACGCGTCAATTTTAGGATTCGAAATAAACGTAAAATACGCAAGAAACGCAAATCAATATTAACAAAGAAATTTAAAAAGGCGGGCACAATAGCTACTAAATCAATCAATGCGGATGGGCTTCTAAGCCAATCCCATCGCTGTTTCCACGTTGTATTATCGGGCTTGGCTTCAGCCACACTCCACAGGCGCAATAAGTATTCAATAGAAAAGACAACGATAGAGAAATTTTCAAATAAGGTGAAGTAATCTTGATAAGGGTAATACCACTGATCGACAGACTCTGCTATTACAGCCGCTACGTTAGTCATAATCAAAAATATAAGAAAATAATCAACGTAACGGCTAAATAACGTGTCATGTTCTTCATTTTGTAAAATATCATAAACAAAATGACGCAAGCGCCGTATAGATTGGAATAACATGCCAGCCCTATGCGGTGAAATACCGATTTGATATTAGTAGAATAAAACAACGGTCAAACAATAAGAACCAAACTTTCATCACAGAACATAGGAGATATTTGCAGCAATCATCCGTGATTTTTATCAACAACGCTTAATTTAAGTACTGATTTGTTCGTTATCAGCCATGACTATCGGCTATACAAAATGCAGATAATAAATATAGACCGATACCAGCAGTATAAACACAATTAGTAGGATAGAGAACCTTAAGAACTGTTCGTCAGCACGAAGCTGTTGGCTAATATCCTGCGCAGGTATCAAAAACAAGTGACATTCAGGACAACAAGAGTCTACCTGATTCAATATTTTCATCGTACGCGCATTCGTACAGCGTAGAGGGGAGTTACTGCAATAGCCAAGCATAATATATTGCACCTCTTGTTGAATCATAAATAAGAGATACCGACTTACGTCAATGACACTTACTTAAAAAGCAGCTTTTGTTTTGTTTAATTATAGACTGTAGACAATTGAATTACATGTAAATGTAACTTATTGCAGAGATATTGCTACTTTATGCTCAAAACCTTACCAATAATAATGATTTTCGTATTATAATAGAGATTAAATGTTACAGATTAAACTTTAATCATGACATTATGTATCAGTAGCTAATGCCATCCCTCATTAGAAAACTGCTGATAATTTTTTATTACGTTAAGGAATGAAATGATGAAACTACAATCCCTAGTTTTAGCGACTGCTGCTGCACTTACAATGACAACTGCTTTTGCAGTCCCTGCTGGTACTTGGTCTGTTGCTGCTGGCGCGCACATGGTTGATCCAAAAAGTGATAATGGTCAATTAGCTAACGGCACTTTAGCTGTAGAAGTTGACGACGACATTCGTCCAACTATCAGTGGTGAGTACTTTATCGCTAACAACGTTGGTATCGAACTGCTAGCTGCTATTCCATTTCATCATGACATTACCCTAACAGATAATGCTGGTAACGAAATTGATGCAGAAACTCAGCACTTACCACCTACTCTATCTGTACAGTATCACTTCGATGGCTATGATCTGCCTATGAATGTGAAGCCTTTTGTTGGCGTTGGTGTGAACTACACAACTTTCTTCAAAGAAAGAATCTACCTTGGTAATGGTAATGATTTAGAGCTTGATGATAGCGTTGGTGTAGCTGGCCATGTTGGTCTTGATATTCCTTTTGCTCCTACCGAAGCTTTCCGTATTGATGCCCGTTATATGGACATCAAAACAGATGCCAGCCTAAACGGTACTGATATCGGTGAAGTTGATATCAGCCCTTGGGTATATGGCGTAGCATTCGTTAAACAGTTCTAAATTAGTAAAGATACCATGCGTAATAAAAGCCAGCTTGATAGCTGGCTTTTTTTTGGCTATTAACTATGGTTACTATCGTCTGTCTACACTAGCTACTAAGCAATTATTTATAAAAATAGCTAATAACCTACAAGAACAAATAATCTCCATAAAAAAAGACCACCCGTGGGCAGTCTTTTCTAATTGCTAGCTAGCTTTAGATCAAGATACGACGTGGGTCTGCTAATAGCGTTGCGATATAACGAGTAAATACAGCAGCGTCTGCGCCATTGATCACACGGTGGTCATAAGACAAAGACAGTGGCAGCATCAAACGTGGCTCAAAGCTTTGTGTCTTAGCATCCCAACGTGGCTGCATGCTTGCTTCAGAGACACCTAAGATACCAACTTGTGGCCAGTTCACTAACGGCGTAAAGGCGGTACCACCCAAGTTACCTTGGCTAGATATGGTAAAGCTTGCCCCTTGCAAATCTTTAGTGCTGAGCTTCTTATCACGAGCTTTTACAGCAAGCTCGCCGATCTCAATCGCGATTTGCTTCAGACCTTTATCTTGTACGTTTTTGATAACAGGTACGATAAGACCATCATCTGTTGCCACTGCGATACCCATATTGACACTTTTACGTAATATGACCTGAGTATTGTCATCGCTCAAATGACTATTGAATCGTGGGTGCTGGGTCAACGCATAAGCAGTTGCTTTAACCACAAAGGCCAAGATAGTAAAGCCAATACCTTCAGCTTTCATACCACCTTTTAGCTCACCACGTAGTTTCTCAGTTTCAGTGATATCAGACAGATCAAACTGCGTTACTTGCGGTAGCAAAGTATTGTAGTTGAGCTGTGGTATCGAGACTTTCTGCAAGCGGCTGAGATCTTGTGTTTCTGTTTCACCCCAGATCTCAGCGTTACTCATGTCAGGCAGTTTCGGTAGACCTGAGCTAACAGGATTACTGCTCACAGGTGCCGCTTTCTGCTTGGTTAGACTGCTCTTAACATGTGCAAACAAGTCCTCTTTTAGAATGCGATCGTTTAGAGCTGAACCATTCACTTGTGTGATATCAACACCTAGCTGACGGGCTAGCTTGCGAACAGCAGGACCTGCATACACATCAACCAATTTTTCATTGACTTGTGCTTCAGTTAATTTGCCCTCTGTTTTGCTAGCAGCTGTATCAGTATTGGTCGGTTTGGCAGCTTGTTTTGGCTCACCAGTGGTTTTAGCAGCTGGTTTATCTTCTGTTTTGGCTGGTGCTGACTCTTGTGGCTTAGGCGCCTCAGATTCACTATCACTAGCATCATCTGTACCACTCGCCATAATAACGATAAAGTCCTGACCATTAGCAACCATATCACCTGCTGCGACCAAGATTTTTTCAATCTTACCGGCAACTGGTGCTGGTACTTCAACCGAAGCTTTGTCTGATTCGATTAGCAAAATCGACTGTTCAGCGCTAACAGTATCACCAACGCTCACCATAATTTCAGAAACTTGTGCCTCATCAACACCTAAATCAGGTAATGCATGAGTAGTTGCTTTACCAGTATTAGCGGCTGGCTTGGCAGCAGACTCTGATTGCTTCGATTCAGTTGCAGCAGGCTCAGGTTTTGATTCTGGCTCGGCATCAGTATCGTCTGAGCTGTTCTCTTTTTGCTCTTCAGCAGCATTGTCATCATTGCTTTCTGCGCTATCGTCTGCGCTTTCAAGCTCAATTAGTACCATACCTTCGCTAACTTGATCACCGATAGCAACGCTAATCTTAGTCACTTTACCAGCAGCAGAGCTTGGTACTTCAACCGATGCTTTGTCAGATTCTAATAATACAATGTTGTCGTCTTTTGCGATGACATCACCAACTTCTACCATAATCTCGCTGACTTCGGCGCTATCCACACCTAAATCGGGGGCTTTAATGTCCATGATTTATTTCCTCGTCTTATGGTTATTATTATTTGACATCTTTATCATCAAGTACATTTGCATCTGCTTGATCTTCATCACGACCTTCATTACTGATTTCATCATCGTCTTCAGCGATAAACTCAGGTACAGGATTTGGATTTACATTACCTGGCGCTGGTGCATCTGGAGACTGGTCATAGTAAGACTGCTGTTGCCACGCAGGTGGATGATCCACATCGATACCTAAGCTTGAAATCGCGTCTTTAACCAAACGCATCTCAACTTCGCCTTCATCGGCTAGGCGTTTAAGCGTTGCCACAACGATATGCGCCGCATCAACGTTAAAGAAACTGCGTAGGTTTTCGCGTGTATCAGAACGGCCATAACCATCGGTACCCAGAGTCGTGTAAGGACGGTTGTCTGGTAACCAAGCACGGATTTGCTCTGAGTAGTTACGCATATAATCTGTCGCTGCAACCACGATACCTTCGTGCGGTGCTAACTGCTCAGTAACCCAAGGCACTTTCTCTTCGTCCATTGGATGTAGACGGTTGTAATCGTCACAAACCATACCGTCACGAGTCAGCTCGTTAAAGCTGGTTACACTCCAAACGTTAGACGTAATATTGAACTCGTCTTTTAGTATCTGTGATGCTTTTTGTACT
Organism: Psychrobacter sp. UBA3480; assembly: GCF_002377945.1. GTDB lineage: Bacteria > Pseudomonadota > Gammaproteobacteria > Pseudomonadales > Moraxellaceae > Psychrobacter. The sequence continues at coordinate 41,324 of NZ_DFQV01000012.1, forward strand.
TCGCGCAAGATAACGCCAGAACCTAATAGCTGTACTTGTGTTGAACAATTGTCTTCAAGCAAGTACATACCACGTTTGATACCTTCCTCGGCACCTTCTGGCATAGCAGGTTGTTCGTAGTTTTCATTCATCAACGTCAAGTAATAGTAAACGCGCTCGCCTTCACCATACATACGGCGTAGACCGTCATGCATGACAACGGCTAGCTCATAACCAAAGCAAGGATCATAGCTGACACAGTTTGGCACGACATTGAACAGAATCTGCGAATGACCATCTTGATGCTGTAAGCCTTCGCCATTAAGCGTTGTACGACCAGCGGTTGCGCCTAACAAGAAGCCTTGTGCTTGACAGTCACCTGCCGCCCAAGCCAAATCGCCCACACGTTGGAAACCAAACATTGAGTAATAGATATACATCGGAATCATCGGTAATGCGTTCACAGAATAACTGGTTGCCAATGCAATCCAAGTACTCATTGCGCCCGCTTCGTTGATACCTTCTTCTAACATGTGACCATCGATAGCCTCTTTATAGCCCATCAACGCTTCACTGTCTTCTGGTGTATATTTTTGACCAACAGCCGAGTAGATACCTAACTGACGGAACATACCTTCTAGACCAAACGTACGCGCTTCGTCAGGTACGATTGGTACGACGCGATCTTGGATGTCTTTGTTTTTAAGCATTGCAGATAGCAAGCGCACAAATACCATCGTTGTAGATTGCTCTTTACCATTGCTACCTTTTAATACCCGATCGAACATTGATAGTTCAGGGATATTTAGTGGAATATGACCACTACGACGGTTTGGCAAATGACCACCTAACGACTCACGACGACCTTTAAGATACTTCATCTCCGCCGAACCCTCTTCAGGGCGGTAGAACGGTAGAGTCTCTAACTGCTCATCAGTAAATGGCAAATCAAAACGATCACGGAAATACATCAACGCTTCTTGATCAAGCTTCTTCACCTGATGCGATTTGTTGACTGCTTGCGTTTGAGCAGATAAGCCATAACCTTTAACGGTCTTAACCAAAATAACCGTCGGTTGGCCTTTGGTTTTCATAGCTTCGCTAAAGGCAGCATAAACTTTAACTGGATCATGGCCACCGCGGTTCAGACGCGAGATTTCTTCGTCAGTCAACGCATCTGCCATCTCTTCTAACTCTGGATATTTACCAAAGAATTCTTTGCGAGTAAATTCAGGCGTACGAGCTTCATATAGCTGATACTCGCCATCCACCACTTCTTCCATACGTTGTTTAAGGACACCCGTATGATCTTTACCAAGTAATGAATCCCAGTTACCACCCCAAATGACTTTGATAACTCGCCAGCCTGCGCCGCGGAATACTGACTCTAGCTCTTGAATGATTTTACCGTTACCACGGACTGGACCATCAAGACGCTGCAAGTTACAGTTGACTACCCATATTAGGTTGTCCAGCTTCTCACGACCTGCCAGAGAAATAGCACCCAAGCTTTCTGGCTCATCCGTTTCACCATCACCTAAGAATGTCCAAATCTTACGACCTTCTTTTTCTAGCAAGCCACGGTTTTCCATATAGCGATGTACATGGGCGTGATAGATAGACATGATTGGGCCAAGTCCCATTGATACCGTTGGGAACTGCCAGTAATCAGGCATTAGATATGGATGCGGATAGCTTGATAGGCCTTTGCCGCCTACTTCACGGCGGAAATTATCGAGCTGATCTTCGGTCAAACGACCTTCTAAATAAGAGCGTGCATAGATGCCTGGCGCTGAGTGACCTTGATAATAGATCATGTCACCACCGAAGTGATCGCTAGCCGCGCGGAAGAAGTGGTTAAAACCCGTTTCATAAAGTGTCGCACTAGAGGCGAATGTCGCTAAGTGACCACCTAGATCATCGTCGTTTTTATTGGCACGCATAACCATGGCGAGTGCGTTATAACGAATTAGTGCACGTATCTTACGCTCCATGCCTAGATCGCCTGGGTACATTGGCTCATCTTCAACAGCGATACTATTGACGTACGCAGTGTCTAGTCTATTAAACGGCAGCCCTTCTTGAACCGCCATATTGTATAAGGCTTTTAGTAGAAACTGAGCACGGTCCTTGTCTGCATGTTTAACCACAGATTCAAAGGCTGCTAGCCATTCCTGAGTTTCGGTGCTATCAGCATCCTTATAATAATTCATTCTTGTTAATCCTTTTATATCAGTCATACCTACCTAATGGCAGGGCTTCATTGAAAAATGCATGATGAGAGATTGGTTTACTTATGACATCCTTGCTACGTCCAAGCATTCCATTGTTTTGTACGATGATATACAGCTTAATTATAAAAATAGTATTACTCATATCGACAAGTGCATCAAGTCAACACACCTGCCAAACCGTCATAATGCTACGACTATTCTATTCAAACGTTAATTACTATGACATTCCATTATAAGTGTTTACGCGCTGGTTGTTTATGGCTGTAGAGAAATGAAGAAATCGCAAGTATTTTTTAAATAAATAATGATTAGTTGTTAGGTAAATATTATTAACCATTCTTCCATTAATACCAAGATTTTAGTAATAGGTAAATGAAATTTACTGTCCATAGCGGTAGATATCTGCTTTTCTAATTAATAAATAAATACATTAATCGAAAATACACTTCTTGTTACTCATACCCTATAAATAGACATTCGTCTCATTTGTGTATATTAATTGTGATTTAAGTATTATTCTTATTATAAGATTATATGTATATTCTATCCTTGTTCTTGGAGCTATTATGAACCCGTCTATTATACCATCGACTCTAAAGTCAAGAGTAACGCGTTGGATAGCTCTACCATCCTTATTAATACTGCTACCTAATTATTTAGCTTTTGCAGCGATAACAACATGTCCTGCTGGATACATTTCTGATGAGTTTTCAAGCGTTGATTACAGCAACTTAGGATCGACAGCATCACCACCTATTCTTGGTGTAAACCAACTTTTAAATGGTCTTAAAAGTGAAAGTTACACTGTTGCTTCTAACAGTTTGATTACTACTGGCAGTTTAGAAGCAGGTGGCTCAAACTTTTATAGACCTAAAACGCTAGCGGGCAACCTTCAATCGTTTGAATTTTTTCAGGATTTTACTAACAAGGCATCATCTCGTACGGCCTCATATACTTTTAAAAACAGTTTCACCAACGAGTCTCAAGCCCTTACCAATGTCAGCTTAAGTATTTATGATATAGATGTGAACTATCTAGGTACAGGTACAGGAAACGGAGGAACAACACTAAATACTAGGTATTTCGAGTTTTCCGACCAAGTAACCATCACTGGTTTTACTAGTGCAGGTACTAGTGTGACGCCAACTTTAATATATAGAGGCACCGGAATAACGACTACGGCACCCTATCGTCAAACCACCACTACCGGTAGCGTTTTGTGTAGTACAGACTCTGTAGACGAAAGATGTAAAGTATCCGTTGCTTTTAATCAACCTATCGTTAGAGTGGATGTGTCTTATGGCAATAACCCTAACCTAGAATACTACGATAATACTACTGGCACTGTTGGTAACCCTGGTGATCAGCTGATCAACATTGTATTTGATGGTTACTGCTACCTGCCACAACCGCGCCTAACATATACTAAAGTGCTCTCTTCTTCTCGTAAAACAAATACCGATCAATTCACTGTTCAAATCAAGGACAATACAGATAACTCAGTCGTTACCAGTGGTATTAACTCAGTTACTACAACGGGTTCAGGTAATACAGTTACTACGGGCACAGGTACTACAGGAACTTTCAAGGTGAATCCTGCCAAGACCTATACATTGACAGAAGCGGTCTCAGGAACGACCAACCTAGTAGATTATACTGCGTTATATGCATGTAGAAGATCGGATGGTACAACCGTTACTACTTTAGATCCAAAGAATCTAAAGCTTACGTACGGAGATAGTTGGACATGTACAATCACAAATGATAGATCTAATTATGTATTTTCAGGTACAGTGTTTAACGATAACGGTAATGTTTTAAGTCCGTCTAAGGATGATATATCTAGCAAATACCTAAATAATAGTCTCTATTTCAATGGCAGATACGATTCACCAACTGAATCTGGTATTCCCTTTACTACAGGTCATACAATTACTCTAAACAAATGTACAGGTGATAGTGGTACGTTCTCACCTCAGACGGTAAATATTGGTAATGATGGAACCTATAGTTTTAGCTTGACGGCAGCGCAAGTAGGTAGTTATACAAGGCTTTGCGTTACTCAAAATGAGCCTAGCAACTATACATATTCTGTAGATACTACGAGCAATGTCCTACAAATAGACATTACTAACAGTAAATACAACTACCCTAGCAATGATTTTGGTGATGTTGTTCAAGAAAATGCTGCGTTGGTATTAATCAAAAGTCAGTATGTCCATGACTGTAGCCTAAATAACCTTGCCACAATTGGTGTTAATTATGACGGTAGTGCTAGTAGTGCGTATAGTACAAAACCAATATCTAACATTATCCCTGGACAATGTATCGCTTATAGAATTGAAGCTATAAATCGCGGTAATGTTTCCTTAGCAGATATTGTTATTAAGGATACGTTACAGAGTAAAAATGACTCTAATAATGCATCGATTACCTCTACCTTAGCCAATCCAACACCTATTGGTGAAAATAGTGGTACTCCATCATTTGCAACAAATTCGGTATCTATTGGCAACAACGGTACAGTTACTACCAATATTTTTTCTTTAGGTACTACCACCACTACTCGCCGTCAGGCCATTCGTTTTAATACTAAATACGGTACTACCATTAGTAACTAAACACCTGTTTATTAAACCTTTACTCAAGCCCTGTCTAACCAGACAGGGCTTTTACCGTTTGTATACTCCAAAATGCCAGTTGTCATTTTTGTGATGATTAATTGTATTAATTACGTGAAAATAAAAGAAAGGGAGATAGATGCCTTTTAAAACGACGAATGATATTAGATTACTAGCTCCTCCATCATGATATACGACGTTCGCTTTTTACTGATAGTCATGTTCTAAGAAAGGATTTTATATGAAACGTTTTAACCTATTACATAATGTCATGCTAGCAACTTTTGCCTCTGCTTGTTTGCTAGGTACTGCTCATGCTGACGACGCTCTAAAAATGGAACTGACTGCTAATCAGGTCATTAAGAATGCGGACGGCAAAACAGTATATTCACCAGTACGTACAGCACCAGCTGGTACTGTCATTCAATACAAAGCAACTTATACCAATACCATCAATAAAGACATTAATGATCTGATGGTGACACTGCCTATCCCTGCAAACATGACTTTTACTGGTGAGGCAAATCCTGCAAGCGCACAAGCCAGCACTGATGGCAAAAACTATGCTGATATGCCGCTAATGCGCAAGGTCGATGGCAAAATGGTGAAAGTTCCGTATTCTGAATACCGTACCTTACGCTGGAATATCAAGTTGTTACCAGCTAAGAAATCAGCTGCTGTGGCTTTAAACACTACTGTTAACTAATTAACAGAAGGTTAAACCTTTATTTTTCACCCTTCCATTATTTATTCGACCTTTTACCATCCATTTTGGAGTACTACATGAAATCAAATACTTTTAACTATAGCTTGCTTGCTGTCGGTATTGCCGCAGTAATGGGTATCTCTGGTGGTGCTAATGCAGCTACTCCTAATACTACTGGTGGTGTTAGTGCAGGTGCTGCTGCTATCAATAACGTTGCAACCGCAAACTATAGTGTTGCTGGTATCGCTCAGCCAAACGTGTCGTCAAACATCGTAACTGTCAACGTTAGCGAAACGGCCAACTTTTCACTCACGTCGACTATTGATGATGGCAGCATTGGTGACGATATTGCTATCAATCAGACTGCTACGCCAGGTGGTACGACTACCTTTACTCATAACTTAACCAACACGGGTAACGTTACTGATACTTATACCATCAATACCACAGGTAATGATTCAGCACTAGTAACGGCTACTCCAGACTATGCGTTAGGTACTGCGTCTGTTAAGTTTACTATTGTACAAGCAGATGGTACTCCTCTAACTACTGCTCAGATAAACGCTTTGAACGGTCAAGCACAGACAGGTACCGTAGCTAATGGTGGTACTATTAAACTACAGCCAGGCACTAGAGCTAATCTAAGCTACGAAGCAGCTACGCCAGACGCTCGTAACGGTAATGACAAAGGTGTAGGTACATTAACAGCAACCAGTACTTTCTTTACTGCTAATCTTCCAGCAAATGCGACATTGGTGAATGAAAACCAAACTATTGTAAGACTACCTACCTTTAAAATTGTAAAAACAGCTACGAGTACTGTCGATTTGACAGTGGCTAATCCGCAGATCAACTATAGTATCGTAGTAACTAACGCTACTACTGACTATAGTGCTGCTGCGACCGATATTGTCATCAGGGATGTCCTTCCTACAGGTTTAAGTTTGCCTAATGGCGCAGCATCAGACGTGACCGTAACTGGTGGTGCTGGTACCGCTACGATTTCTACTATTAATGGTCGACGAGCTATTGATGTTGCCGTAGCAAACTTAGCCGTTGGCGCAAGTCGCACAATTACTTTCACAGTTAACGTCGATAAAACTCAGTATACAACTGCTAATAGTTCAGCAACGAATAACGTGGAAGTCTACGATAAGTTCGTCGGTCCGATTGGTGTGTTACCTGCTGTTCCTGTACTTGGTACTGACTATAATATTTTGGATAGTACAAATAACAATATAGATGTTACTAGAGTACCTGCTGCTGCGGATCTAGCTAACGGCGCTGGTATAGATACTGCTGGTGTGACTAACTTTACCAGACGAGCGGTCGTAGTGAGCAATCCAACGACTAGAGAGATTGCCCCTGCCTCAGGTACTGCTAATCAAGCTATTCATTCAACTCTTATTACTAACAGCGGTCAAGATGCTGAAGGTACTAATACCAATCCATTGACTTTCACTATTGCTGATGGTGGCAACAATGCGGCTGTCAGACCTGTTACTGGTCCTGTTAGTGTTACTTATACGCCGCCTGGTGGTGGAGCCCCGGTTACTATAACACTGCAACCTACCGTTGCTGGTGGTAATACGTACACTCTTAATAGCTCTACACTACCAACAGCTCAATTTCCAAATGGTATTGCACCTGGTGGTACATTAGCGATCAACTATAATGTGTCTTCAGGCAATGTAACCACTCCTACAACTGTTGCTGACGCTGCAGCTGTCGGTAGCACTGAAACGACTATCGTAACTTTGACCCCAGCTGGCACTAATCCACCTGCTGTGACTTCAGTGACTGATACGACTAATGTTAGAGGCTTAAGTTTAGTGAAGGCTCAATCATTAGATGCGACTTGTTCAGGTACGGTTGCTTCAAGTACCTTTGTTCAAACTGCTATTGATGCAACCCCTGATCAATGTGTTATCTATCGTATTCAGGCGACTAACACTTCTTCAGCAGCATTAGGTTTTAATCTTACTGGCGTAACGATTTCGGATTTGCTGTCTAACTTTTCAGCTGGTGCGGATTTAGTAGCTAACTCACCTGCTACTTCTGCTACTACGTCATCTACTGCAGGCACAGCTAGTACTACCAGTACTGCGGTTCTTGGTACTAACTATACTATAGTTCCTCAGGGCGTTGGCACTTTGACCTTTAAGATTAAAATCAAAAACGCTCGTTAATTTATATTTAATATTTCAAAGTCTATAAGCTTCACAAGACGCTTATAGACTAATGCTCCAGCTTGACCTAATCGATTTTGATTAGCCAAGCTGGAGAGTTACTACTCTACCCCTTTATATTTTATTGGATAAGCGACATATGACTAAATCTTTAATGACACTGTCTAATCGTGCTACGTTGCATACAGCGAAGATCTCTGCGCTGTCATTTGCAATGTTGCTTATGCAATCAAATACCGCATCTGCTGCAACTGATACATTGGTACAGCTGATCAGCAATACTGCTCAAGCCAGCTACAACGTTGACAGTGAGACCAGCACGACTATCAGTACTGACTCAAACCAAGTACAAGTAAAAGCCTCAAATTTACCTGAATATGGTATCAGTTTGACTCAGCATGCTTTACGTACAGTCATGCCTAATACACAGGTAAGTTGGGTCAACGTACTGAGTAACACCAGCTATAGTGATCAGACTGTTGAATTGACACTTGCTATATCGCCAACTGTCTCTAATTTAAAAGTCTATCAAGATCTTAATAATAACGGAGAAGTCGATTCAGAAGATCGACAAATCATGCTCGTTAACCTGAGCGCTCAGATCAAACTTGGTCAGAGTGAGAGTATTCAGCTTATCGTACAGGCTCTATCAGATGCCGACGGTGAAGATGGCGATACCGCTGATGTGAAGATTGGCGCTATCATATTAGAAGACCCATCAATAGCAGCTGTTGAAGCAATTGACAGACTGGTTATTGTTGAACCTAAAATCAACTTTACTACCCCTCAATTTGACGGTACTAAAACCACCTCGCAAATCGGGGACAACGTTTATATTGATGCCAGTTACGCGCAGTGTAACGTGCAATCTGATAAACCTGATCAAGTATGGATTACTGTTAAGTCGCCAATGACTGGTGATACCTACTCTCTTAAAGGAATTGAAACTGGTAATAATACAGGCAAATATCACTTATCTGTACCAACACAGAATAATGCCAATGCTATTGACGATAAACTGATTCAGACATTGGTCGACGATACGTTGACTGCTGAGTTAACAGCTTGTATTGCTCCTTCTGTTGGCACAGGTGCTGATCAGCTACCAAATGATAGCGATTTTACTGTACGTATCGATGATCTGAGCTCTCAAGTAAACATCATCGATAATAATGCAAGCCTAGTCGTCACTAAAGAAAGCGATGTCAAAACTGCAGAGCTTGGTGATTATGTCAGCTATACCATTGATATTACCAATAACGGCAAATCGACTGCTTACGATGTACAACTAAAAGACGCTTTACCACGTGGTTTTGACTACGTTGAGAACAGTGTACGTGTTAGTCCAACGACTAATCTTGATATCAATCAAGCACAGACTACCGAGTTTAAAGCTGATGGTAAATATCAGGTATTGAACTTAGGAAACATGGCAGTTGGCGAAAGTAAAAAAATTACTTATCGTGTGCTCATAGGTGTGTCATCACTAGGCGGCGATGGTATCAACCGCGCCACCGCAGTTGCTAGAAATGACCAAGGTCAAAGCGTAGGCTCAAGAGAAGCTCAGTGGAAAATTGATGTAGAACGCGGAGTGATGAATACCGACGGTATTATCGTCGGCAAGGTCTATCACGATATCAACCGCGACGGTATTCAGCAAAAAGAAGACGGCGAACTTGGTGTCGCTGGTGTACGTATCTATATGGAGAACGGCAACTTCATCGTGACTGATCCTGAAGGTAAATATAACTTCTATGGTATCAGTGCCAAAACACACGTACTAAAGGTCGATCGTACTACTATCCCTAGAGAGACTGAACTGGTTACCCAAAGCAATCGTAATGCTGGTGATGCCGGTAGTCGTTTTGTTGATTTGAAGTACGGCGAATTACATCGTGCGGATTTTGCAATCGTTGCTGGCATGGCAGATAGCACTGAACGCTTAAACGCTGAGCTAATTGCTCGTAGCAAATTAGTAGAAGCTAAAAATGACACGTTAGAGCAAGCGGTAAAAACCGAGCTGACTTTAGATCCTGATTATGATACCGATACTACTGACAATGTAGATGCTAGTGGTTGTAACATCAATGGTGACTTAGACCTTGGTAATAACTGTGATTCGGCTATCGTTAATGACATGGCCAATCCAGTAGATAGCCGTGTTGATATGACAGTGACCACTGTTGCTCCGCCAGTAGAAAAAGAGCTCGAAGAATACTTAAAAGAAGTGGCGAGTAACGATGTTGCCTTCATTAACCTAAACGAAGGTCAGCAGCTTAGCACTTATAAACAAATGGTACAGGTTCAGGCACCGCTTGGGTCTGTGTTCACACTATATGCCAACGGCAAAGCTGTATCAGAACAAAAAATAGGTAAAACTGCTGAGCAAGAAAAACAGAATGTAACGGCTTTCGATTACTATGCTGTTGATATACAGCGCGGCAAGAACACATTACGCGGTGTTGCGACTGATATAAATGGTCAGATCATCTCTGAGCAGACGATTAAGGTATTAACTCCTGATAGCCTACAAGCTATCGACTACCGTACCCAAGCACAATTAGTTCCAGCTGACGGTATTAGTGAATACCAAGTCGTCATCAGCCTAAAAGATCGCGATAATCGTCCTTATATTGGTACTACTTCTCTTACGCTTGATACTAATATCGGTCGTATCAATTTGGAAGACAGCAGCAAAGATCAAGCTGGCACCCAAGTGACTGTATCAGGTGGTGAGCTACTCATACCAGTCATCGCGTCAAGCGTACCAGGTAAGGGCGAGCTAGTAATTGACACTGGTAGCAGCAAACAAATCATTCCGTTACAGTTTACTGCTCAACTACGTCCACTACTCGCTGTTGGTATTGTAGAAGGTGCTATTTCACTAAAAGACTTTGATGGTAGCAGCATTACCGATGCTCAAGGTGCGTTTGAGCAAGAGCTAAATGACTTTGCTGGCAATGATGATTACACAGCTTCTGGTCGTGCCGCGATGTTCCTAAAAGGAAAAGTACGTGGCGACTATCTGCTAACGCTTGCATATGATAGTGATAAAAAAGGCGAGCGTTTGTTCCGTGATATCGAGCCTGGCGAATACTATCCTGTCTATGGCGATTCATCAGCTAAAGGCTTTGATGCGCAGTCTACTAGCAAGCTTTACGTGCGCCTTGATAAAGGTCGTTCGTTCGCTATGTATGGTGATTTAAAAACTCAGATTGATGATGACGAAGGTATCAAGCTTGGTCAATATAACCGTACATTAACTGGCCTAAAGGCTCAATTTGAAGATAGCAATACTCGTGTTACTGCCTTTTTAGCAGAGACCAGTACTAGCCAACGTGTAAATGAGACTCGCGGTTTGGGCATTTCAGGCCCATATCCATTGGCTGAGAACTTCGATGCGGTATTAGAAAACTCTGAAACAGTTGAAGTTATTACTCGTGATGCCAACAACCCTGGGCTTATTATCAATCGTGAGACGCTTACTCGCTTTGCTGATTATGAGATTGACCCCATCAGCCGCAGCTTATTCTTAACTGCACCAATTGCTAGTCAAGATATCGAAGGCAATCCTATCTATATCCGTGTCACTGTCGAAGTTGATGAAGGTGGTGAAGATTATTTGGTCGGTGGTATTGCCGCGAAGCAGCAACTAACGAATAAAGTCGCCATCGGTGGTAGCTATGTGAATAGCGATGACCCATTGAACAAAGAAGAGTTGGCTAGTGTTAATAGTGTTGTTAAATTCAATGATAAGCTAAAGCTGGTCGCTGAATATGCGATGAACAAAGCTGAGAACCCAAATTTTCAGTCAAGCAATCAAATCAACGCGACAGAATTGACTGATAGTGACGTTGAAGGTAACGCATTACGTATTGAGCTTGATTTTGATAATAAGAAAAATACGCGAGCTAAAGCTTATTATAATGATGCTGATGAAGGTTTTGTCACTGGTGCATCACCGCTTACCGCTGGACGTACTGAATCTGGTGTAGAGGTTAATCATACTCTAAATGATAAGAAAACTGCTCTTAAGTTAGAAGGTATACGCACAGAAGAGCATACTACTGACGCTAGCCGCGAAGGCGTGCAGGCAAGCGTTGAGCATCGTTTAAGCGAAAACATCGTTGGTGAAATTGGGGTTCGTTATTACAAACAAGACGCGACTGCTGCCTCACGTAATACTCAAGCCGCGACAGACGTTGTAGATATTACAGACGACACTTTGTTTAATGATGACATTATCAATCAGTCAGCGTTGAGCAGCGTTAGTAACGCTGAAGAAGATATTGAAGGTACGACTGTTCGTGCTCGTGTTACCTCTCGTCTACCTAAGTTGAATAACAGCTTGGTATTTGCAGAGTATGAGCAAGATATCGAAAACAGCTCACGTAATGCAACTTCTATCGGTGGTGAGACACCACTCGGAAATCTAGGTCGACTATACGCACGTCATGATTTGATTAATAGCCTATCTGGTACTTATGGTCTTGATGATACAGATGAGCGTCAACGTACCACTGTTGGTTTTGATGCCACTTACATGAAAGATGGTAAGGTTTATAGCGAATACCGCATGCGTGACGCCATCAGTGCACGTGAGGCAGAAGCAGCTATTGGTCTAAAAAACAAGTGGTATGTTCAAGAAGGTTTAACCTTAAACACTTTATTTGAGCGTGTTGAATCTCTGGAAGGTGAAGAAAGTAACACTGCAACAGCGGCAGGTGTCGGTGTTGAATATCTTGCCAAAGAGAATTATAAGGCATCGGGACGTTTTGAAAAACGTTGGGGCGAAACAAGTGATACGCTACTTGGTAGTGCTGGTATCGCCTATCGCTATACTGATGAGGTTACCTTCTTAGCCAAAGACATCTATTCACGCACTGACTATAGTGATGGTGATCGCACTATCAATCGTTTTCAGCTAGGTGCTGCGTATCGTGACTACGACAGCAATCAGCTAGATATGCTTGCAAAGCTCGAATATCGTTTGGATGACAACAACACTGGTGACGATGCTTATCAAAAAAATACGACCGTTTGGTCATGGAATGGCAATTACCATCCCACACGTCCGCTGACATTGTCTGGTCGTTATGCAGGTAAGTATACAGAGTATCAAGCAGATGGATTGACCAGTGATAACACGGCTCATGCGGTCTACGGCCGTGGCCTTTATGACATCAGTGAACGATGGGATGTTGGCTTGCAAGCGGGAACTTACTGGAATGAGCAAGCGAATGATTTGGCCTATATGCTTGGTGCAGAAGTGGGCTATAGCCCAATGACCAACCTTTGGTTATCACTTGGTTATAACTTCATGGGCTTTGAAGATGAAGATATTGCTTATGACGACAGTACTCAGCAAGGTGCTTACTTTAGATTGCGCTTTAAGTTTGATGAAGACTTATTTAAACGTGAAGACCCACGTAAGAACCAACGTCTGAGCAGCAATTCTGCATTTTAATTGATTGATACTAATGACACTGTCGTAAGTACAATCTTATGACAGTATCATGATTGTCTTATGACAAATTATTTTGTCATTCAGTAAACAATTAAGTCAGCCCTAGTAATGGTAAATAATACCAACGTTTATTACCTTAACATAAGGTTTACACCATGTTTGATTCAGCCATCAAAGCAGCACCTTTCAAGCGCTCAGTATGCGTTACACTGTCAGCTTTATTTTCATTAACCTTTATGCAGCCAGTTTTAGCTAAGAGTGAGACTGTCCAAGTGGCTAACTCAACTAGCATGGCTGAATACTGCCGCAATGATAGTCAGACTCAAGTACGCTCTTATAGATATCAAAGCGAACAACAGCGCCTGTTAAATTGTATGGTCACGCAGTTAAAACCTTATCAACAAAAAAACAAGACAGCCGCTCAACAGTATTTCGCTTATAAAGCGCAAGCGTGGTTGAACTATGCTATTCATCAAGACAGTATGAATAGCCGCTCATCCGCAGGTCAAGTTGCGTTAGAAATGGCAGAGCCTATATTGCAAGCGCTAGATGATGATACGGTACAAGACTTGGGCCTGCATCAAGATATTCCGTCTACCTCTGCCTTAATGCGTCCTGATCTATGGGCAACGTTAAGCGCACTTAAAGACGGCGATGGCATAGCATCAGCACCACGTGAGATGGCATTTAGTGAAGTGGCTTTAATTTGGGCAGCAACCAATCAATGCGCACGAGGCTGGCGCGAATCTGGTATGCATTTTCGCATGGCTGATCGCTGGCTTGAACAGGCCCGCGAAGCTTACGTCAATGCCAATGACTCACAGACCAATGTAGCGCTAGAGAAGTCAATAGTCAGTTATCATAAACAGTACTCGCCTTTAGACGCGAGCGATGATACTTGCCGTGGACAAGATTTGACATCTAACCGTTAAAATAATTGCTGCTTTATTAAAAATATGACTTTCTATAACTTTTAATCTTATGCTAAAAATTAGACGCGAAAAAGCCGACATATTTGTCGGCTTTTTTATGTTTAAAGTGAGCTCAATTAGCGGTTTTTACGTGGCAACTTTTCTGGTAGGTAACAACGTAAATAAGCAATAAATGCTGTATTTGCTTCTTGGATATACTCTTCAGTGATACTCTGATGACGGCGATAAGACAACGTAAAGATAGCATTTACGATGCTATAAGCAATCAACAAGGTATCTTGGATATCGTGGAAGTTTGGCATCTCATAACGCTCTGACAAACGCTTATAGACCAGATCAACGATTTGATGATCCATATCTTCACCAAAGCTGTCGCCTTCAAAATCAGGTGTATTGGTGTCATAGATAAGCTTGGCTTTTGTCTCATCGTTATGGAATATCGTAATACAATGATCGATAAGCGCCGTTAAATACCCTTGCCATCTGTCATAGTTACCAATATCGACCGTTTCTACCATCTCTAATATTTCAATCGCATTCAAAAAACGCAATGCTAAAAATATTGCTTCAATATTAGGGAAAAAATGGTAAGCAGAAGCTCTTGGTATGCCTGCTTCCTCACACACAGCTGCTAACGTAATATCGTTAATAGCATGTGTTTCGCTCAATTTTTTGGCACCAGCCAATAGTTTTTGACGACGTGCACGGCCTTGTTGACTAGTAAACTTAAACTTATTAGGTACAAGCTTTTTTGCCAATTCCGAATCTACCAACACATCTTCAATCTTTTCGTCTTTATTATCACTCATTGTGAATCTCTTAATGTTGCGCCCTATTTTATAAATATAATCTTCATTGAATAGTATTTATCCTCAAATAAAGGATGATGACTGTTGGCTAAAATATAAAGCCTATATGGTCAATACTCTATTCAATGCAGAGGCATCATAAACGCTTGCACATTATCAAGCAAGGGACATGAATAGGTTAAAAAACAATACTACGATCAGCAATTTAATAGAGCTAACCGTCTAATTTTATAAAGTTAATCATTGAGTTTTATTTTCGCCCTTATAATACCATGATCAGTGACTCTATCGGCATAGTCCCACTTCAAATGATCATTAAAATAATCAACTCGTTCGACATAACCGAGCGAAAACTTACTATCAGGCAAAAATTCTTCTGAGACAAATAACTGGTCGATAACTTCTGGCATACCTTGATATATATGGGTATAGGCAACATCTTTCATCCAGCCATATCTTGCTTGAATCCGAGCGGCATCAAAAAGTGCGACATCACGCATACTTTTATCGTAATTGACTTCCCCAGTTTCTGTCATCAACTGAGTAGTCACGCTACCTGTGACATCATTCATATCGCCCAGTAGAATCAATGGTTCGCGGGTATGTTGCAATCGTTCTATGATAGACATACGGATAGAGGCCGCTTCTGCCGCGCGCATACATAAACTACGAAGCTTGGCGCGAACACGAATATTTGGATCGTCCATATCTTCTAATAGGTCACCATTTTCGTCGCGTAAGAAAAAAGCACGTTTGCTTTTTAGATGCGCTGTAATAATAGTAATGGGCTGCCCATACGCGTCAACACGTAACACTAATGGAGGACGGTTGAAGCGTTGATAAGGACCGATATCAGGTATATCAATAATGGCTTTTGGTGCTATATCTTCTAGCAAACTGGTTTCTAACTGCTCAAATCTACTGATAATACCGACAGCAGGTGTATTCTGTGCACCCATGCCTTTGGTATATACGCTGGCGCTATCATTACTTGCAAGTGGAATGACCGCCTGCTCAGGCTTAAATCCTAATGAAATAGCCAACGCTTCTAATGCGTCACTATCCCAAACCTCTTGTACTGCGATAATGTCAGCATGCGCTTTAGCCAATAAATCTGTAAGACCTCGCAGCTTATGTTCATAGGCTTTATCGTTATAAGCTGGCGCATTTTCATAATAAGTTCGATTAGGGTTCGCAAAGTTCAGCAAGTTTGCCGTTGCGATATAAAACTGTTTATTGCCTTCAGTGTTATTACTCATATATTCCCCATCGCTCTCATTATTATAGTACATAATATTCACGTATATGTATACGTTGCAAATTTTATGCCTAAAAAAACTCCCAAAGTTAAACTTTGGAAGTTTTAAAATAGCATAAATGTTGATAAGTAGATTTACTAATAGAACTGAACATACAATTAATCTATTTTAAGTAATGGTATAGCAATCTCTAATACTGGCCAATTACTAGATCAACTGTCTGCCAAAGTGTCTGCATAACCGCTCTATTAGTTACTTAAACTCTCTTATGATACGCGATTCCATGCGTCACGTGATGCTTGACGCGCTTCGTTCCATTCCATGCGAGACTCACCTTTTACTTCATGCCATGAACGCTCTAAATCTGCTTCATGATCTTCAAAACGAGCATCTACTGGATAACGAGCACGGTTCGCATAACCAACTGCATATGCTGGATGTAAATCACGGTCGAAATCGTATTCTTCTCTATGGTAGTCAGCATTTACATACTCTGCGCGCCAGTACGCTTCTTCATGAGTTGGATCAATGGCTTCTGCTGCTGCATGGCCTGCGCCGCCACCAACAATAGCACCAATAGCACCACCAATTAGCGTACCTAATGGACCTGCCATCGTACCGATAGCTGCACCTGCTGCTGCACCGCCTACACCGCCGATACCTGTACCTACTGGATGTGAACCTGGCTCACCGGTAATGATGTCTGCGTTTAAGTCTTCTTTTGTCTCTTTTGACATATGTTTTACTTCATTGCGATCGATAGCATCATGGTTACTCATAGTATTGTCCTTAAATTATTTATTATTTATTGAATTATTTATTTGCTAATTATTAGCGGTCTTACTAAATCCAATTGAAGTATAGAAATTTATAGGTAAGGACAGATAGGCCGATTTTGTAAACTGTGTCCGTATTGCGATTATCTTGCGTTACAGCCTGTATCTTTATCACATTTGTGTACGGCAGCCTCATACTTTGAGTAATTATAAATGTACGATCACAATAAATTTACTAAATAAATCAATCCTATAACGGCATTAGAGACCTTTTGATAGCCTGTTGCCATTTAGCAAGATGTCGCTCACGAGTATCAGACGACATACTTGGTTCAAACACGCGATCTACCTGCCATGAAGCTTTCATGGTCGATTCGTCATACAGCCCAGTCTTTAAACCTGCGAGGAGTGCTGCGCCTTTTGCCGTAATCTCTGTATCTCTAGGACGTAATACCGGAACACCCAACAAATCTGCCTGAAATTGCATGAGTAAATCATTATTTGCAGCGCCGCCATCTACTCTCAGCTCAGTCAAAGGATGAGGGCTATCCTTTTGCATAGCGATAAGTACATCATAGGTTTGATAGGCAACGGCCTCCAATGCAGCGCGAGCAATATGGGCCTTAGTAGTACCGCGGCTCATACCAGTAATGCTAGCACTAATATCCGAACGCCAGTAAGGCGCGCCCAGTCCAGTAAAAGCAGGTAATAGAACAACATCTTCGCTACTGTCTACTTGACGAGCTAGGTCTTCAACATCACTACTCTGCTGAATCATACCCAAATTATCACGCAGCCATTGAACGATAGCCCCTGCCATAAAGACACTGCCCTCTAGAGCATAAGTGACTTCCTTTTTGGGCGGTTGTAGCATGCGTTTTCCTGACTGTACGATTTGGTCAAATGATAAATTGTCCGGACGAATTGGTGACGTTTTACGTTGCCATGCGATGGTGGTTAGTAGCTTATGCTCACTCAATTTTGGCTGCTGGCCAATATTCATTAGCATAAAACAGCCTGTACCGTAAGTGTTTTTGGCCATGCCTGCATCAAGGCAACCTTGCCCAAAGAGCGCTGCTTGCTGATCACCCAATACTGCTTGAATGGGTATTTGCTTTGCAAACAGGCCTTTTTTGGTTTTGCCAAAGTCACCGTCGGACGGTAGTACTTTGGGCAATATATGCATAGGTATAGCAAAACGGTCACAAAGTGTCTCTGACCATGCCAGCTTATGGATATCAAATAACAATGTACGAGAAGCATTAGTCACATCGATGACATGCTCCCCGCCTGTGAGCTTATAAATCAGCCAACTATCAATCGTGCCAACCGCTATCTCCCCTCTGCTGGCTCGTACACTAAGCTTCGGATTGTTTTCGAGCAACCAAGCAATCTTACTGGCACTAAAATACGGATCTAAACGCAGGCCTGTAATACGCTGAACTTCATGTGCCATGTTGACGCTATCAACACCCGGATGCACAGGGTCATTCATACTATTGCTAGCGCTTTCAGCAGCAAGCGTCTTACAGTAATTTGCGGTACGCCTATCTTGCCAAATGATGGCGGGAGCCAGTGGCTTACCAGTTTGCTTATCCCACATCACAATCGACTCACGCTGATTGGTAATCGCGATACTGGTAACGTCAGTGGCAAGCAGCCCTGCCCGATTAATAACATCGTGTGCACAACTAATCTGAGTTTGCCAAATCTGCTGTGCATCTTGTTCAACGAATCCAGCTCTTGGTGTTTGCAGCGTCGTTGGCTGTTGTACCATTTTGATAGGACGCGCCTGATCATCGTACAATATTGCTCGACTCGATGTGGTCCCTTGATCCAACGCTAAAATATACCCTGCCATGACACACCCTCTACTCATGTTATTTATTCTATCTGATAGCCATTTAGTGACTATTCATTGACTGATGCTTATTGAGCATTTTTTATTTTGTTAATTACTGTCTAAATGCTTTCATAATAAGATTAAAAACAAAATCTACTTAAAAATAAATCGCGCGAATTGAAAACGTCTTGTTGGCTATGTTGTTACTTATAAACAGATATTTAAAAATTAAATCAAACCTCTATCATACCGCTACTGGTCACACAATAGAAAACGGCAAAATACTGAGCATTGACCCGTCACCATTGTGGCTCTACAGTGTACCTCTTATGACGAATGACCGCTTTTTAGCGCTTTTAATATAGATATATTTTTATATTAGAATATGAATGATTTATTTAAGCATCATTTTTTCGCTAGCTAGCAAATAGTCTATAATAGTTCAGCAACTTTATATCCTGAGCAATGAAACCTATCGGTGCTGTTCCTTATTTTATAATATCTTACATTCTAATTAATGGCTTATGTGACTTATGAAATTCATTTTATCAGCGCTACCGACTGCTATGATGACAGTTGCAGTCATGAGCGTGCCTGTCATGACTTACGCGAGCACTGACGCTGACAGTATAGAAGTATCAGATGATGTTACACCAGTGGCTGTGACACAAATCATAGATGCTGATAGTCCAACTGATAATGATAAACCAACTGTAGCGCCTTTTCATACAGTACCAAATTCTAATAAGGCTAAATCACAGGCATTGTCTACGCTTGTTGACCCTATCACACATAAAGCCGTCGATAACAGCTACGCACTAGACGTCTCAAGCTTTTTGAGCTTAGAGCAAGCGCAAAAGCTGCTGGTACAAGTATCACCTAAAATTGCTGCCAATCAAGCAGCGATTGCCGCTAGCGAATACCAAACTGACGCGCTCAGAACTATCGACAATCCGCTCGTATTTGCTCGAGTATCTGCCAGTGCCTATCATTTAGATGAGGATATAGATTTATCTTCTCTCAGAAGCGGTATCGTCAACGAAGTAAACAACGGGGTAGATAACATAGTCCCTCCGACAGCAGACCTACCAGACTTTGGTGAGCTGGTCGGTGAGCGTATTCCCGACTCCTATAACCTCAAGCGCTCAGGATCTACGTCGGGTGCAGGACTTGGAGTCGTTTGGCCTATTTATACTGCTGGACGTACAGACGCATTGACTGGTGCCTCGGATGCACGTACGCAAGAAGCGATGGCTGATAGTGTACTGGATAAAAATGAGCTTTATAATACGTTAATTGAGCGTTATTTTAAGGCACAGTTAGCGATTATCGCCGCTTACTTACGAGAAGACGCTTACGATACATTGCAACAGACCGACCATATGGCCGAGCGTCTGTTTGAAGAAGGTTTTATCTCACGTGTCGATAGACTAGAAGCACAGTCGGCGCTTGCGGATGCCAAAAGCGAATCCGTCAATGCCAATAATGACGCGCGCCTAGCCATGATTGCGCTACAGCGTCTACTACGTACCGACTATCGCATCAAGCCGACCACGCCATTGTTTGTCTCTAGTCGTCCTCTACCAGATGTGAGCTACTTTCAGGACTTGGCACTAAATAACCATCCCGGACTGCAAAAAGTTGCAGCCAAGCGGGCACAGGCTCAGCAGTTACATGCGCTATCAGATACGGGCTACAAACCTACGGTATTGCTATACGGTTATGGTCAGGTAGAGAAAGATCCAAGCTGGGTCGCTGGTATATCTGCCAGTTGGAAACTATGGGGCGGACTCGATAAAGCCGCATCACTAGCATCCAGTAGTGCCAAAATACGTCAGGCCGATCTCTCTGAGATTGAAGTTAGTGACAATTTATTGCTACTGGTAGAAAAAAACTGGCACGATGTCAATAATGCTCAATCACGCTATCAGGCATTGCAAAGTAATGTTGATTTAGCAGCAGAAGTATTACGACTACGACGCTTAGGATTGCAAGAAGGTGTAAATACCACCGTTGACGTAGTGCAAGCACAAACGCAATCGCTTAAGGCACGTACCGAGCAAGCACAGGCTGCTAATGACTATGTACAGTCACTGGCTGCCCTTATGCAAAGCTGTGGTACGCCACTTGCTTTTAATGCTTATCTCAACGCCGCTGACATTCAATTGCCTACTTTATATACTGAGCAATGATGTAACGTGAGAAGCCATAAGTCGTGCTGATAAACGCTTTGTATTACTATGAAGCCGACATCAAAAATACTATTACCAACCCTATTACGAACAGCTGCTTTTATGAAAAAACTGACCTCTACATTGATAAAAAACTGGCTACAGACGTTACTAGAAACGTGGCGTATTGCCAATAACTCTAATGTTTGGGCGCATTGTGCAAGCGTAGGTTTCTTTGGATTCTTATCAATTTTTCCAGTGATGGCTGTTTTTGTCTTGCTTTACGGTCTTGCGTTTTCTCCTGCCGAGATGCAAGAGCAAATCTCGCTTTTGAGTCAGTTTATACCTGATACAGTATATGAAGTGCTTAACTCTCGTCTGAGCGAATTGGTTTCTACAACTACGTCTGCCCTGACTTTCAGTCTGCTTATATCGTCCTTGCTCGCACTTTATGCTGGCTCTAAAGGTATCAAATCTTTAATTATTCTTATTAACCTTGCGTTTCATATTACTCAGGAGCGTAGTTTTGTACAAAGCACGATTCGCGCAGTTGGTTTGACCTTTGCAGCAGTAGTCGTATTGATTATCGCGGTCTCCTCTATCGCGATTATCCCTTTGGGGGCGGCCTACTTCCCTTTCCCTCAGATAGCAAAGACAATTGCGCTTTGGAGCAGGTGGCCCATATTGACAGGTATCATATTCTTAAGCTTTTTGGGTCTTTATCGTCTAGCCCCAAATCGCGATGCCGTCGCCCTCAAAAAATTGATGCCAGGCGCTGCGCTGGCAACGGTTTTATGGATTATATTGTCCATCTTATTTTCAATTTATGTGCAAAATTTTAATAACTATAGTGCTGAGTTTGGCGCGCTTTCAGCTGCTGTGGTCATTATGCTATGGCTCTATTATTCAGCATTTATCGTCGCTCTTGGTGCTATTTTTAATTCTGAAACCATAGACAACGCCAAGCCTTATGCGTTTCGAGTGTACTAGTAATAAACCCTTTATTTTCAACTTTGTTGCTTTAGGAATCTCATTGTCATGACAGAATTACCACGCGAATCAGACGACTCAAATAAATCAGCTGATGCAACCGAGTCAGTGACCTCTCAAGATACACAAAATTCAGTCGATCCTGTAGAAGACGTGTCTGATATTGAACCAGAGCAACCGACACCTACTTATAATCGTGACGCCTCTAAAACTGATAAATCTGCGCGTATGAAAAAAGTATTACTTGCATTATTCATACTGATTGTCCTTGGTACGATTGCGTACGGCTTATACAAAAGTAATGCGCATAGCGAGCCAGAAGTTATTACGCTACAGGGGCAAATGCAAATGCAGCAAACGTCTATCGCTGCAAAAGTACCAGGGCGTATTGCCCAAATTATGGTAACAGAGGGTGATACGGTAACGGCAGGTCAGCAACTGGTTGAAATGGATTCGCCTGAGATTAATGCCAAGATTAATCAAGCACGTGCTGGTAAGCAAATCGCACAAAGTCAATTAGATAAAGCAGAAAATGGTGCTCGCCCGCAAGAAATCGCCCAAGCAAAAGCCGCTTGGCAAGCCAATAAAGCCGCGTCTGACTTGGCGGAAAATACCTATCAGCGTGTCAATCGCCTTTACGAAGAAGGTTTGATGGCGCGGCAAAAGCGCGATGAGGCGTATGCGCAATATCTTGCTACTCAAGACCAAACCGAAGCAGCCCGCTTGCAGTATGATTTGGCACTAGAAGGCGCACGTACTGAAGATAAGTCAGCGGCCACTGCACAAGTCGCACAGGTCGATGCAAAACTCGATGAAGCGCTAGTAGCAAAAGAGGAAGCGAACCTAAGAAGTCCTATCGCTGGTATCGTCGATAATGTCATCGTGAGTGCTGGAGAAGTCATCGGTCAAGGGGTTCCGCTCCTGACGTTGGTAGATACCAAAGACCAATGGGTAGTACTTAACGTCACTGAGTCTTATTTAAATCAATTTGCTATTGGTCAGACATTTACGGGTACTATCCCAGCGCTGTCATCAACGGATAAACCTTATACGAAACAGTTTACCGTCTATGCGACATCGACCTTATCAGACTTTGCCACTTGGCGTCCGACCAATAATGATGATGGTTTTGATGTGCGTACTTTTGAGGTGAAAGCACGACCATCTAAGCCCGATGCCCGTATCCGCTCAGGTATGAGTGTGGTCGTACGTATCAATCCTACTCCTGTCAATCAGAACCAAGAGTAAGCCATGCACTTGACTAAGTTAAGTGAGGCTTTTTTACGCAGTGCAGCCTACGAGCGCCGTTTTTTGGCAAAAAATCACTGGGACTTTAGCATGGTGGTATGGATACCACTGGCAACGGTGCTGCTAATATGGTGGATATTTTCACAGACTCAAATTACCGATTTGCCTATCGGAGTCATCGATCAAGACAATAGCGCTGTTGCCAATACTGCCGTCCGTTACTTAGAGGCCAGTCCTACTTTGACGGTCAGACAGCTTTATTACTCCCAAGCGGATGCAGAGGCTGCGATTTTACAGCGCGATATTTACGCTGTCGTCATTATCCCAGAGGACTTTTCTCGTAATATATTATCGAGCCAGCCTGCTCCGTTGACTCTACAAGTCAATGCACAGTACGGTACGCACTCTGGTATTATTCAGGCAGGTGTCCAAGCGGTCGCTAGTACATTATCCGCAGGTGTAGAGATCAAGCGATTGGTCAAACAAGGCGTAGCGCCATCACAAGCGATGACGGCTTATGCGCCTATCAGTGTGCAGCGTATTAGCTTATTCAATGCTGCGACCAACTATCAGCAGTTTTTGGCATCGACTGTCATACCTGCCTTATTACATATATTGGCAATGGTCATTGGCGCAACTACAATTGGCCGCGAGTTACGTGATAAGAATATCGGTCGCTGGTACCGTTTTATTGATACAGGAAAGCCTCATTTAACCTTATCTAAAACTTCAAAAACGACATCTTCGCTATCAACCAAACAAGATAGCAGCAATAACAAAACATCATCGTCAAGCGCAAAAGTGCCCCATTCGGTCAGCCTATCAGTTTTGGTATTTGGTTTATTAGGTAAATACTTTTGGCCAATACTGGCGTATAGCTTGTGGTCAGCGTTGATATTGTGGCTAGCAACGTCCAATCAGAATATAAACATCATGTCTCTCATGGCAGTCTACGCTGGGTTTTTGTGCCTGATGGTCCTGTCATTTTGGCTAGGTGCTATTTTTACTTTGAATTCTTTTTCATTACGTATGGGTCTATCGACCACCGGATTTATTTCAGCGCCTTCTTACGCCTTTGCCGGTGTTACCTTTCCATATATTGCGATTAGTGATAGTGCACAATATTGGTCAAATGCGCTGCCGCTAACACATTATCTCAAGCTTCATATTGCACAGTTACAAATGCAAGCACCGATCGCCATCTCGCTACCTATCGTCTATGGCCTCATACTTGCAGCCATAATAGCGCTAGTACTTGCAGCACTATTAACCAAACGCGCATTGGCGCATCCTGAACGTTGGGGAGCACGCTAATGTCTGCACAATCAAATAATACACACTCAAAAGCTACATCAACGATCACTCCGGCATCACAAAGTTTTTGGACCAGCTTTATTCAAACGTTCAAAGACGTCTTTGGGGACAAAGGCGTACTTTTGATGTTGATTATTGCCCCTATTATCTATGGGTTTTTCTATCCTTGGCCTTACTCGTCTGAGGTGGTCAATCATGTGCCAGTAGGTATCATTGATCATGACAACAGCAACTTATCGCGTACTCTCGTACGCTATGCGAGTGCTAGCCCATATTTAGACACTGAACGATTTATCAATGAGCAGGCTGCCAAAGAAGCCATATGGTCAGATCAAATTGCAGGCTATATGGTGATTCCAACTGGTCTTGAAGAACAAGTTCAGTCCGGAGAGCAAGCACACGTCAGTGTACTGGGTAACGGCGGTTATTTTATTTTAAATAAAAACGTCCAATTGGGTTTCTCTCAAGCAGTAGGTACGGTATCCGCAGGCATCAAGGTAAAGAAAAGTATTGCGAAAGGCGCTTATGCATCTACCGCAGCGCAGAACACGCAAGCTGTACCGCTACGGATTATGCCACTATATAACCAAACTGAGGGCTATGGTGCTTATGTCGTACCTGCTGTCTCTGTTATTATTTTACAGCAGACACTTTTGATGGCGACTGCGATGCTGATTGGTACATGGTATGAGCAGCGCCGTCACAGTACGAGTGTACGTGGCTGGTTAGGACGTATTGGGGCTTTGAGCTCACTTAGTTTTATCGTTGGCTGCTTTTATTATGGTTGGGCGTTTGAGTTACATCATTATCCACGCGGACAAAACATGCTTGGTACGCTGCTGTTTTTGGCACTGTTTTGTCCGACAGTCGCAACGCTCGGCTGCGTGCTTGGATTATGGTTCCGGCAACGTGAGCGCAGTATGCAGATATTAATTTTTATCTCCTTACCGATATTTTTCTTAAGCGGCTACCCATGGCCAGCTGACCAATTGCCTCAAGTATTGCAAGTAATACGTTGGCTGGTACCGACTACGCCTGCAATCAATACCTCTGTGCAGCTTAATCAAATGGGTGCCAGTATCTCTCAAGTCGCTATAGGATTTTATGCGTTGGCTGGCTTATGGTTGCTCTATTTTGTTTTATTGCTATTTTTACGCAAGCGTATTCCACAGCGAAAAGCCTACTTGTAAATCCTCAAATTAATGAAACCTATGAGCATAAAAAAAGCGCCTGCACTATTAATAATATAGTAGCAGGCGCTTTTTTATTTATACGCTATTAATAGCGGTGGTTTAAAACACACGGTTCAAACCATTCAATGCCGCCACACGATATGCTTCTGCCATCGTTGGATAGTTGAAAGTCGTATTTACAAAGTACTCAAGCGTATTGTTGCTCTTACACTTCATCACTGCTTGACCAATATGAATAATTTCTGAAGCGTGATTACCATAGCAATGGATGCCTAGAATTTCTAAGGTATCACGATGGAACAATATCTTTAATACGCCCGAACGTTCACCGATGATTTGGGCACGTGCCAGATGTTTAAAGAATGCCTGACCCACTTCATATGGGACTTTTTCATCCGTGAGCTCTTGCTCTGTCTTACCGATACAAGAGATTTCAGGAATCGTATAGATACCAGTCGGTACACTAGATACTGGCTCAGCATCACTATCACCAACCATAAAGGCAGCGGCACAGCGACCTTGGTCATAGGCAGCAGAAGCTAGTGATGGCCAACCGATTACGTCACCAGCAGCATAGATATTGTCGACGTCCGTACAGTAAGTGTCATCTACTTTTAACTGACCACGGCCATTTGCTTTTAGCCCAATGGCTTCTAAATTCAGGCCTTCTGTATTACCTGAGCGACCATTTGACCAAAGAATGGCATCAGATTTGATGCGCTTGCCACTCTTTAAGTGTAAGACCACATAGTCATCATGAGTCTCAAGATGATCAATCTCTTCGTTACTACGGATAAGCACACCGAACTGTCTAAAGTCATGCGCGATGGCATCACTGATTTCGCTGTCTAAGTAGTTAAGCAACTGATCTTGGTTATTGATTAGATCAACTTTGTAGCCAAGACCAGTAAAGATAGACGCATACTCACAACCAATTACCCCTGCACCATAAATGATGATTTTTTTAACCACATAATCCATTTGCAAGATTTTGTCAGAGTCAAAAACGCGTGGATGGTTAAAGTCTAAAATCTCAGGACGGTAAGGACGACTACCTACAGTGATGATGGCTTTATTGAAAGTGATGGTTTCATAAACATTTTCATCGACTTCAATACGTAGCGTATGAGCGTCAATGAAACTTGCCCAACCTTGGATGACTTCAATACGGTTGCGCTCATAAAAACGTGTGTGGGTACTGACTTGACGACGGATAACTTGACGCGCCTTGGCCAGTACTTCATTTAGCGGTACTTGCTTATATTCCATCGCCTTGGTAAACATTGGATCGCGGCGGAAGTTAATCAAGTTAAATACAGATTGGCGCAATGCTTTACTTGGAATCGTACCGACGTGAGTAGAGTTACCGCCTACTTGATCACGTGGATCGACAACGACCACTCTTTTACCAGACTTGGTCAGCTTCATGGCAGCGGCTTCACCGGCAGGACCCGCCCCTAAAACAACTGCGTCGTACTCATATTCATGATCGTCACTTTTTAGACGACGAGAGTCTTTGGTAAAGCCAGACTTAATATCGATTCGTGTGTCATCAAGCGGATTCACTAAGTCAGGATGATGCATAACATCATCAGTCACTTGCTCATGAGTCTGCTCTATCTTTTCTTTTTTGTTCTTACCTTCGGTATGTTCAGGGCTTGGCACGTGTCCGCTAGATTTATTTGATACTTCGGTATGAATATCTTTACCAGTATCGTTGGTCTCGTCGCTTGCACTTTTACTTACCATAATGTCCTCTTTATATTTATTTATCGAGTAAATGTTTGAGATATAAATGAATCAATATGTAGATGAGTTTGTATCATGTAGATAAATGAATACCGCCCTACTAAGGCATGCCCACCATACGTTGTGACAGTATGTTTTGCAATGTCCAGTGACCAGTGGCACTCTGTTGCCCTTCATCAATCTGCGGGCGGGCGCTAATAATGTACTCTGTACCAAGGGTTGGTTTGAAATCGTCGATCCAGTCATAAGGAATCTGGAATACGCTACCGTCTTTAGACTTAGCAAGTAGGCATTGCATTGGCAATTCTGAAGCACAAGCAACACGGTTTGGCATAACGGTCAGTGTCTGTGCTTCTCCCAATACGATACTTGGAATATAGCGCGGCTCAGGTACTGGATCCTTTGCAAATGGTGATGTTTGACAAGCACTCAGTAAAGTCGCTGCACTGATTAAACCTGCCAGCAACAATGATGGCTTTATAGATTGATAGGCTGAAATCATAATATTCTCTATATGATAATTATCTAGGATGAAATGATGTATGTTTATTAGTGTTTTTCGCGCATTTATTAAAGCTGCCTGAACACTTATTGATACCGATTGAACAGATACTGTTTAAGCTGACATTCATTATCCAATACGGCGTTTGAGACCTGTCATCTGCAAAATACGTGTGGCAATTTCTTCAACAGACATCTCTGATACATCTAAGCTTGGGATACCGTGCGTGATATAAATACCCTGAATCGCGCGCTGCTCTTGCTGGCATTGCTGATAGCTAGAATAACGGCTGCCTGCACGGCGCTCTTGACGGATTTTTACCAAGCGATCAGTATCGATGAGCAAACCAAACAGCTTGTCTTTGTGCTCACGTAATGCTTTCGGCAACTGATTGTCGTACAAATCATCTTCAGTCAAAGGATAGTTAGCCGCTCGAATACCGAATTGTAATGCTAAGTATAAAGAAGTCGGCGTCTTACCAGAGCGCGACACACCTACCAAAATAATATCGGCGGCATTATAGTGACGAGTACGCGCGCCATCGTCATTGTCTAAAGCAAAATGCACTGCGTCGATCCGCTCTTTATAAGTTTCGGAATCGACATCATCATGTGCATGCCCTGAATGACCATCTGGCTCCACACCAGTCTCCTCTGCAACACGGCCAATCAGCCCTTCATACATATCCAAGTTACAGCTATGTGCTGAGTTAATTTTTTCACGAATCTCAGGATTGACGATCGTATCGAAAACCAATGGCAACGACCCATCGCGCTGATACGCCATATTGATTTGTTCAACCGCATCTTCCGCACGCTCTAAGCTATCGACGTATGGCAATACTCTTGTTTCAAAAGGAACCGAGGCAAACTGACTCAAAATAGCGCGTCCAAGTGTCTCAGCCGTAATCGCTGTGCCATCTGAGATAAAAAACGCCGTTCTAATGGCTTGTGAGCTGTCCAAGTTTAGCGCATGGCGATTTTGGATAGTGGACTTAACTTGTTCAGATGGATTGCTTGAGTACATATCGTTGACACCTCGGTTGAAAACTCAATAGTGACCTTCATTTAGTTTTTGGTATAAATCTTATTAATAATTCAGACTTAGCAAACGTTTAGCAGTTATTGACTATTAATAGCGTGAATTTTACTCGGCTTTTTATAGTTGCCTTTATAACTCGTATAACTAGGCTTTTTTAGCACCTATACCGCACATTTATCATGCAATGTGCATCAACTATCTATGCGCTACATTATACGCATATTAGCCTCTTAATAGAAATCAATGTTACAGGCGTACACTTAGCACCAACATTGTTTTTCATCTTGTTGTCATAGTTAATCCACCTCTCATTAAGGTATTTTTTTATGGCACCTTCTATATAGGAACATAAAATTGAAACATAAGTTATGGAAATACTCTAAATATGGCTTATTTGAATACGTCTATTTTATGCAGTAATTAGCTTTTGCAAACGCATAACATCGCCACTAACGATGATATTTTTCATCCGAGTAAATACGAAACCCGGTAGGACTGGCCCTAATTTATGTAGCAAACCCCACAATTTGTATATTTTTAACAAGTTTTTTGGTGAAAACCCTCGAAATTGTCCTAATATGGCGGTATAATTCACCGTTATAATCTTTACTAAATAACCTTATTTTCTGGAGTTATCATGGCAGCGCAATCTACAGCACTTGTAATCAATCTTGATCAGCTAGGAAAAGACGACATCGAAATGGTTGGTGGTAAGAACGCTTCGCTTGGCGAAATGATCAGCCATCTTTCTGATTTAGGCGTTAGTGTTCCAGGCGGCTTTGCCACCACTTCAAATGCATTCAACCGCTTTTTGACTGAAACCGGCTTGCTTGACAAAATCAACAGCGAGCTAAAGACACTAGACGTAAATGATGTTAATAAGCTTGCGGCTACTGGTAAAAAGATTCGTACTTGGATTATTGAACAAGAACTGCCAAAAGATCTTGAGCAAGAAGTACGTCAATCATTTGAAACCATGAGCGGTGGCGAAGACATCGCTGTTGCTGTACGTTCTTCTGCCACTGCTGAAGATTTACCAGATGCGTCATTTGCCGGTCAACAAGAAACCTTTTTGAACATTCGCGGTATTGATAACGTCCTAATTGCTATTAAAGAAGTATTTGCCTCTCTATATAACGACCGTGCAATCTCTTACCGTGTACACAAAGGTTTTGAGCACGAAGGTGTTGCACTATCTGCTGCCGTACAGCGTATGGTACGTTCAGAGACTGGTGCTGCTGGTGTTATGTTCACGCTAGATACTGAAAGTGGCTTTGATCAAGTAGTATTCATCACGTCAAGCTATGGCCTAGGTGAAATGGTTGTACAGGGTGCAGTTAACCCAGATGAGTTCTACATCTCTAAGAAATTGCTAGCCAACGGTAAGCCATCAGTTATCCGCCGCAACCTAGGTAGCAAGCATAAGAAAATGGTTTATGGTGATGAAGGCAGCACGGCTAAATCAGTTAAAACTGTCGACGTTGAAAAACAAGATCGCATGCAGTTCTCTTTATCTACTGAAGAGCTAACCTCACTTGCCAAGCAAGCGGTAACGATTGAACAGCATTATGGCCAAGCGATGGATATCGAGTGGGCAAAAGATGGCGATACTAACGAAATCTTTATCGTTCAAGCACGTCCTGAGACTGTTAAGAGCCGTCAAGACAGCAACGTAATGGAACGTTATGTCATCGACACGACTGGCGCAAAAGTATTGTGTGAAGGTCGTTCAATCGGTCAGCGTATCGGTTCAGGTAAAGTGCGTATCGTTAGTAACCTAAACGAGATGGACAAAGTAGAAGAAGGCGATGTATTAGTATCAGACATGACTGATCCGGATTGGGAACCAGTTATGAAGCGCGCTTCTGCTATCATCACTAACCGTGGTGGTCGTACCTGTCACGCTGCGATTATCGCGCGTGAGCTAGGTGTGCCAGCTATCGTTGGTTGTGGTAACGCAACTGAGCTATTGGTTGATGGTCAAGACGTAACTGCTTCTTGTGCTGAAGGCGACACTGGTTTCATCTACGAAAGCCAGATTGATTTTGAAGTACAGACTAACTCTGTTGAATCTATGCCAGAGCTAGCATTCAAAGTGATGATGAACGTTGGTAACCCAGATCGCGCATTCTCATTTACCCAAATGCCAAACGAAGGTATCGGTCTTGCACGTCTAGAGTTCATCATCAACCGTATGATTGGTGTGCATCCAAAAGCATTGCTAAACATGAACAGCTTGCCACGTGAAATTGCGCAAGCAATCCAAGAGCGTATCGCAGGCTATGCGTCACCTGTTGACTTCTATGTTGATAAATTGGTTGAAGGTATCTCAACGCTAGCTGTTGCCTTCATGGATCAGCCCGTTATCGTTCGTATGTCAGATTTCAAATCAAACGAATACGCTAACCTGCTTGGTGGTAAGTTATACGAGCCATCAGAAGAGAACCCAATGCTTGGTTTCCGCGGTGCTAGCCGTTATGTGTCTGATAACTTCCGTGACTGTTTTGAGCTTGAGTGTAAAGCACTAAAACGTGTACGTGATGACATGGGCTTGACCAACGTTGAGATCATGATTCCATTCGTACGTACTGTCGGCGAAGCCAAAGAAGTCATCGAGTTACTTGAGAAAAACGGTCTAAAACGTGGCGAAAATGGTCTACGCGTCATCATGATGTGTGAGCTACCAACCAACGCCCTATTGGCAGAAGAGTTCCTAGAGCATTTCGATGGTTTCTCAATCGGTTCTAACGATTTGACTCAGTTAACGCTTGGTCTTGACCGTGACTCAGGTATCGTCTCTCATCTATTTGATGAGCGTGATCCTGCTGTTAAGAAACTATTATCTATGGCTATCGAAGCTTGCCGCAAAGCTGGTAAGTATGTCGGTATCTGTGGTCAAGGTCCATCAGACCATCCAGATCTAGCATTCTGGCTAATGGAGCAAGGTATCAGCTCAGTGTCATTAAACCCTGACTCAGTACTAGATACTTGGTTCTTCTTAGCTGGTGAAGAAGCGAAGTAAACCGCTACGTTTAGTCACAGCGGTCATTCACACAGTCATTAAAGATACCACTATTAGGGTCTATTTGATTTTTTCAAATAGACCCTAATATAATGTCCTAAGACATGACTAACTATGCAGGCAATTATGCAGATTTTCCTTGCTCGAAATAACGTACAAGCTGGCCCATATCAGTTGGAGCAGCTGAATATCATGCTGGCATCTGGTGAAGTATTGCTTGATGATCTGATGTGGCATGAAGGCTTAGCTCAGTGGCAGCGCGTAGGTGATCTTACCAATAACCAAATGGTTTATCGCCCGACCGGTGCTAATACGCCTGAAGTAAACGACTCTATCATCAATAACGTGACCGTCTTCCCTGAAGATACCAATAAAGCGAAAGATGATAAGTCAGTATCGTTAGATAGATTATATGGCAAGCCTGAACGTCCTAAAAACGTGAAAGCCGACATGACGACCAATCGTCATCAAACGCCGCACAACAATGTCTCATTAAACAAGTCTACTCTCAGAAAGGCTGTTGCAGACAATGATAAAGTCGTCGGCAACGTGGTACTTGCGCCAATCATGTCACGCGTATTGGCGACTGCATTAAATGGCCTACTTTATATATTGGCCATACTGCCGCTAGTAATGGCATTGACTAAGATGGATGTGGACTATACCAAGTTCCAAAACATTCAAGATATGGACGCCGCCTATCAATACTCAATGACGCTGATGGAAAGCCTTCCTAGTAGCACATTGATGATGTCACAGGTGATGGTCTTTGGTCTATTTGCCTTACAATTGGTATTTATCACCATGCGTGGTCAATCACTAGGCAAGCTAATCACTGGTATTCGTGTCGTGGATCAAACCACGCATCGCCTACCTTCATTTATTAAGCTTATTGGTACACGTACGTTACTGTTATTTATTATCTATAACCTACTGTTTTCGTTTACCAGCTTTTTAGGCTTTGTGATTATCGCTATTCATTATTACATGGCATCTAAAAGCCCTGAAAATATTGGTTGGCATGACAAACTTGCCAAAACCTTAGTGGTAAAAGCAGACAGTAGCCAATTGGTAAAAAAATCAAAATCTGAATAACAGTATTTTGGTTTAGTTATTGGTTTTATAGCTCGTTACACTCAAAAAAGCTGCGTACTATCGCGGCTTTTTTATTTAGCAAAGCTTATTTAGCCTTTATTTATATTTTATTGACAGTAGCTTGGTGATTAACCTTTGTGTTAGTTGCCGAGTACTGTTATAATACGGCGCTTTATAAACTAAGCTTATTCTTGATTGTTTTTTATAAAATATGACCAGAATTGGGCTTACCTTATAAATCTCCTTGCTATTAACATAGGGTTAATAGCTACTAATCCGTAAGGAGTCATAATGCGACATTACGAACTGGTGTTACTTGTACACCCAGACCAAAGCGACCAAGTGGTCGGCATGGTTGAGCGCTACATCAAGTTAGTTCAAGACAACAACGGTGTTATCCATCGTCTAGAAGATTGGGGCCGTCGTCAACTGGCTTATCCAATCAACAAGATTCACAAAGCTCATTACGTTCTTTTCAACATTGAAACTGACGGTGAAACTTTAGCTGAACTTGAAGAATTATTCCGTTATAACGACGCGATCATTCGTAGTCTAGTTATGCGCCGTGACGAAGCTGTCACTGAAGAGTCGCAGTTAGCCAAGAATGCCGATGAAAAACGCGCACGCAAAGCAACTACTCGTCGTCCAGACAATCGTGAAAACGATA
>NZ_DFQV01000033.1:0-224538 GCF_002377945.1 Psychrobacter sp. UBA3480
GAAGTCGATGGCGATAAGCCAGTGGTTGGTATTACTGCCACTGATGGTCAAGCAATTGAAGGGGTAGACAATACCTTAGTATTTACTGTGGCTCAAAACAACCTCAGTAATTTTGATACCACCGTCAAGGTTAGTTTAGGCAGTAGTACACTAGTCGCTGCTGACATTGCCAGCATCAGCTATACCGATGCCACTGGTGCAGTGATCACGCTGAACAATACTGCTGATATTCAAAACTTTCTCACGAATGGCGATAGTGTCAAGATACCAGCAGGTAGCACGAGCGCCCCTGCTATTACAGTCACTGTGATTAATGACAATATTTATGAGCAATCAGAAAACATCGTACTTACGATCAGCAATGCGTCCAATGCCACTTTTGGCAGTAATGCCAGTGCCACAGGCACCGTGTTTGATGAAGATAACGGGAACCCCAATGACGGCAGCACCACTGATGGTGATAAGCCAGTGGTCAGCATCACAGGTACAGAAAACCTAAGTGAAACAGCCGCCAATGGGTCGGCCAATACGGCTACTTATACGGTCAGTTTAAGTAATCCAAGCGCCCTTGATACTAGTGTGGTCGTCAGTATTGCTGCAGGCTCTGCAACCGGTAATGGCACAGATTACATCGCTCCTGTTACCCAAGAGGTCACTATTCCAGCTGGCCAAACATCAGTCAACATTACAGTGCCATTAATTGATGACACAAATTTTGAAGGCCCTGAGAACTTTACTGTCAGCATTTCGAGTATTGCACCAGTATCGACAGGTAACGTAACTATTGATCCTGTAAACAATACTGTAAACACTACGATCTATGATGATGGTACGACTGATGGTACGACTCCAGGCGGGGTGAACGACAACATCGTGCCAGTAGCAGTAGCAGACACATTAAGCTTAATCGAAAATGTGAGCGTTGAT
This sequence comes from Psychrobacter sp. UBA3480, assembly GCF_002377945.1. Taxonomy (GTDB): domain Bacteria; phylum Pseudomonadota; class Gammaproteobacteria; order Pseudomonadales; family Moraxellaceae; genus Psychrobacter. The sequence goes on from NZ_DFQV01000033.1 coordinate 928, forward strand.
TCAAATTCTGGTAACGTATTAACCAATGATAATTTGGGCAACACACCGACTCAAAGCTTCACTTGGGGTACAGAGTTTGCAAGCTACGGTAGTATCACTAAAAACCCAGACGGTACTTACAACTACGCGCTCAGCAACGGCAATACGGACGTACAAGCACTGGCAATAGGTGAGACGTTGACGGAGACGTTTACCTATAGCTTTAGAGACCAAGATGGTGAGTTAGCAAACTCAACGCTGACCATCACCATTACCGGTACCAATGACCAACCAAAAATCACCAATGGTGCCAGTACAAACGGTGTCATAGACAGTAGACAAATAACAGAGCAAACAGATACCTCTGTTATTACGCAAACAGGTACCATCAACTTTACTGATGTGGACACTAGCAATGAGCTAACTCTCAGTTATCTAACGAACCAAAACCTTTTTACCTTTGGTTCGAATACTGCATTGACGTCATTAACAGCAGACCAACAAGTGGCACTAGAAAATATATTTAGCGTAAATCAACCATCAACGTCTACTAATGAGGCGAGTTGGAATATTAATGCTTCCTCTACTGCGCTTGACTTTATCCCGCCTGGCGAGACGGTAACGATTCGCTATGCTGTACAGGTCAATGATAATGAAGGGATCACGACTGCCGCTAATGGCAATCAACTCAGTGCCAGTGCAATTCGTTATATCCAAGTTACGATCACAGGTACAAACGACGGCATTGCTCTAGTTAATGATAGTGAGACAATGCTCGAAGACGGCACCCTAACTGGCAATATCTTTACCAATGATAATGATGATCCTGATATTGGAGAGATGCTGACGATAGAGAGTTATGAGGTTAATGGCACGGTAGTACCTGTAACGGCAGGTACAAATACCGCAATGCCTGTGACTATAGATGGAAATATAGTGGGGCAGATAACTATGAATAGTGACGGCAGCTACGTCTTTACGCCAACTGCCAATTATAGTGGTACTGTCCCTACCATTACAGCTAATGTGTCGAACGGCTTGCCAATTGGTAATGCTAACCGATCATCAGGTTCTGAAACGCTTGATATTACCGTGACGCCAGTCTCAGATGCGCCCACTTTATCAGCCGTATCAGTGACAACGAACGAAGACACCGCTGTGGTACTAGGGCTAAAAGCACCTATCATTAACGATGCCACTGATCTCACAACAAATACAGATGACAGCCCTGAACGTATCGGCTTGATTACCCTAACTGGCATACCTAGAGGTGTGACCTTAGACTATGGTAGTAGCAGTATTACGACAACCACTGCCAATCAGACGATCACGGTTTTATTGAGTGATGCGAATGTCATTAGTAGCCCTGGTACACCAACCATTACCATGACTACTGCTGAGTTTGAAGCGATGACGCTAACGCCACCTAGAGACAGTGCTATTAATATCTCGTTTGGCATGTCAGTGACAGAATATGAGGTCGATAGCACAGGTACGATAGTTTCAGGGGTAGCAGGCGCTGCATCTAACACAACGATAAAGGTGGACGTGCAAGCAGTGACCGATAGCACCAGCAAAAATGGTACTGGTGATGATGCCAGTAGCTTTGGTTATACTATAGTGGCAGGTGATACAGGGGTTGTGGCTAGTAACACTTATACGGTCAGCACTCAAGAGGGCGAGTCTGTTGCTTTGCCAATTACCACTGCATTTGGTGATTTGGTAGGTAGTGGCAATAATCGCGAGACTTATGGGTTTGTTATTAGTGGCTTACAGCCAGATGCGGTCATATCGTTTACTCCTGCGGGCAGTAACACCGTCACTGAGTACACTGCTAACAGTAGCGGTGAAGTATTGATCGGTGTAAATGCCACTTCACCTACATCGACTACACTGGCTGTGAGTAGCGGCTCAGAACCTAAGATTAGTATTAAATCAGCCATCTATAATTCACTCGATATGAAGAATATCGAGGTATCTCTATATACCCAAGACCATGATACTGACTCGACCCCAAGAAACAAAACGGTTGAACTGATCAGTACGGTGACAGTAGATATGACTGTGACGCCTGTCGCGGGACAAGTGACTGCGAACGATGTTGCAACTATTGAAGACACGGCTATCACGCTAGATGAATTCAACTTCCAAGTGCTGGATAATCAGTCGAGTGGTAGCCTTACTCAAGAAGTCATCACTGCGATTCGGTTTACCCTGCCAGTAGGTTGGACTTATAGCGACGGTACCACTACGCAAGTAGGTGATGGCACTCCTACATCTATTATTACTATTACAGACACTTCCAACTTAAGTAGTTTATCGCTCACGCCACTTGCGCAATCTTCAACAGATACTGACATTGTTTTTGAAGTAACTAGTGCAGATTTGGATGATGACGGAGGTTTAGGTGCTGTTTCGATTAGTACAACAACAGAATTGACCCAGACGGTCACGATTACACCGGTGGCTGAAAAGGTTGGTGACGGTGTCATTTCAGATACTGATGGTGATGGCACAGCTGATCTAACCATCAATCCAGACCATGCATACACGAATGTTGCACAAGAAGAAATTGCCTTTAGCCTTGGTGTTGATGGTGCATTTAGATTACTCACTGGTTGGGCCAACCAAGATGATACGGTCGACTTTGGACAAGAAAGCCATACGAATAATCCTCAGGATTCTGAGCAGACTTATGCTCACCTAACGTTTGGTTATAAAAATGCTAGCGGCTTTGAGGCAGTTGAAGGCGCGGTCTTCACTTATAGTGACGGTACTAGCACTATTACTTTAACTGATAGTGGTACTGGTGTTGATATTCCAGCTGCCTATCTTAATAGTGTGACTGTTATCTCGCCAGAAGATTATAGTGACTTCAACCTTGCTAGTGGTACCGAGACCGCGGTCAAAGTAGAAGCCAAAACTATAGATTATGATGAAGATACAGGCATGGATGTCGAGGCCATCAGTGGTGAAAGCTATTTGACATTTAAAGTAGCAGGTGTGGCTGATAGTGTCTCACTAGGCGTTGACCCATCTTACGGTAATGAAGATCAAGCACTCGCGGGTGGCAATATGCGTGACGGGTCATCGACTGCTGTAGTTAATCCGACGAATGGTATTGCGCTGCAAATTCGCCCAAGCTCGCGTGATGATGATGGCTCTGAGATTTATAACGTAACCATCACAGATATTCCAGTAGGCGCGCAGCTATATGTTGTTAATGCATCAGGTGTTTCAACGTTGGTACCTACTAACACAGTTACTGACACCGCTACTGGTAAAGTCACCGAGACAGCCATTATTAATAACTATACCAATGACGTGACTAGCCTTTATTTTGTTCCTGCTGAAAACTACAGTGGTACAGTCAATCTGAAAGTGTCTGCAGTGAGTGAAGAAAGTGATGGTGATATCAGTGCATCTAGCGCCATACTCAATTTACCTGTTGCCGTTATTGGCAAGGCAGATCTTATATTGAATGATACGCTAGCCACTGAAACCGCTACAGTAACAGCTACTGATGGTCAAGAAACCACTAAGGATTACACCTACGTAGGTGCTGAAGATGCTGGTAATATTGCGTTATCAGAGTTCTTCTCTGATTCGGCCAATATTGCTGCTTACGACAGCAATGTACCCACTGCCGAACAAGTCACTTATAAAGTGACCGGTTTGCCAACAGGGTTTGATATTACAGGTGCCGTATTTTTAGGTGGTAGCGGCCTCACACGCAGTTGGTCTGTATCTTTAGATGCACTAAAAAATGGTACAGCGGAACTGGTAACGCCTAGCAACTTCGCTGGTGAAGTCGATTTTACTATCACTGGTACAACCACTGAAACCGTCTCTGGTAATAGTGCCACGCATAATACTCAAAATGTGTCGGTGCTAATAACACCAGATGCGACTGACAGTGTAGTGGCTAACCCACAAGTGCTAGCGACAGAGGATGTTTGGACGACTGTCAATTTCCTTTCTGTTTACACTAGTACAGACACGACAGCACTGGTAAATATTGCGACTGGTTATGAGGCATTAGAAACCATAATTCTAAAAGCTGATGACTTAATCAGCAGGGAAGTCGCATTGCGTGTTGATAATATTGAAGTTACGCTGGTGGCAGGTGAGACATATATCTATACACCAGATCAGCGCATTGAGATTATGTACGATGATGACAAGCGTCATAGTGATGATGATGTCAGCATACCCTTTGATTACACGTATACCGACACGGCTACATTAACAGATGGTTCAACCATCACCACAACATCACCAGTCATTACTGGCAAATCAGTAGATGTTACTTTCCAAGCTGTCACTGACCAACCGACTCTAACATTGACGGCTATAACATTGCCAGGGGACACGGCTCCTAATAGCACTATCGACAATAGTGGCTCAAATGATACAGCCTCGGTCACAGTTTCATTAACCTCACCTGATCAAGATGGCTCAGAAAGCTTTACCCGTCTAGAAATCAGCAACGTGCCGGCCGGTATTCGAGTAGAAGGCGGTATATTGGCTGGTAATACTTGGTATGTCGATGTGCCAGATACGGCGATAACAGGTGCGGCACCAGCACCAGAGTATGAGTTGGTATTCATCAGAGATACCAATATAGTCAACATACGTCCAGATATCTATGACATTACGGTGGTTGGTTTTAACCAAGATGTTAACGGGCAGGGTATTGACGGTAATGAAGCACGTGATAGCCAAATCTTTAAACTTACGCTAGCAAGAAACGGTACTGGTGGTATAGACCCTGTAGATCCAGACTTAATCAATACGCTGACAGTCACCTCGGTACCTCAGCCAGAAGATGCCGCTATTGTATTGTCTACTTTAATCAATGCGACGCTAAACTCTGAAGCTGAAAGTACAGTGAGTGCTTATAGTTTCACATTGACCGACTTACCAGACGACACGGTATTGACCAGTAGCAATCCAGACGTGCAGGTGCAGAAGATTGCAGGCCAATGGATTATCAGTGTAGAGGCGAGCGCTAACTTAACGCCTAATGAAGCACTAGCAGCAATAACACTGACGCCGCCTACTGATTTTAGCACCAATGAAGTCGGTCAAGAGCTTGTCTTCGATGTTGAGTTTACAGCCTTGAATGATGAAGGCTTAGACGACAATCTCAAAATTGATGATGTTAAAGTTGAAATCAAACCTGTCACCGATGCTTTTGATAACGATGGTCAGACTTCAATCGTGTCAACCGATGAAGACGCGCCGATCGCGATTAATATTAATTTAACCAATACTGCGGATGGCGATTATGTGTCGCTAGTTGATGGTAAGTTGTATATTAAGATCGATGAAACAGGATTAACGACAGGATCAGGCATTGCTGGCGTATTAACATATAACGGTATAACGTTGACACCAGATAATAACGGTGAGTATATAGTTGATCTAAACAATGGTGCAGGAGACTTAGTTAATCCTCCTGATAGCGTTATCGTTCAATATACCCCTGCTGCGAATGCTGATGGTAGTGCTACCATTACTGTAGATGCTGATCACAAAGAAGTGACCAATGTTTCTGGAACGGATGATGGTAATATCATCACGTATCAGCACAGCTATGATGTTAGCGTTGCTGCGCAGCCAGATGCGCTTAGTATCGCTGGGGTCGGTAATAATGATGGAGATAATGACCCATTAACAGTGACTGCTACAGGTAATGAAGATACCCTAATAGCCATACCTTATGAGATTAGTTTAAGTGATATTCAAGGTGACAGCGATGGCAGTGGAGGTGTTGTGGAGGATAGCGCCGCTGCTATCAGCCTAGATAACGTACCTAATGGTTACTTGGTGTATTATGCCAATGCGTCAGGAGATCTAGTTTTAGCCAGTAATAATGGTGTGTCACCAACTAACGCTGATAATAATTCATGGTCAATCGAGGCGAGTAAACTGCAAGCTGGCACGGATAATATCTTTATTTCGGCGCCAGAAAATGAAAGCGGTGTCGTTACGGGTATTGAAATGAGTGTGATTAGTGATAGTGGCCTAGTGAGTACTCCGCTTAGCGTTACGCTTGATGTGACGCCAGTTGCTGATGCTATTGAGTTCAGTCCTAGCTCTGTGATTGGCTCTCAAGGCAAGTGGACATCACTTAACTTAAACGCGGCTATGGTCGATATTGATGGTAGTGAAACGGTCAATGTGATACTGACGGGCACTAACCTGTATGGTGATGTGCTCGATGTAAAAACTAAAAGTGGCACTGCTATAAACAATGTTACGTTTGATGCGGCTACTGGCACTTATACCATTATAGGCGTCACACCATCGCAACTGAACGATTTGCTTGTCAAATCAGCCGCACCGTATACGGGTACGTTACAGATTAGCTTGCAAACGGTTGAATCGGCAAACGGTAATAATCTGACCATAGCTGCAAAAGACCTTCCTGTTAATATTGCCCCAACGTTGATTTTCAACGGCACGACTGAAGATGATGTTTTAATTTCAGTCAATCAAACAGCCGCTGTTAAATACTCTGGTGGTGATGGGAATGATACCTTTATCGGTGGCAGCGGCAAAGATACCCTCAATGGCGATGCGGGAGATGACATCCTTAGCGGTGGATCAGGCAATGATATACTTAGTGGTGGAGCCGATGACGACACGATAGATGGTGGTGCTGGTGCCGATACGTTAAATGGTGGAACGGGTAATGACACGATAGTATTTGATGCTGCCGACTTAGTTATTAATGGTGGTGACGGCATTGATACGTTACTCATTAATGAAGAAAATACCACAATTAACTTTGGCACTTTCGATTCATCTAAGTTTGAAAGTATTGAGGTTATCGATATGACGGGTAATGGTGCTCAGTCACTTACCAATCTGTCGACCAGTGATGTGCTTGATATCATCAATGATACGGTCATGACCGATAAGGACCTAATTATCAATGGTGACGGTGATGATAGCGTGAGTCTTACTGCGACAGGTTGGACAAATAGCGGTACTACCACTCAAGACGGTATCAATTATAATGTTTATAGCTTCTCTGATACCAATGGTAACCATGATCTGTTGATTCAGACTGATGTGAATACTACTATTCTATAGGTTTATTCACCTAGTACAAGATGTGACTTTTATCTTCTACAAAACGCCATTGGATCAAATCCAGTGGCGTTTTGTAGAGTGTTCTCTACGAAATAGCATACTTTAATAACTGGCTAGCTCTCCTTACTCAGTTGCTTATTCCATTACTTACTCACTAGGGTCTGATCCTGGTGGGAAGTCATGGCGTAGCTGTGCGACATTAGCAGTAGTCACTGTATCTGTGAAGTTATTGAGATCGCTATGCACGTATTGCGTGACGGCTGCTATTTGCTCATCGCTCATCATACGGTGGAACGATGGCATACCGCGTAGACCATTAATAACGACACTAATAATATAATACTTTGATTGCATCTTGCTGTTGTTGGCCAGTGGTGGATAGTAGCCTGCGCCTTGTGCGCCTTCACCTTTTTGCATATGACAACCAGCACAAGAGTCATCATAGAGCTTTTTACCATTAGTGGTAAAAAATCCCTTTTTACCTTGTGTACTGCCTTCAAATTTAGTGAGCCACTGCTGCATGCTGGCATCATCACTCATGTTTGGTATTGAGCGCACATCGACAATATCGCCAGTAGGCTCAGCCAATTCTGCTTTGGACATATATACGCCGCCCCATGCACCCTGATTGCGACTGGCCTGATTATCAAAATTTTTGTCGAATATCATTGGTGCTGTCTGTGGGTTGGCGATAGTGGCTACGTTTTCTGCTTTATACTGACTACAGCCTGACAGCGTTGTTAACGCTATCGACCCACCAACAACGAGCGTCATTATTACTTTGCTCGAGCTGAGCGAGCTAGATGATTTTATCGGGTTTGATGTCACCATATTTATAGATTTCCCTGATATTCCTAATACCCTTAATTTCATTATTATCATCCTTGCTTCAACGGCAGACTGGTTATTCAAAGCTCATTACTCAAAAGTTAGCTATCCAAGTTTCTTGGCCTTTTGATGTAAGCGTTTGGCAGCATCCATACCGGATAATATCGCGCCCTCTTGCCACGCAGGAATGTGCGAACAGTGCTCACCTGCCAGTACGATACGATGATCTATCTCGCATAATGTTTCATAGTACTGCTCACGACTTGATTCGCTCCAAATACCGTAGCAGCCAAGCGACCAAGGGATACGGTGCCATGCGACGGACGTGCCCGAACGGAACTCTTTGGTATATTGCGGATGAATCTGTTTGCCATAGGCGAGTGCGGCATTGATACGTTCTTTGGGTGTCAATGAGTTAAATTTGTACGAGGCTTCCCCAAATCCATATGCACCCAGTAGGACACCAGAGCCTGTGGTAAACATATCTTGTGACGGGTAGGAGATTTGTGAGATGGGCATGTCGGTATAGGTGATGCCGCCATATATCCATTCATCTTCTTCCCAAAACCGTCGTTTGAACTCCAAGCCCACTTTGTAAGAGCTATCATAAGGAACGGCTGCCATTGCTTGCTTCATTGGCGCGGAGACATTGATATTAATCTGCGTCAGTATGGATAAAGGAATCGTACAAATGCACCAATCTGCGCGCACTGTTTTGGCTGCACCGTCAGGGCTATTGCTATCGACATAGTCAACGGTGACCCCAGTTTCGTCTTGATTGATTTTGGTGACTTTGGCATTGAACGTAATCATCTTGCGACACTCGCGCGTGAATGCATCACCGATTTTTCCCATACCGCCGACAGGTTGAAACATAGTAGGTTGATGCACATGCACGGTATAGTTGCTATAAATGTCCGACCACATGCCTGAGTCTAGTAGCTTATCCATCGGTATTGGCGTTGATGGCTTGGCATCCGGCATCAATCCACCACCCGGATACACACTATAGCCGCGATGCTTACCCGTCTCATGGCTTTTGACATAGCGATAATTGTTATCCAGAACACCCCAGCCCTTGAGATCTTCGAGTAATTTTTCTTTGTCCTCTTTATTGACCGTACTATCGAGACTGCCTTTATTGACGGCTTTGGACAATAACTCTGATACATAACCGCGAATATCGCTCTGTACTTCGCCCAAGCGCTGCGGCGCACCATTGAAGTGATTGGTACGGTGTAGATAAGCTCGGTCGTTGGTTTGGATAAAGGGTTGCAATGCCACGCCAAATTTTTTGCAGTAATGAAAGACCGCGTAGTGATGGATGGGCAATCGCCATGGACCACCGTTAAAGTAGTTGCCTTTTTCGAAGTCACAAGTGACCTCAGCACCACCAAGTTCAGTATATTTGTCACCGCTATTGAGTGTCCAGCTACGTCCACCGCCGCGGTTTTGATACTCTAATACAGTCACTTTGTAGCCTGCTTTGCGGAGCTCATAAGCAGCAGTTAGACCACCCAATCCTGCACCCAAAACCACGATACTTGCGCCAGCCGGTGCGCCTTTGAGATTGATCTCTTCTTTAAAGCTTGACTCAGATGCAAACCCCAACGTGGTCATCGCTTGATACATGGCGGTCGCGCCTGCGGTCTTGCCAATCATGGAGAGCAGTTGCCGACGCGTGGGAGACTGGAGCAGGTCATTCATAGGATTATCCTTATCGTGCTGGTCTTTGCGGTATTATCAAAAATAGTAATTGAGGCATATTCTTTATGGCTAGCTTTTTTCTTTTATCACGCGCGTGACGTCAGCCGCGCTGACATCGCTGTTTGGTAAACCACCAAAGGTGACTCGTACATAGTTGGTAATGCTAGCGATTTGTGCAGGGCTTAAGTCTTTTGAGAACCCCGGCATTTTTGGTGCTGTGTTAAACGCACCTTTTGCCCCAAAGGCAATCACGCCAACGAGCGCATCAGGTTTTACTCGGCGAATACTACTTAAACCGACAATGGAGGCATAGCGCGCATCGGGCTGGGCGTAACCATCGACGCCATGACAACTGGCGCAATGGATGAGATATAAGTCTTTTGGCGACTTGCTATCATTTACATCGTGCGAACTGATCCTGCTATCTACACTAGTAACCGTCTCGGCTTTTGCCTGCGCCAGATAGTCTTTTTGCTCAAGTAAATCATAAGTAATAGAATCGCTGACTGGTTGCGGTAGACGAGAGACATTGACAGGTATCAAATAATCATCGGTCTTAATGGCTGGAACGACTTTTAGATAAGATGCCATAGCAATCAGATCTTCGTCGGTAAGATAACGCGTACTGTGCGCCACGGCTTCTGCCATCGGGCCGCCCGCATAAGCGCGCTTATCAAGTGTTCCTGTACGCAGGTAAGTCACGATATCCATTTCGCTCCAAAGTCCGATACCCGTATCGTTGTCAGGCGTGATATTTGGTGCAAACCATTTACCAAGTGGCGCGCCAGACAAATAAAGATCTTTATCAAGACCTTGTGTTAAATTGCGCGGGGTGTGACAGGTACCGCAGTGCTCTAAGTTATTGACCAGATATTCACCGCGCTGCTGAGTTTTCGTCAGCCCTGAGCGATTTTCGGTAGAAGGCACATTGATGACATTCCATGCCAGCATCAAGCTACGAATATTTAACGGGAAAGGCAAATGAGTGGTTTTTTCAGGTGGTTTGTCTACGATAGCAACGGTCTGAAAGTACGCGAACAAGGCGCTGATATCCTTATCTGTCATGCCATGATAAGACGGGTAAGGCATGGCAGGATAAAGCTGATGACTGGGTGCACGACCTTTTTGCAAAGCCTTTTTGAAATCGGCTTCAGTATAGTTGCCGATACCATAGCGCGTCGATGGTGTGATATTGGTTGAGTAGATATTGCCAATGGGCGTCTCAATTGGTACGCCGCCACTATAGTCATCACGGTGGCAAGCCATACAGTCAGCGGTACGCGCCACGTAAGCGCCGCGATTGGCAAGCACACTATTAGCAGGGCTAACATTTGGTAGGGTTATTCGACTGGGCAAAGTATCTCTTGGCAAACTGACCGTGCCTGCCATCACGACGTTAGACACTAAGCTGAATCCCAATGTCAGTGTTATTATCGAAGAAAATGACAATGCTGGCATGACGGCAGAAAGTGGTTTCGCAATACTCTTATAATACCAATGAATCATGTCTAATTCCTTTTTAAGCTTTCTGCAAATAACTACCCGTATCTATTAAGACAGTGGCGAAACGTTAAAAATACTACTGTCTGGCGGCTTCGATCTTGATACTTAAGTCAAGGTTTTTGGTCAGTCCGAACCAAGCGAATTTATTGATATTCCATTTTGTGCGATTAATCGTAGCAGTGAACTCGCCACCGCAAACATCCTTTCTGATGCTCGTGTTTAGATAACAATCAAACTTAGTCGCGGTTAGGCTAATTGGGTGTGTCTCGCCATGCAGTGTCAGTTGTCCATCTACCCGAATGACCTGCGGGCTTTTTTTATCTTGATTAAAATGCCATTTTGTCGATTCAAAATGCGCTGAAGGAAACCTCTGCATATCAAAAAATTCAGGCCCCGTTAGACTATCATTAAAAGAAGGGTTGCCCGTATTTAAGGAGTTTATCGGTATGATCAATGAGATGTCGCCTGATCTTCGGTTTGGATCGTATTGCAATTGACCTTTGATATTGTAAAAACCCCCAGTCGTGGATGAACTTTTAAAGTGTTCGATAGCAAATCGAATATGAGTGTTGGCAGGATTAATAGCGTAACTGGCAGCTTGACTGCTATTTGCAGCGCCCACGAGCAATAATGGAATGGTCAAAAAATAATAGACATGCGAAGGTTTTGGTCCAATAGACAACAAGCGCATAGCTACATTCCTTTACAGCCTCTTGATATAGAGGAGCTTATTCACAAGCGCTATCCTTGCGTTTGCTTAACAATAAGCCAGTGATTGTTTATTATTTATACAGAGTTTTTCAAATACTTAGTAGTGCTATTTTAGTAAAGAGATAATGAACAACTCTGTCATGCCCGAACGTCAATTCAAAGTACTGAACCTAAGTGCTAACTTTAAGTGTTAGAGTGCTCAATGCTAGACAAGCTAAGACCAGTATGTCTTTTATCATCGCTAGTACTGTGTGTTTTATTCTTAATTGATTGTTTGAAAAATAGGGCTGCGAGCATACAGGCTATCGTTAATGACAGCAGCATTGAGACCAATGTATGGCTAAAGAAATGATCGCCAAACAGCATCTTATACAGTCCCATTGTCCAGCCCAAAACAGTTACTGATATGACTATCTGGTAGCGGTGTTTTCTTAGTGTCGGTAAAAAAGCCAGTCCATATAAAGAAAACCCTGCGCTGGCGTGAGCTGCTGGGAAGCATCTGGCAGGCGTTGCTGCTACGATGTTTTGCCAAAGATTGAGGTAGGGCAGATCCCCATTAAAAATAACTAAGTCATTTGGGCAACTAACATGGGTGACGCCTTTGAGCGTGGCAATGATAGCAGGTACAATCGCCAATATAATCAGTAGGTAGCCAATCTCGCGCATAGGTAAAGGAAGTAGAAATTTATCAAGCTTATTATGACTGAGCTTACTACGATTATACTTATTACGGTTTAAGGCAGTAGCATTAAGCCTTGCCTGTCTATACTTGATGATTAAAACCGCTATGAGGTAGACAGCCAATATAATCAATAATACTTTGGGCAAATCATAAAAGATAAATGCATAAGGCTGCGCGCCTTTTTCAAGTAGCCAGTGATCATTATTATAAAAAAGCTCACTGATGCGTACATCTAATTGGCTATGCTCAAAAACCAAGGTGGCCATGATGGTCACGCACAGTAGTTTTAGCCAGTCCCAAGTCATTGCGTTGTTTTCTGAAGTCATGACTACACCTGATAACGTATATGCGATGTTGATAGATCCTAATACGACCTTCGTTTCATTGTTTGTCTAAGATGGTGCTAGCAGCGTGTTGCGCTGTTATACGAATGCTCGCCATGCTTTAATAAAATAGAGCAGACTTTAATAAAGTAGAGCAGATAATGCCATTACCCATAAAACCATTAACAAACTTAACGCTAAGAACTGCGCCGCAGAGCCAACATCTTTTGCGATTTTTGCGAGTGGGTGTTTGGCGGTTGAAGTATGGTCAACGCAAGCTTCGATACCTGTGTTGATTAGCTCAACAATCAACGACATAAAAGAAGCGACGACCAGCATCATTTTTATACCAAGCGCAAAAGGCATAACGATGACAGCAGCTAGCAGTATAAGATTGAGCCACAAAACTTGTCTAAAAGCCGCTTCCAATTTATATGCGGCTTTAAAGCCATCTATAGAGTAACTAGTGGCTTTTATAATGCGAAGGATTCCCGTTTTACCTTTGGTATGACTTGCAAAGCTATCAGCCGCGAGTACACTATCATGTGCTGTTTGGTTGACAGAACTATGCTCGGCTGTTGGGTCTATAAGGTTGGTATGAGCGATTGGCTTCATATGGCATTCTTAATGGTCTATTAAAATTAAGATAGCCTGAGTATAAGACGGGAGAGGTTAAGAAAACGTTAAGAGGATATAGAGAGGTGAGAATAAAGCGTAATGGTTGTTTAAATTTTTCATTTCCCAATCAGCAATTATGATTGGGAGGTGAAGATGTCTTTGGACTATCACAAGGTTACTTATAATAAATACTAAAGGTGCTACCACCTGAGCGATTGGCTTGGTGAGTGAGCTGCCAGCCCATATGCGACATGATACGCTGGACGATACTGAGTCCTAGACCTGATCCTTCAACCTTATGTTTTGTCTCATGCTCTGACGACAGCATTGTTTGCTCGCCATTATATTGAGACTCTAGTCGCTCAAACCGTTCATAGAGTAAGGGCATCATCGCCTCAGGAATACCTAAGCCAGTATCAGTCACCGTGATTTTTTCGTCATCGATAGTAATGACTACTTCGCCATCATCGGTATATTGAAACGCATTTTTTATGAGGTTGCCCAATGCCATTTTTAGTAGTTCGGGGCGTACGTAAGCGCTGTATTCCTGCTCAGCAATTATCTGACAAGTAACAGACTTATACCGCAGTAAGTATTTTAGGCGCTGCATTTCTGCTAAGGCGATACTGTTAATAGAGGTTTGCGGTGCGTCTAACTTTTCAGGCGCGCGCGATAGTAGGAGCAGGGCGGTGATAATCTCAGAAGTTTCTTTGGCAGTAGTGCTGATACGATTGGTAAACTCATTTAAGTGGCTGTCAGAGTCTAGTTGCGAGGCCAACACTTCAGAAGCCCCCATAATAATAGTCAATGGCGTGCGTAACTCGTGGCTGACATCACCAGTAAACAGTTGCTCGCGTTTGAGATACTGCTCTAACTTGTGGTTTTTCTCATCGATAGCCCGTGCCAAGACACCAACTTCAGATGGCAAATGTGTTAAATCGCTTAAGTTATGATGGTCGGTTTCGACAGCTCGTTTCAAATCTAATAAAGGCTTGATGATTTGTTTAGAGGACAATTGGGAAAAGATAGCAGCGATAAGTAAGCTTAAAATCACGGCTACTTTTAGCGTATCTGCAAATATGTCTTCTAGGTGCTCAAATATCGCCAAGACTGGATAATTTCCCATCACCATTTCTGTGTTTTCTAAGTAAGTCAAAATATAAGCTTGACCGTCTTGGGTGTAGGCGAAAAGATGCAGGTTGGCATGACCTGCTCCAGAGGCCTTATTAACAGTGACAGAAGTCTCTTGCACCGTGTCATTGGCTATCGCTTGTAAACTGGCAGGTGCTTTGTCATAGCGATAAATCTTGATACCTGGGTCAGCGACATAGATAGGCTGGTCACCGTACTTTTCTTGACTAAGCTCTAGCTGCTGCAATAGGCGAGCCTTGACCAAATCTTGCTCTATTCGGCTCTCTGCGTACAAGAAAATACTGACAAAAGCTGCGCACAGTAATAACGCGAATATGAAGTAAGACAGTCTGAATTTATTGGCTATCGAGTCTATATTGAGCATGGCGTAGGACAACTTAATAGAAGAAGGCGATATATAACAGAGCTATATATAATAGAGCAATAAATACAATACGGTCAGTCAGTTAGTAAATTGGATAAGGTTTATTCAATCCATACTGCAATGATGACTACGCGCTTACTGATTTATTAGGGTCAACAACTTGGTAACCTACGCCAGGTACTGTGACTATCATGGGTATGTCAAATGGCTTATCAACCTGTGCGCGCACACTATGCATATGGGTGCGCAGTGCATCACTACTCGGTATATCTAGTCCCCATACTTTTTCTTCAATCTCAGTTTTACTGACGACTCTAGGCGCTGCGCTCATTAGGATATGCAATATTTTAAAGCCAGTAGGGGTGAGCTTTAGTGATTGTCCGTCGCGCATAATGGTATGCTCACTATTGTTTAAGGACAGCGCTCCGACAGCAATACTGTGGGCAAAATGATCGTCCTCATGGCGACGTATGAGCGCTTTGATACGACACTCCAACTCAACCAACGAAAATGGCTTGACCAAATAATCATCAGCGCCGCTATCAAACCCAGCGACTTTATCCAAGATTGTATCGCGAGCCGTGAGCATTAGTACGGGAGTCTTGTCATGCAACTCTTCTCTGAGTTTTTTGCACAGCTGCGTGCCATCCATACCGGGTAGCATTACATCTAGCAGTATCACGTCATAACGATTGTTTGAGGCAAGTGTTAGCCCGCTATAACCATTATGCGCGTTGTCCAACTCAAACCCTTTTGGCTCAAAGAAAGCATAAATATTGGCCACGATATCGGGGTTGTCTTCAATAACGAGTATCTTGTACATGATGCTGACCTAAAAAATAGTGGTTACCTAAAAGGACTGAGTAATATAAAAACGAATGTAGAGAGCTGTTTTAACAAATTATTTGGAATAACTCACTTTTAACCACTCAATTAGAATGGGACAGTTTGAAAAGGGTTGCTTCACCTTTGACTTCATCGGTCGTAATACCAAAAAAGCTAAGCAATGTTGGCGTAATGAAATCGTGCGACACAGGCTCATTGACCATACTAGAAAGATTTTCAGTATCGATACTATTGCTATTGGGCGACCAAACTATCGTAGGCACGTGTTTTTGGGTATCTGGTGCGAACTTATAGGGCAAGCCGTGCAGGTAGATATTATTTTCACCCAAACTCTCCCCATGATCACTAATATATACCATTACCACATCATAATCTTGCTCATAAGGCTTTAGCGTATCAATCACATTATTCAAAAAATAATCGGTATAACGAATCGCATTATCATAGCCATTTACCAACGACTGAGCATCACATTTAGACAGCTCATTGGTCATGCAAACAGGGTTATACGCTTCAAATTCTTTGGGATAGCGCTGATAATAGGCGGGGCCATGATTGCCCATTTGATGCAGCAAAATAAGTGTGTCTTTCGGCATCTCTTTCTGTGAGCTGCCTGACTTAACCAGTGTATCAAACCCATCAAGCATACCGATATCTCGGCATTCAACATCACAGTTCGGATTGGTATCAGCTGTTTTATAGTCTTCAAAAGTAACGCGATCAGCCACGCCTTTTGAGCTAGAGTTATTGTCGCGCCAAATAACATTGACCCTTTGCTTACTTAGCGTATCTAGTACGTTTTCATTATACTTGGCTGTATCGATATCGTAGTCTGTTCGATTTGCATAGCTAAACATGCAGGGTACGGAGTAGGCCGTAGAAGTGCCACAAGAGACGGCATCTTTAAAGCTATAGAGGTCTGACTGCTTTGAGAGCAGCGGTGTGGTGTTGCGTGTATAGCCGTTCAAACCGAAGTGATCTGCGCGAGCCGTTTCGCCAACCACAAACACCATCAGTTTTGGTTTAGCACTGCCACTCACACTATTAGCAGGTGAAACACGCTTTGCATCTGTCGCATGCAGTGTCAAAGTATCAGGACGGCGTAGCTCATCGACATAGTTTTCGCCAAGTTTGATCGTAGAGTAAATAGGCGTGATCGGGTTAGCATAAGAACGGACTTGTTTATGCTGACGGAAGAAGCTGGCGTACTGGTCACCAAACGGCAAAATACAAATGGTGATTAGCGCAACAGATAGGATCAAGGTTGCCGTTTTTTGCAGAATGCCTCGTTGCCAAGTAAAATGTTTTAGACGAATTTTGCTAATGATAAATGCCGGCAACACGCCTAATATCAGCACTCGAATGACCATGCTAGGAGCAAACAATCCCATCGCCTCTGCTTGATCGGTCTCCAGACTATTGATCAGCATATTGGTGTCAAATATCGTCCCGTAAGCATCAGTAAAATAACCACAGATGGCAGCGATAATCAGTAACGTAGCTAGTACGGGTTTGGCAATGGGACGATAGCAAAATAGTTGTAATACTAGCCACATCAATCCAAATAACAAACCTATGATGGAGAGTATAAAGCCCATGTTTGTGCTAAATGGATAGACCGCCAGTACCTGCTGAAAAAACGCAAGATTTGCAGTCGCTACTAAATATAAAGCGACGATAATAATAAGATAACTGAGACTTATCTCACGATCATAGAGCTTACTAAGGTAGCGGGTTTTTGCGTTGGCGTTGGGCGCGTAGCTTTTTAGCACATTGGTCTTGATGATTTGAGGTATGGACATACAGATACTTCTCAACAGGTGGTAGGAAACGTCATTCCTTACCATAGCAAGTGGTCTGTTAAGAACATGTTAAGGCGGTTCATGCCAACTCTAATAAGTTAGATGTTGTGTGGATTGTTGAGATGGCTTTATACATTTAAGTCAGGCAGGATTCATCATTGCCATCAGCTGGGGCTTGTCCTTTATGGTGATAAAACCATAGTGCATATCGATAAGGTTCTGCTTTTGCCAAGATTGAATGATTTTATTTATGGTTTGTCTGGTGGTGCCAAGCATAAAGCCCAGCTCTTCTTGCGATAAGCGCAGATCTATTTTTATATCGTCACCTATTTGCTTACCATAAGTGTCGATCAGTCCAATCAGCATGCTAGCCAATCGCGCTGAGGTATTGAGTGAGGTAGCATCATCAATCCAATCAAATGCTCGTCGAATCCGCTGGCAAGTTATAAGCGCGAGGTGCTTGTATAAAATCGGATGCAACTGCGCTGTCTGAATGACTAGATTTCTTGGGATTGAGATGAGCATTACTTTATTAATCGTCCACGCATCATGGGTGCGAGGATTGTCATCTATGATAGATATCTCACCAAACCACTCACCACTAGATAGATGTGCCAGTGTCATGGCATGGCCACTAGCGCTCACATTACAGACTCTAATCGTACCCGACACGACAAAGTGTAGAGCGGCATCATCGTTATCACCGATGGCATGAATCATTTGACCTTTTTGGTATACCTTTAGCACCGCATCGCCTGCCAGTAGCGGCTGCACAATGGATGGCAATTGACTAAACCATGGGTCGTTATTTAAATAATGATTGATATTCATAAGTGTAATGTTTTTGACAGATTTGGTTTTATGAAATGGTGTAAAGTAATCATTCAGGATATCTAACACAGTAAAGGAATACACCATGCAAACAACTATGCAAACCGCGACATTGACCGATTCAACCTCGAGTGTACACCATAACATGAGCGAGCAAGAGTGGCAGATGCGCGTAAATCTTGCCGCCTGTTATCGAATGATTGCCTCTTATGGCTGGGACGATTTGGTATTCACTCACATCTCTGCGCGCGTACCAGGTACTGAGGATGAGTTTTTAATCAATCCGTACGGGATGCTATTTGAAGAGATTACCGCTTCTAGTCTGGTAAAGGTTAATAAAGCAGGCGAAAAAGTAGCGCCATCAGAGTTTGAGGTAAATCCAGCTGGATTTATCATTCATAGTGCTGTGCACGAGGCTCGTGATGATGCGCATTGCGTCATTCATCTGCACACAAATGATGGCGTTGCCGTCTCAGCGCAAGAAAGAGGCCTGCTACCTATCTCGCAACAATCATTATTTCCGCTATCTAACTTGGCATACCACGACTACGAAGGTGTCGCATTAAACCCTGAAGAAAAGGTTCGTTTGGTTGCTGATTTAGGTGATGCTCACTTTATGATTTTGCGTAACCATGGTCTGCTCACCTGTGCCGATACGGTTGCCAATGCGTTCTTATACATGTATATCATGCAAAGAGCCTGCGAGATTCAGATCAAAGCGCAGAGCGGAGGAGGTGCCTTGACGCCGATACCAGCACAAATATTGGCCGGTATCCAAGCGGCATCTGAGCAAGTCACCCGTGGCGCGAATGGCGATATCGCATGGCCTGCATTATTGAGAAAATTGCGTCGCACCGACCCATCATTTGAGGAGTAAGTCTCTAATGATAACTCTTGATGATTGGCAACGGCAGGGGCAATATGAATCTATTCATGGGCATCAAATATTTACTCGGCATGCAGGGGATAAAAGTGCGCCTGTATTGCTATTGATTCATGGCTATCCTAGTGCCAGTTGGGACTGGGAGGGTATGTGGGACGCGCTAACCGAGCATTATTATGTCATTACGCTTGATATGCTGGGGTTTGGGTTGTCAGATAAACCCAAAAACGCGCGCTATCTAATCAGTGAACAAGCTGACATTTATCAAGCAGTTTTAGAAAAACTGGACGTCAGTGATTATCATATATTAGCGCATGACTATGGTGATACAGTGGCTCAGGAGTTGCTGGCAAGACAAGTAGAGGGTAGTGCTGAGCGACACATTGCTAGCGTATGCTTTTTGAACGGTGGTCTGTTTCCTGAGACGCACAAACCTATATTGGTGCAGAAACTACTGCTATCGCCATTGGGCCCTCTGGTATCGAAGTTAATTAATAAGCAGAAATTTGCGGGCAGTCTACAGCGAATATTTGGCCCCGACACGCGGCCCACAGTAGAGGTGATAGATACGCTATGGCAGCTGTTAAATCACAATGATGGATTGGGTGTGATGCATAAGCTGATTAACTATATGCCCCAACGTCAGCAGTACCGCGAGCGATGGGTAGGTGCGATTATCGACAGTACTGTACCGGTGAAATTGATCGCAGGTGCCAAAGATCCTATCTCAGGTCAGCATATGATTGATCGTTATCGTCAACTGATACCCAATGCTGATATAACCAATATGCCTATGTTAGGACATTATCCGCAGATAGAGGATGCGGCAGCGATCACAGCGGCCTATCTACAATTTAGACGCAGTATTCTGTAAATACAGTTCAATTTAACAAACGCAGAGCATCAAATGGTGCTCTGCGTTTTTTATTCTCTTGTTATCTTTTAGCTTTCAAGAAAAATGTGTAAGTTTAAATGAGACTAACATCCGTGAGCGTAGTCACGTAGCTGTGGAAAAGGTTTTTGATAAGATGATCACTAATAAATGGCTAATTATGATTGAGTGGTCTATATTCGTGGTGCTACAAGATACTGATGATTTGATAAAAAAGATATTTTGAAAAGTTTGAGGTTTTGGAGCGTAGTATAAGAGATTATCTTTTAAGTGTATTATGAGAATATAAAGTACTCGAATAAAGCCTAACAGATATAACTATTCTTAAAAACTGTTATAAGTGGTTCTATTATATCAGTCTGTCTTAAGTAGTCTGTTAATAGACTTAAAGGGTGAAATAGCTAGTTCCGTTGGGGGATATACCTAGGGCAAACCAATCAAAGGAAAATAACTCGACAGTTTGCCCAGCTTTAGTAAGCTTTGGCTAAATATTCAAAGCAAAACTCAATAACACGCGTTTACCAGACTGAATTCGTGAAACACTGTGCTCATATTTATCGGGACGAAATAAATAAACTCTGTCGAACAGGTTTATAATGCAGTTTGAACACTCGAACACACCACCAACTTTAGGCTGAATTAAAACAAAGTTTAATTTGTAATAACGGCCTTTTTGCACAGGGTCACAGTGCTTCATAACGCTGTGGCTAGTAGGGTAGGTAACATAATTAATTGAAAAAATTCTACTACTGAAAATTGCTTTGTTGGTTACTCTTTCGGTCATATCTAATCCATTAATTTACATGTATTCAATGTCGCTTAACGCATATCAAGCTAATTATATTGGTTGTAACTTAGTTAAATACTAGCGTGAATAATGTAATGAAATGTTCTACTTAATCTGAATTTTCAAAAATGAATAATTGGTAGGCAAGCGAATCAGCAACTTATGGATAATTGCATTAGTTTTGCCAAAGAATTACATCAGAACTGCCAGTCATTATTATCTCACATTGTCATCGAATGACATTTACGATGACCACTGAATAATATTAGGTTTGCCACAAAGAGATTATGAACTACCCCAAATATATCGGAGAGTGGCTTTTTTAAAAGGTAATAGTAATTTGGGTATACTCTTTATTGAACAGCCTTGAATCAAAAGCTATCACTGACTATTTAGAAAGCTCGAATTGTACTGTTCCTCATCCACTTACAAAATCGTATGCAAGCCATAAATATTATGAATAAAAGACCAGATCTGCTTGTATCAGACCAAAACCTCAAGTTAGTAACTTCATTTCTAATAATAACTTATGTTCTTTGTTTATTATTGCCTGCTTATAAGCTAAGTATAATGGTAGGGAGTGGTGAAGATGGCGGAGGTATGGGTACTTTAATACTGGGTACGTTATACTTACCTTTTGGTCTGATGTATGGAGACTATGGGATATTAGCTGTTTGTGGAAACTATATATTCTTCTACCTTGTTATTCGATTACTTACCATACCAAACTATTCGACCAAATTTTCAGTCGTTTTAGCCATCTTGTTATTATGTTCGATAGCTTTAAGTTTTTATGATGTTTTTCCTGTCAACTACACTTCAAACGGGCATATAGTGGCATGGGGATATGGTGCTTTTGCTTGGTATTTTAGTTTGTGTGCCATGTCTTTTTTAATACTTTATCGTTTCTTTGTTAAAAGAACACCGCATGTTTCATGGTTTATATTGGCATTGGTAGTAAGCTTCTTGTGCTCCCTAGGTTTGCGATATTATCAATATCACTATTGGGCCGATGAATACCACAAAAAGTATTTCTTTGACGCTGTATGGTTGATGCGTATGCGCATGCTGAGCCACATTGGGATTGTCTAATATTCAACAATCTGAGAGAGTATGGAAATTCCGAGGTGCTGCATACATCTGCCAGTTCGATTCCTGTATAGCGCACCAAACACAATTCTTTGAATATCCACTCTAGGAGTTATATCTGACTATGATAGTGTCCATAAAACTCTATTTTTGAGTGCAGTTCGTTGGAGGAGGTATCACCATAGAATCTAAAAAATTAACTACTTTATCGGGCAATAGAAACTTAAAATACTCATTAAAGAGGTGTGGTATGTTCGTATAATGGGAATACCTTTCAAATACAGTATCCCATCCATTTTGACCTACTTCACTTTTAATATAGTCCTTGCTGTCTAAAACATGGGTTTTATAGCCAATGATTTGTAAGGGTAAGTCATAGTCTATTAGCGCAAACACTTTCTTTTCATTATCAAATATAAGAAACGGTGTATTTAGGTGTGATGATGAAAAATTCCAAATTACTTCCTCGTTTGTGTGAAAGCACTCACAAAAACAACCAAAACTGGCATCGGTTGATGCTATAAAAATAGCACTCTTTAAATTATCATTAATTAATTGAGATATTATAGTTTCAGTTACTAAACCTTCTTCTATTTCTTCCCCTAGCTCATAGGGAATACAAAAGTAATGGTAGCTATGAGTTAGCCTAGGCTTCATAGCATCACTCCCCATGATTCCTTTAGACCCTGTAATTAATAGATCATTAAATGGGTGAGCATTTGCTTCATCTACGGTTAATAACCTTCCCCCAACTTCGCTTAGATATTGTCTTTCTTGCACCCAAAACTTGCTGAAATACTCTTGGTCGCTATCTTTTAAATAAAATGTCATTGCAGCTGTCCTGGTTGTCACAACTATTAAGGGTAATTTTATGTGCCCACGAAAAGCTGACTGCGTGTACACAACGAAGTACACCGATGTTATTTCAATAACTCAAATTATTGCTATCATTAATCTAAAGCCGAAAATTCAAGTCCCCACTAGGAACTTAAACCTTAACACTATCTGTCCAAGAGAACTCTTCTAAGATACGCATCCATTGATCGTCTAATCCAGCTTTTAGTACTAGTGGCTCACCAGTGATGGGGTGGCTGAGCGCCAAAGTCTGAGCATGCAGCAACATACGCGTGCAATCATAGTGAGTACGAAAAAATCGTGTATGACGTATATCGCCGTGACTGGTATCACCCACGATGTGATGGAATACATGTCTCATATGCCGACGCAGCTGATGTTTGCGGCCAGTTTCAGGCGTTAAGCGCACCAGACTATAGCGGCTAGTGGTATGCTTTTTTGATACTGCAAATGGCAGTTCAACTTGTGCCAAACTCTGCCAGTGGGTGACCGCTTCTTGAGCAGGTTTATCTAAGTTGGCAAATTTATTGGCAATGGCGTCAGGCTTAAAGCTCAACGCATAGTCAACAGTACCTTGCTCAGACATAAAGCCACGCACCACGGCCAAATATTGCTTAGTCACTTTGCGTTCAGTAAACGCTTCGGTAAGGCTACGTGCCACGGCTGAGCTCTTGGCAAACAATAATACACCTGATGTAGGTTTGTCTAACCTATGTACTGGAAACACATGGCAGCCTACCGCATCACGAGTAAGCTGCATGGCAAAGCGTGTCTCGCCTTTGTCCAGCCAACTGCGATGCACCAACAGACCAGCTTCTTTATTAATCGCTACTATATACTCATCTTCATAGATAATTTCTATTTGATCAGCAGTATTGCCTTCGATATCCATGTTTTCATTGCTCATATTTTAGATGCGTCAATTATATATTCTTTTTATTGTACCTGTAGTGGCATAATAAATTTAGATAGTGATGCAGAGAAAATACGCGGTATACAAAGGAACGATGATAAAAATTAACCATATCGGCTAAAAAATACCCGCAACGGCGTTTATATCTTTACCGTTAGCAGAAGCGTTAATATAAATAGTAAAACGCTAAATGATAAGATGTCAGCTGCCGATGTATTGAGCATGGAAGTACCAACAACCATTCAACACTTTTCTACGCTCATTATTTGTAATATATGGAGTATCAAGAAAGGAGTAGGTTTATGAGTATTCAAACGTTTGAGCCAAAGCTGGCTGATGTTGGCGGTATTCCAATCGCACGTTTATTACCCAATAAAGGCAAAAAACCGATCGGTGCGTGGTGCTTTTTAGATCATGCAGGTCCTGCTAATTTTGGTCAGGATGATGCAGGGATACAAGTGGGTCGCCATCCGCATACTAACTTGCAGACTTTCAGCTGGATGCTAAATGGTGAGGTGCTACACAAAGACAGTTTGGGCAATCATCAGGTCATTACCAAAAACCAAGTCAATGTCATGACAGCAGGTACGGGTCTACACCAAGGTATCAGTCATACAGAGCAAAGTGTCTTTCCAGATACGGGCGGTTCAGAAAATGCTGCACGTGGTATCAGTATGGTGCAGCTATGGATTGCGCTTCCCACCGATCAGAAAATCAAACGCAGTTTTCATCATTATCCTAAGCTACCGACATGGAGCGAGGGCAACGTAGAGATGATACTAACGACAGGCAGTTATACCAATACATCAGGTAAGACATTTGAAGCGCCTACCATTCAGTATTCTAAACTGGTTGGTATAGATGTGTACTTTAAGCAAGATGGCGAAGCAACATTGAATTTAGAGCCAGGCTTTGAGTACGGTATCTTGGTTTCAGAAGGGGAGGTAGAGTCTGAAGGCAAGGTTTGTCAGCAAGACCAGTTATTCCGTTTTCATGATAGCGATGTCGCTAATAACAAAAGTATTAAGCTGGTTGCCAAAAAGGGCACACGTATCATGTTCATCGGCGGCGAACCGCTGAATAACCAAGTGCTAATGTGGTGGAACTTCGTTGCTGATAACAAAGCTGAGATTGAGCAGTCTATTATTGATTGGAATAATGGTCATGAGCGTTTCGGTAATGTTGACTCTGATATGAAGCGTTTGCCTGCACCTGAACTACCAAAAGGTTTTAAAGGCTGATTACAACTTATCTCGCCCCTCACTATTTGACCTTAACTCGTAGAAAACTGCTTAAGTAAAATACTGCTTAAATAAAATAAGGGTAGTTTGATGTAAGGATTAGAAGGGGTAGGTCGACCAAAAATTAAATCCTGATTCGCACATAATTACCACGATGATAAATCATATATGAATCAGGACAATATTTGAGGCATACTCCAGTTGGCTTACAATCAGAGCGTCAACGCTTAAGTTCTATAAAGTACTTTTACGACATGCCAGCCAAATTTGGTCTTTACTAAATGCGGGGTAAATAGTTCGCCGGTAAAGCAAACCTTATCGAATGGCCCTACCATATCACCTTTGCCAAACTCACCTAAGCTGCCACCTTTTTTGCCTGATGGGCAAGTTGAGTATCGTTTGGCCAGTACATCAAACTTAGCGCCTTTTTTAAGCTTGGCAATAATGTCCTCAGCTTGTTCTTTATGTTTTACTAAAATGTGCAATGCGCTAGCGGTACGAGCCATAATGTAACCCTTTTATAAAATATCAATTATCAGGACATTATATCACTACTTACTTTGGTTGCTAACCTCACTTGTAGGTGCTGAGCTCTCCCAAGTCATCCTTATGCAATCGTGACTATAGGGGTTGAAGAAAAGAAATTTTAGTCATGTAGTGTTTTATTTAAAATATAGTCCCTTATTCAAACTATAGCCCTTAAATGACGGACATAAAAAAAGCCTCAATCTTCAGATTGGGGCTTTCCTAATTGGGTAGCCGTACTTTACTCATATTAAATCACGGAATCAAACTATCTACCAGAAGTTGAATGCTAGTATTTAATGCCTCATTAGCGAACTTCTTATTCCTCAAACTATGATTACACACCGCTTCAGTTTGCGTAGAAAAATCAGAATAGTGCTGAGTCACCGCCCAAATATGAAAAATCAAATGGATAGCAGACACGGACTTAATTTTGTTATCTGCAATCCAGCCATCAATCACTGCCACCTTTTCACGAACCAAAGATTTCAAAGGGCCTTTTAATACGGCCATCAAATGAGGTGCCCCTTGTATAATCTCTAACGCATATAGTCTCGATGCTGCAGGCGATTTTTTTGAGATTTTATATTTTTCTTCAATATAGGTCTTAAGGGCAACCCTTGGATCTTGGTTGGCGTTAATCTCACTCAAAGGCGATAGCCACTTACTCAGCACCTTTTCTAAAACAGCAACATACAGAACTTCTTTACTTTGAAAGTAATAAAATATATTCGATTTAGATATGTCAGCTTCTTCGGCAATTTGCTCCATGCGCGCGCCATTTAACCCCTCTTGGGAAAATACGATCAATGCAGCATTAATGATATGTTCTTTCTTTTTTAATATCTTTGCACTCGTCTCTGTCTCTTCTTTTAGTGCGTATTCTTTCACTATATTTTCCCTCATCGTAAAGCCATATGAACCCAATTTTAAATGATAGTTGATTCAATTTAAAAAAGGGTCGAAGTAACCAAATGCAGATGCTACTGGTTGATCAAAACGGGTATGCCAACTACTCCAACAGCGAGCAATACCATATCGGTTTACAGGTTCACTGACTAAAACAACCTGCTGTTGACCAGTCTTTTCTGCTGCTTATTCCACCTTATCTTCATTCAGACCACCATCAAAATGCACTTATAAATAATTTATACATTTGTGCACTATTTTATAACACTTTGCACCAATTTATAACAGCCCGCACTATTTCTCTGCATATTTTTAGACCATATGGTTTAATAATTTTTGTATGAAAATTATATAAGTATTTGATAAATAAGTATTAATTAATTTGGCATAAATTATGCTACATAAAAAACATGAAATAATCTTTATTTCTTTTATCGCTCTTTTCTTCCTCAAACGTATAGGTGAAATCATGGAAATAGGTATTTTTTGTCCGATTGGTAATAACGGTTGGTTAATCTCGAAAAACGCGCCGCAATACAAGCCAACATTTGAGCTAAATAAACAGATTGTGCAACGTGCTGAGCACTATGGGTTCGATTTTGCGCTTTCGATGATCAAGCTGCGCGGCTTTGGCGGGGAAACTGAGTTTTGGGATTACAACCTCGAGAGCTTTACTTTGATGGCAGGGTTGGCTGCGGTCACATCCAAAATAAAAATCTATGCCACATCGGCGACGTTGGTTATGCCACCTGCGATCGTAGCGAGAATGGCATCAACGCTTGATAGCATCTCAAACGGGCGTTTTGGATTGAATGTCGTGACTGGCTGGCAAGAAGCAGAATATGGACAGATGGGAATGTGGCCAGGCGATGATTATTTTGGCAAGCGCTATGACTACCTATCTGAATATGTACAAGTTTTGAGAGATCTGTGGGCAACAGGCCAATCTGATTTGAAGGGTGAGTTCTTTCAGATGAATGATTGTCAGGTGAAGCCTATTCCAAAAGCGGATATGAAGATTATCTGTGCGGGCCAATCAGATACAGGCTTGGCGTTCTCTGCAAAATACGCTGACTATAACTTTGTTTTTGGTAAAGGTTTGAACACGCCAACTGCCTATGCCGGTATCAATGATCGCTTAAAGGTACATACGGATCAGACGGGCCGTAATGTTCCGACCTATGTCCTCTTTATGGTCATTGCAGATGAGACCGATGAAAAAGCCCAAGCAAAGTGGCAATCATACAATGATGGCGCGGATTTCGAAGCCATTGATTGGTTGCAGTCGCAAGGCGGTAAGGACAAAACCTCAGGCAAAGATACCAACGTTCGCCATATGGCCTCAAGCGTTTCGCCAGTCAATATCAACATGGGTACGCTGGTCGGCTCTTTTGAAAATGTCGCCAGTATGTTAGACGAAGTCGCTGAAGTGGAAGGTACGGACGGTGTTCTATTGACCTTTGATGATTTCGTGCAAGGCGTGGAAGATTTCGGTAGCAGAATTCAACCGCTGATGCAGAGCCGCATCAATGTCGATACACCAGTGGCCAGCCAAGCTGTCAGCGAAGCCTAATACAAGGAGCAGATATGAATTCGGTTAATACAATTTGTGCAGACTTTACCAAGGAATCTTCTCCTGTTTTAGAGTCGTTGCCTGAACCTATTAAGTTAGACCCCTCCCAGACGGCGCTAATCGTAGTGGATATGCAAAACGCTTATGCCAGCCAAGGCGGTTATCTAGATTTGGCAGGGTTTGATGTCACAGCGACGAAACCCGTCATTGATAAAATCAAGCAAGCCGTGGATATTGCGCATCAATCTGGCATACAAGTTATCTACTTTAGAAATGGCTGGGATAACAAGTATGTCGAAGCGGGTGGTAGTGGATCGCCCAATTATCACAAGTCAAATGCCCTAAAAACCATGCGTAAGAATCCTGAAATTGAGGGAACGCTATTGGCAAAAGGTGGCTGGGATTATGAGTTGGTCGACGAGCTTATCCCTGCGCCTCAAGACATCGTTATAGATAAACCTCGATATAGCGGCTTTGCGAACACCAATTTCGATAGTGTATTGCGGTCACGGGGCATACGTAACTTATTGCTCACAGGTATCGCGACCAACGTCTGTGTTGAATCTACGCTTCGAGATGGGTTTTTCTTTGAGTATTTTGGGGTGTTATTAGATGACGCTTGTTATCAGGCAGGGCCAGTAGAAGCTCATGACGCCACACTATATAACGTAAAAACCTTTTTTGGTTGGGTGTCTGATGTTGCTAGCATGCAGCAGTGTTTTTCAGATAGCTAACGTTTTACCTAGCCAGTTTTTAGCAACCTAAACCAAGCGTTTCATACTTAACCTAACCGCAATAGGAATGTAGATATGTCTAAACAAGTGATTATCCCTGAAGGTACCAGCAAACCATTAGCCCCTTATGTCCCAGCGACTAAGGCCGACAACATCGTTTATGTCTCGGGCACCTTGCCCTTTGATGAAAACAACGATGTCGTACATGTGGGTAATGCCGCTGCTCAAACTCGCCATGTGTTAACAACGATCAAAAACGTGATTCAAACCGCTGGCGGCGATATGGATGATGTGACCTTTAATTCGATCTTTGTAAAAGATTGGGTAGATTATGACGCGGTCAATCAAGTCTATGCAGAGTTTTTTCCCAATGAAAAGCCAGCAAGATTTTGTATCCAATGTGGATTGGTTAAACCAGACGCTTTGGTCGAAATCGCGTCCATAGCGCACATTGGATAAAGACCTGTTTAAAAATAACTGCAGTTAGTGAATTTAAAGTTACCTGACATCGAACCCCCTAGCATTGGACTGTAGTAGGGCGCTTTAGTTGACTACACATGTGGCGGAATATTGTTTAAAAGGAAATGACAGATGAATACAGTAATTAAAGAAAGCCAAGTAACGCAATCCTCATTAATGAAACATAAGTCTAAAGAATCATTCACCTCTACGGCAGGAAACTTAACCGACATGCAGCAGTCTTTTAGAGATGCGATGAGCAAGTTGGCGGCTGCCGTGAACATTATTACCACTGAGGGTCCAGCAGGGCGCGCAGGATTTACAGCCTCAGCGGTGTGCAGTGTCACTGACGAACCGCCAACCCTATTAGTGTGTCTAAACCGAAGCGCTTCTGTATACAAGTTTTTTAAAGAAAATATGGTGCTATGCGTCAACACACTTGGTCTTGAACATAAAGATTTGAGCGGTGTGTTCGGTGGTAAAAAGGCGCTGGAAGAAAGATTTGAGCAAGGCAACTGGTCCACGCTGTCAACCGGATCGCCTGTGTTAGAGGATGCCAGCATTTCTTTTGATTGCAAAATCAAACTTATCAGTTCGGTGGGGACCCACGATATTCTTATTTGTGAAGTATTGGATATCAAACACAAGCCTGATTGTGAAAGTCTCATCTATTTCAATCGAGACTACCATCAATTAAGTAAGTGCAAAAACTAAGTATCACACCTCTACTTTTTTTAAGGATATCCAAAATGGATAAATGGTTTGTGAAATGGCGTCCCTACACCGGGAACCTAGAAACGACACCGGTAGGTATCAATGAATACTTACCAATGGGTAAAAGTGTGGTGTTAGGCGCACAGCACTCATTCGCAATGTTTGGTGCGACAATCTTAGCTCCCTTACTGATGGGTTTTGATCCTAGCTTAACCATGCTGATTACGGGTATAGGCACGATACTTTTCTTTCTGATTACTGGGGGTCACGTACCAAGCTATTTGGGCTCTAGTTTTGCATTTATCGGAGCGGTTGCAGCAGTAACAGGGTATAGCGGCACTGGTATCAATCCAAATATTGGTATTGCGCTGGGAGGTACCGTTGTCTGCGGGGTTTTATACGCATTGATGGGTCTGCTGGTGATGAAAACAGGGACAGAGTGGATTGAGAACTTGATGCCACCTGTGGTCACTGGGTCCATTGTTATGATTATCGGGTTGAACTTAGCGCCGGTCACCATACAAAGCGTCATCGGCAGTAGCTTTGACTCTTGGATGGCATTAGTCACCGTATTATGTATTTGTTCAGTCGCCGTATTTACCAAAGGCATGGTCAGACGCCTGTTACTGTTAATCGGATTGGTCGCTGCGTATTTTATTTATTTCCTATTAAC
This sequence comes from Psychrobacter sp. UBA3480, assembly GCF_002377945.1. GTDB lineage: Bacteria > Pseudomonadota > Gammaproteobacteria > Pseudomonadales > Moraxellaceae > Psychrobacter. The sequence goes on from NZ_DFQV01000033.1 coordinate 31,625, forward strand.
CAATGTATTGGGCATGGGCACGCCTATTGATTTTAGTCCAATTGCAAATGCCGCTTGGTTCGGTATTCCAACCCTTTATTCTCCTGTCTTTGAGACCAGTGCCATATTAGTCATTGCACCTGTCTTTATCATCTTGATCGCTGAAAATCTTGGGCATTTCAAAGCGGTAGAAGCTATGACTGGCAAAAGTATCTCACCTTATATGGGTAGAGCGTTCTTCGCTGATGGCCTTTGTACTACGCTTTCAGCCTCGGTAGGCGGCACTGGTATGACGACCTATGCAGAAAATATCGGCGTGATGGCCGCGACCAAAATTTATTCTACAGTCGTCTTTGTCATAGCAGGTGTCTTTGCAATCTTATTGGGTTTATCCCCTAAGTTTGGAACCTTGGTAAGTACCATTCCTGTGCCTATTTTGACCGGTGCTTCAATCGTTGTCTTTGGTTTGATTACGATCGCTGGTGCGCGTATCTGGATGAATGCAAAAATTGATTTTAGTAAGAATGGCAATATGTTGGTAGCCGCCGTCCCAGTAATCTTAGGTACTGGCAACTATTCACTAAATATTGCAGGCTTTGATTTAGGCGGTATCGGTACCGCTACTTTTTTAGCCATTCTTATGAATCTCGTTTTCAATTTTAAAAATAAACAAAAAGAGATGAGCGTGACCACTGAGAGAGAAATCGCTACATCAGAGCCGCTCTTAAAACTAAATCCATAAAATTAAACCCTATTTGATATTACCTTAAGGAATCGTGTCATGAATACAGAACCACGCAGCGTACAACAATTGATTAATGGCGAATTTACTGAATCGACTACCACAGAATGGATTGATATCACCAATCCAGCCACGCAAGAAATTATCGCCAAGGTACCACAGTCAACACCTGCGGAAATCGAGCAAGCCATCAAAACGGCATCTGAGGCTTTTCAGAGTTGGCGTGTCACACCTATCAGCAAACGAGCCCGTGTGTTTCTAAAGTATCAACAATTGATACGTGAAAATATGGATGAGCTGGCAGCGCTACTGACTGAAGAACAAGGTAAAACGCTGGCAGATGCTAGAGGTGATGTATTTAGAGGTCTTGAGGTTGTAGAACACGCATCAGGTATCGGTAACTTGCAACAAGGTGGCTACATCGAAAACGTCGCCAGTAGTGTTGATATGTATACCGTGCAGCAGCCAATCGGTGTCTGTGCAGGTATTACCCCCTTTAACTTTCCTGCCATGATACCGCTATGGATGTTTCCAATGGCCATCGCCACAGGCAACACATTTATCTTAAAACCCTCTGAACAAAACCCAATCGTTACCATGAGATTGGTCGAGTTGGCCCTTGAGGCAGGTATACCAAAAGGGGTATTAAATGTGGTTCATGGTGGTAAAGACACGGTGGATGCGCTGTGCGATCACCCTGACATAAAAGCGATATCTTTTGTTGGCTCAACTGCGGTGGGCAAGCATGTGTATGATCGAGCCGGTCAGGCTGGCAAACGTGTGCAATGTATGATGGGTGCGAAAAATCATGCCGTTATCATGCCTGACGCCAATAAAGAACAAAGTCTGAATCAGTTAGCAGGAGCAGCATTTGGTGCAGCAGGGCAGCGATGCATGGCACTGTCTGTCGTCGTATTGGTTGGAGAGTCTAAACAGTGGGTTGATGAGATTGTGGAAAAATCAGCACAGCTAGTAGTGTCTGCTGGCAAGGATGACAAAGATTTAGGTCCGCTAATATCTAAGCAAGCCAAAGCCCGTGTCGAGCGCTTAATCCAAGCCGGTATAGACGAAGGGGCAACTCTCAGGCTAGATGGCCGTGGTTGTCAGGTAGCAGGTTACGAAGAAGGTAACTTTGTTGGCCCAACTATTTTGGACAATGTAACAACGGATATGAGCTGCTATACCGAAGAAATTTTTGGCCCTGTCCTATGCATTATGTATGCCGACACGCTTGAGGAAGCTATTAAGGTTATCAATACCAATCCAAATGGTAATGGCACTGCGATTTTTACCCAGTCTGGCGCCCATGCACATAAGTTCCAACAAGATATCGATGTTGGACAAGTCGGTATCAATTTACCAATTCCAGTACCGCTACCGATGTTTTCGTTTACAGGGTCTAGAGCCAGTAAGCTCGGTGACTTAGGTCCTTATGGTAAGCAAGCGGTACAGTTTTATACGCAGACTAAAACCGTGATATCACGCTGGTTTGATGAGGATGCTAGTGAAGGCGTAAATACCACAATCTCTATGAAGTAGCTATACGGCCTAGCAAACGTAGGACGTTATGTAGAGCGTGTGATTAATTGACAATAGGCTCTACATAACAACATACAAAAGCAAATTTAAATGCAAATGGTGGATTTTATGAATATCAATACAATACCGGAAATCATTGAAGACATTAAAGCAGGAAAGATGGTCATCATCATGGATAATGAGGATCGGGAAAATGAAGGTGACCTGATTATGGCAGCCACTTTAGCCAAACCTGATGATATCAATTTTATGATCACCCATGCCAGAGGTTTGGTTTGTTTGACCTTGACCTCCGAGCGCTGCAAAAAATTAAAATTACCTCTCATGTGCAAAGACAACCAAGCACCTTATAGTACAAATTTCACCGTTTCTATTGATGCAGCAAAAGGGGTAAGTACCGGAATATCAACGGCAGACAGAGCTCAGACTATCAGAACTGCCGTGTCTCAAGACGTTACCTTTGATGACGTCGTAACCCCAGGTCATATTTTTCCATTAGTGGCTAAAGAAGGCGGTGTTTTAGAGCGGGCTGGGCATACCGAAGCAGGTTGCGATTTAACGAAGCTGGCTGGCTTGGAGCCTGCTGCAGTTATTGTAGAGATTATCAATCAAGATGGTGAAATGGCTCGTAGAAATGATCTGATGAAATTTGCTGATACTCATAACCTAAAGGTCGGCACCATAGACGCGTTAATTAAATATATTGAATCTCAAGAGGCTGTTGAAAGTAAGGGTGAAAGAGAAGTCGAAAATTTCGAAGAAACCGTAGCGTATGAATATGATGAAAGCGATGAGCGTACCGTTGAATTGATTTAGTAAAATCAATTTAACTTAACTTGATTTTATAAGCTATTAGATACTTTTACCGCAATTTGAATTTTACTGAAATTGGATGAAACCCTATGTTAGTTAAAAAATACCCTTGTAAGAACGACACGTCAGAAACGGTCGTATTTAGTTCAGGTTTAGGCGGGCATGCTGATTTTTGGTTACCTCAAATTGAGTGTTTTACCGAGCATTACAATGTGATTTGTTATGAACAAGAGGGGGTATCACCTGATAGTGACTTCTTACCTGATAACTATTCCATGCAAGATTTAGCGGATCAATTAATCGAAATTTTAAAACAAGAAGGGCTGTCTAATTGTCATTTCGTTGGTCATGCACTTGGCGGATTCATTGGTATGGAAGTCGCTTATAAAGCGCCAGAATTGTTGGATAAACTGGTCATCTTAAATGGATGGGAAAGCCTAGATCCTCACACTATTAAATGTTTTAGCATGCGAACCAGTTTGCTACAAGATACAGGGGTAGAAGCATTTGTACGTGCCCAAGCGATATTTTTGTACCCACCGATCTGGATCTCAGACAACATAGATACACTCACGCAAAAAGAAAATAAAGCCATCGCTCACTTTGCGCCAGTCGAGAACGTCTCAACGAGACTAAAAGCCTTGCAGGCTTATCAGCCCCTGATAAATGCCAAGCATATCAAAAATAAAACGCTAGTTTTAAGCAATCTTGATGATGTGTTGGTGCCATGGCAACGCGGTCTGGCTTTGGCTGAAAATATGCAGAATGCTCAATTTGAGTTGATGGTGACAGGTGGACATGCTAGTACAATCACAGAGACCTGCTCAACCAATAGTAAAATTCTTCAATTCTTATCCAAAAATTAATATCAATTAGGACGTACTATGACTGATTCCCTATCGTTATCTCCAGACGGTCTTGACCAACTGTTTGGTAAGGCCAGATCCTTCAACGCTTGGCAAAAAAAAGACGTACCAGATGCACTACTTGAAGAGATCTATCATTTAGTTAAAATGGCACCTACCTCGGCCAACTGTTCACCGGCGCGTTTTATATTTCTTAAATCTGATGACGCTAAAGCGCGCTTAGAGCCAGCACTGTCATCAGGTAATATCGAAAAAACAATGACAGCACCTATCACAGTGATTGTCGCTTATGACAATGAGTTTTATGAGCAACTTCCCAAATTATTTCCACATACTGACGCCAGATCATGGTTTAACTCTAGCCCTGAACTCATAAAAGAAACGGCGTTTAGAAACAGTTCTATGCAAGCGGCGTATCTCATCTTAGCTTGTAGAGCCTTGGGTTTAGACACAGGCCCAATGTCTGGGTTTAATAATGAATTAGTGAATGACACCTTTCTTAAAGACAGTAAATGGACCTCAAACCTGCTCATTAATATAGGTTATGGCCAAGAAGATCAATTGTACAGCCGTCTGCCAAGATTGGACTTTGATGAGGCTTGCCAGATCTTATAAACACAGACGATTCATCCATGTGAAAGGGTAGCTGTTTTCGACTGGGTTATTAAGTGAACTATGATGACGCTTAATAACCATTTTTGATTACAAAGCTTTGAAACTAAAGGTTTTCCGCTACAGCTCTGTTATTGCAGGCATAAAAACAGCCCCAACCTTGAGATTGGGGCTATCTACATTTGGCAAACATAATATGATTCGAACCAACGATCTCTACTATTTTAAAGTGGGTCAACTGGATGTTATGGAGTGACAATATCTTACATGTATTGATTCTATCGAATTATAGGTATTATATGGTTGAACAACAACAATGTAAGTTGTAATGCAATTAATAAAAATACTGTACGCAGATATTCAATCAGTAAAAATATATGCGGTGAAAGTACTGTCATTGTTTATGCAAATGTACTATGAATAGTTATGGCATAGAAGAGTCTCTAGAACAGTACATCAATATTTCTTATTATCATTATTAGACCACTGATGACCATTAGTATCAGCAGCATGATTCTAAACTGGCTAATACTAATACCTGCCAAAAAGCGTTTGCCAATTATATTGCCAATCACGGCGCCCAGTCCTAATACAAGACCATACACCCATATCTTGACGGTGAGTATCCCAAAAAAGGTGTAGCTGACGATTTGTACAATACCTACAAAAAAAGAATTAGCTGTTTTGGTCGCAATAAGACTTTCTTTTTCCAGTCCAGCATTCATATAAAAAGGGTTAAGAATAGGGCCGAGGCCACCCACCAATGTACTCATAAAAGCAATGGCAAAGCCCACAGGCACAAAACCTACTTTTGGCATATCAAATGTTTTACTTACTTTACCAAACTTGTATTGGAAAATAGTCGAGACTAAAAATGCGCCAACCAATAACTGAATCCAGCCTGCGTCCAAACGACTAAACACCAATGCGGCTAGCCATGCACCTACGATAGCGCTTGGGACATAATATTTGGTCAATGACCAATCAATATCATGCCAGAATAGATAGAGCCGTGAGGCATTACTCAGAAAGGTAGCCACGTTGATCACAGGTGGTGCAATCGCTGTCCCTACCATCGAAGAGGTAACTGGTATCAGTAGCATAGCACCGCCACCACCAGATATAGTGGAGATAATAAAAGCGACCATGCCAGCGACAAACAAACCTACTAAATGCCAAGTTGGAATGGTTTGCAATAAATCTAAAACAAAGAGCACTATAAAATCCTATTTCATAAGTGACATCAAGTAGTGATGTTTTGCTAATTTTGGAAAGCTGACAAAAGAGTTAGGAGTGTTAAATAGCTGTTGAAAGTAAGGTGAAAGTATCTCTAAAAAAACGGTGGCCATACATAGAGTACAACCACCGCCGGAGAGAGATTTAGAGACGAAATAGCAAGAACTTATGCAGCAGTCTTCTTAAAGCGCTTACGATACATTTTACGAATGATTGGCATGAATATCATAACAACTACCAGACCCCATAGTGACACAGTGATTGGGCTACTCCATAGAATAGACATCTCACCTTGAGAAATAGACAAGGCGCGTCTGAGGTTAGACTCCATTAGCTCTCCTAGTACATAACCTAGAATAAGGGCTGATAGAGGGAAATGTAGCTTACGTAAGAAGTAACCAAATATCCCAAGTCCTACCATGAATACCATATCAAAGGTCGTGCTGTTGATAGAGTAAACACCAACGAAACTAATAGCAGCAATAGATGGTATCAAGATATAGTTTGGTACATTAAGTAGCTTAGAAAATACACCAACCAAAGGAATATTCATTACTAACAAGATAACGTTACAGATGAATAATGAGGCAATCAGACCCCAAACGATGTCTGGCTGTTCGGTAAATAGCTGCGGACCTGGCGTGATATTATATAAAGTCAAGGCACCCATCATGACCGCTGTCGTACCAGAACCAGGAACACCCAAAGTCAACATCGGTACAAATGAACCACATGCTGATGCGTTATTAGCCGCCTCTGGAGAGGCTAAACCACGAAGATCGCCTTCACCAAATTTGCCGCTGTCTCCAGCAATTTTACGTTCACTAGCATAGGTCATCGCACTCGCGATAGTCGCACCTGCACCAGGCAAAATACCAACGAAAAAGCCCATTATGCCACTACGCACCATGGCGCCAATGGTAAAGAGAAGTTCTTTTAGGTTGAATAAGCTACGCTTACCTTGCGCGATAATTTTCCCACCAGTACTGGTTCTTTCGAGCAAAATCAAGATTTCACTGACACTGAAAAATCCAATAACGATCGTTGTGAACTGAATACCATCAGATAAGTTGACTGAATCAAAGGTATAGCGATAGATACCTGTGACCGCATCGACACCAACAGTAGCCAGACCCAAGCCGATTAACGCTGACACTGCTGTCTTGATAGGTTGATCACCAACCAAACCACTCAAACAGCAAATCGCGAATACCATTAATACGAAGTATTCAGCAGGTCCAAACGACACTGCCCATTTAGCCAATAGAGGTGCGAACAAGACCACACCAATGGTCGCAATCGTAGAACCAATAAACGAGGCAACCGCAGAGATAGACAAGGCGATACCAGCCTTGCCTTGAACCGCTAGCGGGTTACCATCCAATGAGGTCATAACCGCTGCGGCAGATCCAGGCACGTTAAGTAGAATGGCAGAAATACGACCGCCATATTCGCAACCAAGATAAACAGCCGCCAGTAAGATAAGTGCACTCTCGGGTGGTAGACCAAGGGCAAAGGCAAAAGGCAATAGAATTGCCACACCATTAATAGGGCCAAGGCCAGGCAACATGCCTACAACTGTACCAATAAAAGCGCCAATGAGTGCAATCAGTAAGTTTTTGGGCAACATCGCTACGCCAAAACCTTGCATTAAAAAGTCAAAAGTTTCCATAATAGCTATCCCATTATTCCTGATAATATTCCAAGTGGCAGAATCACATCCAAAGCCATGTCAAATAAGACATACAGGGCGATACTGATCACAACTGAAAAGATAAGGCTTTTAATAGGATTTCCGGCAAATAATAAACCAACCGCAAAACACATCAGTGTGGTAGCAATCACAAAACCTAAAGGCTCAAAAATTAAGCTATAAATCAATAATGCGCTGACACACAGCACAAGATTTCTAAGCACGACGTTGTTATAGCCCAAATCGATGACTTTCGTAAACCGTGCTGGACGAAAGGCAATAACCAAGGTCAAAAGCGCCGTAAGTGAGAAAATCAAAATAGGATAGGGTCTAGGGCCGATAGGATCATAGGCAATAGGAGCAACGTAACCAATAGCTAAATAGACCAAAAATAAGCTAAACAGCCCCATTAATCCAGAAAACGCACGTTCCATTGTCATAGAAGTATTCCTTGAATTCCAAAACAAGAAGGTTGAGAGATGTCTCATCTGTCAACCTTCGATAAATACTATAAAAATCAGTATTCAATCATTAAGGGGATATGATCTGAGTAATGCTACTTAGCTGCAGCATCAACAAGACCGTACTCAGCAGACAATTCACGTAGCTCACCGGTACGTTTATAAACGTATGCTTCTAGCTCATCACCAGTCATAGAGAATGGTAGTAGCTCTTGCTGCTCGCGTAATTCAGCGAATTTTGGATCCGCAAGCATGTTATCAAAGCTTGCTTTCCACCAGTCATAAGCGGCAGGACTGACATCTGGACCCATGTAATAACCACGCATGACAGGCCAAGTAACGTCATAGCCTTGCTCTACAGCAGTAGGAATATCGGCCATAGTGCCACCGAGTCTTTCATCTGCAAATACGGCCAGTACACGTAATTTGCCAGCAGTGGCTTGTGGCATGATCTCAGCGATACCAGCACTTACGACAGTCACATGGTTACCCATGACCGCTGTAATAGCTTCACCGCCGCCTTCCATCGCAACATAAGTCATGTCACTAGGATTGACCCCAACCGCTTTAGCTAAAATAGCTGTTTGCATCCAGTCCTGACCACCAACACTACCACCAGCGGCGAAACTAATTGCTTTTGGATTTGACTTAAGCTCAGCAACCAATCCTGCCAAATCTTTGATTGGTGAGTCTGCATTGACAGCGATAGCACCATAATCAGTACCAACGGCTGCTAGCCATTTCACGTCTTTTTCAGTGAATTTACCAAATTTACCTTGCGATAGATTTAGGATAGAGCCAGTAGAGAAAGCAATGATTGCATCGTTATTAGCACGATCATTGGCAACGATTTTGTTATAAGCAACCGCACCTACACCGCCTGGCATATAAGTGACTCGCATCGGATCTTCTAATAGGCCGGTATCTCTTAAGCCAGCTTGAGCAAGTTTACAAGTCAAGTCAAAGCCACCGCCTGGTTTTGCTGGGGCGATACATTCTGGACGTGAAGGTGCGTCATAACTGGCATCAGATGCTGTCGTATCAGATTTATTACATGCGGTAAGGGTGAGTACAGAAAGGCCAAGAGCCAAATAGGATAGTTTGTTCACACGACACTCCTTGTGTGTATTTTTAATGAATAGCTCAATAGAATTCTGAGCAAAATAATTAAGTGATGACAGATGAAGTTCAGATCATCCTGACAATAACTACTAAACTTCATAAAAGTAGAGTTTTTAGCGTTTTGCAAAAGTAACAGAATATTATAGAAATAACAAGAAACATATGTATGTATACATGAATTTTATTTTAAGGTACTATCGCAATGACTGATACAAAATTACTTATTGTCTCAATATCAAGAAAGAGATAAGACAGCAAAACCTTCAGAATACAAGATGTCTATTTCGATAAAAACTAATTAATACAATGATTTATAGATATTGGTAATTATGAGAGGTACATTGAAAACGTGCTAGGATATATTGCTGTGTATAAGGAGAAGAGCTAACTCGGTAGATGAAGTCAGTGAGATGAGACTAAGCGCCATGACGGGCACTTTATTAGGCATTTAAGAAGTTTGGTCGTATATGTTAGTCCAAAGACAGCTGCTTCAAAACTGTCTTTTGGGAGGGGTTTGCTTAAGGGTAGAGCGTGTTCCCATTCTCAACATAAGAATACATACTAGTTAAAACAGCAGCTGGATAATGAAAATGGCTAATATGCCAATACCAATATCTAAGGGTACCGCTTTGAATAGTAGCGCATTAAACAGCTTGTTTTTTTCTATAACTACTTGAGAAGCGCCTAACATTAGACTACCTCCTGATGAGAAAGGAGAAAGGGATGAGCTTTGTGCTCCCACCACAATACAGGTAAATAACAATAGAGGGTTAAGTCCAGAGGCGACGGCTAAAGGCAGCACCATAGGAAATAGAGTAGGAGCGACTACGCCAAGTGTACTAGCAAAGATTGACATGATTGCGCTAATAACGAAGACCAAAATCGGTATCATCCAGATAGGAACGTTGGTACTTAGCCATTCTGTTAGCTCGTAAATAACACCGATCTCGACGCCAAGGCCGATTAGCATGCCGACCCCACAAATCATAATAAGTGTATTCCAAGGAATTAAAGCAATTACTGTTTTTTCGTGACCTAATTTCAGTAATAAACTGATTAAGGCAAAAATAATGGCGATAAAACCAATGTCAATCCGAGCGTTCAAAAACTGAATTGCTTCTATGTTAGGCATTAGGAGATTTAAGATGGGTACAATAAGCACGATAGCCATCATAATAAAAATCAGCATAATAGATTGTTTTTGCTTATTATCGAAAGGCTCTGGTACTATCGTTTGAATCGCAATTTTGCTATTTTTAGCATTAAAAAAGCAATAGATACCTAGGACGATCACTGGCATGAGAAAGGTAACCGCAAAGACACCTAAAACATAAGTAAAGGTATTATCATTTGCGACGCCGGCCCCGCGCATCAGTTCTCGAAAGATAACCCCGCTTTGTGAGGTGATAAAATTAGCACCAGCCAATGCACCATAGTTAACAGATAAAGTAGCAATGACAAGACTCAAATTAGTACGCTTAGACAATAACAGAATCATAGGTGCCATCGTGGCTAAGACGGTGTAATAACCAGCTCCTAAGCCAGCAACGACCGTAGCAGCAAAGAAAATAACCAAGGGTAAAAACTCGGGAAAATGACGGCATCTATAGATCAAATGATTCGATAGTTTTTCTAAAGCGCCATTCGCTAAAGGAAAATTATAGAAGAGAGTAACAGCAAAAATAACAAAGAAAATTTTGAGAGGCCATAGCTCAACAATTTCATAAGCGCTCATTCCCATACCGAAACAGCCGATGAGGTATGAAAATGCAATAGCAAATAGACCAATATTGATCTTGGTGGTATAGCCAAAAATGATACATATTACTATTGCGGCTAGAATATAAAGAGTCATTACTGTCCCTTGAGCTTAACTACATGAATTCTATAGAGAACTGTATCGACTTCTATAGGTAAAGAGCATTACGAGAATATTGACAAACAACTTTCTAGATTACAGAATCGTATAAGCCTGAAATGCACGTATAAATAAGTGGAATAATAGCAAAAAAAGTAATATGAATTAGATAAGAGTGCCCACAAAATGCCAGACAGTCGTTAGTATTGCAATGATATATAAGGTTTTCTTAGCGCTTAAGATAGAGTACTCCGTTATATTCCAATCTCTAGAATGATAACAATGCTTAAAAACAGTAAAACAATTCATAAACCCCTTAAATTGTGGTGAAATAATGCTAAAAAATTTAGAAAAATTTAAAATACCACGGTATGAGCAAGTACGATGGCACATTTTGACTTTATTGACAGAAAGTAAATGGGATGAAAACACACCTTTACCGACTGAGCAGGAGTTTGCAGACAAGTATCAAGTATCAGTCGGAACCGTTCGAAAAGCGGTTGAAAAGCTGGTCGACGATGGTGTGTTAACCAAGTATCAAGGCAGAGGTACCTTTCTAAAGCGTCCAGATTTTGAAAGCTCATTATTACGGTTTTTCAAATTTCGTGATAAAGATGCCTGCTATGCGACACCGACAGGCGTGGTCAAAAAGGTCATGGTAATAGAGGGTATTGAAGAGATTAATGAAAAGCTAGATATTGGTAAGAATAAAGCGCTTATTTATATAGAACGTGTACGTATCATTGAGGGCAAAGTTTCGCTGAGTGAAAAAATTTGGTTACCTAAGAGTCGTTATCAAGCCTTTGTAAGTCTAGAGCCTGAAGATTTTGAGAATTTGCTATATCCGTTTTATTATACAAAGTGTGGTCAGTTTGTCTCATCTGCCGTAGAGACTTTATTTTTTGTAGCCAATCACGTAGACCCTTATTTAGATAATAATGAGCAAGAAAACCTAGTGAAGGTATGCCGTATTGCTAAGAGTCTAGAAGGTGATCCTATCGAATATAGAGAGTCATATGGAATGGCGGAGAAGTTCAGCTATGAAGTTAATATTATTTAATAAATAGTAAGCCATTAGTAGATTTCTTGTCTTAAGATAAAATATCGTCTGAGTTAAAGATACCATCGTGTTCTCATACTAAAGAACGTAGTAAAAGATACGTTCTTTAGTTTTATTGTACCAGTCAAATAAAAATTAAAAAATCTAGCTTATAAAGCGCCAATATATTCTTTTTACGTTTACCTTCAGGCGGCTTAATTACAACACTCTAAGTCAATATCTATCAGATAAACAGCATCGCTTATGCGATTGTGAGTTTAATGACATTACAAACTCGACAGCAGAACACTTGTTTCACTATTCAAAATGCCATCAATCTCTCTGACTTGACGCAGCACTTCATCAAATTCTCTCAAGCTTGTCGTGTGTATCTCTCCTACCAAGTCCCATGCCCCATTGGTCGTATGTAGCTTAATCAATTGAGGGATACCCCGCAGTTTCCTAATCACTTGTGAAGTAGATTTTCCTGTTACTTCAATCATCATCATCGCTTTGACTGTTTCTTTATCTAGTGCCTCATGCACTCGAATCGTAAATCCTAAAATAGCACCGTTGTGAATCAATCTATCCAATCTATTCTGGACAGTGGCACGAGAGACTTTAAGTTTTTTAGCCAGGTTTGAGATGGTTGCTCGACCATCTTGTCGAAGTTCAGATATCAGTTCGCTATCTAAAGAGTCATAAGTGTAATACGCCATAAAAATGCTTCCTTTATTAGATTTTGACATTATGCTAAGTAGCACCTAACAATGTGTCAAAAAAATATCCATATTTGGTAAATTATTGACATTTTAACTGACAATTATAATTGGTAGCATATTAATTGTCGGTTAAATAAATAATATTCAAGGAATGGAGCAAAATTAATGTCTAAATTTATCGTATCACAGAAGCAGGGTGTGCCATTTGTTAGCGTACAGGCGATGGCTGAAATCATTAGTAATTATGGTATAGAACAGACGATAAAAGAATTGGTAGATGCTTTAGAACAAGATTTTTCTCGTTGGGATAGTTTTGAAAAATCCAGTCGTTTTGCTTCTCATTCCAAAGACGGCGTCATAGAGTTGATGCCTGTCAGCGATGGTGAAATGTTTGCGTGCAAATATGTCAATGGTCATCCGATCAACACCAAGCGCGATTTGCAGACGGTAGCCGCTTTTGGCTTGTTGTCTGATGTCGATACAGGTTATCCGATTTTATTGACAGAAATGTGTATTTTAACGGCCTTACGCACAGCAGCGACTTCTGCATTGGTTGCCAAACATTGTGCGCCCAAAAACGCCCAGACTTTAGCGCTTATCGGTAATGGTGCTCAGGGTGAGTTCCAAGCAATGGGTATGAAGGCAGTCGTGGGTATCTCAAAAGTACGTCTATACGATGTCGACCCAGCCGCATCTGAAAAAGTAGCGCGCAACCTTGCCGATACAGGTCTAGAGATTACTATTTGCAAAACGGTAGAAGAAGCAGTTGAAGGTGCAGATATCATCACTACCTGTACCGCAGATAAGAAAAACGCCACCATTCTGCGTGATGATATGGTCAAAAAAGGCGTTTATATCAATGCCATCGGCGGTGACTGCCCTGGCAAAACAGAGCTAGATGCCAACATCTTGTTAAGAGCCGATCATGTCATTGTAGAGTTTGAACCACAAACCCGTATTGAAGGCGATATTCAACAGCTTTCTCAAGATTTCCCTGTGACAGAGTTTCACCGCATCGTAAATGGTGAAAAAGCAGTACGCACCAACGAAGATAACTTGGTTGTATTTGATGGTGTTGGTTTTGCCTCAGAAGACTTTACGGCTTTGGTATTTTTGCGTGATTTGATCAAAAAGCAGGATGCATATGAGCTGCTTGACTTGATTCCTCAGCAACAAGACCCTAAAAACCTCTATTCGGTAGTCAAAGCTCATAGCAAAGATCGTAGCCTAGAGACGGATGAAGCGATGGCCGCATCATAAGTCATTTGAATATAGAAAAATAGGAGTTCAATGCCAGATTTGGACTCAAATGATGAAAAAATTGTTTTATTTAATAGAGACAAAATAATGAATGATTTAATGAAAAACGTGCGAATAGTAGAAGTTTATTCAGATGTCGCAGGGCATAAAAAAGGCGCGTCACTAGGAATCGATGCATTGCGCGCGTCATCAAAAGAGATGAATGCAGACTACTATGAAAAATTGCAACTTGATAGTATAAAAAATGAATATATACATGAAGAAGAGTCGCCATTTAAGCATGCAAAATACGCCGATGTAATTGAGCCTGTTATTTCTAAATTAGCGCATAAAATCAAAGATATAAGAAATGAGAATCAATTTCCGATTGTTATTGCAGGTGATCATTCTAGCTGTGCAGGCACCATGCACGGCCTAAAAATGGCGCACCCTGATGCGGAAATCGGCGTGGTTTATATAGATGCTCACGCTGATTTTCATTCACCATATACCAGTGGATCAGGAAATATGCATGGCATGCCTTTGGCGTTGGCTTGTGCCATTGATAATTTGGAATGTCAGCGTAACGAGCTTTCTGAAAAAGAAAAAGAGTATTGGGAAAAGTTAAAGTTTATGGCATCAAGCGAGCCATCAATTAAGCCAGAAAATGTGGTGTTTTGTGCGGTTAGAGATTATCAAGAAGAAGAGATGGATTTAATTAGAAGACATAAAATCCCTTTATATAGCGTGGCTGAGATAACCCAAAAAGGCATCAGTTCTACCGTAGAGGAAATCTTCAAAAAACTAGAATATTGCGATCATATCTATGTTTCGTTTGATGTTGATAGTGTCGACCCTTTATATGTGCCAGGCACCGGTACGCCTGCAATGAATGGTCTGTCATACGAGCAAGCGATGCAACTTAATATAGAGTTAATTAAGAACAAGAAAGTATGCTGCTGGGAAATGGCAGAGATAAATCCTTTGTACAACAACTCAAAAGATGACTCGACCAGAATATTTAAAATTTTAGAGAAAGTGACCCACACACTTTTGAGCAATTACTAGTACTGAATATTCAAAATGAGTAACAGAATCTAGCCTAAAGGGGTTTGTTAAAACCTTCTTTAGGTTGGTTAAAAAGGGACTGCGAGTAAAAATAATATGGACATTATTAAAGCCAGCGCTGCAAGTCGAGATGTTAGCAGTATCAATATCAAACAGTTTTTGAAGTTCTTTATCCCATCTATTATAGGTTTGATGCTTTTCGTATTTCCAATTCCCTATGTGGACGGTAAGTTTGTCACCTATGCAGAAGGATTTACCATTCCTATATCTGTATTGAAGGATTATATACAGGGTTATATTGGTGACCTTTTGCCGCTATTGGTTGTCACCTCGATCATGATTACCTTGTGTTGTACTTTATATACTAAAGTCATGAAACCTGCATTTATTCTGAATAATTCGTTTTTGAATAATTTATTAAACGTTACAACGCCTTGGCTTATCATTAGAATGCTTGGTGCGTTTTTCGTTGTCGTGACCTATTTTAAATTTGGGTTTGAGGCAATATATTCAGACAATATTGGCGGTTTAATATTATATGAATTAATGCCCATACTTTTTATCGTATTTTTCTTGGCTGGATTGCTGCTACCATTATTGCTTGATTTTGGCTTATTAGAATTCTTCGGTGTTCTATTAAGCAAAGTAATGAGACCTTTATTTGGCTTGCCAGGTAGGTCATCTGTAGATTGTCTAACGTCATGGTTGGGTGATGGCACTATCGGTGTCTTATTAACCGATAAACAATTGGAAGGTGGGTTCTATACCAAAAAAGAAGCGGCAATTATCGCTACAAGCTTTTCAGCAGTATCGATTACATTCTGTTTGGTTGTCATCTCTCAGGTTAAGCTTGAGAGCTACTTTATCAATATGATTGGGGTCGTTGCTTTATGCGGGATTGTTTGTGCTTTAATAGTCCCAAGGTTGTTACCTTTATCTAGAATTGAAGATACTTATACTATCGAAAACAGTGATAGAGATCATGAAACCATTCCTGAAGGAAAAACGTTATTCACCCACAGTTTACATAAAGCTGTCCAAAAAGCAGATAAGAGTCCAAGTTTTCTTACTTTCTTAAGAGATGGTCTAAAGAATATTTTGGATATGTGGATTGGGATATTGCCTGTCGTTATGGCAATCGGCACTATGGGGTTAATCGTTGCAGAAGAAACACCTGTATTTGATTATTTAGGTATGCCGTTTATTCCATTCTTAGAGTTATTGAACATACCTTTTGCTGCAGAAATGTCAAAAACGATTATGGTAGGTTTTGCCGATATGTTTTTGCCGGCTATTATCGGTTCTTCAATCGAGTCAGAACTAACTCGATTTGTCATCGCTTGCTTGTCAGTGTCTCAATTGATCTATATGTCAGAAGTCGGCGGATTGATTTTAGGGACAAAAATCCCAGTGAGCTTTTTTCAGTTATTAGTCATTTTTCTATTGAGAACCATTATCTCGTTACCAATCATTGCGGTGTGTGCTCATATGATTTTCTAAATAGAACTTTCTAAAAGCTGGCTACACCACATTTGAACAAAAAATCAGTCGCAAAAAACCACCTTGATAGGTGGTTTTTTGCTATCAGTATCAAGCTATAGTTTAATTCAAATAATTTCGATATAAGGAAACTGAGCTCAAGCGATACATAATTTCTTGCAACCATACAAAAATAGATATACGATTCATATACGTTTCGTATATTAAGGTGTTTTTATGGGTATTGTTAAAATTGATGATGAACTGCATGAAGATATTCGTAAAGCAAGTGCCGTCATGGTGCGCTCCATCAACGCACAAGCTGAATATTGGATGAAGATAGGCATGCTTGCTGAAGCCAACCCCAATATGTCTTACAACCAAATTATCAATGAGCAAATGAGACAAGCTGATGTCAATGTAAGGAACCTTATAGATGGATAAGGTCATACTTAAAAATGCAGCAGAATTGGAAATCATGCGCGAGTCTGGGCGACTTCTAGCCTCTGTCTTTGATTATCTCGATGAGAAAATTACAGTTGGTACTTCTACGATGGACATCAATAACCTTGCTGAGCACTATATTGCCGATCAGTTAGGTGCACGTCCAGCTAGTAAGGGTCAGTATGGTTACCAATATGCATTGAATACCTCAGTGAATAACGTGGTCTGTCATGGCATTCCTTCAGAGCAGCAAATACTCAAATCGGGTGATATTGTGAATGTGGATATTACCCTAGAACAAGGAGGTTTTATCGCTGATTCTAGCAAAATGTATTTGATAGGTGAGGTGTTGCCATTTGCAAAACGCTTGGTTGATCAGACCTATGAAGCTATGTGGGAAGGAATACGAGTGGTGAAACCTGGAGCAACGCTGGGTGATGTTGGCCATGCCATCCAAAGTTACGCTGAGCAGCACGGCTATTCAGTAGTGCGAGAGTATTGCGGTCACGGTATTGGACGCGAAATGCATGAGGGACCGCAAGTTCTACATTACGGACATCAAGGAAAAGGTCTAGTCCTACAAGAAGGTATGACATTTACCATTGAACCAATGGTCAATCAAGGTAAAGCCAAAGTTAAAGTCAAAAAAGATGGTTGGACCGTCATCACCAATGACAAAAAGCTATCTGCTCAGTGGGAGCATACCATTGCGGTTACTTCTGACGGCTATGAGGTTCTCACTCTGCGAAACGATGAAATACTTTAAGCGATTTGATATTTGAACGACGATTCGGTAAGGCGTTTCTGTAATTCAGAAGCGCCTTTTTTTAGGATGTCATGTGACTGTTATTTAGCCAGTTATGGCTGAGAAGAAAGTGACTGACGTTAAGGGCAAAAGCCTCTGCTGCGACACCAATCAGTAGCAGAGGACTATTTAACACATACAAATATATTTAGAGAACCGCTTTGGTCGCGCCAGCCGCCCGTTCGATCAATAAATCCACGGGAGCATCAGGACTTAGTGTACCAAAGGCCAGCCCATGCTCATTCCCAATCCTAGAACGACAGAATGCCTGAGCGATCTCCATATGTTCAGTCTGCAGTAGTATCGAAGCCTGTAGCATCAGTGCTAGGCGCTCAATCACATAGCGACTACGGAACTCCAAGGTTTGAGTGTCCTCAAATCGCTCTATCAGCAGGTGTAATTCTTTATCATAGTCAGCATTTTTCCCTGCTGCCTGCTGCAGTTCCTTAAATAAAGCTCGCTGAGTTTCTGGCTCCTTTTTTAAGGCACGTAGCACATCTAGACACTGCACATTGCCGCTGCCTTCCCAGATTGAGTTTAGCGGCGCTTGCCTGTACAAACGCGGCATAATAGTCTCTTCGACATAGCCATTACCGCCCAAACATTCTTGTGCCTCATTGATAAAAATGGGGGCGCGTTTGCATATCCAATACTTTCCAATTGCTGTCGCGATACGAGCAAGTGCAGCTTCATGAGGGTTTGTTTCTATCCTATCAACAGCGCGCGCAATCCTCATTGTTAGGGCCAAAGCCGCTTCTGACTCTAAGGCTAAGTCTGCCAACACATTACGCATAATAGGTTGGTTGACTAATAACTTACCAAAGGCTTCACGCTGACTGGTGTGATGAATCGCTTGAACGATCGCTTGACGCATTTGAGCTGAGGAGCCAATCATACAGTCAAGTCGGGTTAGGGCGACCATCTCAATAATGGTAGGAATACCGCGACCTTCAGTGCCTACTAGCTCACCGAATGCGCCTTGAAACTCGACCTCTGAGGAAGCGTTTGCCCAATCTCCTAATTTGTCTTTTAAGCGTTGGACTTGTACGGCATTGCGTGTGCCATCAGGCCGAAAGCGTGGTACTAAAAAGCAACTAGGACCACTGTCAGATTGAGCCAAGACGAGATGAGCATCGCACATTGGCGCTGAGAAAAACCATTTATGTCCAATGATTTCATAAGAGCCATCTTCTTGTCGTGTGGCTCGAGTCGTATTGCGGCGTAAGTCTGACCCACCTTGTTTTTCTGTCATGCCCATGCCCATCGTACAGCCTAGTTTTTCTTCCATGGGCAAGCTGCGCGGATCATAGTGCTCGGATAATAGCTTTGGCAGCCATTTTTCAGCCAGTAAAGGCGAATGACGTAGGGCAGGGATAGCGGCATAGCTCATAGACATAGGGCAACCAAACCCAGCTTCAGGCTGTGAGCCGAGATACATGACGGCCGCTCGAGCCACGTGGACACTATCACGCTCTTCATTGCGCCAAGCAAAATTGCTCATGCCGTACTTCATTCCTGCACGCATCAAATCATGGTAAGCCGGATGAAACTCTACTTCATCTATACGCCGACCATAGCTATCAAAGTTGCGCAATTTAGGCTTGTTTTCATTGGCTAGGAATCCGCTAGTGATCAGATTTCCACCAGTCAGTGCCCCAAACTCTTTTAAGTGACTTGCTGCCCAAGCAGCACCTTCTCTTGCGACAGCTTCTTTGAGCGCTGTATCTGCTTCCCATGCATTATAATTGGCTAAGGCAAAAGGTTGATTCTGCACCTCATGGGTCTTAAATTGATTTACAATTGACATGATGATTATCTTCCCTGATTTTGAATGTCATTTCCTAAGTTTCAGTAGTTTAGTAACTTACACGATTAGTATTACATATAAAAAATAATTACGTCAATAGGTGTAATATGAACAAACCAACGCCTCGTTTATTGCTTTTACGCTTACTTATGGTGGCAGAGGCAAACACACTTAGTGCTTCCGAAGCAGTGCTGGCAGGCTCTATTTTTGGTATGACAGAAAATAGTATACGTGTGACGCTGGCTCGTTTGATCCAAGCGGATCTTGCTGAGTCGATTGGTCCTGCCACCTACAAACTCGGACCGAAAGCTCAAAAATTGGGCGCCGATGTGGCCTTATGGCAAACAGCAGATAAAAGAACGATAAAATCCGATGGTTCATGGATAGCGGTAGCGACCGGTGGATTACCTCGCAGTGATCGTAAAGTGCTGCGTGCCCGTGCTCGTGCTTTATCATTATTGGGGTTTCGTGAACTTGATAAAGGGCTTTATCTGCGTCCCAATAATTTACTAGGCGGTGTTGATGTCGTCCGTCAGCGTCTATTGGACTTGGGCTTAGAAGAGGAAGCTGCAGTTTTTAAAGCCAATGAATTTGATGAGGTTAGGCAGAAAAAAGCACGAGCGCTTTGGTCAGACATGCATCTTGAAAAGCATTATAAGGAAAAGTCGCAGCAGCTCACCGACTGGCTAAGTGATTTGGACGAATTGCCCTCCCATGTAGCGCTTCGAGAAATATTCATGCTTGGAGATGCAGGTATCCGCAGTGTTGTTTTTGACCCCTTACTTCCTGCTCCCTTAGTAGATGAAGAAGCACGGCAAAAGTATTTTGAGACGGTGCGGCGTATTAATGAGGAGGGTAGGCGTTTATGGTTTGCCTTTTTCGAAGAGGCCAAATCGTTAGAATCCGTTTAACCAAGTCATTAGAATGCGCTTAAATAGAATCAAGTGAAATGGTGGCACAGTAATTAACAAGCAGCATAGGCGTTATCTATAGCGATGAATAAGCATTAATTATTTGCATCTATTCGAATAGTATTTAATGTGAGCCATATGGCGAATTTTCATGACAAGAATGATCAGCAAGTGCATTCAATATGCCACATGACTTCGCTGGTGCGCTACTGACGCACTTCTGCCGCAAAACACTTAAGTGTTTTTTTAACTGTTTTAGCTCTTCTATACGTGTTTCTACAGCGCGGATATGTTCATCCAACAAGGTATCGACATCAGCGCAATCTCTGCTAGGTTCTTCCCAGTACTTAAGTAAAGTCCGTACTTCATCCAATGTCATATCTAGTGTACGACAGTGCAGAACGAACTGTAGACGCTCGATATGACTTTCGCGATATAAGCGATAATTCCCTTCACTACGCGCAGGCTCTGGTAATAGCTTTTCTTTTTCATAATAGCGAATGGTCTCTACTGTAGCACCTGTACGCTTAGCAAGCTCTCCGATTTTTATTAGCATAATTATCTCACAGTTCTCTTGAAGTTATTCCAAAGTCATTTCAAAATTGAAAACATTAAAGTAACTATAAGGTTTAACCCTAAGGAAATCAAGTTTATACAACTGTATATAAACGGCCTTGACTCTGAAGCCACTAGAGGGTTCAAAATAGCGTTATCAAATGAATTCTTATAATGAGGCAGTTTATTATGCAATATCGTATTGAAGGTATGGACTGTGCCAGTTGCGTCAGAAAGATTGAAGCTGCATTAGCACGTATACCTGGTGTCTCTGACATACAGCTTAATTTTGCGACTGAAAAGTTAGAGCTATCGCTTGCCCCTGATTCAGATACTCAGTGCAACGATATTGAAAAGACCATCAAGCGTCTGGGTTTTGGCATATCTGCCACTACTGATCAAGCAAACGCAGCAGACAGCATTAGTGATAATCTATTAAATACGCAGCAACAGCGTTGGTGGCAAACCAGAAAAGGTAAGCAAGTGGTTGGTCTCGGCGTCTTGATGAGTGTCGCCTACGCGTTGGCATTACTTTTCCCTGATTATGGCATGTGGGCATTTGCTATTGCCGTCATTGTGGGTGTTTTCCCTTTTGCCCGAAAGTCTATGACCTTGGCAATGACAGGCACCCCGTTTTCTATTGAAATGCTGATGTCTATCGCGGCAATTGGTGCACTTATCATTGGTGAAGCTGAAGAGGCGGCGGCGGTTGTCTTTTTGTTCTCCGTCGGTGAATTGTTAGAAGGTGTGGCAGCAGATCGTGCCCGTGCTGGTATCAGAGCATTGGCATCATTGGTTCCAAAGACTGCGATTTTACTTGATGCACAAGGCGGACAGCATGACGTTCCTGCAGCTTCGTTGCAGATCGATGATCTGGTATTGGTACGTCCTGGCGATAAAGTATCTGCTGATGGTGTCATTGTTCAAGGTAGCTCTAGTCTTGATGACTCACCTGTTACTGGCGAATCCATACCCGTTGCTAAAGACATGGGCGATGCAGTATTTGCAGGATCAATCAATATGGATGGGGCGCTGCAAATCCGTGTACAAAAGACAGCTGCTGACAACACTATCGCACGCATTATCAATCTGGTAGAGCAGGCGCAAGCCTCTAAAGCCCCTACGGCTCGTTTTATTGAAAAATTCAGTCGTTATTATACCCCAGCGGTGATGGCGATTGCCGCACTGGTTATTATTGTTCCGCCGCTAGCGATGGGAGGTGAATGGTCGACTTGGCTATATCGTGGTTTTGCACTGTTGCTAATCGCCTGTCCTTGCGCGCTTGTACTATCTACTCCGGCTGCCATTGCATCAGGATTGGCTGTCGGTACACGCCGAGGCTTACTTATCAAAGGGGGCAGCGCTTTAGAAACCATGGGTCACGTAAATGTCGTGGCTTTTGATAAGACAGGTACGTTGACTGAAGGTAAGCCACAGGTGACCAACGTGATTGCCTTTACACAGAAGCTATCAGTACAAGAAAGCATAGGGTCTGAAGGTCATAATGAGATACTAGCGCTGTTTGCCAGCGTTGAATCCGCCTCTAGCCATCCACTTGCAAAAGCTATTATCGATCATGCTAAAGCTGCCCAGACATCCATACCAGTGGCTTCCAAAGCTTATGTTACTGCGGGAAAAGCAGTACATGCAACGGTAGCTGATCGCCCTTTAGCCATTGGATCACCAGTCTATGCAACTGAAAAAAGCTTGCTGTCAATGGACCAACAGGCAGACATTGAAGTATTGCAAAAGGAAGGCAAGACTGTCTCAGTTTTGTATGATGAGCAAAGTAGTGAAGTGCTTGGATTGATAGCATTACGAGATGAGTTGCGAGATGATGCTCAAGAAGGCGTGGCTCAGCTCAAAGCGATGGGTGTGCGCTCTGTGATGCTCACGGGTGACAACCATCTGACCGCTCAGGCGCTTGCTAGTTATTTAGAGATAGAATGGCAAGCTGAGCTGTTGCCCGAAGATAAGCTACGTTTGCTCAATGAGATGAAGGATAATAGCAAGATAGCGATGATTGGTGATGGTATTAACGATGCGCCAGCGTTAGCAACAGCAGACGTAGGTATTGCTATGGGTGGTGGTACGGATGTTGCTATCGAAACGGCCGACATCGCATTATTAAAAAGTCGTGTTACAGACGTTGCTCACCTCATTGCCTTATCGCGTGCAACCATGGCCAACATACATCAAAATGTAATTTTTGCTCTAGGACTAAAGGCCGTGTTTCTAATCACTACTTTACTAGGTATTACCGGACTATGGATTGCTGTGATAGCGGACACTGGTGCAACGGTACTAGTGACTCTCAATGCTTTACGCTTGCTAAGGTTCAAAGGAGCTCAACCACTAACAACTTTGTCCAAAGCAAAGTAAGTATGAAGTTCTTATTAAAATGGCGGTTTGATTCTCTATTCTAATGACTAAGAATGGCAACGTTAAGATTTTGGTTTAAAAGGTTTTGAGAATTGTAGAATTAAAAAACCAACTATTGATAATATAATGGCAATCTCATAGCGACTATAAGCCACCGATATCCCAATGGCGGCTGTATTCCACAATCCAGCCGCAGTAGCAGTGCCCTTTGCGCCACTTTCATTTTTAAAGATAGCGCCACCGCCGATAAAACCCATTCCAGTGATGATGCCATACATAATTCTAGCCTCAGCATCGGCGTCTTGATAAATATCCATGCCTACTAGCATAAAAGCACACGAAGCAATGGTCACTAGAGGAAAGGTTCTTAAACCTGCACCATTATCTTCAAGTTCACGGTTAAGCGCGATCGGTAGTGACAATATGAAAGCAATACCTAATTGAAAGGCATGATACACCAGAACATTTAGACTAATATCGAAGTTAAACATAGTAATAACTCAGAATATATTTATGGCATGGTTTACTTTTAAAAATATAAGTATAAATAAAGAATAACAGAAATTAGTAAGTTGTAGTGTCTAAGATCTAATTGATAAAATTTGTGAGGCACTAGATATTGAAGTAGGTGATTTATTTACTTATGTACCTAACGACTCGCTAGATAAAGAGAAGTAAATAAATATTGAGAGTGTTTTAGATAATTTAGGGTAGACGCCGAAAGTGCTACCCTGAAAGAAAGGCAAAATAAAGAGCGGACACAGTTTGGGCACACACGTTCTTTGATGATGTTTGCTGAAAGTGAGAAAAGAGATAATTTGCATCGGCGTATAGTTTCCTTTTTCTCTACAGCCCATATTTCACGGAAAAAAAAGCCCCAATCTTAAGATTGGGGTTTTTCGAATCTGGTAGGCGTAATCGGATTCGAACCAACGACCTCTACCATGTCAAGGTAGGTCGACCAACTGCCTTCAAATGACCTGATTCTACATGTACTGTAATTAAAGGGCTAGAGCCTTATATTCATAATTATATATCAGTATGAAATTGATGTAAATTAATATTTAACTCGTAATTAGGCACTGTCATTTGGCAGTGTTTTTGACTGCTACTCTGTCCATAATATCTCAGGTGATAATTGGTTTTTAGCCATTTATAACGGTCAATAATCTTATTTTAAAGCAAAAGTATTTTTTGCTAATCGTATACTATTTTCTGATTCATATTTATGTAACGCCGCTAAAAATCAAGTTAACCAGATTAAATGCTGAGCTTGAACAATTGCGAGATCATGCTCAAGTTCTGCAAGAGAAGCATCTAATGGGACTGACAAAAGGGGAAGATCAAAGTCAAATCTTAGATACCGCTAGACATATACAGCGGTACCTTCTATATCTTTACCAAGTTGTTCTCTTTATCTTTCATAAACCATACCGCTTCTCATTATTCAATCCACCTACCTATAACGCTAATGCTCATAGCGGCCAAGAATTCAATATATCAATGTTACAATCCACGCTCCAGTATGTACTTCAACTTTTCTATATCCATCTTCTTAACCTTTATCTTTTATCTTTTCTAGTCCTTTTATCAATAATTAAGAACATCTATCTTATGAAGATACATTAGATTCAAGGTGTTGATATTCGCCATAAAAGTACAATAAAAAGACTGTACAGTTATGTAAACAATTGTTAGTATTAGTTACTGATTATCTCTGAAATACTACCGTCTATACGAAAAATAAACAATTTCCTGAAGATAATACCAATCACGAGTTTAGCTATCATACTGATGATGTTTACTTTGTCTGCCTACGATAAATCGCTTCCGAACATATAAAAACGTTTATTGAAGATAAATACTTTATTGATGAGGAAGACTAAAAAATGATTAACCAAATTACAATCAAGTATTAAGGTGCTAATGAAAATCTCTTCCGATAACGAATCTATCCAAGAATGGATGACATCAGACCGTCTCTATGAAGAGTATCTGTTCTTTTATTTACTCATATGCCTATTTTGGTTTTTCGTTGGTTTGTTTTCTATTGGTGTACGTATACCTGTATTCAATGATATTCAAAACCTAATCCTCAACTCAGTATGGTTCTTGCTCTTATGTGTGGCCTTAAGTGTTCCTAAGTTTTGGTATCGGCTGATAAAAGGCAAAAATGCGTACCTGTTTCAAGCTACTGACAAAGTATATGAAACATTAGACAGCATAGAAGATGTGGAACAAAGAGAGCAGGTACATAAGCAGATTACTAGCAATGGCAAGTTGCCACCTAACCGACTAGAAACGCTATCACTGGCGTTTCTATTTGCATTCATACTCTTCGATATATTGTATACCCGCTGCTGGATAAGAGAACTGAGCCTAGTGTGGCAGCCTGACTGGGTCAATGCCTGCATTGGCTGGATACATAATAATTTGGCGCTGCCTCCGACTAGTGAGAATAGAAAATTCTTTAATCTGTATTTTAGTGGTAATAGTGCAGATACCAAACTGAAGCAACAGTTTGGCGACGAATGGGCGTTTTTGGCTTCCCCATTTGGAGATGCGGCAATGTTTTACCACTTTATTCGAGTGGTCATGTTTGTTCCTATCTTAGCGGCATTGTCGATCGTATTGTGGAAGCCGCTAAAGTTTATGGGTATGCAGCAGATTGAACCTAGAAATATTCACAGCGTCATGTCTTTTTTACGTAGTTGTGCTTGGTCGCTTATCTTTGCTTTTTTCATGGCGATTGGTACATGGGGATTTTTGACTAATGCAAACTGGTTTACTTTAGGACTGATAGATCAAGGCGCATGGTTTCATAATTTATATATCAACGGTTTATATCTATTTATCGTTTTTGGTATTCGATTTTTTTATGGCTGGTTCGTTTTTTGGAAAAATAATTTTTTAAAATTTAACAATAGATATTTGAAAGGAATGAATAATGAGCAGTTCTGATAACGATCAAACAAATACTGGTTTTGATGATAACGCTATCTTTAAGGCACTGTCTTTTACCGCAAGTTCAGCAGGATCTAATATTTTTGGTAACAATACCCCTGAGCAGTACTTAAAAGCCCTGATAAACGGAGATGAGGGTGAAATCACTAACTCACCTGAAAACGCAACAGCCAATATATACAGTAATAATGTCAAAGTGTTGATGGCTTTAAGACAGACAGTAAAGTATGAAACCATAGTACTTAATGCCGCTGAAAAAATAGAAGAAGGTAAAGCCATCACCCTTAATGCGCAAGCAGCCGATACCTTTCAGGGACTGGCAGAATCTAAACATAACGTTCAAATAAATATAGACTATATGAACGAAAAAATTACAGCAGCGTCAACCCAAGTAAAAAAAGACTATTGGCAAAATGCTAAAAGCTTTCAGCTAATAGAACTAGAGAAAATTAACGACACCGTCGCTGATACTGCTAGGCAGCATAGCCTTGATATTAACAGATTGGATAGCCCTGAAACTATTTTGGATAAAGTGGTCGGAGAGGGATATGGCAAATCGTATTTTGATCATATTACCAAGATATTTAACTATGCTAACTTTGCGCGTCTGACCTTGGATGCTGCAGACGTTGAGTCTGACAGTGCAGAGAGTTTATTTGCTTATACAGCTGGTTGGGTCAACTATACGGCAACAGTAGTTGAAGCTCAAGCGGTGGGCTTTGTATCTCGGTCACTAGATAACTTTCTTGATAATAAACTGCTCGCTCAGATTCCTCATCTTTCGACTAAGGCAATCCTATCAGCCGCTGCCAGAGGGATCATCGTTGGTATTGCCACAGATTTGGCCTATAAAGGGGGATATATAGCTGGGGAGTTGATATGGGATAACTTATTCACAGAATTGTATGATGAAACGGCATATGAGTACTACGCAGAAGAGTTTGATGCTTTTTACGCTAGCATACTAAATGATCTAACAGGTGATGACTTAAGTGCAGTCATAGCATTTAATACAATGGTACTGGGCAATTTCATCAATGCAGAAGGTGAGTCTGTTGTTATAGAAGATACGGCAAGCTTATTGGCAAGCGATGAATATAAGGATATGAACTTTGACAAAGCGTTGCTCAATTATAAAAAAATCTACGAGCTGGTCTCAGGTAGAGATGATACTGATTCTATCATCACTGCTCAAGACTTAATTGATCATATAGAGCAATACTATGAGATGTTCAAACATGTGCGTGGAAAAGAGCTTGTCATCCCACAGTCTGCTGAAGACTGGAATGATTTATTAGCGAAGGCTTTGATAGAAGGGTCTGAAGGAATAGCGTATCGCTATGCATTAGTAGAGCTAAACCCTTTTGTTTTGACAGATTATGACTATACCAATAAGAATGAGGCCAGCAATTATAAGTACGATTTATACGATTCTGAGAATCCTAATACCTTTGAAAATGGTATCACAACAGTCTACTTAGAAAAACGTGCTGAGATGCTAAAGATATTGTTAGCAGAAGACATTTACGGCATTGGCAATGCTGCTAAGCAATATGGTTATGAAGATATAGAGCTAGATACAACAATAGCTAATTATTATCAAGATTTTAGTAGTGGAAATAATGGTATTCGTGAGTACTTACCACAGGTGATTTTTGGAGATGAGAGTAACGATAAAATTACCTCCAGTAATACTGGAGATGATAAAGGTGACTACCTATTCGGTGGCAGAGGCGACGACACCTTAGATGGCGGCAAGGGTAATGACTATCTAGAAGGTAATCAAGGTAACGATACCTTAATTGGTAGTGATGGTGATGATACCCTTTTAGGTGGGAGTGGGAATGACAACTTAGTTGGTGGTGAAGGCAATGACACTTTATTTGGTGGCAGTGGTACAGATATTCTACTAGGCGGTGAAGGTCATGACTATCTGCATGGTGGTAGTGAGCTTGATAACTTAAAAGGTGGTAAAGGTAACGATACGATTATCGGTGGCACAGGTGTATTAATAGCCGATGGCGGTGAGGGTAATGATTTTATTGTCTCAGGGAATGAAGATGATAGTCAATTACTGGGTGGCAATCTATTAGGCGGTTCAGGCAACGATATTATCTATGCTGGCGGCGGCAGTGATGATGCCCGTGGTGGAGAGGGTAATGACACTATTTATGCAGGCGATGATCAATCTGCTGACTATCTAGAAGGCGATGCAGGTAACGATGTACTGTACGCCAGTAAAGAAGGCATGGACAACTTAGACGGTGGTGCAGATAGTGATCTACTGATAAGTGGGGAAAATAACTCAGGAACTCTGCGAGGTGGTGCAGGTAGTGATCGTTTGGTCGGTGGCGCAGGTAATGAAACTTATGCGTTTAAGAGCAGTGAGCTTGGTACGGACAGTATTAAAGACAACGATGGTACAGGAACCATTGAGATTGATGAAGAAGTCTTGACGCTAGGCGAGTTTGATTCAGAAAAACAATATTGGTTAAGTGGCGACGGTCAGTATGAGATTAGAAAGTTTGCTTCAGAAGACGGTACAAATGGTACCGTTACCATCAATAAGCTAGGCGACTACAAGAACACCATATATATTGAAGATTTTGAGCAAGGCCATTTTGGTCTAAGCTTTAGTGAGTCGGTTGAGCAACAGCAGTGGCAAGCTATTGAGTCACAAACCTCGCCTGAACTATATGGGAAAGGTGAGAACAAAATAATCTCTACAACAGGTTCGGTGCATGTAGATGCAAGCAATACCACAGGTAGAAACACTATCCACACAGGTGAAGGTCATGATGTCATAAAAGGGGGTAGCGGTCATGATTATATTTCAAGCTCTTTAGAGTTTAGTACCGAGCAGAGTAATGAGCTGTATTATGACGTAGGGTATAAAACAACAGTAAATATTTATGGTGAGGAATTTAGTGTCTTTTATGATGGTAGTGTTAAGAGCTATATGACAGCGGGATTGTCTGTAGGTTCTAATCTTGACCCTGAAAGTGCAACTTGGTCATATGTACCTGAAGTTAGAAATGCTAATCCTGATAATGATTTAATAAAATCAGGAGATGGGGGTGATATTGTCTTTGGATCATCAGATGCCGATATTATTTATGGTGAAGGTGGTGATGACTTTCTATTTGGCAAAGATGGTAATGACAAAATCTACGGAGGTTCAGGAGAAGATGGTATTAGAGGAGGCAGAGGCAATGATTATATAGATGGTGGTGAAGGTGATGACTACATTAAAGCAGGCTATGGTAACGATGTTGTATATGGTGGTGCCGGAGACGACAGGATATATGGAGATAGTTTATTAGATCAATATGATAGAAATCCTTCATTTTACAATACTGAGGAAGAAGGGGCAGATTTGATTTATGGCGGTAAAGGTGACGATGAAATTGAAGGGAATGGCGGTGATGATATCATCCACGGAGGCGATGATAACGATACAATCCTAGGGGGTACAGGTAATGACTATCTACATGGAGACGATGGAACAGACACAATATCTGGCGGTTTAGGTGACGATTATATCTGGGGAGGTAGTAATGAAGGTGAAGAACCTGAAAAGCTTTCTGGTAATGAGGGAAATGATCGAATATTTGGTGGTGATGGTCATAATGCTATATTTGGTGGTGTCGGTGATGATGTTCTTGAAGGTGGAAAAGATGTAGATGAAATTGATGGTGGTATAGGCGATGATATCCTCATGGGTAAAGCCGGTATGGATATTTTAGATGGTAATTCAGGTAACGACATTCTTATAGGTGGAGCTGACAATGACACGCTAAAGGGTGGATTCGGAGAAGATATCTATATATTCGATATGAATGACGGTAATGATACTATTATAGAGAGTCTTAGTAACCTGAAATCGCAAAATGCTCTCAATATTGTTCAATTTAATTTTGAATCATCAAAAATCCGAAGTATGGAAAACATTGATGATAAAGATCTTAAAATTACCTATTCAGAAAGTGAAAGTTCTCAAAAAAATAGTGTCACAATAAAAGATTATTATGTTGCTAACAACGTCTCAAATCATATGGTAGAGGCTAGTGAGGATGGGGTATACGTCTCAGAAATAGACCCATATACTAACAACATAGAGATTTCCCAATTCAAATTCAATGATGGTATATCTTGGAATGTAGACGATATTTTTGAGATGGCACCATTACGAGCAGATTCACTACAAACGCCTTCATCATTAGAAGAAGGTATGCCTTATTTTATAGATGCTTTAGTGGATCGCGCAGAAATTCCTTTCAAAGGTAAGACAAGTATTACTTATGGATTCTTAGATAACCCAAGCGACAAGCTAAGTGGCTATCAAGCCTTTACTGAAGAACAAAAAGGTGCTGTAAGGGATGCACTTTCGAAATATGCTGAGGTTCTTGGTCTTACTATCAAAGAAGATAATACTACCGAAGCACCAGACTTAAAGCTATATTTGGACGACTTGTCTACAACGGGTAGCAGTACATTTGCTGGTTATGGAGATTTAGCTACAGGGGAGGTACATCTCAACTCCAAAATGTATGGAGGAGAGGGCTTATTACAGTCAGGAGAGTATGGATTTGAAGTACTACTTCATGAGCTAGGACATATATTTGGACTAAAACATCCTTTTGAAATGCCATATTTGCCAAGTGATGAGAATAATCAAAATAATTCTATTATGACCTACTCCTCAAATGGCGAAAACGATACTGATTTAAAACTATTTGACATAGCTGCACTGCAATATCTTCATGGTGTAAATATAGACAATGCTATAGGGAACGATATATATGGCTTTGAAAACAAATATATATGGGATGGGGCAGGCGTTGACACATTTGATGCCTCAGTCCAAACCGAAAGTACATATATAGATATTAACCAAGGTGGCTGGTCATATATTGCTGAGAAAAATGACAGTATCCTTGCGCCTAACCAAAGCTTCATTGGATATAATACTCATATTGAGAACGCTATTGGCGGTAGTGGCGATGATACATTAGTGAGTAATGAACTCGATAACATATTATCTGGTGGCCAAGGACAGGACACTTATGTGTTTAAGCAAGGTAATGGGCTTAATACAATAGTTGACTCAGATAACAATAGTAAAATAGTGCTTGAAGAGATCAATACTAATCATTTATACAATTACAAAGGTAATATTTATTACAGTGCGTTAGGTGATGGTCTAATTGTCAATGTAGACGATATTGAGGCGTGGGAGATAAATGGTGAAAACTATACTTCTAATGACATTAAAGTATTAGCCAAGGATATTATAGAAGTATCTGGTGAAGCTGAACTGACTTCAGATGCAGATAACGCTATATTGATCGACACATTGAACTCCTCTATCAAAGGTAATGATAAAGATAACATTCTCATTGGTAATAACAATGATAATACCCTAAATGGTGAGCAAGGTGCTGATCAGATGGCGGGCCAAAAGGGAGATGATATCTATTATGTTGATAACGAAAAAGATGAAGTTCTAGAGCAAGATGATGAAGGTATAGATACTGTTTATTCAACTATTAATTACACTTTGATCGATGGTAATAATGTAGAAAACGTTACACTTTTGGCTGATGCGACAAATGGCATAGGTGATGACAGTGATAACGTTATTATTGGTAACGATAACAACAATATATTAATTGGTAATGGTGGTAGAGATACTATTAGCGGTGGTGAAGGCAATGATCAAATAATTGGTGATACAGAAGAAATCAAAGGTCAATATCACGGCAATGATACTTTGTATGGTGGGGCAGGTGACGATAGTATTTGGGGTAACGGTGGTAACGATATCATTGAAGGTGGAGAAGGTGATGACTATATTGAGGGCGATTCGCAGTCAATAGGTGGATC
Source organism: Psychrobacter sp. UBA3480 (assembly GCF_002377945.1). GTDB lineage: Bacteria > Pseudomonadota > Gammaproteobacteria > Pseudomonadales > Moraxellaceae > Psychrobacter. The sequence goes on from NZ_DFQV01000033.1 coordinate 63,847, forward strand.
GTTCCATGGTGATGACACTATAAATGCTGGTAGCGGTGATGATACTGTTTACGGTGGCGGAGGTAACGACACTATTAATGGAGGAGATGGAGCAGATAACCTTTATGGTGATGATGCAGATTACAATAATCCGATAGGTCTTCAGTCTGGTAATGACATTATCAAAGGTGGAAAAGGTTCTGATCTCATCTATGGCGGATCGGGTGATGATAAGCTCTATGGTGATGAAGGTGATGACTTTTTAATGGCAGGACAAGGTGAGGATTATCTTTATGGTGGCGAAGGTGAAGATGCTTATTTCTTTGAACTTGCCACACTTCAAGATGGTAAAACCAATTATATTGTTGATACAGATAGGAAAGGTCAAATCCTATTAGGAGATGACAACCTACTAGACAATGATTGGCAAATATTATCTATAAGTAATAACGAGGATAAGTCGGATGTTGTAGTCAAGTGGCAGGACGGGCTTGGCAATTATATGGAATACAACGCAAATAATATCATTATCACTAGTGACAACTTCACTTCAAAGATAGTTGCTGAAGGCTATAGTGTAGAAAGAAAGGCTGGTGGTCAGTTTGTTGTAGACTCTAATGAGAAGTCGGATGAGCCATTTTCTCATATGGTGACCGATCAAACGATGTTTAACCTCAGTGGCAACTCACTATTACTAAACTCTCTTCTTCCAAACTTACAAAAAGATCAAGATGGTAATTTTGAATCAGAATATCAAATAGAATATTATGATCCTCTGGTATTAGATCTTAATAAAGATGGAGTTATTAACACAGTTGCTGAAAACAATAAGCAAGGTGTCATGTTTGATAACGACGGTGACGGCATCAAAACTGCTACAGGTTGGTTATCGAGTGAGGATGGATTTTTAGTTAGAGATATTAATAAAGATGGTGTCATTAACAATGGTAAGGAGATGTTCGGAGATCAAACTGAACTAAATAGTGGATTGATTGCCAAACATGGTTTTGAAGCATTGGCGGATTTAGATACCAATGCTGATGGTGTGATCAATAAAGACGATACCAGTTTTAGTGAATTAAGAGTTTGGCAAGATACTAATATTGATGGTGTCACTTCTCAAGATGAACTTAAAACTCTTGAACAGATAGGTATATCCGAATTAAATCTAAGCTTCGATTCAAGCAACGAGGTAGAGACAAGCGGCGGCACTGTAAAAGAACAAGGAAGTTATGTAGATAATGACGGTAACACATTATTGATGGCGGATATTAACTTTGACCAAGATTTGATTCATAGTGACTTTATATCGACACCTGATGAAAAAACTGAAGGTCTGAACCTTTCTGGATTTGGCCGCTTAGATGACCTAGCAGACGCTGCCAAGGGTACTAATGAATTATCGATATTAGCTAAATATTTAGATGAAAACAAAGATATTGAAAATATTTTCGACCAGTCTGATAAATTATTAGAGTTATGGGCTGGCACAGACAGTAAGAATAATGATAGTGAAGTGGCTATCGTTAATAACAATAATATTAAATGGACTGAAAACGAAAATGCTGAACATGTGATTCGAATAAGACCAAATCAAGATCTACCAGAATATGTTAGTGAAACGAATACGGTTACTAACTATAGTTATTTGAACCAAAATGATAAGCAAATGGTTAAACTCATTGATGCGATTACTGGCATTAATCCAACCGATTATATTAACCAAGCTACTTCTGATCAGACATCTGAATTTCTTAATGTCTATCAAGATATTAAGACTGCTGTAGAGTCTGATATTATCAACCAGACGATACTTAAGCCTTATTTTGACAGTATTGAAGTGTACCAATTTAATCAATTAAATTTTACTAACTTTTTTAAGTTAGAAGCACTATTAGATACAAATTATCTAGCAGATGCCGGTAAAACCAGTATTCACTTACTTAACCTGTTAGGTATTAACACTGACGAATTCTCGGAATACAATTTTGGTGAAGGTTATCTAACTCTAGCAAATTGGTATACCACTAATAATGTCGTTATAGATCAATACATCGTAGAACATGGAGACATTGTAAACTCTATATTTATCGATGATTCAGTAACAGAGTTTGAGGTATCTAGCGGTGAAAACACTATTTATTTATCAGGAGTAAATGATAAAAAAGTTACTGGCTCTGATGCTGACGAGGTATTTGTCAGCGGCTTAGGTAATGACACTCTTATCGGTCAAGGTGGAGATAATACTTACATCTTTAGTTTAGATACTGGATCGGATATTGTCGATTTTGATTATGGCTCAACTGGTACGGATAAATTAATCTTTGAAAGCATTCCATTAAGCATGGTCTCATTTAAGTCTCAGGGTAAAAACCTAATTATTGGATATGAAGAGCAAGAGTTTACAATCACTAACGGGTTATTCTTAGATACTGATCGTACTTTAGAGTTTGTGTTTGACGATGAGATCGTAAGCTTTGAAACAATCATAAGTCAGCCTATTGAAAATATCGAAAATTCTGATTCTGACTATTTTAGTGGTTGGGAGGGTGATGACTACTTAACTGGTAATAGTAGAGACAACCAGCTTCACACATTTGAGTCAAACGACATACTTGACGGCAAAGCTGGTAACGATAAATTATTTGGACACACTGGTTATGACACTTACATCTTCGATTCTAATTCTGGAAATGATGAAATAATTGAAGATTGGTCACAGAAAGATGGGTCATACTTACAATTTAACTTTGAAAAATCATTACTCAAAGAAGCTTATTATCAAGATGGTGATCTTTACCTTTTATATGGAGTAGATAACCAACTGATACTTCGAGAAGTAGATAATAATGATTTAGCCAATATTGATATCAGTTTTATTGATAGTCCAAAAACCAGTATTGATAGTATCTTAAGAGATGCCTATATCATAGGTTCTGACAAAGATGATCAAGTTAATGATATTTATGTCACATCGAACCATCATATCTATGGTCTAGAAGGAAATGATGAATTGCAGGGTAGCTGGACCGAATCAAACCATATTGATGGCGAAACAGGTGACGATATCATCAATGGAGGCAATGCTAACGATATTATTATCGCGGGTGAAGGTGATGATACTATGTTTGGTCACCAAGGTGATGATGAGCTCCAAGGTGGTCAAGGACAAGATTGGCTTGAGGGTGGCGAAGGTGCTGATACCTTGATTGGTGGCGAAGGTGACGATAACTATTTTGCTGACAATCAGGACACTATCGTTGAGAACGAGGATGAAGGGTATGATCGTATATTTATCGATGACTCCTTTGATTTATCCAATACTAATATTGAAGAGTTACACCTAAGAGGCACGAGTGATCTCAATGGTATAGGTAGTGAATTCAATAATGAAATTTACGGTAATTCAGGAAATAATTTTCTGGATGGTAAGGCAGGAGCTGATATCATGTCAGGAGGTGCTGGCGATGACTACTATGTGGTTGACCAGTATGAAACGCTTGTGACTAACGATAATGGTTCTATTACCTTAATAGAGGGTGACAAAGTTGCTGAGGGCGAATTGAATGAATTTAACTATATTATAGGCGATAGCGGTGGTATTGATACTGTAGAGCAGTGGGTAGATCATCACTATTATCAGATGAATGAGCAGAACATATGGCAAGATACTGGCAAATACCATATATTACAACGGAATGTCGAAAACCTTATCTTAAAAGGTGGCGCTAAAACAGCGTTTGGTAACGAGCTAGACAATACGATTACTTTGAATTCTCAAGATAACTTTGTGAGCGGTCAGACGGGTAATGATACTATCATTTATAAAAAAGGTGGTGGCAAAGATACAGTCAGTGCTACTAATGATATATCGTCTCAAGACACCCTTGTCATAGAAGGTTACGATCTCAATGATGCTATATTTACCCGTGTTGAAAACACTTTAAGTGTACATGATATGCTGGTTGTTAGGCTCAAAGGTAGTGGGGATAGTATTACTTTCTTCGATTACTTTACTCCTCAAGCGTCTGCTGATGTGTTTGACTTTTCAACAGACCAAAACTTTTTTAAAAGCTACTTTGAACCCTCTCAATTTGAAGATTCAGAAGGGAACGAGCTAATACCATTGGGTGAATCATCATCAGACGATCTGCTTATTGACGACCAACCCATACCAACCATAGACAACAAAATCGACCGCATTATCTTTGACAACAACGGCGCAGAAGTCATCCTTACTCAGCAAGACATTGAAGCCGCCATCATCGATAGAGCAGACAATCATGCGCCTACTGTCAATAAACACGCACAGGCTATTACCATCAATGATGACGAAGCTTTAAGCGTTCAGTTCGATGCCGATACCATTGTGGATACGGATACTTGGGACTCAAGCCTCAACTACCGCATTACTTTAGACAGTCAAAATGCTGATGGTAGTTACCAAGATATTCCTGATTGGCTAAGTTTCGATGCCGATACTCGTACGCTTACGGGTAGCCCAACTGTCGATAATATTGGCAACTATTCCTTCATACTATGGGCGGGCGACCTTTTTGGCACTAGTGCAGGCACTTATCTCACTCTTACCGTCAATTCGAGCCAACCCGTTGATGTGCCTGTAGAGACAACGCCCGATAATGTAGTAGAAGGCACTGATAGCAGTGAGCAGCTACTGGGTACAAATGGTAATGACCTTATCAATGGCTACGCAGGTGATGATCAGATTTTCGGTTTTGCTGGTAATGACACCTTAAACGGCGGGGCAGGCAACGACTATCTAGCAGGCGGTAATGGTTCAGGTACCAATTCAGGTAACGATATTATCAACGGCGGCGCAGGTGACGATACGTTATCTGGTGAAGATGGTAACGATATTCTGAATGGGGGCGCTGGTAATGACAGTTATGTATATAAAGCCAACAAAGGTATCGATGTCATTGATAACTCTGGTGGTGGTACTGACGTTATTTTCTTCCAGAAAATCGATAAGACTCAGTTAACGTATCATAAGGAAGGGAATGATCTTATCATCCTAGTAGATGGTGACTTGAATCAGCAAGTCAAAGTTACAGACCACTTTTTAGGTAATGATCAAGCGATTGATTATATTGTTGCTAGTGACGGCATGATGGTATCAGCGCAGAGGATTGCTGGTCAACTGACGGCATTGCCAGAGTCAGATGATAGCGATACAGGTGGTAACGGTGATGATACTACCACACCATCAACCCCAACCACTCCAGAAGAGCCTGCCGATAACGTAGACCTGTCAGGTGACAACACGATAAAGGATACGGCTGGTAACGATCGATTAGAAGGTGGCCGTGGTAACGACACTTATATCTATACCGCTGGTAAAGACACTATTGTTGATACGCATGGGATAGACGAGATTATCTTTAGCAATGGTATCACTTTTAACCAAGTGGGCTCAGGATTGATGAGTTCAGGTAACGATCTTATCTTGCGAGTGAATGGCGATGCCAACAATCAAGTCACTATCAAAAACTACTTTAGTAACGGCGATAGTATCATTGAAACTATTAGCTTTGAGACTGGTGGTAGTATGTCACATGAGCAAATCTTCGGACTATTTGGTAAAGCCATACCAGAGGCCACACCTATCGATAATACAACGCCTAATGTATCTAATAATGATGCAGGTGCTGATATTATCGGTACAGATGGTGATGACCAGCTTCAAGGTACGGACGTCGATAACAGACTCCAAGGCCTAATCGGCAACGATCATCTGGATGGTGAACTGGGTAATGACATCCTCATTGGTGGTACTGGCAATGATCTATTAAAAGGTGGTAAAGGCAACGACCTCTATTACTTCGAAGCAGGGTTCGGCCAGGATACCATAGACAATACTGGTGGCGGCATTGATAACATCTATTTTGATGGTGTTAGATTTAATGACATAGCCAGTGGACTTATGCGCAGCAATGACGATCTTATTCTCAAAGTGAGCGGCACTACAGACCAATTAACAATTGCTGATTTCTTTGAAGGTGGTGAGTCAGCAGTAGGTAATATCAGCTTTGCATCAGGCGGTAGTATCAGCGCTGATCAAATATTTGGTGCTTATGGTATCAATAATCCAAATCCTACTAATGTCTCTAGCTCGCAGCATCAAAGTACATTAGGCTCTATGTTAGATATGATGCAGCAGTTCGATGAGAATAGTATGAATAATGGATATGGAGACATTGTCTAAGTCGATTGATTTACCTTTTTACTCTTTATTCTAAAATAATTTAGAACCTTATAAAAAGCCAGATACTGCAAGTATCTGGCTTTTTGTTTTTTTATAAAGAGGTATGGTTTTTTATAAAAGACATTAGTTAGTGTTGTAAGTGCAACTCTATTTTTTAATAGGAAAATTAAACATAGGAATAAATAGGAGTATTTGCTTATTTTCCTGAAATTAGATAAAAAAACCTTGAAAATGATGTAGCATATTTCTTTTGATCAAAATATAGTCTATAGGAGTTGAATATTTATAACTACTATCAGGTACGACAATATGCAGATCATCACAATAGGAAAAATACAGAAGCAAACTTTAGCACTATACCCGCAGGCTGTGTCTCTCTACAAGATTTATAACAAATTAATCTATCCTCATCTGAATAAGTATCAACTGAAATTTGAAGAAAGAAGCGCACTATCTAGACCGTTAGTATGTGTTAAAGATGGCAGTACCTTATTCCTAGTGAACAGTTTCTCTCTTTTCAATATTTTAAAAAGCGTTAACAAAGTTAATGAGGCATTAGACCAAGAAGTATTACTTGTAGAAATTAATGCTGATTTATTTAGATTCGATTTAGCATTTTATGAGCTGATAAACATGGTTTCTAGATATCACAGCACAATAAAATTAGAGAGTATATATCTAGCACTTAGTGAGTTGTTAGATACTAAGATTAGTCAAAGGCTCTTCGTTAAAAATAACTTCTCCATAGTTTTATTTTGTAATCTGATAAATTTACCTGAAAGAACTTACCACAACCGAACTAAGATGCAATAGTTATGATTTCTAGATATATGATATCTGAAAAAAAGCGCCCATCACATCTCTCAGTTCAAGACCTAAGCAATGTGGTTTACAGGATGAGCTCCGATCATAGTTTTGTTGCTCAGCCATCTATCGTTATTGCAATCACCGATATTGTAATGATCATCCACAACAATTACGACGAATATGGTGGAGATGAGGCAGATGCCATAGGACAGATACTACAGACTATAAAAAGCAACCCAGTATCTCTTTGTGATATGGATACCTCGAAATCAGGACTAGCTGGGAAGCCTCTTATCATTCAGCTTCTTATACTTATGCAAAATATGTGCAAACATGGCGGTGAGCATGTAAATAAACGGGTTTTATGGTTGGCGATAGCGATACATACAGGCGTTATGCTTTATTACTACGATAAGATAACGCAGGCTAATCAGATGCTAATGCAGTTTAAGTTAGCAATATTTTTTACTACAAAAAATAGGCGTTGGATATGGAGGGAGCTACCAGACTATAGTTACAGGCCTAACTCTAACAATAGATTAAATGTCAAAAAGATACTATCGGTACTCGTTGATATTATAGAGCGGACCGAAAAAACGCTTAATACAGTTGCCAATTATTCTGCGTTTGATTCGATCGAAAAAAATGTAGATCCATATTTACCTGAGAAACAAAGTCAAATAAGTAAAATATTAACTGCTTATGTATGTGCGCATTATCCGAATGCTAAAGAGAAGATAAAATCTAAGAAAGATGAAGAAGATAAGGTAAAAGAATTTTCTGACAAGCCTCTAAATCTGTCAGACGAATTATCAAACTTTGGTCCTACTAATGAATTAAGACCTTATTACTGGGACACACCAAAAGAAGATATAGAGCAATACAGCGCTAACTATAATGTTGATTATTTAGAGGCTGAAACCGAAATATGTGATGGTTTTACACCTAGTTTCGAAGAGGTATTAGATTCTTATGATTCACCATATATTAACTATGAACAACTGCCCAATGCATTTATTAGATATTCAGTACCGCTACAGACTATTGATCTCTCACTACAGCAAAACTATATCTCTCAACGTGAGTTAGCGCTCAACTCTAATACTCGTTTGTTATCACTTCCTGCTTATCAAATATTATTCGCAACTTTAGTCCATGATGCCCAGAAATATCCGATAAAGTTTGATAAAGAGGCCGTACCAGCTGGTATTCTACTTTTATCTATGCTGACAGCTCTACCAGTAGAGTCACTAACAACCAAGAATTATATAAAACACTCAAGAACTTTTCGTATTGGAGACAGTAGAGCTTATATTCATCATCATCTAGGAATAACTGAAAGGTTAGATGTTTTTGATGATAAAAAGTACGAGAATAAACTAGATGTGATAAAAATTCCTGTTCCGGTTTGGCTGATTCAAAAACTAATAGGTAACGACCTTCCTTCAAAAACTGATATTACAATTTATCTGAAATCACTACGTAAAAACTGTGCTTTTCCTTATTTGTCGATTGCTAGAATTGAATCAGCTCTTCACGTTGTTTTATCACGTTATACCGCACATAGTCACTCACATATAGCTAATATTATTTGCCGTATACCGGCACCTCAGGCACCAGCAATGTACTACAGTAGTCACAGTAGTGAAGAACTAATAGCTCACTACAAGACCGCGCTGTCTGTATTAAATGCTGAGGGCAAATATGACTTATCTTATGTCACGCCTTGGCATAAATATACAACTGGCTCAGGGTTTGCTCTAAAGATTGAATACGTACGCGATTTTATGGAGACTTTATTCCAGTGGGTTAGAGCTAGCTCAAATGAAGAGATGCACTTCGATAGAGTCAGTATTTATACATGGTTTGTCTTTTGTTTACTGACAGGCGTTAGACCGAATAATGGTATAGGAAGAAACAGCGATATAGATTTAAATATGGGTTGGTTGTTAATTGATGACAAACCTAGTAAGAGTTTTAGAAATCATAGACTTATACCACTGTGTTTCACACTTACAAATTATCTCAAAAAATATCAGCGCTATTTAATAGACTATCAATTGGAGCATCCATTAAGTCTTGATATTAATGAAACTGTTGATCAAATTATTTCTGGGGATGAAGTCTCGCTCCTAAGGCTTTTGTCCAAGAAGCACGATAAGCTGATTCCTATAAAACGCGGTGCAGTATATGAGATGACAAAAGAGATGATAGATATAAGTCCGTACTGGACACGTCATTTCGTCAGAACGCAGCTAGAAAGACAAGGAGTAGATATTGCGTTAATAAATGGTGTCATTGGGCATGAAAAAAACCGCCAAGAAGCATTAGGTAAATTCTCATCTTTAAGTAAAGATCAAATTAAATCAGTGGGTAAGTCATTCGAAAAAATTGCTAGGCAATTAGGTTTAAGTGATGAGATTGAGTTACCTAATTGGTCAGCTCAAGGATTTTAATTATGATAAATGAGGTTCTTAACCCGGTAAACCTACCTAAGATAGTAAATCAATTTGCTAAATACGATGGCAGGCGTAAAAAATACGTTTTACTGAGTATACCTAGTGAGTCAACCAGTGCACTAACTGAAAATCAAGCATTAGAAATTAGTAGGTATCAGCTCCTTGCAGATCTACAAACGAAGTGGAAGCACTTACAGCATCAAATGCCAGGTAATATGAAATGGCTACAATCTACTACTAAATATTACCGCAAAGCTCTTAATTTGCATAATAGGCAGTTTACTTTCAGAAGTATACCAGTCAATTATCTTGGTTCTCATTACAACTATTGGGGCTGCGGTCTTGATAAGTTCCGACAACAGCTTAAATTAAGTATCCAACCTATCTCTCAAAAAGGCTTTGAGAAATTTAGGACTTTTGCAATTGAATTGGTACGAAAACAATGCAAAACAGAGAAAGAAGTTAAGCGAGCTTGGACGACGATAGCGGATTTTATCAGCTATCAAAATAAACATTACATGTTAGCTAAACATTATTATTCTGCGTTGATACCACCCAAAAAAGTAAAGCTCAACCCTTTAGTTATTAGTACAAACTGGGTTACGGAAGGAAAAAAATTAACTAAAATCATTAATGCGGTAAACGCGCATTGGGAACGTACCGCCAAGTATAGCCATGATGAGGTTTTGGGATGGCTATTATATTCAGGCATCATATATGGAGGCATCAATGATCTTGATCTGCTAGGTGGTTGGCTGAAAGCACTTATAGATGGTCAAGCTCGTCCATTCATAAATGAGCGAGTTTATTTGTCTATTCGATACAAGTCAGGGAATTACGGTAATGAACGTATGGAGGGCTGTAGTGATATTTACAATACCAAACAAATTGTTGTCGATTTGGTTAGCCAATGTTGGCTAATACGATATAACGCTCAAAGTAGTACTAAAAATATTCAAAGTTCCTTAAGACAGTACTCTCAAAAGCAAATCAAAAACTATATTTTCAAAGTGTTATTGCCCATATTAAACCCTCTATCTATAGAGCTAACGACACTTAGCAAGTTACTAGTGAATGCAAGCTACTATTGGGAGATGTTAGACAAAGTAGCTATAGATCAAGCTTCAGCATCTATCCTACGAGGCAAACACAACCATACCGGATTGAGTACTACAGATTTTGAAAGATATTTGAGTAGACAGTATAAGAATAGTAATATGCCCGCTCAGTATGATCTAAGCGGGATATTAAAACTTAAAATCAAGTCTACAAAAGCCATTATTAATACTCAAGAAAAATATAGTACCTGCAAAACCCTCGTTCGTAAGTCAGATCTAATACAAACCTTAGCTAAAGACTTTAAGCTACATGAAAAGAATAAGAATAAAAAGCTTGCTTATACTCCTCCAACATTGATTCAAAGAGTAAGAAAAAGATATAAGCAGTACAATGCTATGAATGAAAAAATTATCATTCAATGGGTTCTGAGTCTATTGAGCCAAAAAAGACCACTTAGTGACACCTCTATTATACATTATGTCAAAAATATAGGTTATGAGTGGCTCTACTTTACAGAAGGCCAGGCATTAAAAGATTGGACATCAGAAGATTTTGAAGAGATGTATGATGATATTTTTGAATATAAAGAATTCGAAAGAAAAGTAACAGATCTTAGCTATTCGGCTAGATTATTTCAAAAAATGCATAACCTCGCAGTCAAGGAGTTTAATTTAGCTCCAGTGATTATCGAACAGGCGAAAAATAAACGTCGTGTCCGCTCCGAGCTTATTCCACCACAAGCGTACCATGCCATTATCAGACAAATACTCAAATCCGTCGATGTTTTGGAAAGGGAGATGTTCGCGTTACTGTTCATATTGGTATATCGAACTGGTATGCGTAAGAAGGAGTTGTTAGGTCTACGTTATATAGATATAGAAGGCTTGTCTCATGGTCAGCCCTCTATCATTGTGCGTCCTAATAAATATCGATCTACCAAGACTCAGGGGAGTATCAGAAGGATAGCTATATTTGCACTACTAAAGCCACAAGAACTCGAATTTTTCATTAATTTTGTAGAAAGCAATATAGGCAGTAACTCTAATAAATTTATCTTTACGTTATCAAGTGCTCATCAGCCGATTGACGATCATGTCCCACTACAATTGCTTAAAAAAGTATTGACAGACATATCCGTATCAGACGAATTATGCAATTTTACTTTTCACGCATTCAGACATACTGCTGTCAGTAATCTTTCTTTAGTACTGAATGGCAGGCAGGATCTAATACAGGCACTAACAGACTATAATGAAGATGATATATTACATATTAAGAATGGTTTGTTAGGTATACAGACTGAAGGTTCTGATAGTTGGTATGCTCTGTCTGGGGTAATGGGTCACCTATCACCAAAACGTAGTTTTGAATATTACAATCATATTGCAACTCTAATGGCGACTTATGAGCTGAGCTTTGCAAAGATATGCCTATCACTAAAGACGGTAAACAATATTACAAGCATAACTAATAAGAAGCTTGCAGAAAACGCAGCTTTAATTGAGGGTAATCAATTAGTGTTAACCAGTATCCGTAAATTACTTTTCAAAAACACTATAAAAAAGATAAGAAAGTCACCGAATTTTACTATTCAAAACTCTGAAGAGCAACCATTGGATTATCAGCTATCCAATAAAAAAGCTGATCTATTTATGCGTTATGGTATTAATAAGCTTGAGCTTTTCTTAAACGGATCTGATACATTATCATCGCTGAAAGAAGCAGCACACTTGGCTCAAATAAGTGAAGATGATGCCGAGATTTTGATAAAGAGAGCATATCAGGTTAGTACATTAATGACTAAACACAGTCGACCAAGATTTGTAAAAGTAAGAGAAACGGATAAGATATTTTTTAGTCCACTAAGTTTGCAGCATCAAAGCGATTTTAGAATGTTATCAATTTTGCAATATAGCGCTCGCAAACTACGTGACCATAATTCAAATGATTGGCAGTGGTTTACCAATATCTGTAGTCAAAGCTTAACTACTACCAATTCTTCAATATCATTTAAGAGAAGCAAAAATAATGAGTTGCTACGTTTTATAACTGTAGCGACACATTTACTGCCAGCAAAAAATTGGCTTATTACTAGCAATAGATGTCTACTTGCCGAATACCTCAATGAGGAAGCTGAAGGTATAAAAATCCACTATAAGGAAAGTATGACCACGGTTCAGATTGGGATCGTAAGTCCTGATGTCAGGGACAACCAAGGCAGATGGAAGTACTCGCCGTTATTACGATTTTTTATACATATAATGATGATCAGTGATGAACAGTTAAAAATCAAATAGCGTTCCATAATTTGGAAAATTCCAAGTAGCGTCTTATACTAGCTCAAATACTTGAATGTTAAAATTAAATAAAGCTTCGTACAACAATCTAAGTAATAAGTGGTTAGTCGAGGTAAGTAGTGTTTACATAACCATCCTACCGCCACTCAAGTATCTGAGCCTAAGGAAGCTGAAACTATCGAATTAGGTGATGAAAGAGAAGACACTAGTTACAAAGAAATGATAAATGAGTTAGACGGCTCTGCGCAGTTTAAATTTCTTAAGAACAACAATAATTTATCTTTACTATGTATACCTAACTCTACTCTCAAAGGCGAATCCGTCACGGTTCTAATACCACATTCTGAAATTATCAGACATTATTTTGCCGCTTCTAAATACTTTATTCGTCGTTTATTCAGTGAAGACTTAATTGCTGAATTAGTTACATTGATAGGAAGTATAGAAGACAATAAAGATATATGTTCGATAAAATTAAATAGTAGGCATTTTCTTGATAGTGATGTTCCATTCTTAGCAAGAGGTTTACTAGACGATGAGGCAATGAATGCCATGCGAGAAGTTTACAGCCATGCTTATAGGTACTTAAAAAAATCAAAAATCGGTGGTTACTATGACAATGTTACTGAACTACCTTTAACAACGAACCTACCTTTTGTGGATGGATCAAAGCTTGAAGTCATAGGTCACTACGTAAGTAAAGAAGATAGTATTCATAAATATTTTCTAATCCGAAAAATACAGACCTGTCATCATTCTTGGCCATTTAATAAGTTAGAGATTATTAGTGCTGAGACTTTCCCAGATCGTGATAGGGAGGAATATGAGGTCAGAATACCAAAAGAACAAAGTTCAGTTGAGCAAGAGGACATAGATTTGATGATTGATAGTCCTCCCAACGCAGAAGAGACTGAATTAAGAATTGACGTTCGTCAAGAAGGACGCTTTCCGTTTCTCGATGAGTTACCAGTAAAGAAGAAACAAGAAAAAGGAAACAGCGAAGAGTTGATCTATAACGCTGTCGGCATTACCCAACTAGAGCAGATTCAAAAAAACCATGAAATAAATCAAGGTTCTTCAGGAGAAGAGAACTACAGTCAAGATAATACAATTAGTCCTGTTCAGCTTGAAACTAATAAAGATGCAGCTGAAATTAAGTCATTCACTGATATTTCTACGATATTTCATGAAATTGAGTTAGAGCAGGACGACTGGAGAATCAAGGCATTACCTACAAATAGAATAAATGCAGCTGAACCCTACGGTGAATTCTCTTTCAAAGGAATCAAATGGTCTATGATTTCCTCTAGAAACAGAAGAGGACTATTGTTGAAAGTAGAAATCACAGATGATACAGACAATTTTACTGTGTACTGCTTAGATATTGAACCTAAAGAAGGTAGAACATACGGGTTATATCTATTTACTGTTCCTAAATATGCATTGAGTATAAGTGAGACTGAGTTAGAGAAAATTATCGATAAAATCAGCAAGAATAAAGGTAAGGGAATTGGAAAAATCTTAAAATCCAAATTTGAAATAGTTAATAGATTGAATCATACGAGCGTTAATGAGTCTATCAAAGATAGAATCATTAATAAAATATATGAAATGACTAAAAGCTTCTAGTAATTTATAATAAGTGCACAATTATCTATTTTCATAAGTGATTAGTAATTATATTGCTGTATTTTTTATATTTCTTATGCTAGCAATCTCGATTGCAACACTTTTGCTTTGTTTTAAATCTTAGTGGTTGTAGTCTACTAACTATTTACCAAACAAGAAGGACTGAGGTGAAGTATCATGCGAAAAATTGATGAAAAGTTCTTGATGGCAGTAATGATATTTACTGTTGCCGCTTTAGTTGGATACTTTGTGCTTGATCTCATAGCAAGAAGACACATCTCCAATGTGAATAGTAGTATTGGAGCTATCGAGCAAGCGCCTTTAATAGTTATCAATACCATACAAGGTTACTGGTGGTTTGGGTACTTAATACTACTAGGCATGTTAACTCTAAAATGGTTCATTAAAAGAGTTATGAGCTAATAAGTAAACAAGAACTAAAAAATTTTCAAAATCTGCTATCAAACAAAATGTATAGAGAAGAGGCAACAGTATATTTTTATCATCATCATGAAACATTTAAACCTACACTTGATGAAATTCAGCGAGCATATGCAGAGCGTCGAAACGCAGCCAATGAAAAAGACTATGAATGGACGAAGTGATTAATTGCTATTGCTGCTGAAGTATTCTCAATCATAATGTCTCACATTATAAGAACTCCATCAGTGCTCGATAGTCAATCGTTGCTCATACAAAGTAATCAGCTAACTCTGTTTAAAAGCGCTATTGTTACTAATGCGTTAGGTATCATTTTTGGAGCTATTTACTTATACACTGATATAAGAAGTGAAAGAGATCTAGTCGACAAACCAAGTATTCAACGATTACATCTCCTCTTGAAGGAAACTAGCAGATACGAGAACGTTATCCCTTCAGATAAGTTCCGTTTGTTCTTTTACTGCAAAAGAATCAGTCTTACTTGTTTTTTGGAATGTATTGAGGCTTGAGTTGCACTCATCTGGATCATGTAGTCTATCGTAAGACCATACATATTTGAACACTACACTTGATATGAAATTAGAGTGAAGGCGACTTAGGAAACCTAAAATGGATTCGAAAGCTGTAATTGATCATCTGTGGAAGTATTTTACAATACATTCACAGCAAAGAATGATGCTATTTAATTTCTATATCGTAATATGCGGCGTTATTAGCTCTGCTATAGGATATAGTATCAAATCAACGGAAGATACCATATCCTTAGAAATTATCTTATGTATATTATTAATCTTATTTAGTTTTTTATTCTATAAATTAGATCAACGTACTTCTTTCTTAATCAAACGAAGTGAAAGAGCTTTGGCTGATTTCGAAAATCAATTTAACACTACTAGTATAAATTTGTTCATTAATGATAATGACGATTTAACAAGTAGAAATACTAATAGGAAATTGAATAAAATTTTTACTTATGGACAAATATTTCGAGGCGTTTTTATCGTAATTAGTTTACTAAGTATAATCCTGATAGGTTATCTACTATTTCAAAGAGTATCAAAATGTCTATAGATCATAAGCTAAGAAGGCTTAAAAAGAAGGTTAGAGGAGTAATTGCGAATAACAATAATACTCCTTCTTTTTCAGGAAAAAACTCATATACGTTTTCTAGAGGTTTTAAGCTGCAACGCTCAGTTGACATCGAACTCTCTATAATAGACATTTTGGAAGAAGCTAGAGCCACATTGGATAGTAATACTTATCTAGACTTTGTAGTATGGACAAAAAGATCTATAGACTATCAGTTACGTCGGTATCCAAGACCTTATGGAGTATTTAAACAGAATGAAAAAAGACTTAAGAGTAGGAAGCTCTTAAATATAGGTCTATCGATTAAGATGATAGATGCTAACAGAAAAATAATATGTGAGTTCATTACTCTAAAGAAAGAAATATACAAGTGCCTACTAGAGAACAACATAGATGCATTGTTAAAGAATTTAGATCTTATGGACGAAAGATGTAACGAGAGCCTTTGGTCTATATCGCTTAGATTAACAATCTATCAGTTGTATTTTGGTCTAGAGAAACAAAAAAGGTATTTGAGTGAAATAAGAGGTCGATCTAGTTCTGGATTACAACCCTTTATTATACACAGGTTGAGTACAAAAAATGAGCAAGGAACAGATGTTAATAGGTTTAGAGCGTCTTTGGATAAACATTTTGATGATAATAGCAATCTAATTGATTCTAGTTTAAGAAACTATTTATCTTATAAGTTAAATTCAGAAACTATAAGCGAAAAGTATAATCTAAATGAAATATTATACTATGAGATGAAGTTCAATATTGTTGATCAGTTTGAAACCATAAGTACTACACTTAGAAGAAACCTTATATCGAGATCGTTACCATTCACATATTTTTTGACAGAGAAAGAAATTAACACTATTGAAGAATTAGTACTTAAAGACTACGACAAAAATATTCTACCTCATATCTTCAGTAAAGTTTTTGACCAAAAACAGGATATTAATAAAGATAAAATAAATATCTTGAGCCAAGTTAGTGAGCTCCTACAAGACTTATTACTATTTAACAAGAACTATGAACTGAGCTTAAATACTCTTAGTCAATTATGTGAACTCCTATCAAAGAATGATAGTTTTTACTATCTAAAGAGTTTGGTATTATTTTTTGAAGCTTTTGACAATAGTTATATTATTCCTATACAAAACTATCAAAACTCTCAAGGTGATAAGCAATTCACTCATTATATTCATAATTCTGATAGGGTTACAAACCTTTATGATCGATTATTCAATTTAGTTAGTTCTACATTACCTAATCAAGATAATATTGATGATGATTTTCAAAATTTATTTAGCTTATTAAAGCTTAAATATGATTTTACAAAAGAGATAACTTTTAATAAAGTAGATTTTTTAAGTAAGTTCATACTTGACGAGGAGTTTGAAGATAGGTTAATCACGTTCATACTTGATAACCCTTTTGATGTAGCAAATAACTTTTCTAGTTTAGGAATTAACTTAATACCTGTTCTAATTGTACTTCATAAGTATAATTCCATTTTGTTTTCTGATGATCTTCAAAGCGAAATATCATATATTCTTAATACTCAACTTGAATTATTAGATATTAATGCTCCTTCTGAAATTGACATTTCGTCCATCGAGTCTAGCAAAGAACAGTTCATTTATTTCTTCTCTCAAGTATGTGTATACAATATATTAGATAACTGTGATAGCTTCGAAAGCTCTAAAGATTTAAGTGAAGAACGTAGAAGGATATTAAGTAATCTTATCAAAATAGATCCTGAAAATTCGGAAGATTATCATCAAGAAATACTCACGATTACTTCAGAGTTAAAAGTCAAATCAGGTATAGAGTTTTTAGATGGTAGTCGTATCCATGTAGATGAAGAAGCGCTTAAGAATTTAATTATTGATGACTATCAAAGTAGTTTTATAAGGTATAAAAACCTTGTAGAAGCTGGAATTGGTGTTTCAGAAGATTTTAACGAAGTGATAGATGCTTTTTTGGAGAGTAAAGATAATACTAAGATTCAAAGTTTATTAGACACACCTAACAATGAAGCTGATAACCTGCTACTTGAAATTATCGATGATATGAAGAACTTGTTCCTACATCATCCAAAGTTTGGTTTGGATGGGTTTTTAAGTTTAAGAATAAGACATAACTCAATTGTTGGTTTCGTAAGGGCTGCTCCCGAAAAATGTCATTTAGTAACAAATCAGCCATCTAAAGATGAAGATTATAAATTAAATGAATTTTGGATGTCAAAGACACCTGAAAGGTATCATAGCGATATAAATAAAGTATTGAGACAGTTTACAGATGACCTCGACACCTACTTAGAGGATATAAAAAGCAAGTATATTCAGATCGAAAGTAGTAAATATCCTGAGGGTCTTCTGAAGTTAAATATTGAGAAAACAACTCTCGTTTTCTTTCGTCTTTTGGTACAAAACTATAATCTAGAAGAGTTTGTAGTTTCATGTTTAAACTCATTTTGGGATATTTTAGATCCATCTTTAGAAAGTATTAGAAAGAAATTTCAGAATGAGTTTTCTGTTAAAGTTTCTGATATTCATCACAAGTTAGCTAGTAATCTTAATGATATCTTTACAGTATCAGATAAAGAGTACTATGAGTCGATAAGTCGTTTCGTCAATGATTCAAACAGAATGTCTTCTGAAAATCTGAAGAAGGCATCTGATTGGTTCTTTAAACATAGACTGACATCTAGACCTTTCTTTAAGATAGAAGAATGGTTGGACATCGCTATTGAGGCAGCTAAAGCTAGACACTCTTCTACTCAAATAGTGTGTAATATCGTTGTGGAAAACGATATGGAAATATTGATCACAAATCTACTTTCTTTAGCAGATATTATCCAAATAATTATTGGTAATATTAACGATCATGTACATATGTCTGTAGTAACTTTAGATATTGAAGTTAAATTAGATCATCATAACAAGTTAATTAATTATAGATTTAGGAACAAAGTAGTATATGGGATGGAGGCTAAGAATAAGATAATACTTAGTGAAATTAGAGAAAATATAAAGCAGCATAAATATCTTGATAAGATAGCATCTGAGGGTAATTCAGGTCTGTACAAAATTGCAGCAATGGTTTTAGACAAAGATACTGACGGAGCTATAGAGTTTGGCTATGAGAACAATTATTTTATACTAGATTTACAGCAACGGTTCAATCCTAACAGCGGGTATAAATTATGAGAATCCTAGTTGTTGAAGATGAGTTGTCAAAAAAGGAAAATATCATAAGCTTAGTTAATGAGAACTTTCCAAAGTCAACTCTGCTAGAAGCGCATTCAGTAAAATCAGCCAAAATTCTATTAAAGAATAAAGAAGGTTTTGATTGTATTATTCTTGATATGTCATTACCAACTTTTGATATTGGTAGGAATGAGTTTGGTGGTAGACCTCAAGGCTTTGGAGGTAAGGAGGTTATTCGTCAGCTTTTTAGGGATAACAGATGTATACCAATTGTTGTAGTCACTGCTTATGATTTCTTCAGTAACCTGGAAGCGTCTGACGAAAGTATGTCATTAGATGAGCTAAAAAAACAGTTAAATAAGTACTCCTCAAAATTGACAATTAGTGTTATTAAATATAGCGGTCTAATAGATGACTGGAAAGAAAAATTAATAGAGTTTTTACAGGAAGTAGATGAAAATATTAATAGTTGATGATAGTGGTGAAAAGACTCGATCGATCTGTAGCGTCATTCAGGGAAAGTATGATGAGAGTGAGGTAACGATTGATAGCGTACTGACTATCATAGAGGCAAAAAAGAAGTTAAAAGACAAAAATGTATTATATGATTTGATGATATTAGATCTAAACCTGCCATTGAATTTTGATTCCACCCCAGATTTAGACACAACACTAAAGTTTGTTAAAGAGATTAATAATCAAGATAACATCTATAATTTACCTAGGGTAAGTATTGGACTTACCGCTTATGACGAATTAGAGATTGTGGCTAAGCAACAGTTTCAAAGATGTGCATGGACTATTATAAAATACAGTGATACCGAAGATTCTTGGAAGCAGACCTTGTCAGATATTTTGTCCTATACAGAGTATCTTAAACCTATTAATACGGTTGATGTTTGTATAGTAACAGCTCTATACGATCCAGAAGCCACCACTTTTATGAAGTATATTGACTGGGAATGGAGTCAGCAGACACCTTTAGGAAGTAGACTATTTGGGTATAAAGGTTGCTTTACTGATAAGGAAGGTCACAAAAGAGATGTTGTTTTATGTGCTGTTTCAGAAAAGGGAATGGTACATACTTCTATCACTACAACTAAACTAATTCAGCTTTTCAGTCCCAAGCTTATGGTGATGGCTGGCATTTGTGCAGGTATAAAAGATCAAAGCCAATACGGAGATATAGTGATTGCTCAGTCGGCATGGAACTACAATGAAGGAAAAACAGAAAGAATTAATGGGAATATACGTTTTCATCCTTCTCCTCTACACTCAAATATTAAAAGAGTTTTAAGTGATAACTTGCAAGCTTTCATAAATAATTGTATGAAAAGTATAAATCAAATAAATACTGAGTTTGATGATAAAGATGTTATTAACAGTGCCCTCAAGATTAGTAAAGGAGGAATAGCTACTGGAAGCGCGGTACTGAATGACGGGCAGACTATCTTAGAAACATATCAAAAAAATAAGAGACTAAAAGGCATAGATATGGAAGTCTCAGCTTTCTATGTCTCTTGCGAAGCAGCTGATTACAACAACTTAGACTTCTTCGCTGTAAAATCAATATCTGATTTTGGTGATGGTGAAAAAAATGACTATTATCAAGAATATGCTTCTTTTACAAGTGCCAAATTTATCGAAAAATATATTAAAGAGAACCATAGTTTTGTCTAAACTCTGTTTTCACTATTGAGATCTGTGGCTACATAAAAAACTCTCATGATCCAGTGGATATGGTGCCTATTTTAATTTAACTCTAAGTCCAGTGTCTTTTGAAGCCAGAAGGGATAGTTTAGATGTGGAGAGTATACAAACCGTTTAGTAACCCCAAACTTCTTACATATTCCTATAAAGCTTATAGGCCAGTCTTTCATTATATAGTATGAAAATATAACACCAATTTTTCTTATGTTAATAGATAGGTGTTCAGGTTCTGAGTGACGTGATACTTTCATTCTACTTTCAATATACTTAGAATCGAAGCCATGTTCATTAGCAATATATTCAAACATATCTATCCCTTTTTTACTGCATAAAACGAATGACATAACTCGTCTGAGACCTTCATAGTATATGTGTGAGTAGTTGAAAGTTAAGTTACCTATACTACCGTGCCCTTCGACTAACAACTTGAAGTGTAGTTTATTGGCTTCAAGTTCATAATGACTAGGCTTTATTCGTGGTGCTTCTCTTAAATCAAAAGAACACTGATTACACTTCAAGTAATCTAGTGGCTCGAAAAGTGTGCTATCAGTCTTATTGTAGCGAACTAAGTCTATTGGATAACTACAGTTGGTACAGCTATCCAAAAAGCATATTTCATGAATGTGGCAAGCTGTAAGAAATCCTAAGCGCCAATATGTTCTAAAGTAGGGTACTCTATCTGAAGCAATACAATCTGGACAGTACTGTAGACTGTTTTTCTGTCCTCTTTGATGAACACCAATCTGTAGTAACCACTTAACTTGCTTAGACTTGTTTAAATGAGGATAAAAGTGTTCGTATTTTGAAGGTAGCAAGTTTTTTAGTAAGTCTTCTTCTTTTATTTCAATAGCATTCAGAAATGATTGAACACTTTTCTTAGAGAGTTGGACATCAATATCTGACTTCCAAATATCAGTATTTTGAAAAATTATAGTGGATAACTGTGATGGCTTCATGTTGAAAAATAGTGCGTTACGAACCAACCAAGACCTTATAAGCTCATCCTTGCATATTGGAAGCAATTGCAACTTATAAGATAGTTCTAGACCCTGATACTTTTTTTCACCTTAGTCGGTTCAGCAGGTTACGTCTGCTTGAAGGCGGCAATAGTTTTAATGACTCAAATGTATCCTGATTAATAGAAGGTTCATCATTCCTAATAGAAAATATAGCCAGCTGCCTTAGTACTTGGAATGCCTCACCAATCAGACCCTCACTTAAATAGTGAATCTGATCAAGGTATGGCTTTTTATAAAGGTAGGAAGCTTCTGGTAGAATTAAGCTTTGTTCGATAGATGCAATGAGTCGAGCAAAGTCTTTCTTATTGGCAGATGTATTTATTTTCCAGCGTTGTAGTACTTCTACTTGAAAGCGATTAGCCAATTGACTATCCACTTGTATAGCATGAAAATCATCTTCGATACCAGCACCTACAATTGGGATCTGAAGCTTACTATTCTGCCTACTTCTTCGAAATATTAAAACAAATTATGAATAAGCCGCTCCACATTCTCACTCTTACGCACATATGCAATAAGTTTTTGTCCATCAGTATTTGATTGATTTTTTTTGAATTTTTATATCTTCCATGATTTAAAATCCAAACAAGAGTTTTTAATTTATTGAATAAACAATAGCCTAATTTGTTAATGGTAACAACACAGAAATAAAACATTTGCGACAGTTGTTGTCGCAAAGAATTTGATAGGCAATAAAAAACCAGACAACCCAAGTTATCTGGCAATAAATTATCTCCAAAAACCTATCTACCTACAATAAGCTGTCCACCAGAAAAGCTAATACACCCATCACAAAACCAAGAATTTAACCTCCTTGCATAAGGTACATCTGCTGGGACATCTAGTTGATAGGGACGACCACAGTACTCACAGTGTACGTCATCTAAATAAACCTGACATTTTGCAAGCGTAGCAAACAATTCATCAAACTCTATGTTGTGGTCGTAAAAAAGCAGTTCCAAATGCGCTATATAATTGCTGGGCGACACATAGGACCAATATTCATGGCACAAACGCTTTGCTGCATCCTCTAGAGCTGAATCAAAGACGAAGTTCAAACTCATAACATTCTCCTTAGTATTCATAGCCAGTTTGAGGTAGTAGCTCGTAAAGCTCACTCTGTAGCTGACTACACATATCATCAACGACATAGTCAGGATTGACATCTAAGCGCGTCTGAACCCATATGCGCAGCGCCATATGATTATCAAAGCAGCTATCAATACTCAGGAACCTAGCCAAACCAGTACCCGACTGAATACAGAGCTCACAGATAAGGTAGTTAGCAATATTATCTGCACCATTACTGATATAGCCACTAGGTTTAAACGTCGCATGCAGCTTATCGTAATCAATCATTTTCATTGTGAGGCCCCTTATCGGTAGATACTTGAGCAATCTGACTGCGATTGACCAATGCTTCAAATGCACTACCATCCTGCCGAGTCATATTCGGTACGTAATGGCTATACGTGTTGAATAGCATCTTGGTCGTAGAGTGTCCCATTTGACTGGCAATCCATTCAGGACTTTCGCCAGCAGCTAACCATAGCGTCGCTGCAGTATGACGAGTCTGATAAGCATTGCGCTTTTTCAGACCTAAAATCTTAAGAGTAGGGTGCCAAACACGTTTATTCACGTTGTTGTAATCAAGTGGCTCACCCGTATGCGCGCAAAACACATAGTCAGATCGCTTATAAGTGATGGCCTGCTGTTCCTTCAGAGCATCGTAGACCCAAGGTGACATTTGAATCGCACGGTAAGACTCCTGAGTCTTAGGAGGAACAATTTTGCCTTTAACATAAGCTTGTTTGATCACAATCTCACGTCGATTAAAGTCAATGTTCTCCCACGTTAACCCATCAATTTCACTCGTACGCATACCTGTAAAAAAACGTACCAGATAATAATTGCGATAGTCTGTTCTCACACCATTAATAAACGTCCAAACCTCATTTAGTGTGAATGGTTGGATATCCGTTTTAGGTTGCTTGAGCGCATTGATATCGTAGTAAGGATTATCAAACTTATAGCGTTTAGCTGCTTCTTTTAGTATCATACCTAAAGGTACCATTATCGAATTGATGCGTGCCGCTGACAGATGTTTGTTAGCTTTTCCGTAAGTCACTTTGGCGAGGGATGAACGGAAGGCTAATACATCTGTCTTTTTTATGAGATGAATGGGCTTAGTCCCAAACTTAGCAATCAAGTACATATCAATAATCTCCTTTATTTTGCGCTTGTAAGTATCACGCCATTCAATTTCTTTTTCAGAGAACCATAATTTTGCAAACTGTTCAAAAGAGGGCGTATCGGTACTAATGCATTCCTTGCGATCATTTAACGCTACCATCTGTGCCGCTTTATCACTTTTTGGAAAGTACTTAGCGTAGTTGAACAGTCCTAAGATGATTTCTGCTTCCATCTTCTCGATCACTTTTTCAAGCTTCTTACGATTCGTTGGTGTGTCTGTTAGGTTTGTCGTCTCCCGACAGCGTATACCCATGTAATAAAAATCTACAAATAGCATATTGCTCCCTCTACGGGTTCTAATACTAGCCATCCTATTCCTCCTTATTGTAGTGCCATGGCGTTGATGCTACCGGCGATGCCAGTGCGCATATCTTTTTCAATCTCTTCCCAAATGTACAAAATTTTACGACCACCGAACGGGCGTATATAATGAATACCCTCGATAAGCACGCTATCTTTGAGCTCATTACGAATAGTACGAGGGTTATATTTGATGAGCTCAGAAAGCTCTTGGGTAGTTAGGTAGGTATGTGACATAATATGTTCCTTGTAAGCCAATTAAATAACTATGTTGTTTTATCGAGATAACAAATATTTTTATAAAAGTAATTTGTTATTCGATAGAAGTACTTTACTAACTATCGTTAGTCGATGCAAGTACTTTTTTAGTCTATTAAGGAATTATTAATGATTTTATGTAATTTACCAGTGCTACTAGCTGAACGACGTATGAAGGTGGCAGATCTAATAAGGATGACAGGAATTAGTAAGTCGACAGTGCACAAGATCTATAACGAACAGACTTCAAGAATAGATTTTGACACTATGGATAAAATTTGTGAGGCACTAGATATTGAAGTAGGTGATTTATTTACTTATGTACCTAACGAGTCGCTAGATAAAGAAAAGTAAATTAAGTTTGAGAGTGCTTTAGATAGTTTAGGGTAGAGGTCAAAAGTGCTACTCTGAAAGAAAGGCGAAATAGATAGCAGGCGCAACTTAGGCACAATTTGGGCACACACGTTTTTTGATGATGTTTGCTGAAAGTGAGAAAAGAGGTAGTTTGGATCGACGTATAGTTTCCTTTTCCGCTACAGCCCATATTTCACGGACAAAAAAAAGCCCCAATCTTAAGATTGGGGCTTTTCGAATCTGGTAGGCGTAATCGGATTCGAACCAACGACCTCTACCATGTCAAGGTAGCGCTCTAACCAACTGAGCTATACGCCTATTTAGGTTGAGCATTTTAGCAAGTTTCCCAGACTTTGCAAGTCTTTTTTAGCTTAAACCTCTTTTATTATCATAATATCTGCTATTCAGGCTTATATTAGTTATCTGGATATATTTTTATGTATATTTACTAAACATTAAATTTAAAAGGTTTAGTTTTTATTGTTAATAAATGGGGCAATGCTAATGATTAAACCTTTATAACTGGTATGATATCTCCCTAAACAACGTAATCGTCATGATCATAATGGCTTAAAGTCAGTCATGCTGACTAAGCGTTAAACAAATATTAAAAACAGTTGGAGAATAACATGGGTCTCTTGGTAGACGGGCAGTGGCAAGACAAGTGGTATGAGACAAAAGAGAGTGGCGGCCGCTTTCAGCGTGAAGATGCTGGTTTTAGAAACTGGGTAACGGTAGATGGTAGCGCAGGGCCTGCAGGTATTGAGGGCTTTAAAGCCGAATCTGACCGCTATCATTTATACGTGTCGCTAGCCTGTCCTTGGGCACACCGTACCCTTATCTATCGCAAGCTTAAAGGCTTAGAAGACATCATTCCGCTATCTGTAGTACATCCATATATGGGTGAGTATGGTTGGACGTTTGCAGAAGGTGCAGGCGTCGTTGCTGACCCAGTTATCAATGCAGACTATGCCTATGAGCTGTATACCAAGGCCAAGCCAGACTATACAGGCCGTGTCACCGTACCTATCTTGTGGGATAAAAAAACAAACACAATCGTGAGTAATGAATCATCTGAAATTATCCGCATGTTTAACTCTGCTTTTGATGAGGTTGGTGCGCTAGCAGGTGATTTCGTGCCTTCAGAGTTATTACGAGAAATTGATGATATCAATACCTTTGTCTATTCAACTATTAACAATGGCGTGTATAAGACAGGATTCTCTACCACACAAGAGGCTTACGAAGAGGCCGTGATTGAGCTGTTTGCGGCATTAGATACACTTGAGATGCGCTTAGCACATCAGCGTTATCTAACAGGTAGCACTATAACTGAGGCCGATTGGCGACTATTTACGACGTTGGTTCGTTTCGATGCTGTCTATGTTGGGCACTTTAAATGCAATCTGCGTCGTATCGTTGACTATCCAAACCTTTGGGGCTATCTGCGTGATTTATATCAGGTACCTGGTATCGCAGAGACAGTAAATATGAATCATATCAAGCAGCATTATTACACCAGTCATGCCAATATCAATCCCACGCGTATTGTCCCTGCTGGCCCAGTGATTGATTTTATTGAGCCCCATGACCGTGCACGTCTATAGTTTTATTCATCAAAAAATATTCAAAAAAAGCCCCAGCTACTAATAGGTAACTGGGGTTTTTACATTATAAAAGTTAGTGTAATTACTATTAGGCATTGTTTAGCTGACGAGCCGCTTCTAGAGCAAAGTAGGTCAAGATGCCATCAGCACCAGCACGGCGGAATCCAATCAGCGACTCTAAGATCACTGCATCACTTAACCAGCCGTTTTGAATGGCTGCCATATGCATGGCATATTCGCCAGATACTTGATACGCAAAGGTGGGTACGCCAAAGGTATCTTTGACTTCACGAATCAAATCAAGATAAGGCTGACCTGGTTTGATCATGACCATATCTGCGCCTTCGTTGATATCCATAGCCACTTCATGTAGCGCCTCAGCACGATTGCCAAAGTCCATCTGATACTGTTTCTTATGGCCACCTTTTAGGTTGCCAGCACTGCCAACGGCATCACGGAATGGACCGTAGTAAGCAGACGCATATTTGGCTGAGTAAGCCATAATAGCCGTATTCACAAAACCTTCTGCTTCAAACGCATCACGCATGGCTTTGATACGGCCATCCATCATGTCACTAGGAGATATGATATCTGCACCGGCGCGCGCATGTACCAACGCCTGCTTGACCAATACTTCGATGGTTGCATCATTGATGACGTAACCACTGTCATCAAGTAGACCATCTTGACCATGTGAGGTATAAGGGTCTAGGGCTACATCAGTCATGACGACCATTTCTGGCACAGCATCTTTGACCGCTTTTATTGTACGTGCAGTCAGGGCGTTTTCGTCATAAGCGGCGCTACCATCCGGTGTTTTCAAAGCGTTATCGATCACAGGAAAAAGATCAATAGTTGTCACACCTTCTGCTAACAGCTCTTTGGCATAGTTGATTAGCAAATCAATCGATAAGCGTTCAACGCCCGGCATACTAGCGATGGTTTCGCGCTGGTTTTCACCCTCTAATACAAAGACAGGGGCAATAAAGTGTTTAGGGTGCAGCTCCACTTCACGAATCATTGAACGTACATTGTCGTTGTAGCGTAGACGACGTAAGCGAGTAGCAGGGTATTGACGGTTAAAAGTATAGCTCATAATAATTCCTTATGATTGTTTTAATAGTTATCATGTTACATGGTTAAAATAATATCGCTATAAGCGGTATTTTATAGAATCAGCTTATCAAAATCTGTGCTTTATAAGTGGCTTTATATAAAGAGAGCTTGTATAAAGTGAGCCTGCTATAACCAAAAGATGTCAATAAAAGCAAAAAGCCCCACCACATTAAGTCGGTAGGGCTGATAGTACGTATCGACTGTCAATGTGATGATAGAGCTACGTCATCAGATCAAGGCTGGGTCATTTAAGGTTCAACAATCTGGGTCACAGGAACTTGCTCAACACTATTGTTATTGAAGCGAGTCTCTTCAGTGACTATGCCGACAGCGGCATCCTTCTTACCATCGTCATTCACATCGACGATAGCAGTCGGTTTGAAAGTAGTCGTTTCTACCGCTTGCGACTGCTTAATGGCAACAGCTTCTTGCGGGGTAGTCACACGCGCTGAACCAGCTGCTTTGATGGCATTTGTCGCTTTGGTTTTTGCACTAGTAGCAGTTCCAGTGACAATCTGCGCCAAGTTGGTGTGCTGCGGTACAGGAATGACAGACGGTACATCAAGGTTCGCACCGCCACCAAGTGCTTGGTACAACTCAATCTGGCTAACGATTTTCTGTAGCTCTAAATCTAGGATACCTTGCTGAGTAGAGAACAGTGAACGCTGCGCGTCAAGTACGTCCAGATAGTTCGAGATACCTGCTTTAAAGCGCGCATCTGCTATCTGATATGTCTGTTCAAAATTATCCTGCAGACGATACTGCGCCTCTAACTGCTCACCAAGTGTTGCACGTGTAGCAAGTACATCTGATACTTCACGGAATGCCGTCTGAATAGAGCTCTCATAACTAGCAAGCGTTTGCTCACGTTCGATTTGAGCCACATCGTAATTGGCGTCTAAACGGCCTGCATCAAAGATAGGGACGCTCACGCTAGGTCCAAACGACCAGCCAACGGCACCATTTTTGAACAAGTCATTTAGGCTGCCGCTACTGACGCCCACACTACTGGTCAAGCTAATAGAAGGGAAGTAAGAGGCACGAGCCACTTCGATATTCGCACCAGCCGCTTTTAGGTTATATTCTGCCTGTAGCACGTCAGGGCGATAGCGCAGTAATTCACTTGGTAGACCTGCATTGAATATCTGCTGGCTGGTGATATTACTGACAGCAGGTGTTGGGATAAGCTCGTTTGGAATCGCGCCACCAACCAAGTACTGCAATGCATTGCGTGATTGAAGAACGCTGGTCTGTGCACGTAATACGGCAAGCTTGGCATTCTCTAATGAGGCAGAAGACTGTAGTGAAGGTAGCTTAGGATCAATACCTGCTTCAAAACGTTTATCCGCGATAAATAATGAACGCTCACGACTCTCGACTGTAGCTTCAGCCAGTTTTAATTGCGCTAAGCTGTAGCTTAGATTAGCGTAGCTTTGGGCAATATTACTAATCAAGCTGATTTGGGTCGCATCTTTGGCTGCTGTCGTCGCCAAGAAATTCTGCAATGCTTGATCTTTTAAGCTTGAGATTTTACCCCAAAAGTCGAGCTCATAATTGGCAAGACCTAAGTTAACGCTGTAGCTACTATTAGCGTTTCGATCAGTACGATTCTGTGCTGAACGAGTATAACCAGCACTGCCGTTGATAGCGGGCAAGTCATTAATATCGGTAATCTGATACTGTGCACGTGCTTTTTCAATGGCTAGGCGCGCACTCTCAAAGTCTTTGTTATTTTCAAGACCGAGAGCAATCAGACCTTTTAGGCGCTCATCGCTATAAAAATTCTGCCAGCGTTGACTGGCAATGCTTGCTTGGTCAGCACTACTGACAGTCTCTTTATCAAATGCACCGTAAGATTGCTGCATAGGAATATTTGGCTCTGCTAGCACAGGACGCATATCCGCTTTTGGAATGGTGTTACAAGCGGCCATGCTGATTGCCAATGCAGTCAGCCCTAACAGACGGCCACTGTTTTTGCGCAAACGAGATAGTGCTGGCTGCGCATCAATAGCTGTAATAGCTACCGATGACGAGTTAGTGATAGATGTTTTTTGAGCACTCATTGTGTATTGTCTCCAAGACTTGCAGGCTGATAACTCTCAGAAGGTGTTGGGTTATGCGAGTTAGGCGTACCATTGCCACCATCTTTATCATTGGGTGTGTTGTTCTCATATTTATGCGGGAACGCACTACGCACCCAGATATAGAACATTGGGATAAAGAAGATACCTAAGAGGGTTGCTGTGATTACCCCACCAACAACACTAGTACCAATAGCATTTTGACTGCCTGAACCTGGCCCATTCGCCAAGAATAATGGCACAACACCCAGACCAAAGGCAAGTGAGGTCATGATAATCGGACGCAAACGCTGGCGTGCTGCGGTCATGACGGCCTCTCTGAGACTGTAACCTTCCTCTTGGTGTTCTTTCGCAAATTCAATAATCAAAATGGCGTTTTTGGCGGATAGACCAACGACAGTCAGTAGACCAACTTGCAAGTAGATATCATTGGCAAAACCACGTAGCCAGGTAAATATCACTGCACCCAATACCCCAAGTGGAATCACTAGTAGCACAGAGACAGGAATAGACCAGCTCTCATACAACGCTGCCAAACATAAGAATACAACTAGGATTGAAAGCGCATAGAGCATCGGCGCTTGGGCACCTGATTTTTGCTCTTCCAATGACATGCCTGTCCACTCATAACTGATACCTTCAGGTAACTTGTCTATCATCGCTTCCATCGAGCTCATTGCTTCACCAGTACTTAGTCCTGGTGCGGCGCTACCTTGGATGTTCATGGACGGTAGGCTGTTGTAACGAGTAAGACGCGGTGAGCCTGACTGCCACTCACTACTAGAGAATGCATCGAACGAAATCATATCGTTCATGTCATTTCTTACATACCATTTACCAATATCATCAGGGTTGGTACGGCTGCTGGCTTCACCTTGTACATAGACGCGTTTGATACGGCCACGATCGATAAAGTCGTTAACGTAGCTTGAGCCCCACGCTGTTGAAATGACACTATTGATATTGCTTAGTGACAGGCCATAAGCCGCCGCTTGTTCTTGATTGATGTTTACTTTAAGTTGTGGCGAATCTTCTTGACCGTTAGGACGTACACCAGCTACTTGGTCGTTCTGTGCAGCCATACCTAAGAGCATATTTCGAGCTTCAAGTAGCCCATCATGTCCGAGGTTGCCACTGTCCTGAATCATTAAGTCAAAACCACTGGCATTACCAAGCTCGGTAATTGCTGGTGGTACGATGGCAAATACTTGTGCTTCGTTTAGCTGAGTAAAGAAGTACCCCATCGCTCGACCAGCGACAGCCTGAGCGGTATTTTCATCGCCCGAGCGTTCCTCCCAGTCTGATAAGCGCACAAACGCTAGACCCATATTCTGACCTTGACCTGCAAAACTAAAGCCTGCAATGGTAAAGACCGAAGCGATATTATCAGTTTCTTGGGTATCGTAATAGTTTCTAACTTTATCCAATACGTCTTGCGTCTCATCTAACGTAGAGCCAGCCGGAAGCTGAACCAAGGTAAACATAATGCCTTGATCTTCTTCTGGTAAAAACGAGCCTGGAATACGTAAGAATACGACCGCCATGATACCGATAATGGCTGCGTAGCCAATCATGTATAACCATTTAAAACGAATACTTTTGCCGACAAAGTTTTCGTACGAACGGCTAAGTTTGAAGAAGCCGCGGTTGAACCAACCGAAGAAGCCTTTTTGCTTTTCGGTACTGCCTTTTTCATGACTTTTGCCACGTTTTAGCAAGGTCACACATAGGGCAGGGGTGAATACAAGCGCGACCATGGCAGAGAGCACCATGCTGGTAATCAGCGTAATAGAGAACTGACGATAAATCACACCTGTTGAGCCACCAAAGAAGGCCATCGGTACGAATACTGCAGACAAGATAAGCGCAATACCAATAACGATTTTACTGATTTCACCCATCGACTGGATAGTTGCATCTTTGATAGAGATGTGAGGATCTTCTTCTAGTATTCGCTCGACGTTCTCTACGACGACGATCGCATCATCGACCAACAGACCGATGGACAATACCATGGCAAACATGGTCAAGACGTTGATACTAAAGCCTGCAATATACAACACTGCAAAGGTACCCAAGAGTACGACAGGTACGGCAAGGGTCGGGATAATGGTGGCACGCCAGTTCTGTAAGAAAATGAACATAACGATAAATACCAACACAATCGCTTCAATGAGGGTCATAACGACTTGTTCGATAGACAAGCGTACAAATGGTGTGGTGTCATACGGAACGACTGAGGCTAGACCAATTGGGAAGTTTTTTTCCAGCTCAGCCATACGTGCGCCGACGGCTTCACGAGTCTCAAGGGCGTTTGCGCCACCAGCGAGTGAAATACCTAAACCGGCTGCTTCTTGACCATTGTAGAGAGAGACAACGCTATAGTTTTCACTGCCAATCTCGACATCTGCCACATCGCCTAAGCGCACTTGTGCGCCTGAGGTATCTGTTTTTAGTAGAATGTTTTTAAATTCTTCAGGCGTTTGAAGATAGCTTTGTACAGTAACAGTGGCGTTGATAACTTGTTTGTCTGTGTCGGCAGGTGCTTGACCCAATTGACCAGCAGATACCTGAGCATTCTGTGCTCGTATCGCATTGACGACATCTGAAGGTATCATGTTGTAGCTACGTAGGCGTGATGGGTCTAACCAAACACGCATCGCATAGGTAGAGCCAAAGACTTGAACTTCACCCACACCCTCTACACGACTGATCGAATCGACGACATTAGAGTTAATATAATCGGCAATATCTGCCCGATCCATGGTGCCATCTTCAGAAATAAATGCTTGCACCATCAAAAAGCTGCTAGACGATTTATTGACGTTGACACCTTGACGCTGAACAGACTCAGGCAAGGAGCTCATCGCTGCTTGCAGTTTGTTCTGTACTTGTACTTGAGCTGTGTCAGGATCTGTGCCGTTTTCAAAGGTAAGCGTCACTGAAGCGCTACCATTTGACGAGCTCGATGACGACATATACATCAGACCATCTAGGCCTTTCATACGCTGCTCAATGATCTGTACCACTGAGTTTTCTACGGTTTGCGCATTGGCACCAGGATAGCTTGCACTGACTGAAATCGTTGGTGGTGCGATACGTGGATATTGTTCAATCGGTAGATTAAGAACGGATATCACCCCGATGAGCATGACCAAAACAGCCAGCACCCATGCAAAAATAGGGCGATTAATAAAAAAACGTGACATAGTGTATCCCTAAGTCTTCCTGTCTTGAATGGAATTAGTTGGCAGCGGCTTCTGTTGGTTTTTTGGTAGAAGTCTCATCGCCAGCTGGCTCTTTATCCATCGTTTTTGCGGCTTGCTGCGGCGTTTTGGTATTAGGCGCATTCTTTGCAGCAGCTGGTGCTGGATTTGCACTTTCTAGTGGTTTGGCGACCACCTCTTGGTCAGGCTTGACCTTAGCACCGCCAATTACAACCACTTTGTCACCCGCTTTCAAGCCTTCAGTAACGACCCATTGTCCATCGTAAGTACCATTAATGGTGACCGGACGTACTTGGATTTTGTTATTTTCGTCAACGATATAGACTTGCGTCTCACTCTTAGGCGTACGAGTGACCGCACTTTGCGGGACAAGGGCTGCGTTGGTAATAACACTCTGTGTCAAACGTGCCGTGACATACATACCTGGTAGCAGGATGTTATTGCTGTTTGGGAAAATAGCACGCAAGGTGACAGCGCCTGTTGACTCGTCAACTTTGGCTTCAGACAGTGCAAGCTTACCGCGTACTGGATAGACAGAACCATCTTCTAGTACCAATTCAACTGAGTTCATACCTGGCTGAGCAGTACCATCTGCTATCTGCTGACGAAGCTTTAGCAACTCAGAAGAAGACTGGCTAATATCAACGTAGATAGGGTCTAAGCGTGAAATAGTCACCAATGGATCTGCTTGGCCAGCACTGACCAGAGTACCAGCAGTAACGCTAGAGCGATCAGTACGGCCAGTAAGCGGTGCGCGTACGATTGTACGGTTTAGATCTAATGTACTGGCCTCTAAACCTGCTTTTGCAGTCTGGATGCCTGCTTTTGCACTCTCAATACCTGCTTGAGTTTGACCGACAGCGGCGGCGGCACTTTGTACTGCTGCTTGTGCTGTACGTACGGCTGTTTGTGCTTGATCGTACTGCTGCTTTGAGATGGCATCAATACTGACCAGACCCTGCAGACGTTGTAAGTCATTTTGCGCTTGTGCTAATGACGCTTGACGGCTGACCAATTCAGCTTTTGCATTGGCATTGTTTGCCACAGCAGTTTGATAGTTAGCTTGTGACTGCTGTACGGCGGCTTGGCCACTCGTTACAGATGAGGCATAGTTGTCGGTGTTGATACGATACAGTGGCTGACCTTTTTTGACGTTGCTTCCTTCACGGAATAGTACTTCGTCAATCACGCCGTTGACCTGCGGGCGGACGTCAGCAGTTTGATAAGCTGCAGTACGACCAGAAAAAGTTTGTACTTGAGGGACGGTATCGAGAGTGACTGTCTGAACGTTGACAACCGCAGGCGGCATTTGCTGCTGTGCAGCTTGCTCACCAGCGGCGTCCTCGTTGTTGTCACAGCCAACCAGTACAGCTCCAGATAGTACAGATGCTATTACAAGCGAAAGATAAGAGTGCTTCATCAATGTCCTCGGCAATATATATAAATAGTGACAGTATAAAAATCGATCAATAAGTTTGGCGTACTGAATATAAGGGTCTTGCTAATGCTAAATAACTTGCTAATGCTGAAGAAAGAGAATAAATAGCCTAAGCTAGTATTATTTATTCCAGTTTCAGATTATTCCGTCAGTGAAATATGACTAATAGAAAGTCTGACATCGATATGGATTAAGTATCGAAAGAATTATTTAGCATTAACTGTTTAAGCAAACCACAGAATGGATTAATAAATTTAATGAGTCATTATAAACTATTGGGGTAACCCCACAGTCAAGTAGTTTGCGATACAAGCTGGACCGAAAAGCGGTAATATTACAGTTTACGAATTAATAGATTACCGTCATAGTAAGCGTCGTCTCTATTAACAGCTAATAGAACCATGCACAACCTAGTATCAAAATATATTGTAAACTTTTGTTATAAATCTAAAACCCTATAGTAACTAAGGTTTTTAAACGATAGAAAATCGACTTTGTCAACAAAATGACAATTTTAGCAACCCCTAATTACAGTCATAAAAAATAACTATCAGTATCTCTCTACCAAGCGTTGTCAAACTTTAACCGACTGCCAAAAAGCCTTATACGATTATAGTACTGCAAGGATGTATGAAACTTAAAGAAAGGTAACGATTTGGCTGACATGCTAGTTTTTAAGAGGGTAGTTTTTAATTTATGGGCTTTTATTTATCAATTGCTAAAGAAATTGATAAAAATCCATGCTAAAAAATTCTGTCAAAAAAAGAGTCGTCTTAATCAGTTAATAACACAGACGACTCAGTTTTAATTATAGTAATCGGGCGCTAGCGAGTTCAGTCAATTGATATAAGCCTGTACGATAACGGTTGTCAGGTAGCATGCTCAGTGCATCTTGTGCCAGTTTGGTTTCTTCCAACGCGCGCTGCTTACAATAAGCCAATGAGCCAGAACTACGTACCAATTCAATCAGCTGCTCAGCGTTTGGTGTCTTACCCGTTTGAACGGCGATACGTAACTGCTCATAGCCTTCAATGTCGCTGTCTTTGAGTAGCTCGAGTGCTTTGATAGTCGGTAGGGTAGGTTTGCCTTCAGCAAGATCATCGCCTAAGTTTTTGCCCATCACCTCACTATCGCCACTATAGTCGAGCACATCATCGATAATTTGAAACGCATTACCAAAATGCTGTCCGAAATCGCCCAATGCCGTCATATATTCTGTCTTGTCTTGTAATATAGCAGCACCTTGGGTCGCCATCATGAAAAGGCGTGAAGTTTTGCCATCGATAATGCGTAAGTAATCTTCCTCTGTCGCGGTAGGGTTATGTTGGTGCTGTAGTTGTAACACTTCGCCTTCAGCAATGTCACAAGTCCCATCAGAGAACACTTGCAACAACGGCAAGCTCTGAAAACCAACCAACAGATTGAACGCGCGCGCAATCAAATAGTCACCGACTAACACTGCAGTGGCGTTGTCCCACGTTGCATTTGCCGTCGGCTTTCCACGGCGTTGCCCTGACTCATCGATGACATCGTCATGGACTAGGGTAGCGGTATGTAGCATTTCAGTGATAGCAGCTAGATGCATGGCTTTTTCTGATGGATTGTCATCAAACATACGTGCGCAGAGCAAGGTAATCAGTGGGCGCATACGCTTGCCACCAGCGTTGATCACGTGTTGCGAAACGCTCATGACGAGTTGTACTTTTGAGTTCAAACTGCCAAACACTTGCTTGTCCATTACCTTAAAGTCATTGGCTACAATACTTTGAATATCAGCATAGCTAGGCGTCGATTGAGAGGCAGGCACGGTATTATTTAAAGAGGTACTAGTCATAATAAATAGTCATATTAATAAGAGTAAAGAGAGTTGGTATAACCTTGACTTTATCTATCTATAGGTAAGGTGTTATTTCGCTTATGATAGCATAGCTATCTGCTTAAATTGTTGGTTAAAGTATATAGCACAAGTAGGTCAAGCGTATGATATATAGGGCTTACTATGCCTATTGAATAGAATAAAAACGATAAGAAATGTCTTATGTTTTAAAAATATATCCTCTAGCGCATTTTAAGCTTATTGGTCACATAAATGATTCACAAAAGGCTGTAAGTAACTGATTACATAAGTTATAATGGCCGCTGTTGGGCTTAATCTATCACTTATCATTACTATTTCTCATGTTTATATTCGCATTGTCGTTTATCGACTTTCCTTGATGAGCAGCCGTTATAGTTAAATGAGAGATGGTCATTAGTGTAACCACCTTGCAAAAACAAGAGGCGCGGCTTGCTTTTATGAGCAAAAAGCCGTAAAATCTTGCCTTTAATTTTTCCCTGTCGTGTTCGTCGTAAAAGCGTTGGTATAACATCAGCCACGGCACACGGGTTAAACGGAGTCATACAATGTACGCAGTAATCAAAACTGGTGGTAAACAGCACCGTGTAGTCGTCGATGAATTGCTTAAAGTTGAACTACTAAAAGCAGAAAAAGGCGAAACAATCAAATTTGAAGACGTGTTGATGGTTGTTGACGGCGATAACGTCAAAATCGGTCAGCCTGTTGTTGACGGCGCTAGCGTAGAAGTTGAAGTTGTTGAGCATGGTCGCGGCGAAAAAATCCGTATCATCAAGCACAACCGTCGTAAGCATTATCACAAAGAACAAGGTCACCGCCAATGGTACACCTTGTTAAAAATCAAAGCGATTAATGCCTAATTATCCATTTAGCAATTATTGCTAAATAGCGCACTAAATGCTTAAGAGTTATCGCATCAGCGATAAGTCAAATTAACAAGGAGATTTTCTCATGGCACATAAAAAAGCTGCCGGTTCGAGCCGTAACGGTCGTGATTCAAACCCAAAAATGCTAGGCGTAAAAATCTTTGGTGGCCAAGCTATCACAGCTGGTAACATCATCGTTCGTCAACGTGGTACAGAATTCCATGCAGGCGAAGGCGTTGGCATGGGTCGTGACCATACTTTATTTGCACTGAATGACGGTGTTGTAAAGTTTGCGACCAAAGGTAAATTTAACCGTCGTTATGTTACGGTTGAAAACGCATAATTATCTATTTAGATCGTTTCATTCTTTGGATAAAATGATCAGATAATTAAAAAAGCCCTTACTGCCTTATGGTAGTAGGGGCTTTTTACGTTTGTAGGGTATCGTAAGTTAATGATAAGAATTAAGAAATGGTATTTTGAACAATATCACTCAACGCTAGCTCTTAAAATATACTATTTCAACAATCTTAACTAATATCTTTTTATGAAAGACGGATAGTTTGAATAAAAGATTTGATGAGATAGTAAATGAATCGTAGATAGGTTTGAAGGAAAAATGAAAAAACAGCACTATATTTCTCATAAGACCATGCTAAATATCCTTAATGACTTATCACCTTTCAAATACATCTATCTTTATGGATTCGTGCTCGTGTTTTTTACGCCGTTAATGTTTGGAAGTTATTTCTCGGATTTTACGGGAATAACACCCTTCGCTCAATCCATGGAGCTAGCACCGGGTAGAATAAGACTTTTGAGTGACCTTACAGTCTTGTATTTCATAATGATTTTTATTGCTATAACAGCTGCTTATTTTTTAAAAGGGTTGTCATTCGAGGTTGTCAGAGAATTTAAACTGGCTGCAAGAAACTCAGATAAGTTGAATCATGAAGTGGGAGAAAATCCCAAAAGATCTATTTTTATAACTGCATCGCTACTTATCGCTATCAACTTAGGCTGGATTTGGTTTTTTGGTTTTACATCAGCGGGTAGCTCTAAAGTAATGAGAAGTTATTTAGAGGGAACTGAAACTTTCATCATCATGGCTATTTTTTTAGGATTTCTAGCAAATTTTTATCTATTACTTTATGCATTATTAATGATGGAAGGCAGGAAGCACGTCATCTTTCAAGGAAACCATTAGTCATAATAATGAAATTGCTTACTAAAATTGAGATGAGCATTCGGTTATAGCAGACATATTTCTTGCTCTTTTATACTGTTAACTTACCTACTTAAAGGTTTAGCTGTATTCATTACCTCGGTTTTGCCAACTAACGATGCTAAATGCAAACTTTTACCGTGTAACTGCATTGGTTACAAGCGTGTATGGCAGCCGTAGTAAAGATTGCAAATCATGACTAGGCGCGTAATAAAAAAACTGGCACACTGTTGCTATTGCTGATGGTTACCAGTTTTAGCTTGGTAAAATCAGTATTTATAGAAAACAAAAATTTCAATAGAACATTTTATTTTTAGCAACAACTTTAAAGCGATTATGCTTTTTTAGAGAGGATTTATGATGAACTTATCTACGAAAAAATCAACCAAACAAAAAATGATGAGTGGCGCTTTAGCAGGTGTATTAATGACATCGCTAGGTATCGCAGCGCCAATGATGGCATTGACTCAAACGGCTACAGCAGCTCCTGCTGACAACCTAACAGCTGCTAAACGTCTGAACAAATTGCTGACTAATACCAAGAGTATGACGGCTAATTTCAGTCAAACGACTAAAGGCGCGAGTAGTGGTACGTTTAAAGGCTCTATGAGTGTCCAACGTCCAAATAACTTCCGCTGGGAAACCAAGTCACCATCAGAGCAACTGATCGTTGCCAATGGTAATTCTATGTGGGTTTATGACAAGGATTTAGAGCAAGCGACTAAGCAAAACGTCGACAGCCAAGTAGGTAATACACCAGCTTTGCTACTATCAGGTGATCCAAGCAAAATTGATCAAAACTTCAAAATCACTCAGCCATATGACAACAAAAACTACTATGTACTCTATCCTAAGTCAGACAGCGCAAGTTTTAAAAGTCTTTCAATAAGCTTTAGTGGTGGCAAACCTGTTATGATGGTATTGAATGATACTTTGGGTCAAACAACCTCTATTAAATTTAGCGGTATCAAGATGAACCCAAGTATTGGTAGCAGTCAGTTTAAATTTACACCACCAAAGGGTGTTGACGTTATCAATCAGTAATTAATCGATATATTGCTAGGTTTGGATGTCAGTTCAAAATCAGCAACGTAATAAAAAGGACAGACCCTATGCGGTCTGTCCTTTTTTATGTGAGTAACTATAGTTTGTTCAGCAGAAATTTTAAGACATGACTCGTATGGTTTCCATATCTGGCATAGGCGGTAGTTCATCTAGATGGCTTAATCCAAACGCATCTAAAAATTGCGCAGTAGTATGCAGCAATGCAGGACGACCTAGAGTATCTTTAAAACCTTTCTCCACAATCCATCCTTTATCAAACAACTGACGCAGTATATTGCTCGATAATGTCACTCCGCGCACATGCTCGATATCACTGCGTGTCACAGGTTGCTTATATGCAATGACACTTAGGGTTTCAAGTAAAGCTTGGCTAAGGCGTTCCTGACGTTGGGGAAAAGTACGCTGAATTAGACTGCTATAGTCATCAGATATCTGTAAGCGATAACCGCTGGCTGTCTCATGTAGCCTAAGCACACCTGTACCTAAGCGTTGTTGCAGCACCTCTAGGGTTTGATTTAATTCTTTAGTAGATAATGACAAATGTTTCTTTAACGCGTGAGCGGTCAGCGGTGCTTCTGATGCATGCAACAGTACTTCAATACATTTACTCAACTCTTCCAAAGAATCATGCTGTGCCTCAACCGATGGAGATGTAGTCATAGTTATTGGTTCTTGGGTCTCGTCATGTTGCTTTGGGTCTTCAATATCTACCATCTAAAGTATGCTCTTATTTCAATATTGTGATTTTAATAGAGAGTAGTCTAAGAGACAGTCTTAGAGCCTACTAGGCTAACCACTGTAATGTGAGATTTGTGGATTCATTATTCATATTATTCTGATCAGAATTATTGGAAACAGAGTTGACGATACCGCTATCTGTCTCAATATTGACCACACCAACTAACTGCCGCTTTATAAGCTCAAGTACGGCGACAAAACTCACGACCACGCCTATTTTACCTTGTGCCTTATCCAGTAGCTCATAAAAGGAGCGCGCCCCATCTGTACTTAATTGTCTGCTAATACTGGCAATACGATCGGCAAGGGGTACTGCATCAACTTTGATCGTATGCATTTGATAGTCAGGCTGTAACTGCATTTTAAATAAGCTATCAATCAGCAAGTTAGGTGAGTAGCTTGGCAGTTCCGCATTCATAACGTCTTGACCAGGCATACTAACCATGGCCAAAAACACATCGCGCTCTAGACGTACTAGATTGTCTAGGCGCTGACTGACCACTTTGATTTGCGCGTACTCTTCGAGGCGTTCGATAAGTTCTGCTTTTGGATCACGCTCGTCGGTTGGAGCATCAGGGGCAGGCAATAGCAGTTCGGTTTTGATAGCGATGAGCGTTGATGCCATTAACAGATAATCACCTGCTAATTCAAAGTGCTCGGTATCCAATTCACCGATATAAGCTAAGTACTGTTCAGTGATAGGCAGAATAGGCATTTGGGTCAAATCGACGTTGTTCTTTTTGACCAAATACAATAGAAAATCCAATGGACCAGCAAACTGCTCTAACCAAATAGCAAAGGCTTGCGGCGGTACATATAGATCTTCTGGCAAATGCTGTACAGGCGTCTGATAGATACGTAGCGACATATCATGGTTGACTGATTTATCATGATCGCTCTGATTGTCCATAGGCTCAGAAGTTGAAT
The DNA here is from genome assembly GCF_002377945.1 of Psychrobacter sp. UBA3480. Classification (GTDB taxonomy): domain Bacteria; phylum Pseudomonadota; class Gammaproteobacteria; order Pseudomonadales; family Moraxellaceae; genus Psychrobacter. The sequence goes on from NZ_DFQV01000033.1 coordinate 105,072, forward strand.
CAGCCATAGCAGATAAGGCGGCATTAGACAAAGCCGCCTGTTTGGTGTTTGGTTCAGTTTGCACGTTTAGCACCCGCTTTGATCATAAATTGCGTCAGTGAAACGACTATTCCAGCAACGATTATTTAAGCTTAGCAAGCGGACGGATGCCGATAGCACGGCGAGCTTTGTCTAGTTGCTTACGACTATGACGACGGGCTTTATTCGCACCCATCTGCAAGATTTCTTCCAGCTCTTTTGGATTGGCCATCAGCTCTTCGTAACGTGCACGGAATGGCGCGATTTCATCATTAATCTTGTCAAACAGGGCTTGCTTAGCGTCGCCCCAACCAATACCAGCGGCATAACGCGCACGCATAGCAGCAATCTCTTCAGTGGTAGCAAATGCTTTATAAATCTCAAAGATAGCTGAATCATCAGGATCTTTTGGCTCATCAGGTAGCTGTGAGTTAGTCACAATTTTCATGATGGCTTTATGCATCTGTTTTTCAGGACTAACCTGTGGATTTGGCTCACCGAATAGGGGGATAGTATTGCTATAGCTCTTACTCATCTTGCGGCCATCAAGCCCAGTAAGCAGCGGTATATCGTTATCAACGACTGCTGACGGTAGCGTGAAAAGCGACTTATAACGATGATTAAAAGTACCTGCGATATCACGCGCCATCTCGATATGCTGCACTTGGTCACGCCCAACAGGTACATGGGTCGCATTAAACATCAAGATATCAGCCGCCATTAGTACTGGATAACCAAACAGCCCCATGGTGACACCTTGATCAGGATCGACATCGGCTTTTTCTGTATTGATATCAACGGCTGCTTTATAGGCATGGGCGCGGTTCATCAAACCTTTGGCACATGAGCAGTTCAAAATCCAAGCAAGTTCTGGAATTTCAGGCACGTCTGACTGACGGTAGAACGTCACACGCTCAGGGTCTAGACCACAAGCAATCCACGTAGCGGCAATGGCTCTCGTCGATTCATGAATGATAGCAGGGTCATAACAACCAATGATGCCATGGTAGTCTGCCAAAAAGAAAAACGCTTCATGATCACTGTTTTGAATAGACTCAATAGCTGGACGAATCGCACCAACATAGTTACCTAAATGCGGAATACCAGTCGGTTTGATACCAGTCAGGATGCGCTTGGCTTCAGTTGAAGTATCAGAAGTTTGATTGTCAGGAGTACTGTTATTGCTCATGGAAAATCCGTTATTTTGTTTATTAAATTATTATCAGTGCATAGCTAAAATGCAAAATATTAGCCGCAAAGTATAGCAAACTTCACCAGTATTTTTGGGAATAAAGGCTTACTTATAGATATCGGTACGACCGTTTGGCCCATGTTTGAAGCGGCGATGAAACCACATCCACTGAGTGGGATCAATACGAATGAGTCCTTCTAAAACTTCATTAACCCGAGTAGCATCAGCGACTTCATCTTTACTTGGATAATTGTCTAATTCTGGCGTAATTGTTAAATGATAATGGGGACGTTTACCGCGCGGCAAGTTGTCAGGCGTTTGCCGATAAGTATGCAGTGCCATGACAGCTGGCGGCTGTGCTTTGCTACCCAGTTTCGCCATGCGACGCGATGCAGTAATCGTTGCGGCTGGCACACCGAAGAATGGCGCCATGACACCTTGCTTGAGACCATAATCTTGATCAGGAGAGTACCAGATGACGTGTCCCGCTTTGATAGAGGTAACTAAGCTTCGCATATCACGACTAGAGATTTGCTTACCAAAAATATTGGTACGACCATTATAAATAAACCAGTCTAATAGAGGGTTGTTCTGTGTACGATACATACAATCTACTGGGAAAAACTGTGCACATAATAGGCCACCCAAATCTAGCATCGTATAATGTGCACCGAGCAGGATAACTGGTCGCTGCTCATTTTGCGCATTAACAATATGCTGTAACCCTGAGATGGATACAGTTCTAGTAAATATATCTGGCCTGAACCAAGCGCATAACGTTTCAAACACACCAATGCCTTGATTTACAAAGACTTGCTTGGCCATTAATTCACGTTCAGCTTCAGGCTTCTCTGGAAAAGCCAACTTAAGATTGATTAGCGTATCGCGTCTACGTGAGCTAGCAGCTTTATAAATCAATATACCAAGCTTACGACCTAGCCAAAACTGCCAGCGTAATGGCAGATATATCATCGGTAGCATTATTAAGAATAATAACCAAATGCCCCAATTCTTTGGTGATAAAAACTGCCACTGAAATGGCTTGTTATCTGCTTGCGCTGTACGCTTATGATTTTGGGTAATTGTCGGTGTGCCAGCAGGTATCGCAGGCGACTTAGCCGACTGTTTCATGCTAGGCGGCACACTGCTATTGGCAGATGGCTTGCTAGGGTCGAATTGTTCTGGCGCTTTCATAATATCCTTCTGCAGCACGGTTTGAGGCATCATGGCAAATAATAAAAAGTTACTGATATGATGGGGTAGCGTTTAATGCTTTGCAAGTTAGAATTTCTACAGACGCTCTACTTTGCAGCGTTGAAACAAGGCACTCATGTTAGTTATTGCTGTAAAACAAAGCTAGTTTGATGAAGACAATCAGATAATCAACCCGCTATCAGTAGGCATAAAAAAACCTTATAAGCTGTGACCAGCTTATAAGGTTTTGCAAAACCAGACTCTTATTTAACTTTGCTACTGAAGCTCTGAGAAAAAGACAACAGCAGCAAAAAGATAAGAGAGAGTTTTGATTAACGTTTTGAGAACTGTGGACGTTTACGTGCTTTACGTAGACCCAGTTTCTTACGTTCAACTTGACGTGAATCACGAGTAACAAAACCAGCTGCTTTTAGGGCAGGCTTTAAAGTTTCGTCAGCTTCGATTAATGCACGTGTGATGCCGTGGCGGATTGCGCCAGCTTGACCACTAATACCACCGCCTGCAACAGTTACATATAAGTCATATGCGTTAACAGAGTCTAGTAGTTCTAATGGCTGACGTACAACCATGCGTGAAGTTTCACGGCTGAAGTATTCGTCAAGTGGCTTACCGTTAACAACGATACTACCAGTACCTTTTGATAAAAATACACGAGCAGTAGACGTCTTGCGGCGACCAGTTCCGTAATTGCGTTCCATAAGTATATCCTTAGATGTCTAGTTCTTTAGGTTGCTGTGCAGTATGTGGATGATCAGTACCCGCATAAAGTTTCAGCTTCTTGATCATCGCATAGCCAAGAGGGCCCTTTGGAAGCATACCCTTAACTGCTTTGTGTAGAACATCTTCAGGCTTATGTGCAAGCAACTTATTGAAGTTGGTTTCTTTAATACCACCTGGGTAGCCACTGTGACGATAGTACTTTTTGTCTTGTGCTTTTTTACCCGTTACCGTGATTTTGTCAGCATTGATGACAACAATAAAGTCACCAGTATCAACGTGCGGAGTAAAAGAAGGCTTGTGCTTGCCACGTAAGCGAGTTGCGATTTGAGTGGCTAAGCGACCAAGGGTTTTGCCGTCAGCATCTACGACATACCAGTCATGGGTCACTTCAGCTGGTTTTGCACTAAGTGTTTTCATGATAAAACCTTAAAATTAGAATTCGTTGAGAGTTTAGCTGGGAACGGGGCTCTCAAAAAACAGACTGCACATTATAAGCAGTAGCGCCTACGCTTGCAAGCTGCATTGGGGTTTATTTTCGCCTTATATACATTAAACTGCAGCGTCGGCCAGTTTTTAGCGGTTCTAAACATTTGTAAAATACGTTAACGGCTTTCATTAACCCGACAATTATGACGATGATAGACGATAAAGTCCAGCAACAACTTGTCCGACTTTGGTTTGTTTCAAGCATTCAAAAGCGATTGGTTGCTGAGTAACGCTTAATTGAGGGTCTAAATTCTCATTTAGCGACGCTTCCAATTGCTTAAGCTGTGCTGACAAATCTTTATCAGCCTCTAAATAAATTAGTGTTTCAGTATTTATTAAGGTATTGGTAATAAGCGCAGTCAAAATAGGCTGCCATAAATCCTGATCATAAGGTGGATCGATAAATACGATATCAAAAGGGCGTGCAGTCAGATGCTCTTGACGCAATACTTGCTCAGCAGTGCCAGTGATGATTTGATAAGCAGTAGACTCAAGACGTAATTGCTCAGCGCTCTGACATAGCATGTTACTTTGTGCTGGATTGATTTCGATAAATGTCGTGTGGGCAGCGCCGCGAGATAGCGCTTCAAACCCCAGTACGCCACTGCCAGCACAGCTATCGAGCACATGGGCATCATGAATGTCAGCGAGTAGCCAGTTAAATAAAGTTTCCCGCAAGCGATCTGGGGTCGGGCGCAGGCCATCTGCATCGATGAAACTTACAATACGGCGCTTAAACTGACCACCGATAATGCGCACATCACCCGCTGCCGCACTTTTCGCCTTACGGTTATTCTTTGGTGCGCGTCCATTTGAGGCTTTTTTCATTATCGTATCTCGCTTACCAATTCTATGCTAGGTTTTACTTTACTAGGCTTTTCTTTGCTAGGTTTTGCTTTTTATACTATTAGTTACTTAAACGTCTAGTTACTCAGATGTCGCTGCTGCCGCTTCGGCTTCCGCGGCTTCTTTTTCTTCTAACGCTTTTGCTTCTTTATCGCGAATGGCATCACGCATCGCTTTTTCAAAAGCCTTTTGGCGTTTAATGACTTTTAGCTCATCAGCAGAAGGTGGCAGCACAGGATCTGTCTTGCGTTGTAATACCCAGTAATCAAATAGAGCACGGCCAATAGGTGCTGCAACAGCACTACCACCGCCGCCATTTTCGACCAATACCGCAAGGGCAATCTGCGGGTCTTCTACTGGCGCAAAACCATTAAACCAAGCGTGATCCCAATGGCGCTTATCAATCGCCGACTTGTCGTAGCGTTTGCCCTGCGCAATAGATTTCACCTGTGCAGTACCTGTTTTACCAGCGATACGATAGCGCGGGGTATAGATACCGCGTCCTGTACCGTTTTCTACCACGCTTTCCATCGCATCATGCATGCGCAACCAGTCAGACGGTTTACCGTTATAGTCGATTTTGCCATCTGGCTTAGTAATGATTTTGACGTCCGCGGCGCCGTCACTGCTCTTTAATAAATGCGGTGTAATGTGCTGTCCTTTACTGGCAGTCATGGCTGTAGCATTAGCAATCTGTAGCGGCGTTGCCAAGAAATACCCTTGTCCAATACTGACAGAGATGGTTTCGCCCGGTAGCCAGTCTTTATCATAAGTGTCTTTTTTCCATTTTGGTGACGGCATGATACCTGATTTTTCATTAGGTAAATCAATACCAGTATCCTCACCAAAACCGAAACGCACCATCCAATCGTGCAAACGTTGAATGCCCATCTCATAAGCCAACTTATAATAATAAGTATCGACCGACATCGCGATGGATTTTTTTAGATCTACCGTACCATGACCGCCACGTTTCCAGTCGCGGAATCGATGCGTGTCACCAGGTAAGCTAAAATAACCAGGGTCATAGATGGTGCTATTCCAATCGCGTAGACCATAATGAATACCGCCCAAACCCTCAAATGGCTTGATAGTAGAGCCAGGTGGGTAGGTACCTTGTAGTGCACGGTTATACAGCGGCTGATCCAAATCTTCACGCAGATCATCATAATCTTTAAAAGAGATACCCGATATAAAAGGGTTAGGGTCGTAGCTTGGATTACTCACAAATGCCAAGACGTCACCGTTTTTTGGGTCTATCGCGACGATTGCACCGCGGCGTCCATCGAGCTGCTGTTGGGCGATGGTTTGCAAACCATAATCCAAGCTCAACGTAATATCGTTACCCGCTATCGGCGGCTTGGTATCCAGTTGACGCAAAATATTGCCATGTGCGTCTGTTTCTACCGATTGATAACCCGGTTGCCCAAGCAAAATATCTTCATAGTAGTCCTCAATACCAATCTTACCAATTAGATCGGTACCAGCGTAACGGTCTTTATCGATACGCTTTGACTCTTTGTCATTGATACGCCCAACATAGCCGATGACATGAGCAAACAGCTCATCATAAGGATAAGAGCGCGTAAGCTTGCTTTGGATAGAGACCCCGCGGAAGAATGGCTTGCGTTCACTAAACTGAGCCAACTGTGCTTCTGTTAAGTCAATCTTAATCGTTACCGGGTCATTTTTATTTTTACTTAGACGCGCCAAGATATCAGTGATATCTGTATCGGTTAAATCAAAAATCGGCGCAAGCAGATGCAACGTGCGCTCAGGATTTTCGACTTCATCAGGGCTGAGCATCGCTGTAAATACAGGCTGATTGTCTGCCAGTATTACTCCGTTACGATCATAGATATACCCACGACTAGGCGGCGCAGATATCAGTTTGATACGGTTGTTATCGGCTTGCGTTGTGTACTGATCATGAGCGTAGACTTGCAAATACCCATAACGTGTTATCAAACCGCCCAAACCAATCAAGATTATAATGCCAAAGATGATAATACGATTGGTAAAGGTGCTGTTGACCTGTTCGGTATTGGGAGTTATCGGTTTATTCATAGAAGAGCAGAGCCCAAACAGTCAGTGAGTCAATAAAAGAAAAATAAGAGGGCAGGTTGGTTAACCAAAGTGCGGTGAGTCTAAAAGATAATGCAAATGGTTTCAATCACATAGAAGGGTATGGGGTGAAATCGTTATGCAGTCATTTATACGCAGGTAGTCTTTGTTATTGCACTACAAATTATAACAGAACAAATGAGCAGGCGCAGTACTCAGTCATATATTTTGTCTTGATTATCTACTGACCAAGAACTGGCTTATATTTAGGTTTTTGTTGGGGAGCAGACGATATGAACCATGTCATCTTTAGTCACAACTTGCCGCTGGTCTATATGTGCTAATAAATGGCAAGTATGCTAAAATCAGGCGATTTATTTTATAGTAGTTATTATGGGCGGAGCGTCTTTTGAAACGTTCTCATTTTGCTAAAGTCTCGTTATCAGTAGCGACAGTATTAGCAACGACAATCAACCTGTCAGGGACTAGATAAGTCATGGACGTAAATTCATTATGGCAGACGATAGCTGAACATCCAGAGTTTTTTGCCATGCTGACCATTCCACCAGTGACGGCATTCGTTACTTGGGTACATGTGTGGATGGCGCTCAAGATGCTGTTCTATCCGGTCAAGTTTTGGGGTATTCGTATTCCTAATTTCCCATTTTTCGGGCTGCCAGGTATCGGTTGGCAAGGTATTGTTCCGCGCAAAGCGGGCAAGATATCAGGGGTTATCGTTGACCAGACGCTCTCAAAACTCGGTTCGCTTGATGAGTTTTTTAAGGCGATGGAGCCTGAGCAAATGGCGATGTTTGTCACTGATACGGTGGACAAAAACCTTGAGCCATTGATTGATGAGATTATGCTGGATCACTCGCCAGCATTGTGGGGCAATCTACCTTACGCCTTAAAGCGCCGTGTCTATGCGCAAGCCCATAAAGAGCTACCTAGTATTATGCAGTCGCTTGTGACAGATTTGACTTATCATGTCGAAGACTTGGTCGATATGCGTAAAATGATTGTCAATACCATGGAAAACGATCGTCGCCTGATGGTCAATATGTTTCTAAAGGTCGGACAAAAAGAGATCGACTTTATCTGGCACATCAGTGCTTTGATTGGTCTGATATTTGGTATTATCCAGATGTTTATATTTTTGGTGGTACCGCAGCATTGGACCGTACCGTTCTTTGCTGCAATTTGGGGTTTTCTCACCAATTGGATTGCCATTTGGATGGTGTTTAATCCAGTAGAGCCGCACTTTATCCCTTATTTGAAGCTGTTTACGGTGCAGAGTCGCTTTCCATTTATCAAACCCATCATACCTCATATCGCAAAGTATCGTTTGCAAGGCGGCTTCATGAAGCGCCAAGAGGAGGTTTCTGAGGTTTTTGCTGAGATTGTGGTAAAGGATTTGGTCACTTTAGAAAACATCATGAATGAAATGATGTACGGTGATCGCTCAGCGCAAACGCGTGATTTGATGAAATCGCATCTATACACGGTGCTAGAGTCACCAGTGATTAGCACGACATTACGTGTGGGATTGGGACGCCGTGATTATGGACAACTCAAAAATACCATTATCGATAAATCTATTGTCGCAACGATGGTACCACTGCGAGATCCTGAGCTAAATGAAAGCCGAGCCAGTAAGATATTCGGTCTGTTTCGCGATAGAATACGTGCGCTCACGCCAAATGAGTTTCAGAACCTGTTGCGTCCAGCTTTCCGTGAGGATGAGATGACGTTGATTGTTTTGGGCGGTTTGACTGGTTTTCTAGCAGGTTGGTTGCATTTAGTGTTAGTATTTTTCCCCTCGATGCAGTAATGCATCAATAAGTATTTTTAATTAGTCATGAACGGCTGTATCGAATAAGCTTTGAATAACTAAAAAATGTAAAATTAACAACAGATAAGCATTTTGTATCAATCATTCATATTGATACGTCACAATGATAGTAGCGGGTTTTATGTGCTTCTACAGCAATTGAAACCTCAGTTTTTAACCGTAAACTATGACCGCATAAAGGACTATTAGCGTTTGCCAGTGGCTAGCAATGCCATCGGTGAACCCTTAATTGTATCCAAGGTAAACAAGGTTAGACCGTATGTTAATCACAGAATTGGGTTATTTTGCCTTGCTGGCCGCTTTTATATTGGCGATTTTGCAGGTGGTACTACCAACCATTGGCGTCATGCGTGACCACGTCGCTTGGCAGCGTTTGGCGCCAAGTCTAGCATGGGCGCAATTTGCGGCAATGATTACCTCATTTGCAGCGCTGATGGCAGGCTTTTATTACAACGACTTTAGTCTCGTCTATGTCACTCAGCATTCCAATACATTGCTGCCTTGGTACTACAAGCTGTCGGCGACATGGGGCGGGCATGAAGGCTCACTGCTGCTTTGGATGACCATCATGGCCACTTGGTGTGCGCTGGTCTCTTACTTTAGTCGTGGGTTGCCGTTGTCTATGCGTGCGCGAGTGCTGGTGATACTAGCAGGCGTGCAGATGATGATGCTGGCGATGCTTATCTTTACCTCATCGCCATTTGATCGCACATTACCCAATCTACCTGTTGATGGCGCGGATCTAAACCCTGTATTGCAAGATTTTGGTCTGATTATTCACCCACCGATGCTTTATATGGGCTACGTGGGTATGGTTGTGCCATTTGCGTTTTGTATGGCAGCACTGTGGGAAGGGCGTTTGGATGCGGTATGGACACGTTGGTCGCGTCCATGGGCATTGGCTGCTTGGGGTTTCTTAACAGTCGGTATCGCGCTTGGCTCGTGGTGGGCTTATTATGAGCTTGGCTGGGGCGGTTGGTGGTTCTGGGATCCAGTAGAGAACGCCTCATTGATGCCATGGTTGGCAGGAACAGCGCTACTGCATTCACTTGCTGTCACCGAAAAACGCGGTGTATTTAAAGCATGGACGATTATGCTCGCGATCTTTGCTTTTGCGCTTAGTCTGCTTGGTACGTTCTTAGTACGTTCAGGTGTCATTACCTCAGTGCATTCATTTGCCGCTGATCCGACGCGTGGTCTAGTGATTCTAGTCATTCTCGGTATTATCGTCGGTGGTGGTCTGTTGATGTTTGCTGTACGTGGTTGGCGTTTGACGGTCGAGAGTCAGTATCGACTTATCTCACGTGAATCATTTTTAGTGATTAACAACGTTATTATTCTAATTTCAACCTTAGTGGTACTACTTGGTACGCTATATCCTATTATTGCTGATGCCTTTAACTTAGGTCAGGTATCTGTTGGCCCTCCATACTTCAACGCCCTATTTGTGCCGTTGACATGGCTGCTACTGGTGGCGATGGGTATGGGCTCTAATATCCGCTGGAAACAAGACAGCCGCCCATTATTGGGTGCTGGTATGGTTATCGCGGTGAGCAGTTTGGTATTGGCCGCCATTATCACCTATTTCACCAGTCCATCAGCGATGCTAAATATCGGTGTCACATTGGCCGTGAGCTTTTGGGTGTTGTTATGGATGGTTGTCGATTTCAAAGACAAGACTAAAAATGCACCAAGTCGTTTAAACGGTTTACGTCAGTTGCGTCTGAGTTATTGGGGTCAGCAAACCGCTCATATTGGTGTCATCATTGCAGTTATCGGTGTGGCATTTACCAGTACGTTGAGCATCGAGCGTGATGTGGCATTAGGGCCTAATGACAGTGTCAATGTACAAGGCTATGACTTTACGGTAAAAGGTTTTAGTGAAGTCAAAGGCAGTAACTTTGACGCTACGCAAGCAGAAGTAACAGTCAGTAAAGACGGTCAAGAAGTGACCACGTTATATCCTGAAAAACGTAACTATATTATCAGTATGATGCCGATGACAGAGGCTGCGATTGATGCCAATTTGATGCGCGATGTCTACGTAGCACTTGGTGAGCCGATTGCTGAAGATAGCAATGAATGGGCTTTCCGTATCTATGTCAAACCGCTTATCCGCTGGATATGGTTGGGCGCGCTTATCATGGCGTTTGGCGCATTGCTCAGTATGCTAGACAATCGTTACCGTATCAAAAAAACCAAAACACCTGCGCAAATCGCGGCCAAAAAATCAGGCTTTGCGACGGTTGCAGATTTGGATACGTCAGCTACAAAGATAGGGGAGCGTTAATATGACTACCTCAAACAATGAACCTGATAAAAAAGCTCAGCAAGAGGCTGTCAACGACCCTAAAGTTGCGAGCAGCAATAAAGTAAAAACTAAGAAAAAACTAAAAATTGGGTTTTTGATTCCGCTGGTTATCTTTATTGGTTTAGTCGCTATGCTCTATATGCGTTTGGGTAAACCGACTGATATCGTAACCAATACAGCGCTTGAGCGTCCAGTACCTGCTTTTGAGTTGCCATTGTTATCAGATACCAGTCGTATTATGACCAATGACAACTTGCCAGATAAGCCATTCCTCATGAATATTTGGGGCTCTTGGTGTCCAACTTGTATCATTGAGCATCCTTTTTTGATGAAGCTAGAAGAGCGCGGTGTTAACTTGGTGGGCGTAAACTACAAAGATGATATTGGGGATGCGTTAGGGTATCTGAATCGCGGTGGCGACCCGTTCTCTATGTCTATTCAGGACTTGTCAGGACAGTTCGCTCTTGACTTAGGTCTGACCGGTGCACCTGAGACTTTCATTGTCGATGGTGATGGGATTATTCGTCAGCATATCATCGGTGAGATCAATGAGAGCAATTGGCAAAGCCGTATCACGCCTTGCTTAATGGTACTCAACGACGCTAGTAATAATGGTGTCAGTCCAGATCCGAGCCAAGTTGCGGAGGCGTGCAAATGATAGCCTACCAAATAAGAAATGCGACCATAAAGTTAGCAAGCTTGTTTATCGCTTGTCTATTCAGTATGGCAAGCTTTGCTGCCATTGATGTCTACGATTTTGATTCTGTGCAACAAGAAGCCCAGTACCGCGGTCTCATCGAAGAGCTGCGCTGCCCAAAATGCCAAAACCAAAACTTGGCAGGGTCTGATGCACCCATTGCGCAAGACTTAAAGCAAAAAACCTATGATTTGATAAAAGATGGTCGTAGTGATGGCGAGATTCGAGCCTATATGCAAGAGCGTTATGGCGACTTTATCAGTTATAAGCCACCAGTACGCCCTTCGACATGGATTTTATGGTTTTTCCCACCGCTATTATTGATCGTCTTATTGGTCGGTTGGTTTTGGCAAAGTAAACGCCGTCAGCTTGTCGCCAGTGGCGAGAGTGGTGTGGCAGTAGACAACCACGTTAAAGCGTTGTCTGCCGCTGAAAAAGCAGAACTTGATCGCTTATTGTCACGAGCCAATAACGATGACAAAGACGACACTACAAGCCTTGGGGGCAAAAAATGACCATATTTTCTACTGTTGGCTTATTTATTGCGCTGAGTTTACTTGTCGCTTTGTTGTTAGGTGTTATCACCATTAAGCCGTGGCTAAGAGCACCGCGTTCGCATAGTAAGCCTGTGGACAATCAACTGCTGGATATCAACGTTGCTGTGTTTCGTGAGCGACTAGCAGAGCTGAAAACAGACAAAGACAGTGGTATCATTGATGACCATCACTATCAAAACCAAAAACTTGAGCTTGAACGTCAGCTTTTGGATGCTCAGCGTGAAGTGTCACCGATGGTCACACCAGGTATCAAAAGTCGATTGATTATTATGGTTTGGGTACCTGTATTAACGGCCATGGCATATCTGATGGTCGGTGATCGCACACCTGTCTTTGAGCTGTGGGCAAGCGAGGACAAAGTCGGTCAAGTGGCGGACGATCTATTAACAGGTAGAATCGATCAGCCACCTGCTTGGGCAATTGAAGATGGTAATCAGCTGATCAGTGCTATGCAGACTAACGTCTATCGTCATGCCAGTGACTACAATCGCTGGATGCGCTTATCGGAGCTGTTCTTATCCTTAGAGGCGACTGATTCGGCATTAGAGGCTCTGTCGCGCGCTTATCGTCTATCACCTGACAACGAAGAAATTGCGACCACTTATGCGCAGATTAGTTTCTTTGCTAATAAGGGTCAGTTAGATGCCAATAGCCGCCGTGTATTAGAAAACATACTGGCTACAAATCCAGAGCATGAGGGCGCACAAATGCTTATGGCGATGGGTGAAGCACGTGCTAGTAATTTTGACCAAGCGCAAGGCTGGATTAAACGTCTGCGTGACAGTATCGCGGCCAAACCAGGCGATCATACGCAAGCGCTATCAAGTCTAGATGAGCTTAGTGCTAATGTGGTGATGCAGCAGCAGCAAGCCTCTGAAGGCGTCGAAGTGACCATCAAAATTAATGCTAGTCTGTTACCATTGGTAAAAGCTGACGATACGCTATTCGTAGCGATACGTGACGTGAAAGGTGGTCCACCATTTGCTGCTAAGCGTCTACCAATTAGCAATATCAAACAAGGCGAAGCTGTTATTAGCCTAAGTGACCTTGATGCTATGATGCCAGAACGTACCCTAGGATCGGCTCGTTCTGATAAAGTACAGCTAGCGGTCATTGCTCGTATCAGCCATAGTGGCAATGCTACCGCAGAGTCAGGCGACCTCTCAGGCAATCCAGTGGTTATCAGCGCAGAACAAAATCAGGTCAACGTGGAAATCAATCAGCAAGTGCCATAGTCATAGTAGTAATATAAATACCGGACGCTAATGGTATTTATCATACAAACGCTGTTGCTCAGTACGGACGCGAGCAGCAGTGCTATGATTGTTCTAATTTGATAGAGATATGAAGTGAACCCAGATGTATAAATGGGCGTTTCAAACGCAGTCAATTCTGCTACTTTTTATCTTGAATCGACCATGTATGAACAGATAAGTCATGCCAACTTATCACATCAATAATGAAAATACTTGAGCTTTGCAGGGCCACAAGGTAAGGTAGCTTTGCAAACAACTAATCCCAGAGTTTTATTAATCCCAAAATCCTATCTATTAAGGAGAGTCGTGTAATGATGCGTATTATTTTACTAGGACCACCAGGCGCCGGTAAAGGTACCCAAGCCCAGTTTATTTCTAAAGAATATGATATTCCACAGATCTCAACTGGCGACATGCTACGTGCAGCAATTAAAGAAGGTAGCGAGCTTGGCAAAAAAGCCAAAGATATCATGAATGCTGGTGGTTTGGTTTCTGATGACCTTATTATCAACCTAGTGAAAGAGCGTATCGCTAAGCCTGATTGTGTGAATGGTTGTATCCTAGATGGTTTCCCGCGCACTATTCCTCAAGCGCAGGCACTTGCAGACGCTGATGTTGCTATTGACCATGTTATCGAAATCAGCGTACCTGATGACGAAATCGTGAGCCGTTTGTCTGGCCGTCGTCAGCATCCGGGTTCAGGTCGTGTTTATCATGTCGATCACAATCCACCAAAGGTTGAAGGCCTCGATGACGTCACTGGTGAAGCGCTTATCCAGCGTGAAGATGACCAAGAAGCGACTATTCGTGACCGTCTATCTACTTATCATGAGCAAACGTCAGCATTGGTTGGCTTCTACCAAGACAAAGCTAAAGAAGGCGATGATGCGCCTAACTATGACAAGTTTGATGGTACGCAAGGTATCGATGACGTTAAGCAGCAAATTTTGTCTGCACTAAAAGGCTAATGTTCGATGTTAGCTAAGTAATTTAGCCAGTCGATGTAGTCGTTGAAGACCCTGTTTAATAGCAGGGTTTTTTTATGGCTGATGATTTTATGCCTTATAAAAACATACCCACAAAAAAACCGCTTACTCATTATAAGTAAACGGCCTTTTATCAAATATACGACTCGTAGAGCTCATATATTTTTGGTTAGCGCTTAAGCATTACCTTGAGCATCAACTTGTGCTTGCTGCTGGCTCTGTGCATACGCTTGATCAAAGTTCACAGGTGCTAGTAGCAATTGTGGGAAGCTACCACGCGTCACGATGTCACTGATGACTTCACGAGCATATGGGAACAACACGTTAGGGCAGTATGCACCCAAGATTTGACCGATTTGATCTTCTGGAATATCTTTTAGTAAGAAGATACCTGCTTGATGCACTTCAGCGATAAATGCTGCTTCTTCCGCATTTTTGGCAGTAACGCTTACAGTTAGGATGATTTGATAATGATCGTCATCTAGTTTTTCAGCGTTGCTAGACAAATTGATATCAAGCTCTGGGTTCCACTCTTTGGTGAATACGCTAGCGCCTGGCACTTCAAGTGACATGTCTTTTACGTAGATGCGTTCTAGTGCCAATTGTGGTTGTGCTTGTTCTTCAGCCATGGTAAATCCTCTAAAATTAAATCAAATGATTGGGCAAATCGTCATTTCAATAAAAGTTCATTGTAATATAAATCGAGACGAAATCTCGATATTTTTCTTATTACTTCTTACTGCTCTATTAAAACGTGCCACTGTCTATCTTTACATAAAAAAAGACAGACAGTAAAGAAAGGTAGCAGATTAACCAGCCAATAGCTCGTCAAGTTTGCCTTGCTGGTTCATTTGGTTGAGCTCATCAAAACCACCGACAAAGGTTTCACCAACGAAGATTTGCGGCACAGTGCGGTAGTTATTGGTTTTTTTCATCAACGCTTGACGCTCTTCGCTGCTCATATCGTGCATGCCGATTTCTTCATAATCAACGCCTTTGGTTTTTAGTAGTTGTTTGGCGTTTGAGCAGTATGGGCAGATAGGGGTAGTGTAAACTTTCACAGATACAGTCATGATAAATCCTTATTTATAAATTTATGGGATAACAAACGTATTATAGAGAGCATGATAAATTATCATAGTCTAAGCGTTGGTATAGTCTGTTATCAATGAGTAAAGCAAGAATGCATTCGGTGATGCTCATTACTAAAGTGGGGATGGGCATGACAAATTCAAGCCGTTTTGGCTCAAAACGTATTTTAGAGCTGTAAAACATGACAAATAGAACATAAAAAATAAACCACAAAAAAAGACACCTGATAAAAAGGTGTCTTCTTTATAGCGTTGGTAGCGCTGATAACGTCAGTCAGGTCGCATAAACATCAGCTAAGCGATGTGTATAAACGCTTCACTTAAGCGCCCATACAGGTCTATTACTTGCTTAGACTTGGTTTTATTTTACCTTTAGCCTTTGCTTTGGCGTCTTTTACACCAACCAATGGCATGCCAGCGCCTTGCCAGCCGCCAATACCGCCATCTAAGCGATAGACACTATCTTTACCAATCATCTGAATCGCAGCGCCTGCTTGGACGCCCATGTCGCAGATAATAATCACTGGTTGCTCAATCGCGCGAATCTCTTCTAAGCGGTCTTTGAGGTCAGTGAACGGTATGTTACGGCTGCCTTGAATATAGCCTGATTCAAACTTCTTCTTAGCGCGAATATCGATAAGTTGCGCGTTTTGAGAATTGACCATCATGCCAAGCGTGTTAGGCGATATCTTTCTACCGCTACGTTTGTTTTCAATCGTAAAAAACAGTATAGCAAGTACGGCTAATATACCAAATAAAAACGGGTGGTTGCCCACAAATTCCAGCGCACGATCCAAACCATACCTCCAAAAAAATAAGTGTTCTATTAAGCTGAGAAGACAGCCCAATGATATTGAACAAGGCGCTATTATACCGATAAGGCCATCTATAGTAAACGGGCGATGACATGGGCAATAATTAGGCGGTTATTGCACCTATCTATGGATCTTCTCAGCCTAATAAAAATATCTACTCACAAGACCGCGTTTAATTAAGGCGGTCACTAACAAGCCAAATATTAATAAGGCTTCGTATCTGCCTCTTCTCGTAGCGTAACGAGGTTTTCAACGCGGCGCTGCAATACCTCACCATCAGCTACTGCTTGCCATAGTGCGCAGCCTTTGCTGTTGTGAGTATGGCGACAGTCACGGAATTGGCAGTCACCGGCTAATGGTGCTAGCTCAACGAAGCCCGAAATAATATCATCAGGAGTAAGGTGCCAAATGCCATACTCACGAATCCCTGGTGTATCGACGATACCGCCTTGGGTAAGGTCTTCTGGGTTAAATGGCAGCAGTCGACTTGTCGTCGTGGTGTGCTGACCGAGCTTAGAGTTTTGTGAGATGATGTTGACGCTCTGTCCAGAGTCAGGCAGTAGGGCGTTGATTAAACTGCTTTTGCCGACGCCAGATTGACCCGCGAAGATAACCAGCTTTTTATCTATATAACGCTTTAGTTCATCAAGGCCTTCTTGCTCATCGCTCTCAGCGATATTTTCAGGGCAGTCGACCGAAGTTAGAACACTTTCATAACCAAGCGCGGCATACTGCGCCAATAGCTCATTGGTATCCACACCGTTTTCTGCTGCCAATAAGTCGGCTTTGTTGAGTACCAACAGTGGTTTGACCCCTGCATGATGGCATACCACAAGATAGCGATCGATCAGCGTTGGCGCAGCGGCAGGCAATGGCGCAAAAACAATCGCCAAAATATCGACATTCGCGGCAACAGGTTTGAGCTTATGATAGCGGTCAGGACGAGAAACCAGCGATGTACGCGGTTTGACCGCTTCGATACGACCAAAGCCAGTATTAGAGTCAGCATTCCAGCGTACTTGATCGCCAGCAGCTAGCATCGGTAGATTGGTACGCACATGACAGCGCCAGATATCATTTAGCTCAAGCGTTTGCCAAAACGGCTCAGGATCATCAGGGGCAATCTCTGGCTGCTCAGGTATGACAGCTGGCAGGCTAGTGACTTGTACTTCTAGTTGCTTACCGTAATGCGCCATGACCACGCCATCCATCAAACTGTCATCAATACTATCTTGATTAGACAGTTGCTGCTTGTCGATGCGACGAATCTGTTGTTTAGTCAGTTTGCGTTGCCGGATTAATGCCATGGGTTTTTGACCTATTATAAAAATATTGCTAAGTGTAGCGTGAAAATTTGCTAACATACAGCCTAAAGCGTCTGCGTCAGACAGTGGTTTTGTAATATTTTGGCTGCTTGCTAGATTTTTTGAATCAATCAGTGCATTACAATGCTGTCTGAACATGAGTATTCAACCGTAATACGTTTTGTAAATTATGTTTAAAACTGTCCCAAAATTTAATGACCATAGGATATTGTATGACTACCGGTGACCATCCCAACAAGATTAAAATCAAAAATCAAGGCAAAAAAGGGCTGGTGTGGATTGATTTAGAAATGACCGGACTTGATACCTTAAACGATGAGATTATCGAGATTGCTACTGTCGTTACTGACGAAGATTTGAATGTACTTGCTGAAGGGCCTGTGTTTGCTATCAAGGTATCAGATCAAGTCTTAAATAAGATGGATGACTGGAATACTAAGCAGCATGGTCAGTCAGGATTGGTCGATCGTGTACGTCGTAGTACGGTGACATTGGCAGAAGCCGAAGCGGAGACCATCAAGTTCCTAAACAAATGGGTTGATAGTGGCAAGTCGCCAATGTGCGGTAACTCTATCTGCCAAGATCGTCGATTTATGGCGCGCCAAATGCCAGAGCTTGAGCGATTCTTCCATTATCGCAATCTTGATGTGTCATCAATTAAAGAGCTTTGTTTCCGCTGGCGTCCTGATATCTTAAAGAATTTCGAAAAAGGTGGCAGTCATTTAGCCCTAGATGATATTCGTGACTCTATCCGTGAGCTAAAGCACTACCGTCAACATTTCTTTAAGTTAATACCTTAAATAGCTAGCAAGCGATAAGCTATTTAAAAGTGTAGTCAAAGAATTGTAGTAAAAAACAAAAGGGTCTGTTGATATTTCAACAGCCCCTTTTGTTTTCTAGATAGGTTCAACGATCAAGTCAAACAAGCATTGTAAACTCGAACAATCCAAACTCAGCAGCATTACTGCTTAAGTCGTTACTACTAAAACCGTCATTTGAATGCTCGTCGCCTGTTACTGCACCAATCACAGCACTGACTTTCGGCTGGCGTGTGTCGTTATCTATCAAGCGCCAGTCACCAAGCACGTAGCGCTTTTTATCATCAGTCGCCTGATGAATGTCTGGACGATGAGTATGTCCGTGTAATAATGCATCGCTAGTAGTGATGGCTTGACGTACGGCTTTATCATTCACATCCATGATATGGGCAGCTTTGTTCGCATTATTCTGTTGGCTTTTTTTGCGCATGTTGTCTGCGATGGCTAAGCGTTTTTCTAACGACTTATTGAGTAAATACCATTGGGTTAATCGGTTACGCATGATTTTGCGAAAGAACTGATATTTTTTATCATCGGTACAGAGTGCATCACCGTGTTCTAAGCGGTAGTTCTGCTGACCAATAGGCAAAGTATATGGCTCGCTGATAAGCTCACCGCCGAATAGATTACAAAACGGCTGACCCAATAGAAAGTCACGGTTACCGTGCATGACCAATATCTCACAGCCATTGATACGTAGCTGTTTTAGCTTTGCAATCAATGGGGTTAGCCAATGCGTTATTTGTTCATCTTCTGATCTTTTCTCTTTTAATAGGGACAAATAGGTATCATCACCTAGCCACACCTCAAACCAATCACCCAATATAAAGAGGCGTTTGAGCGCAGGTAGGGCGAGACAGTCATCTAATAGCGCCAAAAAAGCCTGCACTAAGGCAGGCTCCTGAGGCGATAAATGCAAATCGCTAATCAATACTTGCCGCACTTGATGAGGGCGGGTCGTGATTAAGTGATTAAAACTTTGCATTTATCTTGGTCCTCGTGACTTATCGTATAGCGAGCATGATTTAATAAACTCTATTAAATCATGCTCGCTCATTCACAGCTATCGCTAAGTAACTATTACTGAATAGCTGCTATTGAATGACTATTACTGAGTAATAATGGTTGCTGAGTTGATAACAACTGGCTCTTTTGGCACATCAGCATGCATGCCGAAACGACCAGTTGGTACGCTGCGCATTTTTTCGATAACGTCCATACCGCTTGTTACTTTACCAAATACGGTGTAACCCCAACCTTGCATGTTTTTGCCAGAGTGGTTTAGGAAGTCGTTGTCTTTTACGTTGATGAAGAACTGGCTAGTCGCTGAATGCGGATCTTGGGTACGCGCCATTGCGATAGTACCTTTGTCATTTTTTAGACCGTTGTCCGCTTCGTTTTCGATAGGCGCATTGGTTGGTTTTTCATTCATCTCAGCGTCCATTCCGCCGCCTTGAATCATGAAACCATCAATGATGCGATGGAAAATTGTACCGTCATACTGACCAGATTTTACGTAGTTTAAAAAGTTTTCTACAGTTTTTGGTGCTTTTTCTTCGTTGAGTTCGATAACGATCGCACCCATATTAGTTTCAAGTTCTACTACTGGTGGCATGTCTACCATGGGATATTCCTTTTTGATTGCAGCGCCTTAAATAGCACTATTGTGAGTGGTGGTTAAAAAGTTACGGGTAGTCTAACGGCTTTTTTATCCCGTGTCATGTATCAGGCTGTTAATGCGTTTGCGAAACCTGATAGAATAACGCAACTTTACCCATTTTTGACAAATTTTGATAATGCGGTCGCACTATCTAGGTTTTTATATTCTCGCTTTATTTTAATATTCTCGTTTTATTTTAACACTTTAGTTTAAACGTTTCGTGATGCGTGATGGCACGCACCATGAACTGACAATTTGCGTTAGGAGCAATGCCCGATG
This sequence comes from Psychrobacter sp. UBA3480, assembly GCF_002377945.1. Classification (GTDB taxonomy): domain Bacteria; phylum Pseudomonadota; class Gammaproteobacteria; order Pseudomonadales; family Moraxellaceae; genus Psychrobacter. Next base: position 125,260 of record NZ_DFQV01000033.1, read on the forward strand.
AGTGATCACTCAAGCAACAATGCACAAAAAGACGAACCAAAAAACGATTTTATTCGTAATATCATTCGTGACGATGTCGATGCGCAAAGATACCAGCAAATTGTAACGCGCTTTCCGCCTGAGCCAAATGGCTACTTGCATTTAGGTCACGTAAAATCTATCTGCTTAAACTTTGGTGTGGCCAAAGAGTTCGGCGGTGTGTGCAACCTGCGTTTTGATGACACCAACCCAACTGCTGAAAAGCAAGATTACATCGACAATATTAAGAACGATGTGCAGTGGTTAGGTTTTGAGTGGGCAGGCGAGGCGCATCATGCCTCAGGTTATTTCGATCAGCTACATGCATGGGCAATCCAGTTGATTGAGCAAGGCGACGCTTATGTTGATTTGCAAACCCCTGAGCAAATCAAAGAAAACCGTGGTTCATTTAATGAAGCGGGAACGCCTTCACCATATCGTGATGCCAGCGTTGAAGACAACCTAGCGCTTTTCAACGATATGAAAGACGGTAAATACGCTGAAGGAAAGGCTATCTTACGTGCCAAGATTGATATGGCCAGCCCAAATATGAACCTACGTGATCCTGTTATCTATCGCGTGATGCATCAAGCGCATCATCAGACTGGTGATAAATGGTGCATCTATCCGATGTATGACTTTGCTCATCCACTCTCGGATGCGTTGGAAGGGATTACCCATTCATTATGTACGCTTGAGTTTGAAGATCATCGTCCATTCTATGATTGGGTCATTGCAAAAATCGGCTTTGATGTACCGCCGCATCAGTACGAGTTTAGCCGCTTAAACGTTGACCATACATTGACCAGTAAGCGTAAGCTAAAGCAGCTAGTAGATGAAGGTATCGTCAGTGGTTGGAATGATCCCCGTATGCCGACTGTCGCTGGCATGCGTCGCCGTGGTTATACGCCAGAGGGCTTGCGCGATTTTTGTGAGCGTGTGGGTGTGACCAAGGCGGATAGTGTCGTTGATTTCCGTTTGCTAGAGTTTAGCGTTCGTCAATCGTTAGAGACGACAACTGGTCGCGGTATGGCGGTACTAAAGCCATTGAAAGTGACTATCACTAACTTTAGCGAAGCGGTAAGCAGTTGGGAGTCGCAAAAAGCCGATAGCGTTAATGCGCGTTTTGACGATGCGACTCAGACGCTTTGGTTGACTCAGCCAAACCATCCTAACGTCGATATGGGTGAGCGTGAGATCCCATTTACCGAAACGCTATACATTGACCAAGGTGATTATGAAATTGAGCCACCTGCAGGCTACAAGCGTCTCTCTCCAGAAAAGCCAGAGATTCGTCTGCGTAACACCTACGTACTAGCAGTCACTGAACATATCACTGATGAAAATGGCAATGTCGTTGAGCTAAAAGCGACGATTGATCCTGCTACTTTGGGCAATAACCCTGAAGGGCGTAAGGTCAAAGGCGTGATTCATTGGGTATCAGCCAGTCAAGGTGTGCCAGCGACCGTACGTATGTACGAGCAGCTATTCAGTGCTGAGGACCCAAGTGGCGTCGCTGATGTTCATCAAGCGCTAAACCCGAACTCGCTCACTGAGCTAAATGCAGTGGTTGAGCCATCTTTGGTCAATGCAGATGCTGGCACGCGTTTCCAGTTCGAGCGTGAAGGTTACTTCATCTCTGATAGCGAAGATCATAGCACTGATAAGCCAGTATTTAACCAAATCGTTAGCTTACGTGATAGTTATAAGCCAGCTTGATTTATGTTGGCTTAGTATTTAAAAGTATCCTTATCCAAATAGATATTTTGAAATAATACTGAACAATAGTAGTTTGCAAGTTAGCCCATTTCTAGTACGCTAGGAATGGGCTTTTTTGTGTGTAGTTATAAAGTTAAGCATAGTAAGATTTGAGGAAATAAGAATGGCAAAGTTTCTAAACAGCAGTGGTACAACGTATCATTTAGAAGAGTTGATTAAAAACGCTTCTGACAGGTTGATTATTATTAGCCCATACTTGAAGCTTAATGAACGTATCAAAGAATTATTGGAAGACCGCAACCGCCTCAAGATCGACATTCGCATTGTTTATGGTAAGAATGACTTACATCCTGAAGAAATAAACTGGCTCAAAAACCTGACCTTTATTCGTACTAGCTTTTGCAAAAATTTACATGCGAAATGCTACCTGAATGAAAATGAATGCATTATTACCAGTTTAAATCTTTATGAATTTAGCCAAGTTAATAACAATGAGATGGGTGTACTGATTTATCGTAATGATGATGCCAAACTTTATGCCGATACTTATGAGGAAGCGCAGCGCATCATTCGTATCAGTGATGAAGTGAGAATGTCCCTTGAAAAAGTGACCGAAACTGAAAGTAAGTCTGAGCCTAGTACCAAAACAACAAACTCTACTACCAACGTAAATGGTAACTCTACGACAGAAGCCACACCCAATTATTCTAAACTGACCACCGCAAAGCTTGCTAAAGAATTGGGCTTTAAAACTCAAGAGTTGAATGAAAAGCTACTTGCAGCGGGTTACCTACAATCGCAAGATGGTGAGCTAGTATTGACTGATGCTGGACGTGCAGCTGGTGGTACCAGTAAAAAGGGTAAGTTTGGCGAGTTTTGCTTATGGGATGCAGGTATGGTGGTTTGATTATTTATCAAAGATGCTTGTCAATAAAATTTATTAAAAGATTTGTCCATCAGCTTAGAGTTAAACGGAATAACCGCATTACAATCCGTCACAAGACATTCATAACCAGTTTGTTAAGATAAAGTCAGTTTTTACGGATGTGCTTTATGTTATATTTGATAACTGAGCACGTCGATGATAATAATAGAACGCGAGGCCGACGTGTCGATATAAGCGTTCATTCACATAGCTAAGGAATCAAGCATGGCACATTTACGTTTAGGTGATACCGCACCAAATTTTGACGCTACAACCACAGAAGGTGACATCAATTTTCACGAGTGGGCAGGTGATCATTGGGTCGTTTTCTTCTCGCATCCAGCAGATTTTACGCCAGTATGTACCACTGAGCTTGGTCGCGCCGCTGCACTGAATGGCGAGTTCCAAAAGCGCAATGTAAAGCCGATTTGTATTTCTGTTGATAGCTTAGAAGATCACAAAGCGTGGGCGAGCGATATCGGTGAGACTCAAGGCACAGATATGAACTTCCCAATCATCGCTGATCCTAATAAAGAAGTCGCTGAGCTATATGACATGATGCATCCTAATGCCGACAGCACTCATACAGTACGTAGCGTCTTTATCATTGATCCAAGCAAAAAAGTTCGTCTAACGCTGACATATCCTGCCAGCTGTGGCCGTAACTTTGATGAAATTATCCGCGTAATTGACGCACTACAGTTGTCGGATGAGTACAACATTGCAACACCTGTAGACTGGAAAGATGGCGACGATGTGATCATTCCACCAAGTGTGAAAAATGAAGATATCGCTGCAAAATATCCAAAAGGTCACAAAGAGATTAAGCCGTATCTACGCACCACACCTGCACCAAACAAATAATTAGACTGATGTATAAATGTGATTAAATAAAGCCCCATGACTCAAGGTTATGGGGCTTTTATTATTTCTACTTTATGATTAATAACACTTTGCCATGATGGCCAGATTAGGCTATAACTGTGGTATAGCGTATCAATATTTGTGCTTATCAGTACAACAACCATAATAAAGCGTATCAGCGTCAAATCGCTGTCTAATCATTCTTACAAGGAGTTTGCTATGAAAAAACTATATATTACCCGTACAGCGCCCAATCCACGTAAAGCGCTTATCTTATTGGCTTCAAAAGGTATCGATGTCGACGATATGGATGATGTCGATGTGATAGACATTGATTTTGCGGCAAATGAGCAAATGTCAGAAGCTTTTACACAAATGAATCCAATGCAGACCGTACCTGTTTTAACCTTAGATGATGGTACCGTATTAAATGATTCTCAGGCAGTTTGTGAATATCTGGATCGCGTTTACGGTGAGCGTTCAGTCATGGGTAATGATGTGGTACAGCGTGCGCAAGTTTGCTCTATGCGCCGTGTTGCAGAGTTTGAGGTGATGTATAACTTGATGCTCGCATTTCAGCACAGTCATCCATCTAAAGCACAACGTGTTGAGCAAGTGCCAGAGTTCGTCGCACCATCAATTGCTCGTGCTGTTAAAGCCATGGCATATTTTGAGACGATACTAGAAGGTCGCGAATACCTAGTAGGTGAACAATTAAGTTTTGCGGATATCGTGCTATATCTAAGCTTGGATTTTGGCAAAGTATTGAAGATTAATCCCAATGAGCAAGGCGAAAACCTAGCTCGTTTTTATCAAAAGATGAATGAACGCTTCAGTATTAAAAATATGGCTAAAGCCAAACCTGCCAGTGTGAATGACTAAAAGGTTCTAGAAAAATAGTTTAAATCATAAAATTTATCTATTAACCTATCCGATAAATTGATCGCTATAAAGCAAAACAGCTAACCTCAATCGTTAGCTGTTTTTTTATGAAATATAATAAAAATCAACATTTCGTTACATAGGTTAATAGTGCCAAGGTTATAGTGGTTAATCTAGCTTAGTTATATCAATTATGTTTTTAAATTATTCATTAAAGAGGAACGCTTTTAAATTATGACTCCTTTTGAATAGGTTTTTGAAACATAGATGGTACGCGAGATAAGTTGTACAAGCTTACTAAGAGGTATGGAATATGGTAGGTAGCCGAAATAAGCCAACGTTAAAATTACTACTATTACCCAGTATGATGGCAGTTAATCTGATGCTAAGTGCGTGTCAAAAAGAAGCGGCGTCTAGCGAGAATGATACATCTCAGGGTGCTGAAGCTGGCGAGATGACAGACTTAGCCGTAAGTGAAGATCTGGTATCTAGTATGAACCCTACATCAGATGAATCTGTGCCTGTTGAATTAACCGCTCAAGAAAAGCTGACGACCACCTTATCTCATCATCGTTGGACGTTAGTAAGTGCAGTCGACGCCAATGAACAACCTGTGGCTGAATTTGCGAATATTAATAGTCAGGTAACGCTTGCGTTTAACCAATATCAAGGGCAAGACACGCTAAGCTATAGCGTAGGCTGTAATACGATTAGTGCTGGCTATCAGTTAAAAGGGCATACCTTAACTACTGAAGAGGGTATGAGTACAAAGATGTCTTGTGGCGAGCTAGATTTGGCAGAGAACACCTTGAATACGTTGATGCAGGGCAGTAGTGAGTTCAAAATTGATCAAGGCGATAATCTAGTATTGACCCAGTTTACTGACGATGATGTGACTTTAGTATGGAATGGTAGGCTTACTGCACAAGCGAAATATAACAGTAAGGGTGAAACAGTATTTTGGGCAGTAAACTCCGAAACAGTACCTTGCGAAGCAGGTAACTCTGAGCAGTGTCTACAAGTTAAGCCTATTACCTACAATGATCAGGGCATTAAAACTCACGAAGGACAGTGGCGAGTATTCGTTGGTGAGATCGATGGCTATCAGCATGACAGCAAACACGAAGAAGTATTACGCTTACAACGCTATCAGATAAATATCAATGAATTGCCAGAAGATGATACCGCGGATGAACAGTATGCTTATATATTAGATGCAGTCATTGAAAGTTCAGTGGTGGAGTAGCCTATTATAGTTTGAGCTTTGAAATGCTCATAGTCATAAAAAACACGCGCCTAATAGTGCGTGTTTTTTATGGGATGTCTACTTTGCTGTTTATTTGTTTTGACGACTGTCTGCTCTAACGCTCAGCTACTTTAACACTGATCTCTAACGCAAGTTACCCAAATCTTCTTCCGTCAAACGCCAACGGCCTTTCTTCTTGGAAGCACCTCGACCACGCATGGCGCTATTCAATATCAGTTTGTTCATTGAATGGCTTGAGTGAGCATGACAGATGGCGCAGGCAAGTCCATCGGCAGCATCTTGTTGCGGCACGACTTCTAACGCTAATATCCGGCAGACCATCTCTTGTACTTGTTCTTTGGCCGCCGCTCCATAGCCACAGACGGCTTGTTTGATCTGCCGAGCCGTATATTCTGACACTTCTAAATCTAGTGCAACCATTGCTGCAATCGCTGCACCTCGTGCTTGCCCAAGCTTAAGTGCAGAATCAGGGTTTTCCGCCATAAATACTTGCTCAATCGCTGTATAGATAGGCTCGTCTGCATATTTTAAATGATGCTGTGTGATACGCGTTAATCCATTAAAGATACGCTTAAGGCGTTCAGGCATCTCTTTGGTATCTGTACGAATCGTCCCTGCATCGATATAGGTCAGCTTGTCACCTGTCTGCTGTACTATCCCATAACCGGTCATGCGTGACCCTGGATCAATTCCTATAATAATTGCCATAATATTCCGTCTTGCTTACCTGTCATTTTATATTCAGTCCTATATAAATTGGATACGGAGTCAGACTCGCTTAGCCTACTGCTAGTAGCACTGACGTTTGTCTTCCTTGTAGCCAAATTATATTGTACCGACTATATGGCTTAAAAATTAGCCTTAAGTTTGATAGTATAGCAACCAATCCCCATATACATCATATGTTAGCCATTTTAATTTTCATGGCGCTCAATTTATTGGTTTTTATTTTATAGGACGACACTTTATGGGTCAGATAGTTGGTATAGCCATCGTTTGGTTTATTATCGAGATGCTACTGTGGTATTTGCTTGCTCAGTTTATGAGCGGCTGGTGGGTGTTTATGTGGTTTATTATCGCCGCGGTTATCGGTATCTCCTTGATGCGCAAAGGTATGGCTGCTCTTAATCCAATGGCGCAGCAAATGAAAGCTGGTGGTATGATGAACCCTGCGATGCGTCCGCCAGAGACCACGATGATTAAGAGTATCGCGATGGCAGCTGCAGGTATTTTACTGCTTATTCCTGGGGTGCTTAGTGATTTGATGGCGCTGTTGGTCGTATTGCCACCTGTGCAGAAAAAGCTAAAAGACTTGGCCAATAATTACGTCATGAATAACCAGCAAAAAATGATGGAAATGATGGCGAAGCAGATGGGTGGTCAAATGGGCGGCGGTCAAAATCCATTTGGCGGTGTTGGTGGTATGGGCGGTCAAAATCCGTTCGGTGGTGCAGGTGGCATGAATGGCCAGAATCCATTTGGTGATGTGTTTAAACAGCATACTACGGTTGATGGTACTGCCAAAAACATCCCTAAAGATGTCAAGAAAATTACCAAGTCTGCTAATGACGAATAACCATTAAGTTAAATCGTAAACATAAAAAAAGCCCCTCTCATCAATGACGAAAGGGGCTTTTTAGTGGTAGTAAATAAATTATAAGGAATATACTTACTAACCGAATGAAACAACCGAAGTGCCGCTGTAAGATGGTGACCCATGAACCGTGAAGTTCAGGGCGGATGCGTCATCATCTCTGCAGGTTTCCTGATACACCGCAAGCGGTGCAGGCATACACAATGAGACAATAGGTACCACATCCTGGTAAAGCATTATCGGCTCAGGGAATAAACATCTACTAGCCAACACTTCAGAATAGTTTTATCTTAACCAATGAAAAGAGTGATTGCAAGTCTGAATTACAGATTGATACGTAGCTTGGTTAATTGGCCGCATTTATATTATCTTGTCTAGAAAAACCATCACAAGCTAACCCTATAAAATCATTCATAAACTCACGAAAAATGCTCAGTTTTTCAGCTATTTCAAGATGTGTGTTAATATAGAGGGCTTTATATTCCCTTACACAGCATTATAGGCGTTCATTCACTCGAGGAGCGGTAATATATGACCAGTACCCAACAAGCATCAGACTCTATTGATAATAATAAAAAACAGCTTAGCAATAACCAAGACGGTGCACAGAATAAAAAAATACCGCATGTCTTGATGATATTGGACGGCTTTGGTCATCGTGAAGAAGATAAAGATAACGCCATCGCTGCAGCCAATATGCCAAATTTAGGCAAGATTTATCAGCAATATCCTCATGGGCTGATTTCAGCTTCAGGGGAAGATGTTGGTTTGCCTGATGGTCAGTTTGGTAATTCAGAAGTTGGTCACATGAACTTAGGGGCGGGTCGTGTTCTGTATCAGGACTCAACACGTATCTCAAGTGAGCTTGCCAATCGTGAATTTTATAAGAACGAAGCATTGGTCAATGCGGTAAAAGCGGCTAATGAGCGTGGCGGTAACGTCCATATTATGGGCTTGCTTTCTGATGGCGGCGTCCACTCACATCAAGACCATATCGAAGGTATGTGTCATTCAGCATTGGTCCATGGTGCCAAGAATGTCTTTATTCATTGTTTCTTAGATGGCCGTGATACTCCGCCTAAATCTGCTGATAAGTACATCAATCGTCTGCGTGATTATATCAATAAGTTGAATGCTCATTACGAAGGTGGCCGCGTACAGATTGCAAGTATCATCGGTCGCTACTATGCAATGGATCGCGACAATCGTTGGGATAGAGTGCAAAAAGCTTATGAGCTGATTACTGAAGGCAAAGCTGATCGTCTATCGACACGGGCAGATGGCGCTGTTCAAGCTGCTTATAAAGCGCGTGAGACCGATGAGTTTGTCAGTCCAACGACCGTAATTGGACGTGATGAAGTGCCATATACTGTTAATGATAACGACGCACTTATTTTTATGAATTTCCGTGCTGACCGTGCTCGTGAGCTTGCCCAAGCGTTTGTATTGCCAGATCATGAGTTTTCTGGATTTGCGCGTCAAAAACAACCAAAACTGGCGGCATTTGTGATGCTAACTAAGTATTCAGATGTCCTAGCTGACAATCCAAAAACTAGCATTGCTTATTACCCAACGTCTTTGGCCAATACATTGGGAGAGTACTTGCAGGATCAAGGAAAAACTCAACTACGTATCGCTGAAACTGAAAAATATGCGCATGTGACATTTTTCTTTAGTGGTGGCCGCGAAGAAGAATATCAGGGTGAGACCCGTATATTAGTGCCATCTCCAGACGTTGCGACTTATGATCTACAGCCTGAGATGAGCGCGCCTGAAGTCACTGATAAACTAGTAGAAGCGATTGAGTCTGGTAAGTATGATGTATTGGTGGTTAATTATGCCAATGGTGATATGGTTGGGCACACGGGTATCTTTGATGCAGCGGTAAAAGCGGTAGAGGCTTTGGATGTATGTGTTGGCCGTATCGAGTCAGCGGTGCGTGCTGCTGGTGGTGACATGCTTATCACAGCCGATCATGGTAACTGCGAGCAGATGCAAGACTATGAAAGTGGTCAAGTACATACACAGCATACGACAGAGCATGTACCATTAATTTACGTAGGTGAGCAAAAGCTGCAAGTACGCCGTGGCGGCAAACTTAGTGATGTGGCGCCGACTATTTTATCACTAATGAATGTCGACGCCCCTGCTGAGATGACAGGTGAGAGCTTATTGGTTCCAGCAGTCTAAGCCAGTCGAGTTAAACCACAGTACTTGAATGACTGTGGTTTATACTGACTTGACAGCTGTACCAGAAGATATCAAAAAGGAAAGGATAACCTATTATCCTTTCCTTTTTTTGTGATACATTTTACTTAATTTACTTGCAATACTATGCTAGTTCGAAATATGCGTTTGGTGCTATCTTATAAATCGCTATATAACGATAAATTCGTATTCTCTATTATTCAAATGAGTTCTTTTATGCAGCCTATTTCTTTTGCACGTTCTTTTTTATCCAAAGAGTTAAGTAAATCAGTAGGGAGGGCATCAGTCGTGTCCAAGGTTTTGCAGCCTGCAATTTTAATAGGTGTGCTTGGTTGTGCGATTAGCGTAAATGTACAAGCAGCAGTGGGAGCTTCTACAAACAATGATAATCCTACGAATGGTCTACAGCTCATCAGTTTGAATGCAGATGAGATAGCGGATGAAAACGACGCTGATAACTTATCGAATATTGCTGATATGTTAGATGTCGCCGATGAGCCAGATGACTCGATAGATAGTGTGCCAGATGAAAGCGCGCTAACGGATGATGCCGATGATATTGATACGGAGATTCCAGCAGAAGTTGCACAAGTATCGTTAAATGCTATCTCTCCTGAGACGCTAAAGACATTTGTGGCTGTGGTGGATTTAGTACGTCGTCAATACGTCGATGCGGTCAATGACGAAGAGTTATTTAGCAATGCGATGAGCGGTATGCTGACCAAACTTGATAGCCATGCTGAGTTTTTGGACGCAGAAGCTTATGAGAACCTGCGTGCTTTTACTGAGGGCGACGTTGGTGATATTGGTATTAAAGTTAATTACCAGCCAGATGCAGGTTATTGGGTTGTGACAGAGGTTATCGATGATTCACCCGCAGACAAAAAAGGCATCGCAGTTGGTGATTATTTGCATCAAGTTGATGAGTTTAAGCTAGACGAAGGGCGACAGGTCAATGACGTTGAGCAGCTTTTGACGGGTATTGCTGGTACGCAGGTAGATATTATCACTTCCAAAGCTGGTCGCCGTAAACACACAACGACGCTACAGCGTAATAATAGTCATCCGCAGATTATCGAGACCAAACTGGTTGATGGTATTGCTATTGTTAAATTACCGGCTTTTCAAAATAATAGCCGTGAGAAGTTACTAGAAGGTTTAATTAACCTAAACGCTCCGATATCAGGCATTTTGCTAGATATGCGTGATAATCCAGGTGGCGTACTGACATCAGCAGTGAGCGTGGCCAGTTTATTCATGGATGATACTGATGTGGTGCAGGTGCAAGCACGTCAAAATAAATCACGGGTACTATCGACTCAAGGTGATGCGATACTTAAACCTTTGCCATTAGTGGTATTACAAAATCGCTATTCAGCATCAGCGGCAGAGGTGCTTGCCAGTAGTTTACAAGCACGAAAACGCGCTACTATTATCGGTGAAGTCAGCTATGGTAAGGGCTCAGTACAATCGGTCATACCGCTAAACGATGAGCAAGCCGTCAAATTGACTGTGGCCAATTATATGACGGCAGCAGGCAAACAAATAGATGAGATCGGCGTAGAACCTGATGTGACTTTATCAGGCAGCGAGAACACGTGGGAACAGCAAGCATTAGAATTAGTAAAAGCGCGCGCGCTTGATTCGGGTATTCGTTTTGTTAGAAAAAATGCTACTAAAGAATAGATTTTCGTAGCAGTCAATTAACCGCGCATACCATCCAACGTTTAAAAATATTTGAAGATGACGTTCAAAAGAAGCTAATCAGACGCATCTTCAGAAATTTCGAGCTTTTTCATACGGTAGCGTAAAGAGCGAAAAGTAGTTCCTAATAACTCAGCTGCTTGGGTTTTGTTCCAGCCAGTTTGTCTGAGTGCCGTGATAATTAGCTGCTTTTCTTGTTCCTGTAAATAATGCTCTAACCCTTGAGGCGGTAGTTGACCGTCGAACAATTCTTGTAAATCTGATATATCTTTAGATGTTTCTTGTTGGGCGGTGGAAGCAAGGAGCGATTCTTCGTCATAAGTATTTGCTACGTTGGTTGACGAACTGTTATTACTAGCTGACGAATGCTGCACCATTGAAGGGTAGTGGTTGGTGTTAGTACGATAGGGATGTAAATTGGTCGCTCTTTGCTCAACCTGCGTCGCCATATTGCTAGATTGAATGACTTGCTCACCGTCCTTTGTAGATTGGGCTGTAGATTGAACGTCTATTTGATTTTCTACGTTGCGAGCAGGTGGCTCAGAGCTATCGATAGCTGAGCTATGATTTTGCTCTTGTGTATTTACAAGCTCAGGTTCAATGTCAGGGAGACCTAAATGACTAACGTCTATATATGAGGTATCAGCTAACGTAACTGCACGCTCCAGTAAGTTACGTAGTTCACGGACATTACCTGCAAAATCGTGGCGCTGTAAGCGTTCGCAGGCTTCCGGCGTCAATGAGGGCGGTGACTCTAATTGCCAGTCATCAGCAATCATCGCCAAAAAGTGGTCTGCTAACACAGGAATATCATCACGTCGTGTATTAAGCGTTGGAAGCTTTAGCTCAATGACATTGATGCGATAATATAAGTCTTGTCGAAATGCACCATCTTGTACCAATTGGCTCAGGTCTTTGTGAGTGGCAGACAAAATGCGGATGTCTACTGGCACTTCTTTTGTATCACCAATTGCTCTTACTGTTTTTTCTTGAATGGCACGTAACAATTTAACCTGCATGGCTAAAGGTAAATCTGCTACTTCATCTAAAAATAACGTGCCGCCATTGGCTTGCTGGAATAACCCTTGTTTATCAGCGACAGCCCCTGTAAAGCTGCCTTTTTTATGACCAAAAAACTCCGACTCCATTAACTCCGATGGTATCGCACCGCAGTTCACTGGTACAAAGCTGCCATCACGCCGTGGACTTAAATCATGGATCAATCTGGCGACCACTTCTTTACCTGTGCCAGAAGCGCCCGATAAAAACACAGGTGCCTGTGAGCGTGCTAGCTTTAAAATAGTATTTTTAAGGGGATGCATGACAGCAGAATTACCAATCAATCTACTATCTAGCATTTTTTGTTCAGGAGAGCATTCTGGTGTGGCCTGTACTTCGTTGTCTTGATGAATAACTTTTAGGGCATTCTCTACCAGTTGGCGCAAACGTGGTAGTTCTAGCGGTTTATTGACAAAATCAAAGGCACCAAGCTTTAATGCCTCAATAGCTAAATCCATGCTGCCATGAGCCGTGATCACCGCTATTGGAATATTAGAGCTATTGCTAATTTCTTTTACCAGCTCAAGTCCCGAGCCATCTGGCAGTTTTAAATCCGTCAGACAGAAATCGTAGTCATTGTCTTGCCAAAATGTTCTTGCTTGCGACAATGTATAAGCCACATCACTTTTGATACCCATTTTAGTTAGGGTAATTTGCATCAATCGACATAAATCTACTTCATCATCGACGACTAGCGCGGTTGTTGTCATACATCATCTCATCGTATTTTATGGCTATAAAATCAATAGCTGGGTCTAAATAGGTGTAATAGCTTTCAAAAGATAAATTTAGGTAAGATTTTCTTCGATAGTTTGAAATTTATTATCAGATTTAATAGAAGGTACAATTAATCGAAAACATGTTTTCTCATGTTCAGGAATGTAGAGTAAACGCGCTTGATTGGCTTCACAAAATGCTTGTGATAAATAGAGCCCCAGTCCTGTACCAGCTTTATCTGTTGTAAAAAACGGATCGAACAAAAGTTCTAAATTTCCAGCACTAACACCATTACCATTATCTAATATATCGATTATAACATCGTTGTCTGCGCAGTAAATGTCGATTTCCACATAAGCGTGGGGATGAGCATAGCTGCTATAACGCAGGCCATTGTTGATTAGGTTGATTAATATCTGCTCTAACTGATGAGTATCAAATGATATGATGGGTTTGGTTTTTATTCGTAGAAAAATGTCGTGTCCTTGAAAGTAATTCTTCAAAAACGATGGCATCCATTCAGCCAATTCGAGCACCTGCTGAGTAGCCGTCTGCTGACGAGACAGCTTTAAAATATCCTCAATGATACGGTTTACACGCTTTGTCTGTGAAAATATCATCTCATAAAGCTCATGGTTGCCGGTTATGGCAGCATTCGATTCACTTTTTAATGCACTGTCATCTTCCATTTGTTCTGCAACATCTTCCATTAATAGCTGACTGGCTTGCGATATCGCTGCTAATGGGTTTCTGATTTCATGGGCAATACTGGCAGTTAATTGCCCTAAAGAAGCCAGTTTCAACTGTTGAGCACTGGCTTGCTCACGGCGTAAATCTTCTAATATGACAAGCTTACTATCGTCTTTTAGTGGAATAATTTGTACACGTAATTTGCCAAATATTGAAGCGTTTGCGACAGCTGGCACGTCGTAGGTAAAAGCGCGTGACTGCCCAGATGCTACCGACAAGCAGGCATTAAACAACTGTGAATGCTGCTTATTAAGTTGCTGCTCGAAATTAGAGAGAAGCGCTTTGTTATGAGTTTCTTTTGTATCGTCAAAGGTATTCTGCGCTGTGGTAGGTGTGACAAGAGAAAGGCTCAGCAACTGATGTGCGGCAAGATTTGCTAAGACAATATGTTGCTTATCGATAACGATAACACCATTCACCATCTGCGTGATAACCTCTTGATTAATCACATTTAGTCGCTCGACTTCCTTAGCATGGTTTGCCGCGACCTTTTCAAGCTGTACCAATCGTTGAGAGATAGACCAACTCAAACCGCCTACTGCTAAAAAGCTCGCTGACATCAGTAGCGCATCACCTAGATTAGCTAGACTCATGCTATTAGCAATAGCGTAAAAAAATTGTTGATAAATAACGAGAATGATGGCAAGTAAAGTAATAACCAATGCTTGTGAGCCATGTAGTAGCATAAAGCTAGCTGCGACGACCACCATGTATAGCATGGTTAACTGCAAATCAGGGTTACCTGTCGTGTAGAGCAGCAGACTTAATATAATAACGTCTAAGGCCAGTCCGAATGCCAGTTGGCGGCGCATATGTTTTCTAACGACATAAAACAATCCAAGCAGTATCAAGCTTAACAGTACATAGAAGCTTAGAGTCGTTTGTTGTAAAAAACTCGGTAAAGAAGCGCCATCACCAGTACGAGCAGAGATGTATAGCATGAGCATAGAGAACAGGCTAACGACGAAGCGATAGCTGCTATAGATCAGCCCCAACTTACGCAACATCGACAGAGGAAGCGTATCATCATGATGTACATAATGAGTAATGACAGAGCTAGAATTGGTAGCAGAGTTCATAAACTGGCCGTAATAAAATAAACGCTAAATGGTTTATGGTTGAATCAGACCATGACGAATGGCCAAGTGAGTCAATTTAACATCACTATCAACCCCAACTTTTTCATATATACGGTAGCGATACGTATTAATGGTCTTGACACTAACAAACAGTTGATCGGCTATTTGCTGAGGGCTTTGACAATTAACAACCATCATGGCTACTTGTTTTTCTCTGTCACTCAATAAGTCAAAAGGTGAGTTTGCGTTATCAGATAACAAAACGTCTGCTAACTGTTCAGCAACATCCTGACTGAAGTAACGACCTCCCTGATAAATCTTTTTGACCGCACGTATCATTTCATCAAGTGGCGTGCCTTTGGTAATGTAACCATTAACACCTGCTTTGATCAGCATTGAGGGATAGGGCTGTGCAGACATACTACTGACCGCCAAAATCTTGATACCCATATCAAGTTGTATCAGACGTTTGGTTGCTTCAAGCCCGCCAATATTCGGCATGTTGACGTCTAGTAAAATCACATCAGGATGTAATTGTTTGGCTTGTTTGATAGCCATATCACCGCTGTCTGCTTCACCTACCACTTCAATATCGGGGCTGTCTGACAACATACGGCTAATACCCATCCGTACCAAATCATGATCATCTACTACTAATACTTTAATCATAACCATACTCTTTATTGATTGTCAGAATGAACGCTTTATTAGGTTCAAATAGTATAAAAAACGAATATATTCCAACTATTATTCTTATTTTTATATATTCAAAATACTGCTGGTTAATATAACAAAATACGAGTAATCATAACATTCGAAGTTAAATTATATTGCTGCAGTGTGAATTGATGTTTCTATAATATAAATTGGTTGTAGCAAAGTTTGAACGAAGCCAAAAAAAACTACTAAATCAGTTTGATAGATTAAACTTAAATGTAAACCATGATACACTAAAAATACAAAAGCTCTATGTGAGTACTTACAAACACATCTATAAACGCTACGTACGTTTTTGGCGTCAGACAATATGTAACTGGCGTAATAGCGACAGCAGGAGGCATAATGAAGCAACTACCATTAACCAAACAGCAATTGATCGCTGCTATGATTTCATTGAGTTTGGGCAGTGTTGCACAAGCCGCACTTACAATTAATGGTAGCACTGACACTGCCTCTAGTGCACGCCTGAGTTGGGGCGGCGCTGATAGTTTGTCTGAAGCCCGCAACATTATGTACAAGTCTAATGGCTCTGCTATTAAGAAAGTCGATAATGGCTATGGTACTACCAACATCACGAATACCAATAGTTTTGCTAGTAGTAATAACACCAATAGTGCTCGCTATAACACAACCTATCGCGGGGCATTTGGTAGCAGCGATATGATTCCGATTAGTACTGATTCACGTAGTGTTGCGGTGATCGATGCTGAAACTGGCGAATCTATCTACGAAAAAGATGCTGATATCGCACGCCCGATGGCCAGTATCACTAAAGTCATGACGGCGATGGTCGTGTTGGATGCCGGTCTTGATATGCGTGAAGAAATCACGCTTGATCCAGAAGATTTCGTTGGTCCAAAGCGTGCAAGCTCGCGTTTGAAATCAGGTGATCGTTTAAACCGCGCTGAGATGCTATTGATGGCGTTGATGAAGTCTGAAAATCCAGCGGCGAAGAGTCTGGCACGTAACTACCCAGGTGGCTATGATGCCTTTATGCGTGCGATGAATCGTAAAGCGCAAGATTTGGGCATGAATACGGCATTTTTTGGTGATCCAACTGGACTTGATAAGCGCAACGTAGCTTCTTCAAAAGATTTGGTCAAAATGGTACGTGCTGCTGGCAACTATGATGTTATTCGTCGTTTCTCTACCACTAAGAGCTATGACTTTTTTGTCTCAAACTACTCAAGTGGTAACCGTACCTATAAAGCCAGTAATACCAGTACATTGGTCCGTGACGGCAGCTATCCAATCGGTATCTCTAAGACAGGCTTTATCAATGAAGCTGGACGTTGTGTGGTAATGGAAACTCGTGTCAATAATCGTCCTGCAATTATTGTTATCTTAGGAGCAAACAGCTCAGCAACACGTTGGGGCGATGCTAAAAATATCTTAAATAGTTTGGCTACACGTCGCACAGTGTAAGTTTGCTGTTCTAAATGTATAAAAAAGCTGTTATATCATATAACGGCTTTTTTATTGTGTTGAATTTAAGAATTAAGGATAAACGCTATGAGTCGTTCATCATTTTCCTCAGTTATGCCTAAGCTATATTTGTTGACCAACGATGATGAATTTGAGCTGTTATATCAAAAGCTAGAAGCAGCCTTATCGACAGGATTGATTGCACTATTACAAATTCGTCGTAAGCAAGTTCTTAGTCTACCTGATGGAGCTTTGAAGCTTTTTGATGAGGCGCAAAGAATCGTTGAGTTAGCTAAAACGTATAGCGTGCCAGTTGTTATTAATGATGACGTGAAGTTGGCCGAAAAGCTTGGCGTTGGGGTACACCTTGGTCAAACAGACGGCAGTATCGGTAATGCTTTGCAATCCCTTTCACCGCATCAAATCATCGGTCGTACCTGCCATGGTGATGTAGCGCTGATTAAAGAAGCAAAAAATGATGGTGCAAGCTATGCTGCGATGGGTGCTGTATTTACTTCTACAACTAAGCCAAATGCTAATATCATTTCGCGTCAGCAGCTTGTGGAAGGGTGTCAGCAAGGCATACCAATCTGTGTGATAGGGGGGTTAACCGCAGAAAATGTCTCAGATTTAGTAGATTTGCCCATTGCGCTTGTGGCAGTAGTCGGGGATATCATGGATTTGCCAGCAGCAGACATAGCTCAGCGCTGTTGTGAGTGGCAGCAGGCATTTTCTAAATGGAAAATACCTACTTGAAGTACTCTTATTAGAGAGGTTTTAGAGTAGTAATAGTCTTATAATAGAATATTAATATGACAGCGCTACTCAGCGTGTTCCATACATAAGGTAGCATAGGGTAGCGCTTCTAAGCGTTGCTCTTCGATCTGTTCACCGCAGACTTCGCACTCGCCATAAGTACCATTTTCAATTCGGCTCAATGCATTTTCGACATAGATTAAGCTTTGATGCGCTTCACTCATTAAGTTTTTGCGCATGTCATTTTGACGATAGGATATGGCCTGATCTTCCCAGTGTTCATTGAGATCATCTTGCGGGTTTTGTATGTGATCTTCTATCTTATCAATCCGAGACTCGTACTCATCTTTTAATTTTAATAGGTTTTGTTTAGCAGTGTCTAAGTTGATGCTCATTATTTTCTCCTAATGGATTATTTTTATTGTCAATGTTTCTATCATAAAGAGCTTGACTGCTGAGTACCACCACGAAATGTTACGGTTTATTGATTATGCTTGAAGCTAGCAACTGCAATTGTTGCAATCGAATAATGGTCTGAGAATTTAGACTAAATATTTTAAACGTACTGAAATTTGTGTCAGGTTGCTTGTGAGACTGCGCTAGAAAACTGGTAGAATACACCGCCGCTAAATTCTGCTTACTTGATCGATCCATCAGAGTGGTTTGATAAGTGCCAGAGCCAAGCGTTAAAAAACATTAAAAAGTAATAAAGCTGATAGTGACGATATAGCTTGGATATAAAATAGCGTATTTATAAAGCCGGTTAGTAAGAGTGCGACGAAATAGTAGAGCGAGCTTAGCACTGAATCTGATTTATATAGAGCTGACTATAATAGTCATATCAGTAACGACAGTAATCGCAAATTAACAGATATATTGATGCATAGGAGCAGGTGATGAATTTTTTGCGTATGAGTGAGTTGAACTTAACGGATAAAGTGGTGTTGATCCGAGAAGATTTAAATGTACCTATTAAAGACGGCAAGGTCACGAGCGATGCGCGCTTGCAAGCCAGTCTTCCTACCATCAAGATGGCGCTCGAAAAAGGCGCTGCGGTAATTGTTTGCTCACATTTAGGCCGCCCAACAGAAGGCAATCCTGAAGCTGTATACTCATTAGCGCCGGTTGCTGACTATCTGACGGAAAAATTAAGCTCGCAACTATCGACGCCTGTACGTCTTAATAGTGATTATCTTACCCAAGGTGCCAATGTGAAATCTGGCGAAGTGGTTCTATTAGAAAATGTACGCTTCAATGACGGTGAAAAGAAAAACGATGCCACGCTAGCGAAAAAGTATGCTGATTTGTGCGATGTGTTTGTGATGGACGCTTTTGGTACAGCGCACCGTGCACAGGCATCAACAGAGGGTGTTACGCAAGCGATGCGTCAAGCAGACAAAACCGTCTGTGCAGGGCCATTGTTAGCTGCTGAACTTGATGCTTTGAGCCTAGCGCTTGAAACACCAGCACAACCAATGCTTGCTATCGTTGGTGGGTCAAAAGTATCAACCAAATTAGAAGTGCTACACAGCTTGGCTGAAGTTTGCACACAGATTATCGTTGGTGGCGGTATTGCTAATACTTTCTTAGCAGCACAAGGTCACAGTGTTGGCGCCTCATTGTACGAAGCAGACTTGCTCGATACTGCACGTGACATTATGACCAAGACTGAAATTCTACTGCCTGAATACGTCGTAGTCGCTGATAAAAACGACATCGATTTTGCTGACTTTACTGGCTCATTGCAAAAAGCCACTGCAACGATCAAATCAGTTGATGCTATCGGTGACAATGACATGATATTGGATATCGCACCAGAAAGCGCAAAACAGCTTGCCGATGCCATTATCAATGCAAAAACTATCTTATGGAATGGTCCAGTGGGTGTCTTTGAAGTCGATGCTTTCGGGCAAGGTACACAAATATTAGCTACTGCTGTAAAAGACAGCGATGGTTTCTCTATCGCAGGCGGCGGTGATACGTTAGCGGCTATTGATAAATATCAAGTTTCTGATGGTGTGAGCTATATGTCAACAGGTGGCGGTGCGTTTTTAGAGTTTGTTGAAGGTAAAGTACTTCCAGCAGTCGCTGCACTGCAAATAGATGCCTAACTAATTAACGATACTCTGTAGCTTAGTAACATTAGACGTACAACTAACTTTAAATAACTAAGGTAGTCTGTAAAAATAATATTTTGGCTGTTGATTTGCTTGTCTTTATTGGTACAAGTAAGTGCAATAGTCATCGATTATTATTAAGCAGTAATTATTTATTTATATACTGAAAATTATTATTGCATGTCTGATTCGCACTCTATAAAATAGCGCGACCATGTATTTTGACATGCATTATTTACGAGAGGTTTATTATGTTAAAACGTCATTTATTACTTGCTAGTGTACTTGCTGGTACCTTTGCAATCACTGCATGTAGCCAACAAACAGAAGAAAACACTGAAGCTGCTGTTGAATCTGCTGGCGATGATGCTGCTGCAAACGCTGATGCTGCTGCCGCTGAAACAGACGCTGCTGCTGCTGAAGCTGAAGCTGCTGCTCAAGACGCTGGTACTGAAGTTGCCGAAGGCGCTGACACTGCTGGTGCAGCTGCGACAGACGCTCTAGAAAACACTGGCGATGCTATTGCTGAAGGCACTAACACAGCGGTTGAAAATACTGCTGAAGCTGT
The DNA here is from genome assembly GCF_002377945.1 of Psychrobacter sp. UBA3480. Lineage (GTDB taxonomy): Bacteria > Pseudomonadota > Gammaproteobacteria > Pseudomonadales > Moraxellaceae > Psychrobacter. The sequence continues at coordinate 145,632 of NZ_DFQV01000033.1, forward strand.
TGCTGATGGCGCTAACGCTGTTGCTGATGGCGCAAATGATGTTGCAGTTGATGCAGAGCAACAGTACTAAGCTACGCGATAACTAAGCACTATAATGACTGATTTGCTGGGATGCTATTGATTGATAGATAATCATCGGTAAATAATATCTAAAAAGAGTCATTGCTTTATAAGCCTCAAAATACTAAAAAAGCCTTGGTGATTGCCAAGGCTTTTTGCGTTATATGTCATTGTGGCAGTTTATAAAGTGACAGTTTATAAAAGTTAAATTGATATTAAGAGACGGTATAGACTGACAAATAGTCGGTCAACCGCTACGAAGACAGAACAATTTTTGCTATAATCACCGCGTGGTAATCATATCCAATATCATTCAGACTTTCACTAGCCTATATACGGTCAGTATGGTCGAATATACAGTGAAATGATTGCTATTAAGCTGTTTTTTAAAATACTATTCAAAATCCAATCAGAGAGCGTCTTATGGCCCTAATATCCTTACGTCAACTTCTAGATCATGCCGCTGAACACAGCTATGGTGTTCCTGCCTTTAACGTCAATAACTTAGAGCAAATGCGTGCAATCATGATGGCTGCGGATGCTTGTGATTCACCTGTTATTGTCCAAGCCAGTGCAGGCGCACGTAACTATGCAGGGTCAGCATTTTTGCGTCATTTGATTATCGCTGCGATCGAAGAATGGCCACATATTCCAGTGGTAATGCATCAAGATCACGGTATGTCACCAGCTATTTGCCAACGCTCAATCCAATTAGGTTTCTCATCAGTGATGATGGACGGCTCACTTGGTGAAGATGGCAAAACGCCAATGGATTATGACTACAATGCTAGCGTCACGCGCGAAGTTGTTAAGATGGCTCATGCTTGCGGCGTCTCTGTAGAGGGCGAAATCGGTTGCCTAGGTAGTCTTGAAACTGGTATGGCTGGCGAAGAAGATGGCTCTGGCGCTGAAGGTGTGCTAGATCATGAGCAACTATTGACCAGTGCTGATGAAGCTGAGCAGTTTGTAAAAGATACCAATGTCGATGCGTTAGCGATTGCTATCGGTACTAGCCATGGTGCCTATAAGTTCACACGTCCACCGACAGGCGATATCTTATCTATTGAGCGTGTAAAAGAGATTCATGCCCGTATTCCTAATACCCACCTTGTCATGCACGGTTCTTCATCAGTGCCACAAGAATGGCTAAAAGTTATTAATGAAAATGGCGGTGATATCGGCGAAACTTATGGCGTGCCAGTTGAACAAATTGTTGAAGCGATCAAACATGGTGTGCGTAAAGTAAATATCGATACGGATTTACGTCTGGCATCAACTGGTGCTATCCGCGAATTCCTTGCGAAAAATCCAAGTGAATTTGATCCACGCAAGTACTTCAAAGCGTCTATGGTAGCGATGTCAGATATCTGTACCAATCGTTTTGAAGCGTTCGGCTCTGCAGGTCAAGCACATAAAATTCGTCCAACCAGTCTTGAAGGTATGGTAAATTTTTACCAATAAGACTGTGTTGTAGAACGTAGTTGTTAATCATGAAGTAGCAGCTGATTTTATAATATTTTACATAAGAGGTCGTAAATAATGATTGGATTGATTACCGGACAGGTGCAGTACTTGATGGCACCGACTGCTTGTATCATGACGACCTCTGGTGTGGGTTATGATATCGAACTGCCATTGCCTTCATTTTGCCAGTTACAGCTTAACGAACAAGCCAGCATTTGGACACATTTCCATGTTCGCGAAGATGCACAGTTACTCTACGGCTTCATCGATCGAAAAGAACGCGATGTCTTTCGCCAATTAATTAAAATTAACGGGGTTGGTGCAAAAATGGCCTTGGCTATGCTGTCTGCAATGTCAGCAGCTGAGTTAAAAATGCATGTTGAGCAAGAGTCGGAGATGGCATTAACTCGTATCCCAGGTATCGGTAAAAAGACAGCGCAACGTTTATTGATTGAGCTAAAAGACAAGTTAAAGAATATCGACGTTGATAGTGGCTCGTTTGAATTGACACCTCAGGAAACTACGATTTCTCACGAAGGCAGTATCATCGCTGAAGTGGAAGGCGCGTTGATTAGCTTGGGCTACAAAGAAAAAGAAGCTCAGCTGGCGATTAAAGCTGCTAAGAGTAAAGGAGATACTTTTGCTGATACTCAAGGTCTGTTAAAAGCTACTTTACAGCAACTATCTGGCTTTTAATTCATATTAACTAGCCGTCTATCGATGACAACCACATAATGTATTAAATTAATAAGCGACATTAAATGTCGCTTATTTTCGTTTTAGTACTCGCTCAATGAGGTTTTGCATGACTTATGCGCAGCGTTTGGTTATGCTATTTGTTAACTAATTTTTTAATACAATGATAAATTCTATGACGCAAGATCGTTTAATTAATCCGCTAGAAGGCGCAAGTGATGCTCCTGATGCCAATATCCGACCAGCATTATTGGCCGAGTATATTGGTCAGCCGGTGGTACGTGAGCAGATGGAAGTGTTCATCGGTGCTGCTCGTGGCCGTGACGAAGCGCTAGATCACACACTTATATTTGGTCCACCGGGTCTGGGCAAGACGACCCTCGCCAATATTATCGCTCGTGAAATGGGTGGTAATTTACGTTCTACTTCAGGGCCTGTGCTTGAGCGCCCAGGAGATTTGGCGGCCATGCTGACTAATCTAGAAGCGGGTGACGTACTATTTATTGATGAAATTCACCGTCTAAGCTCGGTCATTGAAGAGATACTTTATCCAGCGATGGAAGATTTCCAATTAGATATTATGATTGGTGAAGGGCCTGCTGCGCGTTCTATCAAGCTTGATTTGCCACCGTTTACCTTGGTAGCAGCAACGACGAGAGCAGGACTGTTAACCTCACCACTACGTGACCGTTTTGGGATTGTACAGCGCCTTGAGTTTTACAACATTGCTGATCTAACGACGATTGTCAGTCGCGCAGCACGTCTAATGCGCGTACCAATGAGTGAAGATGGCGCTGTAGAGATTGCGCGCCGTGCACGTGGTACACCAAGGATTGCTAACCGCCTATTACGCCGCGTGCGTGACTATGCCGAGGTAAGAGGCGATGGTAGTATTAATGGCGCGATTGCAGGTAGTGCGTTAGATATGTTGGCAGTGGATAGACGCGGTCTTGATCATTTAGACAGACGCTATATCGAAATATTGCATGAGCGCTTTGATGGTGGTCCTGCTGGTGTTGAAGCAGTGGCAGCAGCGATGGCTGAAGACCGGGGTACACTTGAGGACGTAATTGAGCCGTATCTGATTCAACAAGGTTATGTGCTGCGTACTGCTCGTGGCCGCGTACTGACACAGATGGCAATCGACCAGATGTTATAGTATTCAATATAAAAAATGCGCCTGCTTTTGATGAGAAGTAGGCGCATTTTTTGTTTAAGTCTAAAATTGTGAAAAATTTTCTGAACTGATTGGTTAAAAATAAATCTGATTTCTAAGCTAAAATTCGCCAAACAACTACCAAGACAGCCAGTATATAAAATATAGGTGATAGCCAGCCGATGACTTGCGTAGCGATAGCGATAAAAATAGCAAACCCTGCAAGTGCCAACCAATCGCGGCGACGGTCATTTAACATGTCAGCACGAATTTGCTGTATTTCACGTAGTTGACTGTCTTGTCGAGAGCCCTGTGAGGCAAGGCTCTGTAGTCCTTGATCTAATAGTTTAGGAATATCAGTAGTAGACAGGAGTATTTCAGGAAGTTGTTGGCGCAGTTGCTGTAGATTACGCATAGGATCTAACTGCTCTTTAATCCAACTGCTTAGAATTGGCTTGGCAAGTGACCAAATGTCTAGATCAGGATATAAATCACGACCGAGTCCTTCCACATGGACCAAGGTTTTTAGCAAAAGCATCAGCTGCGGCGGGATACTCATATGATGTCTACGCGCAATGTCCAAAATCTGCATCAGTACGCCAGCAAAGTCGATATCATCGATTGACTTTTGTAGCATAGGGCCGACGGTACGTTTCATATCACGCATCAGGGCATGCTTATCAGCATTTGGTGGTATCCAACCTGCACGACTGACGATATCAACTACAGCGATAAAGTTATTGTTCATTACGGCAAGTAACATCCGCGCCACGATGAGCTGATCGTCTTTTGATAAAGTGCCCATGATGGCGCAATCAAGCCCGATATAACGTGGCTCATGACCTAAATCAACTGCTACCATACCTGCATGTAAGGTTTGCACAGGTGGTGTCTCTACAAATACATTGCCTGGATGCATATCAGCATGAAAAAAGTTATCACGGAAGACTTGGGTAAAAAATATCGTTAGGCCTTTTTCTGCAAGCGCTGCACGGTCATAACCTAACTGATCAAACATTTCAACTTGTGAGATAGGGACGCCTTGGATACGCTCCATAACCATCACGTTTTTTGCAGCGTCATAAACTTCAGGCACATACATCAGTGCTGAACCCAAGAAGTTGTTGCGCATTTGAGTAGTATTATCAGCCTCAAGCGTTAAATCTAGCTCGTTGAGCATGACTTGCCGATAGTCTTCGACAATATCAATAATATGAATGGCACGTGCCGCTTCAATACGAGCAGATGCCCAACTTGCCAATTCCCGCAGTAGTTCAAAGTCAGAGACAATCACAGTGCGAATATCGGGGCGAACCACTTTTACCACGACTTCACGGCCATCATGTAGGGCAGCCGTGTGAACTTGGGCAATAGAAGCGGCCGCTAACGGTTTGATATCGAATCGTGCAAACAAGGTCTCAATAGACTGGCCAAGACCATGTTTAGGATGTTGAATTTGGGCGACAGCAATATCAGCATCAAAAGGCTTCACTTTGTCTTGCAACTGAATCAATTGAGCGATAATCTCAGGCGGTACCAAGTCGCGACGCGTTGAGAGTAACTGGCCAAGTTTCAAAAACAGCGTACCCATATCTTCAAGCGCATACTTAATCGCATTTGGTTGGTGCTTTTTACCCCATGCTGCTGGGTGCATGCGAATTAATCGCGCCAAAGGTTGCAGTTGCGGTGCTTCTTCGATAGAAAAATGGGTATCAAGGCGATACATTGCGGCGATACGCCAAAGCTCAAGTAGACGAGCGCGGTGCGATAATAGCATGAGGTTAGGTACTCTAAACAAAGACGAAAATGGGGTAGGCGTTGTGCTTAATCATAAATAGTGCCATCGGTAATAGCGTTCATTTATGATTGAGACAATCGGCTATTGATGAAACGAGTTGTTAAGAAACTGAGCTTGCTCTTCTTTGATAGCAGCAAGTTTGGCTTCTTCTCGTTCGACGTCAGCACGTAATTTTAACAATAGCTGCTTAAGATCATTTGCTTCAGCCACCTCGATAGGGTCAGGTGTGCTATTGCCAGCTACTTCATTGGCCCAATCACTGACGTCATCAAAAGCACGTCTGGCACTATGACGCCAGCTACCTTTAAGCTGAGAGATAAGAAGGTGTAACTGGCTAGCCATTGGTTTACCAATAAATGGTTCAAGCTGTCCAGCCACGTCAGGATCAAATCCTGCAACCAGTTGTTTGAGCTGCATTAGCACTTTGTAATCGCCAGCGATTGGCAGGTTACCTTCCGCACCGCGCATTAGATTGAGTAGTTGAGCGGCATTGTCTACGGTGATGGTACAGTCCGGACGACTGTGACCAAAACGTGCGCGCTCCATGCCGGCTCTTTGGCGCTCATTCATCTGGCCACTTAGCTCAAATACGCTCTCTGTCGTGACTGGCTCAAAGCGCAAACGCTCATGAGTGAACAAGATATCTAAATGAATCTCCGGCATTCCCATATTAAGACGTAACACCTTACCTGCAAGGGGCGCTAAACCTGCTTTGGTAATCTCATCACTAGCAATGGCAATGTTAATTAGCTTTTCGGCACCAGCTAATAGAAGGACAGTCAGCATAAGGCTCTCGCATCGTTAAGTGAGCGCCTTCGCATTAGCTGCATCAGCGCATCGTGTGTTCGTGTTAGGTTCAATAAGGTCTGTTAAACGTAATAGTATTGCAAATCGTACTCTATCGTTACGCTTTAAAGCCGCGATGGACAGCCACGATACCAGCAGTCAAGTTATGATAATCGCAGTTTTCAAACCCAGCTTGTTGCATCATCTGCTTGAGTGTCTGCTGATCAGGATGCATACGAATTGACTCAGCTAAGTACTGATAACTTTCAGCGTCATTAGCAATCAGCTTACCCATTACTGGCAATGCAGTAAATGAATACAAATCATAGGCTTTAGATAGTGGCTCAAATACTGGCTTGGAGAATTCCAAAATCAATAGACGACCACCTGGCTTTAGGACGCGATACATAGACTTTAACGCGGCATCTTTGTCTGTGACGTTACGCAAACCAAAGCTAATGGTCACCAAATCAAAGCTTTCGTCATCAAAAGGGGCCAACGTCTCAGCATTAGCTAATACAAAATCGACGTTATTACAGCCTGCATTAATTAGGCGCTCACGGCCCACTTCTAACATCGCAGCATTAATATCAGATAGTACCACGTGGCCATTTCTACCGACTTCACGGCTAAATACTTTGGCCAAATCGCCCGTACCACCAGCGATATCAAGGACATGTTGACCAGCGCGCACGCCTGATAGACTAATCGCATAGCGCTTCCACAGACGATGAATACCAAATGACATCAAGTCATTCATGATGTCGTATTTTTTGGCAACAGAAGTGAATACGTCAGCCACACGTGCTTGTTTTTCTGCTTTATTGACGGTCTTATAACCAAAATGCGTCTGCTCGTTGCCGTCTGTTTCAGGCGTGTGCGGATTATTGATATCATCACGCTGATTGAATAGCGTTTGTTTTATGGTTTGCTCTGAAGGGTTTGTGCGAGTCGTTTTGTCGTTGTTTGGCATAGTAGTTTGTTGGCCTTGCGGCGTTCCAGTTGGTAGATCTTGAACTTTAGTAAAGTCGCTATTGTCGTCATTAGCAACGCTATTATTCTTGATCGGCACGACATTGGTTGTTTGGTTGCGTAATATCTGCGCGCTAATCTGCTGATTATGAGCAATACTGTCTTTTACCAGTTTGTCTTGCAAATGACCATTGGTCGTTGTGGCTTGATTAGAAGGAGCGCTGCTATCTTTTGAATTATCAGTCATCATGTTGTCCTAGAATTTATTTTTATGATTGTCTTTATCGTATGATTGTCTTTATCGGAAGCAATCGTTAAATAGTAAGCATCAATTGGCTGTTTAGCATATTGACCTTATGATACACCAAACGCTACCGGCTTACTGCCATTATCCGTATCATGAACCTGATCAATAATGGACAGTTCACGCTTGCAGAACGGCTCAATAAAATCGCTGACGCTGCTCAGAGGTTTCATGGCCTTAAATCCTGTATCAATAAAATCATAAAGCGGCTGGTAGCCATGACGATAGGCTGTACTTTTTGCTAGTGCAAAGGCTTTTTTGAGCATAAACGAATTTAGATGTTTGTCCGTGCGATAGCAGACATCTTTTAAATTGGCAATCTGAACTCGTCGCTCATCTTCTTCATCGACAGTACGATAGGCGGCTAGCATGTTTTCTTCGTTTACTGGTAAATCTTGAGCGAGTAACCACTGGGCTAAATGCAGATCTAGCTCAATAGCAAAAATCGCCGCTTGGATGCCCATGCTACCAGCCTCTAAGGCTGACTCTTTGGCAAGACGTTCTAGCTTTTTCGCTTTTGGCAGGATACGTGCTAACTGCTCTGCTAATAATTTGAACTCTTCGCCGCCATACAGCTGGGTGAGAAAGTAATCTGCCATTAATTGGTTTTTAGGTTGTTCAAATAGCTCGCGATGCGTCTGCTGGAGACGTGTTTGTTGCCATGATTGTACTTCTTTGAGCTTAGCATTTAATTCATCATCTTGGTGATGAGGCATCGCCCAAAAACGTGTCAAATGCTGTTGTAAATCAGCTAAAGCGGTCATGGCAGTGAATCCTGTAGAAGTAAATAGGGTAATCAAATTTAAGTATGGTTGTTTTAAATATCGTGAGTCAGGGTTATAAGGCTTTCAACAACTGTTCTACCCTATACCCAAAATTGTGTTCACCTTAAAAGAAAATAATTAAGAATACAAATACCAATCTGTTACACAGCAATATTATTTACTCGATTGGTGCAGTGCTATGATTAAATGAGATAAAAATGAGTGATGAGGTCGAAATATGGAAAGTTGTCCTATTAATAGCTATCCCATAAGTCATTCAACGGTAAAGCAGCCCAACAACAATAATAGCGAGTGTAATCATGTCTCAAAAAAATGATACTACTGAACCAAAAGCACCACAAGCGGTAAGTACACAATTTAGTGAGCAAGTTGTGGAGCAGCGTCTAAAGCCCAATCCTTTAAGTCAGTTTTCACTGGATGAGGATTCGCTTAGATTGGCATTGGTAACAGCTCAGTATGCTTTAAAAGCCACTCGCCAGCAAACGCCGCCGACCCTCAACAAGCCAACAGGTCTATTGGTGCTAGTTAATGGAATGGAGCAAGCAGGTAAAGGTACCGCCGTTAAGCAGTTACGGCAATGGGTAGATCCCAGGCTGCTTAAAGTTGAGGCAACCATTGGTCATTCGCCATTGAACTATCAGCCTATTTGGCAAGCGCATACTAGCGCCATGCCGCGTCATGGTGATGTCATGGTGTATTTTGGCAACTGGTATGCTGATTTATTATACAACGTCATGCGACTAGCGACATCTGATAGTGAAAACCTTGAAGCATTATCAAATGATAAAGGTCAAAAAGATAAAAATCCGCTTCCTATCGATCAGTGGCAAGACTATCTACAGCAGCAGTTAAATACACTAAAAGCATTTGAAAAAGATCTCAGTGCCAATCAAACCAAATTATTAAAATGCTGGTTTCATGTTGATATCGAAACGTTGCACAGTCGCTTAAAGGATGATGAAGCAGATCCGCAGTTTCTGTATCAAATTGACTGGCATAATAAGCAAGTCATCGAAAAGTTTAATGAGGTGGCTGCGACCTTGCTGCGTCAACAGGATGATTGGGTCATCATTGATGGTGACGATAAGTTAGAGGCCGCTGATAACTTTTGTCACTTGGTGCTACATGCTATGCAAACCGCGCTAGCAAGTAGCCAGACAGATAGCAATGACCATGACAAGAAAACTTCAAAAAACCATTCCCAGTCCGAAAAACTGGAACTTAATTCAGATACTAAACAAAAACAGTTTGAGCCTGTGTCGATACCTAAGCAGCTGACGTCTATTAAAGATAAAAAAATCAGTAAGTCCGACTATCGTGAGGCGTTGGCGGAGAAGCAAGCGCGGCTTGCTGAGTTGCTACGTGCCCGTCAAGGTCGGCATGTGGTGTTTGCCTTTGAAGGGATGGACGCTGCGGGAAAGGGCGGTGCGATCAAAAGGTTGGTCGCACCGCTAGATCCTCGCGAGTATCAAATCTATAATATTGGCGCGCCGATGTTGTATGAGACTCAGCATCCTTACTTGTGGCGATTCTGGACGCGATTGCCTGACGAGCAAACCAGTCGTATTAGCCGTATCGCTATTTTCGATCGTACTTGGTATGGGCGTGTGCTGGTTGAGCGCATCGAAGGATTTGCATCTCCTAATGAATGGCAACGAGCATATGATGAAATCAACCGTTTCGAGGCGGACTTGGCAGCAGCAGGAACGTTGGTTATCAAGTATTGGTTAGCGATTGATAAAAAAGAGCAGCTTAAACGGTTTGAAGATCGTCAAGAAACACCGCATAAGCAGTTTAAACTAACGGATGATGACTGGCGTAACCGTGATAAATGGTCAGACTACGTGCAATCTGCAGCAGATATGCTGGCACGCACGGATACAACGACAGCGCCATGGTGTGTTATTGCAACCAACGAAAAGCGTCAGGCGCGTTTAGATGTGTTAGATCATGCTATAGAGCAGTTGTCGGCAATCACCAAAAGCAAGTAGTTGTTAAAGATGCCTGAAGTTTAAGGACTGTCATAGATTTATATAATTGTATTTTCCACGTATTTCCTAAGTAGGATGGCTCGAAACATATTCGAGTTATCCTGTCTTTTACAGAGTGTGGTCTTGTCCGTATACACTCGCAGTTACAAATCTCGCAATATCATCATGCATTATGTGCTCATATTTAATATAATAGAGCGCGAAACAGCTTCTGCTAAATAATAATTTTAATTTAGCAAATAACGTGTTTTGGTTATTTAGTATAGATAACTTAATAATTACGACAAAAATTGTTACAATAGCTGTTAGTAGTACCACAAATATCGCTAAGAAATATATAAGCCGCAAGATGCTGTAATCAGACGATTTGGCAATATCACTTGCGGCTTTGTGACATGTTGAGAGATGTATTATTTACTTTCGCTCTAGTCGGTTTAAGACCTTTTAACCGCATGTTGTATATTTTATATATGCTACTTCATTAGATGCCGTAACAAGTACTTTGAGTAGTAGAGCAATATTATCAACCTCATATAATTTTAATCAGCTTACGCAGGACGTACTAACGTATGGGTATTAGCAGCAGTTCTACAGAGTCAATCAAGCCAGTTGGCTCTATGAGAATAAATCTATTTTTTGCCATTTTACTGATTGCGATGACTTCCTACTTTTTGTGGTGGGGTTTAGATTACACCATGCGTCAGCAAACGACGCTATTCATCGTGGCGACCGCTTTTGGTGTCTTTATGGCATTCAATATCGGTGGTAACGATGTCGCCAACTCCTTTGGTACTTCGGTGGGTGCAGGGACGTTGACTATCCCGCAAGCATTGGGTATTGCCGCGATATTTGAAGTATCGGGGGCAGTCCTTGCAGGCGGGGAGGTTACTGATACGATTCGAAGCGGCATCGTTGATCTAGATGGTCTATCAGTGACGCCCAATCAGTTCATTTATGTCATGCTCTCCGCATTGGTTGCAGCAGCATTTTGGCTGTTATTTGCGACCAAAAAAGGTCTGCCTGTTTCGACCACTCACTCCATTATTGGCGGTGTGATTGGTAGCTCCATTGTCTTAGGTATCACGTTAGGTGGTACGGACATGGCGCTATCAACGGTAGACTGGGGAACGGTTGGAACTATCGCTATTTCTTGGGTGCTGTCACCGCTACTAGGTGGCGTGTTGTCTTATCTTTTATATGGACAAATCAAGAAAAACATCATTGAATATAATGATAAAACCGAAGCCTATATTGCGACGCTAAAAGGCAATAAAAAAGTCTTAAAGCAAAACCATAAAGAGTTTTTGGATGGTTTGACAGAGTCTGAACAATTGGCCTATACGTCAGCGATGCTACGTGATCAGGAAATCTATAAAGATGACGATTGTATCGTTGAAGACCTAGAAACTGATTACTACAAAAAGCTTTATGATATTGAGAATGAGCGTAGTAGCCTTGATACTCTAAAAGCACTTAAGCAATGGGTACCTATCATTGCTGCCGCAGGTGGTGCGGTAATGACTTCTCTAGTCGTCTTTAAAGGTCTTAAAAATGTTAATAGCGGCCTGACCACACTACAGGGCTTCTTGATTATGGGTATGATAGCGGCGCTAGTATGGCTAGCGACCTATATCTATACCAAGAGTATTCGCGGTAAGCATAAAGAAGATTTGACCAAAGCGACGTTCATTATGTTTAGCTGGATGCAGGTCTTTACCGCGTCAGCTTTTGCTTTTAGTCATGGTTCAAACGATATCGCCAACGCGGTTGGTCCTTTTGCCGCCATTATGGATGTGATTCGTACCAATAGTATCGCTACTGAAGCTGCTGTACCACCTGCTGTCATGCTGACTTTTGGTGTGGCACTAATCGTTGGTCTTTGGTTCATTGGTAAAGAAGTAATTCAAACTGTTGGTACCAATCTAGCGAAAATGCATCCAGCTTCAGGCTTCTCAGCTGAATTGGCTGCTGCTGCTGTTGTAATGGGCGCATCGACGATGGGTCTGCCTGTATCAAGTACTCACACGCTAGTAGGCGCAGTACTGGGTATCGGTATCGTCAACAGAGATACTAACTGGAAGCTTATGAAGCCGATTGGATTGGCTTGGATTGTCACGCTGCCTGCAGCGGCTACTATGTCTGCTATTAGTTATCTCGTATTAAGCAACATTTTTTAATGCGCTGTTTTCATCAGTGAATTATCATAATTGAGTTTGAATAACTAGGGCGTGTCTTCATTTCAAAAATGGTGATAAAAATGAGATAAATTGCCGTCAAACGAGGAAAATAGTGCCGATAATATCGGGATATTAACCAGCGATTTGACGATGTTTGGCAAAATTTAGCTGCTTTTAGCCCATTTAGATAACTATCGAGTGAATTGAAGACACGCCCTAGGTTCAACGCAATAAAAAACGCTTATCAGCATTATGCCGATAAGCGTTTTTTTAATGATATATGACGATTTACTCAGTACCAAACTGCTTACGTTTTTTGGCAAAAAATCTGTCCAATCTATCCATCGCATTTTCTAGGTCAAGCAAGTTAGGTAAGAACACCAGACGGAAATGGTCGGGTCTGTCCCAGTTAAACCCAGTACCTTGAACCATCAATACGTTTTCTTCAACGAGCAAGTCCATCATAAAGTCCATATCATCGGTGATAGGGTAAACCTCTGGATCCATTTTTGGAAAGCAGTAAAACGCGCCTTGAGGCATGGTACAAGAAATACCTTTGATAGCATTAAGACGTGAGACTGCCATTTCACGTTGCTTATATAGGCGACCCTTTTCAGAAGTCAGGTCTTGCATGCTCTGATGTCCACCCATCGCTGTTTGAATAGCATACTGTCCTTGCACGTTAGAGCAAAGACGCATAGATGCTAGCATATCTAAGCCCTCAATAAAGTCAGCTGCGTGCTGTTTGCGGCCTGATACCATCATCCAACCTGAGCGAAATCCTGCAATACGATGCGACTTCGACAAGCCATTGTAAGAAAGTACCAGCACGTCGTCAGTCAAGGTGCTCATCGGGGTATGTACATTATCATCATAGAGAATACGGTCGTAAATCTCATCGGCCATGATGATCAAATCATGCTCCTTAGCGACTTCAATAATTTGCTTTAATAGCTCATCACTATAAAGGGAGCCTGTCGGGTTATTTGGGTTAATAACCACGATACCTTTCGTTTTGCTCGTGATTTTAGACTTAATGTCTTTAATATCAGGGTGCCAGTTGTCTTCTTCATTGCAGCGATAGTGCACAGCAGTACCACCAGCGAGGTTGGCCGCTGCAGTCCAAAGCGGGTAGTCTGGCATTGGAATTAGGACTTCATCGCCATCATTCATCAACGCCTGCATAGTCATGACAATAAGCTCAGAAACCCCATTGCCCAAATATACGTCACGTACGTCAACGGCCGACAGCAATCCCTTTGATTGGTAATATTGCAAAATGGCTTTGCGCGCTGAGAAAATCCCCTGTGAGTCTGAATAGCCAGTCGCCTCAGATAGGTTCATAGCGACATCGCGTAAAATCTCATGCGGGGCTTCTAAGCCAAAAGGCGCTGGATTACCCACGTTTAGTTTTAATATGCGTTTGCCTTCTGCTTCCATCTTATTGGCAGTCTGCAGTAGAGGACCACGAATGTCATAGCAAACGTTTTGTAATTTATCAGATTTTTTTATGGTGTTCATAGCATGGCCGTTTTTCGGATTGGTTGTCGAATTGGTTTTTGTTTCTTTACTAGCAGAATAAGGTGTCATCGATTGAGCGACAGTCGCTTTAATATTTGACTGGGTATGTGAAATCGTATCTAGCTTTTGATGTTCTCTACGCACTACAGATGATGTCGATTCGTCTGTATCAATAGCCTCGTTATTGAGGTCGCCGCGCAATAGGTAGCCTTCACTACAGCCCAAAATATGTGCAAGTGTAGGCAGCTTGGATGAGACAATGCCATTGGTACCGCGCTCCCAGTTTGAGATAGCGCCACGACTCACTTTTGCACCAGCGGCTGTCATGGCTTGTGCTAGCTGCTCAGCAGTAAATCCTTTGTCACGGCGCAACTGTACCAGTCGTTCCGCTTGCGTACTTTTGCTATTGTCGTCAGACATTGTCGTTTGAGCCTTTATTAATCAGTAATTATTCAGTGTAGAGATACATTAAACATTTTAGTTAAACACTAATGCAAGATATTATTGCATTGATAGCTAATTTGCAAATGATTTTACAATCAGTTCTATTAGTGTTTGCAAGTATATCTTGCAATTAACATTTAGCTTATATTTATATAGCTCTAAATCTCTTATATAGAGCATAAAGTGTATAATTATCAAAATTACATCTTTACCCATCATTATCTAAAAGTAATTTGCTATATTTAACTCAATCAATCGCTTCAATCATGCTTTCTATCTCCCAATATAGAGAGTACTTTTCTTATATATGCCTTGAATAGTGCGTCGATAACCAACAGATAGAGCACGTCGTTTTCATAATCATATGGCGATAAAATAGTTACCGAGATTAGATAATAAATACTCGAATAAGGATAAATTATGCAAGACAATCAACTAAGCAAAGAAGAAATCAGCCAGTTGACTGAAGCTGACTGGAAAGAGCGTTTAACCGCTGATGAGTATCATATTATGCGTGAGAAGGGCACTGAGCGTCCATTTACAGGTGTATATAATGATGCGACTGATGATGGCGTTTACCGTTGTAAAGGCTGCGGTGCAAGCTTATTTGACTCAAGTAATAAATTTGATGCGAGCTGTGGCTGGCCAAGTTTTGATCAAGGTATCGATAACAGCGCGATTGAAGAGCACGTTGATAACTCGCTAGGCATGACTCGTACTGAAGTCACTTGTAGCAACTGCGGCGCACATTTAGGTCATGTATTCCCTGATGGTCCTACTGAGACAACAGGCATGCGCTATTGCATCAACTCAGTATCTATCGATTTAGATAAGTCTGAGAAGTAAGTAGGCTAAGTAGTATTAGAAACGTGAAAGGGAAGTACACGGTGCTTCCTTTTCAATAGTTTTATTATGTGTATGATAGGAAAATAAACACTGCACAAACACCCAAAACAATAAAAATCTCAATTTAAGGATAAATGATGAGTACAATTTATGATTTTACGGCTGAGCGCATGGATGGTAGCTCGCAAGCATTTTTAGATTACCAAGATAAAGTATTATTAATCGTCAATACCGCAAGCAAATGTGGATTTACGCCGCAGTTCGAAGGTTTAGAGTCGCTATATCAACAGTATAAAGACCAAGGACTGGTGGTTATCGGTTTTCCTTGTAATCAATTTGGTAGCCAAGACCCAGGTAGCAATGACGAGATTGGTGCGTTTTGCCAAAAGAACTATGGTGTCAGCTTTCCGATGATGGCAAAGACTGATGTCAATGGCGCAGATGCTCATCCTATCTATGAATGGCTCAAAGAACAAAAGGGTGGCGTGCTGACAGATGGTATTAAGTGGAATTTCACCAAGTTCCTAGTCGATAGTAAAGGTCAGGTTATTGACCGCTATGCACCAACGACCAAGCCAGAAGCCATCAAAAACGATATAGAGCAAGCATTACCCAATAAATAAGCATCAAATCTAAAAAAACATTGGTTTTGTATGAAAATATAAAATCAATAAAAACAAATGCTTGCTGGATATCCTAATAAAAATCGAAAAAATATCTAAAAAAGTGGTAAATACTGTTTGACACCCAACAGTAAATCTATATAATACACACCCACAGCAACGGAGCTTAGTGACAAACTTAAGAGCTCAGTTGATGTTGAATAAATTGCCTAGCAATTGTTCGAAGGGTGATTAGCTCAGTTGGTAGAGCGTCTGCCTTACACGCAGAATGTCGGCGGTTCGAATCCGTCATCACCCACCACTTCTTAGCAAGTGGCTAAACAAGCTAAGAGACCTAAGCAGCGGTAGTTCAGTTGGTTAGAATACCGGCCTGTCACGCCGGGGGTCGCGGGTTCGAGTCCCGTCCGCTGCGCCATATTTAAAACGAATTTAAACCTTTGGGTTTAAGCAAGTTTCGCCTCAAGCATTAGATTGTTTGAGGTTTTTTTGTGTCTGAATTTTATGTATCTATGTTTTATGAGTGATAAGTCAGGTAAGGAAGTACAGTAAAAGTTAGAACCTAGTACCTAGTACTATGACTTATATCCATTTAAGTCGTATCGATTAAAGGTCGTCGTATTTATCTTAGTTACAGCATTTTTTGGTGGCTTTACTTGGAACTCATTATATACAATTAAAGCCCCGTTTTAGCTTATTGTAGATTTTAGTTAAGGGTAAAGAGTTACTCATGCGTTGCTTGCCATGCACCCATTGACCCTAAATAGATATCAATGTGCTCAAAGCCTCGACTAGCAAGCCATCCTGCTGCTATTGTTGCTCGAGCTCCACTGGCACACATCAATGTGTAGTGGTGACTTTGGTCAAGCTCATGCCAACGCTCGTTCAGATGACCAACATAGATATGCTGTGAGCCTTCAATCGCACTAGTATTCCTCTCATCGATATCGCGCACATCGAGCAATGTCCAGTTCTGAGCATCATTAAGACGACTCTCTACCTCGGTTGTATCGATCATAGGGGTTTGCTGCATCTGTTCCCCTGTGGCAGCAGCAGGGACGACACCCACATAGCCACCTATAATATTATCAAAAGCAATACGTATCAGATGCTCCATCGCAGTCGCAAGTTGCTTTTCATCAGAGGCAATCAGTGCCAAGCTTTGTCCTTCCTCGATAAACCATCCAGCAAACGCAGGTAGCATGTTGACAGGTAAGCTCATAGAACCGGGCAGGTGTCCTGACGCATACGCCATGGGTTCACGAATATCGATGAGATGATCAGCATTGCAGTCATGCAGCTGTTTAAGTGAAAGGTTACGCGGACGCATAACGACTGGAGGCGCTTCACCACCTTCCATATTAAGGCGCTCCATCAATCTGAAGTAGGGCGGCTGATAATGGTTTTCGCTCGTCTTGAAATAAATAAATGCCTCACGATCGGTAATCTGTAAACGTGGATTGTTCATTCTTTCGTGACCAACGGTAGAAAACTCACGTTCCGCCATACCTGATCCGCAGACGGACCCAGCACCATGAGCCGGATAAATAATTGCCTGATCACCGAGCGCTAGAATGTCTTGTAACGAATCATAAAGTAAACCTGCAACTTCTCTACAACGCTCAGGATAGAAGTCAGTACGACCGACATCACCTACAAAGAGCGCATCCCCAGTAAAAACGCCAACCGCCTTGTCTGGATACGCCGTATCAAACAGCGCATAAGCAAGATGATCATCGGTATGACCAGGCGTTTCTAGGACGTGGATTTCCAATTGGCCAATTGAAAAGCAATCACCATTACGTGCGGTCTGAGCGTAGACAACAGGTTGCTCTGGATTAGGGCCATGCAAAACTGTTGCTCCTGTCATTGCGGCCAAGATAGGTGCCCCAGAAACCAAATCCTCATTACGATGTGTCTCAAAAATATGAGTAATCTCAAGTCCTGCTGCACGCGCCTTTTCTACATATATCGCGCAGTCACGACGTGGATCAATTACCGCTGCTTGACCACCAGAGCCTACCAAGTAGGATAGGTGCGAAAGTCCAGGTGTCTTAATTTTCTCTAGTAGCATGGTCATTTCCTTATTGTTGTTTTAATCATAATAGTTATTTTAATCAGGTTTACTGGCAGTACAGAGCGAGAGCTACCAGCCAAATTTAGTTTTACTATTGCATAAACTTGTATTCAATCTAGCATGAACTTATAAGTATCATCAATATACAATAACATATATTAAACTTGTTATTTACATAAGGCCAAACGTAGAGGATTTTAGGTTTAAAAGGTTAAACAAGCATTATTTTCGCTATTTAGTTAATCGCTTTTACTTGTTGATATATATAGTTTAATTGCACAGATATATTTCTTTTAGAATAAAAATATCTGTAAAACATTGAATTATTTTAATATGTCTGTATTATTGGACATATGGAAATAACTAATGCTATCGCAAGCTTTGCTGCGCTCTCTCAAGATACTCGTCTAAAGGCTTTTAAACTGCTAGTCAGCCACGAGCCTGAAGGCCTACCTGCGGGCGAAATAGCCCGTCAGCTCTCTGTCCCTCATAACACAATGTCAGCCCACTTATCGGTGCTAGCAAGGGCAGGATGGGTGGTCTCACAGCGTCATAGCCGACAGATTATCTATCGTGCTTCGCTATCACATATGGATAACGTCATTCAGTTCCTGTTGCAAGATTGCTGTGCGGGACATCCAGAATTGTGTGCGTCACTCATGGATAGTTTAAGCGGCTGCAGAGTAAAAGAGTCTGCTGAGCAAGGTAATGATTAAACCAATTATCATTTCAATAAATACATAAAATAGGTGTAAACACTATGAAGCCATTAATCTTTCATAATCCTAAATGCGGAACCTCTCGTAACACGCTTGCTATCATTAAAGCATCAGGTGAAGAGCCAGAAGTGGTGGAATACCTGAAAAATACACCAACGCGCGACCGTTTAGTTGAGCTATTGGCACAAATGCAGATTTCGCCTAGAGAGCTGTTAAGAAGTAAAGAAACTATCAATGATGAGCTTGGTCTAGATAATCCTGAGTTGTCTGACGACCAAATTATCGACGCCATGATTGCGCATCCTATTTTAATCAACCGTCCTATCGTGGTGACTGATAAAGGCGCTGCTCTATGCCGTCCGTCAGAGCGTGTGTTTGAGTTGTTAGCCAATCCAGTAAGTAGCTTCACAAAAGAAGACGGCGAGGTTATTACTCATGATAAACACTGAGGTTGACCAAGCATTGGAAGCCAAATCTACTGTTTTGCAAGAATCTAGCCTCGACGATTTGCCCAATATTGATATAGATAATCTTCAGCCTATCGATATTGATTCTTTGGTTGCGCCAAATGACTCACGTCATCCGCCAAAAATACTAGTGCTATACGGTTCTGTCCGTGCGCGCTCGTTTTCTAGATTGGCCGCTGAAGAGTCTAGCCGATTGCTACGTTGGTATGGTTGTGAAGTAAAAATGTTTGATCCATCCGGCTTGCCGTTGCCTGACGATGTAGACTCAGACCATCCCAAAGTGCAAGAGTTACGGGAGCTGGCGCAGTGGTCAGAAGGCATGCTATGGGTGAGTCCAGAGCGTCACGGCAGTATTACCAGTATCATGAAAGCGCAAATCGACTGGATACCGCTGTCACTAGGTGGCGTACGTCCAACTCAAGGTAAAACACTAGCACTGATGCAAGTCAGCGGCGGTAGTCAGAGCTTTAATACGGTTAATCAGATGCGTATTCTCGGGCGCTGGATGCGGATGATCACTATCCCCAATCAATCTTCGATACCCAAAGCGTTCTTAGAGTTCAACGACGACAATCGCATGGATATGTCTCCGTTATATCTGCGTCTTGTCGATGTCTGTGAAGAGCTAGTAAAGTTTACTTGGCTCACACGCGGACGTTCAGATTATCTTACTGATCGTTATTCAGAACGCGTTGAGAGTGCTGAAGAACTATCGAGCCGCGTCAATCAAAAATCGATCTAACCCCCTAATCGATCTAATTCTCTATATTAAATCGGCTGAATAAAGTCAGCTTAAGTAAGGTCGTACAATGCTTGCATTTGCTATTTTTGTGGTTACTTTAGTCTTAGTTATTTGGCAACCTAAAGGATTGGGTATCGGTTGGAGCGCCATGGGTGGTGCTTTAGTCGCGTTAGCGCTTGGCGTCGTGCAGTTATCAGATGTGGGTATCGTCTGGGATATTGTCTGGGATGCGACCTTTACTTTTGTAGCGTTGATTATTATCTCGCTTATCTTAGATCGGGCAGGGTTTTTTGGCTGGGCGGCATTGCACGTGGCACGCCTTGGCAATGGACAAGGGCGCTTATTGTTTCCGATGATTGTCGTGCTCGGCGCCTTTATTTCTGCCTTTTTTGCCAATGATGGTGCAGCGCTACTACTGACTCCGATCGTCATCGCTATCTTGCTACGTCTCAAATTTTCGCCACCATCAGCGCTGGCATTTATCATAGCGACTGGTTTTATTGCTGATACGGCAAGTCTGCCATTGGTCACCTCAAATTTAGTCAATATCGTCAGTGCCAATTATTTTGATATTGGTTTCGGTCGTTATGCGGCGGTGATGGTGCCAGTCAATATCGTGTCTGTATTAGCGACGCTACTGGTATTGTGGGTTGTCTATGCACGTCATATTCCAAAAACCTACTCGACTAGCGAGCTAAGCGCTCCAGAGTCTGCTATTACCGATCCATTGGTATTCCGAGCTGCTTTTCCACTATTAGGTTTGCTACTGGTCGCCTATTTTGCGACTGAGCCGTTGGGGCTACCTATTTCACTGGTCACGGGCATCGCTGCTGTCGCGTTAATGGCAATCGCTGGCCGCATATGGCAAGGTGGGCACGGTGCGGTAGTCTCTGTGAGCGATGTAGTACGTAAAGCGCCTTGGCAAATCGTACTATTTTCAATCGGTATGTATTTGGTGGTATATGGTCTGGGTAATGCAGGGCTTACTGCTTATGGTGCGCAAGTACTTAACTGGTTGGGTCAACAAGGCGCAGTCATTGCTACCGTTGGAACTGGATTCTTGTCCGCCATAGTTGCTTCTGTTATGAATAATATGCCAGCAACTTTAGTCGGCGCGCTTGCGATTGATCAAGCACAAGTGCCTGCTGCAACGCGAGAGCTAATGATTTATGCTAATGTCATCGGTAATGATTTGGGCCCTAAGTTTACGCCGATTGGTAGTCTGGCTACTTTACTATGGCTACATGTATTAGCAGAGAAGGACTACAAAATCAGCTGGGGACAGTATATGAAGATTGGTCTATTGATCACTCCGCCTGTGTTGTTAGTGACACTGTTGGCATTGGTATTCTGGTTGCCACTGTTGCCAAGCTAGCCAATAGAGAACTTGCTACAGTAATATCCTATCGTGACCATGATGTTTACTTTTGAATATCATTGTCATAATCAAGTATGAGACAAAGTAGTCATTAGCGTTTATCAAATTGGCAAAATAGATAAACAACATTAGGGTCTGTTGAACATCCAAATATTAGGACTGCTGATCGCTAAAATCGCATCAAACTAGGCGTAAACCGACGATAATGTCGAGACCTTAACTAGGCTTGCAACAACGTTTGAGGTGATTTTAGCATCAGCCTTTCAGGGCAGGGCTATTTTTTGCCAATACATGGCGAAATTGTCTAACCTAGAATGACTAGGCGTCAAAAATTTCACTGCGTATTGGCAAAAAATAGTCACTGCCAGTACCACATTTGAATGTTCAACAGACCCTAAATGATACGCATAAAAAAACCCTCATCAATTTGATGAGGGTTTTGGCAAATGCCATAATTGAATCAAAGTTGACTCAAGAAATTTACTACTAAAATGTGGCTCTCCAACCTGGGCTCGAACCAGGGACACACGGATTAACAGTCCGTTGCTCTACCAACTGAGCTATTGGAGAATAGGCTGTAAGTGTTTAATCGCTTACAACGAGCCTTAGAAGTCTCTAACGAGTTCTTGCTAAGTGGGGCGTATTCTAGCAAAGTTAAAAAATACGTCAAGCCTTTTTTTGCATAATTAGTAAAAATTGTCATTTTAATGATGAGATAGCGTGTTTTTCTTAGTTATGCCCAAGACTTTCGCAAAAAAAGACGCCCTATACACTCTATAGGGCGTCTTTTTAATGAACTGCGGTAAGACTCGTTGCTATTTACGATTTATTCAGCAACGTCTAAATCAGCCACTGCTTTTTCGATACGTGATAGTGCATCTTTTAATGTTGCCTCATCAGTAGCGTACGAGATACGCATATAGCCGCCAAGACCGAACGCATCACCAGGTACGACTGCCACGCCTACTTTGTCCAATAACCATGCTGAGAATTCAGTACATGATGATAGGCCAGCCGCTTTGATTAGCGGTACGATATTCGGATAGACATAGAATGCGCCATCAGGACGCAAGCAAGTAATGCCTTTAATGGCATTTAGACCATCTACGACTAGGTCACAGCGCTTCTCAAAGGCGGCTACCATCGGCTCTAGTACGCTCTGATCACCACTGATAGCGACCTCGGCAGCCACTTGGCTTATTGACGTCGGGCATGAAGTAGACTGTGACTGTACCTTTTTCATCGCGCCGATTAGCTTAGCAGGGCCACCCGCATAACCGATACGCCAGCCTGTCATCGCATACGCTTTAGACACACCGTTCAAGATGATGGCGCGATCTTTTAGCTCAGGTGCCGCGTTTAAGATATTGTAGAACTTATCGCCTGTCCAGCGGATGTGCTCGTACATATCGTCTGAAGCTACATAGACTTGTGGATGCTTTTTCAGTACTTCAGCGATGGCCTTTAGCTCATCTAATGTATAAATCATACCTGTTGGGTTAGATGGGCTATTTAATACCAACAATTTAGTCTTGTCAGTGATGGCTTCTTCCAACTGCTCAGGGGTGATTTTGAAGTCTTGCTCAGCTGGGCATTTGACAATGACTGGCACGCCTTCTGCGATGATAACCATGTCAGGATAGCTGACCCAGTATGGCGCTGGGATGATGACTTCATCGCCAGGATTGATAAACGCCTGGGCAAGGTTAAAGAATGACTGCTTCCCACCGACCGATACTAGGATTTCGTTTGGCTCATAGCTGATGTCGTTGTCGCGCTTGAATTTCTCGATGATGGCTGTTTTTAGCTCTGGCGTACCATCGACAGCCGTATATTTAGTGAAGCCATCATTGATTGCATCGATTGCTGCTTTTTTGATGTGTTCAGGGGTATCAAAATCAGGTTCACCAGCGCCCAAACCGATAATGTCTTTACCAGCTGCTTTTAGCTCTTTGGCTTTATTGGTAATCGCTAGCGTAGGTGATGGTTGGATGTTGTTGACGCGGTCAGACAGTTGCAACTCGCTCATGAGAGATCCTTTTTTATATGAGGGTGGGGTTGGTGGAAATCTGATATTAATTATATAACGTTTTCATTGCTATCAGGACAAGATGTCAGATAGTTTAAGAAAAGATAGCATCATCTTACCGTGATACGGTGCTCATTCGATTATAGACGATGGTGATGATGCTTCGGCAAACGACGCGATTGCTAATTTTTGCATTGTAGCATGCTGATATTGAGCTGTCTTATGACCCTAGTAACAGAATATTGTGTTGTCGCTTGTGATAGCAGTATCCTTGTGGAAATGACAAACAACACGCTGAGATTAAGCTTGAGCCCAGACGATTGCGAAGACACAACAATAAACCTGTAGCCGACCACTATAATTATTTAGATTTGTTAAATAAAATGGCTTATAGCTTAATGAAATGCGACCAATGATAGCTGCGAAGAATAACAATAATAGCTAGCTGTTATCAAAAATCTAAATTTTCATTAAGCAATCAGTTTAAGAGCATTAATTCCATATTATGAAAATACTTAAAAAGATAAGAATACTCAAAAAGGATATTTACGATGACAGATTCTACTGAAAAATTACATATTCTCATTACTGGGGCGACGTCAGGCATTGGTAAGCAGTTGGCAAAAGACTATCTGCTAGCAGATCATCATGTATATGCAGTTGGCCGTGACGACGAAGCGTTGGCTGAACTTCAGGCTTTAGGCGCAGAAACGATTGATTTAGACCTCATGGATCGAGAAAAGGTCATCGAAGCTTTTGAAAAAATCGACAATGTCGATCTAGCGATTTGCGGTGCTGGCATGTGCGAGTACTTAGATATGCCGAACTTTGATAGCAGTGTCTTTATGAAAGTCATGTCGGTCAATATGGGTACGTTGTCTCATGCGATAGAGGGAGTGCTGCCAAAGCTAATCGCTTCAAAAGGTCGCTTGGTCGGTATCGGTTCAGCGTCTGCTTATGTGCCTTTTGCGCGAGCTGAGGCCTATGGTAGCTCAAAAGCTGCTATCCATTATCTAATGAAGACCCTACAGATTAGCCTTGCTCCGCATGATGTGTCAGTCAGCTTAGTTGTACCTGGTTTTGTTGAGACACCGATGACCAAACAGAATGACTTTCCGATGCCATTTATCCAGACGCCAGCGCAGGCCAGTCAGGCTATACGCGACGGTATCGAAAGCGGGCATGATGTGATTGAATTTCCAAAGAAATTGACTATGCCATTAAAGGCATTAGGTACGTTGCCTGATTTGATCTGGCAGCAAGTTAGCGAAAAACTCAATAAAAAATAATCTACTATTAATAGAACTCTCAGCCATCATATCGACAGAAAAATACAGAAGGGAATGCTTTTATGCCGTTTACTCGTTTCAAGCGTGCAAGTAACCAAAAGAATGCTACCGATGCTACAACAGATTCTGACCATCAAACTACCCCAAAACGTATTGCTATCATCGGCTCAGGTGTATCAGGACTGACATGTGCTCATTATCTAGGTACGCAACATGATGTGACGGTATTTGAAGCCAATGATTATATCGGCGGGCATGTAAATACGATTGACGTGGCACTACAAGACGGTAAAAAAGCAAAGAGCAGCAATGTAGAGAGTAGTGCGATAGATACAGGATTTATTGTTTTTAATGAGCGCACATACCCGAACTTCTTTCGTTTGCTCCATGAGTTGCAGGTACCATTTCAGGCAACGGACATGAGCTTTTCTGTCAAAAATACTGCACGATATTTTGAATACAATGGTCATACGCTCAACACTTTATTATCACAGCGCAAGAATGTACTTAATCCAAAATTCTGGCAATTCATTAAAGATATTCTGCAGTTTAATAAGCATATTAAACAGCTACGCCAAGATTACGATAGCGCGCGCTCTCAAGGGCAAGATGTCAGTAGCTTTGCAGAACAAACGCTCGGTGGTTATCTGGCACAAAAGAAATACGGTCAGCTATTTACTGATAACTATCTACTGCCAATGGTCTCGGCCATTTGGTCAACCAGTTTAGATGAAGTGCAAGAATTTCCTTTGGTGTTTTTTGCACAGTTCTTTGACAACCACGGTTTGCTCGATGTGGTCAATCGTCCGCAGTGGTTTACGATAAAAGGCGGCTCAAAGCAGTACGTCAATAAACTGATTCCACGTTTTATCAAAGCGGGTGGCAAGATACGAGTCAATAGCCCAGTACAGTCTGTGGTTCGTGATGGCGATCAAGTGACTTTGACGATACAGGATAAAGGTAACGCTAACAATCATAGCGAAAACCTTGTATTCGACGAGGTTGTTTTTGCTTGTCATGCAGATACCGTATTAAAGATTTTAAAGGATGCGAGCACCGATGAATCTGAAGTATTAGGTCATTTTCGCTTTACCAAAAATACGGCTGTACTGCACACCGATACCAGTGTTTTACCTAAGAAACCACTGGCATGGGCAAGCTGGAATTACTTAATAGATGAAACAGTTTCAGGCAGTGTTAAGGATGAGCAAGCGTCTGGAAACGCACAGATACCTGCAAAGCCAGTGCTGACTTATCACATGAATATCCTGCAACGCTTGACCAAAAAACACAATTATTTGGTAACCCTAAATCCAGCTGTAGATAATAAAAGCGTCGATGATAAGCAGATAATTAAGAGCATTGATTACAGTCATCCAGTGTTCGATCTTGCGATGATTGATGCGCAGACTAAATGGTCGAGTATCTCTGGTAACGGTTCGCACACACATTTCTGCGGGGCTTATTGGTTTAATGGCTTTCATGAAGATGGCGTGCGCAGTGGATTACGTGTCTGTCAGGCGCTCGGTCTTGATATTGATATAAAAGACGAGGTTGATCTAGCCCATTTACCTGACGCTGATAGCGCGCATACGCCGTTTCGTTATAAAGATTTACCTATAAAAGCGGATACCAAATTACGTAGGTTGAATAAGCGTGAAGTCACCATAGCGACAACCAACCAGGAGCTGGTTGAGTATGCTGATCGTTTGCAGAGTTCAACTGCTGATACGAGCCAATATAAGAAACGTGGCTTATTCGGTCGCCGTAAAACCAAATAATATGACAATTAATGCTGTTATGTATTCTAAGTGTTTTGAAATATTCGCCATATAAAAAGTACGCCGTTATACAAGAGACTATTTATGACCACGTCCGCTCAAGATAACAATGCTATGTCAAGTCATGAGTATTCTTATGATACCACTGCATTGCCACATCAGCTGTTTGAGGGTACGACATGGCACAGTCGGCTGCTACCTAGTGTGAATAAATTCGTTTACCCTTATCGCTATTGGGGCGTCAATATTAGCGCGCTTGCGAAAGGACAAGAACTTCCTGAAATTAGTACGGCAGCATTTGATGAGAGTAAGTTTTTAGAAAAATTACCATTACGTAAAGTATTGCCGAAAAAGCTACTAGCAAAAGGTCTGCCTCTATTTTCAGCAAAGAAAAAGGCGCTACAACGATTCTGTGCTGATGATTATTTACAGCATACTGACCTACAGAGTGCCAATAGCCTAAGTAACGATGAAAAACATGATAGTAACGGACAGTCTATTGCAGCACTAGAAAAACGTCTAAGCCGAGCATTCGAGAAATATGCGGGGAGCGCACCTGAAGGCGATATGTTGGGATTGCTTGTCTGCCGTAATGCTGGCATGTACTTTAGCCCAGTTAATTTTTACTTGGGGTTTGATGCGCAGCAAACGCCAACTCATCTATTGGCTGAAGTGTCTAATACGCCATGGGACAAGCGTCATTACTATGGGTTTTTGTTAGAAGGAGAAGATACTGAGTTCTGTCATGATAAGGATTTTCACGTATCACCTTTTAACCCTATCGATCAGCTGTACCGCTGGCAGGTCACAGTAAAAGGTACTAAAACGGATGAGCTACCTAATACTGGCTTACAAGTGCGTATTGCTATCAATATCAGCGATGAGCGCGGTGAAGTGCTAAAAACTGGTATAAAGATATCAGGGGTGCCGATGACAGAAGAGGCTGTTCGTCATAGCTTACGAAAAAACCCTCTGATGAATATGACGTCCTTAACCCGTATTTATTGGCACGCGCTTAAGCTCTATGCGATTAAAAAGGTGCCGTATATCAACTACGATGAAAAATTGGCCGATAGTCAACAGAAAGGCGGCTAGCAGTAAAGTAATATTCAAAAAGATACCCTGTAGTTTTAGCAATTTTCAAATATCAACAATCCAAAAATCTCGTCAATGTAATACTAAAAAATAAAGCATTTAAACAAGGATAAATACACGATGCCAGCACGACCGACCGATCGAGCACCAGTCACAAAACTAGAAAAGTTAACTGCTCGTGTGAGCAAAGTAGTTAATGAAAGCGCTGTACTACAGCCAGTCAGCAATAGTGTGAATCATTTAGCGAGAAAGCTTATCTTTCGTGCGTTACAACACGTTCAGTTTGGTAGCCTCACGCTGATTGAGACATTCGATGAGCAGGAACCTAAGACAAGTAGCTTTGGCAAAGTAGCTACTAATGACGCTAGTAGCTCGGCGGTTGGTCGCCATTCGCTACATGTGACGTTAGAGATTCATGATCCTGCTGTTTATCGTCAGCTGCTTTTAGGAGGCTCTATCGCGCTAGCAGACAGTTATATCGATGGTGAATGGGATACGAATGATCTAACAGGTTTGATTCGTTTGGCAGCTCGTAACTTAGCAGTGCTCAATAAACTAGAAAATCGTTTTGCTGGTATTAGTAAAGCATTTGAAAAAGCGAAGCATCAGCTGCGTAGCAATGACAAATCTGGCTCCAAATCCAATATCCTAGCGCATTATGATTTGGGCAATGACATGTATCAGCGATTTTTGGACGATACGATGATGTATTCATCGGCGGTCTATCCTACGCCTGACGTGACGCTCAGTGATGCTCAGCAGCACAAATTATCGCTTATATGTCAACGTTTACAGCTTAGTGCTGATGATAATGTGATTGAAATCGGTACAGGATGGGGCGGTTTTGCTATCTTTGCAGCCAAGCATTACGGCTGCCATGTGACCACCACGACTATCTCTGATGCCCAGTATGATGAAGCGAAGCGACGAGTCGAGGCGGCAGGTCTGTCTGACAAAATCACACTGCTCAAGCAAGATTACCGCGAGCTGACAGGTCAATATGACAAGCTAGTCAGCATCGAGATGATTGAAGCGGTGGGCCATGAATACTTACCGACTTTCTTTGCCAAGTGTAATAGCTTGCTCAAGCCGACAGGTCTTATGGTATTACAGGCCATCACTTTTAATGACCAAAATTATCAAGACTATATCGATTCGGTTGATTTTATCCAAACGCACATTTTCCCAGGTGGTTGTCTGCTCTCAAACCAAGAGCTGACGACCCAATTCACTGAGCAAACCGATATGGTCGTCAAACAATTGCATGATTATGGTTTTGATTATGCGTACACGCTGCGTGACTGGCGTGCTGCGTTTATGGCGCAGCGTACAGAGATTCAAGCGCTTGGCTATGACGATGCCTTTATCCGCCTATGGGAGTTTTACTTTTGCTATTGCGAAGGTGGTTTTTTGGAGCGCACGATCGGTGTGGTACAAGTTACTGCGGTGAAGCCTAATAATATCGATACGCTACATTTTTCTGACTTACCATCTGCCGTCTTAAATCATAAAACGGTTTTGAACGATGAGACGTTTAGTGAAGAAGATAGGGCAGACACAGCATCAGTATAAGTCTGATGATACAGATATGGTTTGTTTACAACTTTCATAGGGTCTCATACTGTATGAACAGTTTGAGACCTATGTATTGAAAAGTTCTACGATGCTTGCATGGCACGCTTATCACGCAGACCTGAATAGCGTGTTACCGCTAACGCCATTAGAGAAATAACAGCGCCGATCCAAGCTGTGTCTTGCAATGACATATTTTCAACCACGCTACCACCGATGATTGAGCCCAGTGCAATACCGATATTGAATGCAGCAATGTTCAGTCCAGAAGCGACATCGACAGCGTTCGGTGTATATTTTTCAGCTTGCTTGACCACATAGATTTGTAGGCCTGGTACATTACCAAAGGCGAAAGCACCCCATACCAGAATAGTTAGCACAGCAGCAATCTTGGATTGCATAGTAAAGGTGAACAATAAAAGAATGACACTTAAGGCGCTAAATATAATGCTAAGCGCACTAATAGGGCCACGTTTATCTGCAAGTTTTCCGCCCCAAATATTGCCGATCGCAACGGACACGCCATATACGAGCATGATAAGACCAATGGCTGATGGTGCAAATTTGGTCTGCTGCTCTAAGATAGGTGCTAGGTAGGTAAATGCCGTAAACGTACCGCCATAGCCAAGGATCGTCATTAGATAAACCAGCAGTAATTGTGGTTTTACAATGACTTGTAGTTGCTCTTTGAACGTTGCAGGGATAGATTTTTTTAGGTTTTTCGGTACCAATATGGCGCTACCAATTAAAGCGATTAAACCCAGTACTGAGACGACTAGAAACGTAGCGCGCCAGCCAAAATGCTGTCCAATCCATGTGCCAAGGGGTACGCCAGTGACGAGCGCTACAGTAAGTCCAGTAAACATAATGGCAATTGCGCTAGC
The DNA here is from genome assembly GCF_002377945.1 of Psychrobacter sp. UBA3480. Classification (GTDB taxonomy): domain Bacteria; phylum Pseudomonadota; class Gammaproteobacteria; order Pseudomonadales; family Moraxellaceae; genus Psychrobacter. The sequence goes on from NZ_DFQV01000033.1 coordinate 175,285, forward strand.
TTCTTTTTCTTTACTGACAAGGCTAGTAGCAATCATGGAACCAATAGAGAAAAACACACCATGCGCCAGACCGGTCAAGATACGGGCAAGTATTAAGGTTTCATAACTGGGTGCTTGCCAAGCCAATAAGTTGCCCATGACAAACAGACCCATTAGGCTCATCAGTACTATTTTACGATTCCAGCGGCCAGTGAGTGCGGTAAGTATAGGGGCACCGATGGCAACGCCGACAGCATATAGGCTGACGAGCAACCCTGCTGAAGGTAAGCTCACGCCTAGATCTGCGGCAATAGTTGGTACCAATCCAACGATGACAAATTCGGTTGTCCCAATTGCAAATGCGCTTAGAGTAAGCGCCCATAAAGCGAGTGGCATAACGACATCCTAATAATTAAATGATGCGCGTAGTTTGACCGATTTATAGTTTGCAAAAAACAGCATAAATGACAAAATACCTTTGTCAATTTTGTAAAGGTAATCATGATGATGGGACATGCTAAAACAGAAGACATAGAGATATTTTTGACGGTAGTAGACACGGGCAGCTTTACTGGCGCTGCCAACTTACTGAATCAGCAGGTTGCCAAAGTATCTCGTGCGGTGTCCAGAATCGAAGATACGCTGCAATGCACGCTATTGAATAGAACGACACGGCGCTTGGAGCTGACGGAGGAAGGGCATGTCTTTATAAGATATGCGCGTGAGAGTTTAAATACGTTATATACCGGTGAAGAGGCGATTAAGCTGTTAAAACAAGCGCCGAGTGGGCATCTACGAATTGACGCCGCGAGCCCGTTTGTCTTTCATCAATTGACGCCTTTGGTTGGTGATTTTGTGGCGCAATATCCACACATTACTCTCGACCTTACCTCGCATGACAATATCATCGATTTGCTTGAGCACAAGACAGATCTGGCTATCAGAATTGGCGACTTAAAAGACTCAAATCTGCATGCACGTTTATTAGGTAAAAGTAAGCTGCGGCTAGTAGCCAGTCCTGAATACTTATACCAGCATAATGAAGTAGCTCATATTGATGATTTAAGCACTCACAAATTGATTGGCTTTAATGATGCATCAAAACTAAATAGCTGGCCACTAAAAACTCCAGTTAAACTGAATTTCCACATGACAGCCAGTAGCGGCGAGACCTTACGTCAGCTATGTTTAAATCACCAAGGGATCGCTTTATTGTCACATTTTATGATTGGTGAAGATTTGGAATCTGGCAGATTGGTTGAGGTGTTACCTGAGGCGATAGTCAGACCAAACAATCGTGAAGCCATACAGGCGGTATATTACAAAAACAGTGCCGTATCTTCGCGTATTCTGGCATTTTTAGACTTTATCCAACCACGACTAACACTATAAATTTTATCCGTTTTTATTCATTTTATAAGAGGTAATATCATGGGTTACGTTTTTATTTATCTCGCTGCTGTGGTTATCTTTTTGGGTGTCGATGCTGTATGGCTGACGACCATGAAAGGCGCTTTTTATGAGTCGCGTATCGGGCATCTATTGGCTGATGAGCCAAACATGATGGCCGCTGGCGTGTTTTATATGTTTTATATATTGGCACTTTGTATTTTGGTTCTATATCCGCAAATTAAAGCTGGCGCATCCGTTGGTCATATCTTCTTACTCGGCGGGCTGATTGGCTTGATGGCTTATGGCACATATGACTTTACCAATTTGGCACTGTATAAGGGCTTTACGTTAGATACGGCGTTGGTTGACTTTGTATGGGGTGGTATTTTGACCGGTTCGGTTAGCGCCATAGTGGCGTGGCTTGCGTATCGCTTTCACTGGTTGAGCTAGCGCCTATATCTTGGCTTATTTAATACTGTTTAAATAGCCGCAATTTACATAATTTAGACTGTCTAATGACAGAGGGCCGTTTGTGCTATACGGCGACCTGCTGTATAAATGGTAGACATAATAAATAAGTGTCAAACCATTAAGGAATATTATGCCGCAATACAATACCAGCTCCACTGCCAAAAAAGCCCCATTAAACCACGAGCTATATATGTCAGTACTTATGACGCCCGATATGGCGAATTTCATTGGCAATGTGCATGGTGGGGATTTGCTCAAGATGCTTGATCAGGTCGCTTATGCCTGTGCCAGTCGCTATAGTGGTAATTATGTGGTGACACTGTCTGTCGATCAGGTGATGTTCCGTGAGCCGATATATGTGGGCGAGTTGGTTACTTTTGCAGCCAGTGTCAATTATGTTGGCAACACTTCAATGGAAGTAGGTATTCGCGTCGAAGCAGAAGATGTGCGTGGTCGTACCGTACGTCATACCAACAGCTGTTACTTTACGATGGTGGCTATTGATGACAATGGTAAACCGACATCCGCACCACCACTCGATATCAAAAACAAGATGCAGCAGTGTCGAGCTGATGCAGCTAAAGAGCGAAAGAAGCTGCGTATGGAAAGCTCGCATCGTCCTAGTTGCGACTTCGAAGAGATTAACAAGCAGTTTGGCGAGAACGAAGAAAATGCTGAGGTAGAAAAATAGCCTAAGTTATTCAAAGCTATCTAAAGTTATTTAAAGCTATCTAAAGTTATTTAGTTTTATTGAATTAATAATTCATACAACGACTCACTAAAAAGACACTGAGATTGTAGAGCGCTTATTTTAAGCTGATGTATGTTTCAAGCCATTTATCTACGGCAAAAATTCTACTATCAATACGTTATTTCAGTGAGTCTAGCATGAGTCTAAAGCCATCTATTGCTAATCCCCAGCGCCATTTACCAGCCTCTCCTAAAGCGCAAACACCTCGCGCGCGTGGGGCAGGTAATCCTAAAATTCTAAACGACCCTGAACTAAAACATACCCTTAATCAAAGCCCCGAAACCAATGATGAGCATTCAGGATCACTGATCACTGTGTTAATTGCAGTTGGGGCCAATCTGGTTATTGCAATCGCAAAAACTGTTGCCGCCTTTATGACAGGCTCAGCCTCTATGATTGCCGAGGCAGCTCACTCATGGGCAGATGCTGGCAATGGTACATTGCTCATCGTCGCAGAAAAAAAATCTATCAAACCTGCTGATAAAAGCCATCCACTAGGCTACGGCAAAGAGTCTTATGTTTGGTCGATGATTGCTGCTTTTGGTGTCTTTACAGCAGGTTCGATTGTCTCTATCTATACGGGTATTAAAGAATGGAACGCTACTGAGTCTGAGGCTAATTACACGATTGGCTTTATCGTATTGGCAGTGGCGTTTGTGCTCGAAGGGATCTCATTGGTTCAGGCATACAGACAAAGTAAAAAGCATGGTGAAGCGCTCGATATAAGTGCACTTGGCTATGTCGTAGATACGTCTAACCCAACGTTGCGCGGTGTGTTCTTTGAAGACTTAGCAGCGGTTATCGGTTTGGTGATTGCCGCTGCTGCTATGGGTATGCACGCTTATACGGGCGAACCATATTGGGATGCATTAGGGTCTATCATCGTCGGTCTACTATTGGGCGTCGTCGCCATATTCTTAATCAGTCGAAACCGAGATTTCTTGGTCGGGCATAGAGTCACTGACCGTATGCACGAATATGTTTTAAGCGAGCTGCTAAATCATCCAGATATCGATAGTGTGTCCTACCTGCACCTAGAGTGGGTCGGCCCAAAAAAGATATTTATGGTGGCGGCAGTAGATATCGCCGGCAATCAAAAAGAAGAGCATATCGCTCGGAAATTTGAAGAGATTGAAAATCTATTCAGAGGTAACCCAGTCTTTCAAGAGGCTATCTTGACGCTGTCAGAACCTAATGCTGAGCTGCTAAGTTTAGAGAATATTTAATCTGGGGGTTTGATGGATTGAATGTGTAATATGTAGATCTTATCGAATGCTTTTAAGTACACTTTCTAAATTCAAAAATACAGACACAAAAAAGCCGTCAACTATGACGGCTCTTTTTATAACTCTAGTGCTTAGTGACTAGTCAAATTGAATGCTATTATTTCTTCGGTGCGTTTGCGCCGATGAACCATGCATCTTTATCAACGATACGGCTAGCTTCTGTAAATAAGTCAGCGGTGTCTTCATCACCTGCGTCGCCAGCAGCAGCAATCGCTTCACGCAATGTCTCTGCGACTTTCTTATAGCGGCTGGTTAACTCACGAACATGCTGATCTACTTCAGTGATGTCAGTTGGGTAGTCATCTAGGATAGACTCTTTTACTACGCGACTTGCCAAACCGTTTGGTTGGCCTCCTAGGATCACAATACGCTCTGCGATAGTATCTGATACTTCAAGGATGCGATCTGATGTTTCATCTAATAACTGATGCACACCGATGAAGCCAGTGCCTTGTAGATTCCAATGGCACTGTTTGCCATCTAAGGTTAAATCAATAACATTTGCTAGGTTAGCGTTTAGCAAATCAATCATTTTTTTCGCAGTTTCGTCTGAAATACCACTTGCGTAACGTTCTCTCATATTTTACTCCGTCATTTATTTAAAATTATTATATTGAATGAAAGTTCAATGTATTTTTATTGGTCTTCTATTCGATGACAATCAAGTTAAAGCTAATGATACGAATTGCTATAAAGCTATCCATTCATTAGTACTGATCACTAGTACTTGAAAGTCATCAACTTGTTAATTCAAGAACGATAATAGCAGCTTAACTCAGTGTTGGAACCCTTGAGTGTTAGGCTTTGTTAGGTGGTCGTGTAACGAGTTTGTTAACCGTGAAAAGCTTTGTAAATTTATCGAATACTGTGTGCGTTTTTTATAACGATGTAAGTTTTATCCGCTAATATTAATCATTAACTTTTAATAAACCGTACATTTATGTACTCATTTTTTTAGGCAGCCAGACAGCGTTTTGACTATAGGATAAGACTCCTTATTCTCCTTTAAAAACCGCTGCTCAGACCCCATATTGTTATAAACCTTAAGAAGAAGAAAGCCATTATGCGAATGCCTGAACCGCGCTCATCGCGTCAGTTAAATCAATTGGCCACTCAGCTCCAAGGCGAAGCTGAAATTAGTGGTGTTAATGCGTCAGGGACGCAAATATCAAGTCGTGCCTTTGAGATGGTTACTGACTTTGAGCCAGCAGGCGACCAGCCGCAAGCCATCAAAAAGCTAGTTAACGGTATCAATTCGGACATGGACGAGCAGTTGCTATTGGGTGTGACTGGTTCTGGTAAGACCTATACCATGGCAAAGGTCATTGCTGAAACTCAGCGTCCGACCATTATCATGGCGCACAATAAAACGCTAGCCGCTCAGCTATATGGTGAGTTCAAATCGTTCTTCCCTAATAATGCGGTCGAATATTTCGTCAGCTATTATGATTATTATCAGCCAGAAGCGTATGTCGCAGCGAGTGATACCTTTATCGAAAAAGACAGCGCCATCAACGATCATATTGATCAGATGCGCCTGTCAGCCACGCGTGCCTTGTTAGAGCGTCGTGATGCGATTATTGTCGCTTCGGTATCCTGCATCTATGGTTTGGGTGATCCAGAAAGTTATCTTAAAATGCTATTACATGTCGTTGTGGGCGATAACATCGATCGTACGGCGACTATCAAGCGTTTGGTTGAGATGCAGTACACACGTAACGAGTTGGATTTTGGCCGTGGTACGTATCGCTTACGTGGAGAGCTGTTAGATATCTATCCTGCTGAGTCTGAGCAGCTAGCCGTACGTGTGCATTTATTTGATAACGAAGTCGAGAAGATTACGTGGTTTGATCCTTTAACGGGTAAGACGGTGCGCAGCGTGCCACGTATTACCATTTATCCAAAGTCGCACTATGTGACGCCGCGTAATAAGCTAGAAGCCGCCAGCCATACGATCCGTGCTGAGCTAGAGCCGCGTTTAGAGTATTTCCGTGATAACAACAAACTGATTGAAGCACAGCGTCTCAAAGAGCGTACTCAGTATGACTTGGAGATGATTCAGCAGCTAGGCTATTGTAACGGTATTGAAAACTACTCACAGCATCTCTCTGGTCGTCCATCAGGGGAAGCGCCGCCGACATTGTTTGATTATATTCCAGAAGATGCCTTGTTGTTCCTTGATGAGTCGCATGTTACGGTTTCGCAGATTGGTGCGATGTATAAAGGCGATAGATCGCGTAAAGAAAACTTGGTCAATTATGGTTTTAGATTGCCAAGTGCGATGAATAACCGCCCGATGAGGTTTGAAGAGTGGGAGCGTATCAAGCCCAAAACAATTTATGTCAGTGCCACGCCAGCATTGTATGAGCTTGAGCACAGCGAGCAAGTCGTTGAGCAGGTCGTCCGTCCGACGGGTCTAATTGACCCTGAGATCGAGATACGTCCTGTCTTGACGCAAGTTGACGATGTGCTATCAGAGATTACCAAACGCCGTGAAAAGGACGAGCGTGTACTGATTACTACATTGACCAAGCGTATGTCAGAAGATTTGACCAGTTACCTCAAAGAGTATGATGTAAAGGTCGCCTATCTACATTCGGACATCGATACTGTTGAGCGTATGCAGATTATTCATGAGCTGCGTACTGGCGTGCATGATGTGCTGGTCGGTATCAACTTATTACGTGAAGGCTTGGATATGCCTGAAGTATCACTGGTAGCGATATTTGATGCTGATAAAGAAGGTTTCTTGCGTTCAGAGCGTTCGCTTATCCAGACCATTGGTCGTGCAGCACGTCACTTGAATGGTAAAGCTATTCTCTATGCCGATCGTATTACGCCAAGTATGCAAAAGGCAATAGATGAGACGGATCGCCGCCGTGATAAGCAGATTGCCTTTAACCTTGAGCATAACATCACGCCAAAAGGTGCTCGCCGTAGTATCACGGACAAGATTGATACGGGCGAAAGCTTGGATGCCAATGACAATCAAGCTATCCCAGTTAAGAGTAACTTACCAGATGTGGATATCAATATCTTGCGTAGCCCTGATCTACTTGCCAAAGAAATCAAACGATTAGAGAAGCAAATGCAGCAAATGTCGCGTGATTTGAAGTTTGAAGAAGCAGCAAAAACGCGTGACAAAGTACTAGAGTTAAAAGCACATTTAATCTGATCGCTTGGGTTAAATATTGAGGCTAAAAAGAGGCTAAACAATAGCTAAGGTGGGGTGCTTTTTAAGTACCTCACTTTTTTATGGTTTATACAATATCGGAACGTACAGAATACTTGTAATACCGCGCATTGCCACTTACCATATCCGCATAAATCTCACCATCCATATAATATTTCAAAAATTTAAGTCGCAAGCAAACAAGCCGAGCGTGAGTAATGTTCTTGTTAAGCTAAGCTTGTTGTTCTCATAGATCAAATTATCAACACAGACTAAATTTTTGGAATGGACATAATCTAGGCGTATTATTCACTGTGCTTACCAACAACTTAATAGAATTAAACTCTAACGAAAATTCACTCGGTATGTCAGATGCTGCTAAACAAGCCGTTATTAACTCTTTAGACATCGGCTTTCGTTATCCTGATGACCAACGTGCAGCGCTGATTACCAAAGTCGCTGAGATAAACGGTGTGACAGAGAGTCAAATCTCACTGGGCAGTGGTTCTAGTGAAAATATTCGTACTGTCGTCCAAATGCTACAAAATCAAGCATTAGTAGCAGGCAAAAAATTCCAAGTTATCGTGCCGCATCCAACCTTTGCCTATGCTGAATTATATGCGACATCCATTGATGTGCCTGTGGTAAAAGTGCCGCTGACCACTGAAAATTACGCTTTTGACTTGCAAAGCATGCAAAAAGTGGCTGATGACTTTGACGGTATTAGCTTGTTTTATCTGTGCAATCCAAACAACCCAACGTCGACTATTACTGACACAGTAAAGCTAAAAGAATGGGTAGGGCATGCACCAAGTAACCATTACTTTTTACTCGATGAAGCTTATTCGGAGTATGTGACTGATCCAAGTTTTGAGAGTGGTGTTGCATGGATACGAGAGGAGTACTCAGAAAATATCGTTGTGGTGCGTACCTTTTCAAAACTATGTGCACTCGCTGGCATGCGTGTTGGCTATGCAGTTGCTAGCCCGCAAATGATAGCTAGATTAGAAGCATTTATCTCGATTGATAATACCAACTTGGCAGGTGCGGTAGCTGCATTAGCGACTCTCGATGATGAAGATTTTTTGGCATTGAGCTTACGTACAGCCAATCAATCAGGTCAGCTGGTTGAGCAAACATTAGATGAGCTTGGCTTACGCTATTTGCCGTCACAAGCGAGCTTTATATTCCATGAGATAAAAGGCGATGTGCAAACCTATATCGATAGAATGCGAGAACATGGCATTGCGGTCGGGCGTGAGTTTGCGCCAATTACTGGCTTTAACCGCTTAACACTTGGCAGACCTGATGAGATGGCGGTATTTGTAGAGGTGCTCAAATCATTTCGTGAAAAGGGCTGGGTCTAATTAGGTCAGTTAATGCAGTTCGATAATAAAAAAGGGAAGTTGCTTATTGGTCGCTTCCTTTTTTGTTGAGTCTATTTTTCTGGTTCTATTTTATTGGGTCTATGTCACATCCAAAATCAATCGCACATTTTTACCAACATCAAACGCAGTTTTACATATCGCACCTTAAATAATCTAACACTATCTTATAGGATAACTGAGTAAAGCATGACCCGTTAATCACACAGATGAATACTGGATAACAATCACAGTGCTCGGCATGCTCACGTATCTTATAATTATAAAGTTAGGGATGTACCTATGTTCGATATCAAATCATTTTTTAAACGAGAAGTAGAAAAAAAGCTTATCAATGTAGATGACTATATTTTTATGCCAGAACGCGTAGAGATGGAGATTGAAGGTGGTCTATTAAATTGTGTGTTGAATAGCGATGGTCGCGTAGATATTTTTTATAGTAAAGACGGTGTCACTGAGGTGGGTTCAGCGTCGCGTAAGCACCCATTTACAGCATTTGAAAAAGAGCTATATCATGGTATTTATGATGACGTGATTAATGATTTAATTAAGGAAGTAGATAAAATTATTGATAGTACTTCGAAGTATTTTCGTCGTAGCCAATCATTGCCTTTTACGGCTTCTATAACGTCTCAACCAGCTGACACAAATAAGTTTTAGGCTAATTGATTGAACTAATCTGTTAGCAATAAAAAGGGTGCGTTATGTATAACGCACCCTTTTTATTATTTTTTATTCTAACGAATCATTTGATTGTTCTATTGAACAAAGCTTGTATAGCAGCTCTGTAAAGATTTGGCGACGACTTGTGCAACTAACTGAGTACGGTACTGAGAGTCAATCGCGGCATTGCCCAGCTCAACAATCGTTACTTGCTGCGGTGCTTGCTCACTGACGCAGCCACAAACATTGGTTTTAACAGATTCTTGCTGTGCTTCTGTCATGGCGACGCTTGCAACACGCCACGCGTTTTGTTTTTCAATTTGGCTACGGCATTGGTTGTCGATCGCAGCTCTAAAAACATTCATGCCAATCTCATTTGCGGTACCGATTGCTGTACCTGTACCGTTGTTTGTAGCACCTGTTGTGGTACATCCCGCCAAGGCAAAAGTCGCTAGCATCATCGTTGAAGCCAAGATTTTTTTCATAAGTTAGTCCTTTAAGGTGTCTGTCATAAATAAAGCTGTATATTATCAGTAAAACCTAGCAATGACATCATTAACCACAAGCGCATTTTATTTTAGAACTCTATAACCTATTTGTATAAACCACAAAAAAGCCAGCTAAGTAATCACTTAACTGGCTTGATATAGGCTAAGCTATTTGGCTTATTTATACGTTTTTGCCGTGTTCTTTTTGCTGAATATCTTTTGCCAATTTATAGCATTCATTGATATGGTCATTGGCAATTTTCTTAAAAATCGTATAACCCATCGTTGCAGCAACTAGTTGACCACCAAGTGGAATAAACTTGGTCACTTGTTTGGCAGCGATACGACCACCGAAACCTTGAATGGTTTTTTTGACGATACCACGTGTTGCCATGAGACCAGCGAAATCTACAGTACGATCTTTTACTGCGCTCCAATGCACTTCGCGTGATTCCAAATTAATGGCTGATTGACGGTCTTCAATGAGACCAAAACGCTCACTAATCTCTGGAATCAACTGCGTCAACATCCCCGCATCAACTGCCACATCAAAAAATGGTACTGGCACAACTGCTACACCAGCAGAAACTCTAGCGCGTCTTTTTACCATTCCCTGACATTCTTTCTTAACCTTATCAAGGTCTAGGTTAGGGTCGATAGTATTTGGAAGTTTTTCAGCAAGTGGCGTGGTTTTCATAAAGTGTCCTTATAAATAATTAAAATATAAATGATAAAAAGTTCAATAGGTAACAAATCCTTCAGTTGCTTACTATTTTATGGATTTATGCGTGGCTTACAATCATTGCTTTGTAGCAAAATGAATGAAATTACTCACACTGTGCACCTTTTTTGTAAGTGATTAAACGAAGGTGATCTACATGAGCTATAAAAATGGCGGTATCAATTATTGCTAATTTACAGGCATTATTCATCAGGTTGCACAATGCCTAATGATATACAGAGGTAGTATAAATTGTCATTGTGACCCTCTACTAAAGCCAGTAGAATACCCTCATGCTAAATTTAACCCCCCGTTATACCAGCACTCGCATCGACGAGTTGCCCGACGCGCTGCAACCATTTGCCGCTCAATCATTCACGCTTGCCCGCCTGTATGCAGGGCGAGGTATCACTGCGCCTGATGAGCTGGAAACTAGCCTATCAGGTCTATTGCCTGCTGAGGCATTGCACGGTGTCACTGAAGCCGTGCGCTTATTAGATGTAGCCATTGATGAGCGTCAGCGTATTTTGATCGTTGGTGACTTTGACTGTGATGGTGCCACCAGTACAGCCTTAATGATGCGTGCGCTTACAAAGATGGGTGCGGTCGTTGATTTCCTAGTGCCAGATCGTTTTAAGTACGGTTACGGTCTGACGCCAGAGATTGTCGAGTTAGGTATTGAGACTTTTCAGCCAGATATGATAGTGACGGTTGATAATGGCATCTCAAGTCATGAAGGGGTAGTACGCGCCCAAGCTGATGGTATCACGGTGATTATCACCGACCATCATCTCACCACCAAAGAGACGCCACCTGCGGAAGCGGTAGTCAATCCCAATCAGCTAGGTTGTGACTTTGCTAGTAAAGCACTGGTCGGAGTTGGAGTCGCATTTTATGTGCTCGGACGATTGGCAAAGCTACGCCGCGAAGCTGGCAAGTCTACGGTACAGGTGAGTCAATATTTGGATTTGGTCGCACTTGGGACGATTGCAGACGTTGGGGTACTGGATAAAAACAACCGCATCTTGGTACATCATGGATTATCAGCTATTCGTCAAGGCCGCTGCTGTATGGGAATACTGGCATTGCTTGAGCAAGCGGGCCGTGATCCTAAGCAGCTTCATGCCCAAGATTTCGGTTTTGTATTAGGCCCCCGTATCAATGCTGCTGGGCGTATGGATAATATGCGCATCGGTATCGAATGCTTATTAACGGAAGATTGGAGCACCGCACAGCGATTGGCACAAGAACTTGAGCAGTTGAATCGCACGCGTCGTCATGTAGAAGGCGAGATGCGCGCACAAGCCGACAGTATCGTACAAGCACTGGCTAATGAAGATAATAACGACAATAGTACGAATGGTGATAGCGACAACAATGCGAGTAACGATGACACAATTATTCAAGCTGTCTCTACTGCGAAGGCTAGCAATTCAGGTACGCGTAGTATTATTCTATACCAAGATGACTGGCATCAAGGAGTCATTGGCATTGTCGCTGGTCGCCTAAAAGAAAGCCATTATTTGCCCAGTATCGTTTTTGCACCAGCAGACACTGAACAAACAGATGAAGATAGTGCTATTAAAGGTTCTGCACGTTCTATCGCTGGCGTACATATTCGTGATGCGATTGAACAAGTTGCTGAGCGTTATCCAGACTTAATCAGTCACTTCGGTGGGCACGCGATGGCGGCAGGTTTAACCCTCAAGCGCCGCAACTTTGAGGCATTTGTCACAGCTTTTAACGAAGTGATGGCTCAGATGGATGATGAGATATTTGCAGAACAAAAATTCACTGATGGACCTTTGCAAGCGAGCGACTTTAGCTTATGGTTTGCCGAGCATTTAGCCGATGCCAGTATCTGGGGTCATGGATTTGCGCCACCAATATTTGACGGTGTGTTTGAGGTACTGAGCTTCAAGATTTTAAAAGACAAACATCTTAAGTTATCGCTGCGCTATCCAGACGTTCAATATCCGATAGAGGCCATTTGCTTTAACTTTGATAATGAGGCTTGGGATTACCGTGCTAAGCAAGTCCATTTGTTATTTCAGCTAGACATTAATGAATGGAATGGCAAACAAAGCTTACAGCTGATGGTCAAAGACTTGGCTGTGCTAGAGCAAGGCTAAAACGGCAATGCCAAATCGATAATACCAACGCGCTCAAAGATGGGCGCGTTGGTATTTTTGAAATGAAGACACGCCCTAGTATCAGTATTTCCACTCTAGTGTGGGGAACTGCCAATCGTAACGAATAGCCAGCATACGCAAAGTAAAAATCGTACTCATCGTAGAGATGTCAGCTACCCAATCTGTCACGCCTAAGTTCTTTAGAGCAAAGTACAGCACACCACCCGTCAACGCTGCCGTAATATAAATCTCTTGCTGTAGTACCAATGGAATCTCATTGCAAATCATATCGCGAATGATGCCGCCAACCACGATGGTAATCACACCTAACAATAGTGCTACAGGCACATTGGCACCCATACTATCAGCGACTTTGATACCTATCAGCGTAAATGCTGACAGACCAATAGTGTCGGAAAGTTTGAGGAACTTATCTACTCGTCTAGAGTTTGGATGAAAAAATATCTGCATCGCTAGCGATGAAATTGTAATGAGGGTCAGATAGCTCATATCTACCATCCAAAATAACGGATGGCGATCCAGAATGACATCACGTACCGTACCGCCGCCGATAGCAGTGACAATAGACACGAGCAGACAGCCGAAGACGTCGAAGTTTTTGTGCTTTGCAAGTATCGTGCCTGAGACGCTACAGGCGATGATGCCAATCATATCAAAGAAATATATCAAAGAGCGCGGGTCAAAAGTAGTGATCAGTACGGTAGGATCCAATACGATAGCCAACATGGGCAGTTCTCACTATTTTCAATTATTGTCAGTCAAACAAAGGCTATCTAAGTAGAGTCTTGCTCAATCAATCAGTCTACGAGTCGAATAGAAGGCAGATGCCAGTCGAATCTGAGCGCGAGCATACGTACTGCAAAGATGACAAACAGCATAATAAATTCGTTGAGACTGGCACCCACCCCAAAATACTGTAAGCATAAATAGGTTACAGACCCTGCGATACTGGCAGTAATATAAATCTCACGCTGTAGTACCAGCGGAATCTCATTACAGATGATATCACGTAGCAAACCACCGATAATGGCAGTCCAGACACCCATCATAATAGCAATAAGGGGAGATATGTCTAGGGTTAAGGCCACCTTAAAACCAATGACACTAAAAGCGGCCAGCCCAATGGCATCAAAGAGCTTTAACGCATTGTCAATCTTATGATAAAGGTGAAAGAATATTTGTAAGATAAGAGAGGTCACCGTGATAACGATCACGTAATTAAGATCAGTCATCCAAAATAGAGGGTGACGGTCGAGAGCCATATCACGTAATGTACCACCGCCGATGGCATTGACCATCGCCACTAGAATACACCCAGCAATATCAAAGCCTTTATGCTGCGCAAGCAAAGTCCCTGCAATCGCGCAGGCAACAATGCCAACCATGTCCAATAAATATAATAGAATATCAGGAAAAATCAAAGCATTACCCATGGTTATAGTGTCAAATCGTGATCATCAAAGTGATAGGTGTTTTTTAGGCGGTTATTCAATGCATAACTTTGACGAAATATGCGTAGTGTTATAGTGCCATTTAGCCATCTTTTGCAAAGAATATCAGCCCTACAATAATTAGCCCTATACCGACCAGTCCCATCGCCGAAGGTATGGCGTTATCTAACAATAATATACCCCCAATCAAAGCAAAGATAACTTCACTGGCTTGGGTTGAGTCAACGCCTGCAACCTCGCTTGAAGTAACAGCTTGCTCGCGCGCATACAGAAATATAGTGGTTGCTGCCACGCCTGCTAATAGAGCAACGAGCAACGTATTGATTATTTGTGAGGGGTGGGGCTGGTCAGGGCGCACTATAATGCCCAAAAACAGCCAAAATGGCAAACACCCAAGAGTCATTAGCCACACTTTGTTAAAGGCATTTTGCAGTAGCGTGGTTTCGATAGAAGGAATATGAGCAATTAGATTTTGTAGGGATGAGGTTGCCGCAGTGTTGTTACTTTGAAGTACGCTATCAATATCGGTAGCATCATATGTCGTAGCTGGCAAATCATAAGCTTCGGATATGAGTGGTTCACTCTGCTCACTGATATCAATACCAATACTGGCTTTTTGAGCGTTCAACTCTGCGGCCTTCTGTAGTTCAGTATTGCGCTTGCGGGCATTGTGAGAAGCCTGCCAAACCAGCTGGTTACCAATTGGGTAGCTAAAAGCGGCGATAAGAGCGGGTAGTGCACCGTAGAGCAGCATGTCAGACATGGGGACGGTGTCGGTTATAGAAGCAGCATGCAGACCTTCACTGATATTGACGAGCGCCACACCGATAAAGACAATGACAGCATATACGATGAATTTCTTATCAAAACGTTGACCAAATGCCGATAGCACAAGCAAACTGGCGACGACGGTAAACATAAAGGTAGCCGCTACCACCCATCCCGCAACATGATCTGCGGCATAACAAATACCGGTGTAAAACAGTCCAAACCCAATACTGCCAGTAATGCACCAAAAACCCCAATACTGTAGAAAAATTCTCATTAGTGCTTTAATACGACCAAAGCCATGTTGCATCGTAATAACGGCGGTGATAATCAATAGCATAAAGATATAGCGTAGACTCGCTGACCAAAACCAATGTCCACCTGCGCTACTCATAAGCTCATTTAAGATAAATGTCGAGCTAAAAAACGCACCTGCTAGCAAGCCCAATAAAATGAGTTTGATCATACCGCTACCTTATCCATGGCACTCTACGTATTCACACTTTCTGTTTGTTACTTGCTGATAGTTACTTGCCTTTGGCATCTGCCCAAATGATCTTATGCAATTGTAGCTGAAAACGAACTGGCAAGGCATCAGCCAACATCCATTCTGCTAGCTCGCGCGCCAATACAGGTACTTCAGGGCTGAGCTGTTCATCGATATCATCTGCGACATTAAACATCGGAGAGAACCATACCGTACCGACCAATTCGTTTAGCTTATACTCGGTCAATTTAGCTTTTGCCCAGTCGTAATCTGTACGATTCATAATGACAAACTTGATTTGGTCATGCTGAGTGAGATAGTCGAGATTTGACCATAGATTTTTATCGACTTCGCCTGAGCTTGGCGTTTTGAGATCCATTACCTTACTGACTGCTGCTGGCACGTTTTCTACCGTGAGTGCGCCTGCGGTCTCAAGGGATATCTCATACCCATCGCTCAGCAAACGTTTCATCAATTCAATGGCATTTGGCTGTGCTAATGGTTCACCACCAGTCAGACAGATGCGCTTGCACGGATAACCTTTGATGGTTTCTATGATGGTTTCTAATGATTGACGTTCGCCGCCAGTAAAAGCATATTCGGTATCACAATAGACGCAGCGCAGCGGACAGCCTGTTAGACGCACAAATATCGTCGGCAAGCCTGAGGTGATTGCCTCACCTTGTAAGGAATAAAAAATCTCAGTCAGACGCAACCCTGCTTCAGGGTCAGTGACAGGGATAGCGGCGGTGCGTAATGATGATTCACTCATAATATTTCAAATACAGTTAAAGGTCGATAAGACGATGAAGCGCTTATCAATCGTAATAAAAAGGCAGGGGATGGTACGAATGATTTTGTGTTTGTATAAAGACAAACTAAAAGAGGATTATAACGTAACGCGTTATATTAAGCTGCAAAAAAGATGCTGGAGTCATCCTCCAGCATCTTCATATAAAACAATATTATGTACCAAATAATGGTACGTGCCAAATATTTAGGCTAGGCGTAATAGCTCGTTTACTGATGTTTTTGCACGAGTTTGCGCGTCAACTTTTTTCACGATGATAGCAGCGTACAGGCTGTGCGTGCCGTCTTCTGACGGTAAGCTACCTGGTACGACAACAGAACCTGCTGGCACACGGCCACGATGAATCTCGCCAGTTTCACGATCATAGATGCGCGTCGATTGACCGATGTAGACACCCATAGAGATGACAGCGCCTTCTTCAACGATAACACCTTCAACGATTTCAGAGCGCGCACCGATGAAGCAGTTGTCTTCAATGATAGTAGGGTTTGCTTGCAATGGCTCTAATACACCGCCGATGCCAACGCCGCCTGACAGATGCACGTTTTTACCGATTTGAGCACATGAACCAACAGTCGCCCATGTATCAACCATTGCGCCTTGATCGACATATGCACCGATGTTGACGTATGACGGCATCAATACTGCGCCTGCTGCGATGAATGAACCTCTACGAGCGACAGCTGGTGGTACAACGCGTACGCCTGCTTCTTTAAACTGTGCTTCGGTCCAGTTAGCAAACTTAGTCGGTACTTTGTCATAGAACTGTACATGTTCGCCAGCAGCTTGGACGTAGTTGTCGTTTAGACGGAAAGACAATAGTACGGCTTTTTTGGCCCACTGATTGACAACCCATTCGCCATCTTTCTTTTCTGCTACGCGCAGGCTGCCGTTATCTAGTTGCTCAAGTACTTGATTGATAGCATCACGCACGTCTTGTGGCATATTGGCTGGGCTGTATTCGTTGCGATTTTCAAATGCTTGTTCGATGGTTTGTTGTAATGACATAAAGGTTCCTAAAATGAATGAAAGGGAGGGTGATCTTAAAATTATGGTTAAAGACTTATATGACCCAGCCTAAAGAAAATTCAAGGTATGGCTTGGTCCAAAAACTTGCTTGCCGTATTGTCGCTAATTTGACCACTTTTAGCAAACACGTTGAGGATCTTATTATGACAATATTAAATGAGTTGTTCTCAGGTATCCTCTCAAAACAACTCATTTATCATGATTTAATTGTCTGTCGTGTTGGTCTCTATCCACTCTAAAATGTCTTGATAAACAGTCTGTTTATCCTTTTCGTGCAGCACTTCATGACGCATATTGGGATACAGCTGAATATCGACATGACTGAAATGACGCTTGTCCAGACGCGTGACAACCCTACGTATACCGCGACCCATCTCACCAATCGGATCATCTTCACCGCTGATAAACAGCATCGGGAAATTTTTGGCGATAGTGGTAGCCCAGTTTTTATTCAGTCCAGTATCCATAAGCGTAAACAATGTCATAAAGCCATTATTGGTAAAGTCAAAACCAGTCTTAGGATCGGCTTCATAGGCTTCAATGTTTGCGGTGTTTTCACTCAGCCAGGCAAACTGTGAGGATGAATTACGTTCAGGTAGTTGGCTGTTAAGGACTTTATTCATCACCTTGGCAAAAACTGTATTCGGTTGTCGTGGGGCGACTCTGGCCAGTAGCTTGTTAATAGGTAATAACACCTTGGCCAGTGGGTTGGCGTCTGCGGAACCCATTAGGATGGCACCTGTGAAATTATGCGCATGATGTTTAAGTACGTTGCGCACGATAAATGAGCCCATCGAGTGACCCATCACAAAATGCGGGACGTCTGGATGACGCTCTTTTAGGCTATCGGCCATCACAATCACGTCTTTCAAAAGTGACTGTACCGGATGCTCTTCACCGAAAAACCCAAGATCGGCCTCAGTCTTGATAGTCTGTCCATGACCCAAATGATCGTAAGTCGCTACAGCGATACCATTGTCTGCTAAAAACTGTGCAAAATCGCTATAGCGACCGCTGTGCTCTGCCATGCCATGCACAATTAGTAAAGTCGCGCTAATCTCGACGTCTTTGCTACTTGGCTCAAAAAAGTCATGGTGCAAGTAGTGAATATTGTCAGAAGACAAGATGTGATCGTTACTGGTACTCATGTAATGTTCCTTGATTACTTATAATTTTCATTAATGGTTTTGACGATGTTTCTCAAATAATGAGTCAAGTAGCGCAATTTATCCTGCGGCTCTTATAATGTCCTATTGTACTGGGCGATGATAAATAATTTCACCTTATTTTATGATTTTAATTCAGTTATACAAAATATCATTCTACTAATAACGGTTGACGCAGTGACTATGGTTGAATATGTATAAGTCACATGAATCGAATGAGCCATTTACGCTCTTACTGTTTGCCCGCAACAGACTGGTCTTATTTATATGATACTTTTAAATGAGTTTTTAAAGTCATTTATATCAATCAACATTCGATCAAACACTAACAGCAACCAACCGCCTTGATAAAATCATCTATGACGAAATTTTTACCGAAAAAGACACTACTATTGGCAGGCGCAGGTCATGCTCACATTGGCATGTTACGCCGACTTAGCGCAGCGCGTTTAAAGGATGCCGATATGATAGAGGCAGACATTCACTTAATTAGTGAGCAACCGCAAACCATCTATTCTGGCATGTTACCAGGTTGGATGGCAGGGCATTATCAGCTGCATGATATCAGTATCGATATCAAATCGCTTTGTGTGCGAGCAGGCGTGCGCTTTATTCAGCAGTCGCTTGTAAAAGTAAATGCAGCGTCAAACAAGGTGGTTACGACTGGCGATGAACAAACGGATTTTGACTACGATGTCTTGTCTTTAAATACTGGCGCAGATACAGATATGCGTTGGCTACCTGACCAAAATAGCTACAACGAGCACAGAAGCGACAGTAACGATAACAATACTGGCGCTACCGATAATGATACTGACGTGATTGCCATACGACCGTTATCAGCATTTATCATTCAATGGCAGCGGATTCTAAAGGCCGCTCAGCAGTCTGAAAAGTATCAATTGGCTATTATCGGGGCAGGTGCTGCGGCAATAGAATTGGTGATGGCAGCCAAAGTCGCGCTAAGGAATATCAATCGTAATCATCAAGTGACATTAGTATGTGGTGAGAATCTATTGTCAGGGTTTAATTCGGGCTTTCGACAGCGGGTTATCAAGCAGCTAGATCGACATGACATTACGATAGTTCGAGAACGAGCGACCGATTATCGTGACGGTAAATTATCAACTACGCATAAATCATTGCCCATAAATGCGGTCATCGCTGCGACTGGCGTTATAGGGTCGGCATGGACGGCTTCTACAGATTTAGAAATAGAAGGTGATGGGTTTGTCGCGGTAAACGATAAGCAACAGAGCGTTTCTCATTCCAATGTATTTGCCGTTGGTGATGTGGCGACACGAATCGATAAATACGTGGCGCACTCGGGGGTTCACTCCGTACATGGTGGTGCTGTCGAAGCCGATAATCTATTGGCCTATCTACAAGAGAGCGTAATGAAGAGCTATCAGCCAAAGTCACGCACGCTATACCTGCTATCGTGCGGCGATAAATATGCCATTGGTAGTTGGGGCAACATAAATCTACAAGGTCGCTGGGTATGGCATCTCAAAAAGTATATTGATAAGCGCTTCATAGAGGCGGATAAGGGTTAATGCTCATTTGGAATAAACCATAAAATCCATCTGATTAG
The DNA here is from genome assembly GCF_002377945.1 of Psychrobacter sp. UBA3480. Classification (GTDB taxonomy): domain Bacteria; phylum Pseudomonadota; class Gammaproteobacteria; order Pseudomonadales; family Moraxellaceae; genus Psychrobacter. The sequence continues at coordinate 195,052 of NZ_DFQV01000033.1, forward strand.
TCATCAATGCGTATTCATAATCAGGTATGATTGATTAGATAAACCGTAAAGTAAGCAATCAGGTTTTACGTTGTAAATATTAAAAATAAACAGTAAAAGCAATGCGCTATCTGTGTTTTCTAATCTTTAATTTTACGTTGCTATCCTTTTTTAGTTGTACTGCTAACAGGATTTTAGACCACCATGAAATCAACAATTGAGTTACTTGAGCATACGGATTTTCCAGCGATAAAACGTCGTCAACTGACCATATTGCAAGTGAATATGGGCTATTTATGCAATATGTCTTGCGTACATTGTCATGTGGCTGCCAGCCCTTATCGTACCGAGATGATGTCGCGTGAATTGGTCGAGTTGATACCAGAAGTATTGCAAGCACAAAATATCGATACGCTTGATTTGACGGGCGGTGCGCCTGAGATGCACGAGGATTTTAAGTATTTGGTCAAGGCCGCTCGGGCATTAGGCGTCAAAGTGATAGACCGCTGTAACCTGACCATTCTTATGGAAGAGGGTTATGAGGATATGGCGCAGTTTTTAGCAGAAAACCAAGTGGAAGTGGTGGCTTCTTTGCCTTGTTATTCCCTAGAAAATGTAGATAAACAGCGCGGTAAAGGTGCGTTTGATGACAGTATATTAGGATTGCAGAAGCTCAATCAGTTGGGGTACGGCAAGCCTGATTCAAATTTAACATTAAACTTGGTCTACAACCCACAAGGTGCGACGCTGCCGCCCAATCAACAGCAGCTTGAAGCAGATTACAAGCGTGAGTTAAAAGCGCACTTTAATATTGAGTTTAATCATTTATTTGCCCTAACAAATATGCCGATTCAGCGTTTTGGGGCGGTGCTATTGGCAAAAAACCAGTTCCACCCGTATATGGATTTGCTCAAAGCTAATTATATGGCTGCTAATTTAGCCGAGGTCATGTGCCGTTCGACCATTAGTGTCAATTGGTTGGGTGAGCTATTTGATTGTGATTTCAATCAGCAGTTAGAGATACCTGTCCCCAACAAGTCACGGCAATACCTAAGTGATTTGTTAACGCAAAACCCGTCTGGTGATGATATTGCCATTGCTGACCACTGCTATGGTTGTACAGCAGGACAGGGCAGTAGCTGTGGCGGCGCGTTAGAAGAAGAGGCAGTAGAGCCAGCGCTAGTAGACACGCCTTAGTAGTTCTAATATAAGTACGTTCAATATAAGTACTTTTGGCATAGATAAAAAAACATAAATAAAAAACAATCAGTGTAAACGGAGTAAGCCTTATGTCAGTATTTAACTTTTCAGCGAAGACATTTTTCGCCCAGCCAGTGATTGCCACGACTATTTTATTAGCAAGTGTGGCCGCTCATGCTGACTTTAACCATCAGAGCTGGGATAGCCTATTAAATAAGCATGTGACCATGACCAACGGTGGCAAAGCTTCAGTGGTCAATTATGCTGGCATGAAAGCAGATCAAAGTAAGCTGACAAGCTATCTAGAAGCGACGAGCAAGGTATCTCAATCAGAGTTCAATCGTTGGAGTAAAAACGAGCAGTTGGCATTTTTAATCAACGTTTATAACGCTGGTACGGTTGATTTGGTATTGACGAAATATCCAAACGTCAAATCTATCAAAGATATCGGCGGACTGTTTGGGTCACCATGGAAGCAAGAGTTTGTTTCGCTACTTGGTAAGACGCGCTCACTTGATGATATCGAGCACAATCTGATTCGTGGTTCTAAACGCTACAACGATCCGCGTATTCACTTTGCGGTCAATTGTGCCAGTATCGGTTGCCCTGCATTGCAAGATGATGCCTTTACTGGCAAGCGTTTAGACAGTCAATTAGAGCAGGCAACGTCTAAATTTTTAGCAGACAGTAGCCGTAACAGTCTCAAAGGCGATACGTTAAGAGTGTCACCGATTTTTAAATGGTATAAAGAAGACTTTGCAACCAACTGGCGCGGCACAAAAGATTTGGCAGGGTTTTTGGGTCGTTATAGCTCGTCATTAGGATTGAGTAAAGCTCAGACAGCGGATCTCAAACAAGGCAAGATAAAAATAAGCTATACCGATTATAACTGGAATTTGAATAAGAAATAAGCCAGTTTTTAATCTTAATCGCTGATTCATGTGACGGTATATCCATTGAACCTATCAATTATTGTTCCATTATTAAATGAAGCGGACAACTTGCCTGAGCTTATGGCTCATATTGTCCGTCTCGATCCAGCACCGCAGCAAGTGATATTGGTCGATGGTGGTTCAGTGGATGGTTCGGTTGCTATCGCCAAAAGTGTGCTCGAAAGTATAGAGATTGCTCAATCAATCATTGATTGGCATATTATCGAATCTACCGTAGGACGCGCTCAGCAAATGAATGCGGGCGCTATATTAGCAACAGGTGACGTGCTGCTATTTTTACATGCTGATACCGAGCTGCCTGCTGACGCGATAAATAACGTTCAACAAGCAATAGTTCAGTATGACTGGGGACGATTCGATGTGCGCTTAGACAGCTGTGAGCCATTGTTAAAAATCGTCGGGTTCATGATAAATCAGCGCTCACGCTTAATGAGTATCGCCACTGGCGATCAAGCAATTTTTATCAAAAAATCCATATTCGAGCAGATTGGTGGCTATCCTGATCAGCCATTGATGGAAGATATCGAACTGTGTAAGCGGCTCAAGCGAATTGCTCGACCAGCTTGTCTAAAAAGTAAAGTCACGACTTCAGCGCGGCGTTGGCAGCAGCATGGCACGTGGCGGACGATTTTTTTGATGTGGCATTTGCGCTTTGATTATTGGCGCAGAGTATCGCCTGACGTTTTAAATCAACGCTACTATAAGCAGTGAGATTGTTTATTTTATAAACATGGTAGGTAAGAGCGAAAACAAACTCGTACTGATGCATTTGACCAATTGAGAGACAGTTATAGTGACAGATGATTCATCTGCAAGACAGCAAGATACCTGTATCCTTCTTTTTGCAAAATATCCAGCGCGCAATAAGGCAAAAACCCGCTTACAGCCAGCACTGGGTATAGATGGCGCTGCACGTATGGCAAGGCAACTATTACTGCATAGTATTGATCAGGCCGTTGATACGGGGTTTTCCGTTGAGTTATGTGTGAGTCCAGCACCAACAGATCCATGCTGGCAGGCGCTTGATTTGCCCAACTCGTTGCGCTGGTCTGCTCAGGCCGATGGTGATTTGGGTTTGCGTATGTTGATAGCCAGTCAGCAAGCATTGCAACGTTTTAAAAAGGTTGTGTTAATTGGTACGGACTGTCCTAGTCTTACGTCAGGATGTATTCAGACAGCGGTACAGCAGCTAAATCAACAGGATGTGGTCATGATTCCAGCGACTGATGGTGGTTATGTACTGTTAGGATTTAGAGAGGTTGATGCAAGCTTGTTTTCGGACATTGTTTGGAGTACGGCTAGTGTGGCCACTGTGACCAAGCAGCATGTGGCGGATTTGGGTTGGACATTGGCATTGTTAACACCGTTACATGACATTGATGAGCCTGAAGATCTAGTACATTTGCCGTCAGGCTGGTTAGATTCTCACGTCAATATTAAGGTCGATAATAGCTGATAACGCTTCATTGAAAAATGGATTAATAAACTCACCAACGTAGTTGTATATTCTAAGATGATTTACTAGGGCGTGTCCTCAATTCAATCGATAGTTATCTAAATGGGTTAAAAATGGCTAAATCTTGCCAAACGGCGTCAAATAGCTGACTAATATCTCGATATTATCTGCGCCATTTTCCTTGTTTGACTGCAATTTATCTCATTTTTATCACCATTTTTAAAATGAGGACACGCCCTAATACTTTCAACTGGATGGTACATTCAATAAGGATATTGTTATGCATGACGTCGTACAAAATTACTATGGCAAAGAGTTACAGAGTACCGATGATTTAAAGACTTCGGCTTGTTGTGATATCAGCAATATGCCTGAGTGGCTCAAGCCCTTACTCGCAAATATTCACGATGAGGTATTGAATCGTTATTACGGCTGTGGTCTGGTATGTCCAGCACTGCTTGAGGGCTGCCGAATTTTAGACTTGGGCAGTGGTTCAGGCCGAGATGTTTACGCATTGGCGCAACTGGTTGGTGAGAGTGGGCACGTAGTCGGTGTTGATATGACCGATGAGCAGCTAGCCGTTGCCAAACAGCATCAAGCCTATCATGTCGATAAGTTTGGCTATGATAATGTGACATTTTTACATGGCTATATCGAGAAACTAGATGAACTAGACCTTGAGGCTAATAGCTTTGATATTATCGTCTCAAACTGCGTTATCAATTTATCACCAGATAAAGCTGCAGTTATGGCCAGTGTGCAGCGTTTGCTGAAACCTGGTGGGGAGTTTTATTTTTCTGACGTCTATGCTGATCGCCGTATCCCGCAACACTTAATCGATGATCCCGTTTTATATGGCGAATGTTTGAGCGGTGCATTGTATTGGAAGGATTTTAACCGTTTGTCACGAGATGCAGGTTTCTTAGACATACGTCTGGTTGAAGATCGCCCACTTGAGATTACAGATCCTGCTTTAGCAGCCAAAATTGGTGATATTCAGTTTTTCTCTGCGACTTACCGCTTATTTAAAATCGACTCGCTTGAGGATGCTTGCGAAGATCACGGACAAGCGGTGATATATAAAGGAACTATCGAGCAGTCACCGCATCGGTTTGATTTAGATAAACATCATGCTATCGAAGCTGGTCGGGTATTCCCAGTATGTGGCAATACGTTTAGAATGCTGCAAGAATCGCGCTTCGCGACGCATTTTGAGTTTATCGGTGATGACAGTCGCCATTACGGTATTTTTGCGGGTTGCGGTGAGCTACTGCCATTTAATCAACCTATGATGCTGGCATCTGGTGCAGGTGGTTGTTGTTGATACTAAAGAGAGATAGTTAGCATACGTTCTAAATATACAGATTAAAACCACAAAAAGGGCCGTTAATTCATATAACGGCCCTTTTTTTATATGCATAGTATTATAACGTTTCTCTTGCTATCTTTATTTCAGATAAACGTCTATTCAACCACTTTTTATTGTCTAAGGTAGCAAGGCGGCCAGTCTAATCTTGGTATGCTCGTCCATCGCATCTATAGGCGTGATCAATGCTTGGGCGAGGGCATTGTGAGCGATTGACTCAGGTAGTTCAGCGGCAATCAAAGCAACAGCTTCTCGTATCACTTTTTGAGCATTGTCCGCATTTTTCATTAGGTTCTGTATAGCATAGTCGGCACTAACGGCTTCTTCCGTCGGATGCCAGCAGTCGAAGTCTGTCACCAGAGCTAACGTGGCATAAGCAATACTGGCTTCACGTGCCAATTTGGCTTCTGGCATATTGGTCATGCCAATAATATCTGCCTGCATCTGACGATACCATTCTGACTCTGCTCGAGTTGAGAATTGAGGCCCTTCGATGCAGACATAAGTTGCCTTAGAATGACTGCTACCTTCTATAATATCTGCTTGTTCATAAGCACGCGTCAAGAGTTCTGCTAGAGCAGGACAAAGCGGGTCAGCCATAGATACATGGGCGACGGCACCCTCACCAAAGAAGGTACTCACTCTCTGCTTGGTCATATCGATCATTTGATCAGGCACGACCATATCTAATGGCTTAAGATGCGCTTGCAATGAACCAACTGCTGATACGGATACGATATAGCGTACCCCAAGCGTTTTTAGCGCATAGATATTGGCTCGATACGGCACTTCGGACGGGGTCAGTCTATGACCCTGACCATGCCTCGTCAAAAAAGCAACGGTCACTCCCTCAAGTTCACCTAAGACAATATCATCAGATGGACTGCCATAAGGCGTCTGTATCGTTACACTGCGTTTGTTGGTCAGTGATGACATTTGGTAGAGACCGCTGCCACCGATGATAGCAAGATCAGCAGATAACGTTGCCAGTACTTCCGTGTGAGGTATTGTCATAAGGACTATCCGAGTAGATTAATAAAAGAGAGATACAGACTAGCGCCATGTAATATTCTGAACCAAAAAATAGCTCAGATAAAATATAGCAGAACTTTTGTCCTTATAGTTATAAATCGAGAATTCTTATTAATTTGCTATATCTAAAAATTCCTAAGAAATAATGCGATATGACAATATTTTTTACATATCGATAAAGGTTTACAATAGCAACAAATTTTGTTTTAATATTTATTAAATGAAACTTTGTTTCGCATAGCAAAACATACGTATATATTAGCTCAATTAATGAATGACATATATTTTCTCTAATAGCTTTAAATATAAGGTATTGAAAGAAAAAGAGAAAGTAAGCTAAGGTTTATTTGTTGGCGGAATTACTATATTATTACTCGTCTGTAACGTATTTATGTATAAATACGGATATTGTTAAACGTACAAAATCGACCACTTCAAGGATGAATTCAATGCTTAATTCTTTAAAATCCCCATTACTTTTGTCAGCTATGTTGAGTGCTGCGCTAGGTCTAACCGCATGCTCATCTCCAAGCTCAGAGGGCAGTGATACTGCATCTGCAGATAGCGCGGCAACAGATACTGCAGCAGATAAGCTTGATACTAAGTTTTTGACCATCGCTACTGGCGGTGCGTCTGGCCCTTACAACATCATTGGTACTTCATTGTCTGAAGTCTATGTCAAAACCTTTGGCGTAAACTCAAAAACTCAAACCACTGGCGCATCAGTCGAAAACGTCAATCTATTGACCCAAGGCAAGGTCGACATGGTCTTGGCACTAAGTGACGTAGTGACAGATGCTGTCGAAGGTGAAAACAACTTTGAGCAGCCAATCACTAACATTCAACAGATTGCTGTTTTGTACCCTAATGTCGTGCAAATCGTGACCTCGAAAAAATCTGGTATCAAAAACATTGAAGATTTACGAGGCAAGCGTATTGCGGTAGGTGATCAAGGTTCTGGTACAGAAGTCAATGCTCGTACTTTACTTGAAGGGTTTGGTATCACATATGATGATGTCACCGTTGATTATCTAGGCTTTGCTGAAGCTGCTGATGGTATGAAAGCAGGTAAGATCGAAGCGGCATTCTTTAGTAGTGGCCTACCAAATTCATCTTTGATGGAGTTAGAGCAAGGCTTAGATTTACAGATTGTCACTATCAACCAAGACAAGCTAAAAGAAATCATCGCGACCAAGCCTTACTTCAAAACCTTTGAGATTCCTGCTGGCACTTATGGCAACGAAACAGCCGTACCAACTGCTGCAATCATGAATGCATTATTGGTTAGCTCTGATCTATCTGAAGCGGATGGTTATAAACTAACCAAAGCATTGTTCGATAATTTAGATGGTCTAAAAACAGCTCACCAAGCGGCCAATGATATCAGTCTAGAAACTGCTCGTGATGGCATGGTAGCCCCAATCCATCCTGGAGCTAAAAAGTACTATGACGAACAAGCAGCCAAGTAATTCATTATGGTTATCAACTGGCGCGGCATTTATTGCAGCGCTGGTTTTTTTTACGCTATGGTTAGGCTCTACGCTTCAGTCTGTCGTTGAAGTGCGAGTCGCAGGCGTAGACGGTGCTGATGATAAGGTTTGTTACTTCACTGAGCCTGATTTTCAGCTACGTTGGATACATTCTGTAGAAAAACAGTGGTGGGAAGAGCAGTATCAACGCATAGACGGCAGCAGTACAGCAGGTGCGGAGCTGTTACTGACCACGACCTATTTTGAAGCGTTCGGTGCAGGGACACCCTCCACCGAAATGCTCGCTCCTATACAAAAGCCTGGCTATCTGGGTTATCAAATCAACGAAAAACTGCCTCGCCTTAATTGGGTCGTATCTAGACTGACCAAAGGTGAAATGGATTATGGTGGTCATCGTTTCTTGATTCACCAGTGGGTGCCAGACTATTCTGAAGTGGTGATCATGCCTAAGACGTATGATTTAATTGATAGATTTAAAAAGGACTTTTGTCATGAACTCCCAAGTGACGGATCAAGGTAGTGTGACTACCATGCCAGATGTTCAAGTTGATAACGATGCTGAGGCGGATGCGGTCAATCGAGCAGTATTGGAAAAATATGACCGAGAGTCAATCACGCGTCATATCACTCAAGGACCAGTAAAATATTTTATTGCTGGCATTTGTATACTCTATTCACTGTTTCATTTATATATTACTTTTAATCCAATGCCAGCACTGTTACAGCGCTCTGTACACGTGGGTGTTGGTTTTGCATTGATATTCCTAATTTTTCCAGCCAGCAAAAAAAGCAGTCGCAAGCGAGTGGCATGGTATGACTGGATTTGGTTTGCCCTGTCTCTATCCGGTATGGGCTATCTCATTTATGAATATCAAGATATCGTGACCTCGCGTGGCGGTATGGCTAATCAGGTCGATGTGATATTTTCCTTGATTACGGTAGTCTGCGTACTAGAAGGCAGTCGCCGTATCACTGGTTGGATTTTGCCAATCTTGGCCGGCATATTTTTGGCCTATCCATTTGTCAGTCATTTAGACTTTATGCCTGACAGGCTTTTGACTCGCCCTTATGATATGGGTGATATCTTTGGTCAATTATTCTTAAAAACAGAAGGTTTGTACTCTGTTGCGATTGGTGCCTCGGTCACGTTTATTTTCCTATTCATTCTCTTTGGCGCGTTCTTAGCACGCTCGGGAATGGGGCAGCTGTTCAATGATTTGGCACTAGCCATCGCCGGTCATAAAAAAGGCGGCCCTGCAAAAGTAGCGGTTATCTCTAGTGGCTTTATGGGCAGTATCAACGGCTCAGCTTTATCAAATGTGGTTAGTACAGGTGCCTTTACCATTCCATTGATGAAAAAGGTCGGCTATCACAAAGATTTCGCGGGTGCAGTTGAGGCCAGTGCTTCGGTTGGCGGACAGATTTTGCCTCCGATTATGGGTGCCAGTGCCTTTATTATGGCTGAAACAACAGGCTTGCCGTATAGTACGATTGCCTTAGCAGCATTATTGCCAGCAATACTATACTATTTAGGCGTCATTGCGCAGGTGCATTTCCGCGCTGGACGTCGCGATCTAAAAGGTATTGCTAAAGAAAATTTACCAGCGGTCAAAGAGGTATTGAAAGCCCGCGGTCATATGCTATTGCCGATTGTCTTCTTGATTTTCTTATTAATCAGAAACGTACCTGTGGGATATGCAGCAGCTTATACCATTGGCTTTACCGTTGTGATCAGTATGCTACGTGCCGAAACGCGCATGAGCTTTTCTGATATTTTGGGTGCATTAGAAGATGGTGCGCGCCAGTCATTAGCGGTCATGGCTGCTTGTGCGGTCGTTGGTATTATCATTGGGGTTGTGAGTCTGACCAGTTTTGGTACGGTGATGACATCCTCTATCGTTACATTAGGCGCAGGATCGCTATTCTTTACCCTTATCTTAACGATGTTGGCATCAATGGTTTTGGGCATGGGGCTACCATCTATTCCTGCCTATATCATTACGGCGACGATGGCTGCACCAGCATTGGCCGGTTTTGATATTCCAATCTTGTCAGCGCACATGTTTGTTTTCTATTTTGGTATCTTTGCCAATATTACACCGCCTGTGTGTCTTGCAGCCTTTGCGGGTGCAGGTATATCCGGTGGAGATCCGATGAAAACAGGGTTCTTGTCCCTCAAGCTTGCCCTCGCAGGATTCATCGTGCCGTTTATGTTTATCTATAATCCAACGATGTTGATGATAGATCCAACCGGTTTAGCAGTTACGGCAAAAGATTTCCCGCTGCCACCTATTGTAGATATCATTACAGTGGTAGTGACTTCGGTGACGGGTGTCATTGCGCTGAGCTCAGCACTTGAAGGCTACTTCAGAGGCGGTATGAATACGGTAACTCGTGTCATCTTAGCTATTGGTGCTTTACTATTGATTTATCCTGAGATTACGACTGGTATTGCAGGTGGTATTATTGTCCTTGGTATTGCTGCATTCAATATAAAAACAGCTGGAAAGCCAACGCCAACTTTAACCGTGTAAAGCGTTGGATTTGAATCCTTCGTAAGTCTAATAAAGCTAAAAAAAGGGTGAATAACAAATCTGTTATTCACCCTTTTTAATATTCTCGAGATGTCGTAATAACTGTCTTAGCTACTGTTCTTAGCGGCTGTTCTTCACAATTACTTTCATCTCACTTGATTGCTAAATTAGCAGCCAAGTTTACCTTCAGCTTCTAGCGCTTTTTTACTACGGATAGGTGCTGGGCAATCTTCGCCATAGTACTGACGATCTGCAAAGTAGCTTGAGCGTACCATTGGACCTGCCCAAATACTAAAGAAGCCAATCTTTTTACCGTAGTCCATATAGCGTTGGAACTCGTCTGGATGGACATAACGATCGACAGGCGCGTGGTTTTTACTAGGCTGTAGATACTGACCGATAGTGATCATATCTACATCATGAGCTTTTAGATCATCGAGTAGGGCATAGATCTCTTCTTCGGTCTCACCAAGGCCAACCATAAAGCCGCACTTGGTGGCGATATCAGGACGACGCTCTTTATAAATCTTAAGCAAATCTAGCGAATGCTGATAGTCAGAACCTGGACGGAAAGCTTTGTATAAACGTGGCACCGTTTCGATGTTGTGGTTAAACACATCTGGTGCAGTCTCTGTCAATAAATCCAATGCAATATCCATACGGCCACGGAAATCTGGTACTAGGATTTCAATCAAGCAGTTTGGGCTAAGGGCTCTTGACTCGTTTAGGACTTCCACAAAGTGTCCAGCACCGCCGTCTTTTAGATCGTCACGATCGACAGAGGTGATTACGGCATACTTAAGCTGTAGGCCTTGAATCGTCTCAGCGGTATGACGCGGCTCATCTTTGTCTAGCTCATTAGGGCGACCATGGCCTACATCACAGAATGGGCAGCGACGCGTACAGATATCACCCATAATCATAAAGGTGGCTGTACCATCAGCGAAGCACTGTGGCAGGTTAGGGCAGGCTGCTTCTTCACAGACGGTATAAAGCTTTTGCTCACGCAAGGTTGCTTTGATACGAGCGACTTCAGCAGGCGAGGACATTTTTACCCGAATCCAATCAGGCTTTTTCTTTGCCTCGACAGTCGGGATCACCTTAATTGGGATACGGGCAACTTTGTCATAGCCACGCAGCTTTTCGCCTTGGATGGCTTTTTTTGGTTTGGCCTTAGCAGCAGGTACATGTGTTTGTACGGCAGTTGTCATAATGGAGTTATCTCTTAACCCTTTATATTATAAGGGTTTATGGAATTATCAGAATGTTTTATGAGTGCAGATATTATAGCAGAAATTTGGTCGTCAATTTTTAAACAATATTGTTAAGATTACTATGATTGCTCGGACGACCATAGTTTTAAATATCTATATTAATTTCTAACTCATTCAGTATATCTATGGCGGCGCGAAACGCTTCTTGAGTAGCAGGTGCACCGCAGTACGGCAAGCTATGCATGAGCACTTCTCTAATCTCGGCGACACTAGCCCCGTTGTTAATGGCACCGCGTATATGACCTTTCAACTCGTTTGGGCTTTTTTGGGCAATTAAAAAGGCAATAGTGATTAATGAGCGATACTTGCGTGGTAATACTGAGTCATCTTGCCAAGTGCTGCCCCAAGCATGCTCAATAATCCAGTCTTGCAGTGGCTGGGTAAATCCTGTAGCCGCATCAAGCGAGCGTTTGACATGCTGCTCACCCATGACCTCAGTGCGTACCTTGAGACCATTGTCATAGTTAGTATTGTTGTCCGTATTGCTATCAGTCATATTATCGTCCTTAATGTTTTACCAAGATGTTTTTACCAAATCGACTGCTAATCAATCGACTGTTAATAAATCGAAGTTGCTACATTTTTTTAAGCGAGATTTTATCGAAGTTGTTTCTTACAAAATCGTATATCAGTCATATGGTGTCTGCTCAGTCATAAAGCAAGTACTTATTGATAAGCGTAATCAGGCAAATGCCAGTTATAATGAGCGCTACAATCATATTATTGATGGCACTATTTTTATAATAAATGTTCAATATGGCCTTACTATGCGCCTTTTCAGGGCTGAGCCATTAACATTTAAAGCGTTTTAAGCTATGATTGCACGGATAATTATTTCATATAGTATATAGACGCAGGCAGTCATGCTGACTACCCACGTAATGTGCTACACCCCAACTGACGAGGACGACTATTGTGTTAGAAGCTTATCGTAAACATGTCGAAGAACGTGCTGAGCTAGGAACTGTACCCCTACCACTAAATGAGAAACAAGTAGTAGAGTTGGTTGAATTATTAAAGAACCCGCCTGCAGGCGAAGATGCGTTCTTGATGAACCTATTAGAAAACCGTATCCCTGCTGGTGTTGACCAAGCAGCATACGTTAAAGCGGCATTTTTGGCTGCTATCTTAAAGGGTGAAACATCATCACCACTTATCAGCAAGCAAAAAGCTGTTGAAATTCTAGGCACTATGCAAGGTGGCTACAACGTTCAGCCACTAGTTGCTGCACTAGATGATAGCGAAGTTGCACAAGACGCTGCTGAAGCATTAAAGAAAACTTTGCTAGTATTTGACGCGTTCAATGACGTGACTGAAAAAGCAGAAGCTGGCAACACTATTGCTAAAGAAGTGATTCAGTCTTGGGCTGACGCAGAATGGTTCTTGAACCGTGCTGAAGTACCAAAGAAAACCACTTACACGACGTTTAAAGTCACTGGCGAGACCAACACGGATGACTTATCACCTGCGCAAGACGCATGGAGCCGTCCTGATATCCCATTACATTCACTAGCCATGCACAAAAACTCTCGCGACGGCATCAATGCTGACGAAGAGGGCGTTGTTGGCCCAATGAAGCAAATCGAAGCGCTTAAAGAAAAAGGCCATCCGCTAGCCTATGTTGGTGATGTTGTTGGTACTGGTTCTAGCCGTAAGTCTGCAACCAACTCAGTATTGTGGTTGATGGGTGAAGATATCCCTAACGTGCCAAACAAACGTGGCGGCGGTCTAGTACTTGGTAACAATATCGCTCCTATCTTCTTCAACACGATGGAAGATTCTGGCGCATTGCCAATCGAAAAAGTTGCAGTTGATAACCTAAACATGGGCGATGTATTTGACATCTATCCGTACGAAGGCAAAATCACTAAGCATGACTCTGATGAAGTTCTATCAACGTTCTCACTAAATTCACCAACATTGCTTGATGAAGTTCGTGCTGGCGGCCGTATTCCATTAATCGTTGGTCGTGGTTTGACTAACCGTGCTCGTGAATACATGGGCCTTGGTCATTCAGACATCTTTGCTAAGCCAGAAGAGCCAGCTGATACTGGTAAAGGCTTTACGCTTGCACAGAAAATGGTTGGTAAGGCTTGTGGCCTGACAGGCGTACGTCCAGGTATGTACTGTGAGCCTAAGATGACGACTGTCGGCTCTCAGGATACCACTGGTCCAATGACACGTGATGAGCTAAAAGACTTGGCATGTTTGGGTTTCCAAGCAGACCTAGTGATGCAGTCATTCTGTCATACTGCTGCTTATCCAAAGCCAGTTGACGTTGAGACTCAGCACACACTACCTGACTTTATCATGAACCGTGGCGGCGTAAGCTTACGTCCAGGTGATGGTATCATTCACTCGTGGCTTAACCGTATGCTACTTCCAGATACCGTTGGTACTGGTGGTGACTCGCACACTCGTTTCCCAATGGGTATCTCGTTCCCAGCGGGTTCTGGCCTAGTTGCTTTCGCAGCTGCAACTGGTGTAATGCCACTTGATATGCCTGAATCTGTTCGTGTTCGTTTTGTTGGTGAGCGTCAAGCTGGTATCACTCTACGTGACCTAGTACATGCTATCCCTTATCAAGCGATCAAAGAAGGTTACTTGACGGTTGATAAGAAAGGTAAAATCAACGAGTTCAACGGCCGTATTCTTGAAATCGAAGGCCTAGAAGATTTGACCGCTGAGCAAGCATTTGAATTATCTGATGCCTCAGCTGAGCGTAGTGCTGCTGGTTGTACCATCACTTTGTCTGAAGCGTCAGTGACTGAGTACCTAAACTCAAACATCACGCTGCTTAAGTGGATGATTTCAGAAGGCTATGGTGATGCACGTACGATCAGCCGCCGTGTTGAGCAAATGCAAGAGTGGTTGGCTAACCCAAGCCTCATGCGTGCTGACGATGATGCTGAATACGCGATCGACATCACTATCGATATGAGCGAAATCAAAGAGCCGATCCTTTGCTGCCCGAACGATCCAGATGATGCAAAAACGCTAGCAGACGTGGCTGGTGATACGATTGATGAAGTATTCATTGGTTCATGTATGACTAACATCGGTCACTTCCGTGCCGCTGGTAAATTGCTACAAGACGTACCAGCAGGTAGCTTGAAGACTCGTCTATGGATTGCACCACCTACTAAGATGGATGCACGCCAGTTGATGGAAGAGGGTTACTACAACATCTATGCACAAGCTGGCGCTCGTACTGAAATGCCAGGTTGTTCACTATGTATGGGTAACCAAGCACGTATCGCACCGAAATCTACTGCCGTATCGACCTCAACTCGTAACTTCCCGAACCGTCTAGGTCAAGGCGCTAACGTATACCTCGCTTCTGCAGAGCTTGCAGCAGTCGCAGCGGTACTTGGTAAATTGCCGACTAACGATGAGTATCAGCAGTATGCTGGTATGCTAAACAGTATGGGTGATGAAGTCTATCAATACATGAACTTCGACCGTATGGAAGACTATACTGAAGAAGCAGATAAGATTAACGTTGCTCAGTTGACCTAATCTTGAGTATACAAGCTTTTAAAATTAGAAGCTTTATACTAAAAACTTTATACGTAAGACAAAAAACCCCCGTATCGTCATGATGCGGGGTTTTTTGCTAATGGCTTCAAGACAAGTAGTATTCATTTACAAACTTTTATTGAGTATTTATAATCAAAGCCAATTATTAATAATGTTAACTGACGATTTCTACTTTTTACGACTGAGATAAAAAGCCCTATGGAAAATAATATCAAGCTCAATAAAGCGACACCGCCACCATTGCCCGGATCTACGATGGCTAACAATCATAATGCTGAAGCAAATTACGGCATCATTGACTGGTTTAAAAAGGGTATGAGAAATTACACGAATTTTTCTGGCCGTGCTCGCCGTAAAGAGTATTGGTATTTTTTTCTAGTGCAAATGGGGGTGATGATCGTTGCAATGCTGCTAGACGCAATAATATTCAGCTCAGAGACAGGTTTATTTTACATAGTAGCAGTACTTGGTTTATTTCTGCCTGGTCTTGCCGTGACTATCCGCCGCTTGCATGATACTAGCCGCTCAGGATGGTGGTTTTTGATAGGGATAGTGCCACTGATAGGCTCTATTATATTGCTGGTATTTTTAGCGAGTGATACCAAGCCTGAAACCAATAAATGGGGTCTACCAGCAAAATAGTCCGGCTAAAACAGGCGATAATCGTTAATAAAACGGCTTACGTCTGTATAAATGTACAGGCTGATTTTTTATGCCATCTTATGTATAATATAAATGCAGGCGGAAACCGTGGCTCTGCACTTCCTTTATCTTTTCTAACTCGGGACGGACCGATACTTTGATATGCACCTTGCTGTTTAAATACAGGTGCTTTGGAGTCTTGGTTGATGACCTTATCACCGCTCAAACGTCGCTTAATTTATGTGACCGCTTTCGAAATTATCGCGATTATCTTATCTACTCTTATATTGATGAAACTCAGTCACAGTGATGCATCAGAATCCTTACCAATCGCCGTAATGATGTCGGTAGCAGCCGTCGTTTGGAACTTCATATATAATACCGCTTTTGAAGCGTGGGAACGTCGCAGGCGCATTGTACGTCGCACATTATGGATACGCAGTGTTCATGCTTTTGGTTTTGAAGGTGGGCTGGTGTTGATCTGCTTGCCACTATATATGATTTGGTACGATGTTGGTCTAGTAAAAGCCTTTATGATGGAAGTAGCGCTACTGCTATTTTTCTTAGTTTATACGTTTACGTTTACTCTGATTTTTGACAAGATATTTACTTTACCTCACCATTCTAAACCCGCGACCGCTTCTTAATTAAAGGTATTGACAAAAAAAGGGCTACCATATTGGCAGCCCTTTTTTGATAGCATCATTGTTTATCTTCTTACTTACCTTGATATACAGGCTTACGCTTTTCGATAAAGGCGCTAACCCCTTCGATAAAGTCATCGGTTTTTGCCATTACGGTCTGCTGTTCTACTTCCGTATCTAACGCCGCGCTCAAACCAGCGAAGGCGTGTACGTTGAAGCTCTCTTTCATAGCTGCCAACGCTTTGCCTGGTAGTTGGCTCAATCGTAGCGCCAATGCTTGTACGGTGGCGTCTAGCTCGTCAATACTTACCACGTTGTTCACTAGGTTTAAGCGCGCCATGTCTTCGGCTTTTAATTTATCACCTAGCATTACAAGCTCAGTCGCTTTTGCTGCACCAACCAATTGGTTTAATAAGTAAATACCACCTGCATCTGGAACTAGGCCAATATTAACGAACGCTTGTACAAACTTTGCATTGTCTGCGGCAATTCGGAAGTCACAAGTAAGCGCCAAGTTCATGCCAGCACCTGCCACGGCACCTTCTAATTTAGCAATAATCGGCTTATGTATATGACGTAATTTTAAGCTGACTTCGCCTGCACCTTCTACCATACCTCTTAATTTGTTTGAAACAATATCCTTGTCTAATCCTTCAGACAACATCTCTTTAATATCGCCGCCGCTTGAGAAGTTACCACCAGCCCCTTGTAAAATAATCACCCGTACTTGATCATCTGCGGCCGCTTTATCTAGCGCTATCAAGACTTGGTTTTTTAAGGGTGTGCCAAAAGCGTTTAAGCTTTTTGGATCGTTAAAGGTAATGGTAGCAATGTGCTCTGCAACTTGATAATCGACGAGAGACTGTGACATTTGAGATTTCCTTATTTTAAATGACTGTTTTAATATTCTGTATCAATGACAATACTTTGAGATAAAGGTAAAAATGGTTCAATGCTGATTACTATAGCAGCTTGCTATGATTATAAAAGCGTGTTTTGTGGGCGCTTAAGACACATCTATATACTGGTAAACTTTACTATTCTATCGTAAAAGCTGATGCTAGCTAATGAGACAAAACGACTGGCTCGTAAAAAGGCTATGACCTAAGAGGCTAATGGATTATGCTAATATGCCAGGTTGAGCGTAAAAGAGTCGTAAAAGACACAAGGGTACGCTCGAACTTTCATTGATCAAACAAGGATGTGGTTATGCCAACTATCACTGTAAATAACGCTGATATTTATTACGAAGACAGTGCACCGAATGACACACAAAAGCCCGTTATCGTATTTGCTCATGGTCTACTGTGGAGCTCACAGATGTATGATAAGCAAGTGGCACACTTTCAAACAGATTATCGTTGTATTGCTTTTGATTTTCGCGGGCAAGGTCAGTCGCAAGTTACCAAATCTGGCTATGATATGGAGACGCTGACTGACGATACGCTTGGTTTACTTGCAGCGCTTGGTATTGATAAATGTCACTTTGTTGGGCTATCTATGGGTGGGTTCGTGGCTCAACGTATCGCGCTCAAACGCCCTGAGTTGCTGTTGTCATTAACGCTGTTAGAAACCTCTGCTGACCCTGAAGATCCAAAAAATATACCTCAGTATCGCAAGCTGGTTAAAGCGATTCGCTGGTTAGGTATGAAGCGTGTGAGTAATAAGGTAATGCCAATTATGTTTGGCAGTACGTTCTTGGCAGATAAGCTGCGTAAATCTGACCGTAAGCAGTGGCTAACAATGCTACAAAGCAATCGCAAGGGCGGTGTGGTCAAAGCAACAATGGGTGTGATTGAGCGTACAGGTACTTATGAGCAGTTGGGTGAAATTAAAACGCCGACACTGATTGTGGTTGGGGATGAAGATGCCGCCACGCCTTATGCCAAATCTGAACGCATGCATTTTGCTATCGCTGGGTCTAAGCTTGCTATTATCAAAGGCGCCGGTCATACATCGACAGTAGAAGAGCCTGATCAAGTGAACCAAGTACTTCGTCAGTTTTTGGAAAGTTGTACTTAATATAGATACTGTTCGAAAGCTTTGAAGCCTCATATCTATACAGAACCCTAAGCAAATATCTATATAAAAAAGCCGCTACCTGTTATTTGATAGCGGCTTTTTGCATGGTGCAAGTTGTTAAACGGCAGACAGCTAGCTATATCAGCGACGACAGCTACATTCGTGAGCTGTACTGGCTATGTCCGTCATCGATAGTTCCAAAGGCTTCTGCGCGATTAACAATTTCAGTCGCCCAAGCACGGTGCGTCGCAGGCTCTAGCATCGTATTATTGTACTTAAACACCGCTTTGGCTTCTGAGTGAAGGATAGCTTGTGCTTCATCCAGTGTACTCAATGGCACACAGTAAGCTTGCTGTACTAGGGCGATTTGGCTTGGATGAATGACAGTTTTGCCTACCATCCCTAAGCTGACGTCTCGGTTCAGCTCTTGCATAAACAGCGTCGGCTGATCCAAGTACTCAAATACTGGCGCGGTAAGATAAAAACCATGCGGCACAAAACAGCCAAGCATTTGATAAGCCAACGTACCGATAGGCGAGTCATAGACAATACTGTTTTTTGGGCGACGTAAGCGCAATGCTGCAAATAAGTCATTACCGCCGATACGCAATGCAAAAACTGGTTGGCTAAATGCTTCTTTAAAAGCGATGGCAAGCTCCTGATTGTGATGCGGATTAAACAGCGCTGCGGTTTCGAGCGTCGGCATAAGTAGTTGATCTACTTTTAGGTTCTGACACGCCATGCGCCAGTTAGATAAGCTATACATATCGACTTTTGGCATGACGAAACCATCGATCAGATCGATATGGGTATAGTCAGCCAGTTGCTGTAGCATCATCGGGCTACGTGGGCGTATAAAGACCAGTGGACGCGTCGGATGCTGGGCATGAATCGTCGCTGATTTAGATGGCGCATTGATGCTATTCACATGTTCTGCCCAAGTATCCAAAAGGGTTCGCAAACGCTCAAGCGCCAACTCTACATCCTGCTGACTGACCGCATCCTCTAGACAGATAATAATACTATTAATCGTCGGTAATTTATCTCGCTTGATGACTTGCCAAATATCTTGGCGAGTCGCAGGCATGTATAAGCTAGCACCGAGCTGATATGGATGGTGCGTGTGCGGTTTGACCATCGCATGACGCTCAGTGATCAGATGCGCATAAGATTGGGTATCATTGTAAAGGTCTGACTCGGTTTTTAGCATATCTGACATAATTGGCATCATAAGTAGAGAGTATAAGAGAGCGAAAAAGAAAGTATTTAATACTGGTAAATGTATTAAGTGTCTTGGGAGCGCTGCTTGATAAGCGTGATGGCTTGATAAGGCAGTATTTTATCACCTAATACACTGATAGTGATGTTTCGTTGCGCACATAAATGGCGTAGCAATATGGTATCAGGGTGCTCAGCAGTGGCGAGCAATATACGCTCTGGATCACGGCGTAATATGGCACGTGTTGCCTCGGCAATAGTCGGCTTAATACGGTTGCGATTGACGATATGATAATCTGCGGCCAACGTCTCTATCAACGCTGCAGTCTGGTAGCGTGGCTGCTTATAAGTCGGTAGACGCGCTGGAGTAGTAGCCAATGATCGTCTCGTTGCATCTATATGCTCGATAAATGCCAAGCTGTGATCTACCTCAATTAAACCATCATAAAAAACACTGCGATGCAGGCCTGATGACGGCTCTGTATACAAGCTGCGTGAAATTAATCCCGATACGGTGCTGTTTAACAAACCCGACGGGATTAACCAATCTTCTTCACTTGCCGCCAGCCAAGCAACGCCAGCCGGATCAGCAAGGGTCAGTAGCGGAATGACGTCAGCGCCTTGATGAAAAATGTTGGCAAAATTAACATGAGTTGAGTCACTAAACGTCTCTAGACTGCGAGCCAACTCTTGATAAATAGCGCCTTTACCTGTCCAACCATCGACGAATACAATCGGACTGTTTGGATAAGCATCCAGTAGTATTTGCAGGGCCACTGGATCAAGACCACGATCCCGAATGATACTGATGCCATAATGTACACTTGGCAGGTGATAGCTATTGTCTGTATCCGACAGCGCACGCTGCAATAACACACCAATCGGTAGACCAGCTCGCACCAAACTGACCAAAACCAGTGGGTGCTCATCACTCACATTCTGCTGAAAAACATGATGTAGCGTATGAGACAAATGAGCGATATCGGTCGCGGTCCTTGTTGACCCTTGCTCTAACGCCTGTATGTATAGCTGCTCATGCATTGCAGTAGGTGCTTGCTCTAAAGTCAGCATGTCAGAGTAATGGCGTTGTCCGCTTTGGATAAGCGCTTCTTTTTGACTGACTGGCACATCGGCAACCGCGTCCTTATCTACCATGTCGAGTAGGACAGTGACATCGCTTGCAAGATAGCTACCTGAGCCATAGTTTTTTAAATCGGCTCTTTTTATCTGTATATTAGGTAAAGTCATAGTATGAATAATAGCACTCTTAATGATAACAGTGGATTTGCGTGGCTGCTGTTTAAACTAATGGTTTAGCCTGACAATTTAGACTGGTATTGCTCATGCAATTGGCCGTGGTTGGGCATACCGTACCAGTCCAATAACTGTAAGAAAGGCAGATCAGCTAAGCTATCACCAAAGCCAAAACTGGGACGCTGATGGTCTAAATGATGCTCTAATAAAAACTGTACCGCATGACGCTTGTGAACCGCATGGGGCAATATCGCTAGGTTATTAGCATTCACATGTACATAGAAATCTTGATCAAAATCACGTATCAGAGTGGGTAGTTTCTCAGCTAAATCTACGAGCGCTTGATGATCTTTCTGCGCATGTTTGATAGCCAGATAAATGGTTAGATTTTCATCAACAGAACCATTGTTAAAGTTATCGATATGCGGTGTAAATACTAAATGACTTTGCTCGCTTTGACTATGACTGGCAAACAATTCGCTTAATTTATTAAGCTTATCTTGCAATGGCGCGAGCTTACTATACATATGCTGCTGCCAACTGCTTAAAAGTGCTCCGTCAGACGTTAAAATAATCGCTCCATGGGTCAATACTTGCCAGCTATCAAAGGGCAGCTTCACACGTTTTATTTCACTACGATCCCGCGCCGTTACTACAACTAATTCGGTGCTGGCAAGTAGCCAATTAAAAAAGGTTGCTTGGCGCTGACTCATAAAACTCAGTGGTTCGTCTTGTTTATTGACCGTCGCACAAACCAAAGTCTCAGGCTCAGTAGTGGGCAAATCCCATGCGTCAATTTTACGCTGGGTTTGGAATAGCGTGTCGTCCAAATCCATCAAGGCATAAGGCTTAATAATGTCTGGGTTGGCTTTAAAAAATGAGGTAGTCATGGTGTAGTCCGTAAATAATAGGTTTGAAAGTTAGAGAGCAATTTAAAGACTAGGGCTCACCACCAGCACGTTATCCAAACCTCGCCACATAGCATCCACACTATCAGCTGATGTTTCTATACACAACACAATCAAATCCCAATCACTAGGCTCAACGTTATAAGCAAAATTGGTCATACCAAGCCCATAATTGTCGCTAAAGCTCAGCATCGTGGTAATCGCTCCACCAAGCGCAATCGGTGAACGTGTTAATGCGCTAAAATTAACCATGGTAGCTGTATCTCCGCTCAGTCTTTTAGACTCTATTTCAAGCCATTCAGCCAATAGAAATGGCAACCAAACAAACTCATTGCTACCCAATACTAGGATTCTTTTTGGCAACTGAATGAGATCAAAGCTTTCTTGATCATTGAAGCGGGTAAAGGCCGCCTGAAAACTCGAAAGATAGTCATCAAAACCATCAGTACTGTCTAGTGTTGGAAAACGCCCCCAATTACCAGTATCACCGAGCACCTGACTACCAGCGGCAGTAGTATCAACCGATGGCATCGTAATAGGTTCAGGATGGGGTGCATCTGTCCATTGCCATGCACCAGACAGTAAATGATGGCGATGAAACTCAATACCAGCGAGACGATCCGCCATACGTGCAGGTTTAGCATCTGACTGTGGGTGAGGTTTTTCTTGATCTAATGACCAGTCCACCAATGTTGTTAGATGCACTTGCTCTAACTGGCTCAGTCCTGCTTCACGTAGGGCCGTGACGACATTAACGCAGGTATTGCCCGTTGAGGCTTCATCATCGACCATAATCAGTGTTTTACTAGCCAGTAGCTGCGCTTGAGTGATGTTCTCTTTGCTCTGATAAATCAAATGCTGGCTAGCATGACTGTGGTCTTCACAAAATGTCGTCAGCAAGGAGTCAGTACCATTTGCATCACTACTGTCATCGTGCTGTGCATGACGCGTAGAGTTTAATAGCAGAGCTTGAGGATAGCGCGTTTGCAATGCTTGATGGACGCCAGCAGATAGACCAACAGCGGTCTCTGCCATACCAATGACTAGTACTGGCTCGGCCAAGTCACTAGGCACTAAATCAGCCAAATCAGTAAATGCGTTTCGCATAGTGCTCGGCGCAACGGGAATATGACGACCTAGCACTTTTGAGACAAACAAAAACGCACGCTTTGGATTAATACGCTGGGCAAATCCTAGCAAATCTTCTAATTGATAATGCTCGTGTTGTTCTGCGCCATTTTTATTGGTGGCTGATTTATTAATGGCTGAGTTGGTTTGATAAGTCAGATCTAGCGTACCACGGGGTAGGGTAATGGTCGTACTGTGTTGCTCATTTAACATTCATATTCCTTGGTGCTTTTAATTATATGTTGTCGTAGATTTTTAACCCTGACAGCCAACCAGCCATAAGGCACTGCGACTTTGCTTGCTTAACTGAGGTGTTGTAAGAGGCGTAGCACTGATCAAATCAGTCGTGTGCTCCAAACTGATGCCAGCGCTCGCTAGTAGGGCAGATAATAACTGAAATTTCACTGCATAGTTCATATTTTGTGCATGTTCATGAACCAGACTGGATGTGACCATACCGACCACCTCTCCAGTCGGCAATAATAAAGGACTACCACTAGATCCAGGCTGAATGGGTGCGGTGAATTGCATATGACGGATATCGTTATTTAAACCTGTCAATCCTGATATACAGCCTTGAGTGACTTGCAGTTGGCTACTCAGTCCTGACAACGGAAACCCCAGTGTGGTGATGGTCTCACCCAATATATCAACACACTGCTGCGCTAATGAAAGGTAGCTAGGCAAAGGATCACTAACTCTAATAATAGCTGAGTCGCTTCCGATATCGCTGAGTACGACTTGTGCCTCGCGATCAGGCTGACCTTGCTGACGTACGCCAACCATCGCTGCTGACTCAATCACATGATAGCAGGTGAGCAAATGATAGGGATCAATAGCAAACGCTGTTCCTGTCCAAGTCTCGCCTGCTTGTACTTGACGAGGAGGGCGAGCTTCATTGTTTGGTTGAGTACGCTGCTGCTGTTGAGCTTCTTGAATAAGCCTATGTGTGCTAGGTAGACGAACATCCAGACCAACCTGTACATGATGCTCAAGGCTCGCCAAGCCTTGCGTTGATGCCTCACCAAGCGCCCGACATTTGAAATGCCCATTACGCTGATATATTTCTAATATAATCGCTGCTTTGACATGCCGCTCGTTTGTTGTGAAGTTATAGTGAATATCCCCGTTGTTGAGCGTGAGACTTACGTCATTTAACTCTACCGCTGGCAAGTTTAGGCTTGGATCATGATAAACATAAGCAATCAGTTGTAAGAAACTAACATTATTTTTATCAAATAACTGGGGTAAATCTAACTGCCATGTACTTGGATTATCCTTGTTATCGAGCTGAGCCCAGTCTTTAGACTCATGTAAATAAGCAGGACTACAAACTGCTTTACGATTGGCATCTAATGGCAACCACAATAGTCCAAGCTGCTGTCCAAACTCTAATGGTTTAGTAGTAGAAAATGCGATCGAACATTTGGTGTTTTCGATAACCGTATTGGCCCCTAGCATTAACTCAACTTGCTTCGACATCACATTTCCTTAGTTTATTTGCGCGATTATAATTATTTTTATTGTTTAATGATTTTATCCTTGAGACTAAAGTCTGGCCACATAAAGGGTTTTGATTTTATTTTGCATCTATCATTCTACCAAGAGAAAACAGTAATAGATGTTTTAATAAACAGTTAAGGTTAATTGCATAATAGAAATATCAAAATAGATAGATATAAATAGTTGTCAAGATTTTTTAAATAATACATTATTTTTATAGAACAACGATGTGGCTCTATAGTCTAGCCATTTGTCGGCTAATGTAGCCATTTATCGGACAATACCTTATAGTGTATTGCTACAAAACAAAATTCCAGTAATAATACAATCAAAATCTATTGCTATTTAGTAACTTCACTGTGAGTAAGTGTTATCATAAGAATTTAAGAATAGTAGTTTATTTAAACATATTTATCTCAATCTTGTTTTCAAGCTCATTACTGCTTTAAGATTAATGAATTTCTAGTTGTTAAATCGTTTATATGCTTAATAACTATAAAATTGAAGTTTCATCTACTGAATATATTTCATTTCTTATAATATAAAAGATATACAAAAACTATTGTGTGGTTGATGTCTGAATATTTTTTATATTGTGAGAAAGTCAGTTGGCCGGATCTTTAAAACGTTATTCATATTTGTTAATTACTTTATGTAGAGAGCTTGATAGAAGAAAGCGTAGCAGTATTTTAAGAAAAGGAGTGCTCTATGAAATTCTCTTGTGCATTAGAAACGTCTTCTGAACGTATTCGTTTGGTCAATGTTATTTCGCCGCTTATCAAAGCAGGTTATCAGCTAGTCTCCCAAAGACAGGAGGCTTCAGAGAATGGTGGTAACATCATTCACGTGATTGCAAGAAGTCTGGGGTCTAAAACGCAGGAAGATTTAATCGATGACTTATCTTCGATCGAAGGATGTACGCTTTTTAATCTAGAAATAGATGACGAGGGTGGCTCGTCAGCTGCCCCTGCAAAAAAGACATTGGATGAGAAGAGCGTTCTATCAGCCATCGGCGCGTACTACCCTAAAATAGCAGATATTGTCGGTCAGTATGAAGATAGTTTGCCCAGTGATCAACGCATGACTGCATTGCACGAGTTGGGCCGTAAGGTTGGTGGCGGAATTTACCAACGTGATTATTCACTTGGTAGTCCGTTAAAGATGCCTACTACGATTACTCGCGAACTTGTGCCAGCACTAAAGGGGCTTTCTAAAGTTAAAGCAAAGAACAATGTAATTTATTTAATCAAATGTCCGTTTTGTAAATCGTCAGACCATAATCACTCAGGATGCCATTTTATTGTAGGTTATATAGAAGGCTTTTTAGCAAGCAATCCTGCTGTCGATATGGTTCAGGTTAAAGAAACTAATTGTGGTGCGGGCAGTACCAACATTTGCGAATTTACCATTGGGTAAAAATATTATGCATAGATAATCTAATGTCTGTGTAAAACAAATACTAATGAGCGAATGACGCACTGTGTTGTGATTGAAGTAACGTTATTTGGCTCAGTTTTTATGATAGATAAAAGGCAAAAAAATGATTGAAGTTGAATATAACTTACTTTTGGTGTTGGTCTCATACGCCATTGCAGTGTTTGGTTCTTATGTCGGCCTAAACCTAGCCATTCGAGTTCCTTCTGCCAAGCCAGGAACAGATTTATATTTTTGGGTTGCGCTATCTTCGATTGCAATCGGGGGTGCGATTTGGTCTATGCACTATATCGGTATGATGGCAGTAGATATGAAAATGCCTGTTACCTATGATTTAGGGTTAACGATTGTCTCAATGCTACTTGCGATTTGTTTCGTTGCTGTCGGTGTCCTTATCGTAGGTCGCGGTGATTCAAGCATTGGTAAACTGATCGGTGGTGGTGTGCTTACTGGACTTGGTGTCGCAGCTATGCATTATACGGGTATGGCCTCTATGCAAATGGAAGCTACCATGTCATACAATATACCGTTATTAATGGTATCAATTGTGATTGCTATTGCAGCCGCTATCGCTGCACTATGGTTGGCATTTAATTTGCGTGGTTCATTACAGCGTTTTGGTAGTGCGTTTATCATGGGTCTTGCCGTTTGTGGTATGCATTACACTGGTATAGCCGCGATGGAAATGACAATGACTGACCATGTGATGCCGATGGACTATACACAGGCAGGTGCAATTTCTTCATCTATTATGATTTTCATCGGTTCAGCCGTTGTATTGAGCTTGTTATGGTTCATTGCTTCTAAAAACGCACCTAAGCAAACAACACTAGCGTTTGGTGAATAATTCAAAGCGTTCGTTTTTAATACACCTTAGAAACGAAGCCAAAAAAAGGTTTTTAGATTAATATCTAAAAACCTTTTTTCGTGTTTGTTCAAATCATTTACTAATCATATGCATGCTTAGCGGACTATTTATTCGTCATCCTTTTCAATTTTGACACTCATCATAATAGAGCGTACTTGGCATGGTTCAATATGCTGAATATTGGTCTCTAAGTTAGGTCTCTCTGATAACCCCAACCAATAAGAAAAGCCGACTTGCGTCAGGTCAGTTCCACTATGAGAAGTATAACCAATACCACCTGATGGACGACTATTGATCTCAAGAACACGGTGCTGACCGCTATCATCAGCTTTGGTCTGTACACTGACGATACCATCACAGCCAAAAGCCTTAATCAATGGGATTACGACATCCATGACAGACTGCTCATAACCAACATGTTGTATTTTTCCGGTTTTATGACGAGTGACAGCAGCTAGGACTTCACCATATTCACAAACTACATCGATAGAGTACTCTTGCCCTGACAGATAAGGCATAAGCAACATTGGAATAGGGCGATCGTGTACCATTTCGCTGTTAGCATAGGCATTCACAAATTGGGCTGTATTTATTTTTTTCTCTTCAGTGAAATATAAGTGCTCAAAGCTATCGTACGCAGTACTATCTGCTTTACCCGTGTCTAGTCGCCAAAACCCTTGGGCGAAAATACCGACGACAGGTTTGACACATAGAGGCTGGTCACCATGCTCGGCTAATAAAACCTCAAGCTCCGCCGTATTATCAAAACGCCATGCGTCTGCCACTGGAATGTTATGAGTGTGACAATGCTGCATAAAAGCAAATTTATCATCGATTGATTCTAGTGCCGCTACGCTGGTTGCTCCCGTCAATAAGCGAATACCCGCAGCGACAAATTTATCACGATGCACTTCATAATCAATACCATTGCGCCCAGTCAGTAGTACTTTTACGTTATGCTTTTGAGCTTGTTCCAATACGAACTGCCAGCGTGGTATAGCAGGTTCGCTAGTCATTTGGGTGTCAGTATCTACAATCGAGTCAGTTGGCTCACGATAAGCCATATCAGCGAATTCGAAAATCTCAGGTCTATCATGACGGTGTGAGGCAATAACTTGAAAAGGGTTGTTTGAAGGACTGCTTGATTTGCTCTTTAGACTTTGTAAACTCTCCAACATATCACGCTGGCTAGATTGACCTTCAGCTAACCACGCTGCTACTGGTATTGAAGGGTTACTATTGTCAGCAAGATTATTCATAATTCTCTCAGCGTTATCGTTAGGTGTAGGGGAATGGGAATGGGTAAGTCAATATTGCTACTGCAAATCTAGTAGTAATATTAGCAAAGGTATACGGTTTAATAGGACGTATTATATACAAATGATATGCGTTATAAACGCCTCTAATAAAATAGTCATAGGGATTTGTAAGGATGACTTTATCGCTTATATCACGATTGCCTGATTCAAAACTTTCATAATATCCATGCTACTATATGATGATAGTCGGCATGACAATGACAACAGCATAATAAATAATCTAAAGGACGTATGATGAGTCAAAACCAACCTCAAAAACTAATTGCAGGTGCCAATGCGCCATTACCAACTGACAATATTAGTATTCGTATTTTAAGCCAAAATGCCATCGATTGTGCCGCTTATCGCCTGACTAATGACGGAAAAGTACGCGGTGATGGAGACATGATATTTTATGGTCAGACACGTAGCGATGATGGTAGCGTTAGCTTCCGTGGTCATGACAGTGATGGGTTTTTTGATGTTAATTTGTCTGCACAGCCTGCAACTATTGAGAAAATTGCCCTAGCGTTCTCTAGTGCGCAAACACTGTCGCAAGTTGGCGATGTGGACATTCAAGTTTTGCAGGGCAGTCAAGTACTGATGACCTGTCAGCTGAGTAGCGCAGGCCGTAATGAAAAAGCCATTATATTGGCTGAATGCTATCGCAGACAAGGAAGCTGGAAATTTCGTTTTATCGCCCAAGGATTTGAGGGAGGGTTAAAACCTTTATCTGAGCATTTCGGTGTGGAAATCGCTGATGACGTACCTGCCCAAAATCAGAACCCTGAACAAAGCCAACCTCAACCTATCAACACGCAGCGATCAATCAATACGCAAAAAGCAGGCAACACCTCTCAAGCTAACAAGCCGCCACCGATTCCTGCTAACCCTTCGATTAACTTAAGTAAAATAACCTTAACAAAAAACCAATCTAGCATTAATCTTAAAAAACGTGATGATTTTGGCAAAATATCAGTCAATTTAGACTGGAACCAACGCCCGCCAAGTGATAAAGCAGCGCCCAAGAAAGGGATACTGGGAGATCTGTTTAAGCAGCATCAATCAAGCGGTATCGATCTAGATGTCGGCGCTATGATTCATCTAAAAAATGGTGAAAAAACCCTGATTCAAGCGCTGGGCAATCGTTTTGGTAGCTTGCAATCAGCGCCTTACGTCTGCCTACGTGCGGATGATAGAACGGGGCAGGTAAGCGGCGGTGAATGGCTAGATATTAACGGTCAACAATGGTCGCAGATTGAAGAGGTATTTATCTTTGCATTTATTTACGAAGGCGCACCTAACTGGGAAAAAACTGATGGGGTTGTGACTATCCATGTGCCAGAGCAATCACCGATTGAGACACGTTTGACCGAAGGTGCGGGTAATCTACCAATGTGTGCCATTGCCCGTTTGGTCAATCAGCAAGGCAGTATCAATGTTGAGCGTATCAACCAATACTTTAAAGGTCACCAAGAAATGGACAAAGCATTTAACTGGGGCTTTAGCTGGAAGCGTGGACGTAAATAGTATTCTTAATTATAAGTAATAAACATAAAAGAGCGGCCCATCTATTGATAGATGGGCCGCTCTTTTTTGAAATAGACTATTTAACTAGATTGTTAATAATCCAGTTAAAGTCTAAAGTCAATTACGCATGCGGTGTGATAGCAGGCATTAAGTCGTGGAAGGTGCGGCCAGAAGCTGTCTCGCCAATCGCATGCATTTTCCATTCATTGTTATG
>NZ_DFQV01000033.1:224750-227130 GCF_002377945.1 Psychrobacter sp. UBA3480
GTAAAGCTATTGACCGTAAATACCAATGAAACCACATTGGCAGGTACTCTTGAGAGATCGACATTGATGACTTCATCATCGCCATCACCGTCGCCAGTACGGTTGTCACCCGTATGCACGATACTGCCATCTTTCGATTTTAGCTGACTGAACCAAATGGCATCGACCGCTTGCTTGTTTGCATCAAACATAATGCATGAAGCATCTAAGTCGATAGAGTCGCCACCAGAACCGCCGCCGAATAATTTTCCTAAGAAGCCACCTTTTTTATCCTGTGGTCCTTGAGCGACATCCCAGCCTAGACCCAATTTAACTTGAGTCAGCTCGCCGCCCGCTTCTTTGCTTAGGGAGATTTTTTGACCTTTTTGAAGACTAACTGCCATGTGAGTATCCTTATAATAATTGTGAGTAAAACCGTTTAAAAATAAAGTTAGAAATTGGTATAAATTGCGAAATGCACTATAAGATATTGTCTAAGAAGCCACCACCGCCGCCACGTCCGCCTGAGCTACTACCTAGGACGCTTTGTATCCAACCTTGATAACTGTCACGATTGCGTGAACAAATAATGACTTTGCCACTTCCTGAGAAGTTCAGAACCATACCTTCGCCACTAGTGACGGAGTTGATAATATTGCTCATGATGCCTTTTTTCTTACTGGTCGAAACTGACAGTTTGTATTCAAGGTTCGAATCCCAGCAGACCACATGACCGTTATCAATAATGACATCTTTGTCTGGTGTGACATCAATCTCAAACAACGAGCCAAAACCAGATACCACGACTTGACCTTGGCCTTGGGTCTGCATCACCATAAAGCCGCCTGTATCACCGAATACTGCACCGCCTAAATTGCGCTGAATATTGGCTCTGATATCGACGCCAGTTTGAGCCGCGACAAATGCACCATCACTCAATGTATACTGCTGTTTGCCAACTTCTATGATTTGCATATCACCATCGAGCGTAGGCGCAAGCAGACAGTCGCCTTCACCATTAACCGCCTCAATCTGCTGTTGAAACAACGATTCATCGTTTGCAAAGCGGCGCATCAGTGACTGCATCAGCCCACCTTGTAGCTTACCTTTCAGCTCAAGATTGGACTCCATCATCACCATCGCGTTGGCTTCACAATAAATTGAATCGCCTTTTTTGAGATTACAATGCAAAAAAGGTTCAATAGTACCGATTAAACTGAATGTTGCGGCCATGGCTTGCAAATCCTTATTCTAATATCTTTGTTAAATGCTCTTAATGTGTGCGTGTGCTTTTAGATGCTTTATAGATTTTAATGATAAGCCAATTAAATTTAAAGCCATCAAATGCGTTAAAGGGGCACACTTGATGGCTCATTGGATCATAACCAGACGTCTGATTATGATAATTGGCTTGCTAAACGTTTACGTTGGTTTTAACGTTAAACATTTACGCCATAAGAGGCTGCTAATGGTCCAAGACCACCGCTGAAGCCTTGACCGACCGCACGGAATTTCCAATCACCGCTGTGACGATATAATTCACCGAAAATCATCGCTGTTTCAGTGCTGCCATCTTCTGATAGGTCATAACGAGCGATTTCAGATTCGCCATTGTCGTTTACAACGCGGATATAAGCATCACCAACTTGACCAAAGTTTTGGTTACGTGCTTGGCCTTCATAGATGATTGCACAGATAGCTACTTTGTTGACGTCAGCTGGGATGCTAGCAAGATTGATTTTGATTTTCTCATCATCGCCATCGCCTTCGCCAGTACGGTTATCACCAGTATGCTCAACAGCGCCGTTGTCTGATTTTAGGTTGTTGAAAAAGATAAAATCTTGGTCGTTACGGACTTTGCCTGCTTCGTTAATCAAGAAACCGATTGCATCTAAATCAAACTCTTGGCCGTCAGTGGCACGTGGATCCCAGCCTAGACCGACTGTAATGTTAGTTAAACCTGGCGCTTCTTTTGATAAGTTTACGTTGCCGCCTTTTGTTAAGCTAATAGCCATACAAATATCCTTTGGATTAATAGTTAAGTGGATTGAGTGATAAAAAATAAACTAAAAGTTGTGCAGTGACTGATATCTCAGAGCAAATAATAAAAACTTACCTGTACGCTATGCCCTGCATATCATTAGGTTTTACTATACTAAGCGTTTGCTCACTAAGCAAGGCGTATTTTGTGCGCTTACTATATGCTTACTAAGGGACATAATACTTCTGTATCTTTGATAATTTCTAATCAACTTAGCAATAGTCGTTAAGATATTGTTATGAAAAGTAATGTTTCATACAAAAGGGATTTAGCACAAAGGTAGCTTAGATAAAACAATCGCTTTAAAAAGCACCGACTGACTATATGGGCTTAGAATAAACTAACTCATGGCTTAGGTAT
>NZ_DFQV01000033.1:227424-404576 GCF_002377945.1 Psychrobacter sp. UBA3480
CCCACACGGTAAGCAAATTCACCAGAACCATCATAATGACCACACATCATCATCAATGAGTTAATACGGCGTGCTCGTTTTTCATTGATTACACGTACTCCTGAGTGCTTATCAACTCCGTTAGACACTAAATAAAGACCGGCACTGGCCAACTGTTGGCAACTCATTGCAATTGAGCACTGATGAAAATACGTACCTAATACATTATCCACATCGTGTCTTAAACGACCAAAGGATTTCATAAAGTGCGCCAGAGAGGCATTCCGGTCCTTGTGCGCCATCTCAGAAGCCGCTACTTTATGATCAAAGCGAATTGACTCATCATCTGCAATGAGGTGAACAAACTGCAGGATTTCACCCAGTGTCTCTTTTGGCTCATGTCCCATCATAATGGCGTCGACAACTGCGATTGCCCCAGCATTGATAAAAGGATTGCGCGGTCGGCCAGACTCATGCTCGAGCATCACAATTGAATTAAAAGGATCGCCAGATGGTTCGCGTCCGACGTGTGTCCAAAGTGTATCGCCTAGCTTGCCAAGACCAATGGTTAAGGTAAATACCTTAGAGATACTTTGGATGGAAAACAGAGTGCTTGCATCACCTGCTGCATACATATGCCCATCAGGAGTCGCTACAGCTATACCGAACTGGTTCGGATCGACATGAGCCAATTGCGGAATATAATCTGCCACTTTGCCGCGGTCAGTTTCTCTTGCCATCTCTGCGGCAATATCATCAAGAATTTTTTGCATATCGTTTATAGGGTCTTATTTCGACAAGTTATTTAAAGATGAGGATTTTAACTGAAGATAGGGTAATAGTAACAGGGCAAACGTAATTTTAACCATTGATTGTCTCAATTATGGGTTATTCCGATATTTTGGGGCTTCTACAAGACCTGACAGTATGGCGAAATAATGTGAAAAAAAACAGGCCATACCTGATGATATGACCTGCTTAGATGTATAACTAGATACAGACTACACTGAGAACACGCCTTAGTTTAGGCTTGCTTTCTCAGCTTTACGATGCTGAAGTGACGCTAGTAGTGCCCAACCAATAAAGGCAATACCAATCAGACCAGTGATAATCTCTGGTACATGGAACTTCACTGACAATAGCATAATCAGTGCCAATGCGCCGATGGCATAATGTGCGCCATGCTCAAGATAGATGAACTCGTCAAGCGTGCCTTTGTCTACCAAGAAGATAGTCATAGAACGTACGAACATCGCACCAATTGCAAGACCTAACATGATAACAATCACGTCATTGGTGATTGCAAATGCGCCAATCACACCATCGAAACTGAATGAGGCATCTAGGACTTCTAAGTATAAGAAACCAATGATACCGCCCTTCATAATGGCACTGGTCGCCGCAGCGCCCGAACCATTTTCTTCATTTTCTAGGTCTTCTTCCAGATCACCTTCAAGCATACCTGATACAACCTGTACGCCCAGATAAACCAAGATACCCCAAACACCTGCGATTAGGACAGCACTTGACTGCTCTGCATTGGCCCACGATACCGCAATCATCAAGACGATAAGCGCTACAAATACGCTCATGGCATCGACTTTGCCTAGCTTGGCTAAACGGCTCTCAAGCCAGTCAAACCAATGTACTTCTTTGTCATCAAAAATAAAGTTCAAGAATACCAATAGTAAGAAAATACCACCAAATGCTGAGATTTCCGCATGGTGTGCCATTAGTCTTGCCGAGTATTCTTCAGGGCTATATAAAGCCAAGTTGATGACTTCCATCATACCAAGGTCGGCAGTAACCGCGACGATGACAATAGGGAAGACCAATCGCATACCGAATACGGCGATTAGGATACCAACGGTTAAAAATATCTTTTTCCAAAATTCGTCCCAGCCCTTAAGGACTGAAGCATTGACCACCGCATTATCAAAAGATAATGAAATCTCCATGACGGCCAAAATAGCGGTAATAGAAAGAGTGGCTATCATGCCACCCATACCGCCATGTGAATATCCCCACCATGCTGCTATTGCCAAAGCAATTGCGGTGAAGATAAAGTCTAAATAAAAATGTCTCATGACACATCCTGTATGGTTGCGTAAAGCTAAGGTCTACCTAGTATAGGCATGAACCGCAAAAAAGCGGTTATTACTAACCACTTTTTATGCATAATTTTAAACGAAACGTAAAGCATTACTAGTCATTTGGCCATTAAAAATTGTGACTATTTGCAACGATGGCGGTTTGCTATTTTGGACGTGATGACGGTGACTAATAACAGACTAAAGACCAGTAAATAATGGTTTTAGATATCAACACCGTATTGCTGACACATCGCTTGCAAGCCACCTGAATAGCCCTGACCAACAGCACGGAATTTCCATTCGCCGTTGTGACGATATACTTCGCCAAACACCATCGCTGTCTCTACAGAGTAGTCTTCTGCTAAATCAAAACGTACCACTTCAGTTCCTGTTTCCTCATTGACGACACGGATAAAGGCATTGGCGACCTGACCAAAGTTCTGGCTGCGAGCAGCAGCGTCATGGATAGTCACTGTCACGACTACTTTATCTACATCAGCAGGTACTTGTGTGAGGTTGACTTTGATAACCTCATCATCACCGTCGCCTTCGCCAGTACGGTTGTCACCAGTATGCTCGACAGCGCCATTGTCAGACTTCAGCTGATTATAAAAGATAAAGTCATGATCGCCGCGCACTTTGCCCGCGCCATTTAGCAAAAAAACGCTAGCATCAAGATCGAACTCAGCACCAGAAGTGGCGCGCTCATCCCAACCAAGACCGATAAGTAGCTTGGTTAAATTTGGGTCGGTTTTCGTTAGCGATAAATTACCGCCTTTATTAAGTGATAAAGCCATGGTGTTATCCTTTTTATTAGACGTTAGTGGTTTTATAAAGTAATCGAAAAAAGGCGATGCTTACGCAATAACTGCGCAAATCCATCGCCTAGTAACGCTCTATCATAGCAACAAAAAATGGCCCAATCAAAGCTGATTGGGCCATTGTTATATTTCATATACATTCGGCAAAAAACAGAAGTTTCAGGTACTTATGCTGCGACTATAAATCTATAGTTTTATTTATCAAAATCCTATTTACGGACTTTAGATTCTAAACTATAAATCTAAAACTTCGAATTATAGACTTTGACGATGACGAATCTCAAAGCTTTGATGAATCGGTTTTTTGATATTGAAATCAAAGCCAATGGTTTTTTGCGTGATATCAATGATGTCATAACGCTGAGTCAACTGTTCATCTAGCTCAAAACGCGTAAAGTTGTTAGAAAAGTACAAGACACCATCAGAGGTTAGGCGGTTCATCGCACGATTAATCAATGCAGCATGGTCACGTTGCACATCAAAAGTACCTTGAAACTTCTTAGAATTTGAGAAAGTCGGTGGATCAATAAAGATAACATCGAACTGTTCGGTATTGTCTTTTATCCACTCAAAGATATCGGCAGCAACGAACTGGTACTTATTGCGGCTAACGTCCAAACCGTTCAAGACAAAGTTTTGTTTGCCCCAATCTAGATAGTTCTGTGACAAATCAACGCTAGTGACTTTTTTCGCACCAGCAAGCGCTGCATGCACACTTGCGGTACAAGTATAAGCAAACAGGTTAAGTACGGCTTTACCGCGGCTGTTGTCCTTGATACGAGCACGCATATTACGGTGATCGATAAACAGACCAGTATCTAAGTAATCTGTAAAATTGACATAAAGGTAAGCGCCATCTTCGCGCGCAACATGAAACTTACCACGTTTTTCT
Source organism: Psychrobacter sp. UBA3480 (assembly GCF_002377945.1). Classification (GTDB taxonomy): domain Bacteria; phylum Pseudomonadota; class Gammaproteobacteria; order Pseudomonadales; family Moraxellaceae; genus Psychrobacter. The sequence goes on from NZ_DFQV01000033.1 coordinate 231,210, forward strand.
GTGGTGTTCTGTTTGCTGTACTGATCGTTGCCAGACTGACGGGCACGCGTTTTGATAAAGATCTGTTCACGGTTAATATCAAAGACTTCACGGATACCCATCAATGCCAAATTAAAACGTTTCTTCGCAGTTTCAGGTGGGATGGTCTTTGGTGGTGCATATTCTTGTACATGTGCATAATCACCGTACAAGTCGATCGCAACTTTGAAATCAGGTAAATCAGCATCGTAAACACGAATGTTGCTTACATTGTCTTTTTTGGCCAGTTTCTTGAGTTTAGCAAGGTTTTTTTGCAGACGGTTAATGAAGTCTTGACCATCTTCTACTTCAATCTCGCGTTTCTCAAAACGACTAACAAGATTGCCCGTTTGCCCAGCGATAAGCGTTCCGTAGCGGAAATAGACGGTGATAGCACCATTATGACAGCGTAAGGTTTTTGGTTCTTTGATTGGTAGAATATCTACTTGTTCAACATGAGAGGCCAATATGCCAAGCATCGGGTCAATGCCACTACCGGCAAAGCTGTCTTGCAATATCAGCCCAATTGCTTGATACAACGGCTTAATCATTTCTTCATCACCCAAACGCTCACCATACGGTGGGTTGGTAATGACCAAAGGATTGCTCAATCGACCTTCATTGACTAAGGGCTTAAGCACGTTACTGAGTTGGTCAAGCGCACGATGCTCGATATCGAGTAGCGGTAAAATGTCCTGTAGACCTGCGGCAATTAAGTTTTTTTCTGTGGCGAGGATCGCACCACTATCAGCATCAAAGCCCAGCATAAGCGGCAACGTATCAGGCTGCTCATTGGCAATCTCTAATGCTTCGCGGAAACGTGTTTGAGCATCATCGATCATTTCTTGCCATAACGTCTCGTCATGGTGCTGCCACTGGTAAAAACCAAATTGATTGGCAGCTTTGTCGATACCCACGGCATAGTCGCAATGCATCAATAGCGCTTCGATAAGGAAAGTTCCAGAACCGCACATTGGGTCGATTAACGCATTATAGAAAGGTGCATCGCCAGCTTCGTTTTTCTTGTGCCAACCAGCACTATAGAGTAGGGCAGCTGCTAAGTTTTCTTTTAATGGTGCTTCTGTCATGGCCACACGGTAACCACGGCGATGTAAACTGGTACCTGACAAATCTAGATATAGCTCGGCTTGCTTGTCATTAATGGTAGCAAAAACAGAGAAGTCTGGGTTTTTGCTATCGACGTTAGGACGGCTGTCGTAAACTTCGTTAAAGGTATCGGCAATCGCATCTTTGATACGTAGCATGGCAAATTGCTGACTGACAGCGACACGCTTATCGACAGACAGACGAATAGCAAAGGTTTGCTCTAGGCTAAATTGCTCAGTCCAATTGACCGATTTTGCCAAGCCGTATAGCTGCTCTGCAACGTCGTATTCTGCATTGATGTTTTTACGTTTAATCAGCATCAATACGCGCGAGGCCACGCGTGACCATAGGCAGATGGTATATAGCTCACGTAAACCACCAGTTACGGCTAGACGGCCGGTACTTTTGATTTCGCTGTCAATGCCAAGGCTGGTTAGCTCAGTCTGCAGTGGTGCTTCAAGCCCATCGGCACAGGTAATAATAAGATCAAGCGACAACTCTGGTGAAGCTGCTGTTAGAGATGCGGGCGCGGTTTGTTCGGTCATACGGGTACCTGTGGGCTAAATTGACAAAAAAGCAAATAATAAGATAATCGGTGTAACCGGCAATTTTACCATAATTCACAGTAGGATGGTTCAAAGTAGCCGTGTTTAAGATTTTAAGATGTGATAGTTAAATATGGGAAAGCAAATTCTCTACTCACCTTTCGTCAGTGGTAATTCCTCTGGGACGATTTGAGTGGTGGTCGCAAAGGGCTTAGTTGCGATAGGGTAGTCAACATCCTTTGGCATTAGCAGTCGCATATGCGGATAGGGCGTAGAAATATTAGCCGCATCAAACGCAATTTTAATCTCTTCTTGCAGCACTTCTTTGATTTTGGGGATGCGGGCAACGGCTGCTGGTTTGACCCAAAAGCGTACGATAAAGAACACCCCATACTCGCCAATTTCTGCCACGGTCGCTGAGGTCTCAGGACGATTAAGCACCGCATCGGTATCGCTAAGTACTTGCAAAATTTCCTTGCGAGCTGTCTCAATATCATCTTCGAACGCGATACGTACACGAATATCAAAACGAATAAAGTTTTTGGAAGTCAGGTTGATGACTTCTGATGAGGCAACGTTGGAGTTTGGGATAATGACAGTGATATTGTCTCGAGTGAGGATATGAGTGGTGCGCAACGCGATAAGTACCACACGCCCTTCATTGTCATTGATATGAATCCAATCACCGACTTGAAAAGACTGCTCAAGCAGAATGGTGATACCAGCGATAAAATTAGCAAGGGTAGACTGAGCGGCAAAACCTACTGCCAAACCAACAATACCCAAGCCCGCCACTAACGATACAATGTCGAAGCCAAATTGAGCCATGACGCTGGCCAGCCCGAGTACCAATAGTAGTACAGATAAAATGTTCTTGAGTAGCTGCTCTATTGAAGCATTGAGACCATAGTGCTGTAGGACTCTGTGAATGATTTGTCCTGATGATGCCCAAAGTACGTAATAGATGCCCGCCCAAGTGCTTGCCTTTACGGTGGCTTTGATGGTTTCTGGCTCAAAGTTTATCTGACTCATAATCGCTATCAGACTGGCAACAATCCAGACATAGCGCAAAACTGAACGGACAATCTTGGTGCGGCGCTCATTTAACCGAATTTTAGCACGGCTTTGCCTAAGGATATAATTGGCCAACCAATAAAAAAATCCCAATACCGCAAGCAGTATTAGGATTTTGATGCCAGTGCTCGCCAATTCTACTGCTTGAGAGGACCAATTAAGTGACTCTTCATCGATAGAGCCGCCGAGAGCAAGATATAGGCTAGTATGTAAGTCGCGAACGATCTCTTTAAAAAAGTCGGTAACACTAGCGATTGGCATTTTTTCGTCCATGCAGGATGTGTTTGTACAAAAAGTTGTAAACGAATATCTATTTATAAATTACCTCAAGTCGTCAAGGCAATCAAATAAGAGCAATGATTAATGCTAATTACTACCAACTTGAAAGCATTATTGACTTGAGGACTTAGCTAAAGGGTCGATTAAGAATTATCCTTTTGGGTATCTAGAGATTGGAAAGGTATCTCCATTTTATATTGAACATCACGTAGCGCCGTACGTAGACCCTCTAGTATCGTTGGATGATAAAAAGGGGTGTCGAGCATATCTTTAATACTCAAATCATTGGTAATCGCTGTAGCAAGTATATGACCGATATATTCAGCGTCAGGACCGACCATACTAGCGCCCAAAATTCTGTCTGTCTTTTTGCAGCCATAGATATGTAGTAAACCGCAGTTGACACCCATTACACGGCTACGTCCTTGATTATCAAAGCTCACACTACCGATGACGAATTCGAGTTCTGAATCTTTTTGAATCTCTGGTAGCGACATACCAACATTGACGATTTGCGGTGAGCAGAATACGATAGAAAACGGCGTCGCAGGTGGGCGAATATAGGCCGCTTCTGTGTTTTCACAGACCATGCTGCCCGCACTATAGCCTTCATCGCTGGCCACATGCAGTAACGGAATATTAGCATTGGCATCACCAACGATATAGACGTTTAAGTCGCCAATTTGGCCTGTTTTTTTACTCAAGTTTTTTGGACGGTTCTTATCGTCTAGCTCAACGCCCAAGTTTTCGACACCTAGCTGCTTAATATTATTGCGACGACCAGTAGCAACTAAGACGTACTCACCTTGCCATTGCTGGGACTCACCAGCGCTGTCTTCATACTCGATAAATGCACTTTTATTACCTTCATCTACTTTTGTGCCTACATCGGTAATTTCGCTGCCTAGATGCATGGTTAATTCATGACTTAAGCAATCCATGGCTTTATTATTAATATCATCGTCTTTTAGACCAGCCACTTGTTTGGCACGGTTTAGCAGCGTAACTTCCACACCTAAACGTGTGAATGCTTGTGCAAGCTCTAGGCCAATAGCACCAGCACCGACGACAGCCATAGTCTTTGGCAAATCTTCAAGCTCAAAAACACTATCAGACGTTAGCATGGTATCACCAAGCTTATCCGCCCATCCATCAGGAATAAACGGCGAGCTACCTGTGGCGACAATGATTTGCTCAGCAGCAATCAGCTCATCATTGACCTCGATTAGCCTTTGCTCATTGATACGAGCACGACCGTCGATTTTTTTATGATCAGGCCAGCTGTCTACTTGTTTTTTAATGTAGCTAGCAAAATGACTGCGTTCGTCACGCACACGCTCCATGACTCGTTTGCCATCAATTTGCGCGGTCGCATGGATACCAAATTCAGCAGAATGGTTGGCATCATGTGCGCGATCCGCCGCTGCAATTAACAGCTTACTAGGCATACAGCCGACCGCAATACAGGTCGTGGTCCAAAATCCTTCATTAATAATGACAACGTCATCTTTGATTTTACTTGCTTGGCGAAAAGCGTTTTGACCTGCGGTACCCGCGCCAATAATAGCGACAGATACTTTACGCGTGACTTCTTTCGGCGTATCGTCAGTGGTCGTGCCAGATTGTTTATTCATATTATTCTCTAATAGGGGCAAGGTTATATTCAGTAATAGACTGAATGCTTGGCTTATATTTTTTATTCGGTTTTTATCGTTTTTATGATGAATATTGATTTGATTACAGAACCAATGATTACGGCGCCAATATAGTTAGTAAGCGACTCGTATAGTCTTTGGCACGTAGGTTACGCTGGGCATGAGTCAGTTCACTGTTTTTATTGAATACAAATGCCGAACGTACAAGACCTAGCGTAACTTTGCCGTACATATTTTTTTCTTTGATAACTTCAAAATACTGGCATAGCTTTTCATCAGCGTCACTGATGAGTGGAATCTGTAAGTCATATTTGTCGATAAATTTTTCATGAGATTCAACACTGTCACGAGAGACGCCGATGATGTCGTAGCCTAATTCATCGAAGTCATGGAGGTGCGAGGTAAACTCTGTTGCCTGTGTGGTGCAGCCTGGCGTATTATCTTTGGGATAAAAATAGAGAATAAGGCCTTTATCGGTATTGGCGACCATTTCTTTTAAACTGATTTCATCATGAATAAAGTTACCAGCAAGTTTGCGTACTATGGTTACTGGAAAATCAGGTAGGTGAATGGTTTCTGTTGTTGGCTTGGCCATTGTAAAATCCTTATTAGTTTTAGTTATGTGTATTGGCTTAATGATGGTTCTATTTATAGTGTTCTTATTATAGGCAGATTAGTAGAAATAAATAATCAGTTTTACACTTTGCCCATTCATTGGCAACAAAAAAGACTGGCAATGGCCAGTCTTTTGTATATCAAGCGATTAGAGGTTACGCAGGTTTTTGTGGCTTCTTCAAATCCAAGCCAACGGTGCACTGTTGCAAATCTTTTTGCATTGCCTTCACATATGGCAGATTAGAAGGGTCTTTCTTATCTTGTGCGTAGCTTTCGATTTCCCACATTTGACCGATAGTCATGTTGCTGCGCACGCCAATAGTACAGTTACATAGTTTGGTTGCGTTGCTTTTGTCAGCGACTTTGTATTTGACTGCGCCATTGACACATGAATTGATATTGTCTTGCTTAATGTCAGCAGCGTTGGCTTGTGGCATGGCAAACAGGGCCGCTAAGGCTAAGGGTAGTACTGGCAACAACTTCATAAATTTCCTCTTACGGGTAGCGTCAATTTTTTATCTTTTGCTCAATGCAAAGTCAACTCATTAATATATGAGTGACCGATATCGTCAGTTACATCTTTCGATAAATATAATCGTTCATACGATAGCAAGTATGTCGATTAGAATACAAGAACGACGTGCTGTGTTAATGCAAGCGAATGTTGCGCGAATGTTGATGGGTATCATCATACCACGCAACATTTAGCGTTAATGCATAGTTGGTTCGATATGATTTAGACATAAGGAAGGATAGCGGAATAAGCGCGCTTGATACCTTATCCAATTTATATATAACCGACTAAAATTAATTAAGACTGATAATGAGTAGGGTCAGTGACGCCAGCTTGGGCAAAGCCTTGACGACGTAATGCGCAGCTATCACAAACACCGCAAGCAAGACCATTGGCATCTGCACGATAACAAGAAATCGTCTGTCCGTAATCGACACCTAATGACAGACCAAGCTCAATAGTTTGGGCTTTTGATAATTGCTGCAATGGCGTTTGAATCGATAAGCGATGACCAGTAACGCCTGCTTTTGTTGCGAGATTGGCCATATGTTCAAAGGCAGCTATATACTCTGGGCGACAATCAGGGTAGCCAGAATAGTCAACTGAGCTGACACCGATGACGATATGATTGGCATCAGCGACTTCGGCGACTGCTAACGCGTATGATAAGAAGATAGTGTTACGCGCAGGCACGTAGGTATTCGGGATAGCGTCGTTATCAATCTCATCGCGTTTTTTGCTAGGGAATTTGTCCGAATCACCATCTGGCACGATCATACTGTGGTCTGTCAGTGAAGAGCCACCCAGTTGTGCGATATCAATATCAATGATTCTATGATTGACGCCTGCTGTCTCAGCGATGGTCTTTGCGGCCACAAGTTCACTATTATGACGTTGACCATAGTTAAAGCTGACTGCTGTCACTGATGCATAGCGCGCTTTTGCCCAATATAAGCAAGTCACCGAATCGAGACCACCTGATAAAAGGACAACCGCATTTTGGCTTTTGGTAAGAGTAGCTAAATCAGCATCTGATACTTGATTGGAGGTATTTTGCAAAGTAACGTTAGTCATAGTGATATCTATTATTGGTTTACGAAAACGGCTATTTTAGCAAAAATACGTCTATTACAGAACCACGAAGCGACCAATCACCCGTCACTAAGCTACTAAAGCTAGTTTACATAGCACTGCAATAAAATAAAGTCGGTATTACTGTCATCTTTTCAATCTGTTAGCAATATTTGTTATAATCGCAGCTTTTAAAGTATCAGTCACATGACATTGGTGATAATGCTTTAAAAGCCTTATCGCAAATCGCTTTATAGTAAAATCACCCTTATAAAGATATTGAGTAACTTATGACCGCAGCAACCTTATTTACGCCAAATATTCCTTCTCAAGCTGATGATGTATCTGATGCAATGAGCTTTGATAGTCAGGCTTTGGACACCGATACTGATAGCAGAGAGTACGATGACGTCTCTGAAGATGGCAATGATGAGGACATGATTGACGAGCAGTGTGCCGATGCGCAAGCACCTAACGAGTCAGCGTACTTTCGTAAACTACAAAAGAAGCTGCGTCGCCAAGTCTCTTGGGCAATCCGCGATTTTAATATGATCGAAGATGGCGATGTGGTGATGGTTTGTGTTTCGGGTGGTAAAGACAGCTATACCTTACTCGATATTTTATTGCTGCTAAAACGCATTGCACCAATTCATTTTGATATCGTCGCGGTGAATCTTGATCAAAAGCAGCCAGGCTATCCGGAAGACATCTTACCTGCGTATCTAAACGAGCAGGGCATCGCCCACTATATTTTAGAAAAAGACACCTATAGCATCGTCAAAAGCGTGGTGCCAGAAGGCAAGACTTACTGCTCTGCATGCTCACGTCTACGCCGCGGTTCACTATATGGCTTTGCCAAACAGATTGGGGCGACTAAGATTGCCCTTGGCCATCATCGTGACGATATGCTGGCAACCTTCTTTTTGAACTTATTCCATGGTGGTGCGCTCAAATCAATGCCGCCCAAGCTACTGAGTGATGACAAGCAAAATATGCTGATTCGCCCATTGGCCTATGTCGAAGAGAAAGACATTATTGAATATGCCAAATTAAAAGAATTTCCAATCATTCCTTGTAATCTATGTGGTAGCCAGACCAATCTACAACGCGCCATCATCAACGATATGTTACGTGAATGGGATGATGCTCACCCGCAGCGTTTGGCTTCTATCTTTAAGGCAATGCAAAACGTCGCGCCATCACAATTAGCTGATCGTGAATTGTTTGATTTTGAAACACTCAGTCTTGATCGCGATAACGATGAGCGTTTATTTGAAGGCGACAATATTCAAGCTGGGCAGACGGATAGTTTGGCTGAGATTGGTTTACCTGTATCACCAAGGACGCAAACGTTCAATCCTAAGTTCGCTAGTGATAAGCCTTATTCGACAAAGACGGATAAAGCCGCGCAAAGCGAGCGTAAAACACAGAAGATTCCAACGATTAATCCTGTGATTTAGTAATTGAAAAATTAGTACGATATTAAATAGTACTTATTAATTAGTAGAATATTAAATAGCTCAAAAAAAACCAGCCAATCTCTGACGAGTGGCTGGTTTTTTCACGTCTAAGTGCTACTAACAGTATTAACTCTTAGCAAAAACTGGTAGTGGGTCAAAGCTGACCTTTGAACGAGGCAGTTTTGCGACATCTTGCATACGCCAATCATCTTTACCGTCATTGCTAACCTGAAGGTAATACTTGGCTTTTACAGGATCAATATCGACTTGGGCGCTGTATTTATTGCCCTCAACATGCTTAAGGACAACATCGCGGTCTTTTTTGATATCCGTTGCATGAGAAATGGAAAGCTCCAACGTATCAGGATAGGTAAGTGGTGTACCGTTTAGCAGCTTGCCTGACTGGACGCTTTGCTCAGGGTAGTTAAGATAAAATACAATATCGCCATTTTCTGCAAACTGCATTTGTCCATGCAAGTCTAAGTCATACGTGAGCTTGTCACGAGACACATCGTGATAGAGCGTTTTGCCATCCATATACCAGTCGTCACGTACCACGCTATCACGTATCTGGTAAGAGTAATAAACAAACCAGATACAAGCGATCACGACCGCAGCAGGCATGCCAATCACAAAGATAACGACCATGTAATTTTTATACCATGGCTGCTTATCTTGATGTTTAAAGTTCGGTGCTGGAGTAGACATAAAATACCTATGCATCAGATACGCATTCAATAGATAGCTGTTCATTATATATCTACAAATGGTATCAACGGATAATTTGGCGGCTAAGCGCTACCAGTTTAATGGTAAAACATTTATTCGATAGACTTTAGCTAGAATAGTTATTTAACTACTTGCACTAACTACAGACGACCGAATGACATACATGAAATTAAATAATGGGTCTGCTAATCATTTACTGACCTTGGGTCGTAAAGATATTTTGTTTGCTTACCTTGTACTTACCGTTTTCGCTGCTCACATTTAGCGTAACAGGCGTTTGGCCAAACTCTATCACATCAGGATCACCATAAATACTGACTGGCATATCAAAGCTTTCACCCGCTTCTAATGGTACGTCATTAAAGCGCAGCTCTAAGCTCAGCCCTTTTTGCGGTGCCAGTGTTATCGTGTAGGTATGAGCATCCTGCGTCTTATTGGTTAGCTTAACGATATAGCTGTTTTCGATCATGCCTTGATTGTTGATAGACGATAACTGATTACGGTCGCGGCGGATATCAATCTCTAAGGGCACGCGATCGGTTAACGCATATATAACACCGCCACATAGTACGGCTAATAATGCCAAATAAGCAAATAATCGTGGGCGCAGTACACGGCTTGGCTCTTTTTCTGCTAGCTGACGTTCGGTCGTATAACGAATAAGACCACGCGGATAGCCGACCTTATCCATCACCTCATTACAGGCATCAATACAAGCCGCACATTGGATACAGGCAACTTGTAAACCATCACGAATATCGATACCAGTAGGGCAGACCTGCACACACATGGTACATTCAACGCAGTCGCCTAAATGCTCTGGGTTTGTGCCTTTTTTACGGGCACCGCGCGGCTCACCGCGTTCATAATCATAAGATACGATCAATGTGTCTTTATCAAACATCACACTTTGAAAGCGGCCATAGGGGCAAATCTGTACACACATTTGCTCACGCATGTAGCCTGCATTGGCATAAGTGGCAAAGGTAAAGATAAACATTGAGACCCATACCCACGTTGGCCAATCAGGGAACGGAATCATTCCTATTGACTGCCAGCTATGATATAGAGAGTCTGTTCCCGCCACATAACTAACAAAGGTCGCTGCTGTAATCACAGAAAGCAAGAACCAAATTGAATACACAACCGTGCGTTTGAATACTTTGCTCGCACTTAATGGCGCTTTATCAAACTTGATGCGTTTATTACGATCGCCAATCACCCATTTTTCAACATATTGGTATAGATGCGTCCATATCGTTTGAGGACAAGCATAACCACACCAAACGCGCCCTGCATATACCGTCACCATAAACAGCGTAAACGCGGCAATAATGGCAAATGCAGCAATAAAATAAAAATCTTGCGTCAAAAACGTCATGCCAAAAATATAATAATGCTGAGATGGCACATCAAACCATATCGCTTGTCTATCATTATAGCGCAGCCATGGCAAAAGTAAAAAAGCCGCCAAAAGAGCATACATCGTGATGACACGAATATTTTGATAAAAACCTGTGACAAACCTCGGATGCACACGATGCTTGGTTGCATCAAGATCGACTTGCTGTACAGGAATTTTATTGGATTGTTGTGCTGACATAAACGTGCCTCTTTAAAAAAAGAATCAGTCTGCTGGCATGATGAACAAACACCTCTAGCGTCGAGGTATATGAGTGTATGATGTTATCAATGTCAGTAAATAGCGGATAAAAAATTCGATATAAAACTTTCTAATCTGCTTACCAAATGATCGATTGTAAATATAGTCGGTTCAACATAACCTTGATACAAGCAAAGGTACTACAAGTAGTAGGCTAAACAAGCCTGTATCTGATTTATGCGAAATTGACTATCGTGTTATGTGATTGAGTCAGAGCGATATAAAGCCGTGACCAATAGACTATTTTAAAAAATAGCTATTTTAGCATTCTCCTTACTAATAATGGGGTAATAATCGTAAAAAGCAATGAGTATATGAGAACGATTTCTAGTATTTATAGCCGCTCATCATTGTCATTTTTAAATGAAAATCAATACCACTATACGCAAAAGGGAGAACTGCAATAACAGTTCTCCCTTCATTAAATCTCGTCCATATTCAGTACAGTAACAACGTCTTAGTTAGCAGTTGCTTCTTCAGTTGCTATAGGCTGAGTAGCAGCAGTAACTGGTGCTGCTTCAGGTGATTTGCCTGTTTTATCTGATAGTGAGTAGATATAAGCAGCAAGTAGCATGATACGCTCATTACCTAGCTTAGTTTCCCACTGAGGCATAACGCCAGCACGGCCATAACGTAATGTATTACGTACAGTCTCACGCTCACCGCCATATAACCAGATATTGTCAGTCAAGTTTGGTGCACCTGCTGAAATCATACCTTTACCGCTTTCAGAGTGACATAGTGCACACTGTTGCTTAAAGATTGCTTCGCCTTGATTAACCAAAGTTTGATCAAGTTCACCGTTACTCTTGCTACCGTTGTTTGGAGATAGTGATAATACATACTCAGATGCTGCACGTACACCGTCTTCGCCGATCTGATCGCGCCAAGCAGGCATACCACCGATACGACCATTATGTAGCGTGGTCAGAATGTTGCTAGCTTCGCCGCCATATAACCAATCATTGTCTGTTAGGTTAGGGTAGCCTGTTGCACCTTTAGCGTTAGAGCCATGACATACAGAACAGTTCTGTAGGAACAAACGGCTACCAACTTTTAACGCATTTGGATTTTCAGACAGTTTTTCGACATAAGGAGCAAGTTCTGCAACTTTTTCGTCAATTTTAGTCTGTAGATCTGCTGGTGGGTTTTCGCTACGACGCATGGTCGCTTGTAACTCGTTTAGCGTACCAAGTGTCGCAGTCGCGCCTGCAGCATCTGCTTTTACCAAAATGCTTTTTTCAAAGTTATCGGTAAATACTTTGTTGTTGCTTTCAAGCTCACTGAACAACTCGTTTTTAGAGGTCCACGGTACAGTTTCACCGTCAACTTCTACGGTGGCGATACCGTTCCAATGTGCCGGGAACATAGCTGGAAAGAATACCCAGTATGCGACACCCCAAACGATTGAACCAAAAAATATCACCAACCACCATTTAGGAAGTGGTTTGTCGTATTCTCGGATACCATCGTATTCATGACCAGTGGTACCGTCTTCCTCAACGTCTGGTTTGTATTTTAGTACAAACAGCAGAACGCCAAGAATAAAAAGCCAGCAACCGAAACTGATTAGTGTGATCCAAGAACTCCAAAAAAATGTCATCATTTATCCTTATTGCGCTGCTCTTCAGACAGAGATTTTATATCCTCATCATCAAGCGCAAGTTGTGCATCTTCTTCGAAGCGTTTTTTGTTTTTTGGCGAATACGCCCACCATGCAACGCCTACGAAGGCAATAAAGGCAGAAACGGTCGCAATTGTTTGTAATTCACCAATACCCATTAGCGCTGTCCTTCCATTGCGGTACCTAACTGCTGTAGATAGGCGACCAAAGCGTCAAGCTCAGTAGCGCCAAGCACTGCATCTGGAGCGCCTTCAATATCTTCTTCAGTATAAGGAACACCGAAGCGATCGCGGAATAGACGCATTTTAGCTTGAACGTTTTCGCCATCTACTTCGTTAGTCGCCAACCAAGGGAAACCAGGCATAACTGACTCAGGCACTAGCGAACGTGGATTGATCAAATGTTGCTTTTGCCAATCTTCAGAATAACGGCCACCAACACGTGCTAAATCTGGTCCAGTACGTTTCGATCCCCATAAGAATGGATGATCCCACGTCGACTCAGCGGCACGTGAATATGGTCCATAACGTTCAACTTCTGCACGTAATGGGCGAACCATTTGAGTATGACAAACGTGACATCCTTCACGGATATAAATATCACGACCTTCAAATTCAAGCGCTGTCCAAGGCTCCATAGCGGGAAGGGGAGCGTTCACCCCACCTTCTTCAGGACCCTTGTTGTCATAGATCAATGGCACGATTTCAACTAGCGTTGCAAAACTAATAGCAATCACGATACCAATGACTAACAAGCCTGTATTTTTTTCAATAATTTCATGCGGTGAACCAGCCATGATCGCTCCTTATACGTTAGCTGTCGAAGGTTTTTCGACACTAGGTTCATGATCCGTTGGATCAGCGACATCTACAGGCTTACCTTCTGGCATTTTGAGTGTTTTATAGCAGTTATAAGCCATTACAAACATACCCGATACATATAAGAAGCCACCAAATGCACGGCCAATATATGGGAAATGCGAGAATTCAACAGTATCAACGAAGCTATATACCAAAGTACCGTCTGGGTTAGTAGCAAGCCACATCATGCCTTGGCCAATACCTGAGATCCACATAGACACGATATAGAAGATCGTTCCTGCAGTCGCAAGCCAAAAATGCGTGGTGATTAAGCTGATAGAGTACATCTTCGGTTTGTTATAAATACGTGGTAACAGTACGTATAGCGAACCAATCGTAATCATACCAACCCAGCCAAGTGCGCCTGAGTGTACGTGACCAACTGTCCAGTCAGTGTTGTGCGATAGCGCATTCACTGTTTTGATAGACATCATTGGGCCTTCGAACGTCGACATCGCGTAGAACGACAATGCAACAATCATAAAGCGAATGATCGGATCGGTACGCAGCTTATCCCAACTACCTGATAGCGTTAGTACACCGTTAATCATACCACCCCAAGATGGTGCAAACAGGATGATTGAGAAGACCATAGCAAGAGACTGCGTCCAATCAGGAAGCGCTGAATAATGCAAATGGTGACCACCGGCCCACATATATGAAGCAATCAATGCCCAAAAGTGAACGATAGACAAACGATAAGAATAGATAGGACGACCAATCTGTACAGGAACGAAATAATACATCATTCCAAGGAAGGCTGCCGTTAAGTAAAAACCTACCGCATTATGCCCGTACCACCACTGCACCATCGCATCAGTTGCACCGCCAAATAGCGAATAAGATTTGAACGCGCTAACTGGAATCGCCATGCTGTTTACGATGTGTAGTAATGCAATCGTAATGATGAAAGCGGCAAAGAACCAGTTAGCCACATAGATATGTGAGGTTTTACGTTTGATGAGCGTACCAAAAAATACAATGGCATAAGAGATCCATACCAAGGCAATTAAGATATCAATAGGCCACTCAAGCTCAGCGTATTCTTTAGTCGAGGTCAAACCTAGAGGAAGGGTAATAACGGCGGATACGATAACCGCTTGCCAACCCCAAAAGGTAAACCAAGCCAAGTATGGCGCAAATAAGCGCGTTTTACAGGTACGCTGAACGATGTAATATGACGTTGCGAACAGGGCAGAGCCACCGAACGCAAAAATGACCGCATTGGTATGTAGCGGTCTTAAACGACTAAAGGTCAGCCATGGAATGTCAAAGTTGAGTGCTGGCCATGCTAACTGTGAAGCAATGAACACACCAAGACTCATGCCGACGATGCCCCAAACGACAGCCATGATCGTAAAAAATCTTACGATAGTAATTTCATACTCACGGTCAACTGGGGCGACTGCTGTGTTTTGTAAACTCATTGGATGATTCCTTTACAGCCCGAATTATCAACAGAATTAACCAACAATCTATGTTGTCTGCACTATAAATACTCTCAAATTTGTATTTATACTAGCGCCAACACATGTTGTTTTTTGGCTTATTTAGCGCAATGACGTCATTAACTATCGATTTAGGCCCTTACTGTCTATTAGTTAATACTAATAAATAGAAATAGGCATTTCATACACTTTACTTAAAGTCAATCGATAGTAGGATTGTTAATAGATCATCAAGGTAAATAAGAAGACGCGCCGTTTTGAGCATCAAACATCTCATAAGGCTAAATATGTATCTTAATTATTACGAAAAAATCTGTACTAATGAAGATAGATACCCATATCTATAGGGCTATTAAAACGCATTGACCATAGATGTATGCTAGCGGCGGCTGACAAAAAACACGATTATGTAATGTTTGGTTAAAACTCCCGACTCTGTTTAAGGGTATTGTAACGCAATCCTAATTAAATATCATCAGAACTATGCGCCAAAATACAAACTCTTTGGTATAAATGTTAGCGAGCAACTTATTATTGCTGTGCTACTCCTCTATTTTATACACAATTTTGTCACTATTCTAGATGCTCATTTTGATTGAATAGGGGGAAGCGCTCGCTAGACATAAGCGTAGGCTTGCAAAGAAGTTTTGTAACAATAACATTGCTGAGCCGATAAATAGGTTTTACTTCTTATCAAGTCGCCCTTTATAATGAGGCTGAACGTCATTAATGGCTATGTATTGCATAGATCTATTGATAGCAATCATTTTAATAATTCTAATAGTTAGGCCAATATTGCCTCAAGGGTATTGGTCTGACAGAATATCAATTAAGGATAATATAATATGGCAGTTTTTTTGACAGATGAATGGTTTGAGCAAGTAGAAAAAATGGGCAATGAAGCAGGTGAGTTAAATTTACCGCCAGTACTTGCCAATATGGTCGTCAACCTAAAAGTGGCTGAAGCTGATAAAACTATCGAAGCCAATTTTGCCAATGGTCTGCTGCATCGCGGCTTAAACGATAATGCAACGACGACGTTGCTATTAGATCGCGATATCCTACAGTCTATCATCACTGATTTTGATACCAATCAAATTATGGGTGCATTTATGAGTGGCAAAATCCGCGTCGAAGGCGATATGTCACAGCTAATGGCAGTACAGACTGCTCGACCAAGTGCAGAGCAAAAAGAGCTATACACTCGTATCAAATCAATGACGACAATGGCTTAATCGCGTATTTATACGATTTTTGCGTTGTAAGTCAGTAAGACACAAAAAAGCCCCTAATTCATATTAGGGGCTTTTTTATTGCGCAATCAAATAGGCATAAAAAGTCTCTCAAACAGTCTAGCTAGCTTTTGATTGCTGCGTCGCATTTGATTGGTTTTCTTTGTATATTGCTGCTTGTAGCCATACGTTTGCTTGGACGTAATCATGTACTTTGATGCTATTAGTCTCAGCAGTGTTGAGCGCACCGATACGCACTACAAAAGGATCTGCGTCTTGCTCACGTAGCGTCACCACATCAAACAATATGATAGATTTACCATTAAATACGGTTTCTTGCTTGCCAAGTACTTGACCCTGACACCAAGCTTCATCTTCTTGTCCTAACGTATCGCCAAACAAGTAAGCACACATATGACCCAAGTTAATCTCGACAGGTGCCATTTGTTCTTTGGTTTCAGGCTTCCATTCACTGATTTGCTCTTGCAGGTCGTTAGGGATTTTTCCGTCATTTGCTGCCACGATGTCGTTGAAGGCACGGTGATAACGGATAGACTCTTGGTCTTCGACCATGATGACTTCGTTTTGCTCGCTTAGCTTAATTTCGTGCGCCCAAGCACTAAAGTTGACATAGTAAGAGGTATCGCGCTGATATAGATGACGGTTGGTCGTATAGAGTTGATCAAACGCATAAATGATACTGCCATCAGCAGTACGTAAGCGCAACACGGCATCATGTGAGTTGTCATTGGCGATGACACGCTCAATTTTACAGTTCAATCCGTAAGGACTATCGACACAAGGGTAGGCATTGATAAAGCATTCTGGCTTACCATCTTTCATCGCGAGCACTTGATTAATATGGCATGGCTGATCTTCTGATAGAAGCAGGCAGCTGTCTTTTGCACTGACGTTGTTGTTCAGGCCTTTAGGCATCGCTGCGACTTCGATCATTTTTTGTAACCATTCAGGCACATCATGACTCATATCATCGGTCAGAATACGCCAGTGATCGGCGTGACCTGCAGACTGCTCATCGGTCAACGTGATCTTGGTGGGAGATTGAATGTTTTTGTATTGATAATTTATGGTCATGAAAATACTCAAAATTAAGTCAGCGTGAGGTTTGTATCTAATACTGTGTTTGCTTGTGTACCATCCAACATTTTAAATGATTGGTTTATGATGGTCAGCGATATTATCAGTAAATAGTGAGTAAACCTCAATGAGGGGTTAATGACAATTGTCTTTAGCATATAATATATAGGTATTGGTACAGCTAATAGCAAGCCCCCTATAAAAAATAATAACAAAACCCAGTTTTTTGGTAAAAAATACTCTCAGTTGTTGCTAATGACTGGCACATATCAGCTAGTTTGTGTCAAACTAGCTCCCTTTTGACAGCTGTTATTGGCTAGTCTGACCCCCTGTTTTTGTGTTTGATTTATATGTGAGTAGTAGCAACTGTATGATGCATTTACTACTGCTCGTTATGCAACCTATATAAAGTCGCACGTAGATAAGATAAAGAGTTTGAATATGTTTCGTCCTTTAGCGTTATTTATCGGCTTACGATATACCCGAGCAGAACGTAGTAATGGCTTTATCTCCTTTATATCACTCATCTCGATGATTGGTCTGACGCTTGGGGTTGCCGTATTGATTACGGTGCTATCAGTGATGAACGGCTTTGACCGTGAACTGAAAACCCGCATTTTGGGAATGGTGCCGCAGGCTACTGTGGTCTCATCAGAAATTATTGGTGACTGGGAACAGCTCGCTGATCAGATCAAAGAAGACCCAGAAGTGGCAGGTGTGGCACCATTCATTCAACTGCAAGGGATGCTGACATCAAATGGTCAGGTCGCAGGGATCATGGTGACAGGCGTCGAGCCTGAATACGAAAAAAACGTCTCCATTATCAATGAGCACATGATTGAAGGTAGTATTGACACCCTGAAAAGTGGTGATTTCAGTATCGTGTTGGGCGAGGAGATGGTGCAGTCTTTGGGTCTGCAAATAGGGGATAAAGTGACGCTGGTATTACCAGAAGCGTCGCCATCACCAGCAGGCGTGATACCGCGGTTTAAGCGTTTTACTCTGACAGGCATCTTTACGATCAGCCCAGAAGTAGACAGCCTTATGGCGTTTATCCCGATGGGAGATGCGGCAAAATTACTGCGTTTACCAGAAGGTGCGCAGGGCGTACGCATGAAGCTTAACGATATCTTTACTGCGCCGATAGCTGCGGAAAAAGCGGCTGCTATCGCACCTGAAAAGCTATATCCAAATGACTGGACACAGACCCATGGCAATCTGTTTGGGGCAATTCAAATGGAAAAAGCCATGGTCGGCCTATTACTATTTTTGATTATCTTAGTTGCTGCTTTTAACATTGTCTCAAGTCTGGTCATGCTAGTGACCGATAAAAAAGCAGATATCGCAATCTTAAAAACCTTTGGTGCGTCTCCTCGTTTGATTACGCAAGTCTTTATGGTTCAAGGTGTGGTTATCGGGGTCATCGGTACTATCGCTGGTACGATATTGGGTGTGATATTTGCGCTTACGGTCAGCGATATTTTAGGCTTTATTAACCAAGCCTTTGGTCTGAACCTATTTGATGCGTATTTTGTCAATTACTTGCCATCACAGTTGCGTTTGTTAGACGTGGTATTAATTACAGGTGCATCGTTTGTACTGAGCTTTTTGGCAACGATTTATCCAGCGCGCCGAGCGGCTAAGATTCAGCCTGCTCAAACGTTACGCTATGAGTAATCCCAAACGCCCAAACATCGAAATAAATACCGAAATAAATAAAATAAAGGAAGCGCTATGTCTGCCATTTTAGAGGCGACCAATATCAATAAGATATATGATGAAGGCGCGGTCAGTACACAAGTATTGACTGGTCTTGATCTGACTGTTCATGCGGGTGAGCGCATCGCTATCGTTGGTACCAGTGGTTCAGGTAAAAGTACGCTGTTACATTTGCTTGGTGGTCTAGATACGCCAACGAGTGGTGAGGTTTGGTTGCATGGTCAGTTATTAAATAGCATGAATGAAACTGAGCGCGGTGCAATGCGAAATAAGCATTTGGGCTTTATTTATCAGTTTCATCACCTGTTGGCAGAATTTACAGCAATCGAAAACGTAGCTATGCCATTGCTGATGCGTCCAGAAGTATCAACGACTGATGCTCGCAAGCAAGCGGTTGAGATTCTAGAAAATGTCGGTCTTGAGCATCGTTTGATGCATAGACCAGGTGAGCTATCAGGTGGCGAACGTCAACGTGTAGCGATTGCACGCGCGCTAGTGACTAAGCCATCGCTTATTTTGGCAGATGAGCCAACAGGTAACTTGGACTATGACAATGCGCAAAGCGTATTTGGTCTGTTGTCAGAGCTACAAAGCACTATGCAAACCGCGCTACTTATGGTGACGCATGATCGCAATTTGGCGGCGCTTGCTGACCGTCAGTTGTTGCTACGCAATGGGCATTGGGAACAGTATTAATAATTTTTTATATTAGGTCGAAAAACTGACCGAAACGCCATTTATTGGCGTTTGTTATGGCTATCATATTGAAAAGTTATTGTTGTATTATTAAGAAAATATATCATAGGAACTAGCGATTAAGCGGTTGTGAGCCAGCCGCCTTATCTATTTTATAAGGATGCGTAAAATGCGTGAAGATGATAATCCAATTGCGGCTTTTGGCAGTGCGGAAGAGGGTGATGAGCCGTTAAAGCCTTACATCGATCCAACTTTGTTTGAAGCGCTCGATAGACAGGCACAAACTGAGCTACTGACCCCTGTGTTTGATGCTATCACTTTGGCTGGGGTTGATTATGACCTAAAAGTCCAAGATAGCGCGACAGGTAAGCGTTATACGCTCTGTAAAAATGATGAAGTCATTGAGATCGTACCGATGGATAGCAATTTCACTGATAAAGTTTTGAACGCTATAGAGAACAGTAAAGAAGAATAAGCTCTGCTTGCTTAGTTTAGCTAGGGCGTAAGCGTTATAGCAGTGTAATAACGATAGAGAACCTTATAACTTGTCAGATTCGTCAGAAGGTTTTTGCTGACGTTTCTGCCAGCTCGCTACGGTCTTATAACGCCAAATGGCCTTAAATGCCAAACCGCAAATAAGACTGGTGACTACAGCTAAAATCGTTAGTCCGATACAAAATGCAGCAAGCGATACTGTACCGCGATAAGTAATGAACGGATTGGCGCCGTTTGATAATGCCCATAAGCTAAAATCAGCAATCATTCTACCGATGAATCGCAAGCTAATCACAGGTGCATCAATGATCTTTGCACCGATATAGTATCCAGCATAGAAGATTGGCAAGCTAGTGACTGGGTTGGTAATCCATGTCAAACCAAGCGCCATAGGAACATTGGCACGAAAAATAAGCGAGCCAATGAGCGCCAGTAACATCTGTCCTGGCAGCGGAAAAAATGCACTCAGTACACCGATATAGACAGCCTTATTTAGGCTATGTCGATTGAAATGCCATAACCTTGGATCAGCCAAGTGCGGTGCAAACAGCTTTAAAGTGCGACTTTCTAAGATTTTCTCTGGTGTAGGAAGTAGGTCTTTTAGACGTTTTTGGGGCACAGGATCGCCTTTAATCATTAACTACAGTCTACTCAATGATATTGAGAAGCTGGTATAAAGTAATATATGGTGAGTAGGATAAAGGTTAGAACACACAGAATGGTGGTGTCAGATAGTTACCACCTAATACGTTGCCTCAGTATAGGGTAATATAAATATAAATGCTATTGCATCGCGTGCCATTTGCTATAGTAAGTAACCATATTTGGCCGAATAATATTTAAGTCATCAAGCAAGGAGTGCTGGTGTACTGGTTGATTGGTAGCCTCATAATTATAGTTATGATGGGCGTATTGGCAGTCGCAGATAATGTGATAATGCCAACCGACTTATCTTTGCTAGAGACAGTTGGTACGTCTAATCTGCCTTTGGCGCTGATTGTATTTGCTATATTTCTGTTGGCTTCTGCTCAATTCAACATACCCTCGATAGACAGCCACAGCGCTGATAACAGTACCTTTAACAATGCATCTCGTCATACTAAACTTCCTTTCCGAATTATTAGATACTTAGTCCTAGCTTTGCTAACGGCTGCATTAGTGATAGGCAGCGCATTGCAAGCTTTGGTTACTCATCAACGAGCAGAAAGCACTGAAATAACTGCACCGGTACGAGTACAAGCGTTAGTGCGTATCGAAGGGTTGAGCGACAGTGTTTATGATGCCACTGCAGACAGCGGGTATCGCCAAGTAGCAGTGATAACGAACATCGCTCCATTAGTCGCTGAGCTGACGCCGATAGAATTAGCAACTAAAACATCCGACTACTTAGATGCAAATAAAAATAGCCTAAGCACTAATAACGATGTTAATCCCAATGAAATTAGTCTCAAAGTTAGCGAACACCGAGTCCTACTTAACGCCTATCCAAAAAAGTCTGCAAATGATAGCCAGTTTGCATTCTTAAACGATTTGCAGCCCGGCGATGAGATATTCATTAGCCTAGCACTGGCGCCGTTAGCTACTTCTGAGCAAGCAGTCAATAACCCTACTGGTTTTGACAGTTATCGCTGGTTGCGAGGTCGGCATATTGATGGCGTTGCGAATATTTTGGCCATTAGTCCTACATTGGTAAACAGTAGCGAAATTAGCAATGAAATCAGCGATGAAAAATATTCGAAGCAGTCGCTAGACTCTGATTCTTATCTTCAGCGCTTTCGTACTCGTATCGATCAGGGGCGTTGGCGATTACGACAGCATTTCTATCAAGACTGGTCAGCGCAAACGACAGCAGAGCAACAATCAAAAGCCGTTACATTAAGTCTGCTTACGGGTGATCGTAGCTTGATTAATCGTGATACTAAGGACTTATATCAACTGGCGGGTATCTCACATCTGCTCGCTATTTCAGGTACGCACGTACTATTTTTAGCTATTGTGCTAGCAGGTATAGTCGTACTGCTGTTTGATCGTAATTATTCAACGATTTACCGTCGGATTCCGCGCTGGCAAGTGCGCTGGTGGGTAATGATTGGTGCTGCTTTTATTTATGCGCTATTTACTGGTTTTGACGTGCCTGCTGCCCGTACGGCTTGGATGTTATTAGCGATTGGATTCGTCAGATTAACATTACTTCCTATCAGTACGATGCGCGTGCTATTAGCGCTAGCTGTATTGATGGCTTGGGGTGACCCTTACGTATTATGGCAGGCGGGATACTGGCTATCTTTTATTGCAGTGGCGTTATTACTCAAGTATGACGATAAGTCGTATCAGCATCAGACTACTGCTGTAACGAATTTATACGATGATAAGCCACGTACTCATATCAATAACGTGCTATCTAACCGTGTTTGGCAAATGGTTAAGCGTGTGTTTAAATTACAGTTTTGGCTGTTTCTTACTTTATTACCCGTTACGTTGCTTTTATTTGGTAAGGCGTCGTTATGGGGCCTTTTTATCAATTTACTTGCTATCGGGCTATTTGGTTGGGTGATTGTACCGCTCAATTTATTAGCCGGGTTGTGTTATCTTTTGGTGCCAAGTATCGCTGATATTCTTTGGGTAATTATTAGTACGATAGTTGGTCATCTACACGATTTGATGAGTTGGCTGACGTCATTGCCAGCGCTATCGGATGCGTGGCTCTATACACCAGTTAATATCGCGATACTATCGATGGCTTTGCTAAGTGCATTGCCTTGGCTGTTGCCACGAGGTTTACTCAGTCGTTGGTTGATGTTACCACCATTAACGTTGCTGATGATGACGGTGTATGCCAATCAGCAGTCACTGGTAACTGTACCGACCCTATATATTTTGCCAACGGGTGATTCGTATATAACGGCGGCATTGCTGCAATATCCTACCGTCAACGAAGACAGTACCAATTGGTTGTTCTTATCTGATCACAGACCAGCCTCTACACGAACGATGCCAAGCAGCCTGACAGCAGAAAAATTATCTGAAAATTTGAAGCAGCAACTGGGCAGTTTATCTGTCGATAAGTTAGAGAGTATTGTCGTACAGAGTAGCAATGTCGGCCTGACTGATACGTTAATCTCTGACAATAAGAATATTGCTAATACCAAAAATTCTGAATTACTGCCGATAACCGTTGCGCAATTAAATGACCACTTAACCATTAGCCAATATTGGCAAGCAGGGCGCTCTGATCTTTGGTCTACGTTTCAGCAAGCCTATAAAACAATTAGGCAATCTGAAAATACGCCTACTATCAGTGTCCAACGTTGTGAGCAAGGCAAAACATGGCAGTCGACTAACGATGAATTGTCAGTACAGGCCATTACTGGTTGGACCAAGATAGGTGATGCCAGCGTTTGGGATTGTACGATTGCTCTTGATACTAAATTGCCAATACGCGTTCTAAGATACAATGCGGCAGACCCACTCAATTCGTTACCTGTCAAATCACCTGTCAATCGTCAAGCACAAATAGTATCTAACCAGTTAACTGGCAAACAGTCAGAGTCTTTCCAGTCGCGTTTGATTTTAAATGCTGATACTCATCAACGCGCTTGGCAACTGTGGTCATTACTATGTTCAGTTGAATCGAATAATGATGACATGCTATTCAAAAATACAAGGTGGCTTGGTCATAGTGCTTCGCAAATTACAGGCGATGTCATAAGTCGTCAGGGAGTCGATGAAGTTATAACCTATGATAATAAGCCGTTAGACGCGGCATTATCGCTAAACAACTAAATAACATTGATAGCATTCCCAACGCCGAGACTACTAACCCTCAAAAATAAGGCTTATATTATCAGCGTTACAATATAGTGATATTTCACAGTTATACTATTGAACCATTATCGAAATACCACCATACTTAGCAGCCTATTAATACAGGTCACTGACTATTAACATAGGTCACAGATATGGTGAGACAGTATCAGGTATATACCACCGTTCTAGCTGTATTTCTCGACAACCTCATTTTATTGTTTTAGATTGTTTCTAACTTAGGAAGTTATATGCCCAACTGGCCACCAGACCCTAACAAACGTCCTGATAATTCGGCAAATCAGCCAACGCAACCGCAGCAACCAAGCCCGCCAAGTGGACAAGAATGGAAGGTGCTGGAAAACACGTTATTAGCGAGTGTGGTTGAGCAGCGCCGCGCTCGTCGTTGGAGTATCTTTTTTAAACTACTGACCTTTGGTTATATCTTATTGATATTTTTGACCCTTGGTCGTGGTTGCAGCAGTGCGCCAACAGGTATGGACGCAGTCGATACTAGCGATCCGCATTTGGCAGTGGTTGAGCTGCAAGGCGTCATCAGTAATGACGATGTGGCCAATGCGTATGATGTTAATGAAGCCTTGAGAGACGCTTTTGCAAACAGTAATTCAAAAGCAGTGGCATTGGACATTAACTCACCTGGCGGTTCACCAGTACAGTCTGATGAGATTTGGCAGACCATGATGGACTTACGACAAGAGTACCCAGACAAAAAGCTTTATGCGGTGATTGGTGATATCGGTGCTTCAGGTGCTTATTATATTGCGTCTGCCGCAGATGAGATTTATGTCAATCCGTCAAGTTTGGTCGGCTCTATCGGTGTCATTATGCCAAGCTACAATGTTAAAGGTTTGATGGACAAAGTTGGTGTAGAAGATCGTACGATTACGGCTGGTGAGTATAAAGACATCTTAAGCTTATCTCGTCCATTGACTGACTATGAAGAAAATCATGTCGAAAAAGTACTAGCAAACACGCACAAGCATTTTATCAACGCTGTCAAAGAAGGTCGCGGTAACCGTCTGAAAAATCCTGAGCAAAACAAACTGTTCTCAGGGCTATTCTGGACAGGTGAGCAGTCTATTGAGCTAGGCTTAGCAGACAAAACAGGTAGTATCACAAGTCTAAGTAAGCAACTCGACCTTGATACGATCATCAGCTATAGCCCAACTGATCCGTTCCAAATGTTTATGGATCGTTTTGCAGTGAAGTTAGGTGCCGGTATTGGCTCTAGCGTTAGTCTTGACGTATTGCCACAAGAAAGCAACACTGGGCAAATGCGTTAATCGTTTTATGTTTTAGATATAATGTGTATGATTGTTAAGGCTGAGCATATAATTGTGCTCAGCCTTAATTGTATGCAATACCAAATAAAAAACCTTGGCCCAAGTGATAGCCTGATTAAATTAGCTATACAACTATAACCATCAAACACAGTCGTCAAACTTGCCATATAAACATGGTTGGTTTTGAAGAAGTTATTTTTAATGCTGTTGGTTTTGATAATGGTACAAGGTTCAATCATTAAAATAATATATAACATAAATGATCCCACGAGAGTCTGTCATGAGTGATGAAATAAATTTACAGTCCTTTGCTAAACTACCTGTCTCTGAAATAACCAATAAACCTGTGCTGCATTTTGCCCATGCTAATGGAATGCCAAGCGCGGTATATGAGCCTTTTTTTAAAGGTTTATCAGAATTTTTTACGATTGAGTATATTGCGATGTTGGGTGATACGCCCGATTATCCAGTAGATGATCATTGGCGTAGTCTGACGCAGCAAATCATTGATAGCGTAAACAGTGCCTGCAAAAAGCATGGCGTTGCACAGGTAGTAGGAGTGGGGCATTCGCTTGGGGCCATGTGTACGTTGCAGGCCACGTATCGTCAGCCTGAACTATTTGCACAAGCGGTGCTTATGGACCCGCCTTGGATTTATGGCAAAGTCAGCTTGTTGTGGCATTTGGCAAAGACAGCAGATAGATTACCGCTTATGAATAATCGTCTGATGGACAAACTGTCACCAGCTGGCGTGTCCAAACATCGCCGTGATGTGTGGGATAGCCGGGATGAAGCATATGAGAAAATGCGACATAAAGGGTTTTTCAAGAATTTTGATGAGCGTAGCTTTCAAGGATATATCGATCATGGATTACATGAGCGCGCTGATGGTAAAGTGACATTGGCTATTCCTAAAGCCAGCGAAGTTGCTGTGTTCCGTACCAATCCATCTTGGTATTGGCTGGCACCAAACCGTGGCCCTAAAGTTCCTGTGACTTTAATCATTGGTCAAGACAGCATCTTTTTGAAACGTCGCTTTCCACAGCAGATAAAATCGCGCTTGGGCATTCCTTATGAGACTCATGAAGGGGGCCATATGTTCCCACTTGAGCATCCAGAGTCTGTTTCAATGCAGGTGCTAGGATTGATCAAGCAGCAACTGTCCGAATAAACGCAACATATCATCAGTCATGCTTGTAATGGATATGAGCTGCCAGAGTATTTTTAAGTGATACCTTTATGCCAAAAAACCTAACTGCGCCATCTAGTACGACTGCCTCACTTAAGTCTCTGCCACTATTTTCGCGCGTGGGTACATTCGTGCTAACAGTAGGAATGGTGCTTGCGTTTTTTATCAGTCAGTTGGTAGGTGTTTATGTCGCTGGCAAGCTTGTATTACCTGCCGATGAAAGGACATCGATAGGGCGTATATTCTATTTTGGTAGTAATGATGGAACAATTGTGAGCCTGTCTATACTCATCGGCTGTGTATTGCTAGTGGCAATTAGCATGCTTATCATTCGTTTAAAAGGTGGCAGTCTGCGTCAATATTTAGCACTAAAGCCGTTCTCACTGTCGGTAGGTATAGGCATGCTTGGGCTGCTACTGATATTTATGATTGCCAGTCAGGCATTGACGTATGTACTTGATATGGCGCCGTTGGTGTTTGTTGATCCGCTCTATCAGTCTGTCATTTCGGTTTGGCTACTGGTATTTGCCATGGTGGTCGTCGCACCAATTTATGAAGAGGTTATCTTTCGCGGTATATTGTGGTCAGCCATCGCGGAACAGTTCACAGCACCATCCTATTCAGCGAATTATGGGGCGATTGTCGCCAGTATTGTGACAAGTTTGATATTCGCTGTGATCCATGTGCAGTATGGTATCTACGAGATTAGTACCATCGTAGTGTTAGCATTGATATTTTGCTATGCACGGATTAAGTCAGGCTCGATATTACTGCCAATCGTACTGCACATTATCAATAATGGTGCAGCGATATGGCAGTATATTGCGCAAGCGACGTAGATAAAATGCTGACCACAACAACGGCTGGCATATAAATTCTATCGAGCCAGTTAGATATTCAAATTTGGCTACGTATTAGGGCTATGCATCAGGATTTAACGATAGCACTTCATCGGCAGCTCGCTTAATATCATCAATTGTCAGCTGAGGTTTGCCGCTCAATGCTTGGCGCCACTTACGTGCGCCCATTAGACCTTGGAAGAGTCCTAAATAATGCCGTGTCATCGTTGGCAGCGCTTCGCCTTTTGCAATTTGTTCTTCGAGATATGGATATAGCTGCTCTAAAATCTCTGAGCGCTTAGGTATTGTCTCAGGAGTTTCCTCATTCCATAAGCTATTGGCCTCTGCTAATAGATACGGGTTGTGATAAAACGCCCGACCAATCATCACGCCATCGATATGCTGTAGGTGCGTTCGGATGTCCTCAATTGTATCGATGCCGCCATTGATTTCGATATCTAGCTCAGGAAAATCCTGCTTTAGACGGTACACATCATCGTAACGCAGCGGTGGTATCTCGCGGTTTTGCTTAGGGCTGAGCCCCTGCAACCATGCCGTACGCGCATGTACGATAAAGCGGGTACAACCTGCCGCTGCCACTGTCTGCACAAAGTCCACCATAAACTCATAACTATCAAAGTCATCGATGCCAATACGATGTTTGACCGTCACTGGAATATCGACTGCAGCTTGCATATGCTTGACCAAATCAGCGACGGTCTGAGGTTCTGCCATCAGACAGGCGCCTATTTTGTTGTGCTGTACGCGATCTGAGGGACAACCGACGTTGATATTGACTTCATCATAGCCATACTGCTGAGCAAACTCTGCGCATTGCGTCATCTCACTGATGTCTGCACCGCCGAGCTGCAATACAAGAGGATGCTCAAGTGTATCGAAGCGCAAGTGGCGTGCTCGATTGCCATGTATCAATGCACCAGTACTGATCATCTCGGTATATAGATAGGTATGCGTATTAAACAGTCGCGCAAAATAACGATAATCTGTCGTAGTCCAGTCGATCATTGGCGCAACTGAGAGGCGTTTGTTGGTCATATCAACCATGGTTATCAAGCCTTAATATTTGTGTCTTAAATAAATGGAGAAGGTGCAATGGATGAGACAACCCATTGCACCTTATTTTCAAGATTTTCTAGAGCTTCAAGCGTTATGCGAAGCGGCGATTGACTGTTTACTTATACAATAACGTGGTCAATCTTTTTCAACTCGGGCAAATTATAAAAATAAAGCCCCATGATAATACCGATAAAGCCAATAAAGGCAATGTACAGTGCTGGTGAAAAGCTGACTAGAGTCGTGGCGTATCCAAGACCAAAAGGTATCAGTACACCCACGATACCCTGTGTGACATTGTTGCAAAAAGCAACGCCGGTGAGACGTACATTGGTCGGAAACAGCTCTATAAGGATAGCAGGGACCATACCAATCACGCCAGCACAGAAGCCCAAAATCGCATACATGATTAATATATAATCACCGCCCGCCTGTAAATGGTAAAAGAACGCCAACATTTGAGCAATCAGTAAAATTGAACCGATTGCCAACACTTTACCAAAATTCTCGTGATTAGAAATCATCCCGTAGAATATACAGCCAAAAATTATAAATATGATGCCCAAGCTATGGGATAACCCGAACAAATCACTGTCTAACGAAAAGTTTATCTCTATCAAGTCCGGTAATAGCAAAACGATAACAGTAGAAATGCTAGAGATTACTAGTGTCAGTACCATACCGATAAAAATGGAATGTTTGCAGTGTTTGAAGAGTAACGTCAGCGGCTTGCCTGCATTTTTGCCTGTCTTCGGTTTTACGAGTGCTAAAAAGAAAGGCGTCTCTCCAACCAATCGCCACACCAATAACGGCAAAGCACTGAGTACAGCGGCCACTAAAAATGGCAAGCGCCATCCGTACTCAGTTAACTCAGCTGTGGTCATAAAGCTAGAGAGCCACATAAAAAATGCATTTGAGAATAACACACCTACAAAGAAGCTGGCAGTCACGTAGCTACAAGCTACTGATAAATACTGTCTGGGCACATGCTCTGCCACAAATACCCAAGATAAGGGAACATAAAGTCCGTATGCCATACCCTGTATAATTCTTAATAAAATAAATAAAGCAGGCGCAAAGATGCCCCACTGTGCATAAGTGGGCAAAAATGCCATCGCTAGGAGACTACATGCGGTGACTATGATACTTAGCAATAAAACGGGCTTTCTACCTTTTATATCACCATAACGACCGATGAGAACACCTCCGATTGGACGTGCTAAATAACCGATAACAAAAAGCCCCATTCCTTGCAGTTTAGCAACTCTAGGGTCAGCATTAGCAGGAAAAATAGCCGCTGAAACAATATCTGAGATATACAAGTAAATCAAAAAATCAAAAAATATCACAGCGCTGATGAAGCTAATGAACATCACTATGTTTTTGTCTTTAGTAGACATTAGGGCGTATTGAGAACGAGACGGCATAATAGATCACATATCCACAGAGTAAAGTGGTCATTAAGACGATCATCGTTTGGATAACCGGCCATGGTAAAAACGGCAAATCAAGATATATAAAAGATGATTTGCCAAAACAATAAGTTGGGTGTTTAAAATAAAAGTGTTTGAATGGTATTTTGTTTACTTAATACAACTGAGTCGCAAAACTAAATGTTCTAGAACTGTCGAAATTAATAAGTTATGTATCTACAGCAGCCAGTCAATGGGCAACCAAGACATAATGGTTAGCCAAACATGGTCACCCATGTCCACTCGTGGCTCGGAGTCATAGACTACTTTTTCGCCTTTCTCCATGGTATGCCATTGCAGGTTACCATTTTCTAGTAGCTTGACCTCATACGCTTGATTTAATAGATCGTCGCTCAAAGCGCCATGCAGCTGCCTTGCTAGCTCGTCATCATTAATAATGACACCCATTTCGGTATTGATATTGGCAGAGCGTGGGTCAACGTTGTATGAACCGATAAAGACTTGATAGTCATCTACTGCAAACGTTTTTGCGTGCAAACTGGTCGATGATTGGCTACGTGCTCGCCACAGTTTGTTATCACGTTTTTCTTCAGCAGCGGTTGATTTTAGCTCATATATTTTGACGCCTGAACGAAGCAGGCGAGGTCGCCACTGGCTATAACCAGAATGCACGGCAGTCACATCGGTCGCATCAAATGAGTTGGTTAATATCTTAATATCGACACCAGCTTCAGCCAGTTTAACCAACGTATCGACGCCATCTTTGGTCGGTACAAAATAAGAAGAAATAATCGTCAATTTCTTGGTTGGGCTACCAAGCAAGTTACGCAACTGATGAACCAAGTTGGTATCAGCAGGAACCGTTTTGCTTAGTTTGCCAACATCATCACTTAAAAACTGCATGTCGGTCCAACGGAAAGGCACACGTTTATTAATCAAGTCACTATCAATCGTAGAGTCTTTGATCGCAGCTTTATAAACCGTCAAGCTGCTGCCTTCGTTGTTTTCTTCATCCAGACCGAGCTTATCTAAGGCCTTCAAAAAATCAGGTGTGACGTCATCATCAAATTTCGCTAAGGTCTCGATATCAAATGATAAAGGCGATGACCAATAGTCATAAAAACTGTTATCAATATCTGCAACGACTTTACCGATAAGTAAGACATCCAAATCTGCAAATTGGCTGCTTTGGTCATTGCTAAGGTATTCGTTACCGATGTTACGCCCGCCGATGATAGTAATCTGCTTATCAAAGGTCATGCTTTTATTGTGCATACGGCGATTGATACGCGGCAAACCAGTCACATAGTTCAACGTTGGAAACTTACGATGCATCAAAGGATTGATGATGCGCACCGCAATGTTAGGATGACTGGCAAAGCGTAATAAATGCTGATCGAACTTGGCACTGTTATTAAAATCATCTAACAATAAGCGCACGATTACGCCACGCTCGGCCGCGTCCCATAAATCTTTTAACAGAAGCTGGCCAGCCTGATCGTTATGCCAAATATAATACTGCGCATCAATATTACGCGTGGCCATATCTGTCAGGATGCTACGTGCCGCAAAAGCATTCGCTCCGGTTACGATTGGATGGTAACCAGACAAATCAGGGTGAATATCGTTCTGCGCACTAATGGCAGAGACCAAGTCAGTGCTGCTAGTCTTAATCGTCTCACCTTGCGTCATTTGCTTATCTGAATATAGAGCCTCTACACGTGCTGATAGTGCTTGGCTTTCCGGTAAATGTGGCTGCTTGGGCAAACTCTGGCAAGCACTAAGCCCTAAAGTCAGTCCTAGGGTTAGGCTCAACGATAAGCTGCTTGGTTCTATACTGAACATCGACATAACGAATTTACCTTAATGAGCCTAAATGTACTGACAAATAATGATTCAGAGTGCTTAAGTCACTCTTTTTAGATGTATTACCAAACTGTTGTTGTATTACGCGTGGCAAAATCTAAATCGTCGCTAAGCTTAGCAGCTGTTGCGATATCTGCCTATTATAAATACGTTATTTTTGTTAGATTTAGCGCACGAAATCATCGTTTTTTAAGTAGTGTTTAACTATATATGTGGCAGATTTTAAGTAGTAGAATTGATACATCTTTGGTATTCGAAAATAATATTTAGTGGCCATTTGAAACCAGCTGTGTGGAATAAGTCGACATGATATGATAACGCTGATGAATTCGGTCGATGATCAGAAGAATAAGCAGTCATTTTATTTAAATTAAAAGATCAACCAATAAAATACCAACCAAAGTAACGGAACGTTTATGAGTCAGTCGCAAAACCATGATGAGAGCAGTTTGAACAAGTTAGATCCAAACTGGCGCAATGATGCCTTAGATTTAGGGCTTGATTATGGCATGCAGACCATCGCAGTGCGGGCAGGTCAACACCGTACGGACGAAGGCGAGCATTCAGAGCCTATTTTTACCACCAGCTCTTACGTTTATCGTTCAGCCGCTGATGCCGCTGCTCATTTTGACGGTACAAAAACAGGCAATGTTTACTCTCGTCATACCAATCCAAGCGTACGTACTTTTGAGCGTCGCTTGGCTGCGTTAGAAAACGGTGAACGCGCGGTTGCAACGGCCTCTGGTATGGGCGCTATTTTGACCATGTGCTTGGCATATCTAAAAGCGGGCGACCATCTGCTCGCGGCTAACCAATTATTCGGCTCATCTATCGGTCTGTTTAACAACTATATGGCCAAATTCGGTGTTGAAGTCAGCTATGTTGATTGCTTCGATAATGAGGCATGGGCAAATGCTATTCAACCAAACACCAAGGTGATCTATTGCGAAAGCCCAAGCAATCCACTAGCGCAGATCTGCGACCTTGGTTATCTCAGTCAGCTATGTAAAGCCAATGACATATTACTCGTCGTTGACAACTGCTTTGCAACGCCAGCATTGCAGCGCCCGCTAGACTTGGGTGCGGATGTGGTCATTCACTCTGCGACCAAATATTTGGATGGTCAGGGTCGTGTATTGGGCGGCGCGCTGGTCGGTAGTGATAAACTGATGCAAGAAGCGTTTACCGTGGTGCGCTCAGGCGGTATCAGCATGAGTCCATTTAATGCTTGGGTATTTACCAAGGGGCTCGAAACGCTCAAGTTACGTATGCAAGCGCATTGCCAAAATGCCAATCAAGTGGCAGAATTTTTGGTCAATCATCCTAATGTCAGTACCGTACACTTTTCAGGCTTGAGTGACCATCCTGCGCACGAGCTTGCTACACGTCAGCATCATATGAAAGATGGCTACGGTGCTATCATGGGTTTTGAAGTCAAGGCATCTGATAGCCGTGATACCAAAGAAGCGGCGTGGCATGTGATTGATTCAACACAAATGGTCTCTATCACCAATAACTTGGGCGATGCCAAAACCACGATTACTCATCCTGCAACCACCACGCATTTCCGTCTAACTGCTGAAGCTCGTGCCGAAGCTGGCGTTAAAGACGGTCTGATTCGTCTATCGGTAGGTCTGGAAGATGTGGAAGATATTATCAAAGACTTGGCACGTGGTTTAGACAGTTTGTAAAGATAAAGGTATAATCTGCACTAACGCATTGCATTAACTTTACGTTATTAATTATTCATTACTATACGCACTAGCATAAAATACAAACCATAAATAACAAAAGAGGCAACTATGAACATTCAAGCATTGATGCAACAAGCACAAACGATGCAAAAGAAAGTAGAAGCAAACGTTGAAAACGCTAAAAAAGAGCTTGCTAACAAAGAAGTACAAGCAGAAGCGGGCAGTGGCCTAGTTAAAGTCACGATGACTGGTCGTCATGTGGTTAAGCGTTTGACTATTGATCCAAGTCTGCTAGAAGATGAGCCAGATATGATCGAAGATCTTATCGCTGCTGCTATCAATGATGCGGTTCGTCAAGCAGATGCACTCTACGAAGAAACGATGGCTGGCGCGACTTCAGGTATGGGTCTGCCACCAGGTATGCAAGGCATGTTTTAAGCATTAAATACTTCATACTGAAGACAAAAATGGGGTTGTTATCGACACGATACGACCCCATTTTTATAGCTACGATTTATAAATTCAGTTAGATAAAGTCAACTAAAGGAAGCTACTTTGCTTACAGCCAAATTTGATCAGCTGGTCAAACAGCTGCGTATATTGCCAGGCGTCGGTCAAAAAAGTGCCCAACGAATGGCGCTACATCTGCTCAGTAAAAAACGCCCACAAGGCATGGCACTCGCCCAAGCACTAGATGAAGCCATGCGTGATATTGTTGAATGTCAACGTTGCCATAGCTTTAGTGATGAGGCTGTATGTCCGCTTTGCCAAGATGTTAGACGTGATGACAGTCTGCTATGCGTGGTCGAGACAGCAGCAGATGTGATGGCGATTGAACAGACAGCTGGTTACCGTGGTCGTTATTTTGTGTTGGGCGGGCATTTATCGCCAATTGATGGTGTCAGCGCTGATGACTTAAATATTGATCAGCTCGTATGGCGAGTGAAGCAAGAGCCTGTCGAAGAGCTAATACTTGCAACAGGTACGACTGTCGAAGGTCAGACTACGGCGCACTTTATCAGTGAGGCAGTCAGTCGCCATGTCAATAAAGTGACGCGCTTAGCTCAAGGTGTACCGATGGGTGGCGAGCTTGAGTATCTGGATAGTATGACGCTTGGTCAAGCCATGCAAAATCGTTCTTTTTTATAATGTTTTGATTGCGTCAAAGTCTTACCCAATTCATTTCTTGGAATTGTTATAATTACTTTATTATTGTTTATTTTCTAATTCTATTAAGGCGCGGTTTAGCGTTTTATTTTCTCCTATTAATGCAGGTATCTGCCCGTGTCCAATAACGTTTCAAACGCCTCAGCTCAATCAAATACTTCTGATATCAATGATGGCTCATTACAAGAAGCCGCTAATACTGAGCCAATGTCAGTAACTACAGTATCTGAGTCAGCTACTAATACTCCAGATATTGAGGTGCTAGATATTGATGCACTATTGGATATTGCTGATGACGTTGCTATTACATGGGTACGTAAGCAAGGCGATTTAGATGAAGTTATTGATGCCTTAGCGACTTGCGGACGCGTGGCCTTAGATACTGAGTTTATCAAGCGTGACACTTATTATCCGCGCTTGGCACTGGTGCAATTGAATACTGGTGATCATGTTTATTTGCTGGATGCACCGCAGTTGCAACTGGCTGAGCTGTGGGAAGCGCTACGCAAAGTAGATGTTGCTATTTGGCATGCCTGTGGCGAAGATTTGGGTATTTTTTATCTGCTGTCTGGCTGCCCGCCGTTGACCAATATCTTCGATACGCAAATTGCGTTGTCTTATTTAACAGGTCAATTGCAAATGGGGTATCAGCAGGCACTGGCTGACCAGCTAGATATGCATATCGATAAAGAACACAGCCAGTCTGATTGGCTCCAGCGCCCGTTGACAGATGAACAAGAGCAGTATGCCATCGATGATGTGCGTTATTTGCCAGCACTGTATCTCAGTATCGAACATGCGCTTAAGGCTCAAGGTTTATATGATTATGTTTGGGCCGACTGTCAGCTCTATGCCAGTGATTTGTATGACACGCAGCACGTCGAAGATGAAGCGATGTATCTAACGATGGCAGATTACCGCTATAACTCACAGCAAATGGCGATACTCAAAGGGGTGGCTACATGGCGAGAAGAGCTGGCACGTGCGACCAATCAACCGCGTACCTTTGTGATAAAGAAACAAGCAGTTCGTGAAATTGTCACTGAAAAACCAAACAGTATGCGCGAGCTAGCACATAAAACGACCATGCACCGTAGTATGCTGCGACTATATGGTGAAGAGCTGCTGAAAGTAATCAGAGATGCCAAGAGTCTACCGCCTACAGAGCATCCAGACTGTCTAGTGCCACCATATCGCTCAAAAAATAAAGTACTCTCAAAAGCAGTGCAGCAAGCAATTGATGAGCATGCACGCGAAATCGGTATACCTGCCAGTGTATTGATGCGTAAAAAATGGCTAGGACAATTATATGAAGTGGTTGCTCTTGATAAAGATGTGAGCGAACTGCCACAAGGGCTAAAAGGTTGGCGTAACGACTGGGTCATTAAAACCTTAATTCCAGTCATCAAAAAGCATAAAACCGAACTGCAACAGGGCATGGGTATTCGTGTTCAATAAGGAATCGTTCGATAAAGCAGCGTTCGATAAGGCACCGTTTAACAAGAAATCGTTCGATAAGACTGAAAACTGACACTCAAGTATTCATACAGCTCTTAGCGTTTAAATCGTCCATGCTCTAAAAAGTGTCGAGTTTGCTCGGCGACATCTGGGTTCACTAGCATGCCAGTATGTGAGACTGGCATGATGATATGATCAGCTGCTGCCTCTATCCTCGTCTCCTCTATATATACTGTCCCGTCATGTGCAAGTTGCTCGTTAAGGGGTGGCTTGTCGGATTTGCGCAGTTTGCGATTATGATATTGCAAAAACAGCTGACCTAGACCATAAGGTCGGTTGCCAGCGATGACGCCTAGCGTTACATGTTTGGGCAATGGCGCGACTGTACCGTCGAGTGCGTCGATATACGAACGACCTACGACAACAGGAGTCAATCGCCAGATATAATCTGCACACACACTGCCTATATGCGGTGTCCCTAGAGTCACGCAACGTCCAATTTGCCATTTTGGATACTGAGCAACAAAATCACGAATGATCAAACCACCCAAGCTATGCCCGACCAAATCGATAGGATGATCTGGATGATGGTTTGTTTCTAGCCAGCTATTTAGGCGGGCGCTATTGGTTTTGATACCATCACGCATACTACGGTAGCCGTACTGATGGGTATCAAATCCTGCTACTTGCAGGCGCTTGGCTAATGGCCGCATGATCCATGGGGTTTGATGTAGCCCGTGAATTAGAATAACGCGAGTTTTTTGTTTAGGCGCTTTAGATTGCATAGCAGTGTCCAAATGATTGCTTCAGAAATTTAAGATAAATAGTTTATTATTGATATAAGCTTTTATTGCATTGAATTCTTATCGTTTATTTTATTGATAATATTACCTACTAATGTAATAGATAAAAAGTCAGCAAAATAAAAACCTCCAAGTCAGCTGCTGACTTGGAGGTTTTTTACTACAGAGCATAACTATCGAAAATGATAATTACATATAGTTTTCGATACTTGGGCAAGAGCACATTAGGTTCTTATCACCATACGCATCATCGACACGCGCGACACTTGGCCAGAACTTGTTTGCACGGATGTATGGCAGTGGGAATGCAGCAGTCTCACGGCTGTAAGGATGCGTCCACTCTTCGCCAGTAATCATAGCTGCGGTATGCGGTGCATTAACCAATGGGTTATCTTCTAGCGTCCAGTTATCTTCACCAGCTTTGGCCTTCATGGCTTCAGCTTTGATAGATTTTAACGCACTGATAAAGCGATCTAACTCTTCTTTTGATTCAGACTCTGTTGGCTCAATCATAAGCGTGCCAGCGACTGGGAAGCTCATCGTTGGTGAGTGGAAACCATAGTCCATCAAGCGCTTAGCGATATCGCTTTCTGTGATGCCAGTCTCTTCTTTTAACGGACGAATATCGATGATACATTCGTGAGCTACGCGGCCGTTTTTGCCAGCATATAGGACAGGGTAGTGACCTTTTAATTCAGCTGCCACATAGTTGGCGTTCAGTAATGCCAACTCCGTTGCTTTTAGCAGACCATCACGGCCCATCATAGCAATATACATCCACGAAATAGGCAAGATGCTCGCTGAACCATAAGGTGCTGCTGATACTGCTGAGCAGTCTTTTTGTGCATTATGTACAGGACTCAAGGTATGGTTGGCCATAAATGTTGCCAAATGCGCTTTCATACCGATAGGGCCCATGCCTGGACCACCGCCGCCATGCGGAATACAGAAGGTTTTGTGCAGGTTCATGTGTAATACATCAGCACCAACGTCTGCAGGTTGCATCATGCCTACCTGAGCATTCATGTTCGCGCCGTCCATATAGACCTGACCACCATGCTTGTGGGTCAAGTCACAGATATGACGGATGCCTTCTTCGAACACACCGTGCGTCGATGGATAAGTGATCATTAGCGCACCTAGGCGATCGCTGTATTCTTCACATTTGGCGGTTAAGTCGTCGATATCAACGTTGCCGTTTTCATCAGTTTTGACCACGACCACTTGCATACCCATCATCATGGCAGTAGCAGGGTTGGTACCGTGCGCCGACATAGGAATCAGGCAAACATCGCGATTGGTTTCGCCTAGTGACTCATGATAACGGCGAATCGCTAACAGACCAGCATATTCACCAGAAGCACCAGAGTTTGGCTGCATAGAGACATCATCAAAACCAGTAATGGCTTTTAATTGATCTTGCAAGCTATCAATCATCGCGATATAACCAGTGACTTGGTCGCGCGGTGCAAAAGGATGCACATTAGCAAACTCAGGCCAAGTAATCGGTAGCATCTCACTGGTGGCGTTTAGCTTCATGGTACAGCTACCAAGTGAAATCATACTGCGGTTCATCGCTAGATCTTTGTCTTCAAGCGACTTTAGATAGCGTAGCATTTCATGCTCGGTATGATGCGAGTTGAATACTGGATGAGTCAAGATGTCATCCGTACGCAGGTGTGCGCTATCTAGAGAGACGCGAGCGGTTTCAGGTAGGTCATGTGACTTATTGACGAATAGCTGAGTCAACGTGTTGAAGTCTTGCTGATCGCTGGTTTCACTAAAGGCAACGCTTAATTTGGTGTCGCTTAAACGCCATAAGTTGTAGCCAACGTTATCTGCATTTTTGAAAATTTGAGTAGCCAATTTCTCTGAACCACAATCAACCACGACTGTATCGAAGAATTGTTCATGTACCACGCTCAAGCTGCTGTCGTTAGATTCTGTGATAGCATCAGCAAACGCAGTGGCAAAAGCATGAATACGAGTGGCAATACGCTTCACGCCGCCTGGACCATGATATACCGAGTACATACCAGCGAGGTTGGCTAGCAATACTTGTGAGGTACAGATGTTTGAGTTGGCTTTTTCGCGGCGGATATGCTGCTCACGCGTTTGTAAAGCCATACGCAGTGCTGTATTGCCTTGTGCGTCTTTTGATACGCCAATGATACGACCAGGCGCTGAACGCTTGGCTTTATCAGAGAACGCAAAATAAGCGGCATGTGGACCACCAAAGCCCATTGGGATACCGAAACGCTGAGTACTACCTAGCGCTACGTCAGCACCCATGTCAGCTGGGGATTTCAATAGCACCAAGCTCATGATGTCACTGACGACACTGACGTAAGTCTTGTTTTCTTTTACTGCACTGATGACGTCTGTTAAGTCTTTAACGTCGCCTTCAGCACCAACATACTGGAATAGCGCACCAAAATAGTCGCCAGATTTAGCCGTTTCAAAGTCACCAACAACGACTTCCCAACCAAAGTACTTAGCACGAGTATTGATAACATCTAGCGTTTGTGGATAGACGCGCTCATCGACGAAATACTGTGTTGATTTGCTTTTACTCACACGCTTTGACATCGCCATTGCTTCTGCAGCGGCCGTCGCTTCATCAAGCAATGATGCACCAGCCAGCTCAAGACCAGTCAAATCGATACATACTTGTTGGAAGTTCAGTAATGCTTCTAGACGACCTTGAGCGATTTCCGCTTGATAAGGTGTATAAGCGGTATACCAACCTGGATTTTCAAGAACATTGCGCTGAATGACCGCAGGCATACGAACCGGAGAGTAGCCTTGACCGATATAGCTTTTGTTAACAGTAATATCGTCTGCCATTGTGCGTAGTTTGGCAAGTGCAGCGTGCTCACTCATCGCCACTGGCAAATCCAATTCTTTGTGCAAACGTACTGGCTCAGGCACAGTGTCATTGATAAAGCTTTGCATATCTTTATAACCAACAGCGCTGAGTAGGTCAGCTTGCTTGGTCTCATTCGAACCTAAGTGGCGATAGACAAATTCAGCTTCGTTGAACAATCCTTGAAAGGTATCAAACGATGGGTTTTGAGAGATAGTCATGACAATCCTTGGTTAAGGGAGTAATAAACAAAATAGCAATTAAGGGAATAGTGTGAGCGGTACGTTATACGTAATGCACAAACTGTTTTTGATCAAAACGGAACTGGGTGTTGTAAACGCCATTATCAGCACGTTCACCTGCGCCAATCATCATAATGATATGCTGATCGTCGCCTAGGCCTAGTAATCGCTTCATAGCAGGCTCATCGAAGCCGCCCATAGCACAGCTATCAAACCCGTGAGCACGTAATGCTAGCATGAGGTTTTCGGCGGCAAGTGCGGTGTTATTGGTTGCCCAGTTTTTGGTGTCTTCAAACGTATAGTAAGGCGATTTGATCGGGCCCTTTACGCGCCTAACCACTTGCGTTGCGCCCCATTTTGCAGCCGAAACCACGTTGGCTGGGCCGCGCAAAAAGTCCATCGTGACGACTTTGTTGTAGTAGTCTTTCACTTTCTTTGGCACTGGCTGATCAGGGTATTCGCGCAATACTTGCTTAGCGTGATCGTGCCAAACATCAGTACGAGCAACGATGGCAATCAAACGAGCTGATGTTTTTGCGGCGTTTTGATTCATGCAGTTTTTGACAGCGTGTTTGCGATTGTCAGCATCATCGATAACATAAAATTCCCACGGCTGTAGGTTGCTAGAGTTTGGCGCTAGCATGGCCAAACGCAGACAGTCTGCCAATACGTCATCAGGGATAGGTGTGTCAGTAAAACGGCGCACGGAACGGCGTGACTCTACGATATCGCGAAATGCTTGTAGCTGCGGCGTATGGTTTGGCGTGGCAATGGGGTCTTTATTATCGGTGTTGGCATTCATATTAGGATCCATGCTGAAAATTGGGTTATCAGTTTGCGTCGTTATTGATAGCACGTATTCATTGGGATTCGAATAGGTGATCAATACGAGTCAATGAGATAACGCTTGGTAGCAATAACATCGGACGATAATGATTGTTGGAGATCTACATATAAAGCTGCTTTCAAATAATAAGCATGGTCAATGAGCCAATACTTTTCATGAGAAAGGTTTTTAAATCGTTTAAATAGAGAATATAGATACCAGCTGCTGCCAGTATCTATGATGTTTAGTCGGGATTAATACTTTGTACGAGCTAAAGTCTTACAAGTGCTAATGTCTTGTGAGAGCATGCTTAGCTTACGTGCTTAGCTTATAAGTCGCTTTCGTACTCGTCAGCAGTCATTAGTGCTTCGTAGTCAGCGATGTTGTCAGGCTTCATTCTGAAGAACCAACCTTCGCCGTATGGGTCAGAGTTGATGATTTCAGGATCATCTTCTAGTGCTTCGTTGATAGCGATGACTTCACCTGAAATAGGTGCATAAACGTCAGAAGCCGCTTTTACTGATTCAACAACTGAGATTTCGTCATCAACAGCGATGATATCGCCCACATCTGGTAGCTCAACGAATACCACATCACCCAATAGATCTTGAGCATGGTCAGTGATGCCAACAGTGATCGTACCGTCGTCTTCTAGGCGTAGCCACTCGTGACTCGCAATATATTTTAGCTCTGCTGGGATGTTGCTCATGGTCTCTCTCCTAAGTGATAGAGGTTAATTAACAAAAATAATGGAGGCTGGGCGTGTCGTCATTTTTATAATCGTGTGTAAAATGACAACGCGCTCTAATGATAGAATTTATAAGACCTAAGAGTCAAACTGTTGCTTGCCGTTACGGACAAAAGGTAGCTTCAGTACGCGTACATCGACGAATTTACCTTTGCCGCGTAGGTCGACTTGTACACTGTCATCTTCTGATAAGCTGGCAGGCACACGGGCAATCGCGATTGAATTTTTTAGGCTAGGGGAGAATGTGCCGCTGGTGATAATGCCAGTTTGCTCATTATCAGTGCCTTGATTGATAGTCACTGTCATGCCTTCACGCAATACGCCACGCGTGGTCAATAGCAGACCCACTTGCTTCATAGCGGTGTTGTCTTCTTTTGACTGCTTACGTTTGCTGACCATTGCTTCACGGCCGACAAAAGCACGGTCGTCTTTGAGCGCTAGCGTCCAGCCCATGTTGCATTCGTAAGGGCTGATGGTCTCGTCCATATCATGGCCGTAAAGATTCATGCCCGCTTCCATACGCAAGGTATCACGCGCGCCAAGACCAGCAGGTTTGATGCCATTTGCTTTTAGCTGCTCAAAGAAAGCAGGCGCATCATCGGCATGCATAATGACCTCGACGCCATCTTCACCAGTATAGCCAGTACGAGCTACAAACCAATCAGTGCCTTCGATATCGGTCAAGTCAGCACCAACGAAAGGTTTTAGTGCTGCTAAGGTATCTGCCCAACTTGGTTTGGCTTGAGCCAGTTTTGCAATAGCATTTGGACCTTGGACGGCGAGCATGGCAAGTTCAGGACGCTCGGTAATCTCAATATTGAAACCTTCGGCGACTTTATTAAATTGTGCTAAGTCTTTATCACGAGTGGCTGCGTTAGAGACGATACGGTACTCAGTTTCTTCTGCATTCATCAGGTAGACGATCAAATCATCGATGACGCCGCCTTGCTCGTTGAGCATGCCAGAGTATAGCGCTTTACCAGCGGTAGTGAGTTTGTTGACATCGTTTGCGAGCAGTGTTTGTAGCCAAGCTTTGGTATCAGCGCCTTTGATGTCAGTCACAACCATATGTGAGACATCAAACATACCTGCATCTGTACGTACTGCTTCGTGCTCTTCGATTTGTGAACCGTAATGAATTGGCAATTCCCAACCAGAAAAATCGACCAGTTTGCCCTCACTATCAATATGAGACTGGTAAAAAGGGGTACGCTGAGGAGCTTGGTTGCTGCTAGAGTCTTGAGAATAGGTATCAGTCATAACAAATCCTTATGTGTACATCAGTCGTACTCGGCAGAGTAAGGAGTGATGCGCAACGTAAAAGTAGCGAGAAGTAATATTGCAAGGCGCAAATATCACATCAAAGGGTGACACAGAAACAAAGATGAAGACGTAAACCAAACAGACGCTGTACGTCAGTTTGAG
This sequence comes from Psychrobacter sp. UBA3480, assembly GCF_002377945.1. Lineage (GTDB taxonomy): Bacteria > Pseudomonadota > Gammaproteobacteria > Pseudomonadales > Moraxellaceae > Psychrobacter. Next base: position 273,850 of record NZ_DFQV01000033.1, read on the forward strand.
CTAAAGCCCTATCTGTCCTGTGACCTGAGATTTTCAACACGAATCATCATTTTTGGGCAGTTGTATGAGCCCTATCGTCGATGATAGCGTATTTTCTCCCCTTCGGTGGGTAAGACGTCGTCCGTGCTTACCACTCTCCAGATTTGTTATGCCTTATGTTTGATAAAAAAGTAGTGCGCTATGAGCGTCATATTACTAAACATTATCAAACAACAGTGACATGCGTTTTTCAGTCCTTTTACCTGAGCGATTGGCAGGGTGGATGCGCCTTCGGTGGTTATCTAGCAATTGCAATAGTTGTATAACCAATAGGGTTCAATACAAAAACAATGCTGATAAACTCTCTCCTGAAAAACGCTTTTATTATGAAAGGTTCAAAGCGCTTTTACAAGTCATCAAAGCCATTAAAATAAATAAATTTGGCAAAAATGATGTTTTAATAGGGCAGTCTGTTAAATAGGCTATGTTTTACAACGATATTTTTATCGCTCATATCAGCGTTTTATCTGTGTGTTTTGACAAAAATTACGACAGCAAAACGCAAAGCGACTACTGGTATTTGCCTGAAATATGCTAACCTACGCCCATAGTTTCTGATAGGTGGTTTTTATGCATTGCGATATTTATAAATTTCCCAAACATGACGACATGTATATCTACATTGCGCGTCCTGATTATCCTGATGATACTGATGAAATCAAAGACTGGCTTGGTGTATTACCAAAAGATTTCCGTGCAGGTTTAGGCCGTAGTAAGTTCGTCATGCATCTGGACTTGTCAACTAAAGATAAGCTCGCTCGTGTCGATAAAGAAGAAGTACTGGCAAAACTGCAGTCTCAAGGCTACTTTGTGCAGTTGCCGCCGCAAGACGTGATGCGTCGCCAAGCAGAGCTGCGTGCTCGTGAATCGCAGGACAGCATCTATAATTAATGGAATTGTCAGCAAGTGAGGGTGGTAGGAAATGTCAGTGCGCTACCTTAAAAACAGCGTCGATAAAAACCTACGACACACTTGCTCACATGCATTTGAGTAGAGAGTCGTGATAAACTGACACCCTACGCAATGCAGATATAAGCCTACATAATGCATAAGTTCATTATGTAGTTGGCCTCATTCTGGTTCTACAGAACGCACATATACCGCTAGACACAGATTGTGTCACCGGCGATAAACGCAGGTAAATAAACACGCATGGACTGGTTAAAAAATATCTTACATAGCTTACCGCTAGAGTCTATCAGTGACATTCTCGGTGAGATTGCCATTTGGTGGGGCCAAATGGTAAAGGATGTCCCGCCCGCTGATTTGCCGATGTATGCTTATCTGGGTGGTGCTGTTTTGGTACTAGTGCTATGGATACTCGTTGCTCGTGTACTGCCAAAACCATTGGGCGGTATGAGCTGGATGGTTCTGTTTGCAGTGTTATTAGCACCAGGTACAGCGCTTGGCGATCCGAGCGAGCTTGCACCAGCCAGCATTAGCGTCGTCTATGCTGTGATGATGAAAGATTACGCAGGCGCGGTGGCCAATATGTTGCCGATCTTGGTGATACTGGTCGCAGGGTTGTTTGTTGGTTTTGTATGGCAGCTGATACGCAGCGCATTTGCATCAAGCTTGGACAAAGCCCGTAGCCGCAGCGCAGAAGATACACAGGCAACGTTGCAAATGACCACAGGCAGTTATTTGCCAGAAGGCGCTACCGTAACCGAACAGCCTGATACTAACGTAAGCTTAAAAAAAGACAATGCATTGGCTAAGAAAACGGATAGCGATACGTCTGATAAGTGATAAAAATAGGCTAGGCATTAAGATAGTACTATTGTTTTAGAATTTATTTGATACCCGAAAAAGAGACACCGCTGCGTGTCTTTTTTTGTGCTCGACTGTTTATTAGGCATATAAATAATTGCTCACTATACATTGCACATAACAATTGTTAATAAATGCGAACGCATGAGTATTTTGGCAATGCATCAGGCTGTGCTAATCTAATTTATTCTTTACTAACTTATTCGTTATTAGTCATTTATGTTTTAGACCTATCCATTTATAACAACTCATCTATAACAACAATCGAGATCTGATTATGACCACAACTGACAATACTAAGCAAAACTTTACTGGTACCAGTAGTTATATTGCTACCGATGATTTGCAACTGGCCGTAAATGCCGCTATGACCTTACAAAAGCCATTACTGATTAAAGGTGAGCCTGGCACAGGTAAAACGTTGCTTGCCGAAGAAGTTGCTGAGAGTTTGGGCATGCCATTGATTACTTGGCACGTCAAATCGACGACTAAGGCTGAGCAAGGACTGTATGAGTATGATGCGGTATCACGCCTGCGGGATTCGCAATTAGGTGATGATAAAGTCTACGACATTGCCAACTATATTAAGCCAGGTAAGCTGTGGGACGCTTTCACCAGTACAGAGCGTAGCGTACTACTGATTGATGAGATCGATAAAGCCGATATCGAGTTCCCAAATGACTTGCTACATGAGCTTGATAAGATGTCTTTTTATGTTTATGAGACGGGCGAAACTATTACAGCGGCGCAGCGTCCAGTAGTTATTATTACCTCAAACAATGAAAAAGAGCTGCCAGATGCGTTTTTACGTCGTTGTTTCTTCCATTATATTGACTTCCCAGAAGAGGAAACCATGCGCCAAATCATCGAAGTGCATTTTCCAGATATTCAAGAAAAACTGGTCAATGATGCATTGGATATCTTCTATAAACTGCGTGGTATTCAAGGTCTTAAAAAGCCGCCATCAACGTCTGAGTTGGTTGATTGGTTAACTTTGTTACTTGCTGATGATATGGCTCAGGACGAGTTAGAAGAAAATCTGCGCGGTGAGAAATCTATCCCGCCTCTATACGGTGCGTTGCTCAAAAACGAGGCCGATGTGAGTTTATTACAGCGTTTTGCCAATATGATGCGTCGCTAATGTTTGCCGCTTGCGTGGGCTTTAATATCTTGTGTCCGATATCGGATGTCTATTATGAAGGTCAATGCAAACGCTCAACCTGTGACTGTACCAATTAATGATATCAGCCAATAAGTGATACGACTCTTATGTTTATCAAACTATTCTACACCTTGCGTACTTACGGCGTGCCAGTCAGTACGCGCGAGCTGCTCGATCTCAATGCCGCGTTAGATAAAGGGCTGATGATGCAGTCGCATCCTGAAGATCCAGCACTGACTACTTTTGCTAGCCGCGAAGATATGTATCGGCTGATTCGACTGTGCATGGTCAAAGACGAGCGCCATTTTGATAAGTTCGATCGGGCCATGGCGGATTATTTTGAAGGTGTCGATAGTCTCGATATGGATGAGCTATTAGCCAAGCTAACGGACGTGCCCAAAGAGTGGCTGGATCTAAAGCTCGATCCAAAGAATCTGACCGAAGAGCAAAGACGCCTACTGAAAAAGTACGGCTCGCTTGAAGAGCTGATGAAGGCATTAGAAGAACGGTTAAAAGAGCAAAAAGAGCGTCATCAAGGTGGTAGTAAATGGGTAGGCACAGGCGGCACTTCACCATTTGGTGCCTATGGCGATCATCCAGAAGGCGTACGCGTCGGCGGTGAGTCTCGTAAACGTAGCGCAGCAAAAGTCTGGGAGCAGCGTAAATATCGTAACCTCGATGACGACAATCAGCTCGGTACTCGCCAAATTCAAATGGCGCTACGCAATCTGCGTCAGTTTGCACGGACTGGCAGTGCTGATGAGCTTGATATTCATGAGACGATTAAGCGCACGGCAAAAAAGGGTGTGCTCGATATACATATGCAAGCGGAGCGCCGTAACCGAGTCAAAGTGCTGATGTTGTTTGATGTGGGTGGCAGTATGGATATCCATGTTGAAGCGCTCGAAAAACTGTTTTCTGCGGCAAAAAATGAATTCAAAACTTTAGAGTTCTTTTATTTTCATAACTGCTTGTATGACTATGTGTGGAAGGACAACAATCGTCGCCATAGTGCACCGATGCCAACGTTTGAGCTACTCAATAAATATGGCCGTGAGTATCGTGTTATCTTCGTCGGTGATGCATCGATGTCACCTTATGAGCTGATGACAGTAGGCGGCAGCGTAGAGTATATGAATAATGAAGCGGGCATCGTATGGTTGAAGCGTGTACTTGAGCATTTTGATAAAGTAACTTGGCTCAATCCTGAAAACCCTAGCTACTGGCAATATACGCAGACCATCGTTGAGATTAAAAAGCTGTTTGAAAATAAAATGTATCCGATGACATTACATGGTGTTGAAGAAATGACTCAATATATGGCACGATAATTTTAATATTCAGCCTAATTGATAAAGCCTGTTAGCAAGGCGTTAATCCTTATAATGACAGCCGTTATGACAACATAGCGGCTGTTTTTTATTGATGCCAATGAACTCTATATTGATTGTATATTGGTATGCCTAGTAAAGTGTGTTAACATTCATTTTAAATGAATGTTATAAATATTCTGAATTGGGCGGTTAAAAATTTTGATGACTACTGTAAAAAGGTCTGCTCATTATTGCCAGTTTAGACCGATGATTTTTAACATCTCAATTTATCAATGTAGTTAATGATTAAGAGAAACAACATGGCCTCACCAAAAACGTTAGAAATCGTCACCGCAACTGTTCCTGTACTCGAAGAGCATGGCGTTGCGATTACCACTGTGTTTTATAAAAATATGTTTAATGAGCATCCTGAGCTATTAGATATTTTTAATGAGACCAATCAAAAATTGGGAAGACAGCAGACGGCACTAGCAATGACAGTATTGGCCGCTGCCAAGCACTTGGACAAACTGGCTACGCTATTGCCACAAGTGACCCAGATTAGCCACAAGCATAGAGCCTTACAGATATTGCCTGAGCATTATCCTATCGTTGGCAAGCATTTAATTGGGGCGATAAAAGAAGTATTAGGAGAGGCGGCCAATGACGATATTATCCATGCTTGGACAGAAGCTTATGATGAAATTGCCTCCGTGTTTATCCAGATTGAACATGGTATGTATGAAGCAGCAATGTGGCAGGGGTTTGCACTGTTTAAAATCACTAAAAAGGAAGCAGTCGCTACAGATATAGCAGCCTTTACCGTGGTACCAGTCGATAAGAGTGAGAACAATAAAGGCAATGATTTAGCAAACGCTCAAGAGATTGATTTAAGCAAGTTGACCTTAACTGCCGGTCAATATATCACGGTGAAAACAGACCCAAAAGATAGCGACCATATAGCCCTGCGCCATTATTCTTTATGCTCTGCTAGTACTGATACAGGCATTCAGTTTGCTGTTAGACGTGATAACCGTAATGAGTATCATGGGTTGGTTTCTAACTATATGCATGACCAACTAGAAGTCGGTGATACGGTTCTATTATCGGCGCCAGCTGGTGACTTTGCGATCAATCAAGGTTTGGTACAGCAAAATGAGATTCCGTTAGTATTGATGAGTGCAGGGGTCGGGGTTACGCCTGTACTGTCTATGCTAGAGGCGCAAGTATTAGCCAATCCTAAACGACCTATTATTTGGGTTTATGCATGCCAAAATGCTACACATCATGCTTTTTCTGATCAGGTAGAGGCATTACTCGAACAGGCTGAGACTGTAGAAAAGTATATATTTTACTTTGAGTCGGGGCAGATATTGGATGAGACATGGCTTGCTACCTTGCCTAAGCCTGCCGATATCTATGTGTGCGGCTCGATGCCGTTTATGGAGAGCATGATTGATGGGTTAGTAGCATTAGATCATGGTGTCGATAGTGTCCACTACGAACCGTTTGGTCCTAAGATGAGCTTAGGTGGTTAAGTTTTTAGCTTAGTTTCGTTAATAGTTAGCTAGCCAACTAACTGTTATTGCTAGCCGACTGTCGCCAGTAATGAAAAAGTACTTAGCATGAAATAATCACGCTAAGTGCTTTTTTAATCTTAGTTGAAAAAAAAGAGTATCAGGGCGCATTACTCTTTATTTTCAACCAATCCAATCATCACGCCCATCTCTTTTTTATCCTGCTTATCGATACTAGGCGCATACAACGCTGAGGCAATACCACCGTCTAAAAACAGCGCGTTTGAACAACCCAGCTCATCCTTAAATAGCTCTGCAAACTGATAAAAAGTCACAGGCTCATCGCTATTAACGAGCTGTATACTTCCGTCACGGCAAACACCTGCACCATTACGCAGTTTGATTGAGCTGCTATCAGGGTTGAACTGTGGGTGTATCTCGTTATTGATGACCAGCATAGGGCCAGATTGCGTCGCATACCAAGGCTGCACATCACCATTGTTTAGCTGCTCATTTAACGCATTACTTTCGGTGATTTGCACGTTGCCAGCTTTGTCCCACCACATAACCCCATTAGGTAATAGATGAAAATTACCGCCACCTTCTTTTGTATTTAGCGATTTGAGTTCTTTGCCTTCGATGACGGTATAGCCAATCGGTGCATAATTTTCATTATACATGCCTGCATTCATCGCAAAGTTAAGGGTCTCATTGTTCGGTAATGTGGCCAATAACGCATCAAAGGTTAGCAGAGGCTCATTGTTATCAGAGGATTGCCAAAACAGTTGTAATGAATAGCGCTCGCTCGCTAACGCGGTAGCATCTACACGGCAAACACTATAAGCAAAGGGCTTGTCTTCAGTCTGACATGACCAGCTATCGGTATCGCTACTAGCCGCATTAGTATTGGTCTGCTGGCAGGCACTCAGGCCTAGCGCAAGCACTATCGTTGATAGGGATAAGGTAAAAATAGAACTTGGCATCAATCACACGTCTTTTAATGTACTAATTATTTAAGTTTGGTTGCTATCTACGGCTTAATTACACCTTCATTACTATTTTTTAAGTACAACGATTTAGGCGCTGATTCAGTCGCTAGCAGGCGGGAAGTCGCGGATTGTATTATTCACATTACCAATTAATCGTCCACCATCGGTGATGTTGGTCAAATGCTCAGAATTATATCCAGCGCTTTGTTCTGTTGGCGCGCCAGTTTCTTTGCCCTTATCGCGTGAGTCTTTGTTATAAGCAATGAGCGCATCGTTGTTGGCTAAGAAGCTATCAGGGTTTGCCATGACCCACATCTGGTTAAATACATCGGCACGGGCACTATGATCGAGTAATGCGCCTTTATCAGCAAAGTAGAAGAATTTGGATAGCAGCTTAATTTGCCCATCATCTAGACGGCGTGCGATATGGTACGGCTGTAATTGGCTAGGATGCTGTAAACCGACCGCGCCTACGATACTGGCAAGCGATTTTAGCGTGTTTTTGTGGAAACTTGCAACACGCTCAGCCTTACTAGGGACGTCGAGCGCCTTTTGACGATACGGATCTTGGGTTGCCACACCTGTCGGGCAAGTGTTGGTATGACAAGAGCGCGACTGAATGCAGCCAACCGCAAACATAAAGCCACGTGCCGAGTTACACCAATCGGCACCTAGCGCAATCATGCGCGCAATATCGAAGCCTGATACGATCTTGCCACTGACGCCAAGCTTAATTTTGTCACGAATACCTGCACCGACTAAAGTGTTATGAACCAATAAAAACCCTTCAACCATTGGCATGCCGACATTGTCCATAAACTCGACGGGCGCTGCACCTGTGCCGCCTTCTGCACCATCGATAACGATAAAATCAGGATAGTTATCCGTCTCTATCATCGCTTTGACAATCGCCATAAACTGCCATGGCTGACCAATACATAGCTTAAAGCCAACTGGCTTGCCACCAGATAACTCACGTAGCTGCTGCCAAAAGGCGACCAACTCGCGTGGGGTGCTAAATGCAGTATGTGAAGAGGGTGAGATACAGTCTTGACCCGTAGGTACTTGACGTGTGTCGGCAATCTCTTGCGTGATTTTACTAGAGGGAAGAACGCCACCTTTACCAGGCTTGGCACCTTGTGAAAGCTTGATTTCAATCATTTTAACTTGAGGATCGACGGCTTTTTCAGCGAAAGACTGTGGATCAAAGTTACCATCATCATCACGGCAACCAAAGTAGCCTGTACCCAATTCCCAAATCAAATCACCACCGAACTTACGATGATAAGGGCTGATAGCGCCTTCGCCCGTGTCATGGGTGAAACCGCCGAGTTTTGCGCCTTGATTGAGTGCCATGATAGCGTTCGCGGACAGGCTGCCAAAGCTCATCGCAGAGATATTAAATACCGACATATCGTGTGGCTGCTGACAACGCTCACCGCCTACCATGATACGGAAGTCTTTGTTCTCTAGTGGAGTACTGATGGTGGATTGCAAAAACCATTCTTTACCATGGGTATATAAATTATCTAGCGTACCAAAGGCATTGGTATCACTGACGTTCTTAGCACGTTGATAGACTAGTGCGCGCTGCTGACGTGAAAACGGCACTTGTTCTTTATCGTCCTCAAGCAGGTACTGGCGAATCTCAGGGCGGAAATCCTCCAACACATAGCGAATATGTCCAGCGACAGGGTAGTTGCTCAATATCGCGTGCTTAGATTGAATCAAATCATAAATACCAAGTGCCACAGCCAAACCACCGATCACAATCAGCCACCAACTTACCAGTAATAAGCCCGCTAACAGAATTAAAATCGCCGCGCCGAACGTGCTATAGCGAAGTAATAATCCGATAAAATACGGCGAGCTGGTTTTGGGTTCAGGGTTTAGATTGGTACGAGATTCAGGCATAACGAGGCTCAATAGTAATGATTGATATAGATAAGATGCTTACATTTGTCGCGTACATCATACACGCATGACGTCGTTACGTCGGTATCAATGGGTAACAGGGTTATCCAAATCATTTCTGTTGAGAGCGGCATTAGTTCGATTACGGAAATAAGTAATGACAGTATATGCAATAAAGTGATTAAAAATAGCCCATATGTTACTTTAAACAGCGAAACCGTTGAGCAGGGTAGCCATAATGTTTTAATAGAAGATTTCGATGAAGACATGCTGAAAACTATTGATCCGTTTGATACAGTGCAATTAGCGTATGTGATTGAGGTTTGTATTAGTCATAAAAACCAAGCGGCGGCTGGGCGCTATCTGTACGCAAACTCACGCGATAAGCTAAAAAGCCCGAATGATAGCGACAGATTTTGTAAATACCTGATGAAGTTTGGGCTGAGGTTTGATGGGTTAAAGCAATAATATTAAAAAGGATATGATATGAACAACACAGGATTTGTGGCAGGCACGCTCGTTCTTACGGATAAAGGGTTAGTGCCTATTGAGCAGCTAAAAGTTGGTGATATGGTGTTATCCCGTAATGAACATAACCCCGACAGCGAGCTTGCTGATACAAAAGTATTGAATACTTTTGTATCAGCACAAAAGCAGAAAATAGTCAGGGTAGCTTACAACACTATAAAAGATGAAGTGATGGATGCTAGAGTTAGCTCTGCTGTAGAGAATGATGGATTTGATAACAATGATGAGTTAACTGGAGTGTTCTATATCTACTGTACGGAAAACCATACTTTTTGGACAAAAGAGGAAGGGTGGTTGAGTGCGGTAGATTTAGCCCAGGATGACAAAGACTATAGAGATAAGGATTATACGTTGGTTACTTATAATAATCGTCCTATATTCCAAACCAGCTTCTATACATTTTCAACGCCCTTGATAAGAACCAGTATTAAGGATATTGCCATACAGCGAGACCATTTATCAGATGAGCCGGGCGATATTTACAATATTATTGACTTTAGTTATGGTAAACCAGTCATTTTAAAAAATGTCGATGTCTACAAGTCAGCGCAATATGACTGGTGGGATGAAAGACAAGACCATATCGATTTATCAGAAAGCCCAGATCATCGATTTGTGAAAGAAATTCAGACTGACGATGATTTTAGAATGGTACAAAATGCTTATTTACACGACGAAGGGCTACTAGACAAAGATGGTTGGACTGGTGCTTATGAGAAATTGACTGATGAAGAGCGTAAGTATCATTCTGCCAAATCTAGTGAAGAGCAGTACTATCTAGCAATAGTCTATAATATTGAAGTCGAAGATCATCACACTTACTTTGTTGGCGAGCATGGTGTTTGGGTACATGACGCCAGTTCAAACAACTAACCACATCAATAATAAAAAATAAAAGGAAAATTAATGAATAACACAGGATTTGTGGCAGGGACTTTGATTCTTACAGACAAAGGTTTAGTGCCAATTCAAGATATCAAAGTGGGCGACTTAGTTTTATCAAAGCCTGTACTCTCCAAGCCTGAAGATGGTAGTGGTAACATAGAGTATAAGCCTGTGACCAAGACCTTTGTGCATGAAGACAAAGAGATGTGGATCGTGCGTTTAGAGAAAAATATTGAGAAGTTTAATAAAGATCGAGAGATGGTTGATTATCAAACATACAAGTCAGCTAGCCGCATAAGCCGTTTTCTAGCGACACCCAATCACCCTGTTTGGGTCGTTGGTGCCATGGAAAACCCACAGGCGGACATTGAGTTCTATGATCAGCCTCACTTTAAACGTGTGGACGAACTACAACAGTATGAGATTGCTGTGAATACTGATGGCATAATGTATACCGTTGAGCGTGTGCAACCTACCTATCAAGTCGCTAATGATAATCTAGAATTCAATCCAAATTATTACTGGTATCAAGAGCACTATCATGAAGATTACTACGATGATTATGTGCAAGATGCCGAATCGCACATGCTCGACTATAGCGAAGCAGAATATAAGGGTACAGGCTATGTTAAAGACGTCAGCTATTACCAACAACACGGTTATCTCGATATTGGTATCAAAGACGAAAAAGGTAAACTACTGCTAACGAATCTTTTAAAAGACAATCAAAGCGAGCCTATTCCTTATACGACAACCGTCTACAACTTTGAGGTGGCAGACAATCATACCTACTTCATTGGTCGCGCAGGAGCATGGGTACATAACACCAACGTGGTCAACCAGTCCCACGAAGAAAAAATAAGAAGATCATGTCTATAACATAGAAGTGGCAGATCATCATACATATTTTGTTGGACACGATGCGGTGTGGGTGTTGGATGCTAAAGAGCCAGCCAATTAACCAGCTCTTTAGTTTATATCAATAGAAAAATTATGACTGGCTGGAAGGCTTATATCTTCACCATATTACTGTTTTAAACCCCACTACCAATCCGCTCCGCCAATGCCTGCAACTTAGGCACTATCATTGCCGCATAATCATCTGCTTCCCAGTTGGCACTTGGCACACTGGCATTGAGCGAGTAGGTATATTGCCCAGTGGCGACATCAAACACGCCAACGGCGACTGCCAATATGTCGGTAGAAAATTCCCCATCTGATATCGTATAGCCGTATTTTTCATGATGCTCTGCCGCGCTGGCTAGGGCAGTTTGTGCATCGTTATATTCTTCAACAGATAAATTCTCTTTTAGATTGCTAATGATGATCGCCTGTCTCGCTTGCGTACTTACCGTATAAAAAGCACGTCCGATAGCAGTGCGTGCGACAGGTACAGCTGAGCCAACTTGTAAATTGACCGATAGGCGAGCGGGGCTACGGCAGCAGGCGTGATAGCGCATCTCTCCTTCGACTTCAGTTGCCAAATTCACTGATACTTCATTCTCACTAGCAAACTGTCGCAGTAAAGGCTCAGCCGCTGCGACCATATCGTGGCGACTCCACGCGGTCGCACTGAGACGTACAGCACTACTGCCCAATTGATACTGACCATAATCATTCGTTCGTAAAAAACCAAGCGTGGTCAAAGTGTGAATAAGGCGAGTAATGGTTGCTTTTGGCAGATCTGTCATTTGACATAGCTGTTGATGGGTGAGCCGCTCATTATGCTCAAAAGCCGCCAGTATGATCAGTCCGCGACCCAATGCAGTTACAAACTGTCGGTCATTCTCTTCCTTATTTTGACTCATTGTTGCATGCATGCGTTCGAGTAGCGGAGTAGCTATTGATAAGGGTTTCGTCATTTTATACTCATCTTTTTTTGATAAAGGTTTACAGCGCAGCGAAAGTTTGGTTAAATGGTTCTAAATTATGAAACTAAGTTTCGCACAGCGGAATAACGAAGTCAATGACTTGTTAGACCAAATGATGTATCAATCACTATTCGTCAGTCAGGATGACTGATACCAAGGAGATCCACATGGCAACATCTACTAGCCCACGTTTTGATTGGGAAGATCCTTTTTTACTACGTGACCAGCTCACTGAAGAAGAGCGCATGGTCACCGACAGCGCGCGTCAGTTTTTTCAAAAAGAGTTGATGCCTGGCATTATTGAGGCCAATCGCAATGAGAATTTCGACCGTAATATCATGCGTCAAATGGGTGAAATGGGTCTGCTTGGTGTCACGATTGAAGGTTATGGCTGTGCTGGCTTATCGAGTGTTGCCTATGGTCTGATTGCCAAAGAAGTAGAAGCCGTTGACTCGGGCTACCGTTCAGCGATGAGCGTACAATCAAGCCTAGTGATGCATCCTATTTGGGCGTATGGCACAGAAGAGCAAAGAGAGCGTTATTTGCCTAAGCTTGCTTCGGGTGAGTATGTAGGCTGCTTCGGTCTGACTGAACCAGACTCAGGATCTGATCCTTCGTCGATGTCTACTCGTGCGCGCGCTGTAGATGGCGGTTATGAACTGACCGGTAATAAAATGTGGATCACCAACAGTCCGATCGCTGACGTGTTTGTCGTGTGGGCAAAAGATGATGCGGGTGAGATTCGCGGTTTTGTTTTAGATAAAGGCATGAAAGGATTATCAGCACCGAAAATCGAAGGCAAATTCTCACTACGTGCATCAGTCACGGGTGAGATTGTCATGGACAAAGTATTCGTCCCTGAAGCCAATGCTTTCCCAGATATCCGTGGTCTAAAAGGACCATTTGGCTGCTTGAATAAAGCCCGTTATGGTATCGCTTGGGGTTCGATGGGTGCGGCTGAATTCTGCTGGAAAGCAGCTCGTCAGTATACGCTCGATCGTAAGCAGTTTGGTCGCCCGCTAGCGGCAACGCAGCTGGTGCAGTTGAAGCTTGCCAATATGCAGACAGAAATCACGTTAGGTCTACAAGCAGCGCTACGTGTCGGTCGTTTAATGGATGAAGACAACGCAGCGCCTGAAATGATTTCACTTATTAAGCGTAATAACTGCGGCAAGGCGCTTGATATCGCTCGCATCGCTCGTGACATGCATGGCGGTAACGGTATCTCTGATGAGTTCCATATCATCCGTCACGTGATGAACTTGGAAGCCGTCAACACTTACGAGGGTACACATGATATTCATGCGCTTATCCTAGGCCGTGCACAGACAGGCATTCAAGCGTTCTTCTAAGAGTTTTTAGCTAATAATTTTTGATACAAATGTATTTTATGACGTACGTCACTGCTTGGCTTTTTATCAAAAAGAGCATTAACAGTAACGTACGTTTTTTAGTTGTTATTCAGGATGTAACTGCTTAGCAATTACATCCTGAATAACAATTTTATGATTAAAAAATACGCGACAGAGTAAGGGAATCTCATGACAGATATGATTGATATGGCTAATATGCCAAAGGGCGCATTGCATGGTATCAAGGTGCTCGATTTATCGAGAGTGCTGGCTGGCCCTTCTTGTACCCAAGTACTTGCTGACCTTGGTGCAGACGTTATCAAGGTTGAGCGTCCGCATATCGGTGATGAAACGCGTCATTGGGCACCGCCTATATTCAGTGATAATACCTCCGCTTATTACGCGACAATTAACCGCAATAAAAAATCGCTCACGGTAGATATCACCACGCCTGCAGGACAAGACATTATTAAAAAACTGGCCGCTGATAGTGATATCTTGGTAGAAAACTTTAAAGTGGGTGGGCTGAAAAAATACGGCTTGGATTATGACAGTCTAAAACAACATAATCCGCGACTGATTTATGCGTCATTGACAGGGTTTGGACAGACAGGTCCCGATGCCAAACGTCCCGGCTATGATTATATTATCCAAGGATTATCAGGGCTGATGAGCATCACAGGCCCTAGTGATGGCGAACCGCACAAAGTTGGCGTGGCAGTCGTCGATTTATTTGCAGGTTTGCAGTTGACGATTGGTATTCAGGCGGCACTATTGGCGCGTCAAAATACGGGTGTTGGTCAACATGTCGATGTGGCGTTGCTTGATAGTGCACTTGCCATGCTAGCCAATGTCGGTATGAATCATTTGGCCTCAGATAAGATACCGCCAAGGCTAGGCAATCAGCATCCTAATATCGTGCCGTATCAAGTATTTGCTGGTGAGGGCGAGCAGCACTTTATTTTAGCCTGTGGTAACGACAGTCAATTTGCCAAACTGTGTGAGGTGCTCGCAGTTGATTGGCATACCGATGAGCGCTTTGCGACCAATCCACAACGCGTTGCCAACCGCGAGCTGCTGTGCGGTGAGCTGACTAAGCAATTTGCTAAGCAACCACGTACCTATTGGCTAGAGGTTTTAGATCAAGCAGGTATTCCATGCGGCGCGATTCATAATGTGGCTGAAGCCCTAGCCATGCCGCAAGCGCAAGCAAGGAATATGATTGTTAATTTCACCGAGCAAGGCAGTCCAGTACGCGCACTTGGTAACCCTATCAAGTTATCCGCATCACCAGTCAGCTATCGTACGCCGCCACCGCAGTTGAGCGAGCATACTGATAGCACACTTGCTGATTTGGGTTATGACAGTGAGATGATCGCTAAGTTAAAAGCCGATGGGATTATTTAGTAGCGTTTTTTAGATTATATTTTTTAGACCTGCACCGATATTCAATCCTAACGTTACCTTTCAGCGTTAGGATTAAAGCCTAAATGCTGCTCAATTTGCTCGGCCAATTCAATCAATACCGCACTGACCTCAGCCCGTTTAGACTCATACTCTCCTTGCAAAAAACTCACCGCCATACCAGCGACCGCATTGCCTGATGCATTACGGATATAAGTGCCCAAGCAGTACATCCCATCTCGTAGTTGACCGTCATCGAGCGATACTCGGCTTTCTTGTATCGCCGCAAGCTCAGTTGCCAAATCGGTAAAATTCTTGACCCCATGCTGGGTCATAGGCGTTGGAAACGCATCTTTATACAATGATTTGATACTGTCCATCGACAACGTGGATAGCATGGCTTTGCCTGTCGCAGAAAATACGGCAGGTACGCGAACGCCTGCTCGAAAAGTAAATCCAAGCGGCGCAGGGGACTCATGACAAGCCAAAAATACCACTTCGCCCAAATCAAGTTTTGACAAGGTAACTGTGTGCTGAAGAAGTACCGGATACTGCACAATCAAATCTTTAAACAACTGCACCACGCCTTGCTGCTGCTCGTACTTGCCTGCCCAGTACATCAAATATGAACCCAAATAAAAACGGCTTTCAGGGTCTTTGTAAATGACATGCTTGGTCAATAGACTCTGCAAAATGTTGTGAGTGGAGCTACGCGGTAGCCCCAGTTCCTTGGCGATATGAGCCGCTGTCAGAGGCTGTGAGCTATCGGTAATCAAGTCCAAAATCTGAAATGTTTTGTCTAGCGCAGGCACGGCAGTCGAGCTCATAAATAACCTATAAAGTGAAATAAAAGAAAGAAGTACAAGATAATTTTTAAAATAATGAGATTAAGGGTTGCAAATCGCGTCATATCGTTCTTATAATGATGTCTCGTATATAGAATACGTGTTCAGTATATTGAACAAACAACGAATTATCAATAATTATTTACGACTTACTATTGTATCCATTCTTATAAATACACCTTATATGACAAGGAGCGTCAACATGTCACACGCGCTGCAGTTATCAAATCCAGATTTACTCAAACAATCTTGCTTCATTAAAGACGGCTGGCATGCTGCTAGTGATGAAGCTGTGCTTGATGTCAATAATCCTTTTAACGGTGAACTCATTGGTACTGTACCAAGTCTGACCACAGAAGATGTCAACGAAGCCGTTGCTTACGCTCATGACGTCCAAGCAGACTGGGCAGCAAAAACAGCCAAAGAGCGTGCAGAGTTATTGCAAAAGTGGGCTGATCTAATCGATGCTAATAAAGAAGATTTGGCTATTATCATGACCGCTGAGCAAGGTAAGCCGCTGACTGAATCACGTGGTGAAGTGGGTTATGCCAACAGCTTTATCCGCTGGTTTGCCGAAGAAGGCAAACGCGTCTATGGTGATGTGATTCCTGCTAATAGCACACAGCTACGTCATGTCGTTCTTAAGCAGCCAGTCGGTGTTTGTGCCGCTATCACGCCTTGGAACTTCCCAGCTGCGATGATCACGCGCAAAGTTGCTCCTGCATTAGCAGCAGGCTGTACGATTATTGTCAAACCTGCTACTGAGACACCGTATTCGGCATTGGCACTTGGCGTGTTAGCAGAGCAAGCGGGCATTCCAGCTGGCGTCATTCAGGTCGTCACTGGTAAGTCTTCTGTCATCGGCGACATCCTAACGGGTGACGCACGCATTCATAAACTATCATTCACAGGCTCTACAGAAGTAGGCCGTACGCTGATGGCACAATGCGCGCCAACTATTAAGAAGCTATCGTTAGAGTTGGGTGGCAATGCGCCATTTATCGTCTTTGATGATGCCGATCTAGAGAAAGCCGCTGCCGGTTTAATCGCTTCTAAATATCGTAACGCTGGTCAGACCTGTGTCTGTGCCAACCGCGTATACGTTCAAGACAGCATTAAAGATAAATTCTTAGATGTCTTTGTCAAAAAAGTCGCTGAGTTAAAAGTAGGCAACGGCTTAGAAGAAGGCGTAGATATCGGTCCTCTTATCAACAAAAAAGCGTTAGATAAAGTTCAAGGCTTGCTAAAAGATGCGCTAGATAAAGGCGCAAAACTGGTCACTGGTGGTAGTGTTAATGATGCTTCAGAACTGACGTATAACCCAACGGTTATCACCGATATTAGTAGTGATATGGACATTGCTTCTGAAGAAATCTTTGGACCGATTGCGACTATCTTTACCTTCAAAGACGAAACAGAAGTTATCCGTGCTGCTAACGATACTATCTATGGCTTGGCCGCTTACTTCTATAGTAGCGACTATGCACGTTCATGGCGCGTTACCGAAGGTCTTGAGTACGGCATCATCGGTCATAACACGGGTTTGATTTCTACAGAAGTTGCCCCATTTGGCGGTGTGAAGCAATCTGGGTTTGGCCGTGAAGGTTCAAAATATGGTATCGAAGACTATATCACGACCAAATACTGGTGCTCTGATATCACCTAATAGCCATAACCTAATGAGTTGGCTTAATGGTTAGCACAGTAACAATTAAAAAAGAAAAAACTAGCGTAAATTTTTGGATATCTATGGTGTTTTGGGTCAAACAAGCACCATGTGATATCTACTGAGTACAAAGACAAACATCAAATAAACCGCCAATCCCTAACTGGCACTTATGTTACGAACAAAGAAAAGGACATTCCCATGACTACCAATCAATCATTACTTGAGCGCCGCAAAGCTGTTTTACCAACAGGACTTGGGGTTGCCTTTCCTATCTTTGCAGAAAAAGCGAAGAACTCAGAAATCTGGGACATCGAAGGCAAGCGCTATATCGACTTTGTCGGTGGTATCTCAGTATTGAACACCGGTCATAGCCATCCAAAAATCACCCAACGTGTTCATGAGCAGCTAGACAAATTTACGCACACTGCGGCGCAAATGATTAACTACGAATGCTATGTGGATTTGGCTGAAAAGCTATGCGAAAAAGCGCCTATCAGCGGCGATACTAAAGCGTTCTTTTTGACTACTGGCGCAGAAGCGGTTGAAAACTGCATCAAGATTGCTCGTGCTAAAACCCGTCGTCCAGGCGTGATTTCTTTTGTTGGTGGCTGGCATGGTCGTACCATGATGTGTATGAGCCTGACCGGCAAAGTATTGCCATACAAAAAGAACTTTGGCCCGATGCCAGGACCTGTATTCCATGCGTTGTTCCCTGCAGAAGAGTTGAACGTAACAGAAGCACAAGCGCTACACAGCCTTGACATGATCTTTCAAGCAGATATCGATCCTAGTGAAGTGGCAGCAATGATCATCGAGCCAGTCCAAGGCGAGGGTGGTTTCCATCAAGTAACGCCGTCATTTGCCAAGGCCTTGCGCGAGATTTGTGATGAGCATGGCATCGTGCTTATTTTTGACGAAGTACAGTGTGGTTTCGCCAGAACCGGTACGTTGTTCGCAGGTGAGCAGCTAGGCGTTGAGCCTGATCTAATGACTGCTGCGAAGAGTTTGGCTGGTGGCTATCCTATCTCTGCGGTCATCGGTCGTGCTGACATCATGGATGCGCCGCAAGTCGGCGGCCTAGGCGGTACTTACTCTGGTAACCCACTTGCCTGTGTGGCAGCGCTTGCTGTCATGGAAGTTATTGAAGAAGAAAACTTACTTGAGCGTAGTATCGAAATTGGCGATACCATTGCTTCATTCTTAAAAGGCTTAAACCTAAGCAGTATCGGTCATATCCGTCATAAGGGCGCTATGCTAGCGTTTGAACTGATCGATAGCGAAGGCAAACCTGATGCAGCCGCCGCAGCCAATCTAAAAGCAAAATCTTTTGAGCAAGGCTTGCTATTAGCGTCTTGTGGTATGTATGGCAATGCCATTCGTGTGATGGTGCCATTGACGGTTGAAGATGAAGTGCTACAAGAAGGCCTTGATATCATCAAAGGTATTCTAACGGCATAAGCAATACTGAGTGTTATTTACTTTAGCGATGGATCGCTTTTAACCAAGTACAGCTAGTTCAAGTACCTATATTGGTTAAAAGATTGTATGAAAGATAACGGCAAGGTTGCCCTTATAACACTCGCTTTGAGTGAGTTTTTTAACGGCGCCTTGCAAGTCAAGACGCCGTTTTTGTTTTTGCTGTTTGAATACTATACCGATAGAAAAGCCAAACTTTGCGGCGACGCGACAGACACAACAAACATGATGGGTATGATCCCATGAAACAAAAATAGTGTAGCTGTAACAGGCTCACACGGATGAAACACAGACAAGGAGTAGGTTATGTCTGAATTAAAAAAGTCGCTAGGGGTGTTCGATATCATTGCACTGGCATTCGGTGCAATGGTCGGTTGGGGCTGGGTTGTACTGGCAGGTAGTTGGATCATCTCGGCAGGTATATGGGGCGCAATTAGCGCCTTTTTAATAGGCGGTCTGGTAGTCGTTTTGATTGGCGTGACGTATGCTGAACTTGCGGCCTCCATGCCAATTACTGGCGGTGAGCATACCTATACCCACCGAGCACTAGGGGTCAATGTCTCCTTTATTTGCTCATGGAGTATTTTGTTCGGTTACTTCTCAGTCGTTGCGTTCGAAGCAGTAGCACTGCCCACCGTCGTCGAATACATTATTCCCAATTATAGCCAAGGGTATCTTTGGAATGTTGCTGGCTGGGATGTTTACGCCACCTGGGTAGGCGTCGGGATGCTCGGCTCAGTGATTGTTACTTGGCTGAACATACGCGGTATGGAAGTCAGTGCATGGTTCCAAAAAACAGCAGTCGTCGGTATCTTTCTAGTGGGTATATTACTGTTCGTAGGGGCGTTACTGTTCAGCCCTGAAACCTCTAATACCGTACAAGCGCCTAATTTTATTGGCGGTATGGGTGGCATCATGACGGTGATGGTGATGGTACCGTTCTTATTCGTTGGCTTCGATGTTATTCCGCAAGCTGCAGAAGAAATCAATCTATCTCGTCCGAACATCGGTAAGTTTTTGATCGTCTCTATTATTATTGCTGTACTGTGGTATGTAGCAGTCGCTTGGAGTGTGGGTAAGACTTTACCGCTGTTACAAGCACAAGACTCAACATTGGCAACGGCTGATGCGATGACCAATGCTTGGAATGGTAAATGGGCAGGTACGTTGCTGGTTATTGGCGGTGTGCTAGGTATTTTATCGAGCTGGAATGCGTTTCTTATCGGTGGTAGTCGTCTGCTATATGCTATGGGCAAAACGCACATGTTGCCGCAGTTTTTGTGCAAACTGCATCCGAAATACAATACGCCCGTCAATGCGATTTTATTGATCGGTGGTCTCGCGACACTTGCCCCATTATTTGGTCGCAAAATGCTGGTATGGATTGTAGATGCTGGCGGGTTCGGTATTGTTATTGCTTATACTTGTGTGGCTCTTTCATTCTTAGTGCTGCGCTACCGTGAGCCTGATATGGTACGTCCGTTTAGAGTACCAGCAGGTAAATTGGTCGGTATCATTACTATTATCCTCAGTCTTGGCATGTTGGCACTATATCTACCAGGTATGCCATCAGCACTCGTCGCTATTGAGTGGTGGATTTTCCTTGGCTGGATTGTACTTGGTGGGGTATTGTACGGTTATGCCACGATGAAGAATCCTGGTAAGAGTAAAGACATTATGGATCATGAGCTACATGAGCTCAAAATTGTTAATCAACAATGGTTAAAAGAAAATCCATATAAAAAGTAGACTTACTTATCTTGCATAAGAAAGCCTAACGTCAAACGTTAGGCTTTTTTTATTTAACTAAGGTTTTAATCTACTAAGACTTATCGCGAATCAGCTTATAATTTAAGAACTCAGTAATGCCAAGAGTGCCAAGCTCACGGCCAAAGCCTGAACGTTTAACACCGCCAAATGGTGTATTGGCCTCAGAACCAGAAGGCGCATTGATAGTGACCATACCCACTTCTAGTTTGTCTGCAATTTCAGCAGCCAGTGCCGCATCTTGCGTTTGGATAGACGCACCCAAACCGAAAGGCACATCGTTGGCAATCTTGATGGCATGGTCGATATCATTTGCTTTATAGACGACTGCTACAGGACCAAACAGCTCTTCACGATACACATCCATGGATTCAGTCACATCAGTCAGTACCGCAGGCTTAAACCAAGCGCCAGGCTTGTCTTTGTCCATGCCGCCTTCTACCAATACCGTTGCCCCTGCTTGGATAGCGCTATCTAGCTGCGCTTGCAAGTTGACCGCAGCGGCTTTTGATGACATTGGGCCAATGAACGTATCTTCTTTAAGCGGGTCGGCCAAAGTCATGTTACTGACCGCATTGGTAAAGCCTTCGACGAATTTGTCGTAGACTGATTCAATGACGATCAAACGCTTGGCTGCATTACAGGCTTGTCCAGTATTACCAAAACGACCAGAGATAGCGCCTTGTATCGCTTGCTCGATATCGGCATCGGCTGCGACGATAAAGGCATCTGAACCGCCCAATTCTAAAACGACTTTTTTGAGTGCGCCGCCAGCTTCTTTTGCAACGGCTTGTCCTGCGCGTTCAGAACCCGTTAGCGAGACACCTTGTACGCGTGTGTCATTGATAATGGTCGCTGATTGCTCATTGGTTGCAAAGATATTGTTATAAACGCCTTCAGGCACGCCTGCATCTTTGAAGATATCGACGATAACTTCTGCGGTGTTTGGACACTGCGGTGCGTGTTTTAGAATAATTGTATTACCTGCCATAAAGTTTGGCGCGACAAAACGGGCTACTTGGTAATGTGGATAGTTCCACGGCATGATACCTAGTAGCGCGCCTACAGGGTGTTTTTCTACCGATGCTGATCCTGAGTCTACATCAATGGTGCTTGGCGCTAGTAGCTGCTCAGCGTTGTCTGCATAGTAGCGGTAGATATCGGCAACCAGACCGATCTCGCCTTTTGCTTGGGCAACAGGTTTACCCATTTCGTTGGCAACGATACGTGATAGCTCGTCTTGACGCTCAAGATAGATATCAGTGATTTTATGCAGTAGTGCACTGCGCTCATTTAATGGCACTTTACGCCAGTCTTGATAAGCAGTGTCGGCTTGCTCAATGACTTGCTGGATATCTTGTTCAGTGGCGGTAGGGTAAGTGGCTTCTATTTCGCCAGTGGCTGGGTTATTAACTTGATAATCGCTCATATTATGTCCTTTATTTTAAAATATTATTGGGTTCAAAATCCATTTGGGTCTATATTTTTATGCGGGTACTTTTAATTAAAGCTTTTAGTTACTGCCTTTGATTGATGGTTTTGGTTGCTGCTGTGTAATACAGTGAATATTACCGCCACCAAAAACAATCTCTCTTGTTCGTACTCCCACTACCTGATGCTGAGGAAAGACTTTTTCAAGCTGCTCGATGGCAAGTGCATCATTTATATCATCATATTGCGGTACGATGACCGCATCATTACAAATCAAAAAGTTGGCATATGAGGCGATACAAACATCACCCGTTAGGCGAGGTTTGGCGTCGTCAGACTGTACAATGTCATAATCATCAGGTAAGGTCACTGGCTGTTGGGTACAGCATAGCTTATGGACTGTTAGTCGTCTGCCTTTTGCATCAGTCATATTTGAGAGCTGCTTATAGGCTTTTTGCGTTGCTTCATAAAACGGATTTTCAGGGTCATCAGTGAATAAGCAAACCACTTCACCAGGGCGCGCAAAGCAGGCGATATCATCGATGTGACCTGTAGTTTCATCAGGATCGATACCATCATCGACCCAGAGCACTTTTTGGACATTGAGATAGGCTTTTAGCTTGTCCTCGATTTGCTGCTCGTTCAGATGTGGATTGCGCCCTGGGCTTAGCAGGCACATACGCGTGGTCAAAACCGTGCCTTCACCATCGACATGAAACGCGCCGCCTTCCATGACAAAGTCATCCGTTCGATAACGCGGAATATCACGCTGCTCACACAAGCGTTCTGCAAGTTTATCATCGTCATCCCATGGCGAGTAGAGGCCATCATAGTCTCCGCCCCACGCATTGAATGTCCAATCACAAGCGCGTAGCTCGCCTGCGTCATTGATTAAAAATGTCGGCACTGTGTCACGCGCCCACGCATCGTTGCTAGGCATAGAGATAACGTCGATATCATCAGGCAAGCTATCGCGGCACTGCTGATAATCATCAGGATTGACCAGTACGCCAACTTCACAAAGCTTGTTAATTGCCAATGCAACATCAGCATAAGCCCTCTTGGCAGGGACAGCTTGTTGTCGCCAGTTATCAGCACGGTATGGCCAGACCATCCATACCTTTTGTATTGGCTCAAACTCTGCTGGCATATAAAAGCCATCCTGCTGCGGGGTTGAGTCTGTCAGTAATATAGACATAAAATCACCTTATCGTACACGAGCGACTATAAAAATAGTGAGAGTAAACTAAAGAGACGGAAATCAGGTTAACCGTGAGTGAGCAGTGTGCCATACATCGATGGACGACGGTCACGGAACACACCCCATTGCTGACGATCCATAGCCAGTTGATCTAAGTCAAAGGTAGTGCTAATCACTTCGCTAGTATCTGCTGACGCTTCTTTTATGATGTCGCCGCGGCCGTCGGTAATGAACGAGCTACCATAAAACTGCATCGTGCTGTTATTGCCATTTTGGCTGATGGTTTCTGTGCCAATGCGATTGGCTGCAATAACTGGCATCAGGTTGGCTGCAGAATGGCCTTGCATACAGCGCTGCCAATGGCCTTTTGAGTCGATACCGAGTGTCGGCTCATCACCAATGGCAGTCGGGTAAAACAGCAACTCGGCACCCATCAATGCCATGCTACGGGCGCATTCAGGGAACCATTGATCCCAGCAGATACCGACACCAATCTTAGCGTACTTGGTTTGCCAAACCTTAAATCCTGTATCACCAGGGGTAAAGTAAAACTTTTCGGCATAAGGAATACCGTCTGGTATGTGCGTTTTGCGATAAGTGCCTAATATCTCGCCATCGGCATCGATCACAGTGATGCTATTAAAGAATGTATTGCCTGATTTTTCATAAAAGCTAATCGGTAGTACCACTTCTAACTCTTTCGCTAGTTGTTTGAAGTGATTGATAGCTGCATTATCTTCGACTGAAGTCGCCAGTTTAAAATAATCAAAGTCATGAACTTGGCAGAAGTAGGGCGTCTCGAACAGTTCTTGAAGTAAGATAATATTGGCACCATCGTTGGCCGCTTTTTTGACCAAGTCAGTCGCGGTCGCAATGTTTTGCTGGATGTCCCAGCCGCATGTCATTTGCGTAGTCGCCACAGTAACGTTTCGCATGATCTCAATCCTTTTATTGATAGATAAGTAATACTATAGGTAAATGATGATTCGTATTTGCTAACGAACAATTTTTCATCATTCGTTAGTGTATAGCGACAATAGTTAAGTCCATATTGGTTAAGTTTTATCGGCTTAAGCCATCATATAGCCCAATCCTAAGAAGGTCACGACGGAGAGTCCTGCACCTAACATCGCATACGGGAACTGGGTAAAGGCATGCTGCATGGGTGAGCAGCCAGCACCTTGCGCGGCAAGTAATGATGAATCACTAAAGAAACACGCATGACTACCGAATGATGAGGCCGATAACAAGGCGCCAATCATAAGTGGTGTGCTCACGCCAAGGGCGAGCGATATTGGGAACACGATAGGCATCGCCAACACGTACAAACCCCAGCTTGATGAAGTGGCAAAGGTCAAGAATGCCATGACCGCAAAGATAACCGCAGGGAAGATAATAATGGTCATATAAGGCGTGATAGCTTCAATCACATACATGGTCATACCAAGCTCATCGTTGATTGCTTTTAAGAAAAAACCACCAATAACGGTTGAGAGGGGATAGAGCATGACTTTAAAGCCTTTAAAGATGGCTTCAACTTGTGTCTCAAAGCTCAAGATACCTTGCATCCAGTAGACAACGACAGTCACAAAACAGGTCAATAGTGCCCCGCGTAACAGGTCGATTTCAAAGTAAACGGTTGAGACAATCAATAGAATCATCGGAAAAGCAAAGTTAGCGATGTTGGCTTTGAATGACAGCTTGCGCTTGGCTTTGACATTTGAAATTAGTTGCTCTTCGACAAATGCTTCAGGAACAGGGTTACCAGCCTTGGCGCGTTTCTCTGCTTTTTTCATCGGTCCCCAATCGCCCAATATGCCATAAGCAACCAAGAATACAATCAGTAAGGCAAACCAAGCATAGGCCATATAAGGAATAGCACTGATATAAAGTCCAATGCCTTCGCCATCTGCTGCTACGCCATTTTCTTCTAGTAGACCTGCAAAGTAGACTGCCCAAGTAGAGATAGGCACGATAATACACATAGGGGCAGCGGTCGAATCGACGATATAGGCGAGCTTTTCACGAGAGACGTTATAGACGTCAGTGAGTTTTTTGACGGAGGTGGATACGGCCAAGCAGTTCAAGTAATCATCGATAAAGACCACAACACCCAAAGCAAAAGTGGCCAACAATGACTGACGACGCGACTTGATAATTTTTTGTAGCCATTCACTAAAACCATCTAGGCAGCCACTGATTTCAAGGAGCTGAATTAACCCGCCCATCAGACCACAGACGAGGACAATCCAGATAATGGTCTCGTTGCCCAAGACCATCGACATATTGTCTGCAAAGGGGGAAACCAGATCAAAGGGGTTGAGCATCACAAGGCCAGCGACGCAGCCTGCGATCATAGACTCAAACGGTCGCCTAGAGACAATGGCGGTGACTAATACTAATAATGTGGGTAATAAAGATAAAGCACCCCAAGATTCATCTGGACCACGGCTCATGGATAGCCAAGCAAAGGCCAGATAGATGACGACGGCTACTATTACGGTGAGAAAGACTCGCTTGTTATGATAGTGCCCTTCGACAGCATCATTGAGTTTCATGTTCATACTTGCGCTCCCTGTAGAACCTCATTTTTTGAAACAAACTCTATTCGGTGGTTGATGCTCGACAGACAGTAGCGAATCAACTTTCTATCGAGCTTCCTATCACAGCAATCCATTACTGTGATAGGTCAAGGCAACAGTAGTTTTTATGATAAAAACGTCGTCTATATCGACCGCTTTTATGCACGGTTGGTCATGTATTTACATGCCGGTGGTGTCTTTTAGTGCATACCACCACGAGCCCATGACCGAGTAAGGGACTCGTAGAGCCCTGCCACCTGGGAATGGAATCCAAGGTATCTGTGCAAAGGTGTCAAACTCCTTGGTTTTGCCATTGATGGCATCAGCCAAGATTTGCCCGAACAGATGAGAGCCTGTTACGCCATGTCCACTATAGCCGTGGGCGAAATATACGCGCTCATGTAGTTTGCCCATTTGTGGTACACGAGAGAAGGACAGGGCAAAGTTACCACTCCACGCGTAGTCGATTTTTACATCGCGCAGCTCTGGGAAAATCTTATTCATATTGGGTCTGATTTTTGCCGTGATATCAGCAGGATCTTGACCGCCATACACCGTACCGCCGCCGAACAACATGCGTTTGTCTGCTGAGAGACGATAGTAGTCAAGAATGTAGCGCACATCTTCGACACAGACATCAGTAGGGAGCAGTTGATCGGCCAAATCACCCAATGGCTCGGTCGCGATAATCTGCGTCGATACTGGCATCACGCGATCAGTCAGTTTAGGAATGACTTTATTGAGATAAGCGTTACCGCATAGAACGGCTTGCTTACAGGTCACCGTACCAAACTCAGTAATGACTTTAATAGAGTCGTCAGCGTATTCAATATCTACCACTAAGGTGTTTTCATAAATCGTGCCGCCATTTTTTTCGATAGCCGCTGCTTCACCTAATGCAAGGTTTAATGGGTGGAAATGTCCACCTGAATGATCGATGACGCCGCCCACATAAGCATCTGACTTGATATGCTCTTGAATGCCATTTTTGTCTAGCATTTCTCGGTCGTGCATACCGTGGCTTTCCCACAGTGCATGCGTCTCTTGCAAATCTTTTAGCTGTCCGTTATTCAATGCTGCAAAGATGTTTTTTTCTTTGAGGTCGCAGCTGATATCGTAGTCACTGACAAACCGGCGAATGATTTTGCCACCGCGAGTCACGAGCTGACCGACGAAGTCTGCGCTTTGTTGACCATAAGATTTTTTGATTTTTTGCAGGCTGGCATTTAGACCATTGACGATTTGACCGCCGTTACGACCTGATGCACCCCAACCAATCTGTGCGCCTTCAAGCACAACGACTTCATGATCTGTTTCGATAAGATGTAGGGCAGTTGATAAGCCGCTATAACCACCACCGACCACGCAGATTTCTACTTGAATATCGTTTTTAAGCGTTGGTCTGTCAGGCTTAGGGTTGCGACTGGCTGCATAATAGCTATCAGGGTATTGACCCTTATCCGAGTAATGCGGGATATTGCGCGTGTTATTAGAAGGTGGGTTTTGGTTCGTTGCCATATTGCTACTTTGATTGCTATTTGGGCTACTATTTGACATATCAAACATCCTGTAAATAGGTGAGGTATTCAAGGTTGGTCACTTGCTGAGCAAAGCGTTTGGCTTCTTGCTTTTTGACCGCAATCAATAGCTCAATCATCTCGCTTGGAAACAGTGAGTCAACCACATTGCTGCTCTCAAATTGACGAATGGCTGAGAGCCAGTCCAACGGTAAGGTTTTTAGTTCTGCTGCATCATAAGTAATGCTATTAATCGGTTCAGGCGCTTCAAGCTTGTTTTCGATACCATACAGTATACCTGCTAGTACTGCGCTACAAACGAGATAAGGGTTGGCATCAGCGCCAGACACCCGATGTTCGATACGGCGTGCTTTTGAGTCGCCACCTGGGATACGTACAGCTGCGGTGCGGTTTTCATAACCCCACGACACGTTGTTGGGGGCCAATGTACCGGGGGTAAAGCGGCGGTAAGAGTTGACATGTGGTGCAAATAATAAGGTGCAATCTGACATGGTTTTTAGCAGTCCAGCGACTGCATGACGCAACATATCTGAGCCTTCATCTGATCCATCATCGAATACGTTGTTGCCATCTTTATCTAATAAGCTGCAATGTACATGAAAGCCATTGCCAGACTGTAGGCCAAAAGGTTTTGCCATAAAGGTAGCGGTAAGCTTGCGACGAGCTGCCACGGCCTTAACCACTTGTTTAAACAAAATCGCGTCGTCAGCAGCTTTTAATGGGTCATCTACGTGTAATAAATTGATTTCAAACTGCCCACAACCATTTTCAGCCAGTGCCGCATCGACAGGGATATCGAGCTTTCCACACTGCTCGTAGACTTCATCTAAAAATTCATCGAATTGTAATAGGTCATTGATACTCAAGATGGACGTTTTATTTAGTCTTAAGCCGCTCTTAGGGCGGATAGGCGGCTTGGGTGTCTCTCCCTCAGTATAGTCAACCAAATAAAACTCTAGCTCGGTTGCCATCACTGGCGTCAGCCCCAGTGCTTTGAACTTTTTGCTAATGTAGTCCAAAACGTGGCGGGCATCACCGTAGTAAGGCTCATTGTCTTCGGTATATAGCCAAATCGGTAGTAGCGATGAAGGGGCACTGGTATTGAGAAGAGGATAAGCAGCGCGACCAGTTGGACGGGCAATAGCATCAATATCACCATTGCACTGCGAAGACTCGATGACATCAGCGCCCCATATATCGACACCTAAGATGGACAGAGGTAATCGGATTGCGCCGTTTTCTGCTTTTTCCATTTGATCAAAAGGGATGCGCTTACCACGAAGTAAGCCATTGATATCTCCTGCGGCAACATAGACGTACTCTGTGCTGTTTGCAGATCTGACCATTCCATTGGTTGTCATCATGTCTGTTCTTCCTATGAATTTGTAGAATTACTTGGTTTGTTACTGCTACTACGTTTTGGCTGTGGTGTCTAAACTCTCTGCTAGTGGCATTTATAACGAACACTTAATAAATAAGTATTTGATAAATGACGGGTTGAATCTGAGGTGTTTGTACTACTGCTAAATTTTTTATCAATGATATTAGTGACCTATAGACTGTGCTCTTAGGCGTTTTTATTCAGTCTAAAAGTTAAACTATGTTGGTTATCATTGCTGCTGACTTTTAATATATGGATGAAAACTATAATTGTCAATTTTTATTTAAAATTATCTTAAAATAACTCAAATGCAGGTTTTTAGTACAAATACCGATATTAATGAAGTTTATAGTTTACATTATAAGAAGCGTTGTGTTAAATTTTAGCTAAATAAGGGATTAAACAACATAGACAGCCTAGGTCTAGTTGTTATAACGAGGGAAAATGATATGAAAAATTCCAGACCTATTATTGCTATTGTGTCTTGTCATAAGATGGTTGACGGACAGCCAGCACAGGCGGTATATCAAAAATACATCGATGCAGTAAACTTTTACGGTGGCAATCCCATACTACTGCCAAATACAGCTGCCGATAGCGAAAACTTCGATGCGCTACTAGAAATAGCAGATGGAATTTTATTGACTGGTAGTTATAGCAACGTCGCCCCAACTCGTTATGGCGCGTTACATACCGAAGCCAAACAAGATCTAGGCCGTGATGAGCTGAGCTTCAAATTACTGGCTTATGCAGACGAAAAAAACATTCCGCTGTTTGCAGTGTGCCGAGGCTTGCAAGAGATGAATGTTCATTTTGGTGGCACGCTATATCCTGATTGGCGTGATATTGATGGGTTTTATGAGCAGCATTTAGAAGACAATACCCAACCGCTTGAGGTGCAGTATCAGCCCATACATGACGTCATCATTCAACCTCAAGGAAGGCTGGCAGCATTCGGTGAAAAGTGGCACGTCAACTCTTTGCACAAACAAGCTATCAATAAAGTAGGCGAGCGTTTATTCGTCGAAGCGTTAGCACCTGACGGTCTGGTGGAGGCTATCAGCTTGTTACAACATCCATTTATGATTGGTGTACAATGGCATCCTGAGTTAAATTATGCGCAAGATAGCTTATCCAAATTTCTATTCACGGAATTTATTCACCATGCCAGAGAACCACAAACCGAGTAGCACAACTAAAAGTAAGGCAGAGACTGCTGTCACTGATAGTGATAACATTGAAAACGATGTTGATAGTGTCGATGACAAAGATGCAGCTGATGTTGATATTGAAATAGATGATATCGATGATGACGAATTGAATGATTCTGAAACAGATGAATCGTTGAAAGAAGACATTGGCAAAAAGATTAACCAGCTGCGTCTAGCAAAAGGTTACTCGCAACGTAAATTGGCAAAACTTTCAGGGTTGACGAACACGTCTATCAGCTCGATTGAGCGCAATAAGGTCAGTCCAGCGGTCAATACGTTAAAGGCGATTTTGACAGTATTGGGTTCTGATCTGACCACGTTTTTTAGTGACGAGTGGAAAGAGCCAAAGGCTAGAGTGATCGTCACGCCAAAAGATCTATTAGAGCTCAATGAACCTAATAGCAAAGTATCGCTAAAGCAGGTCTATAACTGCAGCAGGACAAGGAACTTAGGGTTC
The DNA here is from genome assembly GCF_002377945.1 of Psychrobacter sp. UBA3480. Taxonomy (GTDB): domain Bacteria; phylum Pseudomonadota; class Gammaproteobacteria; order Pseudomonadales; family Moraxellaceae; genus Psychrobacter. Next base: position 304,152 of record NZ_DFQV01000033.1, read on the forward strand.
TTGATAGAAACCTATCAGCCAAATAGCTCAACAGAAGAAAAAATCGCTCACGAAGGGGAGGAGATTGGTACGGTCATCGAGGGTAAGATTATTATCCGTATCGAAGACAGTACCTACTTGTTAAATCAAGGTGATAGCTATGTGATTGATACCATTCAGCCGCATACTTTTATTAATCCTACCGATAGCGTTACCCGTATCGTAAGCGCCCATACACCAACCACATACTAAACCTAAGCTAAATTTCGTCAGTTTTAATATTGCCCAGTGATAATTGAACAAAAAAGGCTACTTCCATTTTAGGAGTAGCCTTTTTTTGATTATAAAATTACCTATCGAATACAACGCTTGGCTTACGGCTGTTAATTGTCTTCAGTGGTTTCTGTCGTATCTACATTATCTGCTGTCTTAGATTTTTCTTTGGTTAGCTTTATTTTTGGATTTTTAGCAACAGGTTCGATATTTTTCACAGCGACATTTAGGGCAGGTTTAGACGCTTTTTTCAGACTGCGTTTGATGCGTCGAACTGCGATAGCATCTGCTTCTGCTTGTTCTTCGGCAAGCGCCGCATCATGTAAGTTTTGATACACTTCAAGCGTCTTTTCAATCATCTCACGCATGGTGAATTTGTTGGTCATTTCAGGACGCGTCACGCTCTCTAGCTGGTTTCTAACTGCTTTACAAAGCGCATTGGCATTGTACTTTTTTACCAATCCTTGTGGGTAGAGTGGTTGTAAAATCTCGCTAAAGGCAGCTTGATCCCAACCAATAACGGGCGTACCTAGATGTATGGCTTGTAGGGCATTAATACCGATTGACTCGGGCTCATTGGCAAGTGCCATGACGATATTGGCCGCCGATAGCCATTCCCGCATATCATTACGTTTGCTACCCACATAGGTAATGCGCTCAGCCAGTCCCAAGCTGTTAGTACGTTGGCGAAAATCTTCATGAGCGACATCGCCGTCTTTATAGTCTTCATCCATAATAATGACATGAATATTTGGGAATTGCTCTTGCAGGTTACCCAAAATATCTATTAGCCACTCTTGCCCGTACTCATTACCGATGACGGTTGGGAATACGAGCCATTTTTTGTGCTCAAGCTCAGGGTACTCGGCAAAGGTATGACGTAACCAATAGACCGACGGATTATGACGATAAGGGTAGCGCCGAGTATCGATACCACGATAGATACGCGTGATGACCTTAGGATCTACGTCTTCGATGCGCAGTCCTTTTTTTAAGTATTGCGTGACACTATCAGATACGGTAATTATCGTATCAACATTGAGTAGGGCTTGAGAGTACTTATTAATAGGATAAAAACCATACATGGTCGAGACCAGTTTGGGAAAACGCCTGACGCGAGCGCGGCGCAGTGCCAAATGCAATATCCATGCAGGGGTACGCGAATGTACATGAATGACATCAGGTTCGTACTTTTCTATCAAATGCCGTAGGGCAGAGACTTGCAATAGCGATAGCCAAGACTTTTTATTTACGTGCAGCTGATGGTATATATTGCCATCGCGCTTGAGACGTCTAACCAAGTCATTGTCTTCATCGGCACTCGAGACAATGATAGAGGTATGCTCATTTTTGACCAATGCTCGCCCAAGATGAAAAATGCCGCGCTCGGATTCATCATGCTTTAGAGACGACAGTAAGCGCATAACTTTCATAATAGCGTTGGTCACCGGTTAGTAATATCAATTTGCTATTGTCAGTTAAAAGCGATTAAAACTCAACCATCAAGATAAAAAGATGAGGTCAGATAGGCGGTTTTTACACTATATAAGCGTAAGACGTGGATTAATAAACACCAAAAGCCGTTAGCGTCGTTTTTGTAAATGTTCAGCATTGGGCAGTACTTGTTTTTCACTCAAGTATTTCCAGTAGCGCTGCGGGAGATATTGTTTATGCAGCTTAGGGTTTTTACGCTCTTTGATATTGACGTTGGTAAAATACCCTTGCCAGAATTTTTGATAGCGCTGCTCATCAGGACTATGGATGCTAGCAGGATTGCGTAGTACCGCATCATCGAGGTCGGTGATGGTTTGCAGCTTCGCTGGACGTGATGGCGTGCTATTACTTTTATCATAATAGATGCCATAGCCTCGAGTTAGATCGTAAATCGCCCAATGTTGATCTTGATAGCGCTGACGAAAGTGCTCTCCGATTAGTGGCAGTACATTAAAATCAGGCTCTACACGTGCAAAGTAAATATCATCAGTCGTATGCTCAAAACGTACAAATGCTTCCATACGATGTTTCTCACGGCCAACCGATTTGACTGTCTGTACTAGCTCCAGAACATCTAAGTTACCTAAATCTTGCATAATCTGACGGCTAGGGTAGTCGATGGCGTATTTGACCACGCGAAACAATGTCGTACCGATATCTTCTTTCTCTGATAAAAAACCCCATAAGATATTTCGCATGCCTGAGCGACCTAATAAGGTATTTAATTTGACTAACACCCGCTCGGCTTTGTCCTCATCAGTTGCCACGCTAATCGCCTGAGCGATGAGTGAGGGCACATAGCAGTCTTGCGCCGTTAGTTTCAGTGACACATCATCTTGTAGACGATTGGCATAGACATAAAACACAGCACTCAACCAACCTTCAAAGCTAGGCTCATACAGTACAATGCTAGGCGTCAATTGACCGACAGCGTAAGAGTCATTTTGCATAAGTGCTGACATGTTATATCCTACATTTCTATCATAAATACAGTAGCGAGATAGCAGGTTTTTTAACGCACAATACCTAGAGCCATTCTAAAATAAAGCCAACTGCCCAGTACGTTGATCGTTAAACTTGGTCTGCGTTTGAGCCAATACATACTGACGGAAATTATCGCGCGTTAAATGAGCAAGGTGTTCGTTTTTACCAGTGGTTGCGATGAAGTATTTAGCACGGTTGACCGCAGCGCCCATCTTTTTTAGATGGTATAGCGTTAATTGATTGAACTTACGTGCTTTGACGATTTTTTTAGCAGTCTTTGTACCGATACCTGGGATACGCACAATCATCTCATAAGTCGCTGTTTGAATATTGACTGGGAAATGCTCGCGATGGCGTATTGCCCAAGCCAGTTTTGGATCGCAGTCTAAATCTAAGAATGGTGACTCCGGCTCCACAATCTCATGCGCACCAAAACCATAAAAACGCATTAACCAATCTGCCTGATACAGACGATTCTCCCGCACCATCGGCACAGGCGTTCCAATCGCAGGCAAGCGATTATCAGAGAGCATAGGTACATAACCTGAGTAATAGACCCGCTTGAGATCGTACGTTTTGTAGAAGTGACTCGATAGCTGAATCACCTGTAGGTCAGTCTCGTTACTTGCACCAACGATCATTTGACTGGTCTGACCTGCTGGCGTGAACTTAGGCGCTTTTTTATGAGTCTTACGGCTCTCACGAATGGTGATGATTTCTTCTTTTACCGTCTCCATTGGTGCTTTTAATTGATCGTGAGATTTTTCTGGCGCAAGCAAAGCCAACCCTGATTTGGTTGGAATCTCGATATTGACGCTCAAACGATCCGCATATAATCCTGCTTCTAGCAGCAACTCTTTTGACGCACCTGGAATGGTCTTTAGATGAATGTAACCATTAAAGCGCTCACGCGTACGCAAGAGTTTGGCAACTTCGACCAGTCGTTCCATCGTATAGTCGCCACTTTTAAAGATACCAGAGCTAAGAAATAACCCTTCGATATAGTTACGGCGATAAAACTGCATGGTTAAGTCGACGACTTCTTCGACACTGAACGCGGCGCGCGGCGTGTCATTGCTCTTGCGCGAGGTGCAATAAGCACAGTCGTAAATGCAGTGATTGGTCAAAAGAATCTTTAACAGGCTGACGCAGCGACCATCTTCGGTATAGCTGTGACAGATACCTGTTGCAGAGGCATCACCTAGTCCGCCGCCTTGGTTTTTGCGAGTACCAGCGGAGGATGAGCAGGAGACATCATACTTGGCAGCATCGGCCAAGATATTGAGTTTGCCCTGTAATCTTTCATAATTGATGTTTGCCATAAGTCGCGTTTTACCAATTAATTAATGAAGGACTATTTTACCAAAATTATCGCTAAGTCATTGTATTTATAGGAGAATCCCAAAAACAACACGACAAATAGTGTCGTATGATTCGTGTCTGATATAGTAAACAGTAGTTTGAGGTTTATTTAAAGGCTAAACTCTGTGGCTTAATATATTCACTTTTTAAGGGTAAATATAGATTTTTTCAAACATTCCAAGAAAGGCTCTTTTAGAGGGATTTTATGCTCAAAAAATTTAAAGAAAAATCAGCGTCTCAAAAGTTCGATACGTTTCTAAATGTCTCGTTTATATCTTTTTTCATTGCACTCAATTTTTTGGAATGGCAGGGTAGAGGTTTTCCGCAGGAGTTGGAGCTACAATACAGTGAAGGCATTATCACTGATACGGGATTTAGTATAGCCTTGCAATCTATCGAAAATCCTAAACAAATAACGCTTTACGGCTGTAGCTATAATGTATTTGGCTTTATTAATACTGGGTCATGTATGGGTCCTACATACCTTGAACCTAGGCTTGGCAAGTACGCAAGAGTTGGTTGGTACTATCAGCCCAATTTTTTAGGCGTATCGAATAATTTACCGCAATTAGTCAGCTTAGACATTAGAGAATCAGAGGAAGATCTGCAAATAACTTACGAAGATACCAAAAACCTAATGTTCGATCAAAACATGATAAGAGTGCTCACTACGTCAATCTTTGGTTTTGGTTTTATCTTTTTTATGACAAAACTTAATAATCTAATTAATCGGCCTATTCTGTATAAAGAAAAATAATCTTCTCTAAAAGCTCAGCTATTTCTGCCACTGCATCAAGCATTTATATCCTAAGCTTAAAGCAGTGCTTTACCACACCCAAAACCAAGCCGCCGACACAAAAAAGGTCTTGCTGACTAGATAGCTAGTCAGCAAGACCTTTTACATATAACGATAACCGTTAAATAATAATATACGACAGTTTAATGTTTATTGAACCTTGGCACGTATGATGACGGTTTTGGCCGCATTGGCATCAAAGTTCACTAAGTTCCATTTCAGACCAGAGTAGTTTTCTTGGACAACCACCGTATTGCCAACCTGCTGAATGGTTTGATAGCTGTCTCCGCCAGTGGTAGCAAGCGTCGGCAGAGGACTATTCAACGAGACTAACTGGACGCCACTTGGTAATGAAATCATGGCGTTGATATCATTAACCGGCTGTGCTGTGGTGTTGGTATAAGTGGTGTGATACTCGATCACATCGCCTGGGGCAATATGATTGGCAGGAACGGCAACTTCACGTCCATCAGCATTTTTTAGAATTTTCATGACTTTGGTGTTGGCATTGACCACGCCAGGCGTACTAAAGGTAGGGGTCAGTTGCAATGTGTCCAAAGTTGTCGTCGTGGTCGTTACTTGATTGGTCATTGGCTGCTGCATAATCACTGGCGGGGTGACATTGGTTGCGACAGGTAGTACTTGCGTCACGCTGCTGGCAGGCGTGGTAATCACATCTACTTTAGTGACTTTATTGGTAATAGAGTTAGTCACTGGTACGCTAGTAACGGTCGTCGTACCTTGGACAACAGGAGACTGACGCACGACGTAGCGTGGCACAGTGGTCACCTGAGTCACCGCGTACGGCATGCCGTCTTGCATGGTGATACCGTTTGGCGTCGCCGTAATCGTAGCAGTTTTGCCATCAGAGTATTGCTCGACAACAGTGGTGCTACCGCTCGCAGATGAGCTAATAGCAATCTCAGGGGCAGCATTGGCGGATGATGCGGCTAACACGATACCTGCTAGTAATGCAGACATAGCTGCATTTTTTGTCATAGTTGTTTTAGCAGTTGGTGTTTGAAAACCATTGTTCGTAATCATAAAAGACTCCTCAAAAATAATAGTAAGTAATACAACAATAGATAATGCTTAGATAAACAAAACCCCCGCTATATGACACCAAAAAATATGCCAAATAACGAGGGTAGTAGTGCTGATGTTAGCCTATGTTTGCGATCAGACCATCATTATTTTTAGTAAAAGCGCAGCAGTGTTAACTTGCATAGAAGGTTATTCAATCTTAACTATTTCTTATTGAATAAACTGAATATTGAAGCTATTGTGCACTCAAACTCAAATAATTATGCGCCAAAACAAATCATGGATAAAAGCAGCATTATGTAACCGAAATGGTATAAATGCTATTTATGTGTAGTACAGCTTTCATCTATGGAATTGAATAGCAAAGTAGCCAGTCGTAAGCGCTGCTATAAAAACTACTATCTAAAAGTCATTTCTCGAACTGTCTAACTTTGAGAACATCAAATTTATAGATTAGAACGCAGTGTAGCTATTAGTCATATATAACTTTCATGACTTCATATTCAACCACGCCCTTTGGCGTTTCGATGCGCACTTCGTCACCTTCGAACTTACCAATCAAACCACGAGCGATTGGTGAGTTGACTGAGATTTTGCCAGCTTTAAAGTCAGCTTCATCATCGCCAACGATTTTGTACTGTTTTTCTTCTTCGGTGTCCATGTTTTCAATCACGACGCTGACACCAAACACGATACGGCCTTCTTTTGGCAGTGTCGAAGGATCGATGACTTGAGCGCCACCAAGTTTAGCTTCGATGTCACGAATACGTGCTTCACAAAAACCTTGTTGCTCACGGGCAGCATGGTATTCAGCATTTTCTTTCAAATCGCCGTGTTCGCGTGCTTCAGCAATCGATGCTGTGATGCGTGGACGGTCGACACTTTTTAGCTGTTTTAATTCGGCTTCTAGAGCCGCGTGTCCTTGCGGAGTCATTGGGTAACGTTGCATGTTTTTTCCTTAAACCAATAACACCACACCACCTCATAATGAGATGGTGTCAGTGTTGTTGCAATGGATATAAAATATAAAAGAGTGATAATTAAGACGATGTAATGAATAAGTTGGCTATCATTTATGAGTGTATCTCACCTCAATTCAAGCATAGGCGCACTTAAGCTTACGTAATAAAAAGCATAGTCGCAATTTAGCCACTATGCTTTTTAGGTCTATCACGGTAAAGGTATCGTTCCTCAAGCATGGTTGGCTATATTTAAAGCAAACAACGATACTTGAGTGAGCTTTTAGGCAAGCCTAACGGTTATGCTTAATCTACTGAAATTATTCAGCCACGTCAATAGACTTTGCTTGCTCATGCAAATCTTGTAACTTATAGACATCAAACGGTAAGTCAATCGCGTAAGATTTGCAGACGGCATCAGCGGCACCTAACGTGGTGACGTAGAATACTTTGCCTTGTAGTGCACTACGGCGAATAGAGAACGAATCCTCTTGAGCTTGCTTACCTTCAGTAGTATTGATGATAAGGTCGATTTTGCCGTTTTTCAAGGCATCAACGATATGCGGACGACCTTCAGTGACCTTGTTGATTTGTTGACTTTCGATACCAGCGTCGCTCAGTACTTTTTGCGTGCCAGTGGTCGAGACAATCTTAAAGCCAAAGTCTGCAAGCTGACGAGCAATCGGAGCGATTTGGGCTTTATCACTGTCACGAACTGAGATAAAGACGGTTTTTGTCTCGCCTTCAGTTGGTAGACCTGGCAGACGCTCATTACTACCGATAATGGCCTTGTAGAATGCTTCGCCAAAGGTTTTGCCCACGCCCATAACTTCGCCCGTTGATTTCATCTCAGGACTCAAGATTGGGTCAACACCTGGGAACTTAGCAAATGGGAATACCGCTTCTTTGACCGCATAGAATGCTGGGACAATCTCAGTGGTAAAGCCTTGATCTTTAAGCGAAGTACCAGCCATACAGCGAGCAGCAACCTGTGCTAACGAAGTACCGATACACTTAGAGACGAACGGTACTGTACGTGCAGCACGTGGGTTCACTTCTAGGATATATACGGTTTCGCCTTTTACCGCGAACTGTACGTTCATTAGACCGATAACGCCTAGCTCTTTTGCCATAGCGACCGTTTGTGCGCGCATCACGTCACATAGCTCTTTAGACAGTGAGTATGGCGGTAGCGAACATGCTGAGTCACCTGAGTGGACACCCGCCTGTTCGATATGCTGCATGATACCGCCGATGACAACATCAGTACCATCGCATACACAATCAACGTCGACTTCGATAGCGTCATCTAAGAAGCGATCGAGTAGGACAGGCGCTTCGTTCGATGCTTGTACCGCAGTACGTAGGTAATGTCTTAGCTCGTCTTCATTGTAGACGATTTCCATCGCGCGGCCACCTAATACATAAGATGGACGTACAACCAATGGATAGCCTACGTCTTTTGCTTTAACCAAGCCATCTTCCAAGCTGGTTGCTAGTGCGTTTGATGGCTGTACTAGGTTTAGCTGCTGAATCATATGCTGGAAGCGCTCACGATCTTCGGCACGGTCGATTGCATCTGGGCTAGTACCGATGATTTTAACGCCTGCTGATTCTAGTGCACGAGCAAGTTTCAATGGTGTTTGACCACCGAACTGTACAATCACGCCATCAGGGTTTTCGATACGAACAATCTCTAGCACGTCTTCTAATGTGATTGGCTCAAAGTATAAACGGTCAGAAGTGTCATAATCGGTTGAAACCGTTTCAGGGTTACAGTTGACCATGATGGTCTCGTAGCCGTCTTCACGCATGGCAAGCGCTGCATGTACACAGCAGTAGTCAAACTCAATACCTTGGCCGATACGGTTAGGGCCACCGCCGATAACCATGATTTTCTTTTTGTCTGTTGGGTTTGCTTCACATTCGCTATCGTACGTCGAGTACATATAGGCCGTGCTAGTAGCAAACTCTGCGGCACAGGTATCGACACGCTTATAGACTGGATAGACGTTCAAATCCCAACGCTTTTTGCGTAGTTGCTTTTGTGAGATACCAAGTAATTTGGCCAAACGCAAATCTGATAAACCTTTGCGTTTAAAGCTGCGTAGATTTTTCTCGTTTAAGCCGCCAAAACCAAGTGATTTTACGGTGGCTTCTGTTTTAACGATGTCTTCGATCTGTACCAAGAACCATGGGTCAATCTTGGTAAAGTTAAACACTTCATCGACACTCATACCGACGCGGAAGGCATCAGCAACGTAGTAGATACGCTCAGGTGTTGGAATGGTTAGGCGATTGATAATCTCGCTACGCGCCTTTTCAACGCTTACTTTTGATAAGTCAATTTGCTCATCAAAACCATCCGCACCTGTTTCCATACCGCGCAATGCTTTTTGCATCGACTCTTGGAAGTTACGACCAATTGCCATCACTTCACCGACCGATTTCATCTGAGTCGATAGGATGTTGTCTGCTTGTGGGAATTTTTCGAAGTTAAAACGAGGTATCTTAGTCACGACATAATCAAGCGCAGGCTCAAAGCTGGCTGGCGTTTTGCCACCAGTGATGTCGTTTTGCAATTCATCTAACGTATAACCAATGGCCAGTTTCGCTGCGATTTTGGCAATCGGGAAACCAGTGGCTTTTGAGGCTAGGGCAGACGAGCGCGAGACGCGTGGGTTCATCTCAATGACGACCATGCGACCAGTATCAGGGTTGATACCGAACTGTACGTTTGAACCGCCCGTTTCTACACCGATCTCACGTAGTACTGCTAATGACGCATTACGCATGATTTGGTATTCTTTGTCGGTCAAGGTCTGTGCTGGTGCGACGGTGATTGAGTCGCCCGTGTGCACGCCCATTGGGTCAAAGTTTTCGATGGCACAGATAATGATGCAGTTGTCGTTTTTGTCACGAACCACTTCCATCTCGTATTCTTTCCAACCAATCAATGACTCATCGATAAGCAGTTGATGGTTTGGAGACAAGTCAAATCCGCGCTCGCAGATTTCAATGAACTCATCACGGTTATAAGCGATACCACCGCCTGAGCCACCCATGGTGAATGATGGACGAATGATACACGGATAGCCCATTTTTTCTTGAGTAGCAAAGGCTTCTTCCATGGTTTCAGCCGTTTCAGCGCGAGGGCACTCAAGGCCAATACGCTTCATGGCTTTATCAAACAAGTTGCGATCTTCTGCCATTTCGATTGAGTCTTTGGTTGCACCAATCAACTCGCAGTTATACTTGGTCAATACACCGTGCTTGTCTAGCTCTAGCGCACAGTTTAGTGCTGTCTGTCCGCCCATCGTTGGCAAGATTGCATCTGGACGTTCTTTGGCAATGATTTGCTCAACGGTTTGCCAAGTAATCGGCTCGATATAGGTCGCGTCAGCCATGACAGGGTCAGTCATGATGGTCGCAGGGTTTGAGTTGACCAAGATGACGCGGTAGCCTTCTTCTTTTAGTGCTTTACACGCCTGTGCGCCTGAATAGTCAAACTCACATGCTTGGCCGATGACGATAGGGCCTGCGCCAATGATAAGAATGCTTTTTATGTCGGTACGTTTTGGCATAGTTAGAGCTACCTTCGTTTGGGTGATAATTTGAGTAATCTTTATTTTTGATAACGCTCATGGCGTCTTATGCTTGCAGTGCTTTATTTAATGCCGCTTGAACCGCTATGGACGATTCAAGCGTTTACTTATTATGTAGTTATAATCAACCGTTTACGCTTGGGCAGTTTTAGACTGTTCCATCATATCCGCAAACTTATCAAACAATGGCGCGCAGTCATGTGGACCAGGGCTGGCTTCTGGGTGACCTTGGAAGCTAAATACAGGCTTATCGGTCAGCTCGATACCTTGGTTGGTACCATCAAATAGTGAGCGATGAGTAGATTTAACGTTGTCAGGTAGCGTGTCTTCATCAACCGCAAAACCATGGTTCTGACTGGTAATCATAACCGTGCCAGTCGCCAAGTCTTGTACTGGATGGTTGGCACCATGATGGCCTGTTTTCATCTTGATGGTATTTGCACCGCTAGCCAGACCAATCAGCTGATGGCCTAAGCAGATGCCAAACGTTGGCACGTCAGTTTGCTCAATGATGTGGCGTACCGCATCGATAGCGTAATCACAAGCTGCAGGATCACCAGGGCCGTTTGATAAGAAGATGCCATCTGGGTTCATTGCTAGCACATCAGCGATAGGGGTCTGTGCTGGTACAACCGTTACGTGACAACCGCGGTCGACGAGCATGCGTAGGATGTTGGTTTTGCTACCGAAGTCATAAGCGACTACGTTGTGTTTAGAATCGATGTGAGTGCCGAGTTGCTTAAAGAAGCCGCCAGTACCGCTATCATGACTACCAGGGATATCGCGGTTGAGTAGGGTGTCTGATAAATCCCAGGTACCCGCTGTCCACTCGAAGTTCTCTTTAGTACAGCATTCTTTTGCCAAGTCCATGCCTTTTAGACCTGCAAAGCCTTTCGCTAACTCAATCGCTTTTTGCTCATCGTCGCTACTGATCGTCTCGCCGTTTGAGGCAGTCATGATACAGCCGTTCTGTGCACCTTTATCACGTAATAGACGTGTTAGCTGACGGGTATCAATTTCAGCGATAGCCACTGTCTCATTACGCTGTAAATAGTCGCTAAGTGACTCTGAGTTACGGAAGTTAGAGGTTACCATGGTGGCATCACGGATGATAAGACCGTCTGCCCATACTTTATGGCCATTGCCAGATTCTGTGTCCTCAGCGTTGGTGCCTGTATTACCGATATGAGGGTAAGTCAAAGTCACTAGCTGGCGGGCATAACTTGGATCGGTTAGGATTTCTTGATACCCTGTCATGGCTGTGTTAAATACCACTTCACCAATACGATGACCTAGGCTGCCGATACTGACACCTCGAAAGATTGTACCGTCTGCTAGTGCCAAAATTGCTTGTATTTCTGCCGATGAATTCAAGGATTGCCTCCGCTGTTATTGGTGAGTGCCATCATGTTTTGTTGGTCTAAAATTGCTCCGTATCCTTTTATTTACGGCATTTGACTGTTGTCATATAAAAGTAAAAAAGGGCGACACACAAAAATTTTCCACAAAAAAGCGAGAAGACATTATTGATGAAAACTACAAAACCCACTAGATAGTGAATAGGTAACTTGCATCATGTCCGCTCGCTTAGGCACAGATTTTGCGTATTATATACAAAATAGACGGTTATAGCTAGCCGATTTACTGGATTAATAGTCATTTCATGGCTAATAATCCGGTCTTTATAAAGATATTGACTTTATAAAATAGCCTAAGCAGAAACTGACTCCTTTCTCTTTTATCAAAATCAACATCTAGCGTGTATTAATAGCGCTGGATTTTCGCAGTTGGCTTTGCCACAATGGACAGCGAAGCGCTAGACCCAATTTTTATGATCGTTTGTTATGACAATAATGAAGATGACAAGGAGTCGTTATGATTTATCAGTATTTAGACAAAACCCCAGAGTTTGCTGTGCCGTTCAACGGTTGGGTAGCAGATTCAGCGCAAGTGATGGGCGATGTATATTTAGGCCATCAAGCCAATATTTGGTTCGGTGCAGTGATACGCGGTGACAATGATCGTATTCATATCGGTGACTATAGCAATGTCCAAGAAAACAGTGTGATTCATACTGATGCAGGTATCAAAGTCACTATTGGTAATTACGTGACTATCGGTCATCTGGCTATGCTACATGGCTGTGAAGTCGGTGATAATAGCTTGATTGGCATTGGCGCTGTGGTACTTAACAATGTCAAAATCGGTAAAAACTGCCTGATAGGGGCGAAAGCCTTGATTACTGAAGGTCAGGTTATTCCTGATAACTCGCTAGTGATGGGCGCGCCTGCAAAAGTGGTCAAGACGCTAACAGATGAGCAAGCCGCGATGCTAAAAATGTCAGCGCTACATTATGCTGAGCGTTGCCAGAAATTTAAAACAGGCTTAACAGAAATAGCAATGCCTGACTAAGGGTAAGTAAACGAGCTAAGTTTAAATAGATAGACGATAGGGCGCATACTTATTTCATTGATAGACTGTTCAATTAATACGCTCAGCCTTAATGCATAATGTACCCAATTTTATTAAATAATTCATATTTTTTCGCAACCAACGATAAGGTCTCACCATGCAGGCAAATCAAGCACAAACAAAACAAAAACAACTGGCACTATTTGATTTAGATCATACATTACTTGATGTCGATAGCGATTATCTCTGGGGTGAGTATATCGTAAAGCATGACCTTGTCGATGAGGCGCAGTACCGTACTGCCAATCAGAAATTTTATAATGACTATATTGAAGGCACGCTAGACGCGACAGAGTACAATGAGTTTGTCGCGCAGTTTTTAAACAGTCTGCCGCTTGATAGACTGGATGAGCTAAGAGAAGACTATATCAAAAGCGAAATCGAGCCACATATTCGCCCAAAAGCAATGGAAGCATTGTGTCAGCACATTGAGCAAGGGCACGATGTAGTGATTATTTCTGCGACCAATGATTTTGTAGTGTCGGCCATTGCCAAGCGTTTTGGTGTAGAAGAAGCCAATGTATTGGCAACGCCATTAGAGATCAAAGATAATCGCTATACAGGTAAGCTAACTGACAGACCAAACTTTCAAGCGGGCAAAATATACCATTTGGATAAATGGCTAAATAAACAGCAAGCCTCTGGTATCACGTTTGAAAAAACGTATGCGTATTCAGATTCCAAAAATGATATTCCGTTACTCGAATGGGCTGATGTGGCCGTTTGCGTATCACCTGATGATGCGTTACATGCACATGCTTTGGCCCATCGATGGGCAGTAGAAGATTGGTCGATCTAGATTATTTAAGATAGTAATAGTAGCAACATTGGCATCAGCGATAATTAGCGAACCATTTAGTATCAATCTCATTTAAAATAGCGCCACATGCGTTATTTATTTTATTAGAAAAACAGGAATATTTATGGAAATCAATCCGTATCAAGAACAGATTAAAGATTTATCAGAGCGTGGGCAGGACTTGCGGAGGTATCTTTGACTTCGATGGTAAGCAAGAACGCTTAGAAGAAGTCAATTTAGAGTTAGAAAACCCTGAGCTATGGAACGATCCAGAGCGCGCGACCAAAATTAATAAAGAAAAAAGTCACCTTGACGGTGTCATCGATGTGGTGGTTTCTCTTGAAACCACACTAGAGGACGCGTCTGCTATGCTAGAGTTGGCAGTCGAAGCAGAAGATGAGTCCTTGCTAGCTGATGTGCAGAGCGAGCTAGATAGCGCCGAGAAACGTGTCGCTGATTTAGAATTCCGCCGAATGTTTAGCGGTGAGATGGATCCAAACAACTGCTACTTGGATATTCAGTCAGGCAGTGGCGGTACTGAAGCGCAAGATTGGGCTGAGATGCTGCTGCGCATGTATACACGCTGGGCAGAAGCTCATGGCTTCAAAGTAGATGTGATTGAAGTGTCCTCAGGTAGCGTGGCTGGTATCAAGTCGGCAACCATTGAGATTAAAGGTGATTATGCCTTTGGTTGGTTGCGTACCGAAATTGGTGTCCATCGTCTAGTACGTAAATCACCATTTGATAGTAATAATGGTCGTCATACGTCGTTTGCTGCGGTGTTTGTCTCGCCTGAGATTGACGACAACGTCGAGATTGATATCAATCCTGCGGATTTGCGTATCGATACCTATCGCTCATCTGGGGCGGGTGGTCAGCACGTAAACACGACAGATTCTGCGGTACGTATTACCCATGAGCCGTCGGGCGTGGTAGTGACCTGTCAGAATGAGCGTAGTCAACATGGTAACAAAGCCACCGCGATGAAAATGCTGCGTGCTAAGCTGTATGAGCTTGAAATGCAAAAACGTATGGAATCACAGCAAGCAGTCGAAGATGGCAAGTCTGACGTCGGTTGGGGCAGTCAAATTCGCTCGTACGTGCTCGATGACTCACGTATCAAGGACTTGCGTACGGGTGTTGAAACCTTTAACACCGGAGCGGTGCTAGATGGTGACCTCGATCAGTTTATCGAAGCGAGTCTAAAAGCAGGACTGTAAAAGGCCGTTTTAAATAAGCAGCCGTTTTAAAATAGTAACCAATATTTAATTAAGGAAAATTATGCCAAGCGTTAATAATTATTTTGATGATAAAGTGACTTCTATTGCTTTTCAAACGGCGACCAAGCCTGCGACTGTCGGCGTCATGGAAATTGGTGAATATGAGTTTGGCACCAGTGAATTCGAAACCATGAGCGTGGTGAGCGGTGCATTGACGGTTAAGCTGCCAGAGAGTGATGAGTGGCAAACGTTTAACGCTGGCGAGCAATTCACGGTTGAAGCCAATCAAAAGTTCCAAGTAAAAGTAGACGTCGAAACCGCTTATCTATGTGTATATGGTAAATAACGACTTCTAAGTTATAGCAGTATCAAAACGAAAAATGCCAAGTATTTTATGCTTGGCGTTTTTTTTGTGTCATATTTCAAATAAATTTTAAGCTACTATCCTGAAAACCATGTTTTACACAGCATTACACTTTGTCTGTGCCAAATAAACAGCAAAAACTACCGTCATTAATTATGCTAAAGCCATGAATTATTAAAGGTATACAGGTTTATGACAAAGGCAACAGTAAAGGCAAGCCAGCAAACAATGACCAAAGACGTGCGTCATGATTACGAGCATCTCGCACGCCGTGCTAATTTGCGTTATGTGAGTGACGATGAACCGGGCTACGAGCGTAGACGTTGGGGTCGCGGCTTTACTTATCGTGATGCAACGGGCAACACGGTCAAAGACAAAGCATTGCGTCAGCGTTTTGATGCATTGGTGATACCGCCTATGTGGTCAGAGGTCTGGATATGTCAAGATGAAAGAGGCCATCTGCAATCAACAGGGCGAGACGAAAAATCACGCAAACAGTACTTGTATCATCCGTCATGGAACAATATCCGTGACCAAGCAAAGTTTGATGCGATGATAGGATTTGCAGAGGCATTGCCCAATCTACGCGCGCAGGTGGAGATAGATTTGGAAGCAGAGTCGTTATCACGTACCAACGTACTCGCTGCCGTTGTTAAATTGCTAGAGACCACTTTGATTCGTATCGGTAACAGCCGCTACGCCAAGCAAAACAAAAGCTATGGTCTGAGTACGCTACGCAGTAAGCATGTCAGTGAAACCGACAATGGACTGGCGTTTGATTTCGTCGGAAAAAGCGCAAAAGAACACCATATTGAGCTGCAAGATGAGCGATTGATTGACATCGTGCAGGCCTGCTCTGAACTACCAGGTTATCAGATATTCAAATATCTAGATGACAACGGACATAAGCAAGTCGTCGACAGTAGCGATATCAATGATTACTTACGGATGCATACGTGTGGCATGGACTGTGAAAGCAAGCTGTACAGCGCAAAGGATTTTCGCACATGGATGGCCAGTGTACTCGCGGCAAGCTACCTATATGATGAGCTACAAACGTCTGCAGGTGCTAGCATACTTGCCAGTGCACCAGAAAGCGCTGAGCGACAGCAATTAGTCACTGATATGGTAAAAAGTGTGGCAGCAGAACTAGGCAACACGCCGACCGTATGCCGTGCCTCTTATATTCATCCCATTGTCATTGAGCGCTTTTTGGCAGGGCAATTCTTTGAGGCTTACAAACAATCCCGCCGTGGACGAACCAAAAAATACCAAAGCTATGAAGAAAAAGCATTGTTAGGGTTTTTAAGAGCTGATGTTTAAGTGTGAGGTTTTAAATAATAATATTGAGGTGTTAATTCTTTAATAGGAAATTGAAAATATTTGGCAGTATTTTGGCTATTGATTGTAGGTGTCTTCGTGGACTTATAGCGAATTAATGATAATTAGTTATGGATTATCTTTATTTCTATAAAATAAAAATGATACGTTATGTATTGAAATAAACGTAAAAATGCGTTACTAATAGGGCATGATAAATACGAACCTATGAAACGGTCTATAGGATGTGACCGTTTTGCAATCATAAATACCATTTTACCAGTTACTTGCTATTGCTAAAGGATTAGCTTATGAACACCGCCTCTCAAACTCCGACGAATATTGATACAGATACTACCGTCACACCAAAAAACTATACCGATTACTATAATAATTTTAATATGAATACATTGCTGTCAGAAATCTTTGGCGAGCAGGTGAACGATCGACTAAATGCTTATATGGCTTGCTGTGGTCGCCATGTACGCGATGGTCGCGCTGACAATGCTGCGCTAGTACACGAAGACACGGCAGGCAACATAACACGCATGAGTTTTGGTGAGCTTGATAAAGCGAGTGCTCAAATCGCTAACTTGCTACAGTCGTATGGGGTAAAAGCGGGAGATAAGGTAGCGACCATGCTACCGCGCACGCCTGAGCTACTTACTGTTGTATTGGCAACATGGCGTATCGGAGCCGTATATCAGCCGCTATTTACTGCTTTTGGCTATGATTCAATCAAGTATCGGATGGATAAAGCCGACACCAAAGTCGTTTTTACTAACTTAGAAAATCGCAGCAAGTTTGAAGATTTGGCTGAGCAAACCAAAATGGTATTGGTCGGCAGTATGGAAGATGCCCAGACATGGGGTGACGATCACTATGGCCAGTCTATGGCAGCCCAATCGCAAACGATGGAACCAGTATTGCTCGATACGGATGCACCATTTTTGCAAATGTTTACCTCTGGTACGGTTGGTAAATCAAAAGGGGTCAGCGTTCCATTGGCTGCATTACCTGCTTTTTACCTATATATGCGTTATGCCATCGATCTACGCGAAGATGATCAGTATTGGAACATGGCCGATCCTGGCTGGGCATATGGCTTGTACTATGCCATCACAGGGCCTTTGCTACTGGGCATCACCACTTATTTTAATGAAGCAGGATTCGACGCGACCAATACCCGTGACTTTATGGTACGTCATAAGATTACCAATTTAGCCTCTTCACCAACTGCATTTCGAATGATGAAATCTAGTGGCGTGTTTGATAGTGTTAATGAAGGCGCTCATAACGATACTAATGCTAAGCTGTCTTTACGCTGTGCCAACTCGGCAGGAGAGACGCTGAATACCGAAGTGGTCAACTGGGTTGAAACCTATCTGGCGTGCCAAGTCAAAGACCAATATGGGCAAACAGAGACTGGCATGACTTGCTGTGCACATCATGCACTGGCACATGATTGTCCTGTTGGTTCGATGGGTATGGCGCTCCCAGGTCATACGCTAGTCGTATTAGATGATGATATGAATGTACTGCCCGATGGTGAGCAAGGGCAACTGGCAGTTGTCGTCAGTCAGTCACCTGCGTTCTATTTCCGTGGTTATAGCTGGAATGAAAAACAAGCCTTTGTAGATGATTACTATCTGACAGGCGACGTGGTCGAGCGTCATAGTGACGGCAGCTACTGGTTCTCAGGACGTGATGATGACATTATTATTACCGCAGGTTACCGCGTAGGCCCCACTGATGTCGAAAACACCGTATTAGAGCATGAAGCAGTGGCAGAGTCTGCGGCGGTAGGCGTGCCAGATGAAGTGCGCGGTCATACCATCAAGTCTTATGTGGTGCTAAAAGATGGCATCGAAGGCAGTGAGCAAATCGCCAAAGAAATCCAAGAGCTAGTACGTAAACGTCTATCCACTCATGCCTATCCACGTGAGGTCGAGTTTGTGACAGAACTGCCGAAAACGCCAAGTGGTAAGATACAACGCTTTTTGCTGCGTAGTCTGTCTGCTGCATAAATAACTTGGTAAAGCGTCTATAAATTTAATAGAAAAACATCTAATAAGAAGCAAAAATTTAAAGGAATAATCATGCAAGTTAAAGAAAACAGCTTTTTGGTCACAGGCGGGGCATCAGGATTAGGTGAATCAGTGACTCGGGCGATTGTAGATCAAGGTGGTAACGTCGTTATCGCTGATCTAAACGAATCAGCAGGGCAAGCACTAGTCGCTGAGCTGGGTAATAGTGCGCGCTTTGTGCGCTGTGACATCACCAACGGCGATGAAGTGCAAGCAGCCGTTGAGATGGCTGAGTCAGCTTTCGGCGGCTTACAAGGTTCTATCAATTGTGCGGGTGTTGTAGTGGTACAAAAACTGCTAGATCGTGATAATAATCCGGCAGACCTTGAGTCATTTAGCCGCGGGGTCAATATTAATCTGGTCGGTTCATTTAATGTCGCCCGTTTGGTCGCTGCTAGCATTGCCAAGCGTATAGCTAATGATAGCAATGCAGGCGGCTATGTAGAAAAGAATGCAGATCAAGGTATTATTATTAATACAGCCTCTATAGCAGCCTTTGACGGACAAGTAGGTCAAGCCAGCTATTCATCGTCTAAAGCAGGTGTGGTTGGTCTAACCTTGCCACTTGCTCGCGAGCTGGCACGTCATGGTATACGCGTTATGACCATCGCACCAGGTGTCTTTGCTACGCCGATGATGGACAGTATTCCTGAAAAGGCACGTGAGCAGCTAGAAGCAGGTGTGCCATATCCTAGACGTTTAGGCGCTCCCAATGAGTTTGCCAAATTGGTGACTCATATCATCGATAATGCTTACCTAAATGGTGAAGTTATTCGCTTAGATGGTGCAATTCGTATGGTGTAGCAGTCTATTGAGTGATTCATCACTTTTGCACAAAACGTATCTACAGAATCTGGCATAGTGCTTTGATACATATGATTAATGACAAAAAATTAATTATGGGAGTCAGAGTCTATGCCATTTTTTTATAAAAAATATTACTCATCAAAAGAGCAGCGTACGCCTTGGTTGCCCATTATCATTGGTCTTAGTCTAGCTGCCATTGTCAGCACCAGCGCTATTGCTTATGTCAAAAGCACCTCAAAACCCAAGAATCCCATTCCTCCTTCTACAGTCATTGACCGAGTCTTCGTCGACAAATCAGATCGAATCTTAAAACTGATGAGCGATGGTAAAGTTATTAGGTCGTATCGTATTGCGCTAGGGGAAAGTCCATCAGGTCACAAGCAACAAGAGGGCGACCAGCGTACGCCCGTTGGGATTTATACCTTAGATTATAAAAATGAGAACTCTATTGCGCATCGCTCTATTCATATTAGCTATCCCAATGATGAGGACAAGACACGAGCAAAGTCATTAGGGGTCAATCCAGGTGGCGATATTATGATTCATGGGCAAATGAATGGCTTTGGGTATTTGGCATTGTTTAATCAACGACGTGATTGAACAGATGGCTGTATCGCTGTTGCCAATGATGAGATGGATGAAATTATGGATGCAGTGACACTTGGTACTCCTATCGAAATCGTGGAGTAGAATAGTCGGATTGTTATCTAATTTATATTAAGTAGATGCATTATTCATTAACGTATTTAATGGAGATTTATCTTTTATTTGCATTGATAGAATAGCGTTTCTTACCTTTTAACTACTTTTAACTAATATTAATAAATCATTTAAATATTATTAATAATAAATATCATTGCTTTAAGTAAGGTTTTATTTGGTAATCGTCTTGAAATAGGTGTATATATACCTTATATAAGTGACAGATAACAGTGGGCACTGGAATAAGATAATCCTTAGAGGTGCTACTGAGAATACCAATTATAAAAGGATATAGACATGAGATTTGAGAAGTTTACTCAAAAATTGCAGTCCGCTATTCAAGAAGCACAAAGTCTAGCGTTAGGTCGCGATCATACAGGTATTGATCCTGTGCATTTGCTTGCCGTGTTGCTACAAGATGAATCTAATTTATCTATCTGCCAACAAGCAGGTGCTTCTATCCCAGCGCTAAAAAATGGCGTGGCCAAAGCATTGGATAATCAAGCAACGATTTCGGAGCCGACAGGTGACGTCAACCTTAACCCAAACTCGGTAAAAATCTTGAACTTGGCTGATCGTCAGGCGCAAAAAGAAGGCGATGATTTTATCGCAACAGAATGGGTGATGTTGGCACTCGCTGAGCAGGGCGAAACCAAAAAGATATTTGAAAGTGCTGGCGTAACGGCAAGCAAACTAAAAGCGGTGATTGAGCAATTGCGCGGTGATGATACGGTGAATAACCAAAACGCCGAAGATCAGCGTGATGCACTTAATAAATATACGATTAATCTAACTGAACAAGCAGAGCTTGGCAAGCTAGATCCAGTCATTGGCCGTGACGAAGAGATTCGCCGTACTATTCAGGTGCTGTCACGCCGTACCAAAAATAATCCTGTACTTATCGGTGAGCCGGGCGTTGGTAAAACAGCTATCGTTGAAGGCTTAGCACAGAAAATCATCAATGGTGATGTACCAGAAGGTCTGCGCCGTAAAGAAGTGCTGTCGTTAGATTTAGGTGCGCTCATTGCAGGGGCAAAATTCCGCGGTGAGTTCGAAGAGCGTCTCAAAAGCGTATTGAGTGATTTGGCTAAGCAAGAAGGTAATGTCATCTTGTTTATCGATGAGCTGCACACGATGGTTGGTGCGGGTAAATCTGAAGGCGCGATGGATGCTGGCAATATGCTAAAACCTGCATTGGCACGTGGTGAGCTACACTGTGTCGGGGCGACAACGCTGGATGAATACCGTAAGTACATCGAAAAAGACGCCGCGCTTGAGCGTCGTTTCCAAAAAGTGCTGGTCGATGAGCCAACGGTCGAAGATACCATTGCGATATTACGTGGTCTAAAGGAGCGTTACGAGCTGCATCACGGCGTCGATATTCAAGACAGTGCCATTATCGCTGCTGCGCGCATGAGTCACCGCTATATCACCGATCGTAAGCTACCAGATAAGGCGATTGATTTAATTGATGAAGCGGCCAGTCGTCTGCGCATGGAGATGGACAGTAAACCTGAATCATTAGATAAGCTTGATAGCCGTTTGATTCAATTAAAAATGCAGCGTGAAGTGCTCAAAAATGAAGAAGATGCTGGCGCGCAAGCCGAGCGTAAAGTGCTCGATGCGCAAATAGCGGAATTGGAAAAAGAGTATGCTGATCTCAACGAGGTTTGGCAGGCAGAGAAAGCACTGGTCAAAGGCAGTCAACAGCTAAAAGACGAGCTAGATAAAGCCCGTATTGCGTATGACAAGGCTAGCCGCGAAGGCGATTATGAGACCATGAGTAAGCTGCAATACGAAACCATTCCGCAGTTAGAACGACGTATTCATGAGTCTGACTTGGCAGAGCAAAAAGAGCAGACAGGTGAAGGTAGCGGTGTCAAATTGCTACGTAATAAGGTGACAGACAACGAAATCGCCGAAGTGGTTGCGGCCGCGACTGGTATTCCAGTCAGCAAAATGATGCAAGGCGAGCGTGACAAGATGATAGCAATGGAAGAAAAGCTCCATGAGCGTGTTATCGGTCAAAACGAAGCGGTCGAATCGGTGGCCAATGCGGTACGTCGTAGCCGTGCAGGCTTATCTGACCCCAACCGTCCTTCTGGTTCGTTCTTATTTCTGGGACCTACGGGTGTTGGTAAAACCGAGCTGACCAAATCACTAGCAAACTTTTTGTTTGACTCTGAAGATGCGATCGTACGTATCGACATGAGTGAATATATGGAAAAACACAGTGTCAGTCGTTTGGTGGGCGCGCCTCCAGGTTATGTCGGTTATGAAGAAGGCGGTACGTTGACTGAAGCCGTACGCCGTAAGCCATATAGCGTCATATTGTTCGATGAAGTAGAAAAGGCGCATCCTGATGTGTTTAACATCTTGCTGCAAGTATTGGATGATGGTCGCTTAACCGATTCGCAAGGTCGTGTAGTAGATTTCAAAAACACCGTGATCATCATGACCAGTAACTTGGGTTCGCACAAGATACAAGAAATGGTTGGCGAGAGCTACGAGGATATCAAAGCGGAAGTAATGGATTCTGTTGGGCAGCATTTCCGTCCAGAGTTCGTCAACCGTATTGACGAAATCGTAGTTTTCCATCCGCTTGGTATGTCGCAGATGGCAGGTATTGCGGATATTCAATTGGATCGATTACGTCAGCGTATCCAAGAGCGTGAGATGGATATTGAGCTGTCAGCAGATGCGATGAATAAATTGGTTGCCGTGGGTTATGACCCTGTTTATGGTGCTCGTCCTTTGAAGCGTGCCATTCAACAAGAGATCGAAAACCCATTGTCATTGAAACTATTAGCAGGTGATTTTGTCGCTGGTGATATTATCAAAGTCGATGTGGGTGCCGATGACAAGCTAACTTTTGATAAGCTTAGAATGAGCTAATCAGTTTATCCTTGACGTCTTTATGACCCAACTGTACGCGTAATTCAACCCCTTATCTACAATTGTAGGTAAGGGGTTTTTATTTATAAGGCGCGATTTACGTTACTGTTTTTTTACCATTTCGATATCTCTTAAGTCTCAGGACTATGCTATAACTAAATCAATGACTAATAGTATAAGTATCAACTGAATGGAGAAACAGAACGATGACAACCCATATTGAACGTATAAATATGCCTTTAACTTCGCCGCTAATTGTTGCAGCGTTGTTGTTTAGCACTGCTGCGTGCTCCAATCCTTCAGCAGTAAGTACTAGTAATAATAAAAGTACCGCAACAGAATCTCAAGAAGTTTCCATTTCAGATAACGATGCTCAAACCGCCACAAAAAGCACTACACAAACAAAGACTAGCAAGCCTGACTTTACCACCAAAGCAATCGCTACCTTTGATGAGCCTTGGGCTATGACAGCGTTACCCATTGCAGATAGCAAAGCACCAAAATTACTAGTAACACAAAAAACAGGTGAGCTATTTATCGTAGATACCGCGACGGGTAATAAGACTAAAGTCGAAGGCATTCCTACAGTCGCTTACGGTGGTCAAGGCGGCTTGGGAGACATCATCGTGGCTCCAGATTTCGCGACGTCCAATACCGTCTATCTTAGCTACGCAGAAGCAGGAACAGGAAGTGATAGCAATAAATTTGGTGCCAAAGTGATCAAGGCGACACTCTCAGGATTAGAGACAGCCACACCTACGTTGCAAGATATCACGCCTATCTGGCAACAGTCTCCGAAAGTCACAGGGCAGGGACATTATAGTCATCGTTTGCTGTTTTCGCCCGATGGCCGCCATCTATATATCAGCTCAGGCGAGCGTCAAGACAAAGACCCAGCACAAGACATGAATGGCAATTTGGGTAAGATAATACGGTTAAGTCCTGATGGTAACGCTCCGACAGACAATCCGTTTACTGACAATGAGTTGGCCAAACAGTTTTGGACCATCGGACATCGCAATGTGCTTGGTATGGCATTTGATGATAGTGGACAGCTTTGGGCGCACGAAATGGGACCAAAGGGCGGGGATGAATTTAATATTATTGAGAAGGGTAACAATTATGGCTGGCCAGTGGTATCCAATGGCCGCAATTATTCAGGTTTAGACATTCCTGACCATGACACAAAGCCAGAGTTTGCGGCACCCAAAATTACTTGGACACCTGTCATATCACCATCTGCTATGAGCATCTATGCGGCTGGTACTCATAATGACTTTCCTAGCTGGCAGGGCAATGCGCTTATAAGTGGCTTGTCATCTAAAGCGCTTATCGTAGTGGGCATAAACGACGACAATACCGCGGCTGAGCGTTATCGCTATGACATGGGAGAGCGTGTACGCAGTGTGCTAGCAGTAGACGGGCAAGTGTGGACACTTGAAGACGGTAATGATGCACAATTACTCAGATTATTGCCCAAATAACATCTAGATAGCATCGAATTAACGACGTATTTACCTACCTGTATATTTAATTATTTTAATAAAACTATCAAATTCTTTTAGAGTAAATTAATAGTTTTATCAAGTTTTATTTTGTAATAGATTGATAGTTAAGACCTATTTTGTTAAGGTAACGTTCCTTGAAATTTGAGACTTGCACATGGAAGAAGTAAAAGTAGGCAGATTAGGACCTTTTCCGCGGGTAAGTAAACCTGTGTTTATTACATCGTCACTGCTGATTGTTGGCTTTATTATTTTCGGTGCGTTTTTCACCGAAACAGCAGGGGCTGTTTTTAGTTTTTTACAAAATTTTATTACCGATAAGTTTGGTTGGCTATTCATTATTCTAGTTAATACCGCGCTCGCGCTTTGTATTTATTTGGCAATGAGTCGCTATGGTGACATTCGACTAGGTAACCAAACAGAGCGACCGCAGTATAATCTGTTCTCTTGGATTGGCATGCTATTCTCTGCAGGTATTGGTATTGGTCTGGTTTATTGGGGTACAGCAGAGCCGCTGTATCACTTTATGGCACCACCAATGGGCGATGCCGAGACAGTAGAAGCCGCCAAGCAAGCAATGAATATCTCATTTATGCATTGGGGTCTACATGCTTGGGCGATTTATACGATTGTAGCGCTGTCTTTAGCGTACTTCCATTTCCGTCGCGGCCTGCCATTATCGATTCGATCTACTTTGTATCCCTTACTTGGTAAAAAGATCTATGGTCGTTGGGGACACACGGTCGATATCTTGGCTGTGTTTGGTACGATGTTTGGTGTGGTTACCTCGCTCGGACTTGGAGTTATGCAGATCAACTCTGGACTCGAAAAGCTGTTTGGTACGCCTAACAGTCTTACCGTACAGTTTGGCTTGATCGCTTTCATCACAGCGCTAGCGGCAGCTTCAGTCTTGATGGGTTTGGATAAAGGTATTAAGCGCTTAAGTGATATCAATATTGGTTTCACTATCGTCTTATTAGCGTTTATGGTCATCTTAGGACCAACGCTATTTATCTTTGATAGCTTTATCGAAAACATCGGCAACTATCTGACTGTGATTGTACCTCTAGGTACATGGGGTGAGTCTTATAGCGGTACAGATTGGCAAAGTAGCTGGACGATATTTTATTGGGCATGGTGGGTTAGTTGGGCACCATTCGTTGGTATCTTTATTGCCCGTATCTCTCGTGGCCGTACTATCCGCGAATTTACGCTTGGTGTACTACTGATTCCAATGCTGATTTTGTTCTTCTGGTTTACCACCTTTGGCGGCGTTGCTGTTCATATGGAGCTTGCTTCTGCTGTGTCAGGTGTTAGCCCAGGATTGGTAGAAGCAGTACAAGCGGATTCTGGTAGTGCCATCTTTAAACTGGTTGAATACTATCCATTGGCAAAACCAATTACGCTACTGATTGTCGTTATGATTATGCTATGGTTTGTGACCTCGTCAGATTCTGCTAGCTTTGTCATCGATATGTTGACTGCTGGTGGCGATACCAACCCACCGAAAATCCAGCGCTTATTTTGGGCAACGACAGAAGGCGTTATCGCTGCTATCTTACTAGCGGCTGGTGGACTGTCTGCTCTACAGGCGGCAGCGATCGTAGCAGGACTACCATTTGCCTTAGTGGTCTTTGTGATGATGTATGCGCTACTGCGTGGTTTGAGTCGTGATCGTCTGATTCTATACAGAGCGCAGCAAGGCTTTATTACGGATGAATCAGCAGACCATAACTCAGCGAATGAGTTCGTCGATGAGCATCTGCTAAAAGGGCCGCCTAAGATTGTTAAAGGTGACTAAGAAGTAGATAGCATTAATACAGCTACTTAATCTTTTGATAGAAGAAGCCCCAATTTACTTTTAAATTGGGGCTTCTTTATTGGGTAAAGATATTTAAATTTATTCCGAACAAATTCAGTTTGTCGAAATATTATTGCTGCAATGTTACTACGATTTCTATACATTCGGCAGTATTTACATGGTGTTATATTTAGTGATTCGTTCATACCTTGGTATGGTTACGCTCTTTTTTAGGGATATACCTATGGATCATGTAAAAGTTGGCAGGTTAGGCCCTTTCCCGCGGGTAAGTAAACCTGTTTTTTTAACTTCAGCATTACTTATTATTACATTTATTGTTCTTGGTGTTTTTTTTACTGAATCTGCCGGTACGTTGTTCAGTTTTTTACAAGGCTTTATTACCGATAAATTTGGTTGGTTTTTCATTATTCTCGTTAATGTGGCCTTAGGACTTTGTGTTTATTTGTCTATGAGCCGTTATGGCGATATTCGCCTTGGTGCTCAAACTGAGACACCACAGTACAGTCTATTTTCGTGGATCGGTATGCTGTTCTCTGCTGGTATCGGTATTGGACTTGTCTACTGGGGTACAGCAGAGCCCTTATATCACTTTATGGCACCACCACTTGGTGAAAAGGAAACGATAGAAGCCGCCAAGCAGGCGATGAATATTACCTTCTTACATTGGGGCTTACATGCTTGGGCATTGTACGCGATTGTAGCGCTATCTTTAGCCTATTTCCATTTTCGCCGTGGCTTACCACTATCGATTCGCTCAACCCTTTATCCCATATTGGGTAAAAAGATATATGGATCGTGGGGTCATGCCGTTGATATCTTAGCCGTATTCGGTACGATGTTTGGTGTGGTGACGTCACTCGGTCTTGGAGTGATGCAAATTAACTCAGGACTTGAGAAATTATTTGGTATTCCTAATAACCTTACAATCCAAATCGCTCTGATTGCTTTTGTTACTGCTTTAGCCGCATGTTCTGTCATGATGGGCTTGGATAAGGGTATCAAGCGTCTAAGCGATGTGAACATTGGTCTAACGGCTATTCTACTTGGTTTTATGGTCGTCTTAGGGCCGACGCTTTTCATTTTTGATAGCTTCCTAGAAAATATTGGCAACTATCTTTCAGTGGTTGTGCCATTAGGTCTGTGGGGAGAGTCTTATGAAGGTGAGGCAAACTGGCAGTCAGCATGGACGATATTTTATTGGGCATGGTGGGTAAGTTGGGCACCATTTGTCGGCGTGTTTATTGCTCGTATCAGCCGTGGTCGTACGGTTAGAGAGTTTGTACTTGGGGTATTACTTATCCCCATGACTATATTGTTCTTTTGGTTTTCAACTTTCGGCGGCGTTGCTATTCATATGGAGCTGCTCGCTGCTATTGATCCGGCGTTGGTTAGTCCTGGACTGGTCGAGGCGGTACAAACAGATTTTGGTAGTGCCATTTTTAAATTGGTTGAGTACTATCCATTGGCGCAACCCATCACATTTATGATTGTAATTATGATTGTATTGTGGTTTGTGACCTCATCAGATTCAGCAAGTTTTGTTATCGATATGCTGACCGCAGGTGGTGATACCAATCCGCCAAAGATTCAACGTTTATTTTGGGCAAGCACTGAAGGCGTCATTGCTGCTGTTTTGTTGGCTGCTGGTGGATTGAGTGCGTTACAAGCAGCCGCTATCGTAGCAGGACTGCCATTTGCTTTGGTTATATTTGCCATGATGTATGCGCTACTGCGTGGTTTGAGTCGCGATCGATTGATACTATATAGAGCGCAGCAGCACTATATTACTGAAGAGTCAGCAGATCACAACTCGGCAGATGAATTTGCTGATGAGCATCTACTCAAAGGACCACCTAAGATTGTAAAAGGTGATTAAAAGTAAAAAAAACTATTTAAGCTTTTAATAGAAGCCCCAATTTATTTTTAAGTTGGGGCTTCTTTATTGGGAGAAGATACTTAAATTTATTCAGGATGGATTCGGATCGTTGAAAATTATTACCGAAATGTTACTACTATTTCTATACATTCGGCAGTATTTACAAGGTGTTATATTTGATAATTCGTTCATACCTTGGTATGGTTACGCACTTTTTTGGGGATATACCTATGGATCATGTAAAAGTTGGCCGATTAGGCCCTTTTCCGCGGGTAAGTAAACCTGTATTTTTGACTTCAGCAATCTTGATACTGGCGTTCATTATTTTTGGCGCTTTATTCAATGAACAAGCAGAAGTAGTATTTAACCAAGCAAAAGCATTTGTCTCTTTACGCTTCGGTTGGTTCTTTATTGTCGTGGTCAATTTAACATTGGTCATGAGTATATATATGATATTTAGCCGCTATGGCGATATCAGACTCGGTCATCAGAATGAGAGACCAGAGTACAATATGGTTTCTTGGATCGGCATGTTGTTTTCAGCAGGTATCGGTATTGGGCTGCTTTATTGGGGCACCGCTGAGCCGTTGTATCACTTCATGGCACCACCATTAGGCGAGGCGGAGACAGTCGCCGCTGCCAAGCAAGCGATGAATATCTCATTCCTACATTATGGTCTACATGTATGGGCGCTATATGGCATGGTTGCGCTATCGCTCGCATATTTTCATTATCGAGTAGGTTTGCCACTGGCTATCCGTTCGACACTTTACCCAATATTGGGTAAAAAAATCTACGGCGGTTGGGGACATACGGTAGATACGCTCGCCGTATTTGGTACGATGTTTGGGGTAGTGACCACGTTAGGTCTTGGCGTATTGCAGATTAACTCAGGCCTTGAGACGTTATTTGGTATACCCAATAATATTACGGTGCAGATTATTTTGATTGGCCTTATCACCATGCTAGCAGGGTTATCTCTGTTTATGGGATTGGATAAAGGCATCAAGCGTCTAAGTGATACCAATATATTGTTCACTGTGATATTGCTAAGTTTTGTGATTATCTTTGGGCCTACGCAGTTTATTTTTAATAGCTTCGTAGAAAACATCGGTAATTATTTGCATCAAATCGTGCCATTAGGTTTGTGGACAGAGTCTTATAGAGGCGAAGAAAACTGGCAAGCCTCTTGGACGATTTTCTATTGGGCATGGTGGATTAGCTGGTCACCATTCGTTGGGGTATTCGTTGCACGTATCTCTCGTGGCCGTACCATCCGTGAGTTTATATTAGGCGTATTATTAATTCCTATCACGATATTGTTCCTGTGGTTTACTGCTTTTGGTGGTTCTGCGGTAAATATGGAGTTGGTGGCAGCAGCAGACCCTAACATAGTTAGTCCAGGTCTGATCGAGGCGGTCAAAGCCGATACAGGTAGTGCTATCTTTAAATTGATGGAGTCTTATCCATTAACGGGTGCGGTCAACTTGCTCATCGTGGTGATGATTGTCCTATGGTTTGTTACCTCATCGGATTCAGCCAGTTTTGTTATCGATATGCTGACATCAGGTGGTGATACCAATCCGCCAAAGATACAGCGCTTATTTTGGGCAGGTTCTGAAGGTGTTATTGCCGCTGTATTATTGGCAGCAGGTGGTTTGAGTGCACTACAAGCGGCATCGATTGTCTCAGGATTTCCTTTTGCTATTGTGATCGTCGTGATGATGTATTCTCTATTGCGTGGTCTCAGTCGAGATCGTTTGATACTGTATCGTAATCAGCAATGGTTCACCACAGAAGAGTCAGCAGAGCATAACTCGGCCAATGAGTTCCGTGATGAAGAGTTGCTAAAAGGCCCACCAGCACTTGAGAAAGATGCTTAAGCTTTAGAGTTTATTTCTTAGATACAAAAATACCCAGCTTGTCATAAGCTGGGTATTTTTATGGATGTTCAATATTTTTAATAGAAAGTCTTCCAATACAGCAGCTTTCGATATAACCGCTTTATAGATTAATTGCATTCGCCTTTTGTATAACCAATGGCTTCAGGAATATTACAGGCTGAGCAAGCATTGCTAGCCTTTCGGTAGCTAACAATTGATCCAACTTTCGTTTTTACACAGACGGGTTCATATTGTGCCGTACAGATATTATTGGCAGGGTTAGCGGGTGGGCATTGAGTAAGATTACCTTCAAATTGTTGACTGAGATCAGGACTGGATGGGGTAGGTATGTGACCAGACGTACCGATATCAGACATAGAGCTACAGCCAGTTAAAACTAAGGCTAAAGTCAGTATCAGTAATGATGGTTTGAACGAAGATTGATTAATTGTGGAAAATCGACGAGTAGATATAGTTTGTTTCATAAGAAATGTCCTTATTCATAATATTCGATAGCGTCCTGTTATCGATGATTGATTTGCTTACTAATTATAAATACTTAGTCATTTATGGTAGCTCATTTGTCAGTAGCTATCTACTTAAACACCATACAAAAAACCCCAAGCTCAATTGAGTTTGGGGTTTTGTTTTCTGCCATCAAATACTGATTTTATGACAGTATATCTAAATCAAAGACATCTAGACTGACGAAATTCGCTTATTCAGCTGGTTTGTCATCTTGGTTTAGCTGCACGTACTTGTCAAAGTTTTGAGCATAATCAGTCAAATTGTCGCTCAGCATTTGGCGATACTGTTTGACATAAAACTCGACGATATCGTCTTTTTCTTTGGCGAAATCATCGCCTTTGACGAAGCCGATAGAGGCAACTGATGCGCTATAGCGTGCTGCAGCATACAATAAAGAAGCACCTACTTGACCTGAATGTGCTTCAGGACCTAGCTGGCTGTTGGCGATACCGATGATAGCGTCAGCACGTTGATAGAATGCCTGCATTTCAGGGGTGATTTCGATGTTAGCATCAGCGTTTTGGTCTTGAATATTGTCTTGAGACATAAGCAACTCCTAATAATAAGTGTCAGTAGTTTTTAGTATATAAAAATGGTTGGTAAACGTTTTAAAGTAGTGACTCTTATAAACCAGCGTCTGCTTTTAAGATATCAGCTTTGTCTGTTTTTTCCCACGTAAAGGCAGTCTCTGAGCCTGGACGACCAAAGTGTCCAAAGGTAGCAGTCTGCTGATACATTGGCTGTAGTAAGTTCAACATACGGGTAATGCCGTAAGGACGTAGGTCAAAGTGCGTACGAATCAAGCGGATGATTTCATCGTTGCTGATTTTGCTAGTACCAAAGGTATTAACAGAGATAGAGGTAGGCTCAGCGACACCAATCGCGTAGCTGACTTGTACTTCACAGCGCTCAGCAAGACCTGCTGCTACGATGTTTTTGGCAACATAACGTACCGCGTAAGCAGCACTGCGATCGACTTTTGAAGGATCTTTACCACTGAACGCACCGCCACCATGACGTGCCATCCCGCCGTAAGTATCAACAATAATTTTACGACCAGTCAAACCAGCATCACCGACAGGACCGCCAATCACGAACTTACCAGTTGGGTTGATATGATAGCGTGTGCCAGCGTGCAATAAGTCAGCTGGTAGCACTTGCTTGATGATAGATTCCATCACCGCTTCTTGTAGGTCTGACTGCGAGATGCTTGGATCATGCTGTGTTGATAATACAACAGCATCGATGGCGACAGGACGATTGCCGTCATACTTCAAGGTCACCTGCGCTTTGGCATCTGGACGCAACCATGGCAACTCGCCTGCACGGCGCAGCTCCGACTGACGCTCCATCAAACGATGAGCATACTCGATAGGCGCTGGCATCAGGACTTCGGTTTCATTACTGGCATAACCAAACATTAAACCTTGGTCGCCTGCACCTTGCTCTTCAGGGTCGCTACGATCGACGCCTTGGGCGATTTCAGGAGATTGCTTGCCTAGCATGTTGATGACTGCACAAGTCTCGCCATCAAAGCCTAAATCTGAATGATGATAGCCAATGCCATTTACAGTGTCACGAACCAGACGCTCTAAATCGATATTTGCCGTTGTAGTGATTTCACCTGCAAGTATGACTGCGCCTGTTTTTACTAAGGTTTCGCATGCCACACGTGCGTGCAGATCTTCACGTAAGATAGCGTCAAGGATAGCATCTGAGATTTGGTCAGCCATTTTGTCAGGATGGCCTTCGCTCACAGATTCTGAGGTAAATAAGTTGTATTCACGCATAATGGGATCGCTTAATTGAATCAATAAGGGTAGGAAAAGCAGCATATCTGGGTGCTGCTCTAATTAATTTTGACCACGCATTTACGCGGCAGATAATCGGTATTTCTCAATTTAAAATCGGTTTTGACTAAAATCTTTGCTAATAAATATGACCAAAAGGTGAGCTGACTATCATTCAATCAATATATAAAATGATACTGCCTCGCTCTAATATGGTCTTGGCGGTAACGAATTGGGTTAGTACTTGCCCTAATAGACAACGCTAATGTGCAGATTGCCTTATCAGAAGCAGGGTAATGGCCAAAATCTCTTAACGCAAAATAGGGTTATTCTACCTTGAAACGTTATAAAACTCTAGTGAGCAACACTTGCTCTACTATAAGAAATGCTCAACAAGCAGTTCACTGCAATCAAAGGTGGTTACTGGATAGCAGTTTATCTAGCTGAGCAATTAGCTAGCAGCAGCATCTGCTTAAAATGAACAATACGTTACAACTCTAAAAATGCAGCTTTATCTTTAAACATGCATTCTTCATAGACAGGACAGGCGCCGCATTTGGGTGTACGTGCCTGGCAAGTATAGCGGCCGTGTAAGATAAGATAATGATGGGCGTCTACGATGAAGTCTTCTGGGATACGCTCGACCAGCTTTTTTTCGACGATTAGTACGGTTTTGCCAGTGGCAAGCCCAGTACGATTGCCCACACGGAAGATATGCGTGTCAACGGCCATGGTCGGCTGGCCAAAGGCCGTATTTAGCACAACGTTAGCAGTTTTCCGGCCGACACCTGCCAGTGATTCTAAGTCTTTGCGGTTATCAGGAACAGTGCTATCAAATTTCTCAATCAAATCATGGCAGGTTTTGATGACGTTTTTTGCTTTGGCATTATATAAACCAATGTTTTTGATATAGGATTTTAGACCGTCTTCGCCTAGTGCCAGTATGGCTTCAGGTGTATTGGCCACAGGGTACAATTGCTTGGTAGCAATATTGACACTGACATCAGTCGCTTGTGCGGACAGAATTACCGCGATAAGTAATTCAAAATTACTGTCATAATTGAGTTCAGTGACAGGTTCATCAATAGTCGCTGCCAGTTTTTCAAAGAATGGACGCACGTCACGATTGGGCATTCGTCTAGAGGGCGGCGTGTCAGCTGTTTTATGTTTGACCGTTTTACTCATGGCATTTTGACTATTATTTTGATGAATGATTGTGCCAAATTATATGCTAGCGCTAGCATTCATGTTGATGATTAAAGTATCAATTTATTAACGAACTAACTGCGTAATCAGCTATTACCGTTATAGCGCTACTTGCAATGACTCAAGCTCGGCTTGTAAAGATTCGAGCTCTGCTTGTTTCTTATCGTTTGCACGCACACTCAGCTGCTTTTCTAGTTTTTTGATTTTGGTACGGAGCTTGGCAGCCGCAATGGTGTTTTTCGCTTGCGATTCACTGATGTTTAGAGACTGGCTTGCTGCATTATTGAGCTTAGCCTCTACCATACTAACGACAGGTCTACTATTGCTCGTATCAGCAAGCTGTTCTGTCACACGTTTCAAATGAGTGTGGTAGCGTTGTCTTAAATCCTCTTGCTCTGCTATTCGCTCAGGCTCAGATATTTCCCGCTCAATGGTAACTAAGTCAATGCAATCAACAGGGCAGGGCGCGATACATAGCTCACAGCCTGTGCACAAATCTGTAAAAATTGTATGCATATGTTTGCCAGTACCAACGATAGCATCGACTGGGCAAGCAGGAATGCATTTGGTGCAGCCAATACAGTCATCTTCACGGATAACCGCACGAACCTCGGTCGGACGTTCAGAGGTGGCATCTATTGGCCATTGTGAAGGCACTGCCATAAGCGTAGTGTTAGGAGTATCTAGATTGAGAGTCTGAGCAATCGCATTGGTGACTGGCTGACCACCGGGCACACATTTATTATACGGCTCGCCATCTAATACAATCGCAGCGGCATATGGCAGGCAACCATCTGGATGCTCACATAGCCCGCATTGCGTCTGTGGCAAACAAGCATCCACACGTGCAATTTTTTCCTGTATGTCAGCGGGCAAGGTATCAATGTGTAATGCATCGAATAAGATAGGTAGATTGATTAAGCGTATATTGGTGCTACTTTGCATTTAATTAAGGACCTTAATACCAGTCGTAAGAATAGGTATTAGTATAAATAGAGATAAAAGGTTGAGAAAGCGGTCTTTGTAAAACAGTATCTATAAGAGCATCTGCTCTGTCAGCGTTTTACTGCTCAGGTTAGCGTGTTACTTATTAAAAAATAAAGTTTAAAGTAAAAAGCTTATCACAGGAGCAGCGATTTTAAAGAGATGAGATTGAAAATACAATACTATAGCGTAATGTGGTGTTTATAGATAAGGACTGATTATAAATCTATATTTTGTTCTTTAGCCACTTGATCAATCAAATCACGAGCGATACTACCCTTTGGTGGAATTCTGGGTAGGTTTGAGAGATCGAAGAAATCAGCATGTGCTAATTCATCTTCTTGCAAGATAATATCGCCACTGGCATACGATGCACGAAAGCCAAGCATTAAATTAGAGGGAAATGGCCATGGCTGACTACTCACGTAGCGGATATCTGATACGCTGATATTGACCTCTTCTGCGACTTCACGTACTACGGCATGCTCCAGACTCTCTCCAACTTCTACAAACCCTGCGATCAAACCATACATTGGCGGTAGGTTTTGCTGTCCATGACGATGATGGTGAGCCAATAAGATTTGCATTTCATCCGTCACTGGATTTGGCCGAGTAATAGCGGTAATGACGCACGGTTGTACGCGAGGATATTGGCGCAATCGACATACTGGACAAACCATGGCACGTTCGCCTTGGTCGGCATGTACAGTAGGACTAGCACAGCGACTACAAAACTGCGTATCTGCTTGCCAACTTAATAGCTGTATCGCTTGGCTAATCTGATCTGACAAAGCGACTGGCAAATGAGTCATCAGTTTTCGATAAGGAACAAAAGTGTTACCACTACTTTCAGCAATAATTGGTAGCGTCACGTTATGAGCAACTGCATAGTCATAAGTCATGGCGCTCGTGGCTTGAGCGGTAAAGCTATGAGCCATATTGGCATTAACCGTATCATCTGCATGGTTGCCAGTGCTATCGTCTGCTAACCAATGATTTGGTGCTAGGCTCTCGTGTAGCGTTACGTGACCAACCTGATAAGCTTGCTCGCTTAAGTCATTACTATCGGGCGATAGCTGAACTTGCAAAGGCCACCAACCATCTGGCATCTGACGGCATAAGATACTGTCATCACTTAATACAAAAGCATGGGCCATATAAAATTCCAAACATTATAAAGTAAGTCCGCATCGACGTAGACACAGACTGTCTTAGAGTAAAATATCAATAATTCTATGTAACCGGATACCCAGATATCCATATATATTGTCAGGCTGGTTCAGCCGAATGACCAGGCTAGTTCACTTAATGACTGTAGTGCTTTCACATGCCTGACTTGTACATACATTATCTTGAACTATCTATACGTAAATGAGATGCCATGGTTAAGAGGTGATGATCATGACATAACAATGAGAAAAGTTAAGCAGCAAGTAGGTGGCTTAAGCTTTGCTGCCCCACATCAAGTGCTTGCTTGCTAACAGGGCGATTATTCTCAAAACCATCTAAGTGATGATCGACCGCCATGATAACATCAGCGATGCAGGCTAATGTACTGTCTTCGATACGTCGTCCGCCTTCGATACGCTTTTCAATGTAGTTGGCTAGCTGACTCAGCATGCTGGCAGGTGTGGCCAACTGTAAGAAACGTACTGCGCCTGCTACTTGACGCATCATCCCAGGAATATTTTGGATATTGAGCATGTCGCGCACAGGCTCCGCCAAATAATCATTGATGGCTTGCTCGGCACTAGCAATAGCAGTTCGGCTTTCTTGTATCAAGGTATCATTGGCCGTATTAAGCTGATGCAATGAGATATGCGGGTTATTCAGTGGCAGATAGATTGCCCCTGGTGTATGCATCTCTGCCATAGCAATGGTGACGTTCTCTGCGTGCATTAACGCTAGTAGCAAATGATCGAAATCTTCAGGAGAAGGCGCTTGCCAATGGCTCACAGCTTCTGCTGCTTCGCTAAGACTATTGGCTGCGTTGGACAGACCTAATAAACGCAATGCCGAACTCAGTTCAGTCAACTCTTTAATAATCTGCGCTGTCTGCATGTCAATAGGATTAATTGAATCGCCACGTGCATAACTGTCTACGTGTTCTTTAATGTTATTGATTTGATGTTGAATAATTGTGTTTAACGTATCGGTAAGTTCGCGGTTAGGACCGAACAAAAAGCGCTTCATTTGTTCTAGCTGCGCACCTTCTAAATGATTGCTTGCATACTGTTCACGTAATTGCTGCGCTTGCTCGTTATCACGTTGACAGGCAAAGCTCACTAAATCTGCAAAGCGAGTATCCATTACTGGTAAATAGCTTTGAAATTGCTGCTCTAAATAGATAAGTGTGTGTTTTTGACTTAGGTTTAATGGTAATACTGCTGCGATATCAGTCACGGCAGCAGTCGCCGCTTGCCAGAATAAGCTATCAGTATTTGACGCGATTAATGCACAAGCTGCACTCATAGCATCCAGCTTTTGCTGATCCGCGGAGTTAATGTTGCCATCTTGATTGAGTAGTGCAATGCCAAGGCCACTACGATACGCGTTGGTCAGCAGCTCTGTGTCTAGATTAAGTGTGCTTAGAGATTCAAAGTTTTGTTCAGGATTGGCGATGATGACACTACTGCTACCAAATGCAGAAAAATAGTCTGCTGTAATAGGAGATTTTTGACTATGCGCATTAAGCTTGTTAATGACAGGTATGAGTAGAGTAGGCTCTACTGATTCAGTCAATAGTACAAACTCGACATAACGATCTAAGGTCATGATGGCTTCTGATAGATCCATGATCAAATCAGTATCGTTGTTATCACCATTGTCATAAAGTCTCTGTAGAGCACCAACAATAGCATCATTCAATGATTCTGCACCGACCAAAGAAATCAGTTTAAAAATACAAGACAGCTGCTTTAATACTTCGATAGAGTCTGACAGCAAAGGTGCCTGACTACTATCATCGTTGAACTCACTCAAATGAATCTCGGTATCTTTAAGCGTTGCTATAACCTCATCATGCAATAAATGAAGTGATGGTAGGTTAAAATCAGTAACACTAAGTGTTGGGGCGGTTAACTTCATTTGCGCAGACTGGTCCATAAGTATTTTTCCATAATGTACTGATGAGGATAGCAATAGTGTAAATTTGATTTAGAAAATATTGGTTAGTGATGTTTTAACGCTTTCTATCATAATAATCAAGACTAAATTATACAAATGTCGGTTCAATAAAAATTCGAACGACAATTACATGCTAGCTTTTAGTGCAGGATAATCTTCTGCCAAAGCGGTATACCAGCTTTGGTCAGCAGTTTCATCCGCCGTTGATGGCAGCAATAAATTCGCTAAATTGGCGAAACTTGCATGAGCAGTTTGTCCGCCATCGGTATCTGTATCCTCTTCGATGGCAAGCGTGACCTGTCCACCAGTCATCGCCAAATAAACTTCAGCTAAAATCTCTGAGTCAAGTAATGCCCCGTGAAAAGTACGGTCCTGCTTACCAACATCTAGGCGACGCACGAGGGCATCTAGCGTGTTTTTTTGCCCAGGGTATTGCTGCTTGGCCATCGCCAGTGAATCGGTTACTTGCACTCGATTAGCAAAATCATTCAGACCAACTTTTGCAAACTCCATATTTAAGAAGTTCATATCAAAAGTAGCGTTATGAGCGATAATTTCAGCGCCGTCCATAAAGTCATACAAAGACTGAGCCACTTGATCAAAGGTCGGCTTGTCGGTCAAAAATGCTTCAGAGATACCATGAATACGAATGACTTCATCATCCATACCGCGCTGCGGATTGATATAAACGTGCAGCTTTTCACCAGTAAACTTACGTCCGACTAGCTCCACAATACCGACCTCGATAATACGATCGCCTTTTAGTGCATCAAGCCCTGTGGTTTCTGTATCCATAATAAGCTGACGATCTGCTTCATGGCGATGTATCGGCTTTGGTAGTAGCGGCTTGAAATATGGGTTGGCACGGCTAGTATCCCCATCGAATTTAGGGGCATCAGATTCTACACTTGGCAACATATCATTGTCGACGGTATCATCTAGGTGCGTTTGAATGTCTGGCATAGCTTTGGTACTCGTCGGGTTGTATGTATTGTCTTGATGGTTGCTAGATTCTACAGCAATGTTTTCATTCATCTTAAGAGTGTTAGCTGTACTCTGACTATCTTCCTTTAGCGGCTCAGGTTCTAAGAGATCTTCATCAAACTCATCGTCCATCATACCTAGACCCAATGGATCGAAACTTAGCCAGTCAGCGCTAGACGATTTTTGCAAGGTATCAGTATTAGTATCAATATCAGTCACTATTTGGTCTTTTTTTTTAGTCGTGTCTGCTTCACTGACTATAGATGAATGGCCGCTGTTTGAGGTGACACCTAAGTTTGCCAGCTCGTCTGCTTTTTCATTACCAGCATGTCCAGCGTGACCCTTGACCCAATGCCAGCTAACATCACGCTGTTGGCAGAGTTT
This sequence comes from Psychrobacter sp. UBA3480, assembly GCF_002377945.1. Lineage (GTDB taxonomy): Bacteria > Pseudomonadota > Gammaproteobacteria > Pseudomonadales > Moraxellaceae > Psychrobacter. The sequence goes on from NZ_DFQV01000033.1 coordinate 343,402, forward strand.
ATCCAATTGTTGCCATAGGTCTTGATTAGCGACTGGCTTTTTACTGGCAGTTTTCCAGCCCTTTTTCTTCCAACCTTCAATCCATTCAGTGATGCCTTTTTGGACATAACTGGAGTCAGTCCAAATCTCAAGAGTATGCTCCTTCGGGCCATGAGTCAGGGCTTGTATCGCGCCCATTAGCTCCATACGGTTATTGGTAGTTTCTTTGTCGCCACCGTACAAATCTTGCGTGCTGCCATCACTAAATATAAGATGTGCGCCCCAGCCGCCAGCGCCAGGATTGCCTTTGCAAGCACCATCAGTATAGGCCACAGTGGTATTGGTTTTAGCAGCCAATGGATCAATCGCGTTGTCTTTATGAGTGTTTGGCATTGAATTAGGGTTGTCTGACATAAAAGAATATGGACCTGATAAGTGGTAAGCATAGGGTAGTACTAGAGCATCTCGTTTACGTTATTCGAACGATGATGATGACGTTGTGAGTATAGCAAATCTATCATAAATATGGGCAGTCGTGACGCACAAAGTCATAAAACCCTTACGGTAACTTATAACATAATAGTAACGTCCTAGTTTTCTGTTAAAATAGCGAAGCTCGCTGAAAGCCACTGGCTTTTAATGACAGAGCTGCCTTTGCTACAAAGATGCCTAACCGCATTTTTCTTATACAGCTATCTAGTGACATTTTGATAATAGTACACTTAATAAAAGTTTTTAATGCATGATTGCAGGATAACCCCATTATGTCCTTACGCTCGAATTTCTTTAATAAGAGACTGACCTATTTGATGCTCAGTGTAACTACTAGCAGCGCGATTTTTCTGAGCGCTTGTAATGATACTAGCCCTCAAGCAGATACCGAAGTCGCGTCCGACCTGTCTGTCTTTGAGGGTTGTTATACGGTGAGTCAAGATGAGCCTGCTCAGATAAAAGTCAGCCAGCAAGACGACACTTGGGTAATGCAGATGAAAGAACCCGTCACTGCTAAGCGCGTCTGGGATACTCCAGAGCCGTTAGAAATAATAGACAATAGCGACATACCGCAGTTCTTCTCTATTGACCCAGACAATGTTGATGCAGTCATTGGTCGTCCTGATCGAGTGCTTGTACTGGTGCACGTCAAACCAGCCTATGCAAATATTGATCCGCTCTTAGACAGTGAGTACTTGTCGTATATTTACCGAGGTGCGAATACGATCTACCGCGTGGAGTGTGATGAGGTGAATACTGATATTTTAGCCAATCCACATGCCAATCTTGTTATCGATAATGTTGATAATAGTATTTAGATAAGTATTGACTATAAATATTATTGTTGGTGGATGACATTTCCATAGACAGTATTTTGTTATAAACAGTCATACCATTAGAGTTAAGCGATATGAATTTTTTCAGTTACGTGGTGTTAGGCGGGTTCTCTTATGCAGCTGGTTGGGCGGTAAGGACGTATGTATTAGACAAACAACCGACGCCTGAGCAGCCTTATAATTTAAAACACCCTGCAATTTTGGCATATTTGGGTGCATTTTTTATTATCATGTTGCTCGTCTCTTGGCTGCTTGGTCGCTATGCACTTGGTCATGCTGCGATTGATTTACCTTTCATTATTGTCAATAGCCTCGTTGCGACCTTCGTTTACTCGTTTGGTCTTAACCCAGAAAAAGCTAATTATGAAGTGCCTGATTAAAATACAGTATTGAATGAATTGTGAATAACAAAAGCCACGACCGAAATATTAATTCGCGATCGTGGCTTTTTCGATAGTGCAGTTTTTTAATAGCTGAAAGTATTAATCTTCACGAGGCTTTCTTCAGATTAGTACCAGTCTCGTCGCTGTCTTTCTCATCAGTACTAGTCTTGTCGTTATCAGTCTTATCCGTATCATTGTTAGATTCTAACTTATCCTTAGTAGCTGATTGTTCCTGCTTCCATTCTTTGTATTTTTGCAGATCTTTTCTGGCTTGCTTTAAACAAAATTTAAGTACTAACGCATCATCGATATGGCCGATAAACGGAATAGAGTCAGGAATGAGGTCAATTGGATTTAGCACATAGAGCGCACCGATAACGCCAGCTGAGATTGTCTTAAAAGGAATCTTACGGTAGTCACCTTTGTAATAGTCTTTGACAAGACTCATAAATAGCATTAAATCATCACTAAACGGCTCAAGATAGCCGCTGTCCTCTAACTTTTCTTTAAGCTTGTCTTCTTTGCCTAGCAAATATTCTAGATTAGAGTCAAGTGACTTGTTTTTATCGGTTTTTTTATTAAACATAATTATTACCTTTTGTTTTTTGCGATGAATTTGTATTTACAGTAACAAATCTAATCGACCTATATTGTGTGTCTCAGTAGCGAAAAAGTAAATATCGGTAAAGATTAGGCAACCATTAGTGTCAGAAAAGCGTCTACAATATGCTGCCACAAGGTCTAAAAACACAAGTCATAAAAATAAAAGCGATAAGGTAGCAGCAAGATATGGGGATTAAGCGTCAGGCATGGACAGATAATAAAAACAGTCGTGCAACTGAAACAACATCTGGGCTAAACCGCCGGCAGTTTCTACGTCGAATCGGTGTGAGTGCAGGCACAGCAGTGTTAGCGAGCCAAGGTATTTCTCAAGCGCTTGCAGCCAGTCCTATCGAGTCTGGCAATAACTCGCAACTGACTAAAGATGATCTGCCAACTTCGTTGTTAGAGGGACACTTATCATCACAAATGTCACAGGAGGCACTGACGCAGGTAGGTTGTATCACGCCTACGATTGAGACGCGACTTTTTGCCAGCTCCAATGTCGGTGGTAGTGATGAGCGTAATCAGTTAGCATTAGATCGTGTGGCTTGTGCTGGGTTTAAAGTAGAGAATCCTGCTATTACCAATCGTCAGTACTTACGCTTTGCGGGAACGGACTCACAGCGTGCTAGCGATTTTCAAAACCTTGCCACTGGGGCAATAGCCGCGCCAAAACTACTGCTAGGTGTGCGCGGTGGTTACGGTGCCATGCGCATATTGCCTATGGTGGATTGGGCGACGCTAGGACGCATTATGAAGGAGCGCGGCACGATACTCGCAGGATTCAGTGATGTGACGGCTATTCAGTGCGCGCTATTGGCAAAAGGGTCAATGAGCTCGCTTGCCGCGCCAATGCTCTATAGCGAGTTTGGTAAAACTGCGCCTGATAAAGTCAGCTGTCAGCAGTTTGTTGAAGTGCTGACCAATCCCAATCTGGTTATTAATATATCAGACGCTTCTGTAACCAGTTCTAGCTTACCCAGTATTTTGACCAGTGCTGAGCCAAAAACTATAACTGGTACGATTTGGGGTGGTAATCTAAGCGTGGTGTCAGCGCTGGCAGGTAGTGAGTATTTACCGCGTATTGATGGCGGTATTGTATTCTTAGAAGATGTCGGCGAGCAGGCGTATCGTATTGAGCGCATGTTATATGACTTATATCTCGCAGGCATATTTAAAGGTCAGCAAGCGATTGTATTCGGGGCATTGTCTGGTGCAGGTGAGGACAGTTATGACAAACGTTATGATGTCGCCACAGTCATTCGCCAACTACATGAACTGACAGGGTTGCCGATATATAGTGGTATGCCTTTTGGTCATATCGGTAAAAAATACAGCTTTCCGCTGGGGGCAGCCTGTCAAATTAGCGCCGATACCGTTGGTGGGTATCAGCTAGTATTTACCAACTATCCAATCATCAAGGCTGATGCCATCCAAGTGAAAGGCTTGTGGCAGACTGCTTAAACGCTAAGCACTGTCCTTTTTAAATAGCCAACCGTGAAAACTTATCTTGATACTCTTTAGGCGTTAGCTCTGTCGCACGTTTAAATAGACGCGTGAATGAAGAGATATCATCATAACCTACTTGATCGGCAAGCGACTTTATTGATACATCGCCTAATTCAAGTAAGCGTTTGGCTTGTTCAATTCTAACAGCCTGAATATATTCAATCGGTCGCATCGCCACGCAGGACTGGAAACGTCTATTTAAAGTGCGCGGGGTAATATTTACCATAGCGGCTAAACTACTGACCTGCAAAGAATGCTGAAAGTTTTCTTCGATATATTCTTGTACTTGTTTAATCAAATGGTCCGAATGCGGTTTGTGCAACGTCACATTAGTGTAGCTATTTTGACTGCCTCTTTTGCTATCAATAATTTGGGTTTTTGCCACCTGTGTAGAGATTTCACGTCCGCAGTAGCGCTCAATCAATAATAGCCCCAAATCATAAAAGGCGCTGCCGCCAGCTGCACAAAATATATTGCCTGACTGGTTTGTTGACTCGCTTCTTGAATGAGTCACAAACTGATTCTCTTGTAAGTCCACCAATGGAAAGTCTGCCTTAAACTTATTGGCATAGCCCCAGTGTGTGGTGGCTATCTTATGATCTAATAATCCTGCCTTTGCCAAAAAAAATGCTCCGCTACAATTGCTTGCTATATCGGCCTTGGTATTCGCAAGCCGTACTAAGTGGGGCAGTAGCTCACTGTTTTGCGTCAATACCTTATCAATAGAGTCGCCAATGGTTGGCACAAGCAATAAGTCACATTCTGTCACGTCTCGGATATCACAGTGGGCTTGCATGATTAACCGATTGCTGCACCTAATATCGCCGCCACCCAAGCTGGCGATTTGCACATTAAACCGTGGCTCTACAGACTCATTTGAAAAGCGCTGCCAGCTGACCCCTGTGAATGAAAACAAGTCCAATGCGCCAGAGAGCACACTGCCAAGTACACCATCGAAGCCAAGAATAATCATTTTAAAAGGTTTGAAATAGGGCATAAGTCACTCGTTTCCTTTGCTGTGCTTGCCAAAATAGCCATTATTTGGTTGATTTTAACCAGTTAGATACTCTGTTTATGTCTTATTTGACCATAATTATGTCATAAATGACAATACGGACAGGTATCAAATTAGACTAATATCAATTGATAACCACATTTAATCAGTTAACGAGAATACTATGGCCGCAGATACCCTCCTAAACGATTTTGAATTACCTTTCCAATTGTATGATGTACTAGGCACCGAATCACTCACTGAGCACGCAAAGTTCTCAGAACATAGCCGCGAGACATTTGATGCTGTGTTAGAGACGGCAAATAAGATTGCGACAGATTTATTTTTACCGCACAACCATATTGCAGATAAGAACGAGCCGCAGTTCGATGGTAAAAAAGTCAGCATGATAAACGATGTAAAAGTTGCTTTTGATGCGTTCCGTGATTCTGGCTTTATCGCCGGTCGTTACAGTTTTGAAGACGGCGGTATGCAGTTGCCTGAGACGGTTATGACTGCTGTGGCAGGCTACTTTATGGCAGCCAATCCATCAACGACTGCCTATCCATTTCTGACCACTGCGGCAATCAACGTTATCTCGCATTTTGCTAGCGATGATATCAAAGCCGCCTTTATGCCGCGCATGCTGACAGGCGAGTTCACCGGCACCATGGCATTGACCGAGCCGCACGCAGGTTCGTCGCTTGCTGATATCAAAACCATTGCGGTAAAACAAGACGATGGCTCGTATCGCGTCAAAGGCAGCAAAATTTATATCTCAGCAGGTGACCATGAGCTGTCTGATAATATTGTACATTTGGTATTAGCAAAAGTACCAGGTGGTCCAGGCGGTGTTAAAGGTATCTCTTTATTTGCCGTGCCTAAATATCGCTTGAACGATGACTTGTCTGTTGGCGAGCGTAACGATGTACATCTCACCGGACTGATTCATAAGCTTGGTTATAGAGGTGCGACTTCTACAGCATTGAGCTTCGGCGATGAAGGTGATTGTCATGGTTATTTGATCGGCGAAGAGCACTTTGGTCTGCGTTATATGTTCAAAATGATGAATGAGGCACGTATTGCAGTTGGTTTTGGTGCGTCTATGATTGGTTATCGTGGCTATCAGTATTCGTTAGATTATGCCAAAGACCGTACACAAGGTCGCATTGCGCCAAACAATAAGCCTGAAGATGATGCAACGGCTATTATTCAGCATGGTGACGTAAAGCGCATGCTATTGGCACAAAAAGCTTACTCTGAAGGCGGCATCTCATTATGTCTATATGGCTCAAACCTAATTGACCGTATCAATACTTGTGAAGACGAAACGCTAAAAAATGAGCTAACAGAGTTGTTGGATTTGCTAACGCCAGTGCTAAAAGCATGGCCATCTGAATATGGCCCAAAAGCCAATGACTTAGGTATTCAAGTATTGGGCGGCGCAGGCTATACGCGTGAATATCAGGCTGAGCAGTTTTGGCGTGACAATCGTCTAAATCCTATCCATGAAGGCACAAACGGTGTGCAGGCGCTAGATTTGTCATTCCGTAAGTTATGGCAAAAAGGTGGGTTAGGCATTCAAATCCTAAAACGTGAAATTACACAAGATTTGGAAAGCATCACTACGCCTGAGAGTGCGCAACTTGCAGGCAAGCTGATGCCTTATATGGGTCAGTTGCATGAAGTGCTCGTGCATTTGGGCAAAGTGTTGCAGACAGAAGAAGCGCTGACATTGACTGGTAATGCTCAAGCACTAATGAATATTTTTGCCTCAATTGTACTGAGCTGGATTTGGATTCGCCAAGCCAGTAAAGCCGAGCAGCTACTAAATACGACGCAAGATGTCGAGCAGCAGAACTTTTATAAAGGCAAGATACAAGCGGCTAAATACTTCATCGATTGGGAACTACCATTAGTTAAACGCGACATCGAATTATTAACCAACACCAACTCAGTTTGCACTGATATGCAAGCGGACTGGTTCTAAGGACAACTCTAAGGAAAGAGACATGACAAAAATTAATAAACAATGGCGCCTAAAAGCAAGACCAGTAGGCGAGCCAAGCGCTGAAACTTGGGATTATACCGAGACAGAAATACCGACGATTACCGATGGTCAGTTACTGATTAAGGTTGAATACATCTCTATCGATCCGGCGATGCGTGGTTGGCTGAACGATGCCAAATCTTATATCGCGCCAGTACAAATTGGTGAAGTGATGCGCGCCGGTACTGTGGGTGAAGTGATTGAAAGTAAAAATGAAAAATTTGCAGTAGGTGACTATGTCGCAGGTCACGACGGCGTACAGTCATATGCGGTCAGCGATGGTACTGGTCTGCATAAAGTTGATCCGAGCCTAGCGCCGCTGTCTTATTACTTGGGTGTACTAGGTATGCCGGGGATGACAGGGTATTTCGGTCTCCTAAAGACGGGTCAGCCAAAAGCGGGTGAGACCGTGGTCGTCTCTGGCGCTGCTGGGGCGGTTGGTAGCTTGGTCGGTCAGATTGCCAAAATTAAAGGCTGCCGCGTCGTCGGTATCGCGGGCGGTGCTGAGAAATGCAAGTTCTTGGTCGATGAGCTTGGGTTTGATGCGACGATTGATTACAAAAACGAAGATGTGAAAAAAGCACTAAAGAAAACCTGTCCAGACGGCGTCGATGTGTACTTTGACAACGTAGGCGGTGATATCTTAAATGACGTGCTTACTCAGATTAATCTACATGCGCGTATCGTTATTTGCGGGGCTATCAGCCAATATAACAACACCACAGCAGTAAAAGGCCCATCGAACTATCTATCACTATTGGTCAATCGTGCTCGCATGGAAGGCATCGTGGTGTTCGATAATATCAAAGAATACCCAATCGCCATGAAAGAGATTGCTGGCTGGATTCAGTCAGGTGATATGAAAGTGAAAGACCATATCGTTGAAGGTATCGAGACGTTCCCTGATACTTTGATGATGCTCTTTAACGGTGAAAACTTCGGCAAACTAGTACTTAAGGTAGAGGGATAGATCATGACACTGAATACAAACGGAATTGCATCAGATGTAACGGGCAAACGAATTTTGATCACTGGCGGTGCCTCAGGCATCGGCGCAGCAAGCGCATTATTGCTAGCCAGTCGCGGCGCAAAAGTCGTGATTGGGGATATGGCAGAAGAAATGGGCGAAGCAGTTGCTAAACAAGGTCAAGATGCTGGCAACAGTATCGTCTTCAAAAAAGTAGACGTGACCAGTGGTGATGAAGTACGTGCGTTGTTTGACTTTGCAGTAGAAACGCTTGGCGGCCTAGATGTGGTGGTAAACAATGCTGGTATCGATCACAAGCCTTCGCCAATGCATGAGCTGAGTGATGATGATTTTGATCGCAATATCGCAGTGAATTTAAAAGGCGTTTGGCACTGTATGCGTGCTGCCGTCAATTGTATGATACCTAATGGCGGTGGTCATGTGATCAACGTCGCCTCTATTGCAGGTCTGCGTTCAGCGCCTATGATTTCAGCCTACAGTGCAGCTAAACATGGCGTTATGGGTCTGACCAAATCTGCTGCTCATGAATATGCTCGTGCCAATATTCGTTTTAACGCCGTATGTCCAAGCTTCATTGATACGCCAATGGTACGCAATACCATGGCGACCATGGATGAACGTACGCAGCAAGCAACGATTAAGGCCAGTCCACTGCGCCGTCTAGGAGATGTGAATGAAATCTCTAGTGCGATTGCATGGCTAGCCAGCGATGAGAGCAGCTTTATGAACGGTCATGCCTTCACCTTAGATGGTGGTATGCTAGCGTAACCGTGATCGTTGAGCGCTCTTTGTTCAGTTCATTAGTGCTCGATAATCGCTGTTAGATATGACAGCGATTATCTGCGTTTAGCAACCTAGTGATAGCGCTCAAGCATGATTGTTTGAGAATATAAAATTTATAAAAATATAAGGAATAATGATGAAAGATTTATTTGATTTAACCGGTAAGGTTGCTTTAGTAACTGGCGCGAGCCGTGGTATTGGTGAGTCTATTGCCCGTCTATTGGCATCAAGAGGCGCACATGTGATTGTCTCTAGCCGCAAAATTGATGCTTGCCAAGCAGTTGCAGATAGCATTAAAGCTGACGGTCATAAGGCCAGTGCTTTTGCATGTCATGTGGGAGACATGGAGCAAATTGACGCAATTTTTGAGCATATCAAAAGTGAATTTGGTCAAATTGATATCTTAGTTAATAACGCTGCAGCCAACCCTTACTATGGTCATATCTTAGATACAGATTTAGCCGCCTTTGATAAGACTGTTGAAGTTAATATCCGTGGTTACTTCTTTATGTCGACGGCCGCTGGCAAAATGATGAAAGATCAGGGCGGCGGCGTCATCTTGAATACCGCATCGGTCAACGGCTTAGTAGCAGGCGATAAGCAAGGTATCTACTCAATTACCAAAGCGGCAGTCATTAGCATGACCAAAGCCTTTGCTAAAGAATGTGGCCCACTTAACATCCGTGTTAATGCGCTATTGCCAGGTTTGACGGATACTAAGTTTGCCTCCGCATTGACTACCAACGATAAAGTCTTAAAAATGGCACTACACTCGATTCCGCTAGGACGTGTGGCTGAGCCTGATGAAATGGCTGGTACGGTGTTATATCTAGTGTCGGATGCCTCAAGCTATACCACAGGCGCAACAATCGTTGTCGATGGTGGTATGCTGGCTTAATTAGATAATCTATAAGACATAGGTTAGATAAGAAAGTAATTGTTTAAAACTGCATTAGACTCAAGAACCGCATGAGATTTATTTTCATGCGGTTTTTTGATTTGGTTTTTTAATAGAATGTCTAAGTAATCTTGGTTTTGCACTATCAAATAAATTGCTAATTTTAAATGAGCATCAGCTGTATAGTGGCATAATAAATATGCTAATAGCTACTTGGACAATATGATGGAGTCACGCATGAATTCAGTTATCAACAATAAAATAAAAACGATTTCTCAAAATAAAACATGGCTGTTTGTGCCAGCGACTCGCATTGATAGAGTAGCGAAAGCCCTTGCTAGTGGTGCAGATGCGGTTATTGTCGATTTAGAGGATGCCGTTGCGCCAGAGGATAAAGCATCCGCACGCGAAGCATTACAGCAATATCACGATAGTGCAGGTTATCAGCCGATTTGGGTACGTATTAATAAGGCAGGTAGCGAAGAATTTTTTAAAGACATAGTGCTCTGTCAGAAAACGCCTAATTTGACTGGCGTGTTATTGGCTAAAGCCGAGCAAATAGATGATATAGAAAGCGTATATCAGCTTACCAATTTACCCGTGATTGCATTGATTGAGAGTGCGATAGGATTGTATCAAATCGATAGTATGGCAAAAGCGGTCGGCTTGGTCACGTTTAGTTACGGGTTTTTAGATTTGTGCAATGATTTGCACGTGCAAGTAGGAACGCCTGCCGCTGATATGATCGCCAACCAAATCCGCTATCAGTTAATCCTAACGTCAAAAGTGCACCAATTGTCACCACCAATTGATACCATTTATCCTGATTTCAATGATGAAGTAGGGCTAAGCGCCCAAGTACAGCTATGGTCACAAATGGGCATGTCAGGAATGCTGTGTATTCATCCCAAACAAGTGGCAGTTGTCCAACAAGCATTGCAACCAACAAATGAGACTTTGTTATTTGCACAGCGTGTGGTCGAGGAGTACGAGCGGAGCGGCCAGGCAGTATTTAAAGTAGATGGAGAGATGGTCGATGCTCCAGTGATTGAACGTTGTCGTCAACTGTTGGCAAAGTAGCAGACCAATCCATAGTTAGTTAAATATAAGCAGTCGGTTCAATATAATTTGGTTACTAGGGCGTGTCCTCAATTTAATCGATAGTTATCTAAATGGGTTAAAAATGGCTAAATCTTGCCAAATGGCGTCAAACAGCTGACTAATATCTCGATATTATCTGCGCTATTTTCCTTGTTTGACTGCGATTTATCTCATTTTTATCCCCATTCTTAAAATGAGGACGAGCCCTAGAAAGCCGAGTGAAAGTATTACAAGCAGTATACTAAGCGAGACTGACACCGTACCTAATTTATAGAGGATTGACTATATAATGCTTTATCATGAACCATATCTATTCACATTCGATAAAAGCATACTATGATTTTCATCAATAATAATATTAGCCTCAATGATAATGAGGTAGAGATCAGTGCCATACGAGCGCAAGGCGCAGGTGGGCAGAATGTCAATAAAGTATCTTCTGCCATTCACCTGCGTTTTGATATTAACAACTCAAGTCTGAGCGATGAGTACAAGCAGCGACTGCTAAATAGCAAAGATAGCCGAATAACCAAGGAAGGCGTACTAATTATCAAGGCGCAGCAGTTTCGAACGCAAGAGCGCAATAAAATAGATGCGCTTGAGCGTTTGCAAAGTTTTATAACCAAAGCCACTTACGTTAATAAAACGAGAAGGCCTACCAAGCCAAGCAGAAATGCCAAACGTAAACGGGTAGATAAAAAGACCCAACGTGGTAAGACAAAGGCTTTGCGCGGTAAAGTAGATTTTTAGAGAGTTTGCGATATTAGGTTTTGTCGTTGAAAGGTTTTACGAGAGGAAAGGTTAGAGAACAAAAACCGTAGTAGGTTGTGGCAACTTTTGAATTTACAATGGTATAGGCGATTAACTATCACCTATACCATTATTCTAGATTAACGGCTTATTTAGAATGCACCATTAAGTCCAACGAATAAGCTGGTTGAGTCGTCGTCATTACCTTGTGAATGTGTGACACCAGCATTAGCATTCAATAGACCAAAGCTTCTAGATAGGCCAAGTGTCATAGCAACGTTATCATCATCAGTTTCGACCATAGGCGTCTCAAAGCTGATATTTGATAGCGTATTTAAACGTGCGGTTACCGCTTCGCGATTGTCACTCAGCTGCTTTTGGTAATGAATATCACCAAATAAGTTTAGGTTCTCCATCAAGCTATGATTGGCTTTGAGGCCAAGCTTGCCATATGTCGTAGAGTATTTCTGCTCATCGAACTGCATAGCAATGCCAGACATCTCTTTTTCTTTGAGTCCGTCAATTTTTACGCGGCTCGCTGTGGCACCGATATAAGGCGTAACGGCAATATTGCTCACTTGCATTGGGTAGCCTGCCTGCAAGTTGGCATAAAAGCGCTTGCCATCAGCATTTGACTTAAACTGCTGTTGGTTACTACCAAGTGTGACAGCACGTGTGACATCGACATCCATGTTGCCAAATCCTGCAGCACCATTGATCTGTAAACCGCCAAACTTGTTGCTATGATAGACACCAAAACCGATCTCTCCTAGATCAATATCACTCAAACCTGTGCCAACGTCTGAGTTTTCAAAGTCTTTTTGAGTGATGTTGCCGTATAAGCCTGTCACTGCATTGGCTGAGTTAGGGTGAGCAAAATCTACGCCAAGCAATACTTGGGTATTATTATCACCATCAAACCCTGCAATTTCTTGATTAGCGACTTCACCGACGGCCCATAGTGTACGGGCAGGTTTTTGCTCACTGCTTTGGATTTGGTTAACATGTGACTGTAAGCGCTCATTGGTTGCAAGTCCGGTTGTCGTTGCAATATGAGGCAGTACACCGATTAAGCTAGGCGCTGTGACTACAGCGTTTGCATAGTCGGCAATCAATTGATGAGTAGCACCTGTTGGGTGTATGCCATCAGCGAAGAAGTAGGTTTCGTTGGCATTTGCTTCTACAAGAGTATCAGGTCCACAAGTTAGAGAGCTGTTGTTGTCACCGCAAGCTTCATCGGTGACGTTAGTGAAACCATATTGAGCAGGAGAGGCAATGATCTCTTGAGTTAAGCTAAACATATCTAGCGGTATGATATTAGCGCCAGTATTTGCTGCGGCACTAAGCATGAATTGATTGTATAGGCTAGTAGCACCAGTACTTTGCGCCTGTGCTACAGGCCCTTGATCAATAACTCTAGGGGTTAGACCGACATCGGGAATATTAGGTACCAAGATATATTTAGCACCATTGTCTTTTAATGCATTAATCGTTTCGGTTTGGCTAGCTACTGCTCCAAGTATGGTCGCTTGGGCATTAGCAGGATCTTCAGCCGCTGCAAGCAAGTCATTTGCACCTGCCCACACCACATATAACCCATTAGGATCTACTTTGTTATTGGCGAGATAGCTATCGACTTGGCTATTGGCAGAAGCAATAGGAATACCACCAGGGAAGACAGCTTCTTCGCCTGCTCTTGCACCGCCGATAGCGTAGTTATTACCAGTTTGAGGACTACCGAATACAACGGGAACAGCTGTGGTACCTAGCTGCTCAGCGAATGAGGTTGCCCAAGTGTTGTCAGGGTTGGTGGTAAACTGAGCAGGACCTGGTACAACTTGACTAAAATAGCCACCATCGGTCAGGCTGTCACCGAAAAAGGTGACACTGTCATAAGCATTTGCGTGAGAAATACCAGCGATAGATAGGCTGATAGCAAGCATGCTTTTGGTAAAAGTTTTAAGAGTGGTATGGCTAATTTTAGAACGTGAGGTATTACGAGGCATAGCGACTTCCTTGTCATCAATGTAATAGTTTGTCAACCGAGTGTAACCACTTTTTAGAAAGCTAGCAATCGTTTTGATTGCAAAATTGCAAGAATATTGCCTTATTTAAACAAGTTTTTAGAGCATAAAAAAGGGGTGTTCAAGTATTGAAAAATCATACTGTCTCGCTCACATAATTGCTTATTTAGCCTAAGCAACTGCTCAATCATAAATAGTATCAAAGCAGCATTCCATAATAAGATAATCAGGCCAAATGCGCATACAGACGTCACTGGTGGCAAGAGTAAGTATAGCTAACAGTATCCAATACTATGAAAACTGAAATTAAGCTTGTTTTTGTGGACGTAATAATAAGGCAAGTCCAAGCGCTACAAAAGCGGCTATACCAGATATCATATAACTGATACTAAAATCTCCAGTGATTTCTGCAAGATAACCTGCGGCTACTGGCCCAAGAGCTTGCCCACCTGAAAAAGCAAAGGTCAGCGCTGCGAGCGCACTTGCCGCCGCCGCAGGCCCGAAATAATCGCCCGCCGAAGCTGCCATAATGACAGGCACACTCCACACCACTAAGCCAAACAGTATAATTGACAAATACAGTCCCAAACTACAATCAGTAAGTCCGACCAACAGATAAGCGATGGCAAGGAAGAAAAAAGCCAACGCCAGACCAAGGCGTCTACCAATATGGTCAGAAATCCAGCCAAACAACATGCCTGAGGACATGCTAAGCAGTCCAATCCATGCCCAAACACCACCAGCAATCGCTTCACTCAGCTGATACGAGCTAACCATGCTGGTCACGATGAAGGTAACGTAAACCATATAAGTAGCGCCATAAATAGCAAAGATGACACCTAGATGTACGAGTAGCTTAATATTGCTACGTTCTAGCTTTTTCTTATTTTTAGCAGGTAAGGTAGGTGCGCGCCCAAAAGGGCTTTGTCTGACATCGTCTGGATGATTGCGAATCAAAGTAAAAGTAAGCCAAGCTACCGCAATATTAATCACGGCGAAAATTAGCCAACCTGTTTGCCAAGACAATAGAGTAGAGAAGGGTAAGAGTTTGGGTACGACGAAGCCTGATAAAATGATACCAAAGCCGGGTCCCGCCATGACTAATCCTAAAGCGAGCCCGCGGTGCGAAGGAAAAAACCAATGCGACATGACGCTCATCGTTGGTAAGACCACGCCGCCGCTACCGATACCAGTCAGCACATAGAGTGCGCAGAGTATTGGAAAACTGGTGGTCAAAGCCATACCGAGCATAGAAACAGCAATGAGGAGGAGGCTTGCCGTCGCAGTCGTTCGAGTACCCAACCGAGGCAGAATAAAAGGGCTTAAAAGCACCGCAATGAGATATCCTATCAGGTTGGTGAATCCCAAGATTCCGCTTTGAGTATAATTTAATCCTAAAGAGGATGACATGGATGGCAGTAACATGCCAAATGCGAATCGTCCCAATCCTAGTCCGCAGAACATTGCTACAGAGCCTGTTGCAGCAACGATCCAAGCGTAATGTAATCTGCCTAGCTTAAGAGGCGCAGTGTTATCATGATTTCTTTGATCTGGACTGTCTTGTTGAGTCATTCCATCAGGCATCACGAATCTCCAACAAGTTGAAAATTCGCAATATATATCGTCACTAAATTTAAATCGTAGGCAATGACTTCCTTGTTTTGAATAGTATCCATTTCACACTCATCCTTTTGTGCTTAATCCCTATCAGTCCTTTATTAAATATACTTATAGCCTAAGCATACTTATGTCCAATAAAATTAGTATAACTGTAGCTGAACGTTCGTTCAATGAGTATCTAAGCAATCATCGTTATGATTCATAGGCTACAGTGTTGTATTCACGCATAAAGAAAATGCCAGCCCATTTATATGGCTGGCATTCTGCTTATTGTTCTCTGACGATTCCTTCCCGACTGCTATTTTTTGGCTATCCTTCAATATAGGCTTATTAGCTAGCCAAGTCGTTTACTCAATTCAGGAAAACGCTTGATCATAAATAGCATTAATAGTAGCGCCACAACTGCGATAGCCGCACCTGTATATCCTACGCTAGATAGTGAAATGTGCGTCACGGCATAACCGCCGAATAGTGCACCCGTACCAATCCCTAAGTTGATAATGCCTGAGAACATCGACATCAGCATGTCTTGCGCATTGACATCGACCATGATGACTTTGGCCTGCATTGAGATAATCAATAGCATGAGCGCCGCGCCCCACAGTAAGGCGATAAAACTGAGCGCCCATACAGAGGACACTGCTAGCAACAGCGCAAGCATAGACACGAGCATCAGTATGGTCGATATCAGCATCAATCTGGTATTGAACCGATCGCCCCAACGACTAAAAATCACACTGCCCACAATTCCTGCTGCACCGAATAGCAACAGTACAAAAGTCGCAGCGTTTGCACTGATATTACCGACTTGGCGCATGAATGGTTCTATATAAGAATAAGCCGTGTAGTGCGCTGTAAAGACCAATAAGATAAGCAGGTACAGACAGACCAATAAAGAATTTTTTAGTAGCTCTGGAATCTTTCTAAAAGACCCCTCAAACATACTAGGTAGTGTTGGTAAGAGTCTCGCTTGTAAAATAAATACAATTAAGGCAATGACGCCAATACCGCCAAATGTCGCTCGCCAGCCAAACCATTGTCCGACTAAACGTCCTAGCGGTACACCCAGTACCATTGCTAACGATGTACCAGTCGCCAGTACACTAAGCGCCATGGCTTTTTTGCCTTCAGGCGCGACGCGTATCGCGATTGCAGCTGTGATCGACCAAAATATCGCATGCGATAATGCAATCCCGACCCGACTAATGAGCAGCACGTCAAAGCTCCATGCAAATACGGACAGTACGTGACTGACAATGAATACGGCAAAAAGACCCAAGAGCAAGCGCTTGCGCTCAAATCGACTGGTCAATAACATTAGTGGCAATGACATCGCTGCGACAATCCAAGCATAGAGTGTCAACATCCAGCCAGTCTCTGCCGTCGTAATAGAGAAGTCTTGGGCAATGTCGCTCAACAGCGCCACAGGGACAAATTCTGTGGTGTTCATAATAAAGGCACTAACGCCCATCAAAAATACTTGAAAATACTGAGTTCGGCGAGCGTTTGAGCTGGCCTCAAGTTTATGTGTCATAAAATCCAATACAGATGCGAATACTACGTGTGATAGGTCAAAGTGGGGTAGGCTTAATTAGAATACAAGGTTTGCGGGGCAAGATAGCAAGCCCACGTCAATCGTGAAAGGTGTTTTTTGATAAGGATTGTTAATTGGACGTTTATTGAAGATACTCGAGCAATATGAAACTATCGTAAATTATACTTATTGCCTTGGGATACTTGCTAACGACTAAAATACAATCCACTTAAAAAGAAGCGACACCAGTTGTCGTAGAAGTTTTAAACGGCTTTATTTTTATGTGAGCTTATATTATAGTTATTAGGTCAGGCAAAATGACATGAGGTAAAAACCAGTTAACCCTCGGGGCGCAATGCTTCACTTTTTAACTGAGTCTTTAAACGCTATCTTAGCGAATTTTTTCTAGTAATGTTATTTACGTTTTATCCTAAACTTCTGCGCCTGTACAAACCTAAAAAACCATATTTATTAATGAACGAAAAACCTAGCAGAAAAAAGCTCGTTAACATTGCAAAAATATAAGCAATGCAACAGCGAAAAACTGTGGCTAAAAAGTCTATCGGAATTAAAAAAATACTACCTTACCAAGTCGATTAATTTACGTAACTTTATAGATAATGACGTCATTTAAACAATGGCGAATAGACTCGGCTGGCTTGAAATCAGCATTCAGAATATAACAACAATGAAAAACTGCAGCGAAAAAACCAAAATCAAAATAATAAGGATATAACGATGACGACATTAACGTATCAGTTTGAGCAAAAACGGTTAGATAATTTCGAGTGGTCGGATGGTTCAAAGCTATCTGGTATAACGGCACTAGCAAATGATGAAAGGGGACGAGGGCGAAAACAGCCATTGTTTTACCTCGAAACGGTTTCTATAAACAGTTATGAAGATGATATTTACTTCGTGAACAATACTAATGAGATGCTCAGATGGGTAGCGCCATTTAAACCCTATCGAAACATAACTGAAGCACGAACAAAGTTGGGCGATAGCAGTGATGAAAACTTACGTAAAGTGACGCTCTATAGTGATGACATAAATAGCGTATATCAGGATGTACTGCATAAGCAGGGCGTGCGGATTGGTAGTACTCATATCATGTACGACAGTGATGTGATGATGCAGTGGTTCGTACATGTGCCTTATAAAGGGCCAGATACTCATTATGCGATCTGGCAATTTAATATAGTGGAAAAGGGCGGGATTCGAGGAACTTATCCATTGTTGTGGGATGATTTTAGTAAACCCTCGCACATGGTGAGTTGTGACTGTCTGTCTGAGCGGGCTGATATACCGATAGAGGCCAGTATTTATGAAGAGCGCTGTGCAATGCTTGACAGGCTTATCGGGTCATTTGGCATATCAAACGCCATATTCATATTAGCGATAAATGATGTACTTTATCGTTATGGCGTGGGCTGGAGCGCGCCTTATAGCGAGTCGGATATACAGGCGCAAGACATTGCGATGAAACTAACAGAACAAAAGTCAGAAAATGCAAAAGCGGTGAAAGCTATTGTCCAAGCGGTTTATGACTTTTGGTTTAACGAAGGCTTTGCAAAAAATATCTCAATGCAGGCCTGTGAGGAGATTTTGAGCCTCTCCCAAGCGCAGGTGGCTAGCCAAAAACCAGTTTAATTTATGAGTCAAATTATTGAGCATGAACTTAAATAATAATTAAAAAAGGAGAGCTTTATGATGTTTCATATCGAAAACAACGACACGTTTTTATTGTTTTTTCATGGTCTCGATTCAAGCAATGAGACCAGTAAGTATACGTGTATCACGCGTAAGCCAAAATACTGTCAAACGGTCAACTATCGAGAGAATTTTGCAGAAATATTTGAGGTTTATGATGCATTGATTCGCGAGAAAATCTCACAGTATCCACGAGTAGTGTTAGCAGGGCATTCGCTTGGCGGCTGGTTTGCCAATCACTTTTCCCATAAATACAACTTGCGTGCATTGTTGATTGCGCCTTGTATTTATCCAAGTGAGGTGGTGGCTGACCGTATCCCTGACGTAGCTGATATGAAGCTGTCGTTCCCTACCTCTAACACTGAGATGGTACGAGTGATGGTAGAAGTCGATGATGAAAGCCTAGACGTAGCAGTCGCTAGACGAACCTTGGTAAATCTGCCTGAGAGCTGGGAAATCGATTACTTTACAGGCGGTCATCACCGCATCGCTCGTAGCAGTGATATTTGGTATCACTTAACTCATCTGTGCGAAAATCCCATCGTTTGGATGGACGAGGCGACATATCATGGTGAGGACTGATAGCAATGGCAGTCAAAAAAATATCGCGACTGATGAATAAATAAACCGCTAAAAATAATCGATTGACATTAAAGACGATCGGTCATAATATCTATGAATGACAATTACTAAACCAAAAGCCCGTCGAGGGCGTCCACCTAATGTTGAACGAGAGTTTACGGATACCCGTGAGGCTCTTTTAAGATCTGGGATGGAGATGCTGACAGAGCAGGGCTTTGCGACCACTGGGATTGATGCCATACTCAAACGCATCAATGTGCCTAAAGGCTCTTTCTACAATTACTTCAAAAATAAAGAAGCGTTTGGACAGGAAGTATTACGGCAGTACGCGTTGTATTTTGCTCGCAAGCTGGACCATTGTTTTTTAAACGAGCAAGTGTCTCCTATGCAGCGTATTAGTGACTTTGTTGAAGATGCTAAGTCAGGAATGATCAAGCATGAATTTCGACGTGGCTGCTTAGTAGGCAACTTAGGCCAAGAAATCGTCGTGTTACCTGAGAGTTTTCGTTGTGAGCTAGAAGGTATATTGCTTGATTGGCAGAAGCGTTTAGCGGCTTGTTTGCGCCTAGCAGTGCAACAAGGGCAGATACATTCTAATAGTGATTGTGATGAGCTTGCTGCTTTCTTTTGGATTGGATGGGAAGGTGCAGTTTTGCGTGCTAAGTTGGTGCAAGATGTCAATCCATTAGATACTTTTTTCCGAGGTTTTGTAGCAGGAATACAGAAGTAATTTTTTATCTATATTTTTAGACGACCGGTCTAAATTATTTTTTTACTCATTTATAAGACGATTGGTCTAAATAGGAGCGATTATGTTTAATACAATATTAATTGAAAAAAATGACGGTGCTTATCAGTCTAATCTGACTGAGATACAGGACACGCAATTGCCAGAAGGGGATGTTACGGTTCGTGTGGCATATAGCACGCTCAACTACAAAGATGGATTGGCCATCACGGGTCGTAGCCCTGTGGTACGCACATTTCCTATGGTCCCAGGGATTGATTTAGCAGGCACTGTCGAAACAAGCAGCCATCCTCACTACGAAGCTGGTGACAAGGTGTTGTTAAATGGTTGGAGCGTGGGTGAGAAATATTGGGGTGGACTGTCTCAAAAAGCACGGTTAAACGGTGACTGGCTTATCCCGCTTCCTGAATCAATGACTGAGCGTCAAGCGATGGCGATAGGCACCGCAGGATATACTGCGATGCTTTGTCTAATCGCATTAGAGCGTCATGGACTCACACCAGAGAGTGGCGAAGTATTAGTGACTGGTGCCAATGGCGGCGTTGGTAGCTTTGCCATCGCACTTTTGGCAAACCAAGGTTACTCTGTCACCGCTTCTACGGGTCGCTTAGAAGAAGCAGAATACTTAAAAAGCCTTGGTGCAACGACGATCATTGACCGTAATGAGCTGAGTAGTCCAGGACGTGCGCTTGGTAAGGAGAGATGGGCCGCTGCAATTGATTCTGTTGGTAGTCACACGTTGGCCAACGTTTGTGCCAGTACGTGTGAGGATGGTTTAGTCGCTACCTGCGGACTGGCTCAAGGCATGGATTTCCCTGCTACTGTTGCTCCTTTTATTTTACGCGGTGTCAGCTTACTTGGAATTAACAGCGTGACGCGACCTTACGCTGAGCGCGTAGAAGCATGGCAGCGCTTGAGCACGAGTTTGGATATGACACAACTAGAGGCAATTACCAGAGAGATTGGCCTAAGCGAAGTCATTCCGACAGCAAGTGAATTGTTGGATGGTAAGGTTCGTGGTCGAATAGTTGTTGATGTTAACCGTTAGTTTAGCAAGCATGACCTTTAATACTTCAACACTGATGTTTCTATGTTGAGCCTCGTGTTAGCACATGAATAAGTGGTGTATAGAAAAGTCCAGTATTGATTGATCAGTGTGAAAAAGAATTATTCACAAACGGTCACAAATATCAGTATTTATTTTCTATCGTCTGATGTGCTATTATCGTTGAACAATCTATCGTGGGTTTAACAGTTTTGTTATCGCCGACCATGACAATAGTCTCATGGCTGTGTGACAAACCTTGCAACTTCCAGCACGATATAAAACAACTCTGGTAAAGCGCATGAGCCTGTACTCCGACAAACTCATTTGTGCCTGATTTTTTGCCTATTTGGGCGTATATCATACTTTTTCGTCGGAGTTACAGGAGTCTAAGGTGTTCAATATCATGAGCCACATTGCTAATCCATCTAAATATACCCGTCGTTATCATCCACGTCATTCTCTAGCGCAACATATTATCAATCAAATAGAGTCGCTTGAGCTGCGCCCGCAAGATATCGTCAAGCAAATGGGCTATCCTCTTAAACATACTATACCTGCCTATGACCGCCTGCGCCATGTACTGTCGAGCAAATTTCTTGGGCTTGATGGTAGCTACATGGATAAATACTTTACTGCTGATGAATTTTTAGCGAAGCTGTTTGCCGTACTCGAAATACCGTATCAGCCATTCGCAGAAGATATTGCGCAGATTAAATATGACTTGGCAAATTGCTCTCATACGCTACCTAAGTATAGCTTACGAGCGGAAGTGGATTTTACATTTGCGAGTGCTGATAACTGGATGTCTCGTGGTGCGGCTTCACGTTTTGCGCAAGTACACTTGCCTAGTGGTTTTGCCAAACTAGACGATGCTGCCCGTAAATCAGTGATTCAAGACAGCATCTTCGAGCATTATCAGCAGTATGAGGGCAGTTTGCCATACGACGGTATCATCAAAGGCTATCGACTGACTATTGAACAAAACAACCACGTGGTCGACCATGCAGAGTATGGATTGCCAAAATCTAGCAGTATCTAAAATTTTTTGAGCGTATAAACAGCACGAGCTGTTAATTACATTGATTGAATAATCACATTGACCGAAAAAAAATATAAGAAAGCCTCACTTTATCGTGGGGCTTTTTGGTTTTTTACGTTATGTTTCTTGTAAGAGTCGAACACTGCTAAATATCAGTTTTATAAAATTAATTTTAAGCGTCAGGCTTCAGGTTTAGAGATGGCGCGCCATAAAATCACAAATAGCGCATCGAATTCTGCATTTAACGGTGTTTCCGTTTGGCGAATGGTATGCATTAAGCCAAGTCGACTGATGAACCCCATAAACACATCGAAGAGTATGTGCAAAGGAACAGTATCATTGAGCACACCGCGATTTTGTCCATCTTCTAATACCGCTAAAAACGCGCCAATTAACTCTTTGTTTTCATAGATTGCGATATTACGTATACGCGATGCCGAAACAGAAGACAGCACCATCACCGCATCTGGATGCGAGTCGACAAAATCAAAGCAGACCCACAACGTCTTACGTAGACGATCTTGTACGCTATCAATCCCTTGCAAATGATCCATAATTCTAGCGGCTAATCTGCCGAGCACAATATCCATAATGGTATAAAACAGCGTTTGCTTATCCCCGAAGTACTTGTAGAGCGTTTGCAAAGAGACATTTGCAGATTTTGCAATCTGCGCCATCGTCACCTCGTTAGCGTCAAATCCTGCAAAGACTTTACGAACAGCTTGCTCAATTTTATCCAAAGTTGCGGGCCGCATATCGGATAGGGGCGCTAGAGATCGAGTTTGCATGAGGCTATCTGAATGATTAAAGGTTTTCATATTTATCGCTTCTTAAAGTATTAGCTATTTGATACGTCCTACCAGTTAAATGATTTGCTCGATAGTTTAACGTGATCAAATTAATAAGTAATATAGATTACCATTTTTATTTAATTGATTGCGAAGTGGTTTTTCGTAGCCTAGTATAAGACTCGTATATTAATAAATACAAAGAATTTATCATATATCCATTATGGTAATATAAATTACCATAATTCAAAAAATGGCTTAGTTATAGTCAGTTCAATATAATTTCGATACAAGGAAACTGAGTGCAAGTTATACATTAGTATGCTTAGCGAGGATGACGATGTAGCGGATTTATATAGACTTGACTATATAGTTGTTATTCACTCCACCTTGTCAAGGATAGACGTCATGAGTATCGAAAAATTCACCCCAAACTGGATGACCGAAGAGCATCAGATGGTGTACGACAGCGCCTTAAAAATGTTTCAATCTTGGGATCCTAAAGATGAGCAATGGCGCAAAAATGGCATGATTGATCGCGATGCGTGGAAAGAGGCAGGCGAGATGGGGTTTTTGTGTGCGGCGATACCTACTGAATATGGCGGCGGCGGCGGCGATTTCGGTCATGAAGCCGCGCTTATCTACGCACAGACTGAGGCCAATCAATCGGGATTTGGCGGTATGGTGCATTCAGGCATTGTCGCGCCTTATATTTTAGACCACGGTACTGAAGAACAAAAACAAGCGTGGCTATCCAAAATGGCAACGGGCGAATATATCGGCGCTATCGCTATGACCGAGCCTGGTACTGGCTCTGACCTACAAAACATCAAAACCTATGCGGTAAAAGATGGTGATGACTACATTATCAATGGTTCCAAGACCTTTATTACCAATGGTCAGCATGCCAATCTGATCTTGTTAGCATGCAAAACAGACCGTGAAAAAGGCGCGCAAGGCGTCTCACTCATCATCGTCGAAACGGACAAAGTAGAAGGGTTTGAACGTGGACGCAATCTCGACAAGATTGGTCTGACCTCTCAGGATACTTCAGAGCTGTTCTTTAGTAATGTCCGTGTACCACAAACCAACCTGCTCGGCACGGTAGAAGGTATGGGTTTTATCCAGATGATGCAGGAGCTGCCACGTGAGCGCTTGATTATTGCGTTATCAGGGGTCGGCTCGATGAAGCTGGCGATAAACTTAACACTAGATTATGTAAAAGGTCGTGAGGCCTTTGGTAAACCTATTTGGAAGTTTCAAAATACGCGTTTTAAGATGGCAGAGTGCTATGCCGACTATCTCGCTGCCAGCACCATGTGTGATGCGGCAGTCGATGCGATGTTAGATGGCAAACTGTCCGTACCGCATGCATCATTAATCAAATATTGGGTCACTGAAAAGCAGTGTGAAGTGATTGACGAGTGTGTGCAACTGTTTGGTGGTTATGGCTATATGACAGAGTATCCTATCGCGCGTTTGTATGCCGATGCGCGCGTACAAAAAATCTATGGTGGCACCAATGAGATTATGAAAGAGCTGGCATCACGCTTCATGTAGACGCGCTACTCATTGATTGATTTTAAGCGAACGGTCTATTTAGTAATCAAACTCAATAGGCCGCAAGCAAACTATTCAATAAGCAAGCTGACCAGATTGCGATAAGTATTATTTATTTTAAAATAAAAAAAGGATTTTTTATGACTGAGACTGCTTACATTTATGATGCGATACGTACGCCGCGTGGTAAAGGGAAAAAGGATGGCTCGCTGTATCAGGCATCACCGATTTGGTTGACGCGCACTTTATTAAAGGAGATGCAACAACGCCACAATTTGGACACCAGTTTGGTCGATGATGTGGTGCTTGGCTGCGTGACGCCAGTGGGCGAGCAGGGCTCTGATATTGCGCGCATTGCTGCGATAGATGCTGGCTGGGCACAAAGTGTGGCAGGTCTTACCTTGTCTCGCTTTTGTGCCTCTGGTCTGGAATCTATCAATTTGGCGGCTGCCAAAGTCATGTCAGGTATGGAAGACATGGTAGTGGCAGGCGGCGTTGAGTCTATGAGCCGTGTGCCGATGGGCTCAGATGGCGGTGCTTGGTACATGGATCCACGTGTCAATGAAGCGACGCATTTCGTACCGCAAGGAGTAGGTGCGGATACCATCGCGACGCTCAAAGGCTTTAGTCGTAGTGATGTCGATGCCTTTGCCACCGAGTCGCATCGCCGCGCTGCACAGGCATGGGAGAAGGGCTATTACGATAAGTCCGTCGTCCCTGTCACCGATATCAATGGCATGATACTGTTAGATAAAGACGAAACCATCCGTCCTAATACCAATGTCGAGACCTTAGCTGGTCTAAAACCTTCTTTTATTATGCCGGGAAAAATGGGCTTTGATAGCGTTATCTTGGACAGATATACCACGATTGAAACCGTAAACCACGTACACCATGCGGGTAACTCTTCAGGCATCGTTGATGGGGCAGCTATCTGTTTGGTTGGCAGCGCGGCGGCTGGTCAAAAAGCAGGGTTAAAACCACGCGCCAAGATCACAATGGCCTCAGTCATTGGCTCAGAGCCTGCCATTATGCTGACAGGTCCAACGCCAGCTTGCCAAAAAGCCCTTGATAAAGCGGGCATGCAAGCCTCTGACATAGACCTTTGGGAAATCAACGAAGCCTTCGCTGCTGTGCCGATGAATACCGCTGATGATTTTGGAATCTCGCTTGATATCGTCAACGTCAACGGTGGTGCAATATCCATGGGTCATCCGCTTGGGGCAACAGGCGCGATGCTGATGACGACTGTCCTTGATGAGTTAGAACGACGTGACCTAAAGACCGCTATGATTACGCTATGTGTGGGCGGTGGCATGGGTATTGCCACCATTATCGAGCGCGTTTAACTTTTTCTAAAATAGACTGAAAACCAATTAGACTAAAACGCAATATACAAAGAATCATTTAAGGGATAAAAATGATGACAAATAACCAGACAGCAGATAGCGTAACAGCCATTAATGTACTAGAAAACTTCTCTGCCCAGTATGACAACGATGGTATCGTCACGGTCACGATTGACCAAAGCAAACGCAAAATGAATGTCATCGGTGACGGCTTTACGGAGTCGTTTGCCACGATGGTGGATAGTTTTATCAATGATGATTCAGCTACAGGCTTAATTCTTACATCGGCCAAAGACACCTTTGTGGTCGGGGCAGATATCGATCAATTGAACCAGATAAAGACAGCCGAGCAAGCATTTGCACTGACTGAAGGGCTCAAAGGCAGTATGCGTCAGCTTGAAAACTCAGGTAAACCTGTCGTCGCTGCTATGACAGGAACCGCACTGGGTGGTGGTTTAGAGCTGGCGCTAGCATGTCATTATCGTATTGCCATTGACACGCCTAAGACCAAGCTAGGTTTGCCTGAGGTGAAACTGGGCTTGTTACCTGGCAGCGGCGGTACTCAGCGCTTACCGCGATTAGTTGGTATTCAAGCAGCACTGAAGCTAATGACGCAAGGTAAAGAATTACGCCCAGCAGCGGCAAAAGATATTGGACTTATTGATGCAATAGCCACTGATCAAGCAGATATGCTGAAGCAAGCAAAAGACTGGATTCAAAATAATTCAAGCGCTCAGCAGCCATGGGATAAAAAAGGTTTTAAAATCCCTGGTGGCGATAGTAAGCATCCAAAGGTAGTTCCTATATTCTCTATCGCCCCAGCCATGGCCAATCAGAAGTCACATGGCAACTATCCTGCGATCACTCATATTATGTCTTGTGTGTTTGAAGGATGCCTAGTAGATATTGATACAGGGCTTGAAATTGAGTCGCGTTATTTTGCCGCTTGCGTACTGTCCACTGAATCTAAAAACATGATTAACACCTTATGGACGCAGCTAAATAGCATCAAAAAAGGTCAGTCTCGGCCTCAAGGATTTGAGCAGACCCAAACTAAAAAAGTCGGTATTTTGGGCGCTGGCATGATGGGCGCAGGCATTGCTTATGTCACCGCCAAAGCAGGTATAGATGTTGTCTTATTGGACACAGAGATTGTCAATGCTGAAAAAGGCAAAGCGTACTCTGCTAATATTTTGGATAAAGCCATTAGCCGACAGCGCGCTACCGAAGAAAAAAAACAAGCTCTCTTAGAACGCATCACGGCAACCGTTTCTTATGATGATTTGGCAGATTGTGATCTTATTATCGAAGCGGTGTTTGAAAACCGAGAAATTAAAGCCAAGTGTACCCAGCAAAGTGAAGCGGTGATTTCAAACACGGCCGTCTATGCATCTAACACCTCGACGCTACCAATTACAGGATTGGCAAAAGCCAGTACGCGACCAAACCAGTTTATCGGTCTGCATTTTTTCTCGCCAGTAGACAAGATGCCGCTGGTTGAGATTATCATGGGTGAGCAAACCGACGATACAACGTTGGCCAAAGCTTTCGACTATGTTGTGCAAATAGGTAAAACGCCTATCGTCGTCAATGATAGTCATGGCTTTTATACCTCGCGAGTATTTGGCACCTATGTTTCAGAGGGTATCGCCATGCTAGGAGAGGGTGTACATCCGCGTAGCATCGAAGTCGCCGGACTAAAAACAGGTATGCCGATGCCGCCGCTAGCATTACAAGATGAAGTGTCGTTGAGCCTCGCATTGCATGTCAGCGAACAGCAGCAGCTTGATATGGCAGCCGAAGGTAAGCCAATTGTAGTGCGGCCTTCTTATGACATACTAAAAATATTGGTCAATGAGCATGGGCGCGAAGGTAAGAAAAATGGCAAGGGCTTTTACGACTATCCAAAAGAAGGTGATAAGCATCTATGGCCTGAGCTGATAAATTTATATCCGCCGAAATCAGAGCAACCATCGCAGCAAGATTTGGTGGATCGCCTGATGTTTATTCAAGCCAATGAATCTGCTAAATGCTATGAGGAAAATGTCGTGCGCTCAGTGGCCGATACTAATATAGGGTCTATCTTTGGCTGGGGGTTTGCACCGCAGCATGGCGGTACGCTACAGTTTATCAATGTAATGGGCGTGAGTGCATTTGTTGAGCGGAGTCGTGAGCTGGCTGCGAAATATGGCAAACGTTTTGAGCCTGCTCAAATCTTGTTAGATATGACAGTCAAAGGCGAGGCGTTCTCTGATGACTGATGTGCATGTATCAAATCATGATCAAATGGCTGACTGTCTACAAGGGTTACGAGTGGTCGATCTGACTCGTAACCTACCTGGGCCTTTTGCCACGCGTTTGCTTGCGGATTTGGGCGCGGACGTCCTTAAAATCGAACCCAAACAAGGTGATCCTGCTCGGGTATTTGGTGAATTATTCGCAGCTCTGAACCACGGTAAGACTACCGAAAAGCATGACTTTCATGATCCCAAAGCGATTGAAGCTATAAAAGCACATCTTAAAGAAGCCGATGTGATGCTAGATAGCTTTCGCCCAGGTGTCTTGGCAGAAATGGGGCTAGATGCTAAGGGCCTGCATACCATTAACCCAAAGCTAGTCATAGTGTCAATCACTGGCTATGGCGTAGCAGGCAATTACACAAAAGAAGGTGCTTATTTAGAAGATGCTGACTCAGAAGATGGCTCTCAAGTGAATCATGACTGGGCCAATAAAGCCGGTCATGATATCAACTTTATGGCTATGAGCGGTGTGCTTGATCAGCTAAAAACAGCGCAGGGTGAGCAGGCTATGCCCAATATCCAGTTTGCGGATTTGGCAGGTGGTAGTGACACAGCCGTGATAGCCCTGTTGGCTGCTGTACTTGCCGCCCAACATACGGGCAAAGGGCGACACATTGCTATTAGCATGACGCACAGTTTGTACAACCATATGGTCATGCCAAAGGTAACAGGCAAACTGATTAATAGCCTTTCAGGAAATGGCGTAAACGACACTCTACTGCCGCAGCATGATTTTTTAGGCGGTGCATTACCATGCTATCGATTGTACCAAACCGCTGATCAGCGTCATATGGCGGTTGGTTCCTTGGAGCTGAAATTTTGGCAAGGTCTATGTGAGGTATTGGAGCTGCCGTCGCTTAAAGAAATACACTGGCAACTTGGTATCATGCCCAATAGACCCGAGAGTGAAGCCGCGACCAACACAATCGCGGAAAAATTTGCCAGTCAAACGCTTGAGTATTGGCAACTTGTATTTTCAGTAACGGATGTCTGTGTGACCCCTGTGTTGAGTCTACATGAAGCTAGAGCTCACCCTTTATTTGCACATCAAGATGAACATCATGCGACGTCAGGGTGGCAGCAAGTGAATTAATAATTAGTCTGTATTATTCTGACTGCCTGTCTAAACTAGAATGATTGAACTTGTATATTTATAACTGTCTATCTAAAATTGTCTGAATAAGAGACAATACGCCCATAAATCCTAAAGCCTTACGGTACTGAAAAATAGTAGCGCGTTCAAAGGCTCTTAGAGATTGAGCAACACAGACATTTAATAAATTTAACTTAAGCAAAAAGGCAGTTCTGAATGACCAAACATAACCCGTATAATTTTTTACCTTTGCAGCCAACAGGTAGAAACGAGACCAATACTGCTAATACCTATGCTCCTGAAGATATGATTAAAATATACGAGCAGCAGTTTCTCATTCAAGTGCCTGAAGAAGAGCTGACCGAGTTTTTGCCAGCGTTAAAAGCATTCTATGATATCGATAATCATACCTTAGATGTCAGTGCCATTATTTTTGATGCAATCGCAGACTCTGCTATCATTTATAATCACAAAATCAAAGTCGGCGACTATCAGATATTAGGTGAGTTGATAGAAGAGGCGATTGAATATGATGAAGACAATAAAAGTGATGAAAGCACTGAAAACGAAGAAATTCAAGCCTATACATTAGAGTGCCAACGTATATTTTTCATCAATGATGTAGAAATACCTTATCATTTTAACCTATTTATTTATGGCGACGGTTATTCTACTTTGACCAAAAAAGAAACCGTACTAGAAAAAATGTACTGGTTTGTCAGAGGTAGATTTGAAGAGGATTTATTAGATGATACTGAAGATAATGACAGCTTAGAATCGATTAATGCGCAACTAGCCAGTTTAGGTATTCGTGAAATGGATCTGACGACTGTAGATGAGATAATCAGCTATGTAGAAGGCAGTATTATTGACGATCCAATGGTGGACGAGCTTAATAAACTGTTGGATGATGCTGAGTAGTGAGTAAGATAAGTTAATGAAGTGATCTAACGTCAAAAGAATAAATTTGAAAATAAAAAACTAGAAAAAAGCCTCCCTGTTCGTATGATGAATGGTGAGGTTTTTTAAACTCACAACCTCATAAATAAGTTCTTTCGACATCATCCAAAATTACATGACGCTATACATTTCTAGGTTTTTACCCATCTCCCCTCAAAGGGTCAGTCGATTTCCTATATAATGTGAGCTATTTCGTTATTGTTGATCTATTCAATTTAGGCTTTTTTCTTAGCAAAAAACGCTTCTTATCAGGTAAAATGGTGCTTTATGTTCAACGCTTCCTCGACTCGTTTAAATAAATACATCAGCGAAAGTGGTATTTGCTCTAGGCGAGACGCTGACCGCTTTATTGAACAAGGTAATGTATACATCAATGGCAAACGTGCTTCGGTCGGTGATCAAGTGGCTGCTGGAGATGCGGTAAAAGTCAACGGGCAGCTTATTGAGCCACGAGAACCTGATGATTTTATTTTTATTGCGTTGAATAAGCCAGTGGGTATTGTGAGCACCACGGAAAGTTCTGAGAAGAATAATATTGTCGATTTTGTGCGACATAGTTTGCGTATTTTTCCGATTGGCCGTTTGGACAAAGATTCTCAAGGTTTGATCTTTTTGACTAATAATGGTGATTTGGTCAATAAGGTACTACGTGCTGGTAATAACCATGAAAAAGAGTATCTAGTTACGGTAAATAAGCCGTTAACTGATAGTGTTATCGAAGGTTTGGCGGGCGGTGTGCCGATGCTTGGCAAGATGACCAAAAAATGCCCAGTGACTAAAGTAGCTCCTAATGTCTTTAACATCACGCTCGTTCAAGGTTTAAACCGTCAAATTCGCCGTATGTGTGAGCACTTTGGCTACGAAGTCGTCAAGCTTGAACGTACGCGGATTATGAATGTAAGTCTCAAGGGTCTTCCCGTTGGTGACTGGCGAGACTTAACCTCAAAAGAGCTGTCTGTGTTACTTAAATCTGTAGAAGATTCCTCTTCGCAAGACAATCACTCAAACAAGAAATCTCGCAATGCGCCACGAAAGAAACCTCGTGCTGATGCTTCGTCAAAGTCAAAACCATCTACAAAATCGGCAGGTGTAGCAAAGGGGCGTAACAAATA
The DNA here is from genome assembly GCF_002377945.1 of Psychrobacter sp. UBA3480. GTDB lineage: Bacteria > Pseudomonadota > Gammaproteobacteria > Pseudomonadales > Moraxellaceae > Psychrobacter. The sequence goes on from NZ_DFQV01000033.1 coordinate 374,238, forward strand.
CGCCAAGGATGATGCTAGAAAGCCAGCAGGTTCTAAAGGTAGGGATGGACGTCCTACTGGTCGTGGTAAGCCGTCAGGGGGTAAGGGTAAGTCCGGAGGCAATGGCAAACCTACTACCAATGGCAGGCGTCCTTCGAAAGGTAGAGGCTCTTCACGGTAATAATTTTTCACAATGTGACGGCTATATTTATTTTTAAAATGGCAGTAAGCTAAATAACTTTAATCTTAAAGAGATAATATTATGTTTAAAATAAAAGTAGAACGCATTGTCAAAAAACCGATTGATGAGGTATTTGAAGCACTGAGTGACCATGCCAGTTATGGCTCATTTAAAGCGGTGGGGGTTGCTAAGTTAGTAGCCGAAGGTAACGAAGAGCGCAATGGCGTCGGGGCTTTACGTAGCATTCAAACGGGACCCGTTAAGTTCTGGGAGCGGATTACAGCGTTTGAGCGTCCTACTCATATGCAATACCAAATCGAAAAATCTAAACCTATCAAAATGCAGCATGATAAAGGTATCATTGATTTAAAAGACTTGGGCGATGGCACCACACACGTGACTTGGGTATCTGAGGGTCGATTGATTGTACCACTGCCATTAGTCGGTCGCCTATTTGACCGTCAAATGCAGAAACAAGGAACCATAGGGTTTAGTAGCATACTCAAGTCTATAGAAAGCCGCTAATCTAGCAGCAGTATTGGTTTTTTTGATATCACTCTATAGTGGTGGCTTATTTTATTGAGCCATCACTGTCAGCTTTAATCCGTTTTATTCTTGGCAGCTTCAATCTCGTTAAAACGCGCTAACTGCTCTGGCGTGGCTTTTTGTTGATATTTCTCTTTCCACTCAGCATAAGGCATGCCATAAACAAGCTCGCGAGCATCCTCGTAGTCGATTTCAATACCACGCTCTTCACCAGCCGTTTTATACCATTTAGATAAACAGTTACGACAGAAGTCGGCAAGGTTCATTAGCTCGATATTTTGTACATCTTTACGCTCGTCTAAATGAGCTAGTAAGCGCCGAAATGCTGCGGCTTCTAACTCGATGTTTGATTCTAATTTTGCCATAATATTTTCCTAATTGTAGTTGAGCCACTTTAGAACTGAGATGATACTAACGATATAAATATTGCGCAACCTATGTCGTTCTATATTAAAAACGAGTACAACAAACTCAAGCATAGTAATGATTTATCAGCTTAAAATTTCCTAATCATAATATTAAACCATGCTTTATTTCTATTCGCTCTTTGATCAATCGTAAGCCAAGTTTCTTCTTTGAACTTATGATTGATTTTTTGCTTTAAGGTTTCCCAACGTTCTTCATTCATATCGCAGAAAAAACGTCCATCCTCAATACGATCTCTATTGCCATATTTAAAAGATGCGTAAAAATTACTTTCATCTGTCAGCATGGTGAGTAAGTTATCTACTAATTCAGGAAGATCTTCATAAGGTACATGAAGCAGCGAAGCACATGCCCAAATACTCGTAAATCGTTTATGCCACTTCTGAAATGGAATTTGCTCGAAAGTTACGCACTGCCAATAAATCATATTATTGTGATGAATTTTTGCCCGCTCAATCAGCTCTCGGCTACCATCAATAGCAGTAACATTGAAGCCTAAGTTGGCAAAGTGGATACTGTCACGACCTGAGCCGCAGCCTAAATCTAGTATGTGTTGCTGGTGTACTGGTCTAACAGGGAAGTTGTCTATAAAAGGTTGATATAGCTGATGCATATCTACACTAATGGTTTGCTCAAAGAATGAATTTGCGTTGCTATCATAAAAGGCTAGGGTGTTTGATTTATTTATCATGGGCTATATATCGCTGATCATTATTAGAAGAGACTACTTCCTTGTTGTCTAGGTTGCCAGACATGAATCAAATGTTCTTTTGAAAAGTTGAAAGACTTCTGCAAAAACTGCTGACGTGTCTTCTCATTTATACCGGTTTGATTGATTAAAGTTTCGCGTAATGGGTGGTGACTGCCAATCAAATATTCGTTGCGTGTATGCAGTCTTTTCAATAACTCAATATTAGGTACTTTAGCAGCTTTACCATCTATACCACGGTTGCAATTAGAGCAAGCAAGTACTAAGTTCCAAACCCCATCGACATTAACTGGCCGACAGCAACCAGCGGTTGCTACTTGGGCTTTTAAAGTATGCGGAAAGAAGTGGTCAACGTCTGCTAGCATCATGTCATTAGAAGCAACACTGATTTCTGTAAAGCAGTAAAAGCATTTGCTCTTTTGATACCCGTTTAATGCACCTCTTGAACTGGTAATATCAATGCGGCAATGTTTCGTATCTTTAGTAAATAATTGTTTGGTATCTTGGTCAAATTCAACCGAAATTAAACCTTTATTAATATTGAGCTCCCACGCTTTTTCTACCAAGTTCCAACGTGACTCTGTCTCTAAATTCAGATTTTTAGCCGAATTATCAAACACATGAAATAACTTGAATAAGTTATCTGTTAGACGTATTCCTTTATTGTGTTTACGCTCGTCAACAAAAAACTCTTCATCAATTACATCATAAAAACGTTCTTGCACTGCTTTAGTATTGACTACATGAAATGCGTCCAAAACGTATTTAAATCCTTCTTTATTCGTGACATGAATGAGTTCATCTTCGCTAATCTGTTGATGGTTGAATTGAATGCAAGCATTGATAAACTTACTACTATTAAAAGTGCTTTGTTTAGGGCTATGTTTTAGATGTTCACATAGATGAAAGGCGTAGGGCAGCGCTAAATCTTCGAGCGAAATCAAGTCAGAATCTCTCTCTAAGCTGACATCGATTAGAGTTTTGGCAAGCGCGAATTTATAAGAAGCAGTGTTTCTACCAAACAGAATAATAGCTCGCCAGTAATTTTCTAGCGTGGGCTCAACGTCTATGAAGTTCATGAATGGCTCAATCTGTCGTTAATTAGAATGGACTGTAGTGATAGTCAACTCTAATAGTACTATAACTTTGACAATTGAAATGATATTTCCACTTTAGAGGGTTAGTTCGAAATGGTCACGTTTTGGTCACGGTGCTGATTTTGAGACTTTTATCTGGTTAGATTAACTTAATGATTTGATTGGGTAATAAGATACAGAAACGCTGTAGCCCCTGAAAATTGGACAAAAAAAATCCTCACTTCTTATTTAAGAAGTGAGGATTTTAGTGCTTTTTTAAGCTATATTTGGAGCGGGAAAAGAGATTCGAACTCTCGACCCCAACCTTGGCAAGGTTATGCTCTACCACTGAGCTATTCCCGCTAATTATCAATTAACTATCGTCAGTTGATGAAGGCGTATTATACGCAGTTTTTTTTAGGTGTCAACACCTATGACGAAAAAAATTAAAGTTATTAAAATAGGCATGTCTTCTGGCCATGGATATATGTTATAACGGTTTATTATAATATGTATTCCAAAAGCTTTGTAGTACATAAATAAGCTGGGACGCACTTTATAATTTAATCGTAATCACATTCACAATTATCAATATTTACAAAGATAAGTCATAAGGATAAAAAATGAGTCAACAATATACCATCGCTGATTATTTGTTTGATCGTGTCGCAGAAGCGGGTGCATCTGAGATATTTGGCGTGCCTGGTGATTTTAACTTAACTTTTTTGGATAACGTTATTGCTTCTGACAAGTTACGCTGGGTGGGTAATACCAATGAGCTAAATGCTGGCTATGCTGCTGATGGTTATGCACGTGAGCGTGGGTTTGCCGCCATGGTGACGACTTTTGGCGTAGGCGAACTATCAGCGATTAACGCGACCGCAGGTTCTTTTGCTGAGTACGCACCGGTATTGCATATCGTCGGTGCACCAAGCACAGCGCTACAAGACTCAAAGCGCCGTATTCATCATTCGCTTGGTGATGGTGTATTCAATCATTTTATTAAGATGGTCGAGCCTGTAACGGTAGCCCGTGCGCAGCTCACCCCTGAGAACGCTGCCTCAGAAATTGATAGAGTGATTCGCTTAATACTTAAAAAGCATCGCCCAGGTTACTTACTATTATCACCAGACGTCGCGCGTCAGCCTATCTACCCACCAACGACCAAGTTGATCGATAGCCAAGAAGACATTACTAGCCAAGCGGCATTATCAGATTTTAAGCAAGCACTAACCGAGTTTTTGCCAAACAAGACCACGACACTAATGGCAGATTTGATGGTGCATCGTTTGGGGTTACAGCCACAGCTCAAAGCATTGATCGCTGATACAGATATTCCTTATACCACGCTATCTTGGGGCAAGACGCTGCTTGATGAAAATAGTGATCGTTGGGCAGGCACTTATGCGGGTGTTGCTTCGCGTCCAATTGTCAAAGATGCGGTAGAAAACTGCGAATGCCTTATCAAAGTAGGGGTGCAATATACTGACACTACTACCGCAGGGTTTAGCCAAGATATCAATGAAGATGTGGTCGTAGACTTGCACTATGAGCGTGCCTCTATCAGTGGTAAGAACTTTGCACCGATTGCGTTAAAAGATGCGTTGCAAGCCCTGCATGAAGTGATGACCTCTGGCATTAACATCGTGCCAAAACCTTTCTGTGAAGAAGTTAAGCCGCACGAACAAAAAGGTAAAGACAGTGAGGCTATCCGCCAAGATGACCTATGGCATATTATCGCTGACCGCTTAGACCACAATAACTTGGTGTTTTCTGAACAAGGGACGGCCTATTTTGGTATCAGTGATGTGCGCCTGCCAGAAGGGGTAACGTCATATGGGCAGCCGATGTGGGGGTCAATTGGCTACACGTTGCCTGCCAGCTTGGGCGCGGCAATCGCATCGCCAGATAAGCGCAGTGTGTTATTGATTGGGGATGGTTCAGCATTGCTAACGATCCAAGAGCTAGCGGTCATGATTCAAGAGCGCATCAATCCTGTAATTGTCTTAATCAATAACGACGGCTATACGGTAGAGCGCGCGATTCATGGCGAAAACCAATACTATAATGATATTCCTAAATGCGATTGGCAAATCATGCCGCGAGCGTTTGGCGCGACAGAAGAAAATAGCGTATTACTCAAAGCAGAGACAGCAGGCGAGCTAAAATCTGCTTTCGACAAAGCTGCTGCGACTACCGATAAGCTTATAATGATTGAGGTGATCGCAGACAAGCATGATATTCCGCCATTGCTGGCAGACATCAGCGCGGCACTAAAGCCAAAAAAGGATTAAGCAATTCGTAGAAACTTACTGAATAAAAGTAACAGCCCCATTTAGCAACTTAGCTGAGTGGGGTTTTTTGCATTTTTTATCATACGGATTAATTAATCAGCGATTGCTCTTATGTCAGTTTGCAGACTTTAGTATCATGGCGGATTGGGCTACGTTCAGCCTTTATAGTCAACAGGAGATGGACCCGTCGTGATTTGGTTAAAAATGCTCATCGGCGCCTTGATGGTACTGGCGATTCAAATGTTCGCCCAAACCCGATTTTTCTATTTGGCGGCACTTGCGCCACTATTCCCTACGTTTACGTTAATCAGTCACTTTATCGTTGGTACTGAGCGCAGTCCTGCTGATTTAAAGGTCGCGTTGATATTTAGTATGCTTGGTGTCATACCGCATTTGATTTATACCTTTGTGGTGTTTTTTAGCATCAGTTATATGAGTTTATACAAGGCACTGCTATTAGGGGTGGTCGCTTGGACGGTTGCGGCTGCGATTCTGGTACTGACATGGCAATACATTCAGGGTTAAGTGATATTAAGACGTAAACTCTTTTAGCACAGCAATGATATTTTATAAACTTAACTTTAATATTAGAGCGTTTTTTATTGAAGTCTTTTTTATTGATCTAGGGCGTGTCTTCAATTCACCCGATAGTCATCTAAATGGGCTAAAAATGGCTAAATCTTGTCAAACAGCGTCAAATAGCTGGTTAATATCCCGATATTAGCTGCGCTATTTTTCTTGTTTGACGGCAATTTATCTCATTTTTATCACCATTTTTGAAATGAAGACACGCCCTAGTATTGGCTGCTAGTTCTGATGGTAATGCTAATATCATCATAAATAATTGTCATTCATATTTTGAATAACGGCCGCTTATGATAGGCTCACTGGTGTAATATCTACTAACAGCAAGATAACGAAAACCCCATCGCAATCAATTACTATTCTTAATAATAAAAAATAGGGCTCAAAAAAAATGGATACCTTAAATATCCTGTATCTCGTAGGCGCAGTATTAATTTTCGCCAGTATCATGGCGAGTACATTATCGGCGCGCTTAGGCGTACCATTATTGTTGCTGTTTTTGATAGTGGGTATGTTGGCAGGCGAGCAGGGTATCTTGGGTATTGAGTTCTCTCAATATGCGCTAGCCAATTTCGTTGGGCAGGCAGCCTTAGCCTGTATCTTGCTAGATGGTGGTTTACGCACTTCCTTTAAATCATTTCGAGTGGGTCTAAAGCCTGCAATTACGCTGGCCACGTGGGGCGTGTTGGTCACGGTCATGGTGCTAGGTGTATTTGTCACTTGGCTGCTCGATGTCGATTGGCGCTTTGGTTTACTGATGGCAGCGATTGTCGGCTCGACCGATGCCGCCGCCGTATTTTCTCTATTACGTAATGGCGGCGTCAAGCTAAATGACCGTGTGCAGGCTACGCTTGAACTTGAGTCTGGTGCCAACGATCCCTTGGCTATTTTATTAGTCACTGGTTTGATTGCCTTAAATGTTGATCCTGATGGTCAGACAGTATTTGGCTTTTTAGTTTTATTGCTACAGCAGCTGAGCTTTGGGCTAGGTATGGGCTTATTGTTCGGTTATTTCTTATCCCGATTATTGCCCAAGGTACATTTGGCAGAAGGCATGTACGCTATTTTGATTCTCTCTGCTGGTTTGGCTGTGTTCGCCGCGACCAATCTCATTGGCGGCAGTGGATTTTTGGCGGTATACCTTACTGGTGTGCTAATCGGCAACCATAAGGTGCGCTCGACAGAGCATGTCATGCGAGTGATGGACAGCTTTGCTTGGCTGTCTCAGGCAGTACTGTTTGTGGTATTAGGACTGCTGGTCACTCCCTCAAACGTCCTCAATGTCTGGCATTATTCGGTTGCAATCGCGCTCTTTATGATCTTTGTAGCGCGTCCTATTGCCGTCTATACCAGTGTCAAACCTTTCAAATTTAAAGACAGAGAAATTGGGTTTATCTCTTGGGTTGGTTTACGCGGTGCAGTGCCTATTACTTTGGCGATTTTACCGGTCATGGCTGGGATAGATAATGCTTTTATGCTGTTTGATATTGCCTTTGGGGTCGTAGTTCTGTCGTTGATTTTGCAAGGCACAACTATCCCGACGATGGCCAATCTATTTAAAGTACGTATTCCAACCAATAAAGATCCCAAAGAAGAGCATGAGGTCTGGGTATCTGATAAGGCCAGTATCACGCTGTATGAGTTTGAGGCAAAGTCGGGTGCATTTGCCATTGGACGTCATCCTATGGGTATATCCAAAGGCATCAACCCAGATGAAATCAGTGTCTTTGCGCTAGTCCGTAATCAGCAAATCGTAGTAGTCGATGACAACACAAAGCTAAAATTCGGCGACAGTGTCTGGTATGCGATGAGAGGTAATCACGCGAGCAAAATTGCCAAGATTTTTAATGACACGACATTAGATCGCAAAGCTATCGATGACTTCTATGGCGATTGGTTGCTATCACCGAGTGTCAAGCTTGGAGACTTGCCGTTTTTTACAGGAATTATGGCGTCTGAGACATTGGTAAAAACACTCAAAACGTCCGATGAAGACAGCGCAAAAAACATGTGGGAGCAGACGGTGGCCGAGTACGTGAAATCACATTTAGGTACCGCGCCAGTGTCGGGCGATACCGTTGTAATAAGTGATGAATGGTCGCTGGTTATTAAGGAAGTCGATGACAAAGGAAAGTTAAGAACCATTGGTCTAAAGTACCAAGACCAAGTAGCGACCGCTTAAATGTTTATCGTAACTTTGTAATAGCTAACTATCAAAATAGCAAGATAAGGCTTAATTTTTGAAGGCATTACTTTCAAGACAATGCACCAGCTACTAGAATTCTATAATTAAGAAACACTGAGAGTCCAAGTAGCAAAATGTGCTGATAAATTAGGCTTTAGAATAATTCTCTGACAACAAATTTATCATTTTATTCAAAAAATCTGCCACATGTTTGTGTAGGTTTTCTCGGTATGCCCAGTGATGCTTCACTTCATAGCTTGCCTCATCAGGCAGTAGTATTTTCATCAGCCCCATCTCTTCATAGCGCATTGCTAGATCGCGTGGCAAGTAACCCACATGGTGACCTGCTAGGATAAGCTGCGCGGTGGCTTCCATCTGATAGGTAGTTGCGCTCAGTATTTTTGGGCGAATATGGTTGATACTGACATCAGTAATATAGCCTCGTTTCACCCAATGATGGTCTTGCTCTAATTCCTCAAATGTTAGCTTGTCAGGCTCATGAAATGAACGATGCTCACGCCCGCAGCAGACCACTTGTGTTTCGATAAAAGCAGGTTGAAAGGTCAATAGCGGCGGAAAGCTACCAAAGTATCCCACACCAATATCGCTCTCGTTACCGAGGAGCTTTTCTATCATACTCTCAGGACTTTGCACGTCAATCGAAAAGTGTATTAATGGATTGTCACGGTAGCTAGCAGCCAAACACTGACGCAGCGCATCATAAAAAAGCGTCGGCATCTGATCGATTAAACACAGTCTGATGTGACCACCACGCACAGAATCTAACTGACGGATGTAGTGCAATTGATGTTGAAAGCTGGCAACGGCTTCTGTAAAGCTCAAACAAGCCTCATACACTGCCGCACCGTCCTCTGTGAGCTTAAACCCTGCACGACCACGATGGCACAGCGTCATTCCTAAGCGGTCTTCTAAATGGGTCAAATGTCCACTGATGACAGAAGTCGTGACATTTAAGCGTGACTGAGCGGCCGTCACGCCTTGGCACTCTACGATAGCCATAAAACTACGCAGCGTTTTTATATCTATTTTTATCAGCTCATCTAGCATCGATCGCCACCCTATATCAAATTAATTAAATAGTAATGGATAAGAATTGAGTAATTTTCATCAACCTTACTTTTGTATGTGTATTCGTACTATCCATTAAGGAATAAAAAGTAAAAGCTAATTTTATCAAGGTTTTAAGATTACCTAACAAAATATTCTGCTTGTCAAAACTTCTGATAATAATATGTAAATTTCGTTTACTACGAAAAAATAGAAGTTTGCTTCTGAATTTTACCATGGTTCATGCTCTTATATTTATGTATTGTCAATGGCATGTAGCAAATTGTGTACTTAAACCAAATAGAACAAGGAAGTAACTTATGACATTCAATCAACCATTAAGCGGCAATGATATGCCAAGATTTGGCGGTTTCGCTTCCATGATGCGTCTGCCAACTCAAGCCGATGCTGAAGGGTTAGATGTGGCGTTCGTTGGCGTACCTTTAGACATTGGTGCATCCAACCGTAGCGGTGCAAGATTGGGTCCTAGACAGATTCGTGATGAGTCAAGAATGATTCGTCCCTACAATGTGGCCACTCGCGCTGCACCTTTTGAGTCATTACAAGTCGCTGACATCGGCGATGTGCCTATCAATACATTCAACCTGCTAAAAAGCGTTGATATCATCGAAAAATTCTATACCGATAAAATCGTCAAACACGGTGCGATCCCTTTAACATTAGGCGGCGACCATACCATTGCACTGCCTATCTTGCGCGCACTTGCCAAAAAACACGGCCCTGTCGGTATGGTGCACATCGATGCCCATGCTGATATCAATGATGATATGTTTGGCGAAAAAATCGCTCACGGTACGCCATTCCGCCGCGCTGTCGAAGAAAACCTCATCGATGGCAATCGTGTGGTACAGATTGGTCTACGTGGTACAGGCTACAGCGCTGAAGAGTTTGACTGGTCAACTGAGCAAGGATTCCGTGTGGTACCTGCTGAAGAGTGCTGGTATAAGTCGCTAACACCGCTCATGGCTGAAGTACGCGAAAAGCTAGGCGATGGTCCTGTCTATTTGAGCTTCGATATCGACGGTATTGATCCTGCGTTTGCCCCAGGTACGGGTACTGCTGAAATCGGTGGTCTGACCTCTACTCAAGGTATCGAAATCATACGCGGTATGCGCGGCCTAGATGTAGTGGGCGGAGATTTGGTTGAAGTATCACCACCGTATGATCCATTTGGTAATACCTCGGTATTGGCAGCGAACTTATTGTTCGAGATGCTATGCATCCTGCCGGGCGTACGCTATGACGACAAGGTTAAGGCGGTTTACTAATTACCATCAATGATTACCTCTATAATGAGCAACCTTTGCAGCCAGTAATTAGTGACTAATAATCGGTATGAAAGAAAAAATACAAAGGTTGTTTTGAGGTATTGATAATTATCTGAATATTCAGCGAAATTTTTTAGGATGACTGACCCATGACCCAATTGACGCAAACGCCTTCTTCTTTGTCTGACACATTATCATTGACCTGTGGTGAGCTATTGGTGCAGTGGCTAGAGTATTATGGTGTAGAGACCGTTTTTGGTATCCCTGGTGTGCACACGGTAGAGCTGTATCGCGGTCTACCTAATACCAATATTCGTCATGTGACACCGCGTCATGAACAAGGTGCTGGGTTTATGGCGGATGGCTACTACCGTGCCTCTGGCAAGATTGGCGTGTGCTTTATCATCACTGGCCCTGGTATGACCAATATTATGACGGCGATGGCGCAGGCATTGGCTGATTCGATACCGATGCTAGTGATCTCTAGTGTCAATAAAGTCAAAGACACGGGTAGTGGCGAAGGGCATTTACATGAGCTTCACGATCAGCAAGGCATGATTAGTAAAGTAGCATTGACGAGTAAGACTATTTGGCAACCTGAATCGTTACCAAAAGTCATTGCAGAAGCTTTTGCCTTATTTAATGGTGCACGTCCTGGCCCTGTACATATTCAGCTTCCTATCGATGTCATCACCGCTGATGCCAGTCATGTTGCTAAGCCGCCTAGTTTAAATGCTGTAGCAAATAGCGAAGCTAGTACAAATAATTTGAGCCTACCGCAGGTCACAAGACCATTGCCGAATCCTACGCAATTAGACCTGATCGTACAGTCATTAAAAACCGCGAAAAACCCTGTAATACTTTATGGGGGCGGCTGCGTCGATGTCGATCAAGATGCACAACGATTGGCAGAGCTGATAGATGCACCAACGTTTTTGACGATTAATGCCAAAGGTTTGCTGCCACCTGGCCATCCATTAAGTTTGGGTAGCAACCAGTCATTAGACGCAGGCCGAGCCGTGATTACAGAAGCAGACTGGGTATTAGCGATTGGTACTGAGCTTGGTGAGACTGACTATGATGTGTTCTTTAATGGTGGGTTCAAAATCAACGGCACGCTGGTCCGTATCGACTGTGATGCACAGCAATTGCAGCGTCCATTTAGAGCAGATATCGCGGTACTGTCCGACGCACAAATGGCGATTAGTGGTTTATGCAGCCGCTTAGAGGGTCAGACATTTGACCATCAAGCACTGTCACGCGTCAATGAGGCAAAGCAGGCCATCTTAAAGGACGTAACGACAGATTTTGCGGGTCAAAATGCATTACTAAAGCTGATTAGAGATGAAGTAGAAGACGTTATTTTCGTTGGTGATTCAACGCAGCCTGTCTACAGTGGCAACCTTGGTCTTGAAGCCTTAGCGACGCGTAAATGGTTTAATTCTTCGACGGGATTCGGCACGTTAGGCTATGGTTTGCCTGCTGCTATCGGGGCCATGGTTGGCTCAAATTTACCTGTCATCAGTCTAATGGGTGATGGCGGCATTCAATTTACAATTGCCGAGCTTATCTGCGCAGCCGAGCTTGAGCTACCATTGATCGTTTTGCTATGGAACAACCAAGGCTACGGTGAGATACGTCGTTATATGGAAGAGGGCGGCCTACCATTGATTGGCGTCAATATCAAAACGCCAAACTTTGAGCCATTAGCAGCAGGATTTGGCGCTGGCTATCGCAGAATTACTGATAAGCAGCAATTGCTAGACGCATTAGAAACAGACACTAAGGGTAAACAACCAATCATTTATGAGATTGATGAAGCAGACGACTTTCTAAAGGAAATGGCTGAGACAGTGACTTATTTTAGTTAATAGTAATACCGGCGCTAATGCCACGGATAATCACGAAACTGATAGTCACAGTTCTAAAAAACGACAAAAAAATGACAAACGCTGGTTACGCAAGGAAGCACGTTCATGACGCCCAATGCTAGAGAAATGTCAGAAAATAGACATGAGCAAATGCCGCGTTTGTTAACGGAGCTTGCTGCTGTCGTTGGTATGACCAATGTATTGACAAAACCTAGCCAACAGCAGTCTTATGTGCAAGGTGCGATTGAGGCTGTCACAGATGCGACCATCGCAGTTGTGATACCGCACTCTCTTGTGGCACTATGGCGCGTCATTAATATCTGTGCAGCCGCTGACGTGATTATCATTGCTCAAGCGGCCAATACAGGCCTAACAGGTGGTTCAACTCCGAATGGAGATTATGATCGACTACTAGTCGTAATCTCTATGCAGTTATTGGGCGGTGTGCATTTATTTAATGATGCAGCAGAGCTGGTTGCTTTGCCAGCCGCTACTTTGCAGCAATTAGAGTCGACCCTTGCGCCATTAGGGCGTGAGCCGCATTCAGTACTGGGCTCTAGTTGTGTGGGTGCATCAGTGATAGGCGGCATCTGCAACAGCTCGGGCGGGATGTTGGTGCAGCGTGGACCTGCTTACACTGAGATGGCGTTATTTGCCAGACGCAATACCTCAGGAGCGTTTGAGTTAATCAATCATCTGGGACTGGATTTGGGGTCGCAGCCAGAGGAAATGCTAGAGAACTTGCAAGCTGGTACGTTTAATAAGGTCTCAAATAGTACGAGTAACAGTAAAGCCTGTACCAACCATCATTATCAATACAAAGTCCGTGATTGTGAGGCAGAGACACCTGCTCGATTTAACAATGATCCCAACGGTCTGTATGAAGCATCTGGCTCAGCTGGCAAGGTCATTGTATTTGCGGTGAGGGTAGCGACATTTGCCAAGCCTAAAAACGAGCAAACGTTTTATATCTCGACTAACGACGCTGATACCTTGACCACACTTAGAAAACAATGGTTAAAAAGCGAGTTAAAATTACCTGTGTTGGCTGAGTATATGCACAAAGACTATAACGACATTACCATGCGTTATGGTCGAGACACTTGTCTGAGCATGCGTAAGCTTCCTGCTAGCAAGATAGGATCGCTGTATCGACTGCAAGCAAAGATTGGCTACTATCTGGATAAGTGGCATCTTCCAAAGACGCTGCCAGATCGGATATTACAGATGACATCTAGGTTTATGCCGCCGTCATTACCAGCCACTTTGAGTACGCAAGCGCTCTCATATAAATACCATTTGATTATAAAAGTCGCAGATGGTTCTGATAACGACTTTGATAATGGCATTAATAAAGATTCTAATAAAAACGACGGCAATAATATCGTCGCTGCGCAGGCATTTTTGCAAAATCATCTACAGCAGTATCAAGGTGCGCTGCATGTATGTACAGAGCTTGAATCACAATTGTTACTGGTATTTCGCAGTGCCGCGACCGCTGCCATGTTTCGTTATCATAATTTAAATCAAGACAAATTTGGCGAGCTGCTATCGACCGACATTGCCTTACCTAGAAATGCCGTAGATTGGGACGAGACTCTACCTGAATATTTGCAAGAACAAGTCAGCAAAACTTTTTATTTGGGGCATTTTTTCTGTTATGTCATGCACCAAGACTATTTGTTAAAACCTAAGACCAATGCCAAGCAATTCAAGGATGAGCTGCTGGTATTTTATGACCAACGTCATATTGAGTATCCTGCTGAGCACAATGTGGGGCATGTGTATCCTGCTAAAACTGAGCTACATTATTTTTATAAAAAACTGGATCCAACCAATTCGCTTAACCCAGGTATTGGTCAGACAGAGAAATGGAAAAACTGGCAATCATCGCCCATCAAGGAGAAGTTAAATGACGAGTTATATGGATAAGTCGCAGCAGCCGATTTTAGGGAATAATACGGTCGATCCAGAAACGCCAAAAGCAGGACAGTGGCGTGCAGCAATGTGGAAGTTTTTGTTGTTTTCAGCATTGGGTATTGCGTTATTTATCATACCGTTTGAGTGGGATGGTAAAGTCACGATATTATTGGGTGTGTTGACCGATACATTACAATCCGCCTTAGGTGGTTTGGTGACCTATATCACGATGGCGCTCGTGACGATATCCTTTTTTGGTGCGCTAGCCGTCAAAGTATTGAAGCCAAATCTAAATGAAGGTTCGCTCGCTAAAAAACTCTTTGATATTGAGTGGTTTTGGCTTGCTATCCGGTTTTTAGGAATGGCATTTGTTTGGATGATTTTTCTACAAGTCGGCCCTGAGTTTATTATCAATCGGAATACGGGCGGTGTCATTTTTGAGGATTTGATACCTGTCTTGATTCCATTGTTCTTCTTTGCCATTTTATCGCTGCCATTTTTGACTGATTTCGGCTTGATGGAGTTTTTGGGTACTTTAGCCAGTAAAGTATTTATCAAGCTTTTCAAACTGCCTGGTCGTTCTGCTGTCGATGCGATGTCTTCTTGGTTTGGTGCAGCGTCTATCGGCCTGCTAGTCACTATGCAAGAGTATGACAAAAGCTTCTACAGCCAGCGTGAAGCTGCCATTATCGCGACCACATTTTCAGTCACTTCTATCGCCTTTACCTATGTGGTTGCCAAAACCATCGGCGTGGATAATAACTTCGTCTTCTTTTATCTGACCATTGCGCTAACTGGTTTTATCGCTGCGATTATCATGCCACGTATACCGCCATTGTCACTCAAGCCTGATACGTATCACTCGGGCAAAAGTATGCTAGATGAAGGCATCCCTGCTGAATATACAACGTACCAGTGGGCGGTCAATCGTGCCGTCACTCGCGCGCATTCTATGCCTAGCTTAGGTAAAGTGTTCAAACGAAGCGTACACAATCTGTTTGATATCTATTTGGGATTGATTCCAGTAACGTTCGCTATCGGTACGATTGGTCTTGGTTTAGCAGAGTACACGCCTGTCTTTAATTGGATTGCGACACCGTTAGTGCCAGTACTTGAATGGTTACAGATTCCAGAAGCGGCCAAAGCTGGCCCGGCCATGATTATGGGCTTTGCAGATATGTACTTGCCAGCATTGGTCGGTAAAAGCATTGAAAGTGAGATGACACGTTTCATCGTTGGTGCTGCTTCAATTACTCAGATTATCTACATGTCTGAAGTGGGTGCGCTGATTTTGAAGTCAAACATTAAGCTAAATGTATTAGAGCTATTTTTAATCTTTATCCTTCGTACGCTTATCAGCTTGGTAGTAATTACGTCTGTGGCGCATCTACTGTATTAGAGGCGTGTCTAGTATTCACAAGGCATCTAGCCTGACGATAATATACAAATGGTCGGTTTTTCTGTAGTCAGTTAAACCGACCATTTAGCCAATGACGTTACGGACGTTACGCACATAAAGACAATTTGATCAAAAATATAAGGCGATTAACCATTATGGAAATGCTGAACTCTACAGATTTAACCAGAGAAACTGCCATACAAACGGCTCAAAACGAAGTTGTATTAAATGCCGCTTATATCAATGGTGATTGGGTTACGATTGAAGCACTCGCGACTGACGGTGATAATGCAAGCTTTGATAATACAAATAACCATGCGTTGTATGATCCAAATTCAGGCGAGGTGATTGCAACGACACGCTTATGCACCAGTTCCCATGTAGAGCAAGCAGTCGAAGCAGCTGATGAAGCCTTTGCTAGCTGGTCACAGATTAGTGTAAGTGAGCGTGCCCGCTATCTAAATGCGATTGCGGAGTCTATGGAACAGCAATTCGATAAGTTGGTTGGACTATCTGTATTAAACAACGGCAAGCCAATTGAGGAAGCAAAGATAGACGTAGGGGACGCTATTGCCTGCTATCGCTACTATGCCAATCTCATCACAGAGCAGGCAACATGGTCTAAAGTATCAACGCTTGAATCGGGTATTCGTTTGTTAAAGACATACTCGCCAGTAGGTATTTGTGCGCTGATTACCCCTTGGAATTTCCCAATGGTGACGACCTCTTGGAAGTTGGCACCTGCGCTAGCGGCAGGTTGTACTGTGCTATTAAAACCGTCTGAGGTGACATTATTACCAGAGCTTATGCTAGGTAATATCTTATCTGAGATTGGCTTGCCAAAAGGGGTGGTTAATATTTTACCGGGTGCTGCTGAAGTGGGCACTGCTATGACCAGTCATTCGCTGATTGACAAAGTATCGTTTACTGGTAGCAATGTTGTCGGCGAAAAGGTCATGATCCAAGCAGCAAAAGGTATCAAAGACATTAGCCTAGAGTTGGGTGGCAAGTCTGCTATTGTGGTCTGCGCAGATGCTGATATTAATTACGCTTGTGATTTAATCATTGGCGGCATATTTTCCAATGCAGGTCAGATATGCTCGGCCACTTCGCGATTGGTTGTCCATCAAGACATCGCTGAACAGCTTTTTGAGACGTTAAAAATAAAAACGGAAAGTTTGCAAATGGGTGATGGTTTTGCGACAGAGACGCAAATGGGCCCATTGGTGAGCGAGCAGCAGCTGAATCAAGTTAAAAAATTCTTTGATATTGCGACAGCTGAAAATCTGGACTGTTTAACCGGCGGTGAGCTATTAGAAGCATCTGGCTATTTTGTAAAGCCAACTGTCTATACGAATGTGCCAACGACCAGTCAGTTATGGATGGAGGAAGTGTTTGGGCCTGTATTAGTCAGTACAACCTTTACTAACGATGCAGAGGCTATTCGCCTAGCCAATGATAGCAAGTTTGCTCTAGCAGCAACCATCGTGAGCGCCGATGAGACTGCTGCGCTTGAGATGACGCTACAAATCAAAGCCGGGCATATCTGGATTAACGAGCAACAAATCGTACTACCAGAAGCGGGTTGGGGCGGGTTTAAGCAAAGCGGTATTGGCCGTGAGTTGGGCGGCGATGGTTTGTCTGCTTATCAGAAAAGCAAACATGTATTACTGACCGATTAATTGGATTTTTAACTAGATTATAGCCACTATAGAGTGGCTATTTCCTAGCTATCAGCATGACTGTTGAATTATTGTGAAATGATTGTTGATAGCTAAGTCGCGCCCTAGCATTACGTTTGTTTACCAGACCGTTTCTTATATTAACTTTACTGTCGCACCCATTCAGGATAAAATTGAGCAATCATTCAAGTTTTATAGCCGTGCCCATTTTTATATGAGGTCACGGCTTTTTAAATGGGGCACATTATGTCACGCACCGCACTTTACAACCGTCATGATGCCTTGGAGCGTGCGCTACAGCTTTTTTGGCAAAAGGGCTTTCATGCCACGTCTCTAAAAGACATCGAGCAAGCGCTCGATATGCGCCCAGGCAGTATCTATGCCGCTTTTGGTAATAAAGAGGGACTGTTTCAAGAAGCACTAGAATACTATGCGCGTCTAGGATTGACTGAGCTTGAGCGAGTGTTGAGCCATCATGAAACGCCTTTATTGGGACTGGCCGCTTATATACGTCAGCTTGGCGGGATTCGTGACAAAGCATTACCGAGCCGAGCCTGTATGTTGGTCAAAAGCTTACTAGAGCTAGGTGCGCGTGAGCAAACAGCGTTAACCAAGGTAGAAATGCTGCTGGCAGGTATGGAGACGCGTTTTATAGAATGCTTTAAGGAAGCGCAGAATGTCGGTGAGATGGATAGTGAGCTTGATCCAGTTAGGCTTGGTCGCCGCTTACAAGCAGAAGTTATGGGGCTGCGTGCCTTTGCACAGCGTGACATAGAGAGCTCGACGGTACACGCCCTTGCTGAAGATATGGCCTTATCTATAGAAGCACTGCGACTAGATGATTCAGTAAATGCTTAGAGGTTCATTGCTAGGTTTCAATATAGTGTATATCTCAGGCGCTTACTTGGTAGATTCGAGCTGCTTGAGGGTATGATACCCACCATGTATACGAGTGAAAATAGTAATAGCGCAGGCGGTAGCAAAGATACCAGCAAGTAGCACAAAATGCTGAGGCCAAATACAGAGAGCGATAAAAAGAGCAATGGTCTCGGTACCTTCAGTAAGACCATTAAGATAATAAAAGCTTTTATACTTAAACTGAGGCTTGTCTAATTGAAACTTTTCTGCAGAAATCGCAAAGGCCAAAAAGCTCGAACCTGTACCGATAAATGCCGCCAGTAGTAATGCACCTGCAATAGCGTTTTGCGCAGGATTGGCCAAGATAAACCCGAGTGGTACAGCTGCATAAAACAGAAAGTCGAGGGTAATATCGAGATAACCGCCTGCACTTGAGCTTTGCTGTGCATAGCGTGCCATCGCACCATCTAGCCCATCAAAGATACGATTCAATATAATCACTGCCAGTGCGCCATACCATAGCTCAAACGCGAGTAGTGGTAATGCCAACATACCAACCAAAAACCCAGCTACCGTAAGCTGATCAGCCGTGATGCCGAGCTTATGCAATGTCGCTACTATTGGGGTTAGCAACGGCTTGATGACGGGCGTAATAAATTTGTCTAGCATGCGAGCTGCCTTTTATATTTTGCTTGTTTTGATATTTTGATTGGGTATTTAGCGTTGATATTTGACTCTGATATCTAAAATTATCGTCCTACATAAATAACTTTGCCATTGGCTGCTTCAGCGTCACTTTGGTCGTGCGTGACCATAATAGCAGGCAACTTATGAGTACGAATCTGATCGAATACCAATTGTCGCGTATCCATTCTCAATTGAGTATCAAGTTTGCTAAACGGCTCATCAAGTAGTATCGCTTTGGGCTCACTCAGCAGCGTGCGCAGTAGGGCGACACGTGCTTGTTGACCACCTGATAGATTATCAGGATGACGATCTCCCATCCCCTCTAAACCCACTTGCGCTAAAGACTGCGCTATTTTTTTAACTCGCTGTTTTTTGTTTCCTTTTGGCATGGCAAAAGCAATGTTGCCTGCGACGGATAGATGCGAAAATAGCAGTGCGTCTTGATACAGCACACCAATACGGCGCAAATGCGCAGGCAGGTGCGTCACGTTCTCATCGTTTAACCAAACAGTACCCGTCGCGGAAAAATCGCTAGCCAAAGTGCCTGTTAGCCAGTTTAGTAAGCTGGACTTGCCACTACCAGAAGGGCCCATCACGGTTAGGATATCGCCACCAGCGATGTGCTCATTGATACTCAATAGCTGCTCGTTTTGACGGAACAGCTGTAAGTCTTTTATCTGTAGAGATGATGGCATCAGGAACCCTTTATTTACGTTTTTCACGACTAATTATTTTAATATTCAGTATTTTTAGCAGCTAGTTTTTTCATAACGGCTATTTTCACAACTGTACTTATTCATGGTCAGCCTGCTACCGTGCGCCACTTCTAAAGAAGTATTTGGGTAGCATCCAAGCCACTATAAAACCGATGAGCGGTAGCGCCATTTGCATGATGGCATAGACAGCACTGGTACGCCTACTGGCACCATTCGCCAGTGTCACCGCTTCAGTCGTGATAGTGGCAATACGTCCGCCACCCGCCAATAGAGTTGGCAAATACTGACCAAAGCTAATCGCTAGACCAAGAGCAATGGCAATCAAAATAGGAGCAAATAACTGCGGCAGTTTTATCTGGAAAAAGACCTTGATAGGGGCAGCACCAAGGCTAGCGGCCACATGAGCAAAACGTGAGTCTAGGCGTCGATAACTACTGGCCAACGATAAAAACACGTACGGTAGCACGAATAAAAGATGGGCAAACGCCACATTAAAAAATTCTGATTGATGATTGGCCAACTGCTGTAACCATACCAAGCCAAATAAAAACGCAACACTTGGCACCAAGAGCGGTAAGTAAATAATAAAACTGGTGAAGTGTGACAGTGGTTTAGCACTCAGTTGCTCAGCTTCCAAGCATAGCAACGTCAGAAAAACAGCAAAGGCAGTACTAACGGCACCAATGCTAAGCGTATTGACCAATGGCGTGCTCATTTGGGTAAAAGCACTTTGAAAATGTAGTAGCACGAATTGCTCTGGCAGCATCGCCGGAAACCGCCAAAATCCTGCAAAGGCCCATAATACAAGCCCAGAGAGTGACAGTAGCATAAAACCAATCACGCCTACGGTAAGTATGGCGGTGACTTTTTGCCAAATAGCATCTGCATAATGTCGTTTGCCATTGACTGACGAAACACTAAATATTGCCTTGATAGTTTTTTCGCCGCCCAGCCAAAAGCCGACTAAACCTGCTGTCAATACGAGTTGTAATAATGCGCCTGCTGATGCCTTGATACGCAATGTCAGGTCAACATCGTTAAACCATTGTATGATAGAGACGGCAAGCGTTGGCGGTGTGTTAGGGCCCAATATCAACGGCATCTCGACACTCGCGCTGGCATAGGCCAATACGGCCAAAATCGGTAAACGTAGAAAAGGATATAACAGGGGCAAGACCGCCTTAAAAAAGGCAGTAATTGGGTAATAACCTAAATTAAGCGCAACGGTATATTGTTGACGCAGTTTTTTGCCAAGCTCAGGCTGAGCAAGCGCGCCTAAAGCCATTAATAATAAAAACGGCAGCTCTTTTAAGGTTAAGCCTAAGATGATACTGATACCGTATGGATCATGTGGAAACATACCATCGGGTGCCATCTCCCAACCAGTTAGCCACGGGGAGATGAGCCGTGCAAACATACCTGACGGCGCAATCAAAAATCCAACGGCAATGGCTGCAGCTGCATGAGGAATGACCAAGATGGGGCTTAGTAAGTGCTCAATACGCTGCAACCAAACACTGTTAAAAAACGCGGCCAATATCATCAGGGCAATGACAAAAGCAAGTAAGGTGCTGATAAGTCCTGTAGCAAGACTTAACGCAGCCATTTGCGTGATCCCAGGCGTTTGCCACAGGTCTATAAACCCTTGCAGGTTCAAGGTTGTTTTTTCTAGGGCAGGAAGCCAGCTCAGAGCAGGCAACAGTACACAGATGAGGCCACAGAGTACCGGTAATATTAATATAAGAATTAAGAGTTTGGGGCTAAAAGACACGATACGCGTAAACAGATCTTTTTTCTCAAGCGTAATAGGTCTAGGGCTATCACCTTTTTTCGTTATTTTGTCAAAACCTTGGCTCATGGACTCACCCCATAACGTGCTTGCCAGCCTTGCTGGATGGCCTCTACCCAACTTGGATGCGGCTCGCTTACCGTGCGTTTGACACTGTCAAAGGGCAGGGCGCTTGGATGGGGCTGCTTGGTTTTGAATAATGCTTGTTGTGCAGGGCTAAGCGTAGATTGGACCAGTACGCTTTTATCACCCCATACCGAGGGGGTTTGTTTTTTTGCTTGGGCTTCTGGACTCATTAAAAAGTTGGCTACTAATTGTGCCGCCTGAGGATGGCTAGCATTATAAGGAATGGCAACAAAATGAGTATTGCTTAAGCTGCCGTCACTCATCGCATAGCTGCGAATGCTCTGGGGTAAGTCATATCGCTGCACGGCCGCAGGAACTTCTGGTGCCGAAAAGGTAAACGCGAGACTCAGCTCAGTATCATCGACCAAGCGCCGCATCTGCGCACCTGTCTGCACGAACTGCTCGCCATTACGCCATAAGGTTGGATGAAAGCCATCTAAAAACGCCCACAGCGGATCTAATACGAGCGCGGTGTTTTCTTCAGTGGCAGGCAAGTTGAGCTGTGCGCTAGTGTTTTTACCCGTTTGAGCGTCTTGTTGCTGATGCAGCATGACTAAGACGTATTTTAAGAAACTCATACCCAAAAAATCAGGTGGCTTTGGGTAGCTAAAGCGGCCAGGGTTTTGTGCTGTCCAAGTGGTCAGTTCAGTTAGCGTTGTTGGCGGTTTACTGGTCGATAAGCTGTCATAATAAAACGTCAGAGAGGCTTGTCCCCATGGTGCTTCCATACCGTTGGTCGGCACACCAAAGTCAAAGTTTACGGTTGGATTATTGTCCGGATCAGTCAACGCAAAATTGGGCAGCTTGTTTGCCCATTGCTTGAGTAGTAATGAGCTCTCACTCATGGTGGCAAAGTTAGCACCATTAATCCAGATGAGATCCACACTGCCTTGATCGTCATTATGAGCAGATTTTTCTGCCAGTACACGACTGACTGCTTCGCTGGTATCGCTCAATTTGACATGGACTAAGTTGATATTATATTTATCATCGACTTGATCGGCGACCCATTGTAGATAGGCGTTAATTTGCGGATCACCGCCCCATGCATAAAAGTAAACATCTTGGTTGCTGCCTTGGGCTTCTATCTGCTGCCAAGGTGACAAGTCTTGGTTAATATTGGCAGTAGTTGGCGATGCTGTGCTTGCTGATATACCAATACAAATGCTCATCACCATAGCGTAGGTGCTATATCGCGTAAGACGTTTGAGCATCGGTAAAGCGGTAATAACGCGCATTCAAGTTTCCGTTATGATTTAAATGTTAGTAAAGCTGGTAAAGATTTCATAGTCTGCCATGTCAAACCAAACAGATATCACAAAATCTAAACCAGCTTTATTGGAGTCTTTTAGAACTTTCCTACCAGTCGCGTCATTTAATGACATTAATCAGCAAACTGCTCTTAATTCGCTGCTATTAACTAACCGTCATTAATTAACCGCGACGCCAAGTATGGTATTTTTCTAGCCAACTCAATACGGTCTCAGGCGCATGAGCACGTTTCCACTCACCAGCGGCGTATTTGTTACCTTCTGCCCAAGTAGGGTAGCTATGAATGGTGCCCAATATTTTATTGAGACCCAGACCATGTTTCATTGCTAATACAAACTCAGCGATTAGGTCGCCTGCATGTTCAGACACTACCGTAACGCCCAATATTTTGTCTTTACCTTTTGGCGTGATGACTTTGATAAAACCTTTAGCGGCACCATCTGTAATGGCACGATCCAGCTCTTCAAACTCAAAACGAGTAATCTCGTAATCGATACCTTTATCAATGGCTTCTTGCTCGTTGATACCGACACGAGCGACTTCTGGGTCGATAAACGTAACCCAAGGAATGACGCGATAATCTACTTTAAACTTTTTAAAATTACCAAATAAGCCATTCACTGCGGCGTACCAACCCTGATGGGCAGCGACATGAGTAAACTGGTATGGACCAACGATATCGCCTGCAGCAAAAATATTAGGATATAACGTCTCTAAGTATTCGTTGGTCACGATAGTACGATTGGTTTCGATACCTAGTGCCTCTAAACCATAACCTTCGAGGCGTGCGCTACGACCAACGGCACAAAGAAGCTCATCATACTCGATATCGATTTCTGTTTCATTGTGTTTGACGATAATGTATTTTTTGCCATCACGCATCTCGCAGCGCATCGCTTGATGCGAGGTCAAAATATTGACACCGCTTTCAGTGAGCGATTTGTGAGCAAAGGTAGACACTTCAAGGTCTTCTTTACCCATAATGCGATCGCTCATCTCAATTTGCGTCACGTTGGAGCCTAAACGGGCAAAGCTTTGCGCAAGCTCGCTACCGATTGGACCACCGCCTAGCACTACTAGCTTTTTCGGGGCTTCTTCTAGCTCAGCAAACTTAGTCCATAGCGTGTCACTGGTTACGTAGCCTGTTTCTTCTATACCTGGTAGAGGCGGTACAAATGGGCGAGCGCCAGTGGCAATGACAATGGTACGCGCCGTTAGGGTCTGCATGCCGCCGTCATTTAGCTGGATTTCTACTGTCCACGGGTCAACTAATTTAGCATAGCCTTTGACCACATCGACGCCCAGATTGGTATAACGCTCAACACTATCGTGCGGTGCGATATCAGCCACTACTTGCTGTACGCGTGCCATCACTTTTTTGAATGAAAACTGCGGTACAGTGTTCTCTAACCCGTAGTTTTCACCATGGCGAATCTGATCAGTGATTTTTGCGCTCTTAATGATGGCTTTACTAGGTACACAGCCATAATTGAGACAATCACCGCCCATTTCACCTGCTTCAATCAGTGTGACTTTTGCCTTTACTGCTGCGGCAATGTAGCTTGTGACCAATCCACCAGCGCCTGCGCCAATCACAATCATATTGCGATCGAACTTTTTAGGTTTGGTATGGCCTTTATAAACACGGCGTTTTTTAAACATGTTCAACACTCCTTTTGCTATTAATGGGAAGAAACCTAATAAAGCAAACGAGACAATTAAGTTGAAAGATAAAATACCCGATAAGCTGTCTATCTGTGCCAGCTGTGTCCCTGCATTGACGAAGACAAATGTCCCAGCCAGCATGCCGATTTGACTGACCCAGTAGTAAGTCCATGTTTTGATAGAGGTTACACCCATCAATAGGTTAATCAAGAAGAATGGAAATATGGGTACCAGACGTAAGGTAAATAAATAAAATCCGCCTTCTTTTTCGACGCCTGCATCAATAGCTGCCAACCGCTCAGGAAAGCGCTGTTTGATGGTATCACGCAGTAGATATCGCGATGCCAAGAAGGCAATGGTAGCACCAATACTCGATGCAAATGAAGCAACGAGTAAGCCCTGAACCAAACCAAATAGCGCACCAGCGGCTAGCGTCAAAATCGCAGCGCCTGGTAAGGAGAGGGCAGTAACAACGACATATAGTAAGAAAAACCCACCGATAATCAATAGCGGTGACTGCGCTTTGTATTCATTAAATTGCGCCATCGACCCTTTTAAGCCATCAAGCGTCAATAATTGATTTAGGTCAAAATAAAAAAAGCTTGCCGCTAATATCAATATTAATAGTATTAAAAATATTCTTTTAATCATGGAAAATCCGGCCAAATAAGGGAGCGAAGGCTAAAACCGTAGTTATTGCTCAAACAGTAGAACACTCATCATCTGAATAACTAAACTTAAGTAACTATATTTAAGTAACGTGGTGATCAAATCGAATTGTCTGAATCGCCTAACTACGATAAAAAATTTAAGTCGGCAGTCTTAATAGTATATAAATTATGTCTTGCTGTCTGATATTTATACTACTTAAGCAATAAGCACTGCCGCTGACATTTATACTGGAGACGTATTTTTACCCAATGTTAGGGTGTCATAGTCTCTCATTAGGAAGAGCGCCAAACAGGCTGCCAGCATCGGCCATGCCGCAAAGAACAATAAGTTATCAAAAGGCGTTAGATAAAGACCAAAAGATGCAAAAGTAGAGGCGGCGTGTAGTAATAAAATGATGCCGTAGGTCCACTTTTTGAATAGACCCATGACAAATGAGAAAATAAGAATGATTTGTAAGCTACCAATCAGATAAACAATAGTGATGCCTAGGTTTTCTAAAGCGTAGAATTTAGCGAACACATTGGCGGCATGCTCAGGATTTACGAATTTGTCGAGTGTCCAGAAGAAAAATACGATGAAAACACCAAGGCGAAGAAACAATAGTGAGAGTGGTAAATGTTTTGGCATGGATTATCTCTTTTTGAGAAAAAGTAAAAGTAAAAGTGAATTGGAACAAATTAAGCAAATAAAACGGGCACGATGGCACCGAACTATCAAGTAACAAACATAGGTAAAATATGAACAATATTGAGTGATTACTCAAAAATAAACAAAGTATTACCACAAAATGTACTAAAAACGCATTGTAGTAGTTATTGAATAACTGTTCAAGTTGATTATATCCATATTCTGGCAATTATAGCGATAGGTTACTTTCTTTAACCAAACCAGCAATGTTAGGTTAAAGAAGCCTGATTTATGTACGTTTGATTGAGCCTATCGACACATTTGACGTCTATTTTGTGCTATAAAGATTTGCATAACCCGTATAAACGCAAAAAGCCCTTTATAGAACATAAATTCTATAAAGGGCTTTTGAGGGAATGCTTATAACACTATAGTAAAGCCAACAGCAGTAGAATAATGCCTTACCACATCAAGTCATCTGGAATAACATAAGCGGCATACGGATCGTCTTCTGCCAGTGTTTCTTCAGCAGTGTCGTTTGACACAACCATAAAGCCTTCCATTTTTGTATCAATACGATCGGCTAATGGGCGAGGTAGTAGTGCGTAGCTCTCTTCCAAACGTGCAATGACTACGTGACCGGCCACGATTTGATCGTACAGTTTCTGAGTGATAGCAATTTTCTTTACCTTGGACTCATCGACAAACTGATAGCTAACCTCACCTTCTGTCTCAGTAATCTGATGCTGCTTAATCATTTGGACAATATTGGCCTTTAATGCTTTCTCTTCCAATACGCGCTGTTTTTCTTGATTAAGCTTTTGATCCTTTTCTAGCTTTTGAGCTTGCGCCTCTGCCAACGCTTTTTTTGTTTCGACGCTTTCTGAGTCACCAGTGCGCTTGGCATGTTGCGTTTGCTTGCTGATCTTCTTGGCCTTTTTGCTATCAACCAAGCCAGCCTTCAATAATTGAGCCTGTAGGGCATTTTTTGCCATAATCCAATCACCTAAATAACGATACCGAAATCATAAATGCTAAAAAATACATTGTAGCAAACTTTGCTAGCGCATGTGGTCAGACGATGATAAGACTTTATATATAGCTAGATATCAGTCTGCGGTGAGCCATGCACGATGTTGTCAGTAACAAATTGCAATTATTGCAAAAGGGTCGCACACATCGCTGGATGAAGCCGTGTAAATTGGTTATTATCAAATGAAGAGGTAAATTTACTTGATAAGATAATTTTTAAAAAATAACTATTATAAGGTAAATGAAACATACCCTAGTCGAAGAGCATAGCTTGGTTAGATCTAACAAGCTGTATAGGATTAAATAATTAATTTAAGGACAGATTATGACAACATCACAGCACATTTTGGCCTGTATTGACGGCTCGGCAGTGACTGAATCGGTTTGTGACTATGCAGCATGGTATGCCAGTAAACTAAACGTACCTGTTGGATTATTGCATGTCAGTGACATACCAGCATCGACCAGACGAGATTTATCAGGTGCTATAGGCATAAACAGCCGTCAGTTTTTATTAGAAGAGTTGTCCCAGTTGGATGAGCAAAGAGCAAAAGTCGTCAACAGCTATAGTAATGCGTTGGTACAAGATGCCAAAAGCCACATTCAAAGCAGTTTCGCTGATGTCAATGTTCGCGTTTATCAACGCCACGGCAAACTGCTTCCTAGCATTGAGCACTTCAAAGAAGAAAATCGTGCGATTGTGATGGGACGACGCGGAGAAGATCATAAGAACAGTCGGATCAATATTGGTAGTCAGATCGAGACAGTCGCTCGTGGGTCAGATATTCCTATATTGATTTGCTCAGAGAAATTTGAAGAGCCAAGCTCCTATATGATTGCCTTTGATGGTAGCAAGACCTCTATTAAAGCGGCACGAATGGTGTCAAAAAGTCCACTATTAAAAGGTCTAAAAGGCCATATCGTGATGGTATGCAATCATAACGATGCCGCCAAGCAAAGTATGAGCGCCGCCGCTGCACAGTTAGAAGATGCAGGGTTTGTCGTTGAAGCACATCACTTATCTGCTTCTGATGCGGTGGACGGATTGCTAAAATTTCAGGTAGAGAACAATGTCGATATTATGGTGGTGGGTGCGTACGGACATTCGAAATGGCAACAACTGTTTCTTGGGAGTACAACGACAGAAATTATCGCTAGTACGTTATCACCGATCATTCTAGTGCGGTAATAACGTCATATATTTGTGTTTATCGTCTAGGGCGTGTCCGTGATTTTATATTGTGGGTACGCCCTAATCATTTAATACCTTTGGAATACTTTATGCTAATTAATGCAGATTTTTCACAACGCGCTTCACTGGCCCCTGAAGCACATCAATGGATTAAGTCACCACAAAATGGTGTGGAGCGTGTCATGCTTGATCGTGTGGGGGCGGAGAAGGCTCGTGCTACCAGTTTTGTGCGTTACGCACCAAACTCTTACTTTCCGCATCATATGCATCCAGGCGGCGAAGAGATTTTGGTATTATCAGGCACTTTTTCTGCAGATGACACTCATTATCCAGCAGGTTGGTATCTACGTAATCCACCGTCTTCAGGTCATCGGCCTTATAGTGACGAAGGTGCTGTCATTTTCGTCAAGTTACGGCAAATGTCGTCTGACGAAACGCAGCACGTGGCTATCGACACTTATAATGATGCTAATTGGCAGCAACAAGCTAACCGTACTGTCTGCCCGCTTTTTTCTGATGGGGTAGAGCACGTTAATCTACAGCGTATCGATGCAGGCGAATTGCTATTCACTGAGACAGTTCATGGCGGTGCAGAAATATTAGTTGTAGCAGGTAAGCTAATAGAGGGTGGACAGGTATATCAGCAGGATAGTTGGATACGCCTACCGATAGATACAAGCGTACAAATAAAAGCAGGGGTAGAGGGCGCAACCATATACTTAAAAACTGGCCATCTTAATCATGTCATTGGTTTAGACATTGAAGAAACTTAAATAGCACTTATTAATTGTATAGACAAAATATAAAAATAATTTGGTACTTCTAATTTTTAATTATGACGTACCAAATTATCACTTCATAAAATCAATATATCATAAGCAATACTTTTTTTTGTGTGAACTTCATCGAAAAAAGATACCGAGTATCATCTTTTCTTATCTGCCTTCGAAAAATTCTAACCTTTCAAATAGCTTTTTCTGAAAAATTAGCCTAAGCAATTAAATAGAATGCCTTTGCACAGCACTTTTAGATAATATTGTCTTTTTACCATCAAAATTCTATTCATTTTTATAGTAAATGAGAATTAATATTATTATATTACTCATTTATGCCTTGTTTCTATCCTAAAATATTAACAATTACTTAAAAGAAGTAACTTTAAAATAGGCTTTGATACATATCTATTAGATTGATATTAAAGATAAATATATTAATATTTACATACTACCTATCAAAAAATAAACTAATGATAAGGTTATAAATAGAAAACATTTTTATAAAATTGTTGGATGTAAACGAAGTCGGTTATAAATCTTGGAAGGAAGTAGTTATCAACTACATTGTTTCATTTATCTAAAATATTAAATATAATTCTATAATTAAATATTAATTATAGAATTAGTACAGGTTTTTCAACTAATAATATAAACAGAGTATAGGCAAAGGCTTTATTTCCTATAGTGTTAGCATCTTGCTTCCATACCAATCGTTTATATTTAAAAATATGAATATATTCACATTTGTATAAAGATAAACCTAATGATTTATAGTTTTATAAAGTTAGTATTAATATTAGGTCAAGAAAGTATACTTATTGTAAGTATTTAATAGATGGGGGTAAATAATTAATACTAGATTTACTAATTGACCGTAAGTGTTTGTTCGTAAATGAATTTTAGTTATATTTTTTTAAGATGGTCAATTTAGTAATAATTTAACTTATGCATAGTTTTTAAAAACTGACTATATAGCTAGCTTTGTAAATGAATTATAAGAAATAACAGGGAAAGAGTTATATTACAGTTAAATAAACTATTATAAATGTATTTATCTAAATTTTTTAGAGAAAAATCGATTAAGAGAAATTTTTTAATGTTGATCTATAAAGCTATTCGTATTTTATCGAACAGCTATGTTTATATTTGGTCCAAATTAGTCAATCAAGGATGGTTTTATGAATACTATAATTGTGAAAGTTAATAATAAAGTTGAGACAATCGCTGAGCATACAGTGGTCTTATAAAATGAAACGCCTACAGTGATTAAAGCTGTTAATAGAACTAATTACGAGCTGCTTGATACAACCGTTAATCGTGCACCAAATAATGTTGTTACTAAAAGAGTAGATAAAAATCTTCATATTTCTTTTGAAAATGATGGACAGGTTCCAGACCTAATTATTGAGGGGTTTTATGATAGTGCAGATAGTGCATTAATAGGTATGGCTGAAGATGGTAACTATTACTACTATCTTCCCAATACAGGCGAAGTGACAGACTATGTCACTGAATTACAAATAGGTGAAGCACAAAGTCAATCATTAGGGGGAGATTCACAAATAAGTCCTTGGTGGGTTGGGGCCACAGAAGCTGAAGGTTTTGCAGCTCTACCATGGTTGTTGGGTCTAGCAGGTGTTGGTATTGCAGGTGCTGCTTTCTCAAGCAGTGGTGATGATAGTGATGCCGATGCCGACGCCGATGCTGATGCCGATGC
>NZ_DFQV01000032.1:0-111804 GCF_002377945.1 Psychrobacter sp. UBA3480
AAAGGTTTCATGCCAGTGGCAGTTTTCATCCACCACGGCTTCATGTCGAATATTGCTGTACGGTCATCCGTATCACTGAATACCCAAAGCCAGCCTTTAATGCCGTAAGGCTTCTTAAGCTGACCAATTTTCATAAGGGCACTAGCGTTTGGAACAGATGACATAGCAGCTAACCTAACAATGATTAAAACAGCAATTGCAAAAACAATTGCGTCAAAAGCGATAAACAGTTAATGGCGCACCCTGGTCAGACCAGTTACGCTATGTATTCTAAAGTCTACTGAGTCATATCATAGTTGTGCTACGAACGTCTCAGTAACAACCAAAACTTAAGCAGTTGCTTCAGTTTGAGCTGCAGACTTGTTGTAAGCTTTTGCTAATGAAGCAACGCGATCTGAAGGTTGTGCACCTTTTGCGATCCACGCATTGTACGCTTCCATATTTAGGCGTACTGCTTCTTCAGACTCTTTAGCGAGTGGGTTAAAAAAGCCGATGTTTTCAATATAGCGACCGTCACGCGCGCGGCGTTGATCAGCAACAACTACTTGATAAAATGGGCGTTTCTTGGCACCGCCCCGTGCTAAACGAATAACAACCATGTGAATTCTCTCTTTCGCAGGTATACCAAAAAGGGCATAATTATATCACAGTCTTTATTTGTTGAAAACATAAACTGTGCATATTTAATTATTTATTAACAATAGCTTAAATGTCGACTTAAGTAAAATATAACTGATAATAATGGCTTATTTTTAAAGTTTTTCTTTAGATTCTATAGATTACTATCGCCTTCTCTAAAAAATAGATGATTCCTAAATACATTTATCCTTAAGCTTAACTTTACATCTATTCCAATAACTATCTGGCTCGCTCGTCGATTGCATACTGTATCAGTACTATTTATTGATTATGCTATTCTATGATATACCGCTATAGATTGATGCACAGACTAGCCTTAAGGCAATCGTATTTAGAGAGCTACACGCTATATCACACTAACTTTTCTTTTACTCTGTTGGACACATATGATCTCTCCAAACCCAAAGCCGCGTCGTAAAGGTTGGCTGCCACGCTCTTATTCCAATACTTGGCTAACGACCTTGATGGTTGCCTTTATCGTGCTTATCAGTGTGAGCTTATCAATTCTGTTCTTTTGGCGCAGTCTGTATCTGCCAGAGTTAAAAAACCATGCACGCTATTTAACGAGTGAGTTGCAGCTGATCAATAGCGTTAATAAAGACTGGCAAGGTCGTCCCGAAGTACGCCAATGGATTTACCAGCACTCTCATGTCGTCGTGGTAAACAATCCGAGCGACTTCCCAGAAGTCGCTGATAAGCCATTCGTGAGCTTTTTTACTGACGTACTACAACGTGAAATCGGTGCGCAGCTTGGTCGTCCTGTAGAGGTTTATTTTAAATTTAAGCCAACACCGCAGCTATGGGTACAAGATAGCCGTGATGACAGTTTTTGGGTGCGTGAGCCAGTCGTTTACTATTCACAATATAGCCCGACGTTATTGGTGCTATTTTTGATCGGACTGCCTATCCTATCGCTATTAACGATTATTCTATTAGCGCGTCAATTAAATCGCCCCCTACGCTACTTACAGCGGGCAGCTACTAACTATATTAGGCTTGGTCATGCAACCACACTGCCAACGCAAAAAGGCCCCACAGAAATACGTCAAGTTAATATGGCGTTTAACCGACTGTTCACGACCTTAAATCAGGCGCAAAAAGAGCGAACAATCATGCTTGCCGGCATCTCACATGATTTGCGGACACCATTGACACGTATGCGCTTGACCGCAGAGATGCTACCAGATGACTTCTTTCGGGAAGGGCTGATTTACGATATTGAGGATATGGATGCCATTTTAGAGCAGTTCATCTCATTTATGAAAGACGGTTCTGATGAGCCAGTCAGTTTGACCAATCTAGACACTATATTTAACGAAATCATGGTGCAGTTTGCACCCATGAAGTTTGTATATGAGTCAGAATGCGACAAGGTCGTTCCCGTACGTCCATTATCCATCAAGCGTCTGATTATCAACTTGGTCAATAATGCCAATCGTTATGGAAAGCCACCTATTTATTTATCGGCGACGGTTGTACCAACATTTATAGAAACTGTCGAAGACGAAGATACGGATGTGGTCAGCGAAAATGTGGTGAACAAAGAAGCTCAAGAACAGTTAGTGATTTGTGTACGAGATTGCGGTGATGGCGTCGCTGACGATCAATTAGAGCGGATTATGCAACCGTTTGAACGTGGAGAGACGGCACGGACTACTCAAGGTAGCGGACTAGGTCTTGCGATTGTTGATCGTATTGCACGATTACATCATGGTACCGTCGAAGCCATTAACCACCCTGAAGGTGGGCTACAAGTATGCGTACGCATTCCCCTACTCTCTAAAGTCGCTGGAGATACTACATTGGCGGCTGACGTAGAAAAGGTATCTGAGGTAGACAGTACGATGCCAAATTCAAAATAGCAATGAGACTTTAATCTGAATAAGCAAAGAGGTCAACGCTAGTCTTTGCTACCAATAGCCGGCGGAATATACTCAGCACTGTTAGTAAAAGCTAGTGGCTGGGTAATTTCAGCCTGAGCTGCTTGTAGTGTTTGGGTCGTTGATGGCTGTTTTAAGAATAAATAATAGCCTAGCGTAATGGCATTCAACACTACCAAGCCACCAAATAAATATGGCATCCTATGCCCTCCTATGACATTGTCCAACTGTCTTAAAAATAGCGACGAGCGCGTCACCTAGCTATAAATCTGTATCCTGTTATACCATTAAAATGGCGCTGATTGTCTTTAGTATCATGACTAATAATTATGGCCTAGCCTGATAATTTAGTCTGATGATTTAGTCTGATAGCTTGCTCTTATAGCTTAGCCCTATAACTTGGTCTAATCTGACAACTTAGTATCGAAGTCGCGCTCGCTTTTCTCCTGCGTCAATTCATCAGCAGCAAGAATTTGCGTCAATGGTTTAATAGGCCACGTCATCACGAACCTTGCACCGCCTAACTCACGACTCTCATCTACCTTCATACTACCATTAAACCAAAAGGCAATACGCGATACAATAGACAAGCCTAGGCCATAGCCACCTGACGCGCGTGTACGGCTGTCATCTAAGCGTGAGAATGGAATGAATACTTTTTCGCGATCTGCTTCAGGAATACCATGTCCATCATCTTCGACACTAACGAAGGCATTGCCTTTTTTGACACCTGCACTAATGATAATGGTTGTTTCTGCATAGCGTAATGCATTACCTGCAAGATTTTGAATCACACGGTGTAAGTAGCGTCTATCTGCCACTGCTGTTACTTTTGCATTTGGTAAACTGGTTACTATTTTGATAGGTTTACCTAGCGCATTGGTTTCGCGCTCGATCTGCTCTAACAGCTCTCTTAAGTTTACTGGTTCTAAATCTAACTTTGGTGACCCTTCCTCAAGCTTAGCATAGGTCAAAATTTCATCAATCAAACCATTAAGCGATTCAATATCTTCATCAATATAGTCACGCTGCATAAAACGTGAGTCTTCGTCATCTGTATCAGCAAGCATATCTACGGCAAATCGAATACGAGCCACTGGCGTACGAAGCTCATGTGAGACCGCTCGGGTAAGCTCGCGCTGTGATTCAATCAAACGCTTAATATGCGAGGTCATGGCATTAAAAGTCGCTGACAAACGCGCTATTTCATCTTGACCAATAACCTGTACTTGAATATCAAGGTTACCTTGACTGACCTCATTGACACCTACCTGAATCAATTGTAGCTTACGTTCAAGCGGGAAGATGAGCGCATATACACCTAAGCTAATTAGGAACATGCTAATAAGAATCATACTAATAATTAAGTTAAGTGGGAACCAGTTAAATAAAGGTATAGGCCCAATCAAAATTGCCATATCATTGATTTCGGATGGTACCACTACCCTAATCGCAGAGTTACTCGTACTACTGTTAGTATCTTGTAGTGATATGACGACTTCGTCACGGCGCAGACGAGCCATCTGATCTGAATCTAACTCAAGCGTATTGACTGCTTTGAATGCTAAAGGAAAAGAAAACTTCTTCTCCAATTCAGCCAAACGTGCGCGCTTGTCCGATAGTGTCATGTGATAAGACAAATCATCTAACAAAAAGACCGCGATTGCCCGCACTTGCTGTTCGGTAACTTGAGAGATTCTCGCTGTTAACACACTCTTGTTGTCCGGTAAGCGATAATAAACATCTGCATATACAGGCTGGTTAAAATAACGTACAACGGTATTATCATTTTTAAAACGGCGTAGCTCACTGGCACTAAAGTCTACTTCGTCAATAGACAAGACTTTAAAAGTAGTACCAAATAAACTACTCGCATCTGATAGCCAATATTCACGCTCTTCCTCGCTATTTTGGTGAGCAATTCCTTCACTCACCAAATGGAACGCCCCCATTGCCATATTTTCACGATAGGACTGCACACGCTCCTTATTGATGGTATCCATCAATAACTGCGCAAAGAGTGCCACACACAAGCAGACTATAAGTAGCCCAGCATAGATACGAACAAAAATACTGTGTTTTAAAGAAGAGACTAATGACATACGTGCCGTGACCAACTTAATAAATAGAGATTGCTAATATCATCAAACATATAGGTAGTGCTATGTGTTTGACGATATCGAACATGATCGAATAGGGGTAGACTTTAACTTTGACTTTTAATTACCGCATTTTAATTCATATGCAGCAATCATCCAAAGACTTATATGTATGACATATATTTAGTCAGCGTCTATAATAATGGGTTAATTAAACCACATAACACTGCATTTAAGTTTAAAAATTAAAATTTAGCCACAAAAAAACCAGCATCGTTGCTGGTTTTTTCGAATAGTGATTAATAATTAATCAACCTATAGAAGCAACAATATTAGTTGCCTTCTTTTACGAATAGATAGCCTTTACTACGTACGGTCTTAATACGCTTTGGATTTTCTGGATCATCACCGATTTTTGGACGAATACGTGAGATACGTACGTCAATTGAACGATCTTGACCATCATACTCAATACCGCGTAGACGCTCAAAGATATCTTCACGAGATAGAATACGACCTGCGTTAGAAGCAAGCAACCATAGTAAATCATATTCAGCACTGGTGAAATCAACCAACTCATCACCTAGGTTAACTGAACGGCCACCGTTATCAATGACTAACTCGCCAAACTCTAGACGTTGCGGCACATCTTCTGATGGTGCATTTTCTGAGCGGCGCAGTAGCGCACGAATACGGGCAAGCAATACACGTGGCTGAGCAGGCTTGGCAACATAATCGTCAGCACCCATCTCAAGACCCAATACCTGATCCATGTCTTCAGTACGTGCAGTCAACATCAAAATTGGATTTTGATAATGCGGGCGTACTTCACGGCATACGGTCAAACCATCGCTACCAGGTAGCATAACATCAAGTACAACCATATCTGGCTGCTCATTGACGATACGGCGAATAGCACGATTACCATCAGTTTCAATTGCCACTTCTAAACCATTTTTGACCAAGTAATCTTGAGTCAGCATGGCCAGACGCTCATCATCTTCAACAATCAAGATTCGGGGGGTGTTGTCTTCTTCATTCGTTGTCATTGTTATATCCTCTAATACATCTAATTTAAAAGCAGTAAAAGTAAGAGCGGTAAAATTAATAGCACCATATAGTGGCACAATTGATGTTCGTATAGCTGTTACAAACTTGGTAGCACAGTATACTATTAAATTATCAGCTTCCTGTACTATAGCTGATAGTCGGTAACAAAACCTATAAACTACCCCTATCAAAACTTTAGTTTGCGTCCAGAAATTACACCAATTACTTCGTTAGTACATCGCAATTTGTATTATCTATCGTTTGCTAATTACCCAAACCATCGAGCCAACGTTATCGCGTACAGTTACTGCTCGTTACTTATAATACGTTATGTCTAATATAACCATATATTACCGTTGTCGCCAGTGTCTTTTTAAGAAAATTCCAATGGAGGATGATTCATTGATAATAAAAGATTTTTCTTGAGAATAGATTGGACTGCCACAAATAATAGACAAATGATAACCACGTCTATTTACTGCAGAACAGTTAATTTCATAATGAATAGACATAAAAAAACAGCCCATATAATGGACTGTCTTTTTATCATTACTTCTAGCGATAACTCTAAATGATTAGCTATAGCTATCAGTAATAAATTACGCGCGGTTTTTGTACTTACGAATAGTCTGTAATTGTCCTACTGACTCTGCAAGTGAGGCCAAAGCCGCATTGGTTTGTAGCGTATCAGACTGGTTAACTAGCATTTGCTCAGCTTTTTTACGTGCTTCGACGATTTTGCTTTCGTCAAGATTGTGTGCACGCATAGCTGTATCAGCCAATACCGTAACCATCTTAGGCTGTACTTCTAGTACACCACCTGAGACGTAAATTACTTCTTCTTCACCGTTTGGTGTTTGCACTCGCATTGCACCTGGCTTTAGCAAAGTAATAAGCGGTGTGTGACCTGGCAATACACCAATCTCGCCTTCGGTACCAGTAGCTATTAACATGCTAATTTCGCCTGAATACAACTCTTCACGAGCACTTACGACGCGACATTGTAACGTTGCCATACTTAATTCCTTACCATCAAAGCGCGATCAAAAAACAGTAAAACTGCGATGCGTTACTGAAGAGTAGATACAAGGTTTATATTATATCTACTCGTTAGCTTATGCTTATACAACTTACGCTGACTTAGACTTCATTTTTTCAGCTTTAGCGACTACTTCATCGATGCTACCAGCCATGTAGAACGCTTGCTCTGGTAGGTCATCGTATTCACCAGCGATGATTGCTTTAAAGCTAGCAATGGTATCGCGTAGTGGTACGTATTTACCAGGTGCACCAGTGAAGACTTCAGCTACGTGGAATGGCTGAGACAAGAAGCGCTGAATCTTACGAGCACGATAAACAACCAGTTTATCTTCTTCTGATAACTCATCCATACCCAAGATAGCGATGATGTCTTTAAGCTCTTTATAACGCTGTAGAACTTCCTGAACACCACGAGCAACATTGTAATGATCTTCACCGATTACTTGTGGATCTAGCTGACGTGATGTTGAATCCAATGGATCAACCGCAGGATAGATACCTTGTGATGCGATATCACGGCTTAGTACAACTGTTGCATCCAAGTGAGCAAACGTTGTAGCAGGTGATGGATCGGTCAAATCATCCGCAGGTACGTATACCGCCTGAACTGAAGTAATAGAGCCTGACTGAGTTGACGTAATACGTTCTTGTAGTAATCCCATCTCTTCAGCTAGTGTTGGCTGATAACCAACCGCTGATGGCATACGACCAAGTAGTGCTGATACTTCTGTACCCGCTAGTGTATAACGGTAGATGTTATCAACAAACAATAGTACGTCACGACCTTTGCCAGTAACAGGATCTTTGGTATCACGGAAGTACTCAGCCATGGTCAAACCAGACAGTGCAACACGTAAACGGTTACCCGGTGGCTCATTCATCTGGCCATATACCATTGCTACTTTAGACTTACTGAAGTCTTCAGTGTTTACAACGCCAGCTTCCTGCATTTCGTGATAGAAATCGTTACCTTCACGAGTACGCTCACCAACACCAGCAAATACTGACAAACCTTCATGTTTTAGAGCGATGTTGTTGATCAGCTCCATCATGTTAACGGTTTTACCAACACCAGCACCACCAAACAGACCAACTTTACCGCCTTTAGCGAACGGGCAAAGTAGATCGATAACTTTAATACCAGTCTCTAGTAGCTCAGTGCTGTTTGACTGATCCGCGTAGCTTGGTGCTTCACGGTGGATAGACCATTTTTCGTCAGCAACAACAGGACCTTCTTCATCGATAGGACGACCAAGAACATCCATGATGCGACCTAGCGTACCAGTACCTACAGGCACAGAAATAGGTGCACCAGTATTAGTAACAGGTAGGTTACGCTTTAAACCTTCGGTTGAACCCATTGCAATAGTACGTACGATACCGTCACCTAGCTGTTGCTGTACTTCTAGGGTAGTTTCGGTACCGTCTACTTGCAAGGCATCAAAAATTTGAGGAACTTCATTACGGTTGAACTCAACGTCAAGAACCGCGCCAATAATCTGTACAATACGACCGCTACTCATTGCGTTCTCCTTGAACTTCTATATATAGGTGTAGTCAATTATGAAACAGCAGCAGCACCGCCAACGATTTCCGAGATTTCTCGGGTAATCGCCGCTTGACGCAGCTTGTTATAAACCAACTGTAAATCGTTAATAAGGTCACCAGCATTATCTGTTGCTGCTTTCATCGCAACCATACGTGAAGACTGCTCAGAGGCAATGTTTTCCATTACCGCTTGATAAACAATCGACTCAATATAGCGACCAAGCAATTCATCAATTAACGTCTTGATGTCAGGCTCGTAGATATAATCCCAGCTAAGTTCTGTCTGTAGACCACTGTCTTCATCATCAAATGACTGCTCTGGTAGAGGAACCAACTGATTGACTGTTGGTTTCTGAGTCATCGCATTGATGAATCGGTTATAGACCACATAGATACGGTCAATATTGCCGTTACTATAGTCTTCAAGCATAGCTTGAACCGGTGCATTTAATTGTTCAAACGTTGGTTTATCGCCATAATCGGTCACAGCCGATGTAACTTTACCACCAAAGTTTTTAAAGAAACTCACACCTTTGGCACCGATGACTGCAAACTCAGCTTGTACAGACTGATCTTGATAATCTTGGATACTTTTAGTTAGGGCTTTGAATAAGTTAATATTCAAACCACCCGCTAGGCCACGGTCAGAGGTAATGACAATATAGCCAACCTTATTGACTGGACGCGATACCATATACGGATGTTTGTAGTCTGATGAGGCATGCACCAAATGTGAAATAACCCGGCGCATACTATCAGCATACGGGCGACCCACTTCCATGCGCTCTTGCGCACGGCGCATTTTACTTGCCGCTACCATTTGCATAGCACGAGTAATTTTCTGGGTGCTTTTAATACTGGTGACTTTGGCACGTATCTCTTTTAAGCTTGCCATAATGATTCCAATATAAGAGGGTTAAAAAGCATTGGCGCATGCGACAATCGTTTGATATACAACATCAATCCTACAGAATAACATTTTATATCTTGTGGCATTACGCGATCTAATACCGATAATGGTTAAAACAGTGGCGCAAATATCTGGTCAGACAACGCGCCACTTTATCAGCTCTAAGCTACAGTTATAACCAATTCGGCTTAACCCGTTAAATTAATAACTGTGATTTTGTTTAAAGGTCTCTAGAGATGACTTTAAACGACCTGCGATATCATCATTGTAGTTCGCAGTGTCATCAATCTCACGCATCAATTCACTTTGCTCATCATGCATATAACGTAGGTACGCTTCTTCGAAAGAACCAATCTTTTCGACAGGTACGTCAGCTAAGAAGCCTTCGTTTGAAGCATAGATAACGGCTGCTTGCTCAGAGATTGACATCGGCTGATACTGCTTCTGCTTCATCAATTCAGTCACACGCTCACCATGATCAAGCTGCTCGCGAGTTGCGTCATCAAGATCTGATGCGAACTGAGCGAATGCTGCTAGTTCACGATACTGAGCTAGAGCGGTACGAATACCACCAGATAGCTTTTTGATGATCTTAGTCTGAGCGGCACCACCAACACGAGATACCGAGATACCAGCGTTTACTGCTGGACGGATACCTGAGGCGAATAAACTAGACTCTAGGAAGATCTGACCATCAGTGATCGAAATCACGTTGGTTGGTACGAATGCAGATACATCACCAGCTTGTGTTTCAATGATTGGTAGAGCGGTTAAAGAACCAGTTTTACCTTTCACTTCACCGTTAGTGAACTTTTCTACGTAATCAGCATTTACACGTGATGCACGCTCAAGTAGGCGTGAATGTAAATAGAATACGTCACCAGGATAAGCTTCACGACCTGGCGGACGACGTAATAGTAGTGAAATCTGACGATAAGCAACTGCTTGCTTTGATAAGTCATCAAATACAATCAGTGCGTCTTCGCCGCGGTCAC
This sequence comes from Psychrobacter sp. UBA3480, assembly GCF_002377945.1. Lineage (GTDB taxonomy): Bacteria > Pseudomonadota > Gammaproteobacteria > Pseudomonadales > Moraxellaceae > Psychrobacter. The sequence goes on from NZ_DFQV01000032.1 coordinate 10,163, forward strand.
GGAAGTATTCGCCCATCGTACAACCTGAGTACGGTGCGATATACTGAAGTGCTGCAGGCTCTGATGCTGAAGCAACCACAACAGTGGTATATTCTAGTGCGCCAGTTTGCTCAAGCTTACGTACTACGTTAGCGATAGTCGAACGTTTCTGTCCGATAGCCACGTATACACATTTAATGCCTGACGCTTTCTGTGCGATGATCGCATCGATAGCCATCGCTGTTTTACCAGTCTGACGGTCACCAATGATAAGCTCACGCTGACCACGACCGATTGGAATCATGGTATCAACGGCTTTATAACCAGTCATTACTGGTTGATCTACTGATTGACGGTCGATAACGCCTGGAGCGATCTTTTCGACTTTATCAGTCATCTTGGCATCGATAGGACCTTTGCCATCAATAGGATTACCCAAAGCATCAACAACACGGCCTAACAGCTCAGGACCTACTGGTACTTCAAGAATACGACCAGTACAATAGGCTTTTTGACCTTCTTGCAGCTTTAGGTAATCACCAAGTACTACCGCGCCAACAGAATCACGCTCTAAGTTTAGAGCCATTCCGTAGATTTCGCCTTCAAACTCAATCATTTCGCCGTACATGGCATCTTCAAGACCATGAATCTGCACGATACCGTCAGATACTTTGACAATCGTGCCTTCATTCTTTGCAGTTGCACCCGCATCAAGGTCTTGAATACGCTGCTTAATCAGGTTACTGATTTCCGCTGGATTCAATTGTTGCATTGCCTTGTTTCCTTTAATTTATGATAACCCGCCCACTGACTTAATTGCTCTTATAATCATACAGCCAATATTTGACTATATTGATGATTGGCATTAGGCAGTTAGCTGTGTTTTTAACTGTTGTAACTTGCCGCGCATCGAATCATCAATGACTTTGTCACCGACTTTGATTGTAGCGCCTGCCAATAGACTTGGATCAACTGATTCGTGAATCACTACACTAGCATTTAGCGAGGCAGCAAGACGCGTTTGTAGCGTTTGACGCTGTTCATCAGTCAATGGGTAGGCAGAGGTCACATATGCGTCAAGCTGCTTTAAGCTTATTGCCTTGTGACGGCGATAATGCTCATAAACTTCAGGAAGCAGCGCCAGACGCTCTTGTTCTGATAACTGTTTAACGAAGTTACTAAGTGCTACTGATACTTTTGGATAGCTTACGTTACTGTCAAGGCTAGTCCCTTGAGCTTCGCTTAATAACTGCTTGAAAGCAGAATCATTAGCGCTAGCTACTTGCGTATCATAAAGATCGACCAAAGCAGCTGACTTATGCTCAGCAGAAACAGCTGGATTGTCTAGCCAAGTACTGAACGACTTGTCATTGACAACAGTGCTAGCAACAAGTAAGAAGTTTTCCCACTCGTTGACTGCGCCGTTTTCGTTGGCATAGTCAAACGCGGCTTTAGCGTACGGTCGTGCTAAGGTTGATAAGTCAGCCATTATATCCTCACAATTACAGCTTCGCCGCCAGTTGGTCTAACATACTGGCATGTTTTTGCACATCGACTTTGTCTTGCAAAATCTTCTCTGCACCAAGTACAGCCAGTTCAGCAACTTGGGCACGTAATGATTCACGCGCTTGATTGATTTCTTGATCGATAGATGCTTGCGCTTGTTGACGAATGCGCTCGCCTTCCGCTTGGGCTTGCGATTTTGCATCTTCGACGAGCTGATTGGCACTCTTGTTCGCTTGCTCGATTAGAGCGGCAGCCTTGGTCTTTGCAAGATCAAGTTCCTGCTGGACATTTTGCTCCGCGGTCGCCAAATCTGCTTTTGCTTTTTCTGCGGCATTCAGACCTTCAGCAATTTTACGCTGACGCTCATTGATGGCACCGATAAGTGGTGGCCACACGAATTTCATGCAAAAAATCACAAATATTGCAAAAGCAATGGCTTGACCGACGAGGGTAAAATTGATATTCACGTGATCACCTCTTTGTTAATGAAAAATCAGTTTCATTGATCATGTTTGGTAGTCAAATCTTGACTATATTTGATAGAAAGTCTCCGAATACCAAACATTTACAACTGAGCTTTCGGATTAACCTGCTAGAGGGTTAGCGAACAACAATAGCATAGCAATACCAACACCGATCATCGGAATAGCATCAAGAAGACCTGCTACGATGAACATACGAGTTTGCAATTGTGAGCCAAGCTCTGGTTGACGCGCAACGCCTTCTAAGAATTTTCCACCTAGAATAGCAAAACCAATACCTGTGCCAAGTGCGCCAAGACCGATAAGTAGTGCTACTGCGATAACTGTGTAACCACCTAATACTGGATCCATTGATGTATCCTCATTTACCTATTGAATGTCTAATTAATGTTCAGTTGATGATGCAAGCGACATGTAAACTATCGTCAGCATCATGAATACGAACGCTTGAAGTGTAATAACTAAGATGTGGAAGATAGCCCACGGTACCGATAACGCCCATTGAATCCAAAACGGCATTAGAGCAATCAGTATGAAAATCAATTCCCCAGCATACATGTTGCCGAATAGACGCAAACCAAGTGATACAGGTTTGGCTATTAGAGTAACTGCTTCTAGGATGAAGTTGATGGGAATCAAAATCGCTTGTACGATTGGGTTTTTGGCGCCAAACGGATGTAGTGTTAACTCACCGATAAAGCCGCCCAAACCTTTTTCTTTAATGCTATAAAAGATAATCAGTGCAAAGACAGAGAACGACATGCCAAGCGTGATGTTAGGATCAGTCGTTGGAACAATCTTAAAGAAAACATGATGTGGATCATGGCCCATAGCGGCACCGATTTGCCCAGCAATACCTGGAATGAAATCAACAGGTATCAAATCCATCAAGTTCATCAAAAAGATCCAGACAAAAATGGTCAACGCCAATGGCGCAATCAGTTTTGATGTACCACTGTATGAATCACGAACGTTGTTATCAACAAACTCAACGATCATCTCAACTGCTGCCTGAGTTTTTCCTGGCACGCCTGAAGTGACTTTTTTGGCAACCATCCAAAAGACGGCGCAAAATAAGATACCTAGACCAATCGACCATAGCATAGAATCAAGATGGATAGCGTTAAAGCCCATTGCCCCTGCTTCTTCAGCAGTATGAGCAACTTTCCAACCTTCGCCCGGCAGATAGCCATACGTCCAATTCGTTAAGTGGTGAGAGATATATTCTGATGATGTTTGCTCGGATGCCATAATGTAAGCTTCTTATTAATCAACGATTTAATCAACTACCAAAAATATGGTTGTCATCTGATGAGGTGTAGTATTTATATCTATCTTGCTATTAAGCAGACAAATAAACCGTACTAAATCACTCATGTAACCAACAACATCCAACCCATAGTTCTATTACTAATATGCAGTATTTGATAGCGTGAGATAAATTTTAGCTATCAAAAAAGGGCTTATGATAACTCAGTAATAGCCCTTGCATTTTTATACGCAAAATTATTATATATGTGCTTGCCCACTGACCGTTTTTTACGATCGGCGCTTAATGTAGCGCTTATAAGCAAAATATTTAGCCGCCTATATTAATGCAGCGTTGTATTCGTGTAAAGTCAATTGTGATTTTTTTATCCACTGTATGAATAAGTTAGCCACCAGTTTTACTTGCTAATATAGCTACTAACCATAATTAGATAACAGTACTCTAATTATCAGCAATACAGATAGTTGAATAACCCCTACCCTCTCACTGCATACTACGTCTAACATTGAGACTCATAGTGCGGTCTTTATAATCACTGGTGCTATCCTAAGACAGCGTTGTGCTTCGACTTTTCGAACTAGTCATAGAGAAGCTGGACGGCAGGGTGACTTGCCAGTACTATTAATAAACCATCTGTTTAGCGATCATTTATTAGCGCTAGCGTATATGCCACAACATCCAACTGTGACTAATTTGCATTACCATAAAACCGATAAACAGCGCTGGCGCAGATAGGGGTTGTACGGTAATAAAAATTAGTGCAAAACCAAACACGGTCAATAACCATTTTGACATTTGACCCCGATATAGCTGGCTAACGATATGTTGGCGCGCGCGATATCCGGTGTACCAAAAAATAAAAAACGCAAATACTGCTTGAGTGATAAAACTTAGTAGCGCACCAATTGCAGCGCTTTTTGCTATCGTAAGCTCACTATGTAGCCAAATAGTATCTACTATCCAAGCAATGATAATAAGGATAAATAGTATCCATGCTTGTCGTTTAATATAGATGCCAATCTTGTCTTTTTGCGTGCGTTTGGCAGGCTTGGTCATCGGTATTCCTATAGCCCTTACAGCATTGGGACAATATATCATACTTATGATAATTTTATCCGTGAATGACTTACTCTACAGGCATTACCTTTCGGCCAAAATAAAACGCTACTTATTATAGGTAGAGCGTAACTATTAAGCAAGTAAAATATGACTTTTATCAGTCACCTAACGCATTTTGCTAAGATTATTATATTATGCAGTCTGTAATAAATGCTTGAAGCGAAGCTATACAACCAACTCAAACAATCCTAGCAAATTGCTGTTCTTGATTACATTATGAGATACATTGATATATCTGCTTGGCCATACTCTGCCAACCGCTGATAAAATCATCGCTACTACTCATATCTTCTGGTTGTACCGTGCTCTTCACTGGTTGTAACTTTGCAAGTAAGCCTTTTGCTGGCTCACTTGGACTAACCAAACACATTTTCTTGGCTGGGCGCTGCTCATTCAACCAACGGAGTTGGCTTGCTTTGGGTGAGAGATGATGATCTACGCTAAGGCTACCGACGAGCGTTAAGTGTACGCTGTCTTCGATATATTGATAAGCATCGTGATAGGCCCAATAAGGTCGTGTTTTTGAGGCACTCTGAATAGAGCTTTGCTCAAATGCAGTAACTTCTTTATCTAGTTGCTGTGCAAATTTTTTCGCGTTGGCTTGGTATAGATCTTTATATTGCGGATTGGCATGGCTATGAATCACAGCCAATGCACGGGTAATGGCTTTGGCATTTTCAGGGTCTAACCAAATATGTGGATCTAGTGTACCCGCGATAGCGTCGCCCTTTACATCACGTAATGGATGACGATTGAATGCATCAAACTCAAATAAAGCAATGGCATTTGGGGCTGTTTTTAGACTTGCTGCTAGATTGTTTTCTAGCGGCTCACCGAACCATACCACGAACTTGCTGTCTTTGATTGCCTTGATATCACCAGGGCTGATACTACCATGATGACCCACCTCCCCCGCTTGCAATAGTCGATTGGCTGATGGCGCGCCTTCTGTTACTGCTTCACTTAACAAGAATAGCGGATAATTACTAACACTGACCGTTGCAGCTTGTGCATTCAGTGTGAAAGTTCCTAGGACTATCAGTCCTGTTATTAGCAAGCGCTGTAATGTGATAAGCGAACGTACGGAGTAAGTAAAAACAGCGTTCATAGTAAGCTCTTTTATTGTTAGATAGCATTGTTGGATAACGAAAGTATAAGTCATAGTGTCCTGCCCCACTCCTGTAAAAAGGGTAGATATATAAGACTACTATAAGACAATTCACTCGGTTCTTGTTTTAGTATGTTATACTATAACAATAAAAAACGCTATCATAAAAAACGTCATGCGATTACCATGCTATTTTTAGGAGCTTGTACCATGTCTATTACTTCATCGATCTGCGAACATTTGCATGATGTGCAAGATCTGACTCCGCATGATGTTCATGAACGCTTAGCAGCAGCTAAAGAGCATTGCCGTCTAAATGGCGCGCGATTTACGCCTTTGCGTCAGCAGATATACCAATTGGTCTTAGAGGCAGATCAGCCCGTTGGCGCTTACGACCTAATCACTCAGTTGCAGCAAATGAGACTGTCTATACCTGATGACAGCGATATTCAAAAAGTAGCGAGCTCACCAACATTGTCAGTAGACACTAAGACAACCAAAAAACGTGCGCCGAAAAATGTCGCGCCACCGACGGTTTATCGCAGTTTAGAATTCTTACTAATTGAAGGGTTGATTCATCAATTAACGTCTATCAATGCTTATGTTCCTTGCTGTCATCCTCGCGCCCAGCATACAGCCGCCTTTTTGATCTGCGATCAGTGTCAACGAGTGCAAGAATGCAGCAGCCTACCCGTTCAAGAAATGATGAGCTTTGCCGAGCAAGATGTGGGGTTTGTGGTTGAGCGTAGTGTCATTGAGCTTAGCGGTCGTTGCCAAGCTTGCCAGTAGAACTACTATAGTTTGTGTAAACGTTTTAAGCATGATTCGTCGATTGTCTATTTACCTATGCGTTGTCATATTATGAATACCTCTACCCTACCTTCTAATCAGTCAAATACTGCTGTTGCGAATAGCAGTACTGTGAGTAATGCTGACAAATTATTGAGCTTAAACAATATCAGTTACCATATTGGGCCTCAACGTCTGCTTTCTCATATTGATATCGACATTGCTGTTAATGAGACGGTCAGCCTTATCGGTCCCAATGGCGCTGGTAAGTCAACGCTAGTCAAACTTATCTTAGGTTTGATTGAGTCAACTGATGGCTCTATGACAGCACATCAGCCGCTACAGCTTGGCTACGTACCGCAGCGATTTGCTGTGCCACCGATATTGCCACTGCGCGTTTGCGATTTGTTAGGGCAAGCAGATAAGAAACGTTTAACCCCCGAGCAGCGGCAGTTTATCTTTGATAACTTATCATTAACCCATCTACTGTCACGGCAGATGTTGCATTTATCAGGTGGTGAGACGCAGCGCGTACTATTGGCCAGAGCGCTACTAGACAAACCCAACTTGCTTATTTTAGACGAGCCGATGCAGGGTCTCGATCCCGATACTGAAGTTTGGCTATACCAGTTTATTGACGAGCTGCCTGATTTCTTACGTTGCGCCATGCTGGTGGTGTCTCACGATTTGCATTGGGTCATGAAAGGCAGCCGCCGCGTCATTTGTTTGAATAAGCATATTTGCTGTGAAGGACAACCAAGCGAGTTGGCTATTAGTACTGAATTTCAAAAGCTATTTGGTCATCATTATGAACAACCATACGTGCATCAGCCCCATGCCTGTGAACACCATGCACCAAGCGAGTTATAGCGTTAGTAATCAAGGCTCAAAATCGCCAAAATCTAGCTCATTAAAGCCAAAACTATTAAACATATAAATAATACGGCTTTACTCTTTTATAAAAAATTTTACGGACATTCATTATGACTGCTTGGTTAGCCATCATTGCGCCTGCTTGGATCGCTGGCAGTATATTAGCGTTATTATCAGCGCCGTTAGGTTGCTTGGTATTGTGGCGGCGCATGGCATTCTTCGCTGATGCCTTAGCCCATGGCACGTTGTTAGGTGTGGCTTTGGCTGTGTGGTGGCAACTGCCAATGGGTATCGGCATTGCATTAGTCAGTGTCATGGTCGTGCTGGGCCTGGTCTTAATTGATGATGAGCGTCTGCCAGTGGATGCTGTATTGGCAGTCGTGTCGGTGTCGTTATTGTGCTTAGGCTTACTGGCTTTGACCCAATTGACTGACCAACAGGCCAATGTGCTCGGGTTTTTATTCGGCAACTTGCTAGACCTTGATTGGGCTGATTTGCCTTTGCTTGCTGGTAGCGTACTAGCTGGCTTGGGACTGCTTATCTACATTTGGCCTGCGCAAATCAAGCTGGCAACACATGAAGCATTGGCACGTATTCAAGGTATCAACCCAACAAGGCAACGACTGTTTTTTATGGGTGTACTGGCAGGGTTTTGTACAATTGCACTACAAGCGGTTGGAAGTCTATTAATTAGCGGATTATTAGTGCTACCTGCACTGACCGCACGTCTATGGTCAGCATCGCCAAAACAAATGGTGATTATAGCGTTGATAATCGCTCAACTGGGTGTGACACTTGGTGTGTGGGGTAGTATTTGGCTAGATATTCAAACAGGTCTTTCTATCGTCTTGATATTAGCTGCTTTATTTTTTACTGCACTCATTTTTTCAAAGTTAATAAAGATAAAACTTTAGTTAGCGTCGCTGTAAATACGTTATAATGAATAAATTATGACTGTTTTTCGCTATCTTTTTGTTCGACTTTATTTTATTAATATAATGAATACTTTAGCTCGATAATACTATAAGGTGGCTCTAGACTTTAAATTTGCTATTACTAGTTGATAGTATAAATATCGTTGATTAGAGTCAAAGTAAGCTCCAGACAAACGCTGTGCTCTTTTATAGTAGATTGATGATAATTGTAAATACCCAGTGAAAAATAGTAGCTCATTTATCCATACTCGCGCTAACAATACTTATTGTTGTGATTCGATAAGGGACTGAACCAATGCCAAACTATCCTGCCAATAAGTTAAGCACCTCCGACCAAACAATAAATATTTTACAGATTACTGATTTGCATTTGTCGACGCCTGTCTTTGTTGATGAGAATAATGCCTATAGTGATGACGTGACTTGTCAGCATAGTTTTGAAGCGGTTCTCCAACAGGCGCTTAGTGAAGATATTCGCTGTGATCTGATTATTGTGACCGGTGACTTGGTTAATCGAGTAAAGTCCTCAATTTACGATCATATCTTTACTGTATTACAGGCGACCCAGATTCCTTTTGCTTGTATTGCTGGTAATCATGATGTAACGGATGAAAATGGTAAAGACTTGCCATTTTTTCAACGAGAGCTTGTCGCTCAACCTGCTGACTCACGTTTGTTAAGTCGTCATGTCATTGAGACTGAATACTGGCAACTGTTGTTATTAGACTCATCCATTTCTGGTAAGGTCGCAGGCGAGATCACGCCCACTGATATCAACTGGTTATGTGAGAGACTCAGCACCTGTGATAAGCCCGCATTAATCGCCCTACACCATCATATTGTTCCAGTTGATTCTGACTGGATTGATACCCATATGGCAGAAAACACTGAGAGTTTTTGGCAGCATATGGCGCCATTTGAACAGCTACAAGTAGTGATCAGTGGCCATACTCACCAAGAGCAAGTTCGACTGCGCCAAGGCGTCACGGTGTATAGCACGCCATCGACCTGCTATCAGTTCAAACCTTATGAAGATGATTTCTCTTATGATGAGTATGCATTACCAGGATATCGCTGGTTGCAATTAGCCAACAATGGAACAGTTGAAAGCTGGGTTGAAAGACTGGATACTTGATGCCCAGAATTATTGGTACTGGTATAAGTCTTAGCCCTTTGTACTTATAGCTTTCGTCAATAATTCCTAATCAAAAATGCAGTGATGAACAAATAAAATATGCATTCAATATAAAAAATCACTTCATTATTATTACAAACAATGATACAACTTATGAAATAAAGCAAGGGTGGCCCAATATCTGATATGAAGCCACTGCACGATAGCTAGGATGGCCCATTAACCACAAGCTCAGTTTTCACAATCAATGACCTACGGCATGCTTTAGACAGTATTATTCAAACCGAAGTTTGTATAACAACCTATCTAACAATCGGTATATAACTGTCAGGATATAAAGTTTACGATATTATTTGATCAGCTGTGTTACTTGTATTACCAAGTGGTGAAACGTTTGATAAAAGGACAAATTGTAGCGTTTGTAGCATTAATAACGTCTTGTCTTTTGATACGTCGTTTTATTGAATTAATTTGAAAAAGTAGGATACCCATATGAGCACCCTGACCACGAATCCGAGTGAAGTTAAATTTACTCCTTATGTGCCGGCCAAAGACGAAGAGTATATGTCTGATGCGCAGTTGGAGCACTTTAAGGCTATTTTATTGGATTGGAAAAACCAACTGATTGGCGAAGCGGATCGTACCAAAAACTACATCCAAGATGAGTCAAGCGCCATGCCAGACATCAATGACCGTGCCACTCAAGAAGAAGAGTTTGCATTGGCATTACGTACTCGTGACCGTGAGCGCAAACTTATCCGCAAAATCGACAAATCTATGTTAGAAATCGAAAATGATGACTATGGATTTTGCGAGACTTGTGGTGTAGAGATTGGATTACGTCGCCTTGAGGCACGTCCAACCGCTACCCAATGTATCGACTGCAAAACCTTATCTGAAATCAAAGAACGTCAAAACCAAGGCGCTTAGATCAGATATTGCAGATATAAATGTAAGCATAAGCGACCTTATAATAGGTCGCTTTTTGTATTTTAGACTGTCACTATTTTGCTGCATTACTAATTTTGCTCTGAAAAACACAATCGCTTGAATAATGACATGACTAACAAAACAATCTCATTTAATGAATATCTTTTGATACTTATATTTATTATTCTATCTTTATTACCTTTTATAGACAGCCATTTATTTTGAAAACAATGCCTACCGTCATGCCAACTCAAACGTTACCATCACAGCCTATCGGCCGCTTTGCGCCCTCACCAACGGGTGAGTTACATCTTGGCTCTCTAACCACCGCGCTTGCCAGCTTTTGCCATATCAAATCAATCGGTGGTAAGTGGCTGTTGCGTATGGAAGATACCGATACTGAACGCTGTGACAGGCAGTTCACTGAGCAAATTTTAATGGATCTTGAGGCACTTGGGCTACATTGGGATGGTGATGTTATTTATCAGTCTGAGCGCATTGATATCTACAACGATTATCTATCATCATACCTAGGGCCGTTGACCTATGGCTGCCAATGCTCCCGTAAAGACTTAGAACAGTACTGGGCGCAAGAAGAGATAAGTAGAAACCATAGTCGTGCTAGCTTAGCCGCGGTGACCGATCAAACGTCATTAAACGAACAAGTTTCATCAATTGATCAAGTACAGCCAAATAGACAGCGGTATCCACGTCGCTGTGTGGCAGCTGACCTTGATAGACAGCAGCATAAGCTACGTATTCGACTACCAGACTATCGGATTGGCTTCAATGACGGTATTCAGGGACTACAATGGGATAATCCGCAGCAGACGTTAGGCGATATGGTCGCTCGTCGTCAGGATGGTATGATTAATTACATACTGGCAGCTAGCCTCGATGATGGTCTACAGCAGGTTACTCATATCATGCGTGGCCTTGATATTCTACCTATGACGACTGCGCAAATCGGTATCATGCAAGCCGCCCGCCTACCTACTATTGACCGATGGTATCATTTGCCATTGATTAATAATGCCAACGGTCAAAAACTCTCTAAACAAAACCTTGCTCAACCCATCGACACATCAGACCCGAGTCAACTTATTGCTGAAGCTCTATCGCTACTGCAGCAAGCAAAAGTCGATATTGATACCCCAGTAAACATGCTTAAACAAGCCATTGTGCAATGGGACAATACCCCACTACAAGGCAAGCAGCAATTAAACTTGTCCTATTAATAAGAGTTCAAAAGCTATAAATAGACGATAAAAAGCGCCACTATGAGTGACGCTTTTTATTGCAATAGTACTGCACAATATTTACCGAAACTCTGAAGCTACATTATGCCAAGCCCATTGTATACAAAACCTATTAATAGTAACGGCATTGGCTTTTTTCTATTTCAGGGCTTTCTTTATATATCTTCAATAATAGCGCGACCATAACCAAGCTAATCAACATAGACGAACCGCCATAACTAAAGAACGGCATAGTGAGACCTTTGGTTGGAATGGCACCCATGTTCATCGCAGCGTTAATAATCGTCTGGGCAATAAATACCACGCCGATTCCGAAAGCGGTATAGCTCATACGCATTTGACGACGTTTTAGCGCATTGTAACTGATACGCATCGCACTACCGATGATCAACGCTTCAAGTATCAGTACCATGCTGACACCGACAAACCCTAACTCTTCACCTGTAATGGCTAATAAAAAATCCGTATGTGCCTCAGGCAAATGCGACAGTTTCTGTACACTTTCGCCATAGCCGACACCCGTGAACTGGCCACGGCCAAAGGCGATCAAACTACGTGCGAGCTGATAATCGGTATCCTGCACGTCATCGAATGGATCCATAAACGACATCACACGCACCAATCGGTACTCTGCCGTAGTCACCATCAACACTGCACCGCCAACAGCAGCAGCACCCAATGCTAAGAAATGCTTGTAAGGCGCCCCAGCGATATAAAAAATCGCGAACAGCGTACCAATAATGACGACAAAAGAACCAAAATCTGGCTGCGACAATAGAAGTATCGTTATCAGCGCCACTACCAGCATAATTCGCAAGAAGCCATCTAAGCCATTACGAACTTCAAAAGATCGCCGCACCACAAAGTCAGATACAAACACAATCATGACCAATTTGGCTAACTCGGCTACCTGAAAGTTAAAACCACCTACCGTAAGCCAGCGTTTGGAACCATTGATTGGTGTGCTAAACAATGTGGCAACAAGTAATAGCCCCGTGATGCCTAACAAAGCAAACTGGGTCTCGGTCTTATATAGGGTGCGTAAAGACACGCTATAATAAGGAATAACCGCAACGATTAAACCAATTGTCATATACAACAGCTGATTTTTGAAAAAATACAGCTCTGTCATACCGCGGCTAAGCGCAAAAGGAATAGAAGCAGAAGCAACCATCAGCAGACTAAGCACCATCATACAGCCGACGCTTGATAATAAAATTGCGCGCGCTGACGGCATAGACAGAACACCGTCTGAGCCAGAGGTTTGCTTGGTTTGGGGCGAGGAACGAAAAAAAGAAGAGAGCGCCATAATTTTATATACACTAACAAACGAAAAAACACGGCGTCTATGAAACGCCACCGTTTAAAAAATCATAAAATAAATCGTACTAAATAGATGGTGATAGAAAACCTGTAACCATCGGCAAACGCCTTAGCTAGCACCTATTTTAGCAATCAGGATTATATGCTTGACAGTAGCAGTAATCTATAAGCAAAACAATCATTTATCCAGAAAATACTGGCTGTTGCTAGAGAATAGACATCTGCCATGCCAACCTATATAGCTGCTTAATATATTCGACTACCTATAAAGCTTCTGATTGTGCGATGTCTAATTGATTGACCAGTTGGCTAAAGTGGTCACCGCGAGCCGCATAACCACTATATTGGTCAAAGCTAGCACAAGCGGGTGACAGCAATACAGCTTGTACTTGCGATAAACTACTGGTAGTGACTTGTTGAATAGTCGCAAATGCGTTCTCTAGTGTCTGACACTGATGTAGTGCGACATCATCACTCAATTTTGCAGCTCTGAGATGTTGTTCAATCTGCTGACCATCTTCACCAATAAACAAGACTTGGCTCACATATTGATTGATAAAAGGAGTCAATTCACCAAACTGTTGCCCTTTGCCTTGCCCACCTAAGATCAATAATAGCTTACCGTCTTTTGGCGCATAGACTGCACCCAAGCCTTCGATAGCGGCCATGGTCGAACCAATATTAGTGCCTTTAGAATCATTGAAATAATCAATACCAGCAGCATTAGCCACATATTGGCAGCGGTGTTCAAGACCTGAGAACTGCTGCAAAGTGGTCAGCATACTCTCTAGCGGTAATCCTGCAAGCTCACCAAGTGCCAGAGCCGCTTGCGCATTCAGTAGATTATGACGACCTTTAATCAACAGTTTGTCTGCCGACAGTAATCGTTCTGTACCACGAGCAAGATAAGTTTGGCCTTCTGTGTCGGTAATCAGACCATACTGACCTTTATCAGGGGCATGAATACCCGTACTAATTCTCGGTAGGTTGTCTGCGACCAATGGACGAGTAAGTGCATCTTCGCGGTTAATCATCACCGATTTAGCACCTTGGAATATACGGTGTTTGGCTTGATGGTAGCCAAGCATATCTCCATGACGATCTAAGTGATCAGGCGACATATTGAGCACAGTTGCTACTTTTGCGCCCAAGTTGGTGACGGTTTCTAACTGAAAGCTAGACAGCTCAAGCACCGCAAGCTCCATATCAGGATTCGCTAGCAATGTTAAAGCTGGTACACCGATATTGCCGCCGACACCCACGTTAACGCCAGCATCTGCTGCCATTTGGCCAACTAACGTAGTGACCGTACTTTTAGCATTAGAACCTGTAATCGCTACGATGGGTACGGTACACGCTTCACAGAACAGTTGAATATCACTAACTACAGGAATATTGGCTTGGCGAGCAGCAGCCACAGCGGCAGTCTCAAGAGAAATACCTGGGCTAATAATAATACGTGCCGCTTGCTGCAATAAATCGGCATCTATCTCACCGAATTGACGAATCTCAATCTCGGCTGGCAACTGATCGGCCAATTTAGGGGTAACTTGAGCATCAGTGACTGCGACTTGATAGCCTTGCTTGGCCAGATAATGCGCGACTGACAATCCAGACTGCCCCAAACCCACTACGACTTGTAGACCACTACCCTTATGAAGTAAGGCTTCTGTTGCTGTATTAGTGGTCATATCTATTCCTTCTATTAAACGAGAAAAATTGCATCAAATAAGTATGCTGTATAGCGACTCTAATCGACGCCGCTAAGATGTGCAGCATCTTAACGCCATCGTTCAGATTTCGGTACTGATTTTTTATGACTTTATGCTATTATTCGCCTGTTTTTATATTAAGTGGCTAATGCTATAATAGTCAGCTTGATTAATATTTATCAGTATTTTGCTGAGCGCATTGCTCAAGCATTTTAGTTTAGCATGTTGTCACATTTATCGCGCTATTGTCATGCCTCTTCATCAACGATTCTTGTTGTGATAAGGGTGTATCAGACAATTTTGATAATTTGACGAGTGATATATCACCTTCTACTACAGCAAGTGATTGCTGACTCTATATATTATTGTAGGTACATCTATCTAGTTGCCTATTTTAAGCAATCTTTTAAAAAATATTTTTAGGTAATTTACTGCCCTTATCATCGTATTGATTATTGATGAGCGTATTTTTGATACCAAAAAAATCAGTAGATACCTCGGTTATTAGTTAGATACCTCGGTTATTAGTTTCTCACAATTCAACACAGCAACATGACCTAGTGCATGTTGAAGTAAAAGAAAAATGAATAGCTATTATTAGCGACGCGATCATTTTATAAATGAGTAATGATTACTTTTTTGCCTCTAACCCTATGTAGTTTACTTATGACATCTTTTATTGATAACTTGCGTGACGAGTGGTTTTCCAATGTTCGCGGTGACGTTTTATCGGGTTTGGTTGTAGCCCTAGCTCTTATTCCAGAAGCCATTGCTTTTTCTATTATCGCTGGTGTTGATCCAAAGGTTGGCTTATATGCCTCATTTTGTATCGCGGTAGTGATCAGTTTTGTCGGTGGTCGTCCAGGTATGATTTCGGCAGCAACTGGCGCGATGGCACTGGTCATGGTCGACTTGGTTGCTGACCACGGTCTGCAATATTTGCTTGCCGCAACTTTGCTTTGCGGTGCCATTCAGGTCGTGATGGGCATTCTAAAGCTTGGTAATCTGATGCGCTTTGTCTCCCGCTCAGTGGTGATCGGTTTCGTCAACGCTTTAGCAATATTGATTTTTGCTGCGCAATTACCAGAACTGAACCCAATGACTGAGCGTGTTGGCATGACTGTTTACATCATGACCGCAGCTGGTTTAGCGATTATTTATCTGTTTCCGCTTATCCCTAAAATCGGTCGCATCGTTCCTTCGCCGCTTATTTGTATTGTAGGTTTGACCGCTGTTGCGATGTATATGAATCTCGATATTCGTAACGTTGGCAGCATGGGTGATTTGCCAGATTCATTGCCAGTATTCTTGTTACCTGACATTCCATTAAACCTAAATACCTTGCTGATTATTGCGCCCTACTCTATCGCGCTTGCCATTGTCGGTCTTTTAGAGTCTATGATGACAGCAACGATCGTCGATGAATTGACCGATACACCAAGTGATAAAAACAAAGAGTGTCGTGGTCAAGGTATGGCTAATGTCGTATCAGGTTTCTTTGGTGGTATGGCAGGCTGTGCGATGATTGGCCAATCAATGATCAACGTCAAATCTGGTGGTCGTACACGTCTATCTACTTTGATGGCTGGTGTTGTTCTTCTTATTATGGTCGTGTTCTTGAGCGAATGGGTCAGTCAAATTCCAATGGCAGCCTTGGTTGCAGTCATGATTATGGTATCGATTGGTACATTTAACTGGCAGTCTATTCGCGAGTTTAAGACGCATCCCATGTCGTTTAATATTGTCATGCTGGCGACTGTATTGACTACCGTCTTTACTCACAACTTAGCTTACGGTGTCGGCGTAGGTGTCTTACTATCTGCCTTAGCATTTGCTAATAAAATTGGTCAGTTCTTAACCATTTTTAGTGAATATGATGACAGCAGCAATACCCGCTACTATTATGTTCAAGGGCAGGTATTTTTTGCCTCTACCACCCAGTTCTTGCATAGTTTCGATACCAAAGAGGCTGTAGACAGTATTCAGATTGATGTAAGCCAAGCGCATTTTTGGGATGTCAGCGCTGTTGACACCTTAGACAAGCTAGTGATGCGCTTGCAACGTGAAGGCATTGATGTCAAAGTGGTAGGACTCAACAATGCGAGTCGAACACTGATTGATCGCTTCTCTGTTCATGACCGCCGAGACATTGGCTTGTTAGACTAAGCGAAACTACTAAGCGAATCTACGCGGTTGCCATGTGGCTATATTCTTAGTCTATGGCTAATGTATCGGATATTAATAGACAGTTATATTGGTAAAAGGGTTGGATGTATTTTGCATACGCCAACCCTAAACTGAGATAGCCGATTTTTATTATTAAAATGATGTGGTCGTTTTATGAGTAATTTAAAACCAGATAGTGTGATTGCTTGCTTGGACTGTCCTGATCATGTTCAAGCGGTACTAGAGGCCAGTATGTGGGCTTCTATTCGCCTGCGCGCGCCTGTTGGCTTATTGCACTCGATGCCAAGCTTGCAGCAAAAAGCCGCTATTAATTATTCTGGTTGCCTCAATATTGATGATGAAAACGCTTTGCTCGAACAGTTCACATCCAAAGAGCATCTAAGTAACTGTGAGCTAAAAGCGCAGGGCCGACTGCTATTATCTCAAGCTACCTCGTATTGTGAGCAGCAGCGTCATAAGCTAAAAACATATACATTGCATCGTCATGAGAACCTCAATCAGAGCATTGATTACGTCGATGACCAAGCACAATTGATCGTTATAGGGCATCATGTCACTTGCAAATCTACACTGAGCCAACTTATTCGAGTCAGCCACTGCCCTATTTTGGTGACACATGCACCATTTTTGCCCCCTACTACTGCTTTATTTGCGTTTGATAACAGTCCAACGTGCCATAAACTACTAAATTGGCTGTGTAAAACGCCACTGGTGCGTGCACTAACGGTTCATATTGTGATGGTTGGCAAGGAAACTTCTGATAACTGTGATGCGTTGCGTGAAGCCTATGCGAAGCTCAAACAGGCGGGTATCAAATCTAAAAAGACATTGCTTGACTGCCGTGATGTTGCAGCGGCTTTGAACTACTATCAAAACCAACATGATATCGGTTTACTTATGACTGGGGCTTTTGGCCAATCTCGTCTACGCGAATTACTACAAGGTAGCGATACAAAAAAGCTATTGGTCAGCACAAAAACTCCTTATCTACTATTTCCTAAAGCATAACGACATATATATCAACACGTCCAAACCCTTTATCTACCTAAGCGCAGGGGTCTGACTACTATGTTAGGCTCTGATGCTTATCTCTATTTTCTCTCTACCTTCCCGCCATTCATCTTTGATACGCTTGCATGAAAAGGCCAAGCTAACGACCAAACTCAAGTTAGCAAATCGTCACATGAAATAAAGGGATAGCCTCCCCAAGCACTCAAAAAGTTGGTTATAATAAAGTTTTCGTTAACCAAACGCTAAAGATTGATTCACCTTTATTATGCTTGTAGCGATGGCTCTAATCGTTGCATCGTAGCCCATACTCTATGTTACTACTGTTATTACTTTTTAATGAACAACGCCAATTCTACCTCCCCCCTTGAGTAGGTTGGCACAGTTCTTGAATAACTTACAGTAAGCAAGGCAGAGATATGATGATGCATCATAGTACTTCTATCAATCTGCGGCATCACACAAATAAGGAATTTTTTATGAAGCTAATCACTGCGATCTTAAAACCGTTTAAGCTCGACGACGTGCGTGAAGCGCTTTCCGACATCGGTGTTAAAGGTGTCACTGTCACTGAAGTCAAAGGTTTCGGTCGTCAAAAAGGTCATACAGAGCTCTATCGCGGCGCAGAATACGTGGTGGACTTTTTACCTAAAGTAAAAGTCGAAGTCGCTGTGATCGACGAGATGGTTGAGCCTGCTATCGAGGCAATCACTCGTATCGCTAGCACTGGTAAGATTGGTGATGGCAAGATTTTCGTCACTGCACTTGAGCAAGTTATCCGCATCCGTACGGGTGAAACAGGACCTGACGCTATCTAAATTTGAAGACCTACCTACGGGCATAAACTTATAGGTACAGACTCTTACAGCATTTTTATCTATCGGTAATGCCGATATCTATATTATAAATTCAAGGGGGAATTTAAATGGAAAGTCAAATCTTTGAGCTCCAATATGCGCTCGATACGTTTTACTTTTTGATATGTGGTGCGTTGGTCATGTGGATGGCAGCAGGCTTCACTATGTTAGAAGCCGGACTGGTCCGATCAAAAAATACAGTCGAAATCTTAACCAAAAACGTCGCACTATTTGCAACGGCTAGTATCATGTATATGGTATGCGGCTATGCGATTATGTATGGTGGCGATCTATTCTTAAGCGGAATTGCAGGCGGTGATACGTTAGTAGAAGACGCCCTAGCAGCCTCTGCTGAAAACGGCTTCGGTGGCGACTCTGTCTACTCTGCCGCATCAGACTTTTTCTTCCAAGTGGTCTTTGTAGCGACCTGTATGTCAATCGTATCAGGTGCCGTTGCTGAGCGCATGAAACTGTGGTCATTCTTGTTATTCGCTGTGGTCATGACTGGTGTTATCTACCCACTAGAAGGTAGCTGGACATGGGGCGGCAACGATGTCTTTGGCCTATTCAACCTAGGCGACATGGGCTTCTCCGACTTTGCAGGCTCTGGCATCGTGCATATGGCAGGTGCAGCAGCAGCTCTAGCAGGTGTATTGCTCTTAGGCTCACGTAAAGGTAAATATGGCCCTAATGGAGAGATACGCGCTATTCCTGGTGCTAACCTACCGTTGGCAGCACTCGGTACACTAATCTTGTGGATGGGTTGGTTCGGTTTCAACGGTGGTTCAGTGCTTAAATTAGGCGACATCGCTAGTGCGAATGCTGTTGCAATGGTATTTTTGAACACTAATGCTGCTGCTGCTGGTGGTGCTGTCGGTGCCTTAATCTTAGCCCGCATCATCTTTGGTAAAGCGGATCTAACCATGCTCCTAAACGGTGCACTAGCTGGTCTAGTAGCCATTACTGCTGAGCCTTCAACCCCTTCTGCATTACAAGCCACTATCTTTGGTGTTATCGCCGGTATCATTGTAGTGTTATCAATCTTAGCCTTAGACAAAATCAAGATTGATGATCCAGTTGGTGCAATCTCAGTTCACGGTGTGGTCGGTCTATTTGGTCTGCTAATTGTACCTATCACTAACCCAGCATCTACCTTTATCGGTCAGATTGTGGGTGCTGCAACCATCTTTGCTTGGGTATTCATTGCCAGCCTAGTGGTGTGGTCTATCATCAAGCTGGTTATCGGTCTACGTATCTCTGAAGAAGACGAGTACGAAGGTGCTGATATTGCAGAATGTGGTATGGAAGCTTACCCAGAATTTATAAGATAAGCTCCTTTCAAGTAAGCTAAAGACTGCTTTTAAATGCGCTGATACTACCTACTGTAGTATCAGCGTTTATAATTTTAGTGTTTAAAGATCTCCCCTATTGAATATATAAAATATAAGCTTGAATCTAAAACGTAAAAAATCCCGCGAGACCTTTCGGTAACGCGGGATTTTTATGTATTACGCTAAAACTAACTCTTTAGTTTATTTCTTTTTCCACTCTTGACTACGAGAGAATGGGCCAATATAGCCTTTTAGCTTCAACGTGTTGCCGCTTAAGCTTGCAGTCATACGATAGTCTTTGCCTTTTTCAGGGTCAGTAATCGTACCACCACTATATTTACCACCACCATCAGCTTGTAGACCTTTAATAATGGTCGTACCAACGTGCTTTTTGCCTTTAGCTGAGTTAGTAGCAATAAGAGTACCGGTCAACACACCATTTGACTCAGTGATCTTTACCGTACCTTTTGGCTTGCCTTCATCATATGTCTGCCAAGTAGTGTTGGCTAATGGGTCAGCGGCGAATGCCATGCTAGCAATACCAATACCAGCAACTGCTAAAGTGGTCTTTGTAAATAATTTCATAGATTGACTCCCTTCATACAATGATTACGCGAAACGTTATGTTTCTGTTGTCCTATGCTTATCCTTTGCTAGAACCTTTCATTACGAGCTTTACGGTTTCGACCTTTTTCAATGATAGTTACCATGACAACTTATAAGCTTTTGGTTAAAGATTCGAGCGACACAAGCGATATCTTAACTCATTATAAGCAATTTTTAGGTTTTGCCTAGTAATTTTTTTACAGTTTCTTATTTCTATAAAAATAAAACCATATCAAAGAGTTACAGAAAAGGATTGTCGATATCTTTATCTAATTGGTCATCATTTTCCTTTGACTTAGCATCATTCTTGCTATACAGATTTTTATCTGCAAATGCTTGTACGATTTTCCCCGATAGTTCATGTAGCTGTTGGGCTTGCTCGTATCCCAACTCGTCAAAAGTGAGATCAATATCACCATATATAATAATCTTGTCTTTTTGATTTTCAATGACAAGATCACCAATCTGCATGCTTTGATGGTCGTTGGCGAATGGCTCAATCATTTGATTATCCTTATTATCAGTAACATTGTATTTTTTCGAAATGAGGCTATTTTTGGGTCTTACTTTCAGCTTAAGCTTGCAACTGTGCAATTAACCATTCTAAAATAGCCCAGACAAATAGCATCCACTCAGGCTCCTCCACTGGCGCCTCGGGTGTATCTGTGTTCTCACCTGCCTTCAATGGCAAGTCAAACGCTTGAGATTTGGACTGACTATCTAGCATAGGTAATACATCGATGCCAATCTCAGTGGTCAGCTCATCGATACTGAACACATCGATGCGTTCTGACTCATCATTTGGTGCGTAATACACGCCTGCTTGATTGGTTGCTGGGATATATACCGCTTTGAAGAAGTGGCTAGGCACAAGGACACGGTTAGCGAGCTGCTTGGTTTTTTTATCAGTAAATGCCACACCCGTGATGGTATACACCTCACCGTATTGCTGCGTTAAATACCGAGTGGCAGATTCAATATTACGCCAGATGTAGCGATTGTTACGTGGTGACTGCGGAGCAATATTGGCTAAACTAAAGCTATCATACTGCTGGCTGCGATTGGCCATATTGGCATTGGGTGCCAAATGACCTCGATCATAGCCAGAGCCTGAATAATCGGATAATGAGGCTCGTGCTGACTTTGGCAGTTTACTCTCTTCGTGAAAGCTATCTTCACGATCGATCTGCTTAGCTTGTTGTAGACGTGTGCGATCGAGATGCTCTGCTGACCAAAGCGGTGTACGCGATACCCCCGAGTACATGACCGCAAAGCCATCCATGCATAGCGCTTGTGTGTCTTTTTTTAGCTTGGTATTGGTAAATTCAGGATAAACACCCCCATAAAAAGACTGGCTACACTGGGTCAAATCATCAGCGTGTGCTTGGGTAATACCCGTCGCGACAAGCAATACTGCCATCAGTGCACTATTCTTACATCCGTACTTAAGCCTACTAAAACTTATCATTCAACTTTCAACCATTTATACTTGCCGTTACATACTTGCTATCCTAGCAGGCGCTTGCCAATAAAGAAAGATAGCGCGCAAGTCGTGACATTCTAAATGGTATCCGCTATACTTAGGCGTTCAAAAAACGGTGAAGTGGGTGAGTGGCTGAAACCGCACGCCTGGAAAGTGTGTATACGTTCATAGCGTATCGAGGGTTCGAATCCCTCCTTCACCGCCAATCTTATAGAATCTTAGTTTTCCCACCTTGCCCCAATTCCATACATACACTAATCAAACCCTTTATAAATAACGCGTCTAGCGTTTTTTTTATGCCTGCTATTTTCCCAATTCAACCCAACGTGATACATCTATCCCGCCGCTTGTGTTGGTCTACTCGTTGGTCTATTATTCATATACATCTTAATTAGACCAACATTCGATCTAGATTTATAAGACTTAGACCAACATAATTGCCTTAACGCTTTAAATGTATAGCTCGTAGGTACAAGGAATAGACCAACATGAAGTTGACTGATACCAAAATTCGTAAACTTAAGCCCACTGATAAATGCACCCCTTCTTGTCCAGACAAATATAGTGATCAACAAGGTTTGCAGTTACTGGTACGTAGTTCAGGTACTAAAACTTGGATAAACGCATATCGCTTTAATGGTCAGCAGAAAAATATAACCCTTGGTACTTATCCTCTTATGTCTCTTTCTGAGGCAAGACAAGCGAATACTGATATCAAAATGCTATTAGCTAAAGGCATAGATCCAAAAGTTAAAAAGCGTCAAGATAAACTGACTAATATCCACGCGCAGAAATTCAATGACTACGCATTAGATTGGCTAGCTGAACGCAAGCGTAACGTAAAGTCACTTACCTATAAGCAAGACTACAACCGCATGCATAAAGATGTGTTACCAAACTTTGAAGGTATTGCTTTAAAAAATGTAAGCTTTGAAGATTGCCGTTCGATGGCAGATGAGATTGAGAAGCGAGTAAACAATAAAGGGGAACCACCACGTGAGGTCACCAGACGCACTATTGATTTGGTTGCTAATGTTTTAAAACGTGCCAAACGTGAACGTATCATTGAGCAAAACCCAATCGACGATCTAAAAGCACTTTACCCTAAAGCCAAAAGTCAGCACATGAAGCATGTAGATATTAATGAGCTACCTGCCCTACTACAAGCTATCGAAGGTTATCATGGTCACGACCAAACTAGATTGGGTATGAAATTCTTAGCCTATTCATTTTGTCGCACCATTGAGCTACGTATGATGAAATGGTCACACATTGATTTTGCTAACCGTTTATGGCGTGTTGATATCGACAATCTTAAAATTGTGCGTAAGCATGTCGTACCACTATCAGATCAAATGCTCGCAGTGCTAGAAGAGATGAAAGCCATCACAGGGCAATATGAATATGTTTTCTATCACACGGGCATGCATCAGCCGTATAGCGAAGAATTCATCAATAACGCGCTAGATATACTAGGGTATGCTGGTAAACAGACAGGACATGGCTTTCGCCACATCGCTTCAACCAATCTGAACGAGCTTGGATACATGGGCGATGCGATCGAAAAGCAAATGGCCCATGATAAAAAAAGTAGCATTCGCGCAGTGTATAACCACGCGCAACACTTAGAAGAACGTCGTAAAATCATGCAGGTTTGGGCTGATTTTTTAGACTTACTAAGAGACAAAGGCGAAGTTGTGGACTTCCAAACTGCTCGTCAGCAGATTGAGCATTCATTAGCAAGCAAACGTCCTGACTCATTACAAAATGCTGATAAGCAATCCTTGATTAGAGCCTTGCTAAACCAAGGGCTCACAGTAGATGATTTGCAAGACTATATTCACTAACTAGAGGGAATTACTACTTTAGCTGTGGAGCAAGATAGCCTCTGTTGTCTACTTAAATGTTTTATTGTATTCCTCTATAATCAGCTCATTTATTAATTTACTTGTAGTTGTAGAGCCTTTTGAAACTAGGCTTTCCAACTTACTTTCATTCTTTTTATATACTTTAATATTATTATGCTTACCTGATTCAGACTTATCAGCACGTTTATCCGCGGCCTTCCAAGATTTTTCTACGAGAGACAATACAAACTGTCTTGCTGAACTGTCTTTATGTTTTCCTTCTCTTATACCTGAACTACCAGTAGAGTTTGATAAACTATCAAAACTGGCAAGAATCAAATAATACATCTCCTCTGTACTATTAGGAAAAAAATTCTTATTAAGAATGAGACACCCCTGCTTAATCAATCTTTCGTAAAGATATTGAATTTGTTCATCATTAGTAAGATCTATCCATTTAATCTCTTTAGTAGGCGTTACATTGTTTAAGTATAAATCTTTTAAACCAAGCATTACGTCGATGGCTCCATTACCACTTTGGTAGCTCATTGGGTTTTCAGTAAAGCTATGCTCCATCGAAGGAATATTGTATTGAATTTCAGATATGTAACCATATGCATTAAAACGTATATAGTCATTAATATATGTTAGAAACTCTTCACTACCTTTTTTTACTATTCTATTTTCTTCAAGTGTTCTTTGCATTAAACCTGCAAGATAAAGCGAAGACCTTAGGTCATTTTTGAACCACGCTGTATATGCATTAGGCAAAACATTTTTTATTTTAGTATCAATTAATAAGTGAAATCTATGAATCGGATCTGTATAGCTTTTTATCTGGAAAGCAAGTAAGTTTTTAAGATCATCATCATCATATTGCAAAATCTTATCGAAGTTACCGCTTAATCTCAATTCAAAAAGAAGTAAAGACTTAGCATCTTCAACACTTAATTCAGCTATCCCTTTATAAAGCTTATCTAAACTGTCTATATGTCTTTTTGTGCCTTTCAAATATGCATCAATACACATTCTTAGCCACTTACTTTCAGCATATTCTAGTACAGATTTTGGAATTAAGGATAGATTGGTCGGTTCTACTTGACTAATCACCTCTAATTGGTTGATTGGCTCTTTTTGGCCTGTTGGCTCTGTGGACACTACAGCCTCCTCAATAAACTTTGGCATTATTAAATGTAAAAAACGTAAGCCTGACGTAGATAATCCTACCAAAACTCATAGAGAAATCATATAAATATTGTGGAAAAATCGTGCATAAAAACTGTTGATATTAAATAACATCAAGGGATACAGATAAATAATCATTAATAATAGAAAGTATTAAGAGAAGAAGGCACATCATATAAAGTTAAGTTGTGCTATAAATATATAATATTAGATTATACAATAATACTTACAGCTCCTAAGTCCAGATATCAATATAAGAAAAGCTCTCTTACATGAACCGCCCAGCTAACTCCATCCAAATACGATTTCCAACGTAGACAGCAATTCTTCATCAACCCTGATAAAAAAATCCTAAGTACGCAAGCAAAACACTACTCTTTTTCAGCTCATCCTTAGTAGGTTGTTTATATTATTACTATTAAGCTTATCTAATCATTCTAGCTAAGCGATTATCGCACAGCACTGATCTTTTCATTCATAGAATTATAAAAATACATACTGTCCCTACCCTATGAAACCAACTTCATAGGGATACCATAATGTCTTACTCACACCTAAACCAACCGCTAGTTGCTGCAAACGTCCATAGTCTGGTCACAGATATACTAGCGAACGCCATCAGTTTTAATGAGACCACAGATAAACTGAACGGGTTGTATTACCCGTTCATGACACACTTAAATACTGAGCTATTTTATTCACAGCCGATTGTCGCATTTGTTCATAGCACCAACGCTATCGTTGGTGATTCATATCCCGTAAATGTCATTTGGGATCATGATAAGACACAGCATTTTATCAACATGCTGTCATGCTATAGAAATGACATTGAGCGTGAACGCATCACGTTCAGCTATCAGGAATCGCAAAATAGAAACAATTTAGCGAATTACGTAGGTAATCTGGCCACTCATTACTCAAAACTGCTATTTATCCGCATCGACCTAAAGTACGCACAGCAGACCAGTCATCATGTATCTATCGAAGACTTTGACTTTCACATGAGCAAGTTTCGTGAGCTTATCGGCAATAAAAAGACGTGCTTTGAGCATTTGCAAGGCAATGCTTGGGCTTTAGAACAAGGAGGTATCGAGGGCGGGTTGCACTGTCATTTACTACTTATATATGATGGCTCAGAGAGACAGAACGACTGGTACTTGGCTAAAGAGGTGGGCGAAAAATGGAAAGAGGTAACCGCTGGTCTAGGCGAATACTATAGTTACCACGATAAAGAACGTAAGCAGCAGTATAGGCAACATGGCAAACTAGGTATCGGCATGATTCATCGTGATAACCCTCAGGAAGTCGAAAACGCTGTAGCTTCAGCTTTATACCTAACGAAACCAAGCAAGAGTGAGCAGCAACTTAAACTTTGGTTACCAAACATGCGTACCTTTGGTCATGGTATTTATCGTACAAAAAAACGTAGAGGCCTACCGCCCATATCAAAATAATCTCGGATATATAGTATCCCTATGAGAGCAGTCAGATAGCCATGCTTTTCTGACCGTTTAAACCCAATCCACCCTAATTAAAGGTCTGCTTAATCGCAGGCCTTTTTTTATGCGCTTAATTTAAGGAGCTTATATGCAAACGATCTGTCCTTACTGTCACTCATCAAGGGTGACGAGCAATACGGATACTGACAGTCCCTTTAATATCTTTGAGCAACTGTGCTCACAATCTGCCCTATCAGGTCTTGGTGTGAGTATCTGTAGGTATTACAAAATCAATTCAGCAATCGGTGTGGTCGTAGGTACAGCCCTTGCCTCTGCAATCAGCTTAGCTAAAGACAAGCTACAACAGCCACCCTTACTCGTTTTGGCAGCAAAGCCCAGTTATACCTGCGATACCTGCTCAAGAACTTTCACTATTTAATCCACTTTTATAACCAGTAATACTAATCAAATCTAGAAGGAAATATTCTCATGGCACATTTAATCGAATCAATGGCATACGTTGGTGAAACCCCTTGGCATGGGTTAGGTAATGAACTGGCTCCCAAGCAACCTATCGAGATCTGGGCAAAGCAAGCGGGTATGGATTGGCGTATAGAATCATCGGATGTCAGTTACATGGCAAACAATGACAAAGGGCACAATCTGATTCTGCCCTTTGCTGAGCAGAAAGTGTTATACCGTAGCGATAACTTCGAGCCGTTATCAGTGGTCAGTCAACGCTATCAAGAAGTTCAGCCTCGTGAGATTTTAGAGTTTTATCGTGATCTCACCGAGCAGTCTGACTTTGAGCTGGAAACCGCAGGTATTTTGAAGGGCGGTCGTAAGATGTGGGCGTTGGCTCGTACAGGCCAGTCAGCAACACTTAAAGGTAAAGATGTCAGTAATGGCTACTTGCTTCTTGCCACCGCTTGTGATGGCACTTTAGCGACCACGGCACAGTTTACATCGATCCGTGTGGTCTGTAATAACACGCTTGCTATTAGCTTAGCTAATGGAAGCGGAGGCATAGTGAAAGTACCGCATAGCACCTCGTTTGATGCGGACAAGGTCAAGCAGCAACTAGGCGTGTCGGTGAAACAGTGGGAGGAGCACAGCTACGAGATGAAGCAGTTATCAGAGCGCCGTGTGACCCAAGCAGAAGCAGCCAATTATCTCAGCCGTGTGTTCAATGATCAGGACAATGACCTCATTCTGTTTAACAGTGCTAAGAAAGAGAAAGATGCCGTGCCAAACGCTCGCGCCATGAATCAGGTGATGAACATGTTTAACGGTCAAGGTCGCGGAGCCGATCTTGATGCCGCTAAAGATACCGCTTACGGCTTGCTATGTAGTATCACTGAATACGTCGATCACGAACGTAGGGCGATGTCGAGAGACCATAGATTAGACGGTGCTTGGTTTGGCTCTGGCGCTAAGCTCAAACAAAAAGGCTTAGAGGAATCGCTACTGATGCTGGCTTAACCAGCCACGTTTAAAGTCTGACAATACAATCAACCACGCCCTTGAGCGTGGTTTTTTTATGCCGTCAATGAAACAAAGCATATTCACAGTTTATTAAGAATAAACTCAGTAAAGGAGTTCACCATGAACATGATCGCATTAAACAATACAACCATGACTCAGCTAAGACCTAAACGTTCAGCCATTACAGGTAAAGCGTCTCGAACTGCTAAGTCTAAAACCAAGGACAAACCAGTAGAAGTCACACTAAAGCAAAATGAAACGGTTGGTAAATCTACTCAAGCAAAGACATCGACCATAGCTAAGCGTTTGGTTAACACCAAAAACTTAAGCCGTGAAGACTGGCTACAGTTTCGTAAGCAAGGTATTGGCAGCTCTGATGCCGCAGCCGCTTGTGGTATTCATCCATATTTATCGATGCTTGAGCTATGGATGATGAAAACTGGTCGTATGACATCGAATATCGATGAGAGCATTGAAGGATATTCACCACTGTACTGGGGCAATACTTTAGAGCCGATGGTGGCTAAATATTACCAAGAACATACCGGGAATAAGGTACGCCGTGTGAATGCTATCTTGCAGCATCCTGATCCTGACAAAGCTTTTATGCTTGCTAACCTAGACTATGCTATTACAGGCAATGATGAGGTACAGATTTTAGAGTGCAAAACCGCTGGTGAACATGGTGTTAAGCTTTGGAAGCATGGCGTGCCCTTGTATGTGATCTGCCAAGTGCAACATCAACTAGCTGTTACTGGCAAACAAGCTGCGCATATCTGTGTGCTGCTGTGTGGACACGAGGCTAAGATATATAAGGTTGAGCGCGATGAGCGCTTGATTGAGTCCATCATGGAGCATGAGCGTCTGTTCTGGCAATACGTGCAGACCGACACCCCACCAACGCCTGATCATTCTGAATCCGCAGCTCAGGCCTTAAAGCAGCTTTATCCAACACCTAAGTCGTCAAGCAAGGTTGATTTGCGAGATGACGATGGTGCCAATAAGTTATTTGAGCAACTGCTGAGTTATCGTGATTACATGCAAGAGCTAGAGCAGCGTCATGATCAGGTAAAGCACCAACTGCAAACGCTGATTGCTGATAATGAAGTTGCCGTGTTTGAGAAAGGGGCGATCTCTTGGAAACGCTCGAAAGATAGTATTGTGCTCGATAGTAAGGCCGTTATCAAAGCGCATCCTGGATTGCTTAAGCAGTTTAGTAAAACCAAGCAAGGTAGCAGACGCTTCGTTGTTCTCAATGACTGAGCTAAAGGTCACTCAATCATCAAGACAGCAATCAACCAGTCAAAGCTAATGAATCAAAGCTAATGAATCAAAGCAAGCGCATAACCGCCCACCTATCACAGGTGGGCTTTTTTATGAGCAAAAACATTCGATTAAACACATAAGGAATACCACCATGATTAAAGGTCTAACAATCACTCCACCAGTTTTAGGTCGTATCAGTATTGGACGTGTCATCGTAAAAGATGGCAAGCGTTTACCTGCCAAAGACGATCAATTTACCATTACCAGTCAAGTTCAAAACAAGGATGGCTGGATCAACCATCCCCTTGATGCAAAGCTACGCGAAAAGAATGACGGTAAGCTCAGACAAATACCGGTACGTATGTTGTTTAATGATCCTGAACTTAACCTTCGTGCTGAGTACACGCTGTTCGATAGACAAACTGGACGGCCACTATGCGTGGGTGATGGCGAACAATGTCAACGTCGAACCAATAATGGGGTTGAATCGCTTCCTTGCCCATCCCCTGATCGCTGTCCACTGGCACAAGGCGGTGCTTGTAAGCCGTATGGCAGACTGTACGCAAATCTGAGTGAAGACGATGAGCTAGGTACGTTTATCTTTCGAACGACTGGCTTTAACAGTATTCGTACCTTGGCAGCACGTTTAAGCTACTTTGCAGCAGTATCAGGTAATAAGCTGTCATGCTTGCCACTGCAACTCACGCTACGTGGCAAAAGCACCACGCAAAGCTATCGCACGCCGATTTACTTTGTGGATTTAACGCTACGTGATGATGTGACACTAAAACAAGCGGTACAAGATGCTGGGGCCATTGATCGGGAGCTGAGCGAGCATGGCTTTGATCAAGCAGCATTAGAAACAGCGGCAAAGCTTGGCTATGTGAACTCATGCTTTGAAATTGATAGTGATGGCTTACTCGATATGGTTGAAGAGTTTTATCCCGTAGAGACAGGTGATGTTAATAGTAATCATCAAGGAGGGTCGCAAAATGGTATGGATTCCTACAATGCCGGTAGTATTGAAAGAAGTCTAAGGGAGAGTGTGACAGCTATAAGTTAAAGAAGCAGTAGGGATAGACGGCACAAGAAAGGAGCTGAATAGTCAGCTGCTTTCTTATTGCACCGTCTAAGTTTAGCTACCGTACTACATGGGATGCCGTAAAAAAATATGGGACTCCGTAACTGTATGAGAAGAAAGATTCTCATTAACTTACAAAGGAGATAATCATGCAATTATTAAATGCGAATACACAACAAAATGCATCAACAGCTAGCACTTTACAGATACCTCGCATGATACCGCTCAAGCAGGTAATGCATTATACAGCGCTTAGCAGTACTACGATTTATGAGATGGTCAATAAAAAATCTGATCGTTACGATCCAACATTCCCTGTTCAAGTAAAGCTATCAAAGGGACGTGTAGCATGGGTAGAAAGCGAAGTGGCTGATTGGATTGAGAGCAAGATGGCTGATCGGATTCACTGATCAAGGATAGAAAATAAGCCGCACTACGCGGCTTATT
Organism: Psychrobacter sp. UBA3480; assembly: GCF_002377945.1. Classification (GTDB taxonomy): domain Bacteria; phylum Pseudomonadota; class Gammaproteobacteria; order Pseudomonadales; family Moraxellaceae; genus Psychrobacter. The sequence goes on from NZ_DFQV01000032.1 coordinate 40,805, forward strand.
TTTTTGTCTTCTTTTTAATCCCATATTTTAGTAGCATGCTATATAGAACATAGCTGTAATTATGAGTATAAAACGAGCAGACACGGACTTTTACTATGGATTTAAGACAAGAAATGGCCTTAGATATTGCTGCTGCATTGTCTAAAAGCCACTCAAAAAAAATTACCAAGCAGACTATCAGATATATGCAAAGTTTCGATACTGCTCTAGATATGGGCTATCTCAGAAATTTATGGGATGATGTCTGCTATCAACGTCAAAAAGAACAAGCCCCTTTCTGGAGTTACTATGACGATATGATTCTACAGTCTGTCTCATCAAAGCTTGAAAAGCTCAGTCAGCATGAGATCTATGCTATATGGCTACAAGATCCTAATTTATACTATCAATTAGACGATATAGACATTGGCAAAGAGCATATAGATAAAAGCCCACCTTACTGCGTAGATGATATATCACGATACATCATGAACGAATATATTTACAGAGAGGCAGAGAGCTGGCGGAATGACAGACTTAGACAACTACTAGGTTACTTTTAAAGTATTCTAGGTAGCCAAACCTAGCTAGGTTTAGCTATTCTTAGCTGTTTTTAGCTATTCTTAGCTATTTGGAAGATGCCAAGACCAACCTTCAGAAACGACTAAACCATCACGGCGCATCTTCTGCAATAGATTACGCACCTTATTTTTACGCTGCTTATCATCTAGTACTTGCGGCAACTTATTAGCCAGCATCTTATCAAAGTCAGCTAGTCTACCTCGTTCAAACGTCTTGAGGTACTCTATAATCAAGCTTTGATAATGCATGTCATCTAAGCCGCGCATCTGCATATATTCCGCCTGCTGCTCAGTATGCTTGGCAACATCAGCGGCGATAATATAGCTGTTTTTGCGCCCTTCTATCAATGACTTTTTGCGTAACGTTTCTGCTTCGTTTTCAGTGATCGATTTTCCTTTTTGTACTTTATCAAGCGCTATGATGTCGTTTATCGCGAGATTATCAACTGTCGCTAGCTGCTTGGCATACTCCTGATCAAGCACTTTGCCCGTAAACTTTACGCGTACTCTTTCATGGGTTAAATCATAATCTGGCAAAGGAAAAAAGCGCTTGTACTGAATCTGATACATTTTTTTGATGCCACTACCAATGGTGTCCATCATATTTAGACTAACCATGGCATTAACCAAAAATGGATTACGATAGCTCGCTTCAGGCGCATCTTGTAGCAAGACATTCTCGATGGTCTTAGGAATAAACTCACCACTGTTTTGGAAAATCAGTGTTGAATCTTCTTTTTCAACCACCGTAATACGTCCACCCAGACGATAATCTTGATGACCAACAGCATTACTTAATGCTTCACGGATGATATAGGGATCGTACTGCTGCACTTCTTCAGGAAACAGTGTACCAGCAGTCATGTATCGGTAATTTAAGTTGCGAATTTTGTTATACACCTCATCTAAGGCTAACAAAAACGGCGGTTCAAAATGTTGATAGTCTTTTTCAATATCATCAACTCCCTTTAGAATCCAAGTAATATGCGCTTGCGCTGGGCTTAAAAAATATGTGGATTCATAACGTCCTAATAAAATAATGGCTGTGTTGGTAATCTGACCACGAATGGTGATTTTGGCTTTATTCAAAAAGGTGATGTCATCCCATTCTTGAATATCTTCAGCCAAACGTTTGTTTTTATCAGCAAAGACTTGTCTGGCAACAGTAATGGCTTTAGGATCAAGGTCGTCAAGCGTTGCCTCATGGCAAATCTCGGCACTCCAGTCATCCGCTCGATTTTGCCACAGCTTACGGCTTTGATCAGGATAATGCTTAAGTGGTTTTGTGAAGCTACCAATACGAATATAAGGCTCATGTAAAAAGCTAATGGGCATATCTGTGGCTGCTGGAATTTCGAACAGCACCACCGCTTTACCATCAATCTGTAACTCATGAATTGTGAAATGAATTTTAGGACTTAAACGGCTAACCAGCCAATGCTCTAGGTCTTCGTTGCCTTTGGCTTTTTTTGTCTTTGGGCTAAAGCTTGTACCAACGATATTATGCGTGCCATCCTCTACGCCAAACACTAAATAGCCAAACTTCTTGCCAGACAAACAAGCACCATTGGCAAGCGCAGATATACGCTTACCAATCTCATCAGAGCTATGAAAGTTATGCTTAAACTCAAGCCACTCTTGTTCGGTGGGCTGTTGAGTTAGACTTAGGATAAGGCTTTGATAGTGATCGGGCATAGTAAGATACTATATCTAGTTAAAGAAAGGGTGTATTGCGTCTATTTGAGCGGTATGATCTACTTATTTAGTTTAAACTAATTTGTCCATTTTCCAAATAGTCATTTATAAAACTGAATATAAAAAGTCTCAAACATAGCTGGAATGACCCATACAAAAAAACCTCACTTACAAGTGAGGTTTTAAATAACTACCTGCAAGACCATTATTTTTTTGTGTCACTACTACTGAATGTACCAAGTGGCCTACCTTTTGGGAAGTCTTGATCTGTCAAACCTTGCTTACCCATTTCTTGAATCTCATCATTTTCTTTTTGTTGATCAGCATCATTTAGTTCTTCAGCATGATCGTTACCATATGGGTTACCCATCATACTTTCCTTACATTCATTAAGTAAGAAAATAGTATCGAACGATTAATTCATTCTTTCAAGTAAATTTTCAATATTTTGTCTGGGCATGTAGATCATTATGCACTTCAATACTTTTCCAAAATAACATATTAAATTATCTAGCTCTAAACTTCACTCATTCAAATAAAGCTCAGCCATCTCATCAAGCCTAGCTTTCACCTCTTTCCAGTTTGGCATTACCTGCGTTAATAAGCGCCAAAAGTGCTCACTATGATTATGCTCAGCAATATGACAGAGCTCATGGAGTATCACGTAATCGATGCATTCCTTTGGTGCTTTAACCAAATGCGGATTAAGTATTAGATTACCTTTAGTAGAGCAACTTCCCCACTGCTTTTTCATGTTCATTAATTTTATTGAAGGACTATTTTTAACCCATGAAGCCTTATATATCAAGGCTTCAAGCCTCTCTCTAGAGATCGACCTAAATTTATTTCTATACCATTCATCAATAAGACGTTTAACTAAGACAGCTCGTTCTTCAGCGTCCAACTCAGAATCACTTTGAGACAACTCTACGTTTAATTTACCGCGACTAAGCCTCACCCTGCTATGTATCTCATCGGCAGTTTCTGTACTGGTTATCACTTTTAGTACGTAACGACGACCCAGATAAAATTGGGTTTCGCCGCTGACATAGCGCTTGGGTAATACATGATCTTGTTGCTTGGCAAAGTCTTGTAGGCTTTGCCATATCCAGCGAGCACGTTTCATAAGTGCATCATAAATCAACTCATCGGTAGCATCGACAGGTGCGGTGGCAACCACACGCTGATCAGGGTGTACTTTGATAACCACTTTTCGAGGCTTGGTCTTTTTAGCAATCAGCTTGTCGCTTTCAGGTTTCTTTATCTTCTCTTTATAAGTTACTTCTTTACGCACGACTTCATAGTCAATCTTATATTGACCATAATAAAATACGCCATTCTCAGTCATTACCTACTACCCTCTTGCTGCTCTTAGGCTACTTGTCTCTTGAAAGTCCAAGACGGGTAATCTTTAGCACTTCCTCGATGAGCTGTTGCGCTTTGTCGATACCCAAATCCATAAATAACATCGGTAGCAATTTGACACTAATAGCATTTTCGATCTCTGCTGGGTTAATAGAATACTCAGCAACTGCTGTCTTAACGATACTATCAATCTCAAAGGCGTAAGCGACCAGCTTGTCATTATCTAGCTCTTTATCCGCTAAGAAATCAATATCAAATAAGTGTTTAAACAAACCAAAGTACGCCTGAGCATGTTTGTTCAATTTACCACTATCATCGATAAACGCATTCGGTACATCAGCGACATCGCGGTCTTTGACAGCTTGCTCAAAATCAGCAAACATCATGTACTGCTTCACTGGCGCATCGAACATGGCCTTAGCATCCGCAATCGCTTGCTTGAGCAATTTAGAAAAATACTCTTGGGCATAAGGATCATCAGCAAGATCTTGCTCAATCATCTTGGTGACACGACCAGTGATTTTATCGGTTTGGTTACGCGCTTCATCATCGCTTAATTCTTCAGGCTTAACATCCTTACCTAGGTTACCAACCAAGTAAGCACCTTTTGCCTCACGAACTTCAAGCCCTGCGATATGCTTATCGAGTAAGCTACGAATATCTGCTTCATACTCATCATAATCGACGGTTTCATCAGCATCTTCGCGTACTTGCTTACGTAGATTGATAAAGGCTTTTAGATCGGCTTTGTAGCGATCACGTTTACTATCGAATGATTTGTCTTCAAAGAAAGACGCTGATTGCAACGCAATTTTCATAGCATTAGAAAACGTAGTTAAAGCAGCATAGAAGTCATCACGTTCTTTAAGCTTAGTATCAACTACTCTGCCATCGACTTCTTGCATCTTAGGCGCTAGCACTTGTCTTAACGCTTGACCGTCTTGTTTGTTTTTTACCGATGAAAAGATAACCCACAGCTCATTATGTAGCCTTGGTAGCTGTTTGTACTCAGTGTCCATGCTGTTATACATGCCTTTGAGGTCTTCAATATCAAAACCACCTTGCGTACGATCGGCAAGATCCTGATACTTCTCAATGGTGATATCCAGCTCTTTTAAAATGCCGCGATAATCAATCAGATAACCAAAGCGTTTCTTCTCATGTAAGCGGTTAACTCGAGCAATTGCCTGAATGAGATTGTGCTGCTTTAATGGTTTATCGATATACAGCACGGTGTTCTTGGGCTCATCGAAGCCCGTTAATAGCTTATCAACGACGATCATAATGTCAGGGCCATCGTCCTGACTAAAGGCTTCTATGATGGCTTTGGTATAGACTTTTTCGTCACCGCCATACTCTTTGGCGACATTGGCTTGCCACCAGCTCTGGACAATGTCTTTTGATTCGCCATCGACAGTATCATGACCCTCACGAGTATCAGGTGATGACATGGCAACCACTGATGTCACTTTGCCAATCTTGTCTAACGCCATCTTATAACGGATAGCAGAGGCTTTAGAGTCACAGGCCAGTTGACCTTTAAGGTGCTGCTGTTTAAAGTTTTGGAAGTGATCAGAGATGTCATGAGCGATCAGCTCAATACGACCTTCAACCTGATAGATTTGACCTTTTTGTGAGAACTTACGCTTGAGATCAGTCTTTTGATCATCGGTAAGCTTTTGAGTAATACGGTCAAACCAAGCATCGATGGCTTGGTCATTGGTATTCAGCTCAGGGATACGCTCTTCGTATAAGAGTGGGGTGACGGTTTTGTCTTTTACCGCTTGCTGCATGGTGTAGGAGTGAATGATGCTACCGAATTTATTCTCAGTCTTATCATCTTTTAGCAATGGCGTACCCGTAAAGGCGATAAAGGCAGCATTTGGCAGGGCTTGTGCCATGCGAATATTGTTCTCACCGTTTTGGCTACGGTGACCTTCATCGACCATGACGATGATATTGGGGCTGTCGTTATAGCACTCATCATATTTAACGGCTGAACCAAACTTATTAATAATGGAGAAGATAACACGTTCATTACCATGACCGATTTGCTGCGCGAGACGGCGACCAGAAGTTGCCATCGCATCCGTTTTGTCGCGATCACTAAGCACACCACCAGAAGCAAAGGTTTTACTAAGCTGAGTTTCAAGATCAACACGGTCGGTGACGACAATAACACGGCACTTCGCGAGCTCCTCTAACCAAATAAGCGCCTTAGAGAAAAACACCATCGTAAAAGACTTGCCGCTACCTGTGGTATGCCAAATGACACCACCTTGCCGACTACCCGACTTACCATCAGAGCCGTCAAAAGTGCTGATACGCTCAATCAATGCTTTGATGCCAAAGACTTGCTGATAACGGGCAACAATTTTGCCCGCCTTTTTGTCAAACAAGGTAAACATGCGCGTCATCTCAAGTAGACGCTGTGGCTGCAAAAGGCTGATGATTAAGCGGTCTTGGTCGGTAACGACTAAATCACCACCATCAACTAATGACTGATATTCCTCTTTGATAGAGGCAGAACGATGGCTAAACAAATTCTCAATCTGCTCATCGCTGAGCGTTTGGTTTTTTATACGGGCAAACTCAGGCTCAGAGATTTCTTCTTCGACCCATTTCGCCCAAAATTTCCTATGTGTACCGCAAGTAGCATACAGACCGTCATTACCGTTAACCGCTAGCAATAATTGGCTATAGGCAAATAGATGTGGGATTTCTTTTTGATGTTGGTTGCGAATATGCTGTGAGACTGCTTGGGCATTGGTAGATTGCCACTCTCTACTAGAGTCAGGGCGTTTGGCTTCGATCACTGCCAGCGGTAGACCATTCACAAAGCAGACGATATCAGGTCTACGACTGTTCGTACCTTCACTATTGAGTACTACCAGCTCTTCGGTAACGTGAAAGCTATTATTATCAATGTTATTCCAATCTATCAGAGCGATGGTTTGCGAAGTTTTCTTACCATCGATGAACTCAGTCACGGTCACGCCATAAAGCATAGCGTTATATAGTGCTTCGTTTGCTGCCTGTAAGCCTAGATTCATCGCTGGATTTAGCACATGCATGATCTTATCAAGGGCGCTGTCTGATAGAGGATGTAGCTTGCCCTCAAACATAAAAGTTTGCTTGGCTAAAAACGTACGCATAATCGGCAATAGCACCACTTGGTCAGTGGCCTTATTTGAGGCAGTCTTTGAGCGCATGGTAATGCATTGGTTGGGCGGAATAAACTCATAGCCTAATGTTGTCAGCAAGGTTAAGGCAGGAATTTTTGAGCTGAATTCTTCGGCGAAGTTGATGCTGAGGTTTAAATCGGTCATGTCTGCCGCCTTATACATAGCGTTTGTTTGGTTTTATCGATTGTAGCCCAAATCGCTACTAAAGACGCCTTAAAAAAGACAACAAAAAACCGCCAAGGTTGCGCGTGATTCAAAGGGCACTAAGCGTGGCGGTTATGTTGGACATAAAAATCCTGCTGGTCATTAGCTACAATCAGAACATAATTACACTTAAAAAAGCTAAAGAATCCAAAAATCATCCGTGTGTATTATTACACACATAATCATTGCCAAATCAGTATTTGTGTGTAATAATACACACAAGTCAAGTTGGCTTATTGAGTTAATTTCTCGGAGGACTTATGAAAAGTTCGACACTCATTAAACTACTTGAGGAAGATGGTTGGAAAGTTATTAGGAAAAAGGGTACAAGTCATCATATTTTAAAGAAGGAGGGCATTGATAAAATAATTTCAATTAGTCACCCTGAAAAAGATGTGTCTCGACTCCAATTGACTAAAGCTAGACGGATTTCCGGCTTGAAACTTTGAGCGTTTACCAATCTCCATTTGGAGGTTGGTTTTTCTCAAATTCCAAAGGAGTAATTATCTATAAGTGTAGATAGAAAATTTTAATTCAAATTAAGGAAGTTAACTAAAAGAGAGGTGTTAATATGCTTCATTATCCTATTGCCATCTTTAAAGATGAAGATATGGAAAACTATGCAGCTATTGTGCCAGATGTCGATGGCTGTTTCCCGCTTGGAGATACCATAGCAAAGACTATTGAAGATGCTGAAGATTTAATTTTCGAGCATATCGAATTCATGATAGAAGAAGGTATGAGTTTTGATTTCAATACAAGTGAGATTGAAAGTTTAAAAAACGAACCAGACTATAGTGATGCCTTGGCTTGGGCAATAATTAGTATTGATGATACTAAGCTTTCCACTAAGCAAGTGCGCTTTAATGTAAGCTGGCCTGATTATTTATTAAGAAAAGTGGATGACTATGCAGAAAAAAATCATGAAACACGTTCAGGGTTATTGGCTAAAGCAATTCAGAAAGAAATAAACACAACGTTAACAACGTAATCATGAAATAATATAGTGAATGAAAACATTTCTAGTGTTACTTAAAACCTCACCTAATATCAATTAGTTGAGGTTTTTACATAAAAATAGTTCATGAATAAATTCTATATACTTCTATCAACCACCACCCGCTTCTTACCCGTCAACAACACCTGCATCAGCGCCTTTTTCTCTTGCTGCAAATCAGCCAATTGCTGCTCAAGCAACTCAATCTCTTTATCGGCATTGGTTAACACGGTGGCGATTTTTTGTTGTTCTGGAATAGATGGAATGGGTACTTTTAATGATTTTATAATCTTGATAGTTAACTGAGGCTGTGCGGAACCAAATGTCAATGAATCAACTTGTCTCGTAAACAGTGATGAGTTTGTCAATGCGTAAAAGAAGTTACTTTCTAATTCAGAGTTATTACAACCTAAAGTAACCATTCCAGAGTTTACTCTAAGAAAGTCATATTGGACTGAGTCATCGTAATAGGCAGTTTGTCCAACTGTACCTCTTGTTGTTAGTACAACGTCACCTCTATTAACAATGCCTTTCCCTAGCTTTTCATACTTTTCCTTTGAAATGAACTGAGTTTCCTCGAATAAAAACCCTTTCTTAGTCACATTTTTAGCACTTAAGAAAAGATAGTCACCTTTGTCATAGAATTCAGAAGAATTAGGATATTCCTTTCCACGATCACCGTCAGTGACAGTCATACCAGCATCGATTAAAGTTCTTTCTTCCCACTCACCCTCAAACCGTTCACCCGACTCATCAAGCAAACGTTTTTTACCCGTCAGAAGTTGCTGCATTAAGGCTTTTTTCTGCTGGGTACTATTGTCAATTAATCGCTCAGTGGTACTAATCGCCTTATCCCAAGTAGATAGAATTTTAGCGATTTTTTGTTGTTCTGGGAGAGGTGGCGTTGGCACAGGTAATTCTTTGCAAAGCTGTATAGTTAGATTCTGTTGCCCAGATGTCTTTTTAGATCTAGATTGCAACCACTGTTGGGCTAAATCACTACTTAGAAAATTTAAGAAATAATTTTTATTAACTTTCGACGATACGGTTCTATAAATAACTATAGCTTGGTTCATATTGTATTCATCAAAATCTCGACCTAACATCGCAATTTTACCAAGCGGAGGACCTACGATATTCATAAGAATATCGCCAGGGTAAGCAATTGATCGAGCTAGGGAGCCATTATGTGCTTCTTGAGTTACGAAGATCATATCTGACGAGGTATCTAATTCGCCATTAAAACCTAGATTATTTACCCTCAAAAAAGGTATCTTAGAATCACTAACAATTTCAGTTTTTGGCGGTGTAGTACCTTTTGTTATTTTACTTGTTAATTCATCAGCAGTTTTTACTAGCCAGTCTGAAGGGCAATTACCTAGTCCTGTTATAGTTTGAAATTCCTTAGGCACCATAACCCAACTCCTTTAAAAACCCTACCATCCCAGTCTCTAAACTCTCTAACTCAGCCTTTAACTCAAGACGCTCAGTACGCACCGCGTCCAAATCAATCTCCGCCTCTTCCTCAAACGTATCGACATAGCGTGGAATGTTGAGGTTAAAGTCGTTTTCCTTAATCTCATCAAAGCTCGCTAGATACGCGTATTTATCAGCGCTTTCCCGCGCCTTATAAGTCTCAATGATCTTAGCAATATTGTCTTCAGTCAGCTGGTTTTGGTTCTTACCTGATTTAAACTCATTGCTGGCATCGATAAATAACACTGTGTCATCAGTTTTGTTCTTCTTAAACAGCAAAATAGCCGCTGGAATCCCCGTCCCAAAGAACAGCTTTTCTGGTAAACCAATCACCGTGTCGAGCAGGTTTTCTTCGATGAGCTGCTGACGGATTTTACCTTCACTGGATGCACGGAATAGCACGCCATGCGGCACGACCACACCCATACGACCAGTCGTAGGCTTTAGCGTTTCGATCATATGACTGATAAAGGCATAGTCGCCCTTGGTCTTGGGCGGTACACCACGATGGAAGCGACCATAGGGATCGCTACTGGCATCTTCATGACCCCATTTATCCAGTGAAAACGGCGGATTGGCCGTCACCACATCGAACTGTAATAAGTGCTTGCCATCTTTATCGAGTAGCAGCGGATTACGGATGGTATCGCCCCACTCGATACGGTGGTTGTCCTCACCATGTAGGAACATATTCATCTTGGCCAGTGCCCATGTCGAGCCAATGGCTTCTTGACCGTATAGCGCATACTTTTTAGAGTTTGAGTTTTTGCGTACCATCGCCCCGCACTTGATGAGTAGCGACCCTGAACCACAAGCCGGATCACATATCTCATCACCTTCGACAGGCTCAAGGATAGTCGCTAGCAAGTTAGACACTTCAGGCGGTGTGTAGAACTCACCAGCCGTCGCCCCACTACTGGCGGCAAAATGCTTGATTAAGTACTCATACGCATTACCAATCACGTCCAAACTACCGACACGCTCAGCGGAGAGGTTCAGAATATCTTTGCCAAAATCTTCTAACAGATGGCGTAATAGCTCGTTCTTTTGCTTTTCTTGACCTAATTTATCTGTATTAAAGCTAATATCTTGGAAGACGTTTTTGAGCTTAGTACCGTTGGCTTCTTCAATGGCATGTAGCGCCTCATCGATGCGCTGACCATTACCCGGCTGATGGCGCTGCTCGTACAAGTCCCAAAAGCTTGCGCCTTCAGGCAACACAAAACGCTGCTTGGACATCATGGCATGTATCAGTTCGGGGTTGTCGCCGAACTGTTCGACCAGCTTGTTGTACTCATCGCGATAGACGTCAGACAAGTACTTTAGGAATAGCATAGTTAAGATAAAGTCTTTATAGGTATCGGCACTGATGACTCCGCGAAAAGTATCGCAGGCGTTCCAGACGGCTTTGTTGATATCGTCTTGATTGATTTTGCTAATATTATTAGTGGTACTGGCAGGCATTTATTATTCCTTAACGCGCTGGAAAATTATGAATAGTTATAGTGAGGTAATGATAGCAGGGTCTGAGGTGTCATTGTTTTGAAATCAGTTCAGGAAGGTTATATAGCGAACGAAGGATTTCAAATAGCAAGCAGAAAGTTGGTTATATTACTATTATAGATACTCAATGATGAGAACAGAAGGCTGTATACCTATACAGAAATAAAAGTATGTAGATGGATTTTACTTGATAGGTATCTTATCGCTCAGTGAATACTGAAGATTACTTTTTGATTAAGGTATAGGCCACGTTGGTATCATCCAATTGCACTAAAGAAGCAAGTCTTGCTGATAGAGGATCTTTACTCTCGATTGCCGTTAAGATAGCTTTGTGTCTTGGTAATGAATGCGTTTGTAAGTTAGGTCTTAGGCTGGTCAACTGAATAGATTGCTGTAGAGGTAATACCAGCATTCTCGACATATAAGCAAGTAGGTCATTATGCGTGGCCTTTGCAATGGCAAGATGGAAATCTATGTCAGGTTGCATAAATTCTTCCGCACTCGTAGCCTTCTCCATGCCATCGTACGCTTTTTTGATCTGTGCAATATCGTCATCGGTTGCGGTACTAGCAGCGATATAGGCCATTTCAGGCTCTAAAACACGTCGAACGGTCGACAGGGTTTTAAAAAAATCATTTTCTGGTGTGGACTGAATCAACCAAAAAAGCACATCTGGATCGAGTAAGTGCCATTCATCCTTTGGCCGTACGACCGTACCGACTTTTGGACGTGAGTACGTCAGGCCCTTAGAGTTCAGTACCCGTATAGCTTCACGAGAGACAGGACGACTGACCTGAAACTCCTCACACAACTCAGCTGAGGAAGGTAATTTTTCATTTTCAGGAAATTCGCCAGAAATAATTTTTAGACCTAATTGTTGAACCATTAATGCATGTTGGCTTTTGCTTGGGACAGGGTTCTTGTAGTCGGCAGTGCTCATATCTTATCGTTACTCATATTTGACACTAGTATGTTATACAAGACCTTATCAATTAACAAGGTCTTGTATTTTGCATAAACCAGTGCGAATATTTGAGTAAATTAGTGTGAATGACGAGGAACCTCAGAACCGCGACAGCCGACAAGAAAATCGAAATCGCAGCCTTCATCAGCTTGCAGTACATGCTTGACATAGAGTTCACGATACCCACCAATAAAGTTAGGTTTAGGTGGCTCTGGTAAACTAGCTAAGCGTTGCTGTAGCTCTTCATCGCTAACATCTAAGTGCAATTTGCCTGCATATGCATCAAGTTCAATAAAATCACCGTTTTGTACCGCAGCCAATGGCCCCCCTGCGCGGGCTTCTGGTGCCACGTGTAATACCACGCTTCCATACGCCGTACCACTCATGCGAGCATCAGAAATTCTCAGCATATCTGTGATCCCTTTTTCTAACAATTTGGGCGGCAATCCCATATTACCGACTTCAGCCATACCCGGATACCCTTTAGGTCCTGCATTTTTTAGTACCAAAATGCAAGTTTCATCGACATCCAAATTTGGATCTACAATACGTGCTTTATAGTCATCAAGGTCTTCAAACACCACGGCACGACCACGATGTTTCATCAATTCTGCTGACGCGGCGGACGGTTTGAGCACAGCTCCTTTCGGTGCTAGGTTGCCATGTAAGATACACATACCGCCATCTTTACTCAGTGGATTGTCCACTTGACGGATGACTTCATCATTATAGATAGGCGAGCTTTTGCAATTCTCCCAAATGCTTTGTCCATTCACAGTCAGTGCTTGAGGATGTGGTAGCAGATTGTGCTCACCCATACGGCGCAGTACCGCAGGTAAGCCACCGCTATAATAAAATTCTTCCATCAAAAATCGACCTGATGGCTGCAAATCAACAATGGTAGGCATACCGCGACCAACACGATTCCAATCCTCTAGCTCTAAATCAACACCAATACGCCCAGCAATGGCTTTTAAATGAATGACAGCATTGGTTGAACCGCCAATTGCGGCATTGACTTTAATCGCATTTTCAAACGCTTCTTTGGTTAAAATTTTGGATAACGTCAGATCTTCTTTGACCATATCGACAATACGCATACCTGATAAGTGCGCCAAAACATAACGCCGCGAATCCACTGCTGGAATAGCGGCATTGTGCGGTAAAGAAGTACCTAGTGCTTCAGCCATACAAGCCATTGTAGAGGCCGTACCCATCGTATTACACGTACCCGCTGAGCGCGACATGCCCGATTCTGCAGATAAAAATTCATTGAGATCAATTTTGCCAGCTTTTAGCTCTTCGTGCATTTGCCAGACGATGGTGCCAGCGCCAATATCTTTTCCTTTATGTTTGCCGTTTAGCATGGGCCCACCTGTGACGACAATTGCAGGAACATCACAACTGGCTGCGCCCATTAATAAGGCGGGTGTGGTTTTATCACAGCCTGTTAACAGCACGACACCATCCATAGGGTTACCGCGAATCGCTTCTTCTACATCCATACTTGCCAAATTACGCGTCAGCATCGCCGTTGGACGTAGGTTGGATTCCCCGTTGGAGAAAACAGGGAATTCAACAGGATAACCACCCGCTTCTAAAATTCCTTTTTTCACATGCTCAGCAATTTTGCGAAAATGTGCATTACAAGGTGTCAGTTCTGACCAAGTATTACAAATACCAATAATGGGTCTGCCATCAAACTCATGATCTGGAATGCCTTGATTCTTCATCCAACTACGGTACATAAATCCATTTTTATCAGCTGTTCCAAACCAAGCTGTTGAACGTAGTGGCTTCTTTTTTGACATGTCTATATCCTTATATAGTATTACTATTTAAACAATAATAATCAAAATACACTAAAATCTATCTTTTTAAAAGGGTTGATATTTAAATAGTATTACTATATTTTAGTTAAAGCTTTTACACATTATTCCAGTTATCTACTGATAACGCATTTAATTACAGATAATTTCTCTTTGGCGTGGTGCTTGAGAATTACCACATGGAACGTGGAGTCGGATATGGATTTCGAAAAGAACGTTATACGAAAAGTGACCTACAAATTAATCCCTGCATTGATTTTGCTTTATGTGGTCGCTTATATTGATCGCGGTGCAGTCGGCTTTGCCCATCTACATATGGGCGCTGATGTTGGTATAGGTGACGCTGCTTATGGATTTGGCGCAGGCTTATTCTTTATTGGTTACTTCATGTTTGAAGTGCCAAGTAACTTACTTTTAGCCAAGTTTGGGGCGCGTAAGTGGTTCACTCGCATTTTATTGACATGGGGTTTGATTACCATGGCGATGGCGCTCATACAAGGCCCTAAGAGCTTTTACGCACTTAGGTTCTTGCTCGGTGTTGCTGAGGCAGGTTTTTTTCCTGGTGTCTTATATCTGATTACCCAATGGTTCCCAGTCCGTCACCGCGGAAAAATCATGGGGATGTTCGTTCTATCGCAGCCTATTGCAATGGTAATTGCAGGCCCGTTATCTGGTGCTTTACTAGGTATGGATGGGATGGCAAACATGCATGGCTGGCAGTGGTTGTTTATAGCCGTCGGCTTACCTGCTGTTCTCTTGGCTCTACCGACTTATTTGTATTTGCCAGATGATATCAAAACCGCCAACTGGTTAACCGCAGAGCAAAAAAACTGGCTGCAAAGTGAATTGGTTAAAGATGAATCTGAGTATGAGCAAACAAGGCATGCCAATCCTTTACATGCGTTAAAAGACAAACGTGTATTACTTCTTGCACTGTATTACCTGCCTGTTACCTTGAGTATTTATGGCTTAAATTTATGGCTACCCACTATTATCAAGCAGTTTGGTGGTGGCAGCGATTTACGAGTTGGCTTTTTATCGAGTATTCCTTATCTTTTTGGTGTCGTCGGACTTTTAATTATTCCGCGCAGTAGTGACCGTTTAAATGATCGTTATGGGCATCTTGGTTTTCTTTATGCGGTAGGTGCTTTTGCCATGTTCTTAAGTGCTTGGCTCACCTCTCCTGTCTTGCAGTTAGTTGCCCTATCTACTGTCGCTTTTTGCTTGTTTTCAACAACGGCTGTTTTTTGGACACTGCCAGGCCGTTTCTTAACAGGCAGTAGTGCGGCAGCTGGTATTGCGTTGATCAACTCTGTAGGTAACTTGGGCGGTTATTTGGGACCTTATGGTATTGGCTTATTAAAGGAATACACGGGTCACATGGCAGCAGGCTTATATTTTCTCTCTATGGTTATGGTATTTGGTTTGATTCTGACCTATTTCGTCTATGCCAAATTTGAAAAAAAGAAATCTGAAAAAACAACCGTTAGCGAACAAGCGTATTAAGGACATTGATTATGAATATCATTCAATTTGAAACCCAAGACCGTCACCGTGCGGTTGGCATTGTCGAAAATAACACTGTCAAACCAGTCAAACAGGTTGGAACAGTTCGAGACTTAGCATTAATGGCGATTAAAAATAAATTAAGTCTAGAGCAACAGATCGAACAGTTAGGCTTTTCCTCTGAGAACTATGACTATGCACAACTACTAGACAACTTACAGGTACTTCCGCCTTTGGATCATCCAGATACCGCACATTGTTTTGTCTCAGGGACGGGTTTGACCCATCTAGGCTCCGCCGCTACTCGTGACAAAATGCACCAACAGAACGTGGCTGATACTGCCTCAGTAACCGACACCATGCGTATATTTCAATTGGGTATTGAAAAAGGAAAACCTGCTGACGGTGAGGTGGGCGCACAACCTGAGTGGTTCTATAAAGGCGACGGCTCCATTGTGGTTCGTCCTGGTGCTGATCTGCCGCTACCTAATTTTGCAGAAGATGGTGGCGAAGAACCTGAAATTGCAGGTCTGTATGTGATCGGTCCAGACTCAAAACCCTATCGAATTGGATTTGCTATGGGCAATGAATTTTCTGATCACATCATGGAACGTCGCAACTATTTATATCTTGCCCATTCCAAATTACGTTTCTGTAGTTATGGTCCAGAGCTACGTACAGGTGAGCTTCCGAAATATTTAGTGGGTACCAGTCGCTTGCGCCGTGATGGTGACGTGATTTGGGAAAAAGAATTTTTATCCGGTGAAGACAATATGTGTCATAGCCTAACCAATCTTGAATACCACCATTTTAAATATCAGCAGTTCTTAAAACCGGGTGACGTACACATTCATTATTTTGGTACGGCGACGCTGTCATTTGCAGATGGCATGCAAACCCAAGTCGGTGATGAATTTGAGATTGAGATGAAAGAATTTGGTCATTCTTTAAAAAATAAGATTGCACATACTCAACCTGAACTATCCATTGGTTCAGTTAAAACACTCTAAGGAGAATACTATGATTATCGGACATAATTTTATTGCAGGTCAGCGCAGCGCGCTTGGCAGCAAAGTCTTACAAAGCGTTAATGCTAGCACTGGAGAACCTTTGGCTTATGAGTTTCATCAAGCGACTGAAGAAGAGGTCAATAAGGCCTGCGAAGCCGCGAGTGAAGCCTTTAAAAGCTATCGTAATACGTCACCTGAACAGCGCGCGTTATTTCTAGAAGCGATTGCCGATGAGCTAGATGCACTAGGGCAAGACTTTCTTGACAATATTTCACAAGAGACCGCGCTACCGCTTGCACGCTTACAAGGCGAGCGTGGTCGTACCAGTGGTCAAATGCGTTTATTTGCTAAAGTGCTACGCCGCGGTGACTATTTAGGGGCTCGTATCGATACGGCACTGCCTGAGCGTGAGCCCATGCCACGTGTAGATTTACGTCAAGTAAAGATAGGCGTCGGTCCGATTGCTGTGTTTGGAGCCAGTAACTTTCCCTTAGCTTTTTCAACAGCAGGCGGTGATACTGCCTCTGCTTTAGCGGCAGGGTGTCCTGTCGTTGTCAAAGCGCATAGTGGACATATGGTAACGGCGGATCAAGTAGCACAAGCGATTGATAGAGCTGTTACAAGCACTAGTATGCCTAAAGGCGTGTTTAGTATGCTTTATGGCAGTGGTGTCGGTGAAACGCTAGTAAAACACCCGTTGATTCAAGCGGTTGGTTTTACAGGTTCGCTAAAAGGTGGTCAAGCCTTAGGCGCTATGGCAGCCGCTCGCCCCAACCCTATTCCAGTATTTGCAGAAATGAGCAGTATAAATCCTATGCTCATGCTGCCAGCTGCCCTAAAAAATCGTGGTGATAGCATTGCTCAAGATTTAGCAGATTCTGTCGTGATGGGATGTGGACAGTTTTGCACCAACCCTGGTTTAATCATTGGGATTAAATCACCTGAATACAGTCGATTTCTTGAAAAATTGATAACTATTATCGATGACAAACCTGCACAAACCATGTTGAATGCAGGTACGTTAGAAAGCTACTCATTGGGTCTAGAAGATTTAATGGGGCATGAAGGGTTCCAACATTTAGCGGGCCAGCCTCAACAAGGGGATCAAGCTCAACCGCAGTTGTTTAAAGCAGATGTGGAATTACTGCTGGCAGGCAACCAGTTACTACAGGAAGAGATTTTTGGTCCTGCGACGATAGTCATTGAAGTCAAAGACAAAGCGCAGCTGATTCAAGCACTAAGTAGCATGAACGGCCAGTTAACGGCAACTTTAATCGCAGATGAAGCAGATTTTGATGGATTCTCAGATGTTGTACCTGTATTAGAAGAGAAGGCCGGACGCTTACTATTAAACGGTTATCCAACAGGTGTAGAAGTCTGTGAGGCAATGGTTCATGGCGGACCTTATCCGGCAACGTCTGATGCACGTGGCACTTCGGTCGGAACGCTGGCAATTGACCGTTATCTACGCCCTGTGTGTTATCAAAACTATCCTCAAAGCTTATTACCAGAAGCATTGAAGGATGAGAATCCATTCAATATTCTGAGATTGCTTAACGGTGAGATAACTCGAAACAAAATCTAATGCAAATAAAAAGAGACCATTAACTGGTCTCTTTTTTTGTTTCACTCGATAAAATATTCATACTAATAACCCATGCTAAAATCTAAACATTCCCAAAAACACTTGCAACTCACAGTTGCAATATGGATCTCAATCGCATAAAGTAATTTTGTAGTTCAAGAATAACTTAAAAGGTGATGCAAACATTAGAAGATCAAATAACTCATTTGGCCCTCCTCTTTAGCTGATAAAAAATTGCATCGACTTAGATTTTCGAAGTCGAGTATCACCTGTTCGATGACAAATGAAATAAACTGAAGCAGAAGATGATTTTTTACTGATAATATATATTTGAGACTAAATAAGATTTTAGAAATATTTAGTCTCAAATATTTGTGAGAAAAATCTTATTACTTGTCTTGCCTTCAATACTGCGTCGCTGTTGGTCTATATGCTGGTCTAACATAATTATTTATTATAAAAAATATAATTAAATCAAATACTTATTATATTAGTTCGAATTCCTCCTTCACCGCCAATCTTATTTTGCGTAAGCAAAGCCTTTGTTTTTCTATCTTATTCTACCCTTCTCTAAATATTTTTTGACAGTTTAACAGTAAGACTTTCAGTCTATACTTATCCTATACTTCTGTTTAACCTTGATTTCGTGTGCTGAATGAATCTAATAACTATATATCTAGTCAAACAACACATTATTTGACCAAACTAAAAATTTCTTACCATGGGCTGAGAGTAACTCATACAAGGGTTATAAACCAAGATAACTATATGCCCTGCTGTAGGATAAAAAACAAAAACCCCAGTTGATCAACTGGGGTTTTTTACTATCTTCAAATACTAACCTAGCTTTTAGAGCATAGCTTGCGCAATCATCGCTGATCCGATAAACGTACCTGTAAAGGTTAATACCGCAACAATGGCAATTTTAAAGCCAGACTTCTTAAACAAATCGACTTCCATTTGCGAGATGGCAAAACCAGCATAAGCAAGGACTGGCGTTAATAATTGCAGAACGCCTAGTTTGGCGGTTTCTTCCAAAACATAAGCATTAAATGGAAACTGTGGTAGAGAGATTAAAATAGCTACAATAGATATCCAAGCAATCGCCGGTACATTGACTGGGATAAATCGCTTTAACAGCATGCCGATCACGCAACATGCAAATAAAATGAGCATGGCAGGTAATGCTACTAATGGATTTACATCTTGCCCTACCCAATTGCTTAGTAGCAAGACCACACAAATCACAGCTAATAAAATAAAAGACTGCATGATTGACAGACTGGCAGGCTCTTCCATGACTGCATCGAGATTGGTTTCTGACGTAGCGACTGTCTGCTGGCTCTTCTTAAATTTACTGACTACTTTATACAAAAACTCTGTAAAAGGCAGTGCCACAAATAAACTAACAAATAAACCAGTGGCATACGTTAACAGGTTAGAAGTGGCGGCAAATGCAGTAATAGTTTCTGCTTGGGCAGGAACCGTCTCTGCCAATGCTGCTGAACAAGCACCCATCATACTACCGCTACCAATACCGCATGCCATAGCAAGTGCGCGTACATCCATGATATCCATCGAAGCAATGATACCTGCCATTAGTGAGAAGTAAATTGCACCAAACAACGTACCCATGACATAGACACCCATCACACCGATGCCTTCTGGACTTTGTAAGCCGTATTTATCAGCAATCAAAGCAACGTTAGGTTCACGAGCAACGGAGTGCGTGGCACCGATAGCTTCTCGGCCCATGCCAAAGACAAGCACTGCAACCGGTAGCGCAATCAAAACGGTCGCTACATTACCTAACTCTTGCAATAGTAGTGCTGGACCAGCAGCGATGATTTCTTCGATATTGGGACCAACACCAACACCGAATTTGGCGATAAAAGGCATAATACTTAACAGAATGGCATAACTGGCAAACTTGGCGCGTTTTTTGGTTATAACCGCTTTCATCGAAGGCACGACATTGGGATTTAATAAAATCGCAAAGATGAAAGCATAAAGTAATGGCAGTAACACCAAAATGCCAATACCGATAGGGATTTTTATAATACCTATCCATTCTGCTAATAACGATACCGCAATCACTAATAAATGCAGTTTCCAATCAAGCAGGTGCTTTGTCATAGTAGGTGACAGCACGCTATTGTTGTTCATATGAATTCCCTTTGAGTATGATGATGACTCTATTGATTGAACTTGGTCTGTTGAGTTTTATCTGTCGATAATAAAATTTTATTCAGCGCTCTTTGGTAACCCCGACTCAACCAAAGAAACCCATACCTTGATACCGGTCTCGATAGCATCATCATTGAAATCATAAGAGGCATTGTGCAGTGGCTTAGAAGGTATGCTGCCATCAACGCCCAACCAAAAATAGGCGCTTTTAACTACCTGACTCATAAATGAGAAGTCTTCAGAAGCCATAGAAGGTTCTACATCGGTATTGACTTTATCAACGCCCAACGCCTTAGTAGCCGCTTCTTTAATCTCAAGGTAAGCCTGACTGTCGTTGGTGGTTACTGGATAACGAATGTGGTAATCCATCTCGCCTTTGACACCATATAAAGGCGGCAGAGTGGCGACCATTTCTGTGAGCATCTCTTGCATAGATTGGCGCACATCCATATCAAAGCTACGAACCGTGCCTTTTAAGATGGCAACATCTGGAATCACGTTGGTGGTATCGCCGCTGTTCATTTGCGTCACGCTGATAACGCCAGACTGCAATGGCGAGACGCGGCGAGAGATAATAGATTGAATATTGGTGATTAGTGCAGCACCTGCGGCTATAGGGTCAGCACCCAAATGCGGCATGGCAGCATGCGTGCCTTTACCCGTCAATGTAATCTCAAAAGTATCAAAAGAAGCCATCATAGGACCATTGTTTACAGCGATTTCCCCCACTGGCAACCCAGGCCAGTTATGCAAGCCATAAACGGCATCCATCGGAAATTTATCAAATAAGCCATCATCAATCATGGCTTTGGCGCCGCCTAACACTTCCTCTGCAGGCTGAAAAACAAAGTGAATGGTGCCACTAAACTCTTTATGTTGACTTAAGTGTTTTGCCGCTCCTAGCAGAACAGAGGTATGACCATCGTGACCACAGGCGTGCATACAGTTTGCATGGGTAGATTTGTGATCAACGTCGTTTTGTTCTGCAATTGGCAACGCGTCAATATCGGCTCTTATACCGATAGTAGGGCCTACACCATTCTTCAAAGTGCCAACCACACCAGTGCCACCCAAGCCTTGATGGACTTCAATACCAAAAGATTGTAATTTATCTACGATGAATGAAGAGGTCTTAAATTCTTTGAATCCAAGCTCAGGCTGGCTATGAATCTGTTTGCGCCATTGTTTGACTTCATCTAATAATGCTTCATTAACTGACATTTATTTTTCCCTTTGAGAGTATGTATTGATATACCGACGTTGGCATTGATACGCGCTATCAACTTTTGGACAGCGAAAAACCATCTAATCTTTTTGCACTTTTTTATTTTTACCAATAAATAAGCCACTTAAAGTGGCTTATTTATGACGTACTAGAGATATGTTTTCTTGAACAGCTATTGTAACCTATTTTCACGCATTCGAATAAAGCCGAGTCGTATTAGCAAGCTTCGTCTTTATCTCTTTTTGAATAGATTTTTTACAGTGGTGCAGATTACAAGCATTTTTTCAGTCGTGTTTGGCCATATGAAATTACCGTTAAATGATTCGATATTCTATTACGATTCGTTTTATTATCAGCTTAATTTTATCCCTAAACCTTTATGCTAAAAGGCTTTTAGTTTTCCTGTGGCGCTTAATCTAGCTTTATATCTATATTTACCATCATTGCTATACCGTACAAAAATGTAATAACAGTAAGGTCACTGATACTCGGCAGATGCCATTGTCCAAAAATTGGATTATAGTAGATATCGGTAGTATTTATTTAAATAAACTAAAGGATACAACGATGAAAACACTAGGAATGTGTATCGTAGCAGGACTCGGGTTGAGTGCTTGCGCGACTGGCATGGGCGGCACGGCAACAGGTAATACCAGTCAAAGTAATAGCTCTGATAAAGTGGTCACTCAATACCCAGTTGAGACTGCCCTACTCAATATCTATACCAAACAACGTAGTGAAAAATTGGTCGCTACTGTCGGCGGACAAAACGTAGCCGCAGATATTCAAATCACCCCTAAAGGCAGCATGCGCTTTAATAATAAAATGGTACAAGGCGCAGAAGTCAGCACAATCAACACAGTGAATCAGCAGATCACGGATCAGTCAGTCGCTATCAATTACTTTACGCTAAATCCCTTGGTGTTCCATGGTTTTACGGATAGTACGGGTGAGTATTCAATCGCTAACCAAACGACGAGTATCCCTAAAATGGCTACTGTAGGCGACTCAAGTCAGCTTATCACTGAAAACGTATATGCTGACAGCAGTATGCGTCAGAAAACCGCTACCTATAAGCAGGACTGGTCGCTCACACAAGATACAAATAACACGGCGTGGCTCTGTATAGAAACCTCAGGCAATCTACTTTTGACTTCTGGTGCTGCAGGTACGTCTTCAGAATGCTATAAAATCAATGCCAAAGGCGATGTTTTGAGTAGTAAAGTCACACTCACTCAGCCTAATAAAAGCGGCATATCCAAATCAATGACGTTTATCAGTCAGTAGCATTTGCTCAATTAGTAACGATCAATAGTGTCATATAAGAACAAAAAAAATAGCGCCTAATTAAGGCGCTATTTTTGGATTCTAGGATTGTATTTTTATGAGCGACGATCATGGTTATTTTTATCATGACCGTTTTTGTCGTGGCTGTTTTTAGCATGGACATTTTTAGCTGTTGTTTTGTGCTTAGCAGCCACTACGTTCGCTTTGTGATGTGACTTGGCTGCCTTAGCTTTGGCCTGCTTATAGTTATTACTCGCTTTATTGTTGCTGTGCTTTTGTTGCTGTACTTGAGCTGAATGATGCTTATCAAAATTAGGTGCAGCATTGGCTTGACCGACCATCGACAAACAAGCAGTAGCGGCTAAAATCGAGCTAACTAGTATCTTTTTCATCATTTTATTCCTTTGAATTCATATTTAGAGTAGCTATAGATAATTCACTTAGTGTTAAATGAACTATCGTGATAAAGCTTTACTCTATCGACAAAGAGAATGATAAATGATTCTAGTATTAAGTAGATTTATGAAACTTGAAGAAAGGTTGCGATTGTTACGAGGGCATACGCGATCAAAGGAATGTTAGGTGTTGGCGTAATGTTTGGTTAAATGACAGACTATTTACGATTCATCGGTAAGCATCGTAGAAAGGGTATTTATAAAAACGCGAATGACTAGCTGATTGTTGAAGAATGCAAATACGGAAACGGTGAAGTTGCTGGCTAATATTTAAAACGAGCATAGCAATACTCCATACTGCTATGCTCTAAATGTGCTAAACAGACGTTTTCTGCAAAATATAAACCACAAACTTCGCCTCTGTGCTAAATGCTGCTGTTTCTACGGCAGCCAATAGTACTTGCCTTTTTTCGCTGCGGGCACGGTACGCATAAGGTGTCATCGTCATCAAATCAGCCAAATCCTCTGCGGATAACGTTAGCTCTGTACTGACACGGCAGGTCTCAACCAACGTAAAATATGGTGCCAATTCTTGCAAAAATTTATCAGAATCATGCTCACGTACATCATCAAATAGCGCATCACGCATCGTTGCCAAATGCCCGACATCAGGCTTGGCAATGATCAGATAGCCACCATACATCAACACATTATCAAACGCCTCGGGCAAGATAGGGCTAAAAATACTGCTAATACCCGTCATACTGTGCGGGCGTAATGGTAAATGTGCAGCACTGGTCACTAATGGATAGACCGCTGTCGTTTTGGCAGTATCTTCTTGGCGCGGCTGATACCATAGACGACCTGCTAGTTTACTGACTTTGGCCAGCTCAACCACTGCAGGCTTACTGATGTCAGCGGCTATCAGCGTGTCTATAACCTTCAACCCCATTTGTGCCATTGCCTGCGTGTAATAGCCTTCTCCGCAGCCAATATCAAGCCAACTGACTGGCTTGCTATCTTGCTCGTTTATAAACTCATCGTTAGACAGCAACTCTGTCATTTTTTGACTAATTAGTTTTTGGAGCGGTGCATAGTGCCCATGATTCAAAAACCGTTTACGCGCATCGATAGACTCTTGGCTATCCCCAGGTGCTTTGGACTTTTTTTGTTGTACTGGCAGCAGGTTGACATAGCCTTGACGCGCTACATCAAAAGGATGCGAAATTTGCTTAGGGTGCAAACTACCATCACAGCGCCAAGTATCTGCGGCAAGCTGTAGTGATGACTGACAAAGTGGACAAATAAATAACGACACGGGCATCTCAAAGTGATAGCAATATGCTTCGCATTTTAACAAAATTCATGGGTCTTGAGCGACAAAAAGCCGTCTCAATAATAATTGAGACGGCTTTTTGGAGTTTTGCAAATTGATAGCTATATAGATATTCGGCTGTTATAGCTTAACGCAGCTTTAGCGTCATTAACCCGAGGATGACAAGAATAATAGCAATAATCCAAAATCTCGCCACCACTTGTGTTTCTTTCCAGCCAATTTCTTCGAAATGATGATGCAGCGGTGCCATACGGAAGACGCGTTTTTTGCGTAGTTTGTACGAGCCAACTTGCAACATAACTGATAGCGCTTCGGCGACAAACAAACCACCCATAATCGCAAAGGCAATCTCTTGACGGGTCATTACGGCGATAGTACCCAGCATTGCACCCAATGCTAGCGCGCCAACATCACCCATAAATACTTGTGCTGGATGCGCGTTGAACCATAAGAAACCAAGGCCTGCTCCGACCATTGAACCGCAGACGATGATGACTTCGGAGTTATAAGGAATATAAGGCACATGCAAGTAATCAGCAAAGCGTACATCGCCTGATACATAGGCCATCGCGCCCAAACCTGCAGCGACGAGAACGACTGGCAAAATCGCCAAACCATCCAAACCATCGGTTAGATTGACTGCGTTAGAAGCACCATTAATCACAAAATAGGTAAAGATGATGAAGCCAATACCAAATGGCACTGCTGAAAATGGAATCATCCAGTCTTTGAATACTGGCAATAGCAAATCTTGCATCTCACGCGTGGTGTTGATATCGGGTTGTAATGTGGCGATATAATACAAAGACACACCGACAAATAACGCACCCATAGACAACCAAAAGTACTTTTTGCGAGCGATTAAGCCTTTTGGATCTTTGTACTTAATTTTTAGCCAATCATCAGCCCAACCTACGGCGCCGAAGATAACCATAACCACGAGCAAAATCCAAACATAGGGATTGTTCAATCGTGCCCACAGCAGCGTCGATATGCCAATCGCACTTAGGATCAATACCCCGCCCATGGTTGGTGTACCAGTCTTGGCCAAATGCGATTGAGGCCCATCATTACGAATGGCCTGACCATATTTGAGCGAACGCAAGTGCCGAATGACACGGCCACCAAACATCATGCTAAATACAAGGGCGGTAACAACTGCAAGCAATGCTCGTAGTGTCAACGAAGAAACCGCAGAAAACGGCGTATAATACTGGCCAAGCCAGCCGAACAACCAAACTAACACCGCCTACTCCTCTACTAGCGCATGAATAAGTGTTTCCATTCCCATGGAACGAGAGCCTTTGAATAACACAGTACAAGGCTTAGCTTGTTGCGCTTGCAAATACGGCTGTAAATACTGTAATAAACTGTCTTTGTCGGCAAAAGCATGAGCACTGATATCAGACACCTCTTGCGCACCTGCAACGGTATAAGGGGCATATTCGCCAACACAAAGCAGCACATTGATACCTGTGGTCGCGATAGTACGGCCCAAGCTTTGATGTTCACTAATAGCAGCCTCTCCTAGCTCACCGATATCGCCCAGCACCATGACCTGCGTACCTGTTTGCGCGGCCAATACTTTGGCGGCGGCACGTACCGAATGAGGGTTGGCATTATAAGTATCATCAATAAGACGATGCATACCAAGTATCTGGCTATTTAGACGACCTTTAGCAGGACGCGCATTTTCGAGCCCAATGACGATGTCGCTCACCTCAATATTCAGCGCATGTGCACAGGCAGCAGCGGCCAAGGCATTATTGACATTGTGCTCACCTGCCAATGGCAAGTTGATATCATGGACTTGGTTACCGATATGTAGCTTAAATTCGCTACGTTCAGGCTCTACGTCTAGATGGCTTGCGCTTACATCCGTATTACCAAAGCCAATCACATGTGAGGTGTGCTTTTCAGCGATACGACGCAACTGATTGGTAAAGTCATCCTTATCAGGAACAATCGCAAACTGCGCGTCCGTCAACGTATGGTAAATCTCTGCTTTGGTCTGGCAGATGCCTTCACGGCTACCAAACTCACCCAAATGCGCTGTACCGATGTTTAAGATACAGGCCACATCAGGCTGAACAATTTCAGTCGTATAAGCAATCTCGCCAATATGGTTTGCGCCCAACTCTAAAATAGCATAACGATGATGGTCTGATAGCTCAAGCAACATCATTGGTACACCCAAATCGTTATTGAGGTTACCACGAGTGATTAAGGTCGGTGCCAATCTACCAAAGATACTGCCTAGCATTTCTTTGCAGGTGGTCTTGCCACTAGAGCCCGTAATAGCAATCACGGTTAAATCTGTATGCTGCTGACGACGATATGCTGCCAATTGACCTAGCGCCAAACGGGTATCGCTGACTACCAATTGCGGAATAGCATTTGGGCCGGACAACGAAATAGGACGCGAGACGACAGCGGCAACAGCGCCTTTTGATATTGCTGTTTCGATATAATCGTGACCATCGAAATTATCGCCGCTTAACGACAAAAATATATCACCTGGCTTTATCGTGCGGGTATCAGTGGCTATACGCTTACTGGCTAAGGCCGTCTGTTCTGCTGTATGGCCTTGTGGTAGTTGCCAATGCCCATCGAGCGACGTGGTCGCTGCGAGCATATTGTCCATTTGCCAGACATAGAGCCCTTGCGTCTGGGCAGTATTATCGGTGTCGGCTGTCATAATGATTACCTTATATGATGACTACTTAATTTTTATATTTAATGATCAATTCTTACTAATGCATGCATCGCGAGCCAATCAATTACACACGGCCAGCTTGATTCAATGCCTGCTGCAAAACAACACTGTCATCGAAATCATAGCGAACGTTGTTAATCTCTTGATAGGTCTCATGACCTTTGCCTGCGATGACAACGATATCATCTACACCTGAGTGACTAACTGCATATTCAATGGCCGTCTGACGGGCAGGCTCGATATGGGTTCGTTGATATTGCTCAGCGGTCATACCAGCCTGCATATCTTGCAAAATCATATTAGGGTCTTCGGTGCGTGGATTATCCGCGGTCAAAACAACTTGATCAGCACCTGCTAGACCTGCTTGCGCCATCAATGGTCGCTTGCCTGCATCACGATCTCCGCCGCAACCAAATACTGCCCAAAGCTGACCTTTACAGTGGGTCTTTAAGCTTGCCAGCACTTGGCTTAGCGCATCTGGAGTATGCGCATAATCAACGATGAAGCAGCCATCATCTGACGGTACGCGCTGCATACGCCCAACCGCACCTTGCAACTGTGCAACAGCAGGCGCAATACGCTCGATATTCATAGCCAAGTCAACATCGAGTGCTACGACAGCTGCTATCGCTGCGAGCAAATTGGCAACATTGAAGCGACCTAATAATGGACTAACAACCTCTATGCTGTCAGCTTTGTCATCGCCAAAATTAGTACGCAGATTTATTTTGACGCCTTGCAGACTTGGTATGATATCAGCGGCAACAAAAGTAGCAGTTTTTGATGAATCCAAACTGTATGTCCATACCGTCAAACCGCTGGCGTTTGCCGTATCTAACATAACCTGAGCGTGCTCATCATCAATATTAATAATGGCATGGGTCAAATTTGGAAAATGGGCTTTATCAAACAGCTTGGCTTTGGCAGCGGCATATTCTGCCATATCAGCATGGTAATCTAAATGGTCACGGCTCAAATTGGTATAAATCGCCACAGTGACTGGCATACCTTGTAGACGTTGCTGGTCCAATCCGTGAGAGCTGGCCTCTAATGCCAATATTTCTGCCTGCTCTGTCCCCATTTGATATAGAAACTGTTGGACAGCTAAAGCATCGCCTGTGGTATGACTGGCTTGCACTAGAGCGCCAAGTCTACCATTACCTGCCGTACCCATGACCGCGCTACTCTGGCCCATCAACTGAGTAAGCTGTGCCACTAATTGACTGATGGTTGTTTTGCCATTCGTACCAGTCACCGCAACCACGGTCGGTAGAGTCACTGGCTGCTGATATTGCAGGCGCGCTTGAATTAAGCTACCCAAAAAGTCGCGAATGTTAGGAACGTATAATACAGGGCATGGTAATGCTGCTAGTTGCTGCTGTGCATTAGCAATACTATCTGTCTTAGGTTCACTACTGGTATTTGAGAGATTTGTTGCTTCGCTAAGCAAAATACTAGGGTCAATCTCTGAGAGAATAAACGCGGCTTGCTCAGCGGCTTGCAGTAGATAATCGCGACTTTTTTGAGGGTTGGCTGTTTGACTTTTTAAAAGGACAAATACGTCATTCGCATCCAATTGGCGATTGTCTAAGCGAAATTGTTGAAACGGAATATGGGCAATAGACTGAGCTTGACCTGAACATACCTGATTGGATGCTTCCTGAATCGATGCTGCTATCATCACTGTAAGCTGCTCAGCCAGTTTTTGCTGCTGGCTTTTATTAGCATCTATAAGCCGTTGTAAAGTAACAGTAGCGCTATCTAGCGATGATATAGTCATAGATAAATCCTAAACAGTTAAAACGTGTCAGCTCAGTAGAACTGGACATTTAAAATAATTGAACGCTTACTGCGCTTCCGTTTTTAGTGGCTTATCCAAAGGCACATTATACAATCGCAATGCTTCTTTCATCACATTATGAAAAACAGGTGCGACTGTGAGACCAGCATAAATCTGACCACGTGGGTCTTCGATAAGCATTACGCCTACCAGCTTTGGATTAGATGCAGGTGCCATACCAGCAAAGACATTACGATACTGATCCGTATAGTAACCACCTGCTGGGTTGATACGGCGCGAAGTGCCCGTCTTACCTGCCACGCGATAGCCATCAATAGCGGCGGCTTTTGCCGTACCACCAGGCTCTGTAACGCTTTCGAGCATTTGCACGATAGACATCGCTTGCTCATGCGCCATAATGCGTTTACTTGGCTGGGGTTTGTCAGTTTTGGTCAAGGTCAATGGATGCATGACCCCGCCTGCCGCCAACGCTGAATAAGCCTGCGCCACCTGCGCTAGCGTCGCTTCCATACCATAACCATAACTGATCGTTGCACGACGTGAGGTCTCTTTTTCTTCTGGCGTCACGACTAGCCCACTACCTTCTCCTGGGAACTGTAACGGAGTCTTCGAGCCAAAGCCAAACTGTCGTTGCATATTGGTGATGGCATCGGGCGGTAGCGACAATGCAATTTTGGTGGAGGCAACGTTACTAGACTTCTGTAATAGCGTGGCCATGTTAATCATGCCCAAGTTGTTATGATCTCGAATGGTATAGCCACGTACGCGAATCGAACCAGGATTGGTATCAATCAAGGTCGTTGGCGTATATTTACCCGAGTCTAGCGCCGCTGCAACAGTAAACGGTTTCATCACCGAACCTGGCTCAAACACATCTAGCAGTGCGCGGTTACGCTGGTTTTCACCCGTCATCTCGTTAAGGTTGTTCGAGTTAAACGACGGCCATGTTGATAGTGCCAGCACTTCACCAGTTTGCACATCAACAATCATACCCGTTGACCAACGTGCTTTTTGCAAACGCCCAGCTTTTTCTAGCTCTTTATATAGCAAATACTGTAAGCGCGAATCAATCGTCAATGCCACATCTTTGCCGGGTACTTCTGGCTCAATCTGCTTAATTTCTTTTAGGCTGTTTTGTTTGGCGTCTTTTAGAACCAGTACTTTTCCGTCATCACCCGCCAGATCTTTTTCATACTGACGCTCAATACCAGCACGGCCTTCGTAACCGCCTTCAGGATCTTTAGCGTTCTGACCCATAAAGCCCAGCAGCTGTGCATTAGACTGTGGCTGCGGATAATAACGTTGAAAGAAATTCTTTTCATAGACACCAGGGAAATCAAGCGAGCTGACGCTTTGGGCAATCTCAGGTGTAACCTTATTAAGCAATGGCAAATAGTGCGATCCTGCGCCAGATGGCAAAGCTGCTTTTACGGCTTTCTCATCGGTCACATCGATACTGTCATCAATAGCAGTGACTTTTTTCAAATCATCGACCGAGATATTGGCAGCAGCGGCTAGCTTGGTCAGGTCCATATTATCTAGACGCTTTTGCATACGCGCCTGTAATTGTGGACTGCTAGGGTTGGTAATGATAATGCGCTTTAGCTCATAGTATTCACGCGAATAATCATGCGGACTAAACGAAACCGTTGCAAGCGGCGCGCTGACCGCAAGCGGTAGATTATTACGATCAGTAATCATACCGCGATAAGATTTTTGAGTGCGCTCACTGGTAATGAGCTCATTGCCTTTGTCTTGATAAAACTGTGCATTAGCAACCTGAATATAATAGGCGCGACTAATCAGTAGCGCTAATATGACCAGCGCTAGACCCCAGACCATACGAAAACGGTTTTTGTCTTGTTCAAAACCGCCAAGAGCAGAAGCACCTGATGCTTTGCTCGAAAAAACCATTTTACTTTTGCGGTTTTTTACACTGGTATAAGCGCCTTGGGTGTCGCTTTTTTTGATGCGTCCGAACAATTTTGCCTTACGATTGCTTGCAGCTTTATCGGGCTTGCTGCTCGTCTGACCAGATTTAGCCGCACTGGCTCGGCGGAGAGGTTTGGTTACCTTGCCGCTGGCTGGTTTTTTGCTGGTGTTTTTTGCGGTGGATTTAGACTTTTTCTCACTCATTGTCCTGCCTCCGTCGCTGATTCTTCAGGAGAGATGTCGGTAGAGGCACGTGGCCCAATAACGTCATTCATATCTTCATCTGAGTCTTCCATAACCACTGGCACCAATGCCGTTGCTACACCAGGCTGGATAATCAGCTTATCCTTTAATGTTGGCGAATACATACCCAATTCGGCAACCGCTCGACTGGCAATCTGCGGTGTGGCGCTAAAGGTTTGCTGCTCAATCAATAGACGCTGATGCTCTACTTGTAGCTTACGTTCTTGTTTTTTCATGTCTTGCAAGGTTTTGTAGTCCTGATGATATTGCTGAACTTCTTCGGCAGTTTTGATACCACTCCATACAATCGTGGCTGCCAATAGCAGTAGCACGACCACATAAATGCTCACCACATTAAACCGGCGCACGAATAGCTCGCCGACATCGGTATTATAAGGTGTAGCAGTGCGGCGATTCGCAGGTTTGTCAGATATTGCCATGACGATCTCAAAAAGGTGAACGTAAACGATAGAGTAGATAACGGATTGCGAAAGATGAACGTGTCATTATTCGGTCATACCATCGATAAATATAAAACCAAAGACACTTATAAATGTAAAAACTAAACCTAAAAAACCGAACATAGAAAATATATTCGATAGCTAATATATTTAGGAGCCATAAATCATTACAACTTATGGCTATCAATATGTCATACCAAAACCAAACACGTTGCATGGCTATACTACATATAAAGCCATACAACTATCATGCAGATAAAAACCAACTGCTGAGCCTAACAGACAATATTTACAGATTTTTAACAGTGGCGTAGCCATTAGGACATTTGCGCATCATTTAGACAAGTATTAGCAATCTTAGACTACTCAATAATCATATTCGACTATGACTTGCGGCGTCATGTTGTTCTATGATGTTGTTGTCTGCTCATAAGTTGTGTCAGTACGCGTTGCCATACGCAGCCATGCACTACGCGCGCGCGGATTCTGACTCGTCTCAGCTTTACTTGGGCCAACACGTTTTGGCTTGCTAAAATAGCGCGGGCGATTTGGCGGCATTGGCAGGTTTTCGTCTTCTGGATACTGCCCTTTACTATGTCGCTGCAAAAACTGCTTGATACGGCGATCTTCTAATGAGTGAAAACTAATGACCGCTAACTGCCCACCTGACTTTAAGATAGGAATGCTTTGCGCTAAAAAGTCGTCAACATCGCCCAGCTCATTATTAATAAAAATACGCATGGCCTGAAAGCTTTGTGTGGCTGGATGTTTACCGCGTTGCCAGTTGGGATGCGCTACTTTAATCACTTCTGCCAACTCAAGCGTAGACTCGTAGCTCTCCATCTGTTTGATAGCTCGTGCAATACGGCGACTGTGACGCTCTTCGCCAAACTCATAAAGCACATTGGCCAACGTTTCATCATCGACTTTTTCAAGCCATTCCGCAACTGACTGGCCACGACTGGTATCCATACGCATGTCTACTGCCCCGTCGCGCATAAAGCTAAAGCCGCGACTACCATCATCAATCTGCGGTGATGAAATGCCCAAATCTGCCATCAAGCCATCAACTTCACTGATGCCCATAGCAGCCAGACTGTCGGTCAACGTCGCAAAACTATCGTGAACCACATGCACACGGCTGTCTTTGCTTGCCAGCTCTTGCGCCACGCTGATGGCTGTCGGATCTTTGTCAAAGACAATCAGTGTTGCATCATCGGCAAGTTGACTTAATAGCAGTCGGCTATGGCCGCCACGGCCAAAAGTCGCATCAACGTAGATGCCACTTATATTTAAGCTATTTTGGTCACCTTCTGTTTGCTTAGGCAAGGATTTTACGCCGAGCACCGCAGCGACAGTCTCTTGCAGCAGCACCGCATCATGGACAAAACTTAATTCATCAGACGTGATATCGCCCTCATGACTGGCGTGAGTAACATCCAGATCGACATCTTGCGTAGACGCATCCTTTATAGCAAAAGGACTAGACACTGACTCAGAGAGATCAGCGGCGGCAGAAGGACTGGCTTTCGATTTTGGCTTAGACTTTGATAGGGACACAAACAACTCAATAGATGACGACCATACTGGCCAGTAATTGGATGAAAATAAACAAGTTATGACTTGCCTAGCATTATTATCGCAAGGATACACGGCTAGTCAAGCACTAGAAGGGCTTTTCATTAAAAATATCACATGTCTCTGTTATACTAGCGCTATATTTTACGCTATTTCTTAACATCGACTTCATATCTTTCATCGCTATTTATACTGATAGCTTATATCGATAGCAAACTTTGAGACTTTTATCATGCAAACCTCTACTGACAGCACGCGCCCTGTGCGTACGCGTATCGCCCCATCACCAACTGGCTTTCCACACGTAGGTACTGCCTATATTGCCCTGTTTAACTTGGCTTTTGCCAAAGCTCACGGTGGCGAATTCATTTTACGTATCGAAGATACCGACCAGACGCGCTCGACTGAGCAATCAGAACAAATGATTTTGGACGCTTTACGTTGGGTTGGTCTAGATTGGAGCGAGGGCCCAGATATTGGCGGCCCACACGCTCCTTATCGTCAGAGCGAGCGTAGCGATATCTACAAAAAACACGCTGAGATACTCATAGAAAAAGACCATGCGTTCCGCTGTTTTTGTACCAGTGAAGAGTTAGACGCTATGCGCGCTGAGCAAATGGCCAATGGCGAGACCCCTCGTTATGATGGTCGCTGTGCTCATCTTGCACCAGAAAAGACCGAGCAATTGGTAAGCGAGGGCAAGCCACACGTGACTCGTATGCGTGTACCGGCCGAAGGCACTTGTCAGGTACAAGACATGCTGCGCGGTACGGTTGAGTTCCCTTGGACCCAAGTCGACATGCAAGTACTGCTAAAAACAGACGGCATGCCAACCTATCATCTCGCCAACGTCGTTGATGACCACTTGATGGAAATCACCCATGTGATGCGCGGTGAAGAGTGGCTGAACTCTGCACCTAAGCATCAACTGCTTTATGATTATTTTGGTTGGGAAATGCCAACGCTTTGCCACATGCCGCTACTGCGTAACCCTGATAAATCAAAACTGTCTAAGCGTAAAAACCCAACCTCTATCACCTACTATCGTGATGCAGGCGTGCTACCTGAAGCGCTGCTAAACTATCTCGGTCGTATGGGCTACTCAATGCCTAATGATGCCGAGCAGTTTACGCTAGAAGAAATGATTGCCAGCTTTGATATTCAGCGTGTGTCGCTTGGCGGCCCTATCTTCGATATCGAGAAGCTAAACTGGCTCAATGCAGAATGGCTACGTGCGCTTAGCCCTGAAGAATTAAAGAATAAAATCCTTGAGTGGGCCAGTAACAGTGACAAACTGACTGCTATCGCAGCCGCGATTCAGCCACGTATTGAGCTATTGTCTGATGCGGTTAATTGGGGTGGTTTCTACTTCCAAAACCTACCTGACATCAACGCTGAAAGCTTCACACATAAATCGCTCACCCCTGAGCAAATTATTGAGATGCTACAATTAGCGCTTTGGCAGTTAGAAGTCTTACCAACGTGGTCAGAAGAAAACATCTATGCCACGCTAAAAGGCCTTGCTGCTCACCTTGATATCAAGATGCGTGACTTTATGGCGCCGTTCTTTATCGCGATCGCTGGTAGTACCTCATCGACGCCAGTCATGAACTCTATGGCGATTATCGGTGCTGATATGACCTTGACTCGCTTGCGCCATGCAGTTGATGTATTAGGCGGTCTTGGCAAAAAGAAACTGAAAAAACTTGAGAAACAAGCGACAGAATTGCCAGATTTCTTAGCTGCTGCTGAGTAGTTTAGAAACTGAATAACTTATCTGCTAAACAGTTAATTAGCGAAACTTGTCGAATGTAAAAGGGTCAGGCCATCTCTGGCCCTTTTTTCGTTGTTAATCAGTACAATTACCCTCGTACTATTAAACGTCTTTCGTTAAATATTTTAATTGGAAATAAATATGGCCGCCAAAACCGTCACGATAGAAAGCAAAGACTACGTCTTTAACACCCTAAAAGAAGCACAGAAATACTATGATGCCATCGTAAAGGAGCTTTTTGATGCAACTTTGACCCTGACCAAGGGCCAAGACTTCGAAGATTTAAAATGGATATACAGCACTTACTGTAGTTACACCAAGCATAATCTAGATAAATTGGGCGAATATGACATCATTGGCGTCAAAGGCATAAGAACGATCCGAGAAAAAGGCGGTCAATATATACCAACTGAATGCTGTGCGATTATTTTTTCTGATGGTAGCGAAGAAGAGCTTTATACCGATAAAGCCATCAAAGAGATCGCGCTGAAGCAAAATCCACGCTAATTTGGACTTATTGAGACTTTAAAATAGGCTAAATCGCTTTTTTTTGCATATTTATGAATTATTTTTAAAATAGTTGTTGACAAGACTGCCGCTCTTACATAAAATACGCACACTCTTAGCGAGGGGCTATAGCTCAGTTGGTAGAGCACTTGCATGGCATGCAAGGGGTCAACGGTTCGACTCCGTTTAGCTCCACCATACTTATTTATAGCAACGCTCAGTATTACTGAAACGTAATAATAAATACTCGCTAGTAGGACGATATCAGCACCTAGGCAATGCTTATTTAATAAGCTATCTGATATTGTGAAGTACCGTTGTAACCACTGGTTATAACACTCTATGCGTCCCCATCGTCTAGAGGCCTAGGACACCGCCCTTTCACGGCGGTAACGGGGGTTCGAATCCCCCTGGGGACGCCACTATTCGGCGTCACTTATTAGCACTTTTGCTTAGCATCAGATTAGACTAATAAGCGAACAATAAAAAAGCCCAGTCATCATACGGTGACTGGGCTTTTTTATATCTGTCATTTCTCAAAATCCTCTATTCTATTGTCGTTAGCTTATTATTAATAGCTGCTAGCTTAGTGTTGATAGCGCTATTGCCAACCTATCTAATACTCGTTAATATCGATCTGACAAGCATATTTACAAAGCGTACCTATCTACTATACATGATGGGGCCTAGCGTGATTAAAGGGAAGTGATTGCTATGTTTGGTATCGAGAATTATCTAGGGTTTATTTTAGCGGCTATTTTGTTAAACCTAACGCCAGGTACAGATAGCATGTACATCATCACCCGTAGTGTCTCACAGGGGCAAACAGCAGGGGTTTATTCTGTTCTTGGCATTACTTCGGGTATTTTGGTACATACATTATTGGCGGCGCTAGGATTGTCCGTATTGCTTGCCAATTCCCCTACCGCTTTTATGATTGTTAAATATATTGGGGCCAGCTATTTGTGCTATTTGGGTCTAAAAATGCTGCTAAGCAAAAACTCGAACTCAGTAACGAACCATTTGTCCAAAGATCAGAACGTGACTAGCCGAAAGGCTGTAGATGGTTGGCAAATATATAAGCAAGGTGTGTTGACCAATACTTTTAACCCAAAAGTCGCTTTATTCTTCTTGGCGTTCTTCCCTCAGTTTATCGACGCTAGTTATGCTTATGGCATGCTGTCATTTTTGATGTTGGGACTGACTTTTGCCATCACAGGCTTTATATGGTGCTTGAGTTTGGCACTGCTGGCGTCAAAGTTCAGCAAAAAACTAAGAGAGAATCCAAAAGTTGAATCCATGATGAATAAAATAAGTGGTGTCGTATTTATGGGGCTAGGAATTAAGCTGTTGACTGAAAAGGCTTGAATAGTAAAGTAACAAGCAGAAAAAACGTCTTCCATAGAAAAGCCCAATCCCCTACTTTGACGGAGATTGGGCT
Source organism: Psychrobacter sp. UBA3480 (assembly GCF_002377945.1). Classification (GTDB taxonomy): domain Bacteria; phylum Pseudomonadota; class Gammaproteobacteria; order Pseudomonadales; family Moraxellaceae; genus Psychrobacter. Next base: position 77,567 of record NZ_DFQV01000032.1, read on the forward strand.
TTTTGTCATATAAAACTTAACTAACTACTAGCTAGCTTCTTTGCTCTCAGCTGCCAGTTGACGTAGTACATAGTGCAATACGCCGCCATGACGCACATATTCGCGCTCTTTTGGCGTTTGTAGACCGACATTTACCTCAAAGGTTTCTACCGATCCGTCAGCACGTGTAGCCGTAACCGTAGCTGTTTTACTTTCGCCATTGTCCAGACCTGTGACGCTCAGCACTTCAGAACCATCTAGTTTGTAGGTTTCTGCATTCTGACCATCTTTAAACGTCAATGGCAGCACACCCATACCGACTAGGTTTGAACGGTGAATACGTTCAAACGAGCTGGTTAAAACTGCTTTTACGCCTAGCAGGATGGTACCTTTAGCTGCCCAATCACGGCTCGAACCAGAACCATACTCTGCCCCGCCCAATACCACTAACGGACGCTTATCTTCTTTATACTTCATTGCTGCATTGTAGATGGGCATTTCTTCGCCATCTTGTAACGTAGCGCTGTCATCTTTGAAGTAATAAGTATAGCCACCTTCTTTACCGCCCATCATGGTGTTTTTAATACGTATATTGGCAAAGGTACCACGAGTCATGACTGCATCGTTACCACGGCGTGAGCCATAGCTGTTGAAGTCTGCTTCCATCACACCGCGCTCTTGCAAGTACTTACCTGCTGGTGAGTCTGGATCGATATTACCTGCTGGTGAGATATGATCGGTAGTAATCGAGTCACCAAATAGACCTAGGATACGCGCGCCTTCGATATCAGGGATACCTTCTGGCTCCATGGTCATACCATCAAAGAACGGTGGATTTTTGATGTACGTTGACCCTTCATCCCATGGATACAATTGGCTATCCGCTGAACTAATTGCGTTCCACGCTGCACTACCGTCAAATACTTCGCCATAGTTCTTGCGGAACATATCAGCATCAATATTGTTGGCAATTAACTCGTTAATTTCTTCCGAGGTCGGCCAGATGTCTTTTAGGAATACATCATTGCCATCTTGATCTTGTCCGAGTGGATGAGTCGTCAAGTCAATATCAACAGTACCGGCCAGCGCATAAGCAACGACCAACGGTGGTGATGCTAAGTAACTGGCTTTGACATGCGAGTGAATACGACCTTCAAAATTACGGTTACCAGACAGTACAGCCGCTGCGACTAAGTCATTTTCTTCAATGCCTTTTTCGATCTCTTCTGACAATGGTCCTGAGTTACCGATACAAGTGGTACACCCATACCCTACTAGGTAGAAGCCCGTTTTTTCTAGCTCATCCATCAGATGGGTCTTTTCTAAATAGTCGGTGACCACTTTAGAACCCGGTGCGAGCGATGTCTTAACCCAAGGCTTGGCTTTAAGACCTTTGGCAGCCGCTTTTTTGGCAACTAGACCTGCACCAATCATTACTGCTGGGTTTGAAGTATTGGTACAAGAAGTAATGGCGGCAATAACTACCGATCCGTCTCGTAGTTTGTGTTGCTTATCATCGATACTGACATTTGAGAAGACATTGTTGGCTGGCGCATAACCTGCATTGTCATCACTGGTATCAACTTCGATATTCGGTTCAGCTGCCAAGTGTTCAGCTTGCTCTTGCTCGCCGCCTTCTTGATCAAAGCGTACTTTGCCTTCTACTTCTGACTTACGATCTTTGGTCATTTTTTCTAGCGTTTCGCCAAACTTCTCATGCATATCAGACAAATTGATACGCTGCTGTGGCAAGTTTGGACCAGCAAGTGCTGGTTGTACTGACGACAGATCTAGTTCTAATTTGCTTGAATAAGTCGCCGCAGGTGTATCGGCATCGTGCCATAAGCCTTGCACCTTAGCATATTTTTCAACCAGTTCAATCTGTTCTTCATCACGGCCTGATAGACGCAGGTAATCAATCGCCATTTGGTCAATTGGAAAAATACCACAAGTCGCGCCATACTCTGGTGACATATTGGCAATGGTGGCGCGGTCCGCTAACGGCATACTGTGTAAGCCTTCGCCATAAAACTCGACGAACTTGCCCACTACGCCATGTGCGCGCAACATCTCAACCACACGTAATACCAAATCGGTCGCCGTGACGCCTTCGGTTAGCTTACCTTTTAACTCAAAACCGACCACTTGTGGAATCAGCATTGATGACGGTTGGCCTAGCATCGCCGCTTCAGCTTCAATACCGCCAACACCCCAGCCAAGTACACCGATACCATTAATCATCGTGGTATGACTATCTGTACCAAACACTGTATCTGGATAAGCGGTCAGCTCGCCATCGACGTCTGCTGCCATCACCACACGGGCTAGATACTCAAGGTTAACCTGATGCACGATACCTGTCGCTGGCGGTACCACGACGAAGTTTTCAAAGGCTTGCTTGCCCCAATGCAAAAACTCATAGCGCTCGTTATTACGCTTAAATTCAATTTTTTCGTTCAAATCTAGCGCATCTTCGCGACCATAAGCATCAACCTGTACAGAGTGGTCGACGACCAGCTCACTAGGGATAAACGGATTGATCTGCTCAGCCTTTCCGCCAAGCTCGACCACTGCATCACGCATCGCGGCCAAATCGACTACTGATGGTACACCAGTGAAATCCTGCAATACCACACGCGCTGGCATAAAGGCGATTTCTTTTGACGCCTCAGCCCCTGCATCCCAGTTGGCAACCGCTTCGATATGGTTTTTGCCAACCGACTGGCCACCGTCTTCGTTACGCAATAGGTTTTCTAATACCACTTTCATACAAAATGGTAGTGTCTTGATATGCTCATAAGTTTCGGTCAGCTTTGGTAGGCTGTAGTAAGCATGTTCCTTGCCAGCAACCGAAAGGGTGTCTTTTACATCAAAAATATCACTCATGATAGCTTCCTTATCGTTGTTATAAATCCTGGACATAAATTATTATAAGTTTATGTATGACTGGTGGCTCAATAAATGATTGATCTGTTTTGAATCAATATCGCAGTTTCGCAAAACTGTCTGATATAAGTCAGTGTTAACAAAAGAGATAATCATATCTGTAGTGATTAACAGAAACTTCCTTTTACCATAACAAACATACAAGGCTTTGTTAACGTCTGGACGTTGTCGAATCGTGGCACAATCGTAAACGTAACAACGGTTTAGCGAGCTATTTTTGAGCAATCCCTTTCTATTTATTTTTTGTCTTTTTTACGTCGTCCATTGCGGAACACGTAGCGGTCTTCATAAAAGCCAGTATTGGCATTTTCTGCCCAAAAATGCGGCACCCCTAAAATAGGTAATGGCGCAAGCTGGCGTGGTTTCACATCATCATTTGATAATAATGTGTCCATGTATTTGGTAATCTTGTCATCCAAATAGCGCATACGTTCAGCTAACGATAAGGTAAAGAATTCTTGTGCAACATGAATGACAATGCTATGAGCGCATAGAGGTTTGCGTGGGTGTACCAACTGCTCAAGCAGTGCATGGCCAAAGATATAGACTGCTGCCTGAACACTGTTATCAGGCTGAGTTGGGTTGTCCCATTTAGCACGTGGTTTCACCAAACTTGTCTGCCAGTCAAAATTAACCAACGCCTCACCGATACTAGAGTCAGAAGTCACTAGCACTGCGCCATTCTCATCAAAGACAGTAATAGTGTCGCGCACACGCCCTCGACGCTCACTAATGCCCTGCTTTGCGATTTCTATCATATGGTAGTAATTGAGCATAGCTTTAGTCTTCGGAAAGGTCAGCCAAATACTGCCGTTAAACAAATCATGCAAATTATCACGCGTCGGGATATTGCCAGTTGTGCCGATGAAATGCTCATAAGCCTCCCCTTCAGGCAATACATTTTGAGAGACGAACTGTAGTGTCTGCGGCTTGTTATCATGAGCTGGTATGGTCTGTGGTAACGGCTGTTGCAAATGTTCAGCCTGCTGCATCATCGCCGTTTTTAAGACTTTGGCAATCGTGTCAGGCGTATTGATGTCAGAAGCATTTATATCGTGCTCATCTAGGCTTTTCACATCATCCAAACCTTTTGAATCATTCGAACCATCCAAGCTATTTCTCTGTGATTTCGAGCGACTAAGCCGCTCAATCGTGTTGCTGATATAAATCAATTGAGTAATATGCGATAACCAAGGCACTTGCCAGTCAATGGTAGCAAAGCTGTTATCAAGCTGACCTTCTACTACAGGCGGCTGCTTAGTATGAGTATCAGAGTTAAGTGTGGCGGGTAAATCACTGGCAGGCATAGAAGCTCTCTCTTACGGGCTATCTCTATTAGACGTATGGACGGTCTATGGTATCATGGTGCGCTTTTTTACTGCTAGATACGCCGCTCGAAAGGACTTTTTGAGCGCTATGGATGAATGAGTTTTATGGCAAATTTTAATACCCACTTAAATGTCGCTTTTATGGTCAGCGGCACACTGAGTTTGACAGTTTATAAAGCTGGATTGATTGATGATTCGGGATTTTTGGTGTGCGTAGCGCTTGGTACTATCGGTGGATTGCTGCCAGACTTGGATTCTGATAATTCAACACCGATTAAGCTCGGTTTTAATATCACCTCGTTCATATTTGCCTTTGGTCTGGTCATGCATTGGCGTAGTGACTTGAGCTTACTGGCATTGATAGTATTGTGGCTGGCAGGCTACGGTTTTATGCGTTATGTCGTTTTTCATATCTTTACTACGATGACGGTGCATCGCGGCGTCATCCACTCTGTGCCGTATATGGCAATACTGGGATTAGGTCTGACGTGCCTAAGTTACTATGGCTTGCACCTACCGCTGACGACTAGCTGGTTTTATGGTCTGTTTTTATTTGGTGGCGCGATGGTACATTTGTCATTGGATGAGCTATATAGCGTCAACTTGTCCAATATGAAAATGAAACGCTCATCGGGCACAGCGATGAAGTTTTATCAGCCAAAAGACAAATGGTGGTATTTGCTTCTATACACTATCCTTGCGCTACTGGTGTATGCCGCCCCGCCTTTTGAGATGTTTTGGTCACGATTAAGTGATCCTTCTGCATGGGCGCAGCTCAAAGTCGGCATATTGCCAGAATTAATAAAAAGCATGCTGCAATAAAGTTATCATAAGACCGTTGAGCCTAAACGAATAAGTCCAAACAAAAATTAGAGTAAAACATGCAACCTTACCCAGATATTTGCCCTTGCCAAATCAATCCAACAGCAGAGACGGCAGACGCTCCGCTATCCTATCGAGACTGCTGCAAGCCATATCATGATGCTTTTTATAATGATGAGATTGATAAAGCAGATGGTACAAAAGCGGAGACAGCCGAACGGCTCATGCGTACGCGCTATAGTGCCTTTGTATTGGTTAAGCCAGAGTATATCGTCAAAACCACAGTGCCTGCGCAGCAAGGCTTGCTTGACTTTGACGCGATTGAAAGTTGGGCAAAAGAGACACATTGGGCAGGATTAGAGATAGTAGAGCACACGCCAAAACTGGGTAAACGTCATGCACAGGTTGAATTTAAGGCGTATTTTAATGCCAAAGATAATACAGTTGATTTAGCAGAAAAAATACAGGCGCATCATGAACTGTCTACTTTCGTAAAGGTAAAAAGCAAAGCTAATCAAGATGCACTTTGGTACTTTTTAGACCCGACGGTTGCGATGACTGTCAGCCAAAAACAACCGTGCATTTGTGGGTCTGGTGAGAAATTTAAACGGTGTTGTGGGGGTTATTTGTAAGCTATGCTATGTCCACTCGTTTTTACTCAATTTTCCTAAGAAAAAACATTAGTTTAAACTTATTGAGTTTTAGTACAAGTTGTCATATATTTAGCTGGTGTATTCACAAACCTCAAGAGATAACTATGAAGCCATTATTCTTTGCAGCTTTTTTTGGTATTGTCATAGGACTATCGGGTTGTGCTACCTCATATAAAGCTCAAGGTATGAAAGGTGGCTTCTCAGATACTCCTCTTGCAAAAAACACGTATGCTGTCAATTTTCAAGGTAATGGTTATACTTCTGCGAGTAAAACAAGAGATTTTGCTCTTTTGAGGGCAGCTGAAATAATGCAAAACAATAATTATCCTTACTTTATTGTTCTGCAAGGAGATACAAGTACCATTGCTAAGAACGTTGAATGGTCACAAACTCAGCAAAACACTTTGATAAATAGCTACAGTGGTGTAACACGCATCAATACATCAACATCTGCTCCTGTCACATCTGTAGTATCTAAACACGATACTCAAGTCGTAGTAAAAGGTTTTAATTTACCTAATGTTCCTCAAAATGCACTATCAACACAGCAAATTATCAGCTCAATCAAAGCAAAGTATAAAATAGATGATTAAATAAAGAGCGAATATAATTCAATCTAGTTAAAAATTTATAGTCATACTTCTTAAAAAACTTTCTTAAAGTAGATTATTTCTATAGGAGTTTGACCATAACCTTTCGTTATCTTCTCTAATAACTCAAAATAGAAGCAACAGCTAAACACTCGCTCCAACGGCTCGTGCAATTGCAATCCCTTCATCAACCGTCAAAAACTTGCGCTGGCTTGGGCTGTCTTTATAAATGACATCACCATCTTGAAAGATTAAGCATTCATTGACGGCCAACTGTTGCCATTTCTCATTTTCAGTAAGGGGAACAGTTACTAAAATAGTGACTTTATCCGTGTCTGTGGTCACATCACCAAAGTTAATCGCCATATCATCATCAGCGAGTTTGGCTTCACCAAATGGCGCTTTACGCGTGAGATAAAACAGTAAACTACCCGCATAAGCCAGTTGCCACCTGCCATTGGATATTAAGCAATTAAATAACCCATTGGCAGAGAGATAGCGACACTGCGTGGTCAAAAAATTAAACAACGTTTTGTCATCAGGACGCGATTTAAAGCTACTCTTTAGACGATTAACCAAATAACAGAATGCCATTTCAGAATCAGTTGAACCAACTGGCTGACAGTGTGAGGCATTGCCGTTGTCCTGCAAGCGCTGACAGCGTTTGATAAATTCGCTATTCATCTGCCCATTGTGCGCAAATACCCACTGCTCACCCCATACTTCACGGACGAATGGATGGGTGTTTGCCAAGCAGTTCTGACCTTGCGTCGCTTTGCGAATATGCGCAATGACGTTCATGGCTTTGATTGGATAGTTATTGACCAAGTCAGCGACTGGCGACAGATGACTCGGACGATTATCATGAAACAGACGCAGACCCGTTGAGTCATTTGCCGTCTCATCGTTGGTTTTGTCATTATTACTGCATTCGCTGCGCTCAAAAAAGGCAATACCAAAGCCATCTTCATGACTGTCCGTCATCCCGCCGCGCTTGCGAAATCCTGCAAAGCTAAAGCCAATATCCGTTGGGGTATTACAGTTCATTCCTAAGAGTTGACACATTTAATCATTACCGCCGTTATTGTCGTCTATTATCGAGTTACCTTGATTAGGATTACTTTGAGCAGCAGATAGCGCATCAAAGTCAGCATCACTCATTTCATCAAGCAAAGCGGCACCATCAGTTGGGATGGTATCCAAAATGCGCTGAGCTTCTGCCAGATCAGTACTTTCTACCCAGAGAACGATACCCGAGTTCATACCTGGGATAGCGCTAAGCGGCTGCAAGGACACGGTAATGCCGTTATTACGTAGTAGGTTAGCGTGCAGCTCACCTTGCATATTGGTATCGTAGCGCGCCAGTTTGTGCCAGTTATCAACTTGATCGGTCATGGGATCGCCTCTAAGGTTTCGGTGCTAAAATTAGTACTAGCATTGGTACTAGAATAAATGAATAGGCAATGCTTAAGACAATTGATCTAGCGTATATTCTTTGATTGCAAACTCACTACTATTTAATGTTTCCTGCGCTTGCTCTGCTTGGGTGATACTGCTAAACACGCCGACTATTTGATTATCTTGTTTGCTTAATAGTACAAGTACGGTATTTTGCGACTTTTCAACATGCGCCCAATGATAAGCGGCCAGACGTTTCATCAAGTCAGGGTTTTTGACCATGATGTTATCACCCGTACGGCCTTCGGTACGGTTATAGTGAATCACATTTAGGCGTAATAACCAGAAGATCACCGCCGCCTTTGCCAGCATAACAGGTAGTGCACGCTTTTCATCGTTATTTAGCGGGCGGATCGATTCATAACCTTGTAAGAACGCCGCCATTTTACTGCGATCAAAGTTAACGGATTCGCCTTGTTCTGCAACGCCCCACGTGGTACAAAAATCATTAATAGTGATCGCAATATCCATCACGTAATGCTCGACACTGACTTCGGTAAAATCTAGTAGACCTGTCAGCCGAGCTTCACCTTTTTGTAGATTCCATAAGGTATTATCGGCAAACATATCTAAATGGCACAGACCTTTTGGCAAGGTTGCCAATGGCAATTCCGAATAAGAGCGCCAGATATCGCTCATCAGCTTGGCTTCGTCACCTGGCATAAACTGCATTTCACGGTCGCGCACATCTGCCCATGGGTACAGAGGCACGCCATATTGCTCACTTGGCTGCAATGCTTGTAGTGTCTCATGCAGCATGGCTAATGCCGCGCCAATGTCATGACACATCGCTTGCGTGGTTTGATCCGGATGTGAGCCCGCTAAGCATGGCACTAGCGTAATCGCTTTGTCTTCATAGTGGATGACATAGCGCTTATCGTCGCCATCCGTTTGCGAACCATTTGATTCAATAACGGCTAGCGGCGCGGCGACTGGTAGCTTGCCATTTAATTGATTAAGAATAACGGCCATTTTTTCGATATCAGCGGGCGGACGCTCTTCAAACAATGTAAACACGTAAGAGTATGTGCCGTCTGCATCATCAGTTGTTTGAATAAACCAGTTTGAGTTTTTAATACCTTGAGTAATCGGAATTGCGCGGGCAAACGACACGCCAAAGCTTTGACAAAAGGCGGCAAACTGATCATCGGTTAACTGGGTATAGACGGACATGACATCTCACTTATAGCAATTGGATAAGAAGTTGAATAGGATAAATTTATGCGGTAATGACAGCAATTGTACCGCGCATGATAAAACTATGGTGAAAAGCGTAATAATCTTGCGAAAACCTGCCTGAAATAGCAGTGATTTTGCTAGACTAGCGCCTATGAATTGATTATAAGGTGAAAGACCCTATGTTAGCAAAGCGTATCATTCCTTGCTTGGACGTTGACAATGGCCGCGTGGTCAAAGGCGTGCAATTTGTCGACATCAAAGACGCAGGCGATCCTGTCGAAGTAGCCAAACGCTACAACGAACAGGGCGCTGATGAGATTACTTTTTTGGATATTACTGCGACCAATGATGAGCGCGATACCACTTATCATACTGTTGAGCGCATGGCAGAAACGGTATTCGTTCCGCTGACCGTTGGCGGCGGCGTTCGTAAAATCGCTGACATCCGCAATTTGCTCAATGCTGGCGCGGATAAAGTGGCGATTAACTCAGCAGCCGTATTTACGCCGGAGTTCGTTGGTGAAGCCGCGCAGAAATTTGGCAACCAGTGTATCGTCGTTGCTATCGATGCCAAACGCGTCGCTGATATCAATGTCGATGGTATTGTCGTGCCACGTTGGGAGATTTTCACTCATGGTGGCCGTAAGCCAACGGGTATCGATGCCGTTGCTTGGGCGAGCAAAATGGCAGAGTTGGGCGCTGGTGAATTACTGGTCACCTCGATGGACGGTGATGGCACCAAAAAAGGCTATGATTTGGCACTGATGCAGCAAATTACGAGCCGCGTCAATGTACCAGTTATCGCCTCAGGTGGCGTCGGTAACCTGCAACATTTGGCAGAAGGCGTACTAGAAGGCGGTGTAGATGCCGTACTTGCTGCCAGTATTTTTCACTTCGGTGAGTACACGGTATTGGAGGCCAAAGAGTATATGGCAGCGCAAGGAATACAGATGCGTCTTTAGCACGCTCGTAATATACAAATAAAACCCAAAAAAATGCTATCATAGCGCTAACCATTTATTTTCGTTCAATTAACTAGGGCAACGCCAAAATAATAGGCGACCGAATCGATTGAACGCATCAGACTATTTAGCTATTTATTGACGCCTATATTTCAATTGAACGCTTATTAAGCAAAGGATTTTTTATGTCGAATTTACAACAGCAGCGCAACGACGTGACTCATATCGATGGTAACCTACATCAAAACGCTGATGCTCGCATTGGTATCGTTGTTGGTCGTTTTAACGGTTTTGTCGTTGAGTCATTGGTTGATGGTGCAATCGACGCCCTACTCCGTCATGGTGTATTGGGTAGCAACATTACTGTTATTCGTGTGCCTGGCGCATTTGAGCTACCACTTGTGGCCCAACGTGCTGCTGAATCAGATCGTTTTGACGCGATTGTGGCATTGGGTGCAATCATCCGTGGTAGCACGCCGCATTTTGATATTGTAGCTAGCGAATCTGCCAAAGGTTTGAGTGCTGTGGCAATGGATTATAATATCCCTGTTGCTAACGGTATCATCACTACTGATAGCATCGAGCAAGCTATCGAGCGCTCTGGCACTAAAGCGGGCAACAAAGGCTCTGAAGCTGCGATGGTTGTACTAGAAATGATCGCTGTTTTGTCACAGCTAGATATTGATGACAGTATCGATGAAGCGTAAGCTTCAAAGCTCACGTTTATTAGTTTAACTGGTGCTGCTATTTAGTAATAACAGCACCTTATAGCACTAGCCAGCTATCGAAACAATTGGCTACTTTTTGAATTTTCGCCGTATTTCTATACCCTTTAAAGCTTTGAATCAGCAAAGTCAAAAAGCTACTTTGTTAATTTATATTTTGACTGGGTATCATCTCAAAAATTTAGGTACAGACCCCCTATGACTGACCAACTCAAGCGCGCTATTAGCGCTGCGAAAACCGCACAAGCCAATGATGGACAAGCTGAAGCTACCCGTATAGCGAGCAGTAGTGCGGGTGATCAAACATTCGATATGAGTGAGTCTTCTTACAAGACCAGTCACACTGCTATCCGTAAGGCACGTCGCTTTGCGATGCAGGGCCTATACGAATGGCTCGTTACTGATCGCCGCTTTGATGTAGATGGTAAGCTTGGCTGGAAAGCCAATGCTCCGCATGATATTGCTGCTCGCACGCGTGCAACCAATGCCATGCATACCGTCCATATCGGTTATTATCATGAAATGATGCGCGACATCCCAGAACAAATTGAAGCACTCGATGCGCTTATCAGTCAGCATCTCGATCGTGAGGTTGATAAGCTAGATACTGTTGAGCACGCTATCTTGTTGATTGGCGCGTATGAGCTACAAAACCGTGTAGAGATTCCTTATAAAGTCGTGCTTGATGAAGCGATGAAGCTAAATAATCACTTTGGGGCGACTGATGCTCACAAATTGATTAATGCGGTACTGGATAAAATGGCCGGTGAGCTGCGCGCTTTAGAGGTACAAGCAGATACTAATGCCAATCTACGTACGTCACAAAAAGCGGCGGCTAAACAGTCTGAAGCAAATCCAGTGGATAGCATCGAAACTGCTGCTGAAACAGAAAGCACGATCGTCGATGAGCCGACTGCATCAAACAAGCCGCGTATCAGTGCTAACAAAGCTAACGTCAAACGCAGTAGTGCCAGTAAAGCCAGTGCAAATATCAGTGACTTTAAGGCGAGCAAGAAAAACGCTAACGATACCAAAGACTAAGACTAGCCATGAACGAGTTTGAGCTGATTGAGCGTATATTCTCACAGATGCAGGCCACGCATGCGCCATTAACTGGTATCGAAAAGGGTATCGGTGACGACGCGGCTGTGATGGCATTGCCAGCAGGCTCACGCTTGGTTAGCTGTATTGATACACTGGTTCAAGGTCGTCACTTTCATGCTAACTGGCAAAGAGTCGACGAATTAGCGTTTGCGATTGGCTATAAAGCCGTGGCTGTTAATGTCTCAGATATCGCTGCTATGGGTGCGACGCCACATAGCATTATGCTAGCGTTGGCACTACCTGAACGTCTAGCAAATCACGATTGGCTCACGACATTTGCCAAAGGCTTATTTCATGCGTGCCAGCTGTTTGGCGTGACGCTGATAGGTGGTGATACCACGCGTGGTGATCGTTTAGTGCTCAGTATCAGCGCGCAGGGATTACTGGCCGCAGATACACCAGCCATTTATCGCTCAGGTGCACAAGTGGGTGACAAAGTTTATGTTTCAGGCACACTTGGTGATGCTGCTTTCGCCTTGCAACATCCTGACAGCGCACAAGGTATCGAGTTGGCACATCGTCTACATATGCCAACGCCGCGTATTGCGCTAGGTGCAGCATTGGCAAAGATGGGTGCCACAGCGATGATAGATATCTCCGACGGTCTTTACCAAGATCTTGGGCATATCTGTCAGCAAAGCTCTGTCGGCATACGAATCCATTTAGATAAGCTACCGAGTAGCGAGTCATTATCTACTGTCGATTTGTCTGATCGCTTATTAGGTCAGCTAGCGGGCGGCGATGATTATGAACTGGCATTTACTTTGCCTTCACATATCAAACCGCCTACTGGCAACACACCTGTCACTTGTATCGGCGAGGTAATTGCACTAGCAGATCCGATAGCGACAGATACCAAGTCTTCTGATAACTCACGTCTTGAACTGTTTTATCAAAATCAGCCAGTGACGCCAACTCAGCCCGCACCGTTTTTGACGTGGCCCAATCTTACTGGTTACCAACACTTTACAGGCTAATCCATGACTGATCACGACTTATCTAAGCCTGACATCCGTAAAGCAAATGACTGCCCACCATTACCGGTCGGTGCCAGTATGCTTGACCGTGTGGTTTATTGGCTTGGGCTAGGTTTAGGTAGTGGTCTGCCGCGCCGTGCACCTGGCACTTGGGGTACTGTTGGTGGGTTAATCATTGCAATACCATTGTTGAGTTTGGGCTTTATACCTTTTCTCATTCTGACAATTCTATCTTGTATTTTGGGCGTTTGGATTTGCGGACGCACTGCTGAGCTGATGCAAGGTCATGATGATCCGCATATCGTTTGGGATGAGTGGGCAGGTATTTGGATTACCCTACTGCCTCTTTCTTACATGGGGATTGCTGACGATAACTTTTGGCAAAATATGTCTCAAGAACTTTCTATTTTCGCCATTGTTTTCGCTTTTATCTTATTTCGCTTTTTTGATATCGTTAAGCCGCCACCGATTGGATGGGCTGACAAAAGAGTTGCTGGCGGGTTAGGCATTATGCTCGATGACATCATCGCCGGTATCATGGCAGCAGTAGTATGGGTAGCGGTTATGTTTGGTGTGCTGTTATAAGCTACCCTAACTACTACGATGCTGAATTGGCTACTCTACAACCGCTAATCCTAGCAACGTTATCAATTTGAACGCTACTCTCCTGTATAGACAATTGATCTATTGTTAGTAGGTGGCATTACAAAGCCTGCACATCACAGCATTTTTATAAATGAACATTTGCGCTATAATCCAATATTATATTTTGTTACATTTGTGAGCCTATTATGACATCTCCTCTTTCTGTAATTATTTTAGCTGCCGGTAAAGGCACACGTATGCAATCGGCAAAGCCAAAGGTATTGCAGACATTGGCTGGGAAGTCTTTATTAGGCCATGTGCTAGATACTTGTCATCAGCTCACTGTTGATGAAACCATCATTGTTCATGGCTTTGGTGGTGATCAAGTAAAGTCAGAGATTACCAATCAATATACACAAGCATCGATTGCTTGGGTTGCTCAAACTGAGCAATTGGGAACTGGCCATGCGGTCAAGGTGACACTGTCTGATTTACCCAAGTCAGGACAAAGTCTTATTCTTTACGGTGATGTGCCATTGGTAAGCTGTAAGACATTGACAGCATTGAAAACTGCCAATATTGATGGCATGTCGATGCTGACGCTGACGGTCGATAATCCGTTTGGATTGGGTCGTATTAAGCGTGACCAAGCCGGTAATATTGAAGCCATCGTTGAGCAAAAAGATGCCAATGCTGAAGAGCAAAGCATTAAAGAAATTAACAGCGGTATCTACTGCGTCGATAATGCGTTACTGCACAAATACTTGCCTGAGCTCTCTAACGACAATGCACAGCAAGAATATTATCTGACGGATATCGTTAAAATGGCAGTCGCCGATGGTATTACTATCGCGGCGATTGAGCCTGAGCATACGTTTGAGATTGAAGGAGTTAATAATCGTCAACAGCTTGCTAGTCTAGAACGCACTTGGCAGCGCAAGCTAGTTGCTGATTTGCAAGAAGCTGGCGTGCAATTTGCCGATCCTACCCGTGTCGATATTCGTGGTACGTTAACCGCTGGTCAAGATGTGTTTATTGACGTTAATGTGGTATTTGAAGGTGACTGTACCTTGGGTGACAACGTCTATATCGAAGCGGGCTGTGTCATCAAAAATGCCCAGATTGGTAATGCCTGCTACATCAAACCGTATTGCGTGATCGATCGCGCTGATATTGGTGCTGGTGTTGATATCGGACCTTTTGCGCACTTGCGTCCTGATACCGTACTATCTGATAACAGCAAAATTGGTAACTTTGTCGAAATTAAAAAATCGACTATTGGTCAAGGCAGTAAAGTAAATCACTTAAGCTACGTCGGTGATGCAACCGTTGGCACAGGCGTTAATATCGGTGCTGGTGTCATTACCTGTAACTATGACGGTGCTAATAAATCGCAAACCATCATTGAAGACAATGCGTTTATCGGCTCTAACGCCAGTCTAGTCGCTCCAGTGACGATTGGCGATACTGCTACCGTTGCTGCTGGTTCTGTGATTACCAAAGACGTTGATAGTAGTGCGTTGGCATTTGGTCGTGCGCGTCAAGTACAAAAAAATGATTTTCAAAGACCCCCTAAAAAATAATTGCTCATTGGTGGTTTAGTCAACCTCAGTCATTCTTGAACTATTTTAAGCAGTACGGCAATCTTTGTGGTGCTGCTTCATCATATTTATCTGTTGATGACTCATCATTAATGACCAACCAAATTATTTGATCTTGCAACATTATATATTGAACTAATAAAATTTGAATCTAAGGAATAGCCATGTGTGGAATTGTAGGCGCCGTTGCTGAGCGAAATATCGCTAATATCTTACTTGAAGGCCTAAAGCGTTTAGAATATCGTGGCTATGACTCAGCTGGCCTGACGGTTATTCGTGATGGTGAATTACACCGTGAGCGTCAAGTGGGTAAAGTACAGGCACTGGTTAATGCCGTTGCTATCAATCCAGAGTTTTTTGATGGTCATATTGGTATTGCTCATACGCGCTGGGCAACCCATGGTGAGCCAGCACAGCGTAATGCACATCCACATGTGTCAGGCAAAATTGCGGTCGTGCATAACGGCATCGTCGAGAACTATGCTGAGCTGAAAGAAGAACTAATAGCCAAAGGCTACGTGTTTACTTCACAGACAGATACTGAAGTTGTGGCGCATCTAATCCATGATATCTACAAAAAAACGCCTGACTTGTTGGAAGCGGTCCGCACTATCATTCCGTTATTGCACGGTGCTTTTGCATTGGGTATCGTCCACGTAGATTGCCCTGATGAGCTCATTACTGTACGTCTAGGCTCACCTTTGGTTATCGGTGTCGGTATCGGTGAGAATTTTATCGCATCAGATCAGTTGGCTTTGCTGCCGGTGACCAATCGCTTCATGTATCTAGAAGAAGGTGATATCGCCAAATTAACTCGTAATAGCATTCAAGTTTATGCAGATGGTGTTGAAGTCCAACGTCAGATACATGAAATTGATGCCACCCAGCACAATGCCGATAAAGGCGAGTTCAAACATTATATGCTCAAAGAAATTTATGAGCAGCCAGATGCCGTCGCTCGTACGATAGAAATGGCTTTGGACAATGGTGAAACGACTAAACTACGCGATGATTTTTTACAGCGTCATGAGGCACTGCTGTCAGGTATTCGTCATGTACAAGTGATTGCTTGTGGTACCAGTTACCACGCTGGTATGGTCGCAAAATACTGGTTTGAGAGCCTTATTCGTATACCTTGTTCGGTCGAGGTTGCCAGCGAATTCCGCTATCGCAATCCTGTCGTCGTCGATAACACTTTGGTCATCTGTATTTCTCAATCTGGTGAAACGGCTGACACCTTATCAGCGTTACGTGATATCCAGAAGCAAACACCAACAGGCTTAGTCAGCTTGGCATTATGTAATGTACCGACGTCATCGCTGGTACGCGAAACAGATATTTTCTTGCCGACGTTGGCAGGACCTGAGATTGGCGTCGCCTCTACCAAAGCATTTACCACTCAGCTTGTAGCCTTGATATTATTGATATTAAAAGTTGGTGTCACGCAGAAACGCATGACTGACGAACACTTAAATACGTTATTAAGTGAGTTACATCAATTACCAGGACAACTCTACGCTAGCTTAAACCTTGATGCTCCTATCAAGACCATGAGTGAAAGCTTTGAAGATAAGAAAAGCTGTCTATTCTTAGGTCGCGGGCTACAGTTCCCGATTGCGCTAGAAGGCGCGTTAAAGCTAAAAGAAATTTCTTACATTCATGCAGAAGGTTATGCGGCAGGCGAGCTCAAACACGGTCCATTAGCATTGGTCGATAAAGACATGCCCATCGTTGTATTGGCGCCTAAAGACAGTATGTTTGATAAATTAAAAGCCAACATGCAAGAAGTGCATGCGCGTCATGGTGAGCTATTTGTATTCGCTAGTGAAGCCAGTCAGATGGTCGCGGAAGATAGACTACACTTAGTATATGTACCCGATGTTTGCGAGACGCTCGCCCCCATCGTCTACAGCGTGCCTGTGCAATTGTTGTCATATCATGTAGCAGTAATGCGTGGCACAGACGTCGACCAGCCACGCAATTTGGCAAAATCAGTCACGGTAGAATAAGAAGAATTACTCTACGACAGCTCTGAAAAAGACAAGTATTTACCCCTGCTATTGTGAACTCAGTAGCAGGGGTTTTTTATAATTTTAAAACGACCTACTAGCAATTTAAAAAAGTAGTAATAATTGCCTGAGCAAAAATTAAATAAAGATACTTAGATCCAGCTCCAAATAATCCGCATATTTTAAAAATTGGTGAAAAGCAGAATTTCGATACAAAAAAAATAGTGACACTCTATCTATTCACTAGAGTATCACTATTATTGTGCTTATTTGGTGGCTACATTTAGTTGCCTGTAACGACGTTTAGTCTCTTTCTAGCACCACTCTATAGCGAGCATTACCACTCTCTAATCGCTCAAACGCTTCATTAATCTCAGACATTTTGTATGTTTCAGTGACTGGCTGAATATTATGGCGAGCAGCAAAATTTAGCATTTTACGTAGCGTCGCTGGTGAGCCAACTGGCGAGCCTGATAGACTGTTCTGAGCCATAATCATTGGTGCAGCCGATATCTCTAGTGGCGCTTCTAACAGTCCAACAAAATGTAGCTTACCTTTTGGTCTTAGCGTCTTGATCACGATATCCCAGTTCATATCGACGTTCACTGTTGAAATTATTAGATCGAAAGAACCTGCGGCTTTTTCAATTTCGCTATCATCTCTTGAGTTTAGTGAATGGTGAGCGCCCATCTCTTTTGCTTCTTCCATTTTTGATTCACTGGTAAATGCCGTCACTTCACAGCCCCATGCATTGGCAAACTGCAATGCCAAATGACCCAAGCCACCAATACCAATCACAGCCACTCTAGAAGTTGGTTTGATGTCGTACTGCATAAGTGGGTTAAACACTGTGACACCGCCACATAACAGTGGTCCTACCGCGTTAAAATCAAGCCCTTCAGGTATCTTGATGACGCTAGTATCTTTTGCGCGTACTTTATCTGCAAAGCCGCCATGATTACCAATGATCGTACCTTCTTGCTCAGGGCATAGGTTGTGGTCTCCATCAATGCATAGATCGCAGACGTTACAGTATCCTTTATGCCAGCCAAGTCCGACTTTATCGCCCAATTCTAGATGCTTGACGTGCTTGCCTTTATTGAGGACTTTACCTGCAACCTCATGCCCACCGACAAACGGATATTGAGTCATACCCCATTCGTTTTGCCACATCGATAAATCACTGTGGCAGATACCGCAGCTATGTACTTCTATTTCTACTTCGTGATCGCCTAGAGCACCTGGGTCATATTCATAAGGCTCAAATTTGCTACCTTTCTCTTGTGCTGCATATGCGTTAATCATAGTTATTCCTTATTTTCTAGTTTTTTTGAAAGATTAGTTTGTAGAGATTGGTTTATCGTTCTAGCAGCTACTCACCTATTAGTAAAATTAAAATAGCGCTATAAGATATAAACAATTTCTTCAATAGATTTGATTGGACAGACTATAGCAAAGACTGTCCCAACTAATCCATTCAACTTACCAGTTTTAGACTAACGTCATACAAAGAGTCATACTTACCAAGCAGTATCTCATCAAAAATACTGCTTATCGTAAGAAATATTGCTTGGTTACTTATATTGTTTGATTACTTATATAGTGCACGCCTTCCTCGATAACCCGTCAGTTTTGGCGTCTTTATTACTTGCAGTAAGAGACAGATTATCATGAGTGACATTCCTAGCCAGCCGATAGGAGAGAATGTTTCACCGATTATAATGATAGCCAATATAGTGGCCACGATAGGTTCTAGTAACGTGATAAGCGTCGCTTTGCTCGCCTCAATTACTCTCAATGCTTGACCAAAAAGTAAATAACCAAAGAACATCGGCGCAATTGCCAGATATAGGGCAACGCTTATATGTTTTGCATCTAAAAACAGGTTTTCCCCTGTTAATAATAATGATGGCAACAATAAGACTGCCGACAGACCGAACATACTGGCCATCGCTGATTTTGAGTTTACCCCGTTCTCTATCATTTGACGTGCTGACCATGAATATGTGGCATAGGTCAGTCCTGCAACTAATCCTAACAACACGCCTAGTATTCGATTATTTGCTTGTGTGTTTATATCTAAATATTGGGTTTTCCCTAAAGTCAGCAAAATAACGCCAACCACACCAAATATAAAACTTACCACCCATCGACTAGTGACTATTTTATTGCTAATCAGACGCTCCATGATAATAGTGAAAAATGGCGCGCTAGCAATTGAGATCACTGTACCAATAGCGACACCTGCCAATCTCATAGAGGAATAAAAAGCTAAAGGATAGATAGCAACGCATAGGCTACCGATGAATAAGAGACTGGGCTGAGAAAGTAGTTTCTGTCTATCGCTTAATAAATTATTCTTAGCATTCAATACTAGCAATACACCGCCTACCCCCATGGAAAATGCACCAACGGCTAATGGACTAACGTCAGGTATAAAAGCAGAGGCTGTACCTGTCGTTCCCCAAAGGACACTGGCAGCTATCACACATAAAATAGCACTTAGACTAGATTTATTCTGCAGCATAGTAGCTACCTCTAACGTTATAATGAATAACATTATTATAGAGAGTTATAGACTACTGTTTTTGCAGGTTGGACGGTTTGTATGTCTGGTTAGACGTGTTTTAATTTGGAAGGGGCAATACCGAAATATTTAGAAAAGCGGCGGCTAAAAGCGCTAACATCCGTATAACCAACCAGTTCGGCTATGATAGCGATAGGTGAATCAGTATGCAGTAACAAAGCTTGCGCCTTTTGCATTCTGATCCTTGTGATGTACTCAGTGACGGTTTGGTTTGTTTGCAATTTGAAGTTCTTTTTGAACTGCGTAGCACTGAGACAAGAGATATCCGCCAACACTTCGATAGAAAGGTTTTTAGAAAAATTGTGGTGAATATATGCGACGACTGCTCTAATTCGAGCGTCATATTGCACAAATAGATTTTGTTGTTCTAAGAGTTTATAAAAGGTATCAAACATCAGTCTCTCAACTTCAGGATTGATTTGATACCTTAACTGACTCTCTGAAAACTCCAAAAAAGCCAACAATGGCGAACTTATAGAAAAAACAATTTGTGATGAATGAAGCACATTTTCTGGCAATAGATCTGTATCCACAACGATAAACTTTGCATTCTCCTCAGCGCTGAAATAGTGCTTTTCATTTGACTTGACCACAACACATTCGCTCGGGATAACTTTTCCAGTATAGCTCCCAACTTCGATATTGATTGCACCTCGCAAAGGCAAAACAATCTGATGAAAGTCATGAGAATGTCCTCTAGTCTGACGAGTGTATGACCTAATTGAGAGCGTGTTAATCATACATCGTTTTCCAGATTGCTATTACTGTGTCATGTCTTAGCTAACTATTTGGTTAGCTATTTGGCTCTCTATGAGAAGTGACTATTAGAGGTCACTAGGTTTACCATGTGGAGCTAACCATTTAGCAAACCATCCTGATAAATCATCCATCAAGGTATAGACGACAGGAATGACAACCAAGCTCAATAGCGTAGAGGTTACCAGACCACCCAGTACCGCTGCTGCCATCGGACGCCTAAAGGTAGGATCTGCATCGCCCCAACCAAATACCAATGGCAACATACCTGCACCCATCGCGATGGTCGTCATGATAATAGGCCGTGCACGCTTGCGACATGCATCTACGATAGCCTCAAAGCGTACCAGCCCTCGACGCTGGGCAATCAACGCGTAATCGACCAATAGAATTGAGTTTTTGGTCGCAATACCCATGAGCATAATAAAGCCAATCATCGAAGGCATCGATAAGCTGCTATTGGTAATAACCAAGCCGACAAATGCCCCACCAATCGACAGAGGTAACGCCATCAGGATGGTAAAAGGCTGCAATAAACGACCAAAAAGTAGAATCAGCACGCCTAAAATACAAACCACACCGACGGACATCGCAATGATAAAGCCACTAAAGAGGTCTGCCATGTTTTCAGCTTGGCCCTGATCGATGATGGTAATCGAAGGCGGCAGTTGCTGCATGGTCGGCACTGCTTTGACCGCTTGTACCAAATCGCCAAGCTCACCACTCGCAGGTTGTACTGTAATACTAATAGCACGCTCTCGATCCAGTCTACTAATCTGCGCAGGCCCAGTACCAAAGTCTAGCGTAGCAACCTCACCGACGCGCACACCTTGACCTGCAGGCATGGAACTCGGCACGTACAAACCTTCTAGTTGGCTAACATTTTGCTTAGCCACGTCAGGTAAACGTACGACGATTGGTACTTGGCGTGTATCAAGATTAAGCTTGGACAATTGCTGTTCATAGTCGCCTACGGTCGCCACACGTAGAGTCGTAGCGATATCTTGCGTAGTGACCCCTTTATCAGCCATTGCCAATCTATCTGGCGTTACCGTTAGCTCTTGGCGTGGTAGACTGCGATCACTCGTCACAGCGCCTGCACTTGGTAGCCCGCGAATCTCAGACATGATTTTTTGTGCAGTTTGTTCAAGCAGTTGCGGGTTAGTACTGGTTAATGAAAAGTTATAGCCACTTTCACCACCACTCGATAACCCGACTGTAAACCTTGCTCCTGGTACTTCTGTCATCAGTTTGCTAATTTTGCGTTCTATCTCTTGCTTGGTGCCTCGTTCTGCACGCGGAGCAAGCACGATATCCAGGCCCGCGATGTTTTCAGCCTTACCGCCACCACCATCCGACGCACCCATCGACGCCTGCGCCTCTCCCACTGAGGTAAAGATATTGGTCACCTCAGGCATGGCCAAAATGCGATCACTTGCTAGCGCCGCCACGCGCTCAGTATCTGCCAACGATACATCAGGCGTCAGCTCAATAGCCACTCGAGTTTGATCGATATCATTATCAGGGATAAATGACGTCGGTAGCAGCTTAACTAGAGCTAGCGATGCTACAAATAAAACAAGGGTTGCACCCATGGTTAGCCAACGATGATGTAGAGTCCAAGACACAATCTTAAGATAGTACTTCATCATCGCGCTTTGTTTTTCGACGTGCTTTTTCTCAGGCCGTAATATATAAGCTGCCATCATAGGGGTAATCAGGCGCGCTACCATCAGCGAGGCAAAAATTGATAAGGCAGCCGTCCAACCAAACTGACGGAAAAACTGTCCAACGATACCGCCCATAAAGGCTGTTGGTAAAAACACCGCAATCAACGTAAAAGTGGTGGCGACAACGGCCAGACCAATTTCATCAGCGGCTTCCATCGCCGCTTCATAAGGCGTCTTACCCATGCGTAGATGGCGTATGATGTTTTCTACTTCAACGATTGCATCATCGACCAGCACCCCAATGACTAATGATAATGCCAGTAGTGAGATGATATTAAGACTAAAGCCAAACAGATACATACCCAAAAAGGTTGGAATCACTGATAACGGCAAAGCGACCGCGGCAACGATAGTCGCTCGAATATTGCGCAAAAACAGGAAGACTACTACTACAGCCAACAGCCCACCTTCAATGAGCATTCTTAACGAAGCTTCATAATCTTCTGCAATGGGTGTGGCTCGATCATAGACTTTTTCAATACTGATATTACCGACATCAGCAGTCAGCTTGGCAAGCTCCTCATCAACCAGCTCCATCACATCGACTTCACTGGCCCCACGCGATCGAACGATGTTAAACGCCACCACGGTTTGACCGTCCAGCTTAGCAATCGAGCTTGGATCTGCTGCGCCGTCAGTGATTTTTGCCATACGACCTAAAGCTTGTGTGCCCCCCGTAGGGACCGCCACTTGTAAATCGTTTAGCTCATTTGCTCGCTCAACGGCACCGAGAACACGGATGGTCTGAGTCGTATTGCCAACTTCCGCCTCCCCGCCTGAGCTGTCTTGCTGGATACCAGCGATTTGCTGCGATAATTGTGAAATAGAAAACTTCAGACCACTTAACGCAATTGGGTCAGCAGCAACCGTGATTTCACGCTGCAACCCACCAACACGGCTCACGGTACTAACGCCTGGTATATCAGATAGCCGTTTGGTAACGGTATCATCAACAAACCAAGATAAATCCTCCACGCTCATATTTTCAGCAGCGACAGAGTACGTAACCACTGGAAACCCAGCAGTAGATACTTTAGTAATAATAGGATCGTTGGCTGCAGCTGGCAGATCACCACGTACTTCGCCGACTGCTGAACGCACATCGTCTACCGCTTCTTGAATGTCTTTTTCTAGGGTAAATTCAGTGGCAATGGTCGCCGCACCCGTCTGTAGCGTGGTGCGAATATGACTCACGCCTTCGATACTGGTCAGTTTGTTTTCAATCTTTTTGGCAATATCGTTTTCGAGTTGTGAGGGCGCAGCACCCGGTAGCGTCACCGTGACCACCACCGCTGGCAAGTCTATATCCGGAAACTGCTGGACTTTCATTTTCATGAAACCGTAAATGCCGCCCAACGTCAGCAGTACAAATAGCAAGATAGCGACGAGAGGATTTTTGATCGAATAAGCGGAGACGTTTAAGCTCATGGTTGTGCCTGCACTGGCTTACTGGTTTGAGACACACCATCAACAACACGTACTAGGTCACCATCATTTAAGAAGCTGCCGCCCTGCTTTACGATACGGCTGTCACTTGGCAAAGGCTCTAGCACTGCTACACTCTCGCCCAATCGCTCACCCAATGTCACTCGCTGCTGCTTGATACGTCCCATCGATCGATCGTCTCGAGTAGTCGATTCGGTAACGAGCATCACATAATCATAACCATCATTGCTGACCACTGCGCTATTAGGAATCGTTTGCGTACTGGTACTTCCTAACAGGAATTCGCCTGTTTGATACATGCCTGCACGTATCTTTGAGTTGGCAGCTAGGCTAGCATAAATCGTAATTTGACGGTTGTTGTCTGCGGTTGGTGCGATGCGGTTTACTTGCCCCATCACTGTATCACCACCCGGCAGACTGACTTGTACAGGCGTACCGACATTTATATCACCGACAAGCTTAGGATCTATATCTGCTCGCCATTCCAAAACCCCGCCTTTGATAATCGTAAATAACGGATCCCCGCCTGCCACTTGACCGACTTCTACCATTTTTTCACTGATGATACCGCTGACAGGAGCGACGACTTTTGCATTCTCTAATGTCAAACGCTGATTACTCAAACGGGCTTTAGACGCTTGTAAAGAAGCTCTGGCACGGACTTCCGAGGTACGGTAACGATCGGCTTCTTGTTTGCTAATGGCATCGATATCGATCAATGGCAGCACACGTGCAGCATCAGCGCTGGCATTGGCAAGGGTGGCTTCCGCTTCTGCGACATCTGCTTGCGCCTGTAGCACTTGCTGCTCCATAGCATCAGTATCGAACACCGCTAAAACTTGACCCACTCTGACGCGGTCGCCTTCTTCGACCAAAATACGCTCGATAGCCACCCCATTGACTTTTGCACTGACGTTCGCAGTATCCTTAGCATTGATGGTTCCATCGGCACTGAGCGTGCTGCCGATATCATCTTGACTTGGACTGACTGTTTCTACTGAGAGTACCGATTGCTCAATACTGGCATCGCTACCAGTTGACTGATCGTTTGCGACAGAATTAGAAGCTGCTGACTCATCTGTAGCTGCATTACTATCATTGCCCCAATACTTGCCAAGTAGCACCCCTATCACTAGCACGGCTGCCAATACGGGCCATAACCATATTGGTGGTTTTGCAGATGGCCTTTGAGATACAGTGTCAGTTTGACGATACGGCGGCAACTCAGATTCAGCTGACGGCTTAGAATGGGTTTCTTCAAAATCGCTCATGATAACTCTCTGTAGGTACAGTCAATATTGAAATACTCGATATAAAATGACTAAAAATATCAATCAGTCACAGCAATAATAAAAAGTGGCACGCAATCGAAGCAATGTTTGGATAGCCTGATATAGGGCTATGAGCGTTACTTACAGAGAGTATTACGATGTTCTCTAAAGCACTGTTTATTATTATAATAGTTCATCAAATTATCGAGAATAGCATATATTTAGTCATCATCTTATTTTTATATATAGGGTCTAGCTTTCATAAATTTAATTGAAACCTAGACCGAATACATGTGCAGTATTAAAGGCATATCGACTAATTCAAAGAAATAAGATCGCGTATAGTCAGTCGCTGAATATCTGATGTATTCAGCGACTGACTATGGATGGAGTAACGTCTATCAAGAATGTTAACGTTGTGGCCATGCTGTTTAACGATAATTAGAAATGTGTTCAATGACATAATGAACCCACTTGCAGGCATTAAGCACTGATTACTAGACAATGGACACTAAACGCTAAGCATTGGTATAGCGACTTGCCTCGGGCATCCAGCGATGAATCAATTGACTGACATCTGCTTTTCGCGCAGGGTCTGCTATCAAATGCTTCGCTAACCGCTGAGCAATGGCAAATAATTGCTCATCACGGATTAGATCAGCCAAATAGTAACCAACGTTACCTGTTTGACGTTTGCCTAACAGCTCTCCTGGCCCACGTAGCTCTAAGTCTTTTTGAGCAATGACGAAGCCATCGGTACTATCACGTAGGACGTTTAGTCGCTCAGTACCTGTCTCCGATAGTGGCTTTTGATATAGCAGTACACAGAAACTTTTGGTCGAGCCACGTCCGACTCGCCCGCGCAGCTGATGCAATTGTGATAGTCCCAAACGCTCTGCATTTTCGATAACCATTAACGATGCATTGGGTACATCGACCCCTACCTCGATGACAGTCGTCGCAATCAACAAATCCAAATTACCTGCTTTGAACTCCTGCATAATGGCTTGCTTATCAGCAGACTTCATTTTGCCATGCACCAGTCCAATACGAATATCTAGACGTTCATTTAAGTCCTCATAAGTGGCTTCGGCTGCCTGCGCATCCAAGACACTAGACGCTTCTACCAGTGAGCATACCCAGTACGCTTGCCTGCCCGCTTCGCAATTGATCGCGATACGTTCTATTACTTCATCGCGTCGATTGCGATCGATGGTTACTGTCGTAATTGGTGTACGCCCCGGTGGCAATTCATCGATGATTGAGGTATCCATATCGCCATAGACACTCATCGCTAAGGTTCTTGGAATCGGTGTTGCGGTCATTATTAGCTGATGCGGGGTACTGTTAGCCACGCCTTTATTGGTCAATGCCATGCGTTGCTCAACACCGAATCGATGCTGCTCATCAATGATAACCAAACCTAACTTAGCGAACTGAACTTGCTCCTGAAACAGTGCATGAGTACCGACCACCACTTGCACGGTATTTTCTGCGACAGCTTCCAAAGCTTCGCGGCGCTGTTTGGCCGTTTGCTTACCGGCGAGCCAACCGACACCAATGCCCAATGGTTCAAACCATTGCTTAAAATTCAGTAGATGCTGCTCTGCCAAAATCTCAGTTGGTGCCATTACCGCGACCTGCCAGCCACTATCGAGCGCATAGCCTGCCGCCCCTGCTGCCACCAACGTCTTGCCAGCACCCACATCACCCTGTACCAGTCGTAGCATCGGAATTGAGGTCGCCATATCCGCAGTGATGTCTTTCATCACTCTTTTTTGCGCCCCCGTTAAATCAAAAGGCAATGCAGAAAACAGCTTGTCAGCAAGAGGGCTATTGGTAGTACATTTGGGCGCTTTATGCTGATGTAGCTGTTGGCGACGATATAGCAGACTGAGCTGATGCGCAGTCAATTCTTCAATAATCAAGCGCTGGCAAGCAGCATGCGTACGAGCACTAAGTTGAGTGAATAGTTTATATTGCTGAGACGCGCTGGTATAAGTAGGCGGCGTATGCAGCAGTACCAATGCTTCGAATATCGTTAAATTATAGACATTATGCTGAGCAATACTGGCAGCGACGTTATGTATGTCATTATCTGCCTTATAGGTAGAAGGATTGGGCTTATATACGCTATTGCCAATCGCATTATCAGGCACGCTGCGTGCTAACGTCGAAAAAATATCTTCGGTATATTCGGCCTCTGATACTGTTGATTTAGATGGCTCAAAAGGCACTAATGGCAAATCGGATACAACCGCAAAATCTTCAGCCGTAAACAATGTCATCGGCAGACCTTGGCTCCGAACCGTTTGCAATGCCAGTTTAATTAAAGTACGCAGCTTGTTTTGATGTAAACCTTTGACAGTAGGATAAATAGGCTGCAATCCCGTATCGGTCATAACTGTATTGTCAGTGATGACTTGATATTCAGGATGATGTATCTGCTTACCGTAACGATTGACTTTAACCTCACCAAACAGCTGTAAGCGTGTTCCCAAATTCATAGTCTGTACCAGACCACGATAGACCTTAAAAAACCGCAACGATATCGTACCCGTATCATCGTCCACCATCACAGTCATCCCACTGCGCTTGGTATCAACATGGACGATATGACCTGTAATTAGCGCTGATTGTCCATGCTCTACATCGGCGATTGATACCAGTCGACTACGATCTTCATAATCACGGGGCAAATGTAACAGCAAATCGAATATCCGCTTGATATTTAACTGCGCCAACTGCTCTGCCACTTTTACCCCCACACCTGCTAGCGCAGACACTGGCATATCTAGTGCTGACAGCGGCATGTCAGATCTAAAGTGATCTAATGAGTTGGCTGAGGCATGACTCTCCGATATTGGCATTAAAGATCCTAACAATATTATTTTTAATTTTCGTATGCTAAATCGAGCATTTTTAGTAGGCTGCATATAATGGCTTATGCCATAAAATAGCGATAACAATAGTATGCATAAAGACGTCGACTCATTTCATTATAGCTGACAATACAATTGCTTATGCTAGGCTATTTAGTAAAATAGCATCTATACAGTCCATCTACTATAGATAAACCGCTTCTTCTCATCATACCAATAACTGATGTCTTATTTTTTGAATTCTGGCAATTTCATAAGGTGTTTTTCTATGCTTGTTTCTATTTTGCCTCGTCAGTTTCGTCACAATCTGATTCGTCATAATTTAAAACTACTGAGGTTGAGCTTAATACCCATTCTCGGTTTTTACATTAATGCCTGTAGCATCTTGCCATCGACTACTCCCGCCACACCAGAGCCTGTTATTAAAGCCCCTACTGTCGCACTGGTGTTGGGTGGTGGCGGTGCAAAAGGGTTTGCCCATGTAGGCGTCATCAAGGCGCTAGAAGAAAACGGTATCAAACCAACATTGGTAGTCGGGACGAGTGTGGGTAGCTTGATTGGTAGCTTATATGCCAGTGGTTACACGCCGGCACAGCTTGAGCAATTGGCACTGACCACTACTGATAGCCAGCTCACAGACTTTACCTTGTCCAATCAAGGTTTCATCGAAGGTATTAAGTTAAAAAACTTTATCAATAGCAAAGTGAATGCGCGAGCCATAGAGGATTTCCCCATTGCTTTTGCGGCAATCGCAGCAGAAAAACACACTCTGAAGAAAACAGTCTTTACCACTGGCGATGCTGGGCTTGCCGTGCAAGCGTCCTGTAGCGTGCCTAGTATTTTTATTGCCCCGCGCATTCCTGAAAAGGTCGGTAAAAAATATATCGATGGTGGTGTGGTCAGTTTAGTACCCGTAGATAGCGCCTATGACTTGGGTGCGGATATTGTCATTGCTGTAGATGTGACGGGATCTCAAGGCAGTGATAGTACTAATAATCAAATACCGACTATGAACTCATTGAGTGACTTTTGGGGCTTTCTCGAAACCAATATTCTAGCTACCAACCTGCCTGCTAAGCGCTCCGTATCAAGTCAGAATGAGCGGGATCGAGCGGATATTGTTATTACTCCCAATGTCGGTCATAACAGTTCGATAGATACTAGGCAGCGACGCAATTTAATACAAGCAGGCGCTCAAGCTACAACGCCACAAATCAATGCTATTAAACAACTTATCCAAGAGAAATCTAGTAGCAAATATGCCACGCTGTAGCTTAGTATTTTTACTTACTTATCAGTAAAATTATCAAACGTCCTGACACACCATAAAAAAGCACCGCAGCTATAAACTGTGGTGCTTTTTTATTGATAGCTTTCTGTACTAAACGGATAGTTTTCAGTGCCAACTATATCAATACTAGCTAAATTCTAATCCAAAAACTCAGGACTATTTAACGCGCGCGCGGTATTTTACAGCGACGGTATCATTTAGACCTACACCTTCTAAGTCCCAACGTACCGCTTTATAGTATTTAAGCGCGACATCTTGTAGTTGATTATCAACTTTGGTACGTAATGGCATACGAGCAAAATTATTGCCATCTACACTGCCATATGGGAATTCAGGAGCAACAGTCTTCAGCAGCTCTACCTGCTCTGGAATACTCATCGTAACGGTCATTTTACGTACGCGATCTGCATTAGTATTGGTAAAGTACCCCTGATACTCCAATACATTACCTGACTGCAAACGAGTATTGGTATCTACAGGGACAAGTACTTCTTGACCGTTGGCATCAACACTGACCAATGACGCTGTGATTCTGCTGTTAACGGCCTGAGCACTTGAGTTGCTGCTCTTATTGGCATTTGCTTGAATAGCCATTGAGCTATCAACCGCTTGCTCTGGTGTTGGCAGCATTGCTGAGGCTTGTGTAACGACCATCGCACCGATAAGCGTACCGGCAACAACGTGAAATAAGCGGTGGCCGCTCCAAGCACTAAACGGGCTAGCAAACTGGTTACTTTTTTTCATGATTTTCATTATCCCTGGTTGATATATCGGTAAAACACAGATGGTGCAACTTAAGTTATTTTTATAATTTGTTCAACAGATAAAAAGCATTACGATGTATATAAGATATCGCTGTAAAATAGTTCGTACAATCTATGAAACACATGAACTCACTTATCTAACCTGATTATCTTCGCTCAGCATCCGTAAAGCAATAGCGCTTAGCATAACAAAAAGCATTTGTACGTACATTAACCCAGTGTTGAGGTTGTGTATATCAGCGATTGGCAATAAGAATGCTTGAATACAGCTGAAATAAAAGATAGCTCATAACCGCGTTTTTTGCTATGGTAAATCTTTAGCGTTAGGCATTTTTTTGCTGCGCCCCTTTTCTTATTCTAACGACTACTGCTCCCATTATGACTACTAGCTCCATGCCCCAGATTAACCCTGAATACGTCCATTGGTTCCGTAACTCTGCACCCTACATTAATACCCATCGCGGCAAAACTTTCGTGATCATGTTTGGTGGTGAAGCGGTCAATCATGCGAACTTCAGCACACTTATTCATGATTTTGCCTTGTTGCATAGCTTGGGTATCAAGCTAGTACTGGTACACGGGGCACGACCGCAAATCGAAAAGAACTTAAAAGACGCTAACATTGAATCGCCGCTACATCAAGATATCCGTATTACGCCACGTGCAGCAATGCCGTCTATCTTGCAAGCCGTTGGTGCTATTCGTTTACAGATTGAAGCTCAGCTATCAATGGGGTTGGCCAACTCTCCGATGTATGGTTCACGTATCGATGCGATATCGGGTAATTTCGTGACAGCTCGCCCATACGGTATCCGTGAGGGTATTGATTACCAGATGACGGGTGAAGTGCGTTCTATCGATGTGGAAGCCATCAAAAATAATCTACTTCATGACCATATCGTTGTGCTAGGCTCGATGGGCTACTCTGCGACTGGCGAAGTATTTAACTTATTGGCGGAAGATGTTGCCTTAAGCGCTGCCGTAGCACTTGGCGCTGATAAGCTTATCTTCTTAGGCGAAGAAGCAGGTATCAACGACGACGATCGTTTATTACGTGAAATGATTCCTAATGAAGTTGATCGCTTCTTACGTGACCGTGATTTAAATTGCGAAATCAATTATTTCTTGAACTGTGCAAGCTTGGCCTGTCGTCAAGGCGTGCATCGCACGCATATTATTTCGTATGCCAAAAACGGCGCATTACTAGAAGAGCTATTCACACGTGATGGTTCTGGTACGCTGATTAGCCATGACCCTTATGAAGAGATTCGCCGTGCCAATATCGATGATGTGGTCGGACTTATTGAGCTACTGTCACCTCTAGAAGAGCAAGGCATCTTGGTCAGTCGTTCGCGAGAGCGCTTGGAGCAAGAGATTGATAATTATAGTGTGATTGAGCGCGATGGTATGATTTTGGGCTGTGCAGCATTGCATACGCTAGACTCAGAGTCAGCGGAAGTTGCCTGTGTTGCCGTGCGCCCTGAGTACCGTAGTGGTAGCCGCGGTGCAGATTTACTAGCGTTTCTAGAACAGCAAGCGCGTAGCCATGGTTTGTACAAGTTATTTGTTTTGACCACTCGTACCGCACATTGGTTCGTCGAGCAAGGCTTTGCTGAAGTTGAAGCCAGCGCTTTACCTGAAGCACGTTTAGAGAAATACCATAATGGCCGTAACTCTAAAGTCTTTCAAAAGAATCTATAATTTATCACCAATTTGATATTTGCTTTGTAAGCTCGGTATCAGTCTGAGATAAAATATTACCCATAAAAAAGCCTTCATAATTATATGAAGGCTTTTTTATGGGTAAATACCTAAATTACATAATTTTTGCTTTAGATACTTATTTTACTTTTAATAGCTCAACAGTAAAGATAAGGGTGCTGTTAGGCTCAATACCAGCGTTACCCGCTTCGCCATAAGCGATGTCTGATGGGATATAGAACTCGTATTTTCCGCCTTCTTTCATCAACTGTAGACCTTCAGTCCAGCCAGCGATTACTTGGTTTAGTGGGAACTCGATCGGCTCACCGCGCTCATAAGAGCTATCAAATACCGTACCATCAAGCAATTTACCTTCGTAGTTTACTTCAACCACGTCAGTTGCTTTTGGTGATTTACCAGTACCTGCTTTGATAACTTTATACTGTAAACCAGACTCCGTTTGCTTCACGCCTTCTTTTTTAGCGTTCTCTGCTAAGAATGCAGTACCAGCGGCTTTATTCTCTGTCGCCTTAGTTTCCATGTCTTTAACAAACTGCTCTTCTTGCTCTTTTTGATAGTCCATCAATACTTGTTGCATTTGCTCTTGGGTCAATGCTGATTCATTGCCTTCGTAGCCATCACGGAAGCCCTTTTCAAAAGTATTTAGGTCTAGATCTTTGACAGCCTCTTTATTGCCTTCTGCCATCATGAAACCTAAGCTATAACCTACTTTTTCACTAGCTGAGCTTTGTTCAGTAATGGAAACGCTTTGAGCGGCTGTTTCTTGATTGCCATTGTTGGTGCTACAGCCTGTTACTAACAACATAGCGCTAGCAAGTGCACTAACGCCTAAAGTAGTGATTTTTTTCATAAAGTACTCTCTAATTGTAAGAATAGTGGCGAGATGTCACATTCCTCTATAATAACAAATCTTAGTTTTGGGAACCACGCTTTGCACGAAATTATCGGGTCAATGTATAGTCTATGTTAATATCTTCTATCATAATAACAAGTTATCACACAAATATAGTAACAGGTAAAGCTTTCTATCTTTAAATCCATCAATACATAAGCTAAGCTGAATTAGTTAAGGAGATAAGTAACCGAGCGTTAATTTTTATCAAAAATAAGCAGATATCGATAGCGAAGTCACTGTAATATAAATAAGAGATACTGCTGATAATGATTTATGCTCAAAAACGATAATATCTCTATATAACTGATTCTAAAAATACTATTTATGACAACCATCTGTATGTCTTGCTCACTAATCGCTGTATGAACATTGTTTTTGGCGAGTTATATAAGATGCTTCAAGGAGGATAAGATGAACCCAATGTACACATCTTTTAACGGCTATCTCGGTGGACCTATCGGTTCCATCATTGGTGCTATTTTGATATTCGTTATTGGTTGGCTAGTAGCCCTTGGTATCGCAGCGCTGGTACGCGGCGTACTCTCTAAAGTTAATCTCAATCAACGTATGAACTCTTCAACAGGTAAGACCTACGACCTTGAAGGTATCATCTCCAAAATTGTTTTCTGGTTTATTTTCATCATTGCTATCTCAGGCGCACTGAGCCAATTAAACTTAAACTCTATCTCAGCACCATTCGCAAATATGGTTAATCAAGTATTGGCATTTATCCCTAATCTTATCGGTGCTATCGCACTTGGTGTGATCGGTTGGGTCGTGGCTACTGTTGCACGCACAGCGATCAACGCTGCACTCGCAAAAACCTCTATGGATGAGCGTTTAAGTGCACAAGCTGGTGTAAAACCAATGAGCAGCACGATTGCTGATATGGTTTACTGGTTCATCTTATTGGTTGTGTTGACCATGGTACTTGGTCAATTAGAGCTTGATGGTTTGTTTGCACCATTAACTAATATGGTAGACAAAATCTTTAGCTTCATCCCTAATATCTTGATTGCTGGTGTGGTCTTCGTCGTTGGTTATATCATTGCCAAAGTCGTACGCGGCATCGTCACCAATCTTGTTTCTACTTTTAATGTACAAGAATTGGCGTCAAAAGCAGGTTTAAGTGAGCAAAATAGCTTGCCTAACATTGCAGGTTCGCTAGCATTTTTAGTGGTTATTATTCCAACCATTATTGCTGCTCTAAACGCATTAAAAATTGAAGTAATTGCTCGCCCTGCGACCAATATGCTTAACAAAATCATGGAAGCATTGCCAAACATCTTCATGGCAGTCGCTATCCTAGTAGTGACTTTCTATGTTGTACGTATGGTTGCCAACATCATCAAAGGTCTGATTGAGAACACTCAAATCAATCAATTACCTGCGAAAGTTGGTCTACAAGAAACCATGGGTGATAAGAAAATCTCTGACCTAGTTGGTTATGCGATTATCTTCTTCGCTATGCTATTTGCCGCTATTGCAGCTGCTGATTTGT
Source organism: Psychrobacter sp. UBA3480 (assembly GCF_002377945.1). Taxonomy (GTDB): domain Bacteria; phylum Pseudomonadota; class Gammaproteobacteria; order Pseudomonadales; family Moraxellaceae; genus Psychrobacter. The sequence continues at coordinate 111,330 of NZ_DFQV01000032.1, forward strand.
TAGGTTTCGAGCCTATCTCAGCTATTATCACGATGTTTATCGCATTCGGTGCAAATATCATCCTAGGCGCAATTATCCTATTCATCGGGTTCTGGCTTGCCAATATCATTGCAGGTGTGGTTGAACGTTCTGAGCAAGGTTCACAATTCCTAGCAAACATCGTACGTGTATTAATCATGGGCCTAGTATTAGCAATGGGTCTAAAAGCGATGGGTATTGCCGATTCAATCGTTAACCTAGCATTTGGTCTAACACTAGGCGCGGTAGCCGTTGCCTTTGCCCTATCATTTGGTCTTGGTGGTCAAGAAGCTGCAGCTCGCTTCTTACGTAAAATGCAGGATAAGATGGATCATGAACGCACTGAAGCGAAAGCAAAATCTGCGCTACAGCCAAGTTCATCAACTCAAGAAAAAGTTGCTGATTCAGTTCGTGAAAACACGCCCTCTGCTGCTAGCACACCTACCACTGATTTACG
>NZ_DFQV01000032.1:112000-119772 GCF_002377945.1 Psychrobacter sp. UBA3480
ATTAATAAATCTGTGGTTCTTCTTATTAATAAACGGCTAGAAAGCTAACTACGTCTATCTACTGCTTATCTTTGCGCGCTGGAATCGTCAAGCTCATCTGTACTTGAGGTAATTTTTCTTTTTGCGCCTTCGCAGGTTTACTATCTTCCACGCTACTAGCAGGTGGTGTATTTTGCTTATTCATCTCTTGTTGTTTTAGTTTCTGCATTTGCTTAGTAAGTTGGCGCTCCCTTTGAGTCATCGCATCAACTGGCTGAATCCACAAGTCAATATCGAAAAAATTCTCATTATTTTCAGTGATAAAATCGATACCAAGCACGACTACATGATGTAGCTCAATAATTGGCAAACGTGTGGCAACGTCTTGTGCGATCTTCGCTAGCTTTGGTTGGACAGCGGCTTTACTATTAGGCCCTTTTGACTCCTGACTATAAAAAACCAGTACATAATGTCGTCCCAAACTCTCATAAGAATGTTGATGTACGACATAGCCATCTTTCTGTAGCGCTGCGCTTTGTTTAGGGTGTCTATATAGCGTACGGATAAGCTCGTGACGTGAAAACAAAGACTCATCTAGCAGTTGTCGTTGCCAGTGAGCGAGCGGTGTTTCTGTCTGCTCTTCATTATTAGCTACATGCTTTTTACCATACGTATCTATCATCTGCATACTTAGCTGAGACCATATCGTGGCTGCCTGTATCATATGCTGATGGTACATCTGAGCAGTTGAACTTTGGTTTTTGTAGGCAAGCGTGATGGCGACCAGTGCTGAGTTAGGTTTGTCTTGTACTTCATTTTTGATGAGCGCATTATCAACTACAATGGCAGGGGCAAATAAATCTGGACTTTGTAAGAAGCGCTCAACCAAAGCGTCTTCTGACTCAAAACTTGGAATATGATTTACAGCCGACTGCTGCAATTGCTCCAGATGATAAGCTAAGAAACGCCATAATTCACAAGGGGTTCGTACCGCTGCTGCTATCGAGTACCAGTCGTCCCAGCTAAAGACCTGCAGCTGCTGCATGCTTTCGCTCATGTCGACAACTAAGTCTTCTAAAAAGTAACGAACCCCAAAATTGTGTTTAAGCCGTTGTAGAGCACTGTTTGCAATGTTTGAAGGGTTTGCACTATCATCGTTATCATCTTGATTGAGACTGCTACTTCCTCCGACAAGCTGAATGTCAAAGATCATAGCTTCATAACCAATTGAAGCATTGGCTTCATTTTGAGTCGATAATGACTTGTACCATGTAAGTGCTGACTTGACCGCAGTCATACGTACAGCCTCAATATCAACTGATTCTGTATCATAGGGTAGATATAGTGTCAGCTCCAACAGCTGCAGCTTGCCAAGTGGCAACTGATACTGGTAGTGACGAGCGATATACTGAGCATTGTATTCATGTTCAATCGTATGCATACCTGCTAGAGTCACTGCCATAGCATCTGCTTGTAAATAACTGACTAGCTCAGTCGTCAGATAGCCCCAGTCGGGCATAGTAGTAATCGAATGGGACACAAGTTCCAACCTTCTATTATCGTATGGTGAATATCGCACATGCCAGCTCGTAATAACAACATCATTATCGCGTATTACAAATATCTGAATGATGCAAAATTATGCTACATAAGCACTATCAGAGACAGTCGCTTTCAAAGCGATCACTTGTTATGATGATATCAAAGCAGTATTGCTTGCGTGCAAGTTTATGGATGACAAACTGTACTTAGTTGTATTTATCGAAACCGTAGTCATTGAAATTTTAATCATCGAATTTTTAATGACTATTATATAATAATAAGGATTAAACATTATGAAGCGTTTTAAAGAAAAGACCGTCGTTGTAACGGGTGCAGGCTCTGGTATTGGCCGTGCAACTGCTATTCGCTTTGCCGAGGAAGGCGCTAGTGTGGTTTTAGTAGGACGTACGGCAGCAACACTAGAAGAAACTGCCAAAGAGTTGCCACAAGATCGTACTTGGATTCATACTGACAATTATCTCATTATTACATGCGACATTAGCGTTCAAAGCCAAGTACAAGAGATGGTTGAGCGCGCTATCGACAAATTTGGCAAAATTGATATCTTGGTCAACAATGCTGGCAAAGCAACTCAAGGTAAAATCACAGAATTGTCTGCTGATGATTGGCGCTCTGCTATCGATGTGAATCTAAACGGAACCTTCTATGTCTCTCAAGCTGCTATGCCTCACTTGATTGCATCAAAGGGTAATATCGTCAATATTTCATCGCTTTCAGGTGTGGGTGGTGACTGGAATATGGCTGCTTACAATGCTGCTAAAGCGGGTGTAACCAATTTAACCCGTACATTGGCATTAGATCATGGTTCAGATGGTGTTCGCGTCAACGCGGTTAATCCAAGCGTCACCAAAACTGATATGACTACGGCTATCCAAGACAATGAGTCTAAAACGGATAAGTTCTTAGCTCGCTGTCCGCTTGGACGTCTAGCAACCCCAGAGGACATCGCCGCTGCCATTACCTTCTTAGCAAGTGATGACGCCTCCATGATTACTGGTGTTAACCTACCTGTCGACGGCGGTGTTAGTGCTTCTAACGGCCAACCACAGTTCTAAATTGTTAAGCTGATAGACATCCAAATATTACTCAAAAAAAGCCCCTGATATCATCATATTAGGGGCTTTTTCAATATAAATTATTAGAACTTAGTTATAGGTAACTGTTAGCCTGCGTACCCGCAATACAGTCAGTTCTGTTAACTTAACTAATTGAACTAATATTTATACTATTTAGCTTATTCAGCTGCATTATTGATGTCTTGTAGTGGCTGCGACAAACGCTCAAGGTGTCTTGGTAGCACCCCTTTATATTGAGAATATATTTTTGGTAAATCTGCTTCGATATCACCTGTAGGATAAACCAGCGACATGAACCGTATTTCTTTAGTATTGTAGTCCATCGCTACTGGCAAAATCGGTACACCAGCACCCACCGCTAAATAATAAAAACCTGTCTTCCACGACTCAGTATATTGCCGTGTACCCTCTGGCGATAATCCCAAAAATAATGGGTCACCAGTTTTGAACTTATCTATACTGGCTTGCAGCACAGAGCCTTTATTACCACGATCGATAGGAATAACCCCTATCCAATTTAATAATTGCGCAAACACAGGCACTTTAAATAGTGTGTGCTTGCCCATAATGCTGATTTTGATATCTAATGCAAACAGACTTGGAATCGCATAAATACCATCCACATTAGAAGTATGGGGCAGAGCAAGCACTACAGCTTGTGAGATATTTGGAATCTCGCCTACCGTACGCCAACCTGACGCCTTTAACAGCGCGGATGCAATAACAGGCGCAAACTTGTTGCCACGCTTTGGAACCTTGTCTCCCAAATGCTTTTTGCTAAGTTTTGGGAGTACTTTGGAACGCGCAGGTTTAGAAACAACAGACTTAGAACGGTTAAAAATCTTCGGTATCATGACAGCACAATATAATGAAAGGTACTGACATAATACCATTAAGCCTTTGTGGCTAGGCTAAATTTTGCGTGCTTTTATTATGTGATAGATCGTTTAGCCATAAATATAAGTAATGACCTATTTCGATATTCTGCACCCATATTTCTTTAGATTCATTGCTAAGTATTAAGAAATATCGGCCAAATCACCTTTGCTCTCAAGCCACGACTTGCGATCAGAGGCACGTTTCTTAGCCAATAGCATATCCATCACGCTATTGGTCAGTACCATGTCATCCATATCTAACTGTACTAAGCGGCGTGTATCACGGCTCATCGTTGTCTCACGTAGTTGCTCAGCACTCATTTCACCAAGCCCTTTAAAACGTGTAATCTGAGCTTTTTTATTGCCCGGTACGTTAGCCAAGATATGTGCAAGCTCTGGCTCATCCAGTGCATAGTGAACTTCTTTACCCACATCCACTCGGTATAATGGCGGCATGGCCACAAACAAATGACCCGCATCCACTAGTGCAGGGAAATGCTTCACAAACAAAGCACAGATCAATGTCGCGATATGGAGTCCATCAGAGTCAGCATCTGCTAAGATACATATCTTGTCGTACCGCAGCTCGGACAAATCGTCAGAGGCAGGATCGACACCGATAGCAATGGCAATATCATGAATCTCTTGGCTTGATAGCACCGTATCTGATGATACTTCCCATGTATTTAGGATTTTGCCACGCAGAGGTAATATTGCCTGATAATGACGATCTCTTGCTTGCTTAGCACTACCACCCGCAGAGTCACCCTCTACTAAGAACAGCTCAGCGCCATCACGCAAATCACCACGGCAGTCTGCCAATTTACCAGGCAATGCGGGTCCCTGAGTAATCTTTTTACGAGCGACTTTTTTGGCAGACTTTAGACGACGACCTGCTTTATTGATCGCCAATTCAGCGATTTGTGTACCCATGTCCGCATGCTGATTTAACCATAGGCTAAAGGCATCTTTTGCCAATGTCTGTACAGCGCCTGCCGCTTCACGGCTAGATAAACGCTCTTTGGTCTGTCCAGAAAACTGCGGCTCAGAGAACTTAAGAGACAGGATATAGTTCACTCCGTCCCAGACGTCTTCCGCGGTTAGTTTCACACTACGTGGTAGCAAATTATGAATATCGCAGAACTCACGCAGTGCCTCTAAGATGCCCGTACGCAGACCATTGACGTGCGTACCGCCCTGAGCTGTGGGAATAAGGTTCACATAGCTTTCTTGAATAGGCGTGCCACCATCAGGCAACCAAGACAAGGCAAAGGTAATGGCAGCTCGTTCGCCCGCTTTCGCATCATAATTATAATAAAACGGTGCTTCAGGTAAGGTTTCCAAACCATCTAATTGTTCGCTTAGATACTCGACTACCCCATCCGTAAACTGCCAAACGACCTTTTCATCATTGATATCATCAGTGAATTCGATCGTAAGTCCAGCGGCCAGAACAGCCTTTGCTTTTAAATTATGCTTGAGCTGTTTTACATTAAATTTGGGCGTATCGAAGAAACTGCCATCCGCCCAAAAGTGTACTCTTGTGCCACGTTTGCGTTTGTTTGAGCTGACTGCTTCCGTTAATGGCGTAACTGGTGCGCCATTCTCAAATGCCATATCAAACTGTGTGCTATCACGCCATACCGTAACCTCGACGCGAGTTGATAGCGCATTGACGACAGAGATACCCACGCCATGTAGACCGCCTGATACTTCATAATTAGAGGTCGAAAACTTTCCACCTGCATGTAAGCGAGTTAATATCAACTCAATACCAGATTGACCAAACTCAGGGTGGATATCAGTTGGCATACCGCGCCCGTCATCTTCGACAGATAACGATCCATCACTATGCAATTGCACCTTGATGGTTTTAGCATAACCAGCCAACGCTTCATCCACTGAGTTATCAATAACCTCTTGCGCCAAATGATTCGGGCGCGTGGTATCGGTATACATACCTGGACGACGACGGACTGGCTCAAGACCTTCTAAAACTTCTAACGATTGCGCATTATATTGACTCACAAATGCATCCTTAACTGTTCGCGTGCGTTTAACTCTATTAAACCATTATAACGAAAAATAGCGACGTTAACGTTAATACTCCATCGCTTACGTCATATAATGTCGTCTATTTAAGGCTGTACTAAACTCTGTAAGATATTCATCACCATCGGTAGCTGCTCATCAAAGTCACTAAAGCGATGATCGCCACCTACTTGCACTATTACCGATGCGCCATGACCTTGATAAAAATCTTTAGACAATTCAGAATTTAATAGCTCGTCACCTTCTTTTAATAGCACAGCAACTTTATCGGAATAATCTACTGATAACAGCTGATTATCTGCAAACCACTGTAAATCTGCAGGCGTAATACTCCAGCCACCCGCTGTCGTATGCAGGACTTTGCTAGTAGATGACTCATTTAAGTTATCTTGACTTGATACTGATTGATTAGAAAAACGCTGTAAAGTGATATGGGGCTGGACACTAGGGTTAAGCAATAAAACTGGGCAACCTATCTGATTGCTTATCAAAGTAGAAAAATACCCACCTAGCGAGCTACCGATTAATACCGTATTTGATAACTCAGTCTGCTTATCTGCTGATTTTCTATCTGCACTATTATTTAGTGCTTTGATTAAAGACAGTAATTGCTCACACACTTGAGCAGGGGTTTTATTTAAATCAGGACGCAGCACATTAATATCAGGATAATGAAGCTGGCAATATTTTTCTAACAACATCCCTTTGGTCGAGTTGGCATCACTGTCCAATCCATGGATATAAATCAAGTTCACGTATCATCTCACTTATTAATTTTGTTATGATTATCTTATAAAGGTTATCAAAGCTAAGCATAGCACCCGCTAGACGGAAATAATAACAATAAAATGGCACACTATTAGTCAGTATTTGCGACATAATAATGTTGTACAGTGATTTTATGCAGGTCAAAGGAATGACGGTAGTCATTATGGAGGAGTCATGAATCAACAGTTTGAGCTGTTCGAGATTGCCAATCCATGTATTGGTCTTTGCCAAAGCAATAAGAAGGGTTATTGCTTTGGTTGCCTGCGTAGTCGAACTGAGCGCCAGCTATGGCATGATATGACGACAGAGCAGCAGCGCGAGGTGCTAAGGCTTATCGCTGGACGTAAGCTGCGCATAGAACAAATGAAACAGCGTAAAGATGAACAGTTAGGTTTTGATTTTGAAGAGATACCTGAGATAGGTGAGTTATTTTAAGAAGTAATTAATCAGGCCAGACATGCCAACAATATCCTCAAAATGCATTAAATTTCGCTAAAATATATGCCCAATAACCTAACAGTAGAATCAGTAGTCCCCACGAGATAGCAAAGCACCAGTAATATAAATCGCTAGTAGTAAATACGTAAAAATAAACAGCCATTCCAACACTGATTACAAGTGAAGCTGCATATCCAATCAACAAGGTAAAGAGAATGTTATTCTCAATTTTGTTTAAGCTTGGGCTATTTTCTGCACATATGTAGAAAAGAAACCCGAAGGCGAAAGCCCCACCAATAGTAATATGCAAAAATGATATTAGAACTAGTAACCAAATTGACACGCATACTTCCTTATTAGTCTAATATCCATTTCAAAAGATTGTCGGAAATTTTGTATTTCTTAGGGTCGGTACTAAAATTCAATGCTTTAACACTCTGTAGCTCAATAAAATTAGAAGGAAGCTTTTCGAATACTTCATTCAAAGTGTCATTGAACACTTTTAATTCAAAGTTTGTTTTCATACCCTCTTGCCAATTATTCCAAGTCTTTTTACTAACTCGGTTAGACATACGTAAATAGATCTGTTCATTGCATAAGTCCATATAATTATATACTTCATTCTGAACAGCACTTGCTTCAGATAAAGGAATTTCTTCACCAATCAATGCTCTATAGGGTATACGCTGGATTATATCGCGGTACTCTTTACTTATCGAATCCTCAAATATAGTTCTCTGTTGTAAAAAGTTTTGTCTTAATTGATAAATAGCTGCTAAGAGACCTAAAAAGGTAATATATAAACCTAGAGAACCCATATTCATAGTTAATTCCTGAAAATATTAGAACCAATTCTGTAGATTAAGTAAGGAATGGAAAAGATGAGTCTTTTATTTTTTCAAATAAAATTATTTTACTACATAGAACTGGAGACCACATACTAGAAATATCAAACAAAGAAAAGCCCCTTGATACGTCAGTATCAAGGGGCTAATCAGGAATAGAGAGCTGACGATGA